>NZ_JBEYZJ010000008.1:0-636913 GCF_040645995.1 Nocardia sp. NPDC046473
ATCTCGTTGAGCTGTGGGTCCAGGATCAACTGCTCGGCGGAGGCGTCCATGACGATCTCGTCCAGCAGCGGGTGCCAGCGTTCCGGCAAGCAGTTACGCACCGCCTGGAAACCGGTCGGGTTCAGTACCAGCCGGTAGCCCTGGAATCGGGCGACGATCCCCGGGTCACGCTCGAACACCTCGGCCTCGATCCCGGCGCCTCGCAGACCCTGCGCGAGAGCCAGACCTCCCAGACCGGCTCCGACTACGGAAACTCGCATCACATACCTCCACAACCTCGAAACGAACTTAGTTCGTCATTATGATCTAAGTTCTACTCGACGAACTTAGATCACGTCAAGTTGTAGTGACCGGTATGTCAGCCGATCTCCGGCAACGCCGCGCAGCTCGAGGCCCTGGTCGGTCGCGCCTGCGCCGAGGGCCGCTGACCGCACCGAATACCCTTGTCGCCGTGGGGAACTGCGCTCCCGGATCGCGGCGAAAACGTGCTTCCCGCCACACGCACCGGTTCCGGCTACCCCGATGACGGCCATCAGGGGTAGCCGGGACCACGGCCGCGGTACCTGGTGCGGTGCTCAACGGGCGGTCGGGGTGGTTCTCCATATGTCGGTGATGGGGGTTGCGTGGGCCGCGTTGGCCAGTGGTGGTAAGCCGTAAGCGTTCTCGAAGGTGCGCAACATCGAGTAGTGGTCGATTCGCTCGTGGTATTGGCCGGGATTCACGTTCGCGCCGTAGACGATTGTCGGGATGCGGTTGACGCCGGTGCCTTCGTCCTCGTCGAAGGTGACGACCAGCAGGCTGTTGTTGGCCTTGGCCCATTCCGCGTAGCCGGACAGGTTCTTGTTCAGCCAGGTATCGCCGGTGGCGACCGGGCAGTCGTGGATGTCGTTGCACATGTTCGGCGAGACGAACGAGACGGTGGGTAGCTGGGCGTAGTCCGAGGGGAACGCCGAGTACGGCACATTCGAGGTGGCCGTGACATTGTCGAAGTTCACCCAGCCGTTGTGTTTGCGCCGGTAGCTGCCGCCGCTGCCACTGCATCCGGTGTAGCCGGCGTTGGGCAGGTCCTCGGCGTAGCCGATGAATTGCAGTCCGGCCTTGCTGAGCTGGCTGCCGAGGTTGTCGACGCCGGTGAAGTTGTGCGGGCAGCTGTCACTGGTGACGCCCTGCGTGTCGCCGGAGAACAGCGCGATGTAGTTGGGCTGGCTGGGGTGGGTGAGGGCGTGCGAGTCGGTGAACAAGGCGCCGTTGTCGGCCAGCTTGTTGAAGTAGGGGGCATCGGTACTGCCGATAATGGCGTCATAGCCCGTGTTCTCGAACATCACCAGGACGATGTGATCGAATTTCGGGACGGTCGTGGCGTCGGCACCGGCGGGGGACAGGGCGGTCGATGTGGCCAGGGCCAACGCCCCGGCGACGACGGAAAACGCTTGGGCGAGTTGGGGAATTCGCACAATGACACTCCTCGCGTCTGTGGCGATCCGCGACCGCCGGTAAACAGCCTCGCGCGTCACCACCTCCGCGTCCAGCCAGACAACTGGGGAACGTATTTGCCGAGGTACAAAAGAACGTCTCACCGAGCTCATGACGAGCGCGGTGAGACGTCCAGCTTTATCTCAATAGTAGTTGTCAGGTGCGGGTCTTCAGTTGTGGCAACATGGTGGCCTTGGTGGCGTTGGCCACCTGGACGCAGTCGGCCGCCGTTGTTCCCGCGGTGCTGTTCTGGACATTGGTGTTGCACGCGTTCTTCAGCGCACTCGACAATGCCGCATAGTCGGTATTGGCCGAGAGAAGTGTCTGGGTGGTCCAGTAGAGCGCGGCGGTTTTCTCGATGCCCAGACCGGTGACGGTCACACCATTGAGGCTGCCGCCATCGACCAGGAGCTCCGCGGTCTTGTTGCCCACTCCGCTGTTGGTGTGCACACCACCGTTGTCGCCGCTACCGGTGTACCAGTACTGCCCGTTATAGGAGTCGGGCTGCCGATGTGCCTTCGGGTTCGCCATGTCCCGGATCACACCAATGGAACTGCAGGCACCGAGCTTCCACCGATTCTGGGCAGTATTGCACGGGTTCGCGGTGTCCACCAGGAAGGTGAGTTCGCCGAAGACATCGGACATGGACTCGTTGATCGCGCCGGGCTCGTCGCTGTAGACCAGACCGTTGGTGTTCTGGGTGACGCCGTGGGTGAGTTCGTGCGCGGTGATGTCCTCGGTGGTCAGACCCGAACCGTAGGCCATGTAAGTGCCCGACCAGAATGCGTTCTGATAAGGGCACTCATCGTAAGTGCAGAGACGCACGGTGGCGCGCAACGCCTGACCGTGACCATCCCCGGTGTCATTGCCGATCAAATTGGTCAGGTTCGCCACCTGGGTGTACTGGGCGTAGAACTTTTCGGTGTTGCCCAGGTAGTCGTAGATCTTGTCGACATCCTCGATGCCGCTGGGAGCCTCGCCCTCCGCCCTGGTGGATTGGATGCTGTCGGTGCCGCAGCCGGCCTGGTTGGGGTCGATCTGCTGGTTCGCGTTGTCGCACACGACTCGGTTGAGGTGCTTGGTCTCGCTCCAGCTGCCGAGCACCTTGCCGGTGTTGGTGGCGTCTACGAAGACGACCCAGGTCGCGGGCTCGCCCTTCTTGTCGGCGCTGGGGCCTTTGATGTCGACTTTGAACGCCGGGACCGCCACGCTCTGCGCATTCTTCTTGGAAACCAGCTTCGCGTCGTACCAGTAGGCCTTCGTCTCGGTGACGGTCAGCTTGTCCGGAGCGGCTTTACTCTGCTCGGCGACCTTCTTCAGCGCGGACTGCTGTACCTGCGCCGACGGTGTGGTTGTCGCGAACTTGCCCCGCGACTTCTTCGACAACGACCCGGTCACCGAGATCAGTGACCCGTCGG
Source organism: Nocardia sp. NPDC046473 (assembly GCF_040645995.1). Lineage (NCBI taxonomy): Bacteria > Bacillati > Actinomycetota > Actinomycetes > Mycobacteriales > Nocardiaceae > Nocardia > Nocardia sp. NPDC046473. The sequence continues at coordinate 2,892 of NZ_JBEYZJ010000008.1, forward strand.
CGGTCAGCGACTCCGCCGCCGACGCGCCGAACACCGGAACCTTGTCGATCTCCTGGCGCAGCCGAACCGTAGACCCCTTACCAACCGGGAATACCGACTCCACCACCAAAACGCCTGCGGTATCACCATTTCCGCCGAGCGCCTTCTGCACACCGGCCGCGTGCGCCTGCGCCGCGGCCTTGGCATCGGCGGCCGTTCCCGCCGGCACCTTGATCGGATCCTTCGGGACCACCTGCTCGACGGCTCCCTGGGGATCTGTGGTCACTTCTTTCGGAACGGCAGACAAATCTGAACTCGATGGTGCGGATGGACTGGCCGGCGGCTGCCCGCTGGCGCCAGGGCCAGACGCGAAGATCATTGCCCCGACAGCAATTAAAGCAAAGGCGATATTTCGACCCGCCCGTTTGTGTGTGGGTTGCATGACCAAGTAGAACCACATATGGGTGGTCGACTCGACTGGCGACGAGACTGGGGAAAGGCAGGGCTGGGCAGGGAATCTTTGAGCTAACGGGAGCCGGTCGACGGCTTCATTCGATCCGATAATGTCTTACCGAGGAAGAGAGTTCGCTATGGTCGCCGAGCCATTTGAGGTCAGCATTACCGATGCCGAGATCGCGGATCTGCGGGAACGGTTGCGACGGACGCGGTGGCCCGAGCCCGAGCCGGTGGACGACTGGTCGCAGGGGTTGCCGCTGGCTTATGCGCAGGAGCTTTGCCGCAGCTGGGCCGACGATTACGACTTCGGGTTCGCCGAGCGGCTGAATGTTTTCCCGCAGTACCGCGACACAGTCGACGGGTTGGGCATCCACTTCCTGCATGTCCGCTCGCCGGAGCCGAACGCGTTCCCGCTGGTGCTCACGCACGGGTGGCCGGGTTCGGTGCTCGAGTTCCTGGAGGTCCTCGGTCCGCTGAGCGACCCGCGCGCGCACGGCGGGGACCCGGCGGACGCGTTCCACGTGGTCGCGCCGTCGTTGCCCGGGTACGGCTGGAGTGACAAGCCGTCGACGACCGGGTGGGGCGTCGAACGTATCGCGCGCGCCTGGGACACGCTGATGGTCTCGCTCGGGTACGAGCGGTACGGCGCGCAGGGCGGTGACTGGGGTTCGGCGGTGTCCGGCGCGCTGGGCGAGGTGGCGCCCGAGCGGGTCGCCGGCGTGCACCTGAACCTGGGGTCGGTGGCGGCGGGCACGTTCGACGACCCGACGCCCGCGGAGCTGGCGAACCTCGAGGCCGAGAAGGAGTTCCGGCGCACCGGCCGGGGGTACTCGGGGCAGCAGGCGACCCGCCCGCAGACGCTCGGCTACGGCCTCACCGATTCCCCGGCGGGCCAGGCCGCCTGGATCGCCGAGAAGTTCTGGGCCTGGACGGACCACAACGGCCACCCCGAGGACGCGTTGTCGCGGCAGCAGATCCTCGATGAGATCTCGGTTTATTGGTTCACCGCGTCGGCCACCTCGTCGGCGCGCCTGTACTGGGAGAGCTACGCCAAATTCCGGGACAAGGTCACCGCGCCGTCCGGGCTGTCGGTCTACCCGCGCGACATAACCCGCCCGTCGCGGCGGGAGGCCGAGCTGCGGTTCACCGACCTGCGCTGGTTCGAGGAGCTGCCGCGAGGTGGCCACTTCGCCGCGCTGGAGCAGCCGGAGTCGCTGGTCGAGCAGGTGCGCGGGTTCTTCCGCCTCTTCCGCTGACTGCCCGTCCCTTCCCCGGGAAGCCCGCGCCCGGGGAGGGTGCTGCCCACCATCGGCCGGGCACGAATACCTTTCGCCCGTATCGTCGAGCAGTAGTTAGTGTCGTCACAATTCAAGGTTTTTCGCGCTGTCGATGGGCAATCTGACAGCAACGCTGGTGTGGTGGTGCGCACGAGCGGGTTTCCGTCATGCTGTCCAGCACTGGATTGGAGATCATGCCCACGCCGAAGCGCAGGCCTCGCACATCGGTCACCAATGCCGTCAACGGTGCCCGGCGTCCTGTTCGGCAGCGGCGGCCACGGGTGGCGACACCCGAGCAGCGGCGCGATATCGCATTGTTGCTACGCGGGAGCATCTACTCGGGCGTCTCGCCTTCACCGACCGCGACCGGAGATGAGTATTCGGCCCGTCAGGTCATCGACTTCTGCTTGGACCTGGGGGAGGTGATGTTGTCGTCGGGGGCTGACGCGCGCAGTGTCGAGGTGGCTATCGTCGCGGTGTCGGCGACCTGGAATCTGGCAGCTGTGGAACTCGACTTTCCCGGCTCGTCGATCCACATGGTGTACGCGGTGCCCAACGAGCCGACCATCGCCGGATTGCGGGCCGTCCGGGACACCGGCGCCGACCTGCACCGGCTCAACAATGTATACGGCGTTGTCGACGACATCGTGAGCCACGAGACCGACATGACCCAGGCCAGTCGGCGACTCGTCGAGGAGATACGGTCGGATCCGCGATGGCCCTATCGGGTTGTCGCGGGCGCCATGGGCGTGCTGGGTGTAGTCGTCGCGCTGCAGGCGGGCGGGACCTACTGGTCGGCGGCGGGCGCGTTCGTCCTGATGTCCATGTTGATGTACCTCGGTAAGTTGCTCGGGAGACGTTATCTGCCAACGTTTTTCGTCGCCGTTGCGCAGATGGCGCTGGCGACGACGGCCGGTAGCCTGGCGATGGCATACAGCTCGATCAATCCGGGCGAGGCGGCCAGCATGGTCGCCGCATGCGTGGTGCTGCTGTTGCCACATCCGTCGATCGTCGCGACCGCGCAGGACGCGATATCCGGCTTTCGGAGCCTGGCCTTGGTGCGCGGGCTCGGCATCGGATTGGTGGTGCTCGGAATGGTGACCGGCATTCAGGCGGGCCTGATATCGACCCGGTGGGTGCATCTCGAAGTCGATCCGTCGGCGATTCAGCTGACCGGCCTGACGCCGTGCTGGGCGCTGTTCGCCTCGGCGATCGCTGCCGCGGCGAATGCCTTCGCTCAGGGGGCCACCGCGCGGGTGGTGCCGATTTCCATGGCGGCGGCGGTATTCACGCAGCTGATTGTGCAGCTATGTGCGCGTGCACATATCGGGCTGCAATTGTCGTTGATGCTCGGCGCGGCGATACTCGGCGCCGTCAGCACGTGGACGGCGGCCCGCCTGCGCATTTCTGCGGCATCGATAATTGTTCCGGCATTTTGCGGCGCTCTGTTGCCGTCCCTGGCGGTCGCCCATTCATTACTACAGTTCATCGGACATTCGCCAGGATCAGGAGTGTCGTTCGCTCTTTCCGTGCTCACCACGCTGGCCATCGGTGCGGGCCTGGTGTTGGGCAATATTGTGGCTACCGGCGGGGCGCGTCGTATGGTCAGCACACGAACGCGGATTCGCTCGGCGAGCCTCGACACCGAGCCGCGACCGACTGCCCAGGAGGCCGACGGGCAACCGGATTCGTAACCGCGGGAGCGAATCTCGAACGCGATCATGACCCGGAGAGGATCTGCGCGGTGGGTGCGGCGGCGATGGCGTTCGCGACGGCTGCCTTGGCTTCGGCGGCGTCGGAGCGTGGGGCGTCGACAGGGTAGTAGTCGGCGGTTCTGGTGCCGGTGACGAAGTCGCCCGCCCAGCCGATCGCTAACGTGCGGAGCGTCGAGATGTTGACGCTTTCCGGTGTGCCGCAGAGTAGGTCGCCCATCAGGTCGCCGCTCGGGCCCTCGGCGTCGGTGTGTACGCCTGAGCCGATTCGTATTCCGACGTAGGACCGATGGAGGAGCTGTTGGACGGCGGCGGTGCCGCTGCCGAGGCTGTTGCACAGCGACGGCGGGGCCGAGATGGTCAGGATGGGCAGTGCCGTGGTGTCGAGATCGGCGAGTGCGCGCTCGGTGTTGTTGCCCAGGAACGACTTCACCGGGTCCAGCAGCACCAGGCCGCGCAACGAAGGCCAGGTGCCGGGGTAGTCCGTGTGCAGCCGGTGCGCGACGTATTCGATGGCTTCGGCACCCGCGGAGTGGCCGATGAAGACGAGTTGATCGGGGATGCGCAGATCTGTGCGCCGGGCTGAATCGGCGGCTCGGGCAAGGCTTCGAGCGAGCGGCGCGGTGGGATCGGTTGCGGTGCCGAACAGGTCGGCGACGTTGTTCAGGAAACCGGTGTTGTCGCCCAGGTTCTGCAAGGTACAACCCGAGATGTCGATGAACGGCAGGCTCGGCGCGAACACGAGATAGCCTGCGGCGGCGAAGTCTTCGGCCAACGCCGCGACATTGGCGTCGGTCCTGGCGAAACCGTGTTGCAACCAGAGCAAGCCCCGTGGCGTCCCGGCGGGCAGATACCAGTCGGCATTCTGATGCAATGTTCGTGCGGCGCAAGGGATGTCGATGGCTTCCGGGATGCCGGTGGGTTCGGCGGCAGTGGCCGTCGCACTGCTGAGGGCGACGGCGGTGCAAAGGATGGCGACCGCCGAAGCGGGACATCGAAGGTTCATCGTGACTCCAGCGACTGAGCGCGCTGTTTCCTATGGCGGAATAGCGTTTCTTTCTTGAATGTCATTAAGGCCCAGCGATGGACTGGTGTCAAGAGCGGAAACGGGTCCGATCCGTTCTGGACGGCGAGAGGGCGGCATGATAGATGTTTCGTATGAGGAAACAGTGTCTCCAATGGTTTGACCGGTGTGCGCACAAGGTGGCCCGGTGAGGTCGGCCCTGTACGTGCCGGGCAACCGCCCGGAACTGTTCGACAAGGCGCTGGCAGGTCCGGCGGACGTCGTTCTGCTCGATCTCGAGGATGCCGTTCCGCTGGCTCAGAAGGCTGCGGCGCGTGCCGCGGTCTCCGCCTGGCTGCGCACGATTGGTGCTGCTGGGCAACGGATCTGGGTGCGGGTGAATTCTGGCTCGGCGGGACTGGATGATGTGCGAGCGGTGGCCCTGCCTGCGGTTTCGATGCTATGCCTGGCCAAAACCGAATCGGCGGAACAGGTTCGGGAGGTCGATACGGTGCTGCGCGAGGGTGAATCAAAGCCTGGGGCGATCGCGGTGTGCCCGCTGCTGGAGAGTGCGGCCGCGGTGCTCGACGCCCGGGCGATCGCCACGGCGCCGCGGGTGGCACGGCTCCAGCTCGGGGAGGCCGACCTGTGCGCGGATCTCGGTGTGGATCCGGACGCCGACGGTCGCGAACTGCTGGCGGTCCGCTCGCAGGTGGTGCTTGTCAGTGCGGCGGCGGGAATAGCGCCGCCGTTGGGGCCGGTCAGCACGGACTTCCGTGACCTGCAGCTGCTGCGCGGATCGACGAAAGCATTGGCGCGTATAGGGTTTCGAGGCCGCGCGTGTATACATCCGGCGCAGGTCCCGATAGTCAACGAGGTGTTCACGCCCACTGCGGACGAGATCGAGCGTGCACGCGTGCTGGTCGCCCGATTCGAGTCCGCCGCAGGCGGAGTCGTCCTCGATGAGGTCGGCAGAATGGTGGACTTGCCCGTGGTCCGCCGGGCCCGCCGCCTGCTGGAAGGCCGACCCCCCGCTCAGTGATCGCGCAGCAGTGACCCCACGCCCTCGATTCGGTCCTGGATACCGTTGTCGCGCAGCGCCATCCACCAGGTCGCGGCGTTGATGGCGATCACCGGTTTGGCCAGCCAGCGTTCCGCCTCGTCGGCCAGGCGCACCATGGAAAGGTTGGTGCCGCACTGGACGAGTGCGTCGATATCGTCGCTGTCCACTTCGCGGAGGGCGTCGCGGAGCGTGTCCTCGCGGACATGGGCGATGGATACCGCGGTGGGACAGCGCAACCCCTTGATCGCGGCCACCTCGAAACCCAGCTCGCCGAAGAATCGGATGACATTGTCGTCGCCGACCGGCTGATAGGGCGTCACGACGCCGATTCGCCTTGCGCCGTTGAGCGTCAGCGCTCGCCGGCACGCTTCGGCACCGGTGGCGACCGCCAGTCCGGTCGCGTCGTGGATCTGCCGCACGAATTTGCGGTTGCCTTCGACCCCGCCCCAGAACGTCTCGGCCGACATGCCCATCACCATGTAGTCCGGTTCGCAGGTCATGACCCGCGCACAGGTCACGTCCATTTCGGCACGGATCTGCGCGAGCAGCTGGTCCATGCCCGCGTCGTCGCCCATGTTCTGATCACGGATGTGGATGCGGCCGAAATGAGCGGTCACTCCGGGTACACCCATGCGGGCGAAGTCCGGTTCTACCACCGTATTCGTCGACGGAGCGAGTACGCCGAACTTCATGCGCCAGCCCAATACGTCAGGCATTGATCATCTCCCAGTAGTTCTCGAGGCCAGTGCAATCGGGTAATCCATTGCACCCGTAGTCATTCGGTGAACAGGTCCCGGTGGCGAAACGGTGCGGTGGCGAAACGTCCGATCACCTTCGGCGTGGTGAGCCAGCGCACGTGGGCGCCGTTGCGCCGGCTTGCGACGGCGTGCTCGGCCAGCCACGGTGCGACGGTCTCGACGCGATCGGCGAGGATGTTGAATATCTTGCGCGCCTTCGCTAATTCTGCTGAGTCGGCGTATCCTTGGGTCAGCAGATCGGTGACCACCATGCCCGGGCTGAGCAAGCCGACGGAAACTCCGGCGGGAACCTCCTTCGCCAAGGCCTTGGTCAGGTAGGTCAGTGCGCGTTTGCTTGCACCGTAGACCGACAGGCCGGGTACTGTGCGTCCGTCGCTGCCGAGGCCTTCCATATTCCAGACGTGCCCGCCGCCGGAGCTCACCATGCCCGCGATGGCGACGGCAGACCCATTGATCGTGCCGATCAGATTGGTCGCGACCACTTTCCGGGCATCGTCGGCGGCTAGCTCCCACACCGGGGTACGGGTATGGGAGATGCCCGCGTTGTTGATCCAGACATCGATCCCGCCGAAACGCTCGGCCGCGACATCCCACAGTCCCTGCAGTTGCTCGCGGTCGGTGACGTCGGCAGGCACCACCAGCGCGCTCTCCGACAGTTCGGTCCGCAGCTCGTCGATCCGCTCGGTATCGGTGCCGCACAGCGCGACTCGATGACCGCGCTCTAGCAGGGCGCGGGTGATGCCGAGTCCGATGCCGCGTGTTCCGCCGGTAACTACCACGGTTCTGGTCGACGGTGTGCTCATGAGCGCATCAGCACGCCATGCAGTACTGCACTGAGGCAGTTGTGTTCGAACAGTTCGTAGACCACGGCAAGCTCGGAGCCCGCGCCCATCCCGGGTTCGGCATTCATCATGAATTCTCGTCCGTTGAGCTTCCCGCCGTCGGACAGGTGCAGCACCGGGTAGTTGGCTCGGCCGTAGGCGGTCGCGTTGCCCCACACACCGGGGCCCTCGTGGAAGGAGCGGACGCCGTCGCGGCGCACAGTGGCTTCGTACTCGCGGTCGAGCGCGCCGCTCCAGGTGACGCGGTGCTCGGCGGTCAGCAGGCTCAGCGGTGTCACCTCTAGGACGATCCGCACCGTGCCGCGCCGCTGCTGATCGGCGCCCCACAGCTCGCAGTCGCCGGTGTATCGGCAATCGTCTTTGGTTGGAAGTATGAAAGTGGTGGCACCGCAACGTGTTTCGTGATCGACGAGTTCGTCGGCCAGAGCGGGGTCGCGGGTGTAGACACCGTTGAACATCCCGATCATGGCCGGTCCCTGGTACAGCACCGAGGAATAGACCTGGGTGTCGCCGAGTGTCTGATTCCAGGTGTTCAAACCGACTTGCCAGCCGGGGCCGTAGTAGTGCGCGTCGACGAAACCCCCGTAAGGTCTACCCGCGCCGTAAAAGTCGGGGCCGGTGTAGAGGCGGTCGTTGTCGGAGTCGATCACGCCGAAGGCGAACGGCGCTCCGAGGGCGAACCGCCCGGCGAGATCGCCGCCCCCGGTGAGACCGCCGTCCATGTAGTAAGTCGTTGTCCCATCGGCGAACACCGAGGAGCGGCGGATGTCCTCGAAACCCCGCCAGACACCGTCGGCGGCGAACAGCGATGGTCTGCCTACCCATTCCCCGGCGATGCGCTGCTGCCATTGGCTCGGCGCTTCGGCCGCGGTCATCCGAGCAGCTCCGCCCGCACCCGCTCGGCTTGTTCGTCGCCGAGCAGCCGGGCTACCTGCGCCCACACCGGGTCGACCGCCGGGCTGAACAGATTCGCGCGGTTGGCCCGATCGCGCGCGGCCGTATCGCCGGTGACGGCTGGAACTCCCTTGTCTACCAACGTGAGCCAGTGCCCGAGGTAGTCGCGGACGGTGGCATCGAGTGCACGGAAGGCGGTTTCGGTGGCTCGGCACACGACCATCCACGGCGACATCATTGCCCGCTGCCGAAGACCCACCGCCGCTGCGGACACGCCTTCGATCTGCCAGGCCGCCTCGAGCAGCGGAGTCAGTGGCAGGAACGCGGCGTCGAGGTAGGCGAGATGTACCGCGAGGTCGATGCGGGGGATGAGATCGAGGTGCATGGCGTAGTAGTCCGCGTGCACCGAGTCCAGGGTGAAGTGCGGGACCGCCGAGTCGGCGGGGGTGAAGGCGAAGATCATGTGGCTGTCCAGGCCGATGGCCGGGACCACCAGGTCGACGGTGACGACCTTGTCGATCGGATCACCGCGCAGCACGCGCAGCCTGCCGACCGGCTCCGGTGCCATGGTGCTGGTCAAGGGAATGTCTCGAGCGGTGCTGAGTTCCAGGGCTGTGCTCAGGGTCTGCAAGGTGCGTTCGCTGAGCTCGGTGGGCAGGCTCATTGTGGTGTTCCTCCGTTGCGGGCCTTGTGCACCCAGGCTTGGTCGAGTTCGGGGTTGTCGCGGCGAGCGGGGGAGGCGATGACGGTGGCGGTGCGGCGTGGTCCGTCGCCGGTGATGATGTCGTCGCCGCCGAGCCACCACCCGTCCTTGATCAGTTGGGTGCGTCTGCGCCGGTAGGCGATCTGCAGTGCGTCGCTGCGCACATGCAATTCGTCGGCGAGGTCGAAGGGCAGCAGCTCCGGCCGTTGTGACTCGACCACCGGTTTGTCTTGCAGCAGAATGTCTTTGATCCTTCGGCGAGTATCGGCGTCGGCCCAGCGGCTGGTGAAGAAGTTGCGGTAGCCCAGGATCTTGATCAGGGTGCGGTCTTGGGAGAGCGGGATATTGAAGTCGTAGAGCAGCAGATCGCCGATGGGCAGCCGAATGTGCAGCTTCACCACGTTGGGCAGGTACCAGCCATTGGTAACAGTCACGAACTCGGGGCGTGGCTTGTTCCTGGACAGCATTCCCCACAGCCCGCCCGGCGGTGGCGGGCTGAGCTGGATGTCGGCCTCGGCGGACCAATCATCCTTGCGTATGGTGAAATTCGGTATTTCGGGCTTATCCGGATTGCCGAACCTGGTGCCGTGCACGAAGGGTGTGTGCGAGGCGTCGACGACATTCTCGAAGGTGCGTTCGTAGTTGGCCTCGACCTCCATCTCGAACTGCACGACCCGGAAGGCCGGATCGTCGTGCACCGGGATGTCCGGGATCGGCGGGCGCTGTGGTTCGGGCAGATCGCCGAGGAACGCCCACACCATGCCGTACCGCTCCTGGGTCGGATAGGCGTCGACGCGGGCCTTCTTCGGAATGAGCCGATCCGCGGAATTCGCCGGAATTCGCACGCAAGCGCCCTCGGCGTCGTACTGCCAACCGTGGTAAGGACAGGCGATACAGTCGCCGGTGAGCGTGCCCATCGACAGCGCGCCACCTCGGTGCACACACAGATCCGACAGGCACACCGCCGCGCCGGCCTGGGTGCGATACAACACGAAGTCCTGGCCGAGACAGGTCACCTTTTTCGGTGTTCGCCCGACCTGGTCGGCGAATTCCAGTGCGTACCAAAAGTTCTTCAGCATTGTTCGCGCTCCGATAGATGGGGCCGCAACACGTTCGCGTCGGCCAGCTCGGTGAGTTCGGCGCGGGCCGTCGCCGAGTCGCACAGGTGGGTGCGCAGGAACGCCGATGTCATTCGGGCGAAAGGCCGCACCGCGTCCGCGTCGTCCGGTCCGTCGAGGAACGCGCGCGCGGCGGTCGGATCGGCCTCGGCGATGCCGAAGTGATTGGCATCCGGTATGACGGCGAGTAGATGCTCGCCCGGCGGCAAGGCTTCGGCGAATGTCCTGGCGACCGGATCGGGGCGATCGGCGCCGTCCTCGCCGTAGCGATCGGCACTGCCCTTGATGACGCCGTCGTTGGTGCCGACGCCGAGCAGGACCGGGCAGGCGACCTGTGCGGGCAGCACGGTGCCCGCGGGCCAGCCGAGCATGGTGGCCACCATCGTGTGCGCGCCCCAGGCGAAAACCGCGCCGATCGCGGGAAAGAAGCGTGCTGACTGGAGCGCCACCGTCCCGCCTGCGGAGTGGCCGCCGAGCGCGACGCGGTTCAGGTCGAGGGCGCCGAGTAGTGGCCCCTGGGTGTTCAACTCGGTGAGCGCGTCGAGGACCGTGCCGATCGCGGGACAGGTCGGGCGGGTGCCGTAGGCGTCGGGGCGGGCAGCGTCCAGGTCGACGCCGACCGTCAATCCGCGCTGGCCGCCGAACAATTCGGCGACTCGATCGAAAGTCACTACGACGAAGCCGCTTTCGGCGATGGCGGTGACGAACCCGCGGTAGGAATCCTGGCCCACATTGACCCCGGACAGGAACACGACCACCGGATACGGTGCGGCCGATGGATCGGGGGTGAAGACGCCGGAGAGGCGTTCGGTATCAGAGCCGGTGGCTATCGCGGGGTAGTACACCTTCAGGTGCGCGGTATCGAAAGGCGCCTCGCCTGCGGTGCGCGCCGACCACCAGAGCGAACGAATGCAGGTCATGCCGCCCCCGCACCAGCACTCGGCCTCGGTAGGACGCGGTCGCCGCCCCACAGCCCGCGCACCAGGCGCCGGGTCAGGTCGGCTCCGAACATGCGCTCGCCCATCACATTTGCGGGATCGCGTTCGGCGATATTACGGCGGATGGCCAGATCGCGGTCCGCCAGAGCGGCCTGCTCTGTGTCGGGCACCGGCGCCGCTGCGTCGACCCAGCCGAGCCATTGCGCTACTCGTGCGGTGAGTAGTTCGGCGACGGTAGCGCGGTTGGCGCGGTTCGGCGGGAAGGAGTAGCAGTAGGCGGTGGGAGACAGGCTGGACCGGATGAACCCGGTGCGGCTGGTGAACCAGGTGAAGTCGGGGTGTTCTTCCTTGAACGCCAGCCACGGCGGGTCGTTCTCGGCGTAGTAGCTGTCGAAATAGTCGCCATCGCCGACCAGATCGCCGCGCGGTATCGCGTCGACATAGAACCAGCCCTGCGGCCATAACAGCAATGCGACGCCCAGATGGGGGACCCTGATCTGCGGTCCGAGCCATGCTGTGAGATGCAGGTTGACGAAACCCGTTGCGGGGTCGCCGATCCAGGAATGCACCAGCCAGTCGATCTCGGGGCCGGTGTAGGCGGCCAGGCTGCCGGAGGGGCCGGTGGCCGGGTCACCGTAGCTGTCCAGGTCTTCGGTCGAGGGATCTCTGGTGAGTTCGAAGCGTTCGGCGATCCGGGACTGTAGTTCGCTCAATAACTCTCGCCATTCCTGGAAGGTCTCGGTGACGTCTGTTCTGGCCGTCGTGTCGACCATCTGCTCGACGTGTTGCACGGTTTCACTCATCGTCGCTCCGGGTTCTGTCGTCACTGTGCTTCTGTCGTCATGGCATCCAGTGCCCAGCGTGGGCGCCCGTCCACCAGGTCGGTGCCCTTGGAGACGTTGCGGTTCACGGACTGGGCGGGGTGCACGGTCGCCCGCAGGCTCGTCGAGCCGGGCGGTGTGCCGGTCACGATCGGGTGGCTGATCACGCCGGTGAACGGTCCGCTCCACGCGGTCCACAGGGTGAAGTCGGGGCTGAGCGCATAGATCGCGCCGAGGAGTTCGCCGCCTGCGTTGCTGCCGGCGGCCAGCACGTTGAGCCGGTTTTCCGCCGCGCGCTCGGCCAGGCCGAGGGACAACTCCCACGGCTCGGTGGGAGAGCAGGGCACCGCCACGACGTCCACGTCCTGAATAGCGGCCAGCCGGAAGCTCTCCGGGAACAGCGCGTCGTCTCCGACAACGATTGCCATTCGGCCCCAGGTCATCTCGAAAACAATCAACTCGCTGCCGGGCTCCGTCAGCCATGGATGACGGTTGGTCGGATGCAGTTGCGGCTGGTAGCCGACCACTCCGTCGGCGTTGACCAGCATCGCGTGATGTGCACCGTGGGTCCGCACGCTGAGGACCACGTGCGCCGGCGTATCGTGAAGTGCCCGAACGACTTCCGGGATCGGTGGGGTCGCGAGTTCGGGGAGGACGATGAGCTCGACGCCGTCGGCCGCGAGTTCGGCCAGCACCGCGGTGTCGGCGACCGCGAGGGCGGTCGACAGTGTCGCGGCCCCGGCCGGTGCGCGTCGTCCGCGCGGTGCGCTGGTCAGTGCGCCGTAGAGCTCGGGTCGGCGGGCGGCCATGATGTCGGTGCCGTCAGGACGGCGCTTATCGTCGGCCAGTGCCACGTCGATATCGGCGACCACGATCGCATCGCCGGTGACCGGTGCTATCGCGACCGGTATGCCGTCCGGGCCGACGATCTGGCTTTCGCCCGCACCGTGCAATCGGTCCTCCGGTACCCCGAGGCGGGTGGCGATCACCGGAAGTTGCTCGGCCGGCAGCAGCGGACCGACCTTGTTCGCGGCCACCACCCATACCTTGTTCTCGGCCGCGCGCACCGGAATGTGCAGGCTCGCCTCGTCGATGGCGAACGAGTTGAGGCTGTTGAGCAACAGTTGAGCGCCACGCAACGACAGCGATCGGGTGACCTCGTTGATGACGCCCTCCATGCAGGCGTACATGCCGATCCGGCCCAATGGCGTTTCGATGACCGGTGATTCGGTCCGGCCGGGATCGAGGTAGTCGTTCTCGGCGCCCATCAAGATCTGCTTGTCGGATTCGCCGAGCAGCACACCGTCGGGTCCGAACAACAGGCTGGTGCCGGTCGTTCGGCCGCGGTCGCGAGCGAGCGTGACGCCGATCTTCACGTACAGCCGATGTCGGCGGGCACGCTGGGCGATCGCGGTGAGGAACGTGTCGCCGAGGGTGCATGCCATTCGGTGGGCGTGCGCGCGGTCGGCGTACCAAGATAGATGGTTACAGAATTCAGGAAGGACAACCAGCTCCGTGCCTGCGGCCGCGTCGATCATCCGGAGGCAGGTGTCGAGGTTGGCCGCGACGTCGGTTCCCGCCGCCAGTTGTGCGGCCGCGACTCGGGTCATGAACTCGGACCCTCTCATTCGTAGCGTTTCGTATCAAGAAACACCGTTTCCAACTCGATGTCGATTCTGTACCCCGGCGAAGGATCTGTCCAGGGGTGGTTCGACATTTCACGCCACCGTAATTCGCGCCGAACGTGGCTTTTTCGCCTCGTCTTGACACTGGTCGGTGCCGCGGGTTCAATATGGCAATCGTGAAACTGTGTTTCCCTCAGTGGAACACGGGTGGAGGTTGAGGATGACGAGGCAGCGCCCGTCCCCGGAAAACGCGAGCACCGGCCGCCAGACATGGACTCCAGCAGGCCGAATCGGCAACGACGCGAACGGCACTCGAATCGGCGTCCGGTCGACCGCGAGCAGCACGGCGGTCGTGCTTTGCGCGGTCGCCGCCGGACCGGTGGCCGGCGGGCAGTTGGTCCTGCTCGGCAAACCGTTCGGCGGCGCGGTCGGTCTGCCCGGCGCGGTGGTCGGCTACATCGTTCTCACCGCGGTCGCGCTCGGCCTGCTCACTGCGGCGCTGAGTCTGTGGCGATGGCGACCCTCTCGTGGAATAGCAAGTGCAAGTGGGGTTCTCGTCGGTGTCGCGGTCGTCGTGGCGGGTGCGGTCGATGCGGTCGTGGTGTTCACGGTCGCGGTGCTGGTGGCAGGCGCGACAATGGGGCCGCTGCTGGCAATGGCGCGTGCGCTCGCGGCCGATCTCGGGCCCGGCGGCTTTGCTGTGCTACCTGCCACGGCCGGGGGCGGGCTGGCCGCCGCCGCATGGCTGGGCAGCCATTACTACGAGGAGCCCGGCTCGGGTCTGATCATCGCGGGTGGCCTGACCGCCGTCCTCGGCGCGGGCGCGGGACTGCTGAGCATCTCCCGGCGCGGGCCGCTGTTTCCCGTGCGGCCCGCGAAAATCGACATCCAGCCCCGTTCGATCCTGTCCGGCTACGTGGCGATCGGCCTCGCGGTCGGGGGTACGGTGCTACCGGCGCTGCACCTATTGTTGTTCCGCTGGAACGAATTCGGGTCCGAGCAACTCGGCTGGTTACTGTTCGCCGCCGCACCGACCATATTTGTCGTCGCCCTGCCGGGGCATCGCCCGGCCGCCGTACCGATCCTGTTGATCCTGGCAGCGGGTGGTCCGCTGCTCATCGCGACCGCGCCTGGCCCGGTGACATTGACGATCGGACTGGCGGTGGCCCTGATGGCCGCAGCCCGCGCGATGACGGCGCTCGACGAGACGATGTGGGCGACCTCGACGCCGGCCGATCGGGGCGCCGCCGCAACAGTCAGCACGATGGTCGCGGCGATCGCGGGATTGGCCGGACTGGGTCTGGTCGATCTGCTCGATCGGCTCATGGATACCGGATCGGCCCTGACCGTACTGGCCGCCTGCGTACTGATCGCGGCATTGCTGTTCAGCAGGCGTCAGTCCCGCGGACGGCCGAACGCGCTCGGCTCAGCGAGCGAAGGAAGTGCACAATGACAAGTCTGGGTACTGCGACCCGGATGGTAGCGGCCGCAATGCTCGGCGGATTCCTCTTCGGGTCTCCGGTAGCGGCATTCGCGGACGAACCGGCCACGCTACAGGTCAGCTCGACCGCCGAACTGGTCGACGGCCAGCGAATCACCGTGCATGGCAGCGGATTCCGCGCCGGACTCGCCGCAGTCGCGGTCGGCATGTGCAAACAGGGCTTCAGCAACGGATTGAAGGACTGTGACCTGGACGGCGGTGCGACTTTCGTCAACATCGGCGGCGACGGCACCTTCGGTCCGCTGACATTGACCGTGCACCATCAATTCCACAACATCGACTGCGATCAGCAGCAGTGCGTCATCGCGGCCGCGCCGTTGCCGGGCACCGAGCCGCCGGCGGTCATCGCGGCCAATTCCGCTTCGGTGTCAATAGGTTTCGCGGGCTCGCGACTACCGACGGCCGCTCCGGCGCCCGCGCCGGCTGTGTCAGTGCGGGCCGACACCGATATCAACGGCCCGTCCACCGTGTTGTGGGCGGTAACCGCAGGCCTGCTCGTGCTCGTGGCCGGCCTCGCTCTCGCCGATCGGCGGCGGTTGTGAAATCCCTTTGGAGGAAGAATATGAAGCTCATCATCACCAGGCTCGCCGTTTTCGGAGCCGTCGCCATTGCCGCGGCTGTCGGTGCGGGCCCCGCAGCGGCCGCACCGGTACTGCAAATCAGCCAGACGAGCGGAGTTGCCGCGGGACAGACCATCTCGGTCACCGTGAACGGTCTGGCTGCGGATCTCGGATCGGTGGCGGTAGGGCAGTGCAGAGCTCAGGTCGCCGGGCCCGCGGACTGCAATCTCCCCGGCACCCTGCTCGGCAAAGCCGACGAGCAGGGTACGTGGCGGCCCAACGGCGGCAGTAGCGCGATCACCCTGCTCGGTTCCGTTGGCGGAGTCGACTGTACGGCTGCCGCCGGTGCGTGCATCATCGCGGTCACCAGCCTGACCGATCCCGGCAACATCCTGCTCGCCACGCCACTGGCATTCGGGTAGGGCGGCATGGGACTCATCGGACGGCGCGCGGCAGCTCTGGCAGCGCTCACGATGGTCGGGCTGCTGGGTGGCGCGCCCGCGGCACTTGCTGCTCCGGCTTTGCACGCGAGCCAGACGACCGGACTCACTGTGGGACAAATGATCACGG
This sequence comes from Nocardia sp. NPDC046473, assembly GCF_040645995.1. Classification (NCBI taxonomy): domain Bacteria; kingdom Bacillati; phylum Actinomycetota; class Actinomycetes; order Mycobacteriales; family Nocardiaceae; genus Nocardia; species Nocardia sp. NPDC046473. The sequence goes on from NZ_JBEYZJ010000008.1 coordinate 18,712, forward strand.
TGACACTGGACGGCCTGCCCGCGAATATGGCCGCGGTCGCGGTCGGGCAATGTAAACCGCGGATCATGGGCCCGGGGGACTGCAACCTGCCGGGGTCGATGCTCGGCGCGGCAGACGGGCAAGGCACATGGCAACCCAGCGGAGACAAACGGGCAATCACCCTGGTCGCCGACATCGGCGGCACCGATTGCACCGCGGCTCCCGGAGCCTGCACGATCAGCGTCACCAGCCTGACCAACGCCAGCGAGATCATCGCCTCGGTGCCGCTGACCTTCGGGCCTGCCGCGGCAGCTCCGAAACCCTCAGCTGCCGCGAGCAAGACAGCTGACACCGACTCCGGCAGCAACACCGCCGTCGTGGTCTGGATCGGTATCGGCGTGGTGGTAATCCTCGCGGCAGTTGTGCTCATCGTGGTACGCCGTCGTGGCCGTCACTACTGAAACCTGGCGGTCCGGGGCAGCACGCTCCGGACCGCCGGGCCACATCCGTTCGCGCGAGGTAGCCGAATGGCTGGCAGCCCGCGCTGTGGTGGACTACTGCGGCAACCGCACAGGTTCTCGGCTACCAGCCGCGGCTGTTGTCGGTGGCGTCCGATGGTGGTGTGAGTGTCCCGGGATAGGCCCCGGCCGGTAGTCCTGTGCCGCCTGCGCGGAATGCGCCGGGCGCGTGCGTTGCCGCTGCTTGGATGTATTCGAGCAGGCCTTCGGGTGCGTATTCGCGGCCGAAGCCGCTGTTCTTGGTCCCGCCGAAAGGCGCGCGCAGTGACATCCCGGTGCGGTTGTGGGTGTTGATGAAGGTGAAGCCTGCTTCGACGCGGGTGGCGAGGGCGAAGGCGCGGTCTTCGTCGGCCGACCACACGGAGGCGGCCAGGCCGAGGTCGGAATCGTTTGCGCGGGTGAGGACTTCGGACTCGTCACGATAGGTCAGGATGGGTACGGCCGGGCCGAATTGTTCCTCGCGTACCAGGGCGGCGTCGTCGGGGACGCCGAGCGCGATGATCGGGTCGAGGAAGTATCCGTCGGTAGTCGGCGCGTCGGCGAGGGGGATGATGCGCGCGCCTCGATTGCTGGCGTCGATGACGAGCCCTGTCACCCGTTCGGCGGCCGCTTCGGTGACCACCGGGCCCATCGTGACCGCCTCATCGACCGGATCGCCGACGATCAGGATGCGCTGTGCGGCAGCGAGATACGAGTCGACGAATTCGGCGAGCCGGGTCTCGGGTACGTACAGGCGCTTCGCGGCCATGCACACCTGGCCTGCCGTGGCGAAGGACGCGAGGACGAGTCGCTCGAAATCGGCCGGGGTCAGCGCGAAGTCGTCCAGGAATATGGCCGGGTCGTTGCCGCCGAGCTCGAGCAGCACCGGTGTGATCGACTGCCCCGCAGCTGCCGCGATCGCCCGTCCCGCCTGCTCGCCGCCGGTGAAGGCGACCTTGCGGATCAGTGGGTGCGCGACGAGCGCGTGGACCGTATCCGGGCCACCGTGGATCACCGTGGTGGCGGGCAGTAATTCGGCCGCCGCGGTGACGGTCAGCGGGGCCAAGGGAGATGGTTTGAGCACGACCGCGTTGCCTGCGGCGAGTGCGGGGCCGAGTTTGAGCATCGAGAGAATGATCGGTGCGTTCCACGGGGTGATCGCGGCGATCACGCCGAAAGGGCGCGGCGACAATGTAAGTCGTCCGTGTGTGTCATCGATGGTGCGGTTCTGGAAGATATCGGCGCCGTGCTCGCGTACCCAGCGCAGATAGGTTGCGGCGAAGCCGATTTCGCCTCGGCAGTCGGTGACGGGTTTGCCGGTTTCCCGTGCCAGCAGCGTCGCCAGTTCGGCCTTGCGTCGGTCGAGGGCATCGGCGGCGTGGCCGAGTGCGGTGAGGCGAGACTCGAGTGGGTGCCGCGACCAGTCGTGAAAGTCTCGGTGCGCGGCGTGCACCACGGCGTCGATTGCCTCGGGTGGGGTCGAGGTGACGGTTCCGACGACCTCGCGCGGATGTGCCGGGTTCTCGCGGTCGATTCTCACGGCCGGATCTCCAGCGAGTCGAGCAAGCAGGCGCGCCGGAGGTAGGCACGGGTCGCGGCCGGATCGGCGGCCAGTTCGCGCAGCTGCGCGCGGTGGCTGTCATCGTGCCCGCGCAACCGATTCCAGTTGTCGTGGCTGGTTCGTTGCACGTGGTCGACGGCGACAGTGCGACGATGCGCCGCGACATCATCGAGCAGCGCGTCCAGGCCACCTTCGATGACATCGGCCAGCGCGGACGCCAATTGGACGGCATCGTGGATGCCGCTGTTCATACCCATGCCGCCGAGCGGGTTGTTGACGTGCGCGGCGTCGCCCATCAGCAGGACCCGGCCGTGCCGGAATCGATCGGTGACTCGTTGATGTACCCGGTACAGCGAGGCGTGCGCCACTCGCCATGGCCTGCCCAGGTCGGCTACGCCCGCCAAACGTTCTGGCAGCCTCCGTAATTCGTACTCGTCGTCGGTGTCCATCGGTGTCGGCAGCAGCACCCGCCAATGCTCCGGGGTGCGCAGTAGGACCAGCCATTCGTCCGGGTCGAAGACGTAGTTGATCGGCGCGATGCCGGGCAACACCGCCGCCAGATCCTCCTCGACCGAAGCGACCAGGAATCGTTCCGGATAGGTGCTGCCATCGAATTCGGCTCCGAGGGCGCGCCGGACGGCGGAATGCGCGCCGTCGGCGCCGATCACCCAGTTCGCGCGCAGCGGGCCTCGGTTGGTGCGCAGCACCACGACATCGTCGGTGCTGAGCAGCCAGTCCACCCGGTAGCCGAAACGCACGTCGGCGGCGCCGAGGGCGTCGAGCAGGATCGGGGTGAGTTTGCTCTGTTCGCATTGCACCCGGAACGGGAACGGGGTGTCCTGGGTAAGCGCAGCGAGGTCGAGGGTCGCGATCTCGTCGCCGCCGCGTTCGCGGTACTGGAAGGTCGAGGCGACGATTCCCTTGTGCAGCAACGCATCCAGCACGCCGAGGTCGCGCAGCATCTCCAGGGTGGGCGGATGAAAGGTGGAGGCCCGCGACTCGGTGGCGAGCTGGTCACCCTGCTCGAGTACGGTGACCGGGATGCCGCGGCGGGTCAGGGTCAGTGCGGCGGTGAGCCCGACCGGTCCGGCGCCGACCACGACGACGGCGGGCATACTCATGACGTGTGCAGGGCGAAGCGCCCTTCGACGCCGACGACGCGAGCGCCGGTGAAGAAGCGCAGTGTCTCGGCGGTGCCCTCTTCGCCGAGTCCGGACAGTCCCCACGCGGGGCGTGGCGTCATCAGGTGCAGGCTCATGATCGAGGAACCGTTGACCTTCACCTCACCGCCGCGGATCCGGCGCGCGATGCTCAGCGCCTGCTGCTCGTCGGTGCCGCAGACATAGCCCTCCAAGCCGTAGGGCACCGCGTTGGCCAGTGCCACCGCTTCCTCGACCTCGCGATAGGTGGTGACACCGGCAACGGGGCCGAACACCTCGTCGACCAGATCGCCATCGAGAAGTGTTGGGGCGAAATAGTTTCCGGTATCCGGCATGCTGCCGAAGCTGCGTGCTTCGCGGTCGGTGAGCGAATCGCGCACCGTCTGGACGTGTTTCGAGTGCACCAGCGGCCCGAACTCGGTCAGCGGATCCAGCGGGTCCCCGACCCGCAATGCCGCGAGCCGCTTTCCGACCGCCTCGACGAGCTCGTCCGCGCGGTCCGCGGGCAGGATCAATCTGCCCAGCGCACGGCACCATTGGCCGTTCAAAGTGGTCAGCAGTTCGGCGGCCATCCGCGCGGCGGTGTCGAGATCGGCGTCGGGCAAGACCACCAGCGGATTGTTTCCACCGAGTTCGAGCTGGCACGGGCGGAACATCGCGGCGGATGCGGTGGCAACGGAACGTCCGCCGGCCAGACCGCCGGTGAACGAGACCGCCTTGACGCGCTGCGCGGCGGCAAGCTGCGCACCGACTTTCGCGCCGCCCTGGACCAGCTGGAACATCGCGGCGGGCACGTGTTCGGCGATCACTTCGGCCAGCACCATCGAGCTGAAGGGTGCGAGTTCGCTGACCTTCAGGATGACCGGGCAGCCCGCGGCGAGTGCGTTGGCCACCTTGTGCGCGGCCATCGGTGCCGGCGCGTTCCACGGGACCAGGCACAGGGCCGGACCGAGCGGTAACCGATGTACCTCGACGCCGTCCCGGTCCTGGCGTAGCGCTCCGGACCGGAGCTGCTCGGCCGCGAGTCGGAAGGAGCCCGAGACGATCGCGCCGAGCAGGGTGGTCTGCGAGATCGGCACCCCGGTCGCGCGCGCGTCCAATTCGGCGATCCGCGATAGTCGCTGGTCGAGTCCGGCGGCGATCGCGTCCAGTGTGGCGGGATCACTCTGTCCGGTGGCGGTTTCGGCGACCGCGAGCGCACGTTCGACGCGATGGGTGGCGGTGGCGACTGCTCTGGCGACCGGCGCACCAGTGGCCGGATCCTCCAGTGCCACACCGAGATCGACTGTCGGTGTGCCCCATTCGCCGTCGATCAGGTCGGTGATGGTGGGTAGCTCGGTGGTCATCGGTCCGCCTTTGCCGGTGCGGTGGCGAACAATTCGTTCGCCGTGGCGTCGGTGACGATGCGGGCCACCTCGAGCATGCCGCGTTCGGCGGGGAAGGTCATCACCAGGCCCATGGCCAGATCACGTAACGCGCGCCCGGCCACCCCGCTCATCGCGGCGGCGGAGGTGCCGCCCGCCTTGAAGGCGCCGAGCGCGACCTGGAAGCAGGCCTCGGTGACCGCGCCCTTGCCGAGGCGCCACTGGGTGAAGACCTCCGGCTTGGGCTTGAACGGCGGCTCCGTGGTCTCCACCAGCAGCTGATAACGCAGCCAGAGGTACGCGGTCTGCAATTGCCTGGTCATCTCGCCGATGAGCACTTGGTGTACCGGCGAGGAAGCGATCGGCTCGCCGGTGTCGGCGAAGGTCTTCGCGGTCGTCGCCGCCAGCATTTCGTCGTAGACGTTCTGTGCGCAACCGGTGTAGACCGCCGCGATGGCGAGTTGGTTGCCGACGAAACTGCCTCTGCTCATGGTGAGCATCTTGGTGAACGCTCCCGGTATCGCCAAGGCCTCGCCGTGTGGGATGAAGACGTCGTCGAGGCGGATGCCGTTGTTGGCGGTGGCGCGCATGCCGAGCCCGTCCCAGGGGGCGCGCACGCTGACACCGGGTGCGTCGCGGGGGACGAAGAAGGTCGCCAGTCCCTCGGCGGTGTCGTACGCCGCGAGTTTGGCGGAGGTGAGGTAGTAGTCGGCCACTCCGGTCGCACAGCCGAAAGACTTCTCGCCCTGCAGAATCCAGCCGCCATCGACCTTGCGGGCCGTGGTGGCGATGGTGATGTTCGCGGCAGCGGTCTTGATCGCCTCCGAGGCGAAGTTCGCCAGCCACCGGCCTTCGGCCATTCGCGTGAGCACCTTCTCGGCGAAGGCCCGCACGACGGGAATCTCGTCGTCGGTGAACAGTCCGGCGTCGATCGCCTCCAGCGGCAGTAGACCGCGCGAGGCGCTGGTGTTGTGGAAGAAGAACGCCAGCGCGGTGGATGGGCACGCGGTGCCCATCGCGAAAGTGGCCGCCGCCAGATCTCGTAGGGTGCCGCCCAGCCCGCCGAACTTCTCCGGCACCACCAGCCCGAGCAGTCCGGCCTCGCGTAAGAGCTGGACGTGGGTGGGCGGAAAGGCGCCGAGCCGGTCGGCTTCCTCGGCTGCCGCGCGCAAAGCGGGCAGCACGGCGTCGACCCGTTGCGCGCGTTCGCGTTCGGCGTCGGTCATGTCCTCGACGAGTCGTTCACCGATCATCGGACTATCCCCTCGTGGTAGCTGCGGTCGTGGTAGATGAGTGGCGCAGTGGGCCGGGGTGTCGCGGCCTCCTGCACGGCGCCGAGGACGATGGTGTGGTCGCCGGCGAGGTGACAGGCGGTGAGCACGCAATCGAGCCAGGCGACGGCGTCGGTCAGCACCGCCGCACCGGTGCTCGCGGTGTCCCACCGCCCGGCGGCGAAGCGATCCGGCCGCGTGGACGACGCGGTGGACGCGAAGCTGCGGCCGATGGCCTCGTGATCGTGTCCGAGGACATTGACCGCGAAAACGCCGCTCTCGCGGATCATTCGGCAGGTTGCGCTCGTGGAAACGAGACACACCGAGATGAGCGGCGGATCCAAGGCCACACTGGTGAACGAACTCGCTGTCATGCCGTGCCGGTCACCGTCACCCCGGAGCGTGGTGACGACCACGACCCCGCTGGCCCACTGCGCCAAGACCGCGCGGAGATAATTCGGTTCCACCGTGACATCCGTTTCGATAGTGGAAACACTGTTACGCACAAGGTAACGCCCGATATGGGCGCGACGCAAGCCGTCCCGTGCCGGGGATGGTGTTTCCCATCGGGAAATCCACCACTTACACTCGAGGCGTGCCCGAAACCGAATCCGACAACCAGAGCAGGTCGATCGCCGCGGTCGAGCGCGCCATGGATGTGCTGTTGCTGTTCGGCCGCAGCGGAAGGGCCGATCTCGGCGTGACCGAGATCGCCACCGAGCTCGGCATCACCAAGGCCGCGGTGCACCGCATTCTCACCGCGCTGCGCAACCGCGACCTGATCGCGTTCGAACCGGCAACGCGCCGTTACGCGCTGGGACATGCCGCTATCGCGCTCGGCCGGGCGTATCTGGCGCGCACCGATCTTCGGGTGATGGCCGCGCCGGAACTGCGCAGGCTGGCGGCCGTGACCGGCGAGACCTCGACGCTGTCGATCCGGCGCGGCGACACCCGGATGTATGTGGATCAGGTTGTGCCGGACCAGGAGTTGCGCATGGAGGTCGCACTCGGTGTGCCGTATCCGCTGTATGCCGGCAGCTCCTCGAAAGTGATCCTGGCGTTGCTGCGCAAAGAGGAAATCGATGAATACCTGGGCAGGCATGACCTGACCGCGTTCACCGATGCGACGATCACCTCGGTCCGCAAGCTGCGCACCGAACTGAACGCCACGAAAAAGCGCGGTTACGCGATCTCGCTGGGGGAGCGGCAGATCGGCGCCGCCTCCATCGCCGCGCCGATCCTCGACCACGACGGTGGGGTCGTGGCCGCCATCAGCGTGTGCGGCCCGCTGTCGCGCTTCCAGCCGCGGATGGACAGCTGCGTTCCCATGCTGATGAAGGCGGCCGGGGCGATCTCCGCCCAACTCGGCTACGCGCCGTAACGTCGGTGCGTCACGGCCCGGCACCGGACATCACAGGTTGGCGCCGGGCTTGAGCACGCCGAGTGCCGCCGCGGCGAGCACGCTGCCCCAGATCAACCACACGTAGGGCAGGCAGCCGTCGACGCTGCGTCGCAGGGTGCGCTCGACAGGTTCGCTGGAGCCGTCGGTCATGAGCATTCGGAATGCAGTGCCGAAGGGGCGCAATGTCATTCGGATGCCGAGGCCCGACGCGACAGCAAGGGTGTACAGCAGAATCTTCGCGCCGAGCCAGCGCGGGTTGGTCGTCACGCCGAACGGGTCGTGCGCCAGCACGGTGTAGCCACCTGCCCCGGCCATGGCGGTGATGACCGCGAATCGGATGCCGAGATCTGCCCGGCGGACGGCGGTGAGCTGCCCGTGGGTGCGGTGTGCGAGCACGGTCAGCGTGAGCCATACCGCAGCGAAGATCCACACCAGCACCACGAACCACCAAGGGAACAGCTCGATTCCGAATGCGCTGGCACCGTGTGGCTCGAGTGCCATCAGCGTGAGACCGCTGGGCAGGAACAGTACGAGGCAGATCTTGGGCCCTAGATCCAGGCCGCTCATGATCGCCAGTGCCGCCGCGCGGGCCGGTGGGGTGAGCCCCGGGTTGATCACGAACCGGCTGGAATAGAACACCCCGAGATCGCCGCCGAGCCAGCACACGAACAGCACCAGGTGCAGCATGATCCACCAACCGTGCGGGTGTGCGCCCATAGGAATCCTTTGGTCAGTTGTCGGAAGCGGGTTTCCGGCAAAGTTGTGGCGTAGGCGGCGACCGAGACGCGATTTCGGTGCACGTCAGCGGTCTCGACAGCTGGTTGCTGGTGCTGACCGCTTGGGGCTCAACGCAATACGTCGAGCGCCTCGGGCAGGCTGAGCACGTCGGCGTACTTGATGTCCAAGTCGAGAAGGTTCGCTTCGTGCAGGGTGGTGTCGCGATCGCCGCAGGCGTCGGCGACGACCAGTGGCCGGAAGCCGTGCTGCATCGCATCGGTCGCGGAAGCGCGTACGCACCCACTGGTGGTGAGGCCGACGATGACGAGGGTGTCGATGCGCTGGGCGGCCAATACCGCGGCCAATGGCGTGGCGTGGAAGGCGCTGGGGTACTGCTTGGTGATGATCACGTCACCGGGTGCCGGTGCGGGATCGTCGAGAAAGTCGCCGAGTGGATTGCCGGCCTCGAACACGCGCAGCACCGGCACCTTGTGGCGGAACAGGCCGCCGTCTGGACCGCCGGACTCGAAGCGCACGCGGGTGAAAATCACCGGCAGGCCGGATTGTCTTGCCTGCGTGACGATTTCGGCGGCAGCCCGGACCGCGCCATCGACCGGAGCGCGCAGCGGTGATCCGTCGGTGAGATAGGCGGCGCAGATGTCGACCACCAGCACCGCGGGGGAGGTACCCGCGCCGAGGCGCGCGCTGTATCCGGAACGCCGGTAGTCGTCGGCTCGCTCGATCATCGGCGATTTCTCCTCAGATGATGCCATCGACGGCGAGTTGGCTGATCGTTTCCGCGTCGAGGCCGAGCAGGCCGCCGTAGACGTCGAGATTGTGCTCGCCCAATTCCGGGCCGGGATGGCGCACGGATCCGGGGGTTTCGCTCAACTTCGGGAAGACGTTCTGCATCGGCAGCTCACCGAACTCCGGGTGCGCGAGTCGCACGATGGCCTCGCGCGCGGCGAAATGCGGGTCGGCGAACATGTCTCGCGCGGTGAAGATCCGGCCGGCGGGGACACCGGCGGCGTGTAGTCGGTCGAGGAGATCGTCGGTCTCGCCGGCCGCGGTCCAGTCCGCGATCAGTTCGTCCAGCTCGGTCATGCGCGCGCCACGGGCGGTATGGGTCGAATACCGTTCGTCGGTGGCGAGTTCGGCACGGCCCATGGCCTTGACCAATCGGGCGAAGACAGTGTCCTGATTGGCGGCGACCAGGATCATCTCGCCGCCTTTGGTCGGATAGACGTTGCTCGGCGCGACATTCGGCAGCACCGGACCCGTGCGCTCGCGCTGATATCCGGTCACCGCCCATTCCGGCAGCAGCGATTCCATCATCGCGAGCACCGCCTCGTAGATGGCCGAGTCCACCATCTGACCGCGCCCGGTGTTCGCCCGGTGATGGACCGCTGCGAGGGTGCCGATGGTGGCGAACACCGCGGCGAGCGAGTCACCGAGCGAGATACCGGTTCTGGCCGGAGCGTGATCCGGATCGCCGGTGACATAACGGATTCCGCCCATCGCCTCGCCGATCGAGCCGTATCCGGCGCGCGGCGCGTAGGGGCCGGTCTGGCCGTATCCGGTGACCCGAACCATGATCAGTCCGGGATGCGTCTCGCGTAGCCGGTCGAAGCCGAGGCCCCAGCGCTCCATCGTGCCGGGCCGGAAATTCTCGATCACAATGTCGGACCGACTGATCAACGCGCGCGCCAGCCGCTGTCCGGCGGCTTCGCGAAGGTTGCAGGTGACCGACTTCTTGTTCCTGGCGACGACCGGCCACCACAGGGATTTGCCCTGCGACTGTTCCCGTCCCCACTGCCGCATCGGGTCACCGGTGCCGGGGGATTCCAGCTTGATCACCTGGGCGCCGAGATCGCCGAGTAGCTGGCCGCAGAACGGTCCGGCGAGCAGCTGGCCCATCTCGACCACCCGCAGGTCGGCCAGTGGCCCTGCGGATTTCGTCGCCTCGACTGCCATGAGGCATCTCCATTCTGTCACGCACCTCGACGCCTGTTGCGTTCTCTCGGTGGACATATCGCTATGGCTGAGATTGGATACAATGTATCCCGTAGCGGAACACTGTGACAAGGCGGGCAATCCGTGCCGCGGCGGCAGGACATCGTTCCGTCGGCAACCATGGAGGGTCTGTGAACGTCACGCTGGTCGAGGTCGCGCCGAGGGACGGCCTGCAGAACGAGCCGGAAATCCTCGCGGTCGAGGACAAGGTTCGGCTGGTGCAACGCAGCGTCGATGCGGGATTGTGCCGGATCGAGGCGGTGAGCTTCGTCAACCCGCAACGCGTTCCGCAGATGGCGGACGCGGAGGCTGTGATGGCCTCGGTTCCCCGGATCGATGGCGTGTCCTATGCCGGGCTGGTATTCAATGATCGCGGTCTGGATCGAGCACTGGCGGCGGGCGTCGATGAGATCAATGTCGTTGTGGTTGCCACGGATTCGTTCAGTCAGCGGAACCAGGGGTGTTCGACCGTGCAGGGGATCGAGCGCTGGGCTTCGCTGGCGGCGCGGGCACGGGACGCGGGACTGCTGCGCACGGTGACGATCGCGGCGGCATTCGGTTGCCCGTTCGACAGGGAAGTGCCCGAACCGGTTGTGCTGGAACTGATTCGCCGCGTCGCCGAGGCCGGACCCGATGAGATCGCGTTGGCCGATACCATCGGTGTCGGCACCCCGGATCGCGTGCGGGCGCTGACCGCGGGCGCGGCGGCGATCGCACCGGAGACGGCCCTGCGTTTCCATTTTCACAACACCCGAAACACCGGCTACGCCAACGCCATTGCGGCGTTGGACGCTGGTGTCCGGGTTCTGGACGCCAGCACCGGAGGCATCGGCGGGTGCCCGTTCGCGCCGGCCGCGACCGGCAATATCGCCACCGAGGACCTGCTGTACGCACTCGATCGGATGGGGGTCGAGACCGGCGTGCGGATCGAGCAGGTCATCGAAACCGGTTCGTGGCTCGGCGAATTGCTCGGTAAGCCGGTGCCCGCCTTGCTCGGCCGGGCCGGTGTATTTCCTGAGCCGGACCGGCGGTAGTCATGTCCGCAGTAGCGACATCAACGCATCGAGGTCCCGTTGTTTCGCGAGATCGAAGACCACTGTGCTGATCCGGTCCGCGTGGAGTCCGGTCAGTGTGTGTTCGGTGTTGAGACGGAACTTGGTGGCGAGTTCGTCCTCGGATAGTGGATTGCCTGGACCGCCTCGGTTCACGTCGACTCGCGCGGTCCGGATGCGTCCGTCGTGCAGCCGAGCGGTTAGCACGGCCGGAAACTGGTGCGGGAAAATCGCGTCGCAGTGTGCATCCGCAACGCAGGTGACCCGGGCCGCGAGGGCCAGGCGGTCGGTATTCGCGGCTGCCGCATCGGTGAAGTCCTGATGGAACAATCCGAGACCGCCACCGCCGAGCAGGGCGGCGGCCACGGTGTAGGGACCGGAGAAGGCGGCGTGGTAGCCGGACTTCGGACGGATCTTGTCGGCGTGCGGCTCGCCGATGGTGCGCAGCACGGCGGTGGGTGCGCCGAGTTCGAGGCGCTCGACAACGTCGGCGGTGATGCCTTCGGCGCGCAGGCGTAGCGCCGCGTCGATGCCTGCGTGGGTGAAGTGGTTGCAGGGATAGGGTTTGAAGAACACCTTCGGCAACTCCCAGTGCTCGCCGAGGCCGTCGAGTATCGCGTCCGGATTGCTCTGCTCGCCGCAGAACGCCTGCAGCAGACCGAATCTCCCCTCGAACACCGTTGGCGGCCCGGTCAATCCGGTGCGGGCGAGACCGGCCGCGGTGACCGCGGCGTGCGCGGCCCAGCCGCAGTGCACTCGTTTCACTGTCCCGCCGGTGCGGTTGGCCTCCAAGAGTCCCGAACCCATGCTCGCCGCGATACTGATCGCGTGTGCGATGCCGTCGGCGTCGGCGCCCGAGAGCATCGCGACGGCCGCGGCGCCGCCGAGGGTGCCGCAGATGGCGGTCGCGTGCAGGCCGCGCTCGAAGAAGACCGAGCTGCCCAGCTCTTGGTCGTAACCCGCCATGCCGACCCGGACCGCGATCTCCACCCCGACGGCAATGGCGTCGAGCAGAGCCGGGCCATCGGCGTTGCGGGATTCGGCGACCGCTAGTGCGGCCGGTACCACCGTCGCCGACGGGTGTAGTACCGAGGGTAGGTGAGTGTCGTCGAAATCCAGTGCGTGCGCGAGGGTTCCGTTGAGCAGAGCGGCGCTCGCGGCCGGCCATCGACCGGGCAGTCCGAGCGCCGTCGCGCCTGGTGTGCCGCCCCATTCCTCGACCAGGGTGCGCACCGCGCGAGCCGGCCGGGTGTCGAGCGCCGCGATGGAGTTGCCGAGCACATCGAGGACCCGCTGTGCGGTGTTCGCCCGCAACGAGTCCCCGACCCCCTGCTCGCGGGCGGACACCGCGAAGGTGGCCAGTTGCTGGACGATCGTTGCTCGGCTCATCGGCTGACCGCCGCGAGCGGGCGGACCGGGGAGCCGGTGCCCCCCACGATCTGCAAAGGGGCGAGCAGGAAAGCGAATTCGTTGCGCCCGCTGGCGGCGAGGTCTTCCAGCGCGAGGTGTTCGATGATGTAGATGCCGGATTCGACGAGCAGCACCCGATGCACGGGCAATACGTGGTGGCCCGCGCCGGGTGCGATGCACTCATAGGCGGTGGTGTCCGCGCCGGTCGCCACCACGTCGCGGCCGGCGAGCCAGTGCGCGGCTTCGACGCCGAGCCCGGGCACGCCGGTTTCCCTGCCCAGGTAGGCATCTGGTTCGCCGAACAGCCGCGACCATCCCGTGCGGATCAGCACGACATCGCCGGCCGTTACGCGGACCCGCGCCTGTCGAGCCGCCGCTTCCAGGTCGCCCACGGTGATCTCGTAACCACCAGGGAGCCGGTCGATCTCGTGCACCCGGGCGATGTCGAGCAGTACGCCGCTCCGCAGTAGGCCGGGCAGGTTCTCGGCGCCGTGCGCGGTGAACGCGCCGCCGCGCTGGGCCTCGCGTGCGTCGACGCCGCCGTAGAGTGCGCCGTTCTGGCTGACGTGGCTGAGTGCGTCGATGTGGGTGCCGACATGTCCGCCGGTCACGATGATCTCGTTGGCGGCCGAGCCGCCGTCGGGGCGTACCAGGTCACCGTGCCTGCGCGCCAACGTCATTCGGAAGCCGGGGTGATTGGGCGAGCACGGCATGCCGGTGAAGAACGGCTGTCCCAACTCGATCAACCGGATGTCGCCACGGACAGCGGCGAGCAAGGGATCCCGTGTGGTAATGGGTTCTTCGGCCCCGGCCGTTTCCGCCGTGGATTCGGTGTTCGTCATCGGATCACTCCGGCGGCGCGTAGCTGGGCGAGCTCATTTCGGTCGACGCCATAGCGCTGCAGCACTTCGTCGGTGTGCGCGCCCAAAGGTGGTCCGGTCCACCGTATTGCCCCGGGTGTCTCGGATAGCCGGAACAAGATGTTCTGCATGCGCACCGAGCCGAGCTCCGCATCGGGCAGTGTGATGATCGAGCCGAGTGCCCGGAACTGTGGGTCGGTCAGCACGTCGGCGGCGGTATAGATCGGCGCCACCGCCGCCTCGGCTTTCTCGAAGGCGCGCACCACCTCTTCGGTGCTGTGCCTGCCGATCCAGCCACCGACCGCCGCATCGAGTTCGTCAGCGTGCCTTGCCCGTTCGGTACCGGAGGCAAACCACTGCTGCTCGATGAGATCGGGACGCCCGACCAGCCACAGCACTCGCTCGGCGACCGACTGCGCGCTTGCGGAGACCGCGACCCAGCCGCCGTCGGCGGTGCGATAGGTGTTGCGCGGTGCGTTGTTCGAGGATCGGTTACCCATGCGCGGCTGCAGTTCGCCGAGCTGGTCGTAGGCGATGATCTGCGGACCGAGCAGCGTCAGAATCGGCTCGATGATGGCCAGGTCGACCTGCTGCCCGGTGCCGTCGCGGTCCCGTGCGCGCAGGGCGGTCATGATGGCGAAAGCTGTTGTCAGTGCGGCGATTCCGTCGGCGAGACCGAAAGGTGGCAGGGTGGGTGGGCCGTCCGGTTCGCCGGTCACCGCGGCAAAGCCGCTCATCGCTTCGGCGAGTGTGCCGAAGCCGGGACGTCGTGCGTACGGTCCGAATTGGCCGAATCCGGTGACCCTGGCCAGTATCAACCGTGGATTCAGCGCCCGCAGTTCGGGATAGCCGAGCCCCCACCGTTCCAGCGTGCCCGGCCGGAAGTTCTCGATCACCACATCGGTTTCGGCGACCATCCGCCGAAAGATCTCTTGACCTTGCGGCGCGCCCAGATACAGCGTCACCGACTTCTTGCCGCGCCCGAGCATCTTCCACCACAGGCCCACGCCATCGCGCTGAGCGCCGTGGCCACGGACGGGATCACCGTTCGGATGCTCGATCTTGACGACGTCGGCGCCGAAGTCCGCGAGCAGTGTGGCGGCCAGCGGTCCGGCGAACAGTGTCGCCACATCGAGCACTCGAACTCCGGCTAGTGGCTGGATCATCGCTCACTCCTTAGGGCTGCGACACGTTTCCCTCATCGAAACACTCAGGCGGGTCGCGGCATTGACTACCAGCGCATGCTACTGCGATGATCGCCGAATTGGTAACTGTGTTTCGCAGAGAGAAACTGGAGGGCAGCCGTGCCCGCGACCGAACTGTTGATCCGCAACGCTCGTGTGGTCCGCCCGGATGACCCGCCGGCGAACAGCCCCGACCCGCTCGACATCGCGATCTCCGGCGGGCGTGTCGATGCGATCGGCCTGAATCTTCCTGTCGAGGACCACACGCGGGTGGTCGACGCGAAGGGGCTGCTCGCGTTCCCCGGCGTGGTCGACGCCCACCAGCACTGGGGTATCTATCGCGACCTCGCCGCGGACACCGAGAGCGAAAGCCGAGCTTGCGCCCAAGGCGGTGTCACCACCTCGCTGACCTACCTGCGCACCGGCCGCTACTACCTCAACCGCGGCGGGTCATACCGGGAATTCATGCCCGAGGCGCTGGACCGGATGGCCGGACGATCGCACGTGGACTACGGTCTGCACCTGGCGCCGATGACCGCTGAGCACATCGACGAAATCCCTTACCTGGTCGAGGAATTCGGCGTCACCTCGTTCAAGATCTTCATGTTCTACGGCGGTCACGGCCTGCACGGCCGATCGTCGGACCAGTCCGAGTTCTTGATGATCCCGCCGACCGAACGTTACGACCTGGCGCACTTCGAGTTCGTGATGCGCGGCATTCAGCGTGCCCGCGAACAATTCGGCGACCACCTCTCGCTGTCGTTGCATTGTGAGACCGCCGAGATCATGGCCGCCTACACGGCACTGGTCGAACAGGATCCCCGGCAAACCGGTCTGCGCGCCTACAGTGCCTCGCGCCCAGCGCATTCCGAGGGGCTGGCAATCACGATGGCGTCCTATCTCGCGCACGAGACGGGCCTGGCCGACATCAACCTGCTCCACCTGTCCTCCGCGAAGGCCGTCGCGGCCGCGTTGACGATGGCGAAAGCGTTCCCGCACGTGAACTTTCGCCGTGAGGTGACTATCGGTCACCTGCTCGCCGATGTCGACACCGCGCACGGGATCGGCGGCAAAGTCAATCCGCCGTTACGTGAGCGCGCCGACGTGGAGGCACTGTGGCGGCATCTGCTGGCGGGTGACATCGACTGGGTGGTCAGCGATCACGCCTGCTGCCGGGACGAACAGAAGTTCGGCTCCGATCGCGACGACGTCTTCCTCGCCAGATCTGGCTTCGGCGGCGCGGAGTATCTGCTGGCCGGTCTGGTGGGGGAGGGCCGGAAACGTGGTCTGTCACCGCAGCGTATCGCCGAACTGACCGCCGCGAATCCCGCCCGGCGCTACGGTCTGCCCCGTAAGGGACACCTCGCCGTTGGCTACGACGCCGATGTCGTCCTGGTCGATCCCGCCGCACAGTGGACGGTGCGTGCCGCGGACTCCGAATCTGCCCAGGAGTACACGCCTTTCGAAGGTTTCGAGATGACCGCGAAGGTCACCGATGTTTTCCTGCGCGGCCATCATATTCTTCGGAAAGGGCAGCCGCAGGACGGTGTGCATGGCCGGTACCTACGTCGCGGCGGGGGGTGAGCGCCGCGACGAGGCGTCGGCTCTGGCGGTCGGTGTGCCGGCTACTGGTAGGTGGGATCGGCCCACTGGCCGACGGAGCGGGAGCGGACCGGCTCGACCGGGCGAGGTGCCAGGCTGTGTGGCGAGTCCGGCCCCCAGTTCGTCGCGTCGCCCGACACCTCGATCTTGGCGTTGTCGGTGTACCAGTCCACCAGATCGGCATCGGAACGAACTATCCACGTGCAGCCGCGTTCGGAGTCGGCGGTGAAGTCGCCGTGGCGAATGAGCGCGGGGCGCCAGAAATAGGTTCCGGGCCACATCTTTCCGAAGTTGTAGTCGAACCCGCCGTCGAGGCAGTAGGCCTCCTCGCTGCACGGGTGATGGGCCAGCGGTTCTTCACGCCAGCCCGGCTTGGCCTTGATGAGGCGGGTGTAGAAGCCGGTCTGCTCGTCGCGGTGCAGGAGCTTGATGTACAGGCCGGGGACCGGTGTGCCGCCGAGGTCGAAGCGCATCGGACTGCCGTCTTTGACGTCGATCCACGGCATCGCTGCGGTGTCGAGGACAACCAGTTTCTGGTCTGTGCGCACGAAATCCCGGTCTGTGTCCGACAATTCGAACGCCCAGTCGCCGCGTTCGCGGAACAGCAGGATCTCGGTGCCCGCGGCGACAGCGATCGGCGGGGTCCACACCCCGGTCGGGGCCATCCAGAAGCCTCCTGGACCGAGTTCGGTCTCGCCGAGGGTGACCGTTCCGGACAGCACGAACCACTCGGTCTCGGCGCGGTGCACGCCGGCGGGTCGCGACCAGTCGCTGGTGAATCGGACTTTGAGCGACGCGGAGCCGTCCTCCTCGTCGTAGCTCAGGTTGCGTTGTTCGGCACTGCCTTCGGCGTGCTGGAACTCGGCGGCGTGCTGGATCAGATCGCGTTCATCGATGAGTTCGACATGTGGACGCATGAGGTCTCCTGGGGCGAGCGGTAATTCCGATACAAAATGTACTGGTTATTAATAACCAAAACAAGATGTATCGTTTATTATGTGAGCAAGCCAGGACGACCCGCCGGTCCCGCCGCCGACACCGAACAGATCGTGCTGACCGCTGCCTTGGATCTCCTGTTGACCGAAGGGGGAGCCGCGTTGACACCGCAACGGTTGCATGCGGTTACCGGGGTGGCCAGGACCACGATCTACCGGCATTGGCCGACTCCGCGAGAGTTCCTCGCGGCCCTCATCGCGGTCGCCCCCCATCCGGCGGCGCGGCCGAGCGGCGATCCGATCGCCGATCTGCACACCGAAGTGGACCTGCTCTGTGATCGCTTGCGCGACAAGCCCGTTGCCGCCTTCCTGCGCGCGCTGGTCACCGCATCGGCAACCGATCCGGAATGTGTTCCGCTGCGCCAGCGCTATGTCCTGGATCTGCTCGCGCCGATCCGTCGGTCGCTGGGCGAGATCGGTGTCATTGCGGACGATGACGTCGCGGAGGCTGCCATGACGATCGTCTCGCCGCTGCTCGTCGACGCGCTACTGCTCGACCGTTCGGCCGACCGGAACCGGGCCCACCGGGCCGTCGACGACGTGCTGACGCGGCGAGCCGGCCTGACTCGATGACAACACCGCGCAAGATCGAGGATTGAGTAGATGACCAATGCCGTCGGCCCCCGGGCTGTCTTCGGTGTAATCGTGCCGAGCACGAACACCGTTGTCGAACACGACTATTGGCGGGCCGAGGTGCCCGGCATCGCCTACCGTGCGGGATCGATGTACATCCCGAATCCGGTGATGGGTAACGACGACGACTTCCGGGCACTGCTCGGACAGATCCGTACCTCCATCGACACCGCCGTGCGCGATGTACTCACCGCCGAACCCGATCGGATGGTCATGGGCATGTCCGCCGAGACCTTCTGGGGTGGGGTAGCCGGCAACGCGGCATTCGAACAGCGCCTACGAGACCGCACCGGACTGCCCGTGACGACCGGCGCGAGTTCCTGCCGCGCCGCCCTGCACGAACTCGGTTGCCGTCGAATCGCGGTCTTCTCGCCGTACCAGCCGATCGCCGACATCGAGGTCGCCCGGTTCTTCACCGAGGCAGGCTTCGACGTCGCGGCGATCACCGGATTGCGCTGTCCGACAGCGATGGACATCGCCCGGGTAGGCGCCGACCGGTTGCGCGAGGTCGTCGCCACGATCGACGGACCCGATGTGCAAGCCATCGTGCAGGTGGGCACGAACCTGTCCTTCATTGCCCTCGCCGATCAGCTGGAACGCGAACTCGGCAAGCCCGTCATTGCCATCAACGCCGCCACGCTATGGCATGCGCTGCGCGAGCACGGTATCGACGACAACGTCGAGGGAGCGGGACTGCTGCTGCGCGAGCGCTGAACCTGCCGCTGTGCCGCAACGGATCGCCTGGCGCAAGTGTTAGGCCGACTTTATGCGAGTTAAGGGGTCGGGATGCGTTGTGTCACAAGTAGTCCCGGCAGTGGAGGTCGCGGTCGGTACGGCTTATAACGTGGCGGAATCGGAGCGGTGACAATGCGAGCAGATCGGGATGATGAGCGAAGAGCAGAAGGGTACCTCTGACGACAAGGGCGGCATCAAACCGTCGCAGGTCACCGCGGCGGCGCTGGCGGCGGTGACTGCGGCTTTTCTGGGATCGACGCTGGGGGTGGCCGGCACCGTGGTGGGTGCCGGGATCGCGAGTGTGGTGTCCACGGTGGGTGGTGAGCTGTACCTGCGTTCACTGAGCAAGACGAAGGAGGCGGCGCAGCGCACCAAGGAGGCGGCACTGGCGCTGACCGACTCCAATACCCGGCAGCAGGCCGGGCCGGTTCAGCAACCGCCGCAGGTGTCCGGACCACGAACGGTCGGCCGTCATCCGACCACCCAGGGCTGGGCGGGGGGTAGGAACGGCATGCGCCCAGGAGCTGGTGTCGGACCTCAAACCTCTTGGGGGCAGCGACAACCCATGTACAACAGGGTGCCAGGAGCCAATGCCGGACGGCCCGTCGATGGGGACCCCACCGTATTCATTCCCCGGCTGAATCTCGAGTCGCCGGTCGAGGGCGCCGAGACCGGTGCACCGCAGGTACGTCGCCGGAATAGCCTGCGCTGGCCGTTGATCATCGGCACCAGCGTGGTGGGGTTCGCCATCGCGATCGTGGCGATCACCGGCTTCGAGGGTGTCATCGGAAAATCGATCTCGGGAGACGACGTCACCACCGTCGGTCACTTGTGGACCGGTGGACAGCCCGACAAGCCCCCGACGGGTGGCGACGAGAACGTTCAGCCAAGTCAGAGCCAGGTGCCGATGACCACGACCCCGCCGAACAGCAGCGACGGCGCGAAACGGCCGACGACTACCGGTTCGACACCGTCGACGAGCGTGCCGGGTTCATCGACACCGTCGACAAGCGTGCCGGAGTCATCGACACCCTCGACAGCCGTGCCGAGGTCAACGAACACATCGCGGACCCCGAGCTCCCCGCCGAGCAACAGCAACACCGCACCGAGCGGTAGTAATCAACGCCCCGGCTCGACGGGGGCCAACTAGACCGACCGTTTGGTATGTCGCAGTAGCCGATTGGTAAGGGCCTGACGCGCCGTCGTCGACCCCGGTCGCGGATAGGGTCAGCGCTGGTTGTCCAGTGCGGTCACGATGTCGGCGACTTCAGTGCGGTGGTGCAGTCGGGTCGCTCCCCACTTGCTCGGGGCTTGTCGGTGGTTGTCCAACCGAGGAGGCTGACGATATTGTCGAGGTCAGCGATCGAGACCGATAACGGAATTGCGTACAGGGTCTATGTGCAAGATTGCGGCTGCCAGCCCGAAGCACGCCAATTGTTCGGTGATCGTCGCTCGCACACCGGAATTGGATCTCCAACCGCAACCGGTTGCCTGGCATAGGTAGCCGACCGCCGCCAGTTCGGGGTTGTCAACCCTCTCGAGTATAGAGTCCGGGCCTCCGATATCGTCCGTTCGAGTGATGGTGTCATCGCTCGAACGGATGAGCTTGGAAGCGCGAAAGCTGTTGTGGCCGTGCGGATCTACTCGGATGTCATGCCCAGTGTTCTGTGGGCTTGAAGTGTCTCTGCGCGGTGCCTAGTGTTCGGGTGGAGGTCGAAACCACCATTGCGGCAACAATGAAATGAGTTCAGATATGGATGTCTTGCTGGAATTGGCACCGCGCAATGCGGGTGCAACGACGGTGGAACCGAATATTGAATTCGGTGATCCGGACCCGCTGCACACTGTCACGGCTTGCCCGGCCAGTGTGATCTGCTACGACAATACCGAACTGTGCACCGTCAGCTATCCGCCTTTCAGCGGATAGTTCGTCTCGATCATCGATGAGGTAGTTCAGTGACGGATATCGGCCGCATCGATATCGAGCAAGGTTTGGCGCAGGCGGCGATCGAATACGGTCGCCGCCTGCGCCGGTCGCAGACCTGGCTGTATGTCGACAATCCCGAGGCGGAGTTGCCCGATCACGGCTGGAAACTGCACATTTCGGCCCGTGCGACGGAGTACGAGCGCCTCGCGGTCATCGTGGTTCCGGTACTGCTGGCCGCAGGCTGCAATTTCAAGATGGCACGATCGACGCGCGTGCTCGGATCGTTGAACGAGGGCAGGAAGGCCGCGGCGTCGGTCGGTAAGGCGTGGACCGTCTACCCGGATTCCGGGCAGGTTCGGCAGTTGGGAATCCAGTTGGCCGAGTTGCTGTCCGGCGAGCAGGCGCCGCGGGTGCTCTCCGACCGCAGGGTCGCTGACGACGCGCCGGTCTACTATCGCTACGGCCCTTTCCGTCGGCAGCTGGTCGCGGGGGTGGACGGTCAACTGAACATGCGGATGACCGGGCCGGACGGCGAAAGTTTTGAGGGGCTCGCGAAATCGACTTATCGCCAGCCACCGTGGACGCGGGATCCGTTCAGGGCGACGGCTGCCGACACCTCGGGAGACAACCTGGTGGAACTTCTCGGTGGCCATTACCGCCCGCTGCAGGGTCTGCTGCAAGCGGGCCACGGAAATGTCTACCGGGGCGAGGATATTCGCACCGGCGAGCCCATCGTGGTGAAACAAGCTCGCGCATACGTCGCGGAAACAACATCCGGCGACGATGCCCGGATGCGTCTGCGCAATGAACGTTACGTGCTGGAACGCCTCACCGGAATCGACGGCATCCCGACATTCATCGATCACTTCCGGCACGGCGCGGATGAATACCTGGTCACCAGCTTCGACGGCGAATTCAATCTGGCCGAGGACGTGCCGCGCAACGGGCGCTATCGGCCGCAGGCACAGTCGGATTCGACAGGTCGGACACTCGATCGGCTCGGCGCGCGACTGGCCCGGATCCTGGTCGACATCCACGCCAGGGGATTCGTGGTCGCCGATCTGTCCCCGAAGAACATCGTCATCGAACAATCCACCGGCGAGCCGACTTTCATCGATTTCGGGCTCTGCACCAACGGCACGGTGCACATCTCCGGCGGCACCCCGGGCTACTCCTCGCATACCCAGTTGACCGGTATGCCCGCGACAGCAGCCGACGATATGCGCGCGCTGGGTATGACACTGTTGTTCGCGGCAACCGGCGCCAACCCCGTGACCACGGGCAGCGATCCCGATACCCCGCGCATCCGCGCGTTGCAGACCATCCGGGGGATATACGGTGCTGAGCAGTATCCGTCGATCCGGTGCGTCATCGGGTTATTGGATACCGACGCCGACCGTGCGCTCGCGGCGCTGCACGCGCTCAGTGCCGGGCATCCGGAACGATTCACCGATACCACCCTCTCCTCGGTAGTCACCCCGATCGCCCGACCCGACGCGGCCGCGCTCGCCGACCAGCTGCTGGACGATCTCATCGCTCGAGCAGTCGAACAGCTGGACCGGCCCGACGGGTGGCCGGAGGTGAACGCCTATCGCGGCGTGGCCGGAGTCGGCCTGGAACTGCTGCACCACCTGCATCGACCGGACGTCGTCGACTTGGTGCAACGGCTGGCGCAGTTCGCGGCGAGCGGCGCGCGGCGAACTCGGCTCGCGCCAGGGCTACTGGTCGGCTCGACCGGTATCGAGATCCTGCTCCGCCGCGTTCGCGCCGTGGGTCTCGATACCCCAACCCTGCCACCTGATTTGGTGCTGCCCTCGGCGGGCTGGCAGCCGTACGGCGACGATCTTGTTGTCGGCGCGGCCGGTGTCGGCTTCGGGCACTGCCTGCTCGCCGAGTTGTCGTCGTCCGTGCCGCACGATCGGCAACTACACCTCGACACGGCCGAGCGCTGCGCGGACCTGCTCTTCGACCACACCGACGCGGTATCGCACCATCCCGCCGAGGATCTCCCGACGGCGGCCGGGCTCGACGCTGCCGCCGGACTCGCCCACGGCCAAGCCGGGGTCATCACCTTCCTGCTGGCGCTGACCTGCGGCGGAATCATCGACGCCGATCATGCCGCGCTGCGCACCCGCATCGACGCGTTCTACCGGCAGACACGTTCGCTCATCGACCGCTCCGGGCACTCCACCGCGGTACCACTGTGCGTCTCGTGGTGCCGCGGACTGGCCGGGATCGGCGATACGCTCTTGCGGATCGCGGTGACCCGCGACGATGCCCACGCAATGGATCTCGCTGTCGCGGCGGGCAATGCGTGTGCGACCTGGATTCCGTACCTGTCGCACCGCGGCGCATGCTGTGGGATCTCCGGGGTCGGCAGCTTCCTGGTCAGCCTCGCTGAAACCAGCCACGACGATCGCTTCACCGAGGCCGCCTGGTCGGCAGCGGACCAACTGATCCTCCGCGGTGTCGCCGACGGCCCCGGCCTCGACCCCGCACAGCAGTTGGCCGATCAGCCGAATATCGTGTCGTGGTCGTCCGGGCATGCCGGGACACTGGGGTTTCTACGCCGCCTGCACACCGTGGGTGCGGCGCCGACGGTCGGGCCATTCTGAAGGAGGCGGCTACAGCGGTGTGATCGCGCGGACGACGAGCATGTGCTGTGGGCTCGGGCAGATCAGGTTGTCCCAAGGCAGCCACAGTGATTCGGTGTTGTCGGGCGGGTAGACGCGCAGGGTGTTGGTGCGCAGGGCTGCGCATTCGTTGATCTGCTTGGGGTAGGAGATGAATTCGAATTGTGCTGCCCCGCCTGGTGCGAGCGTGACCGGGGCAGGCTGGGGTGCCTGCGGGCCCTGGTCCCGAGTGGCGGGCTCGCCCACCGGATCACCGGTGGGGCCGTTGGTTTGCGAGACGCCCGGAAACCCTTGCAGGACACAGGTTCGTGAGCTGGAGTTGATGAACCTCAGGAACCAGGTCCCGCCTATCTGGCCGCCTACTCCCTTGTCCAGGCGAAGCTGAGCGGTCACGCATTTCGGGGGCGCGGTGTCGGCGGGAGTCGTCGGGTCTGCGACGGCGGTTCTGGTCGCGGGCACGGCGGTGGGCTCGGGGACGCTGCCGCCGGGCTCCGGGACACTGCCGCCGGGCTCCGGCACGTTGCCGCCGGGCACACTCGGGTGCGCTGGTTGGGTGGGCTGCTCGGATTGTGCTGAAGGCAGCGGAGTTCGGGTCGCCGGAGTGCTGGTCGTGGGCGAGTCGCAACCGCTAGCGGTGATGGCGACGCCCGCCGCGAAGCCGGCGACGAGCAGTGATTTGATCCGCATGAGATCCCCCTGGAGTTCGGTGCTGCAACCGTTCGGTATGCAAGCTGCACATCGAGGTGTGTCGGTCGCCGTTACGTCGCGTGTCGGTAAGGATTTGGGTAATCGGCGGCAAATCAACGCAGTTCGCCGTTTTGTTGCCCGAAACTTCCTGCTCCGGGCACCTTCGATCAAAGTGTTAACGCCAGGCTGCGCGGACCGTGCCCCAGAAAGTGGGGGCCGTCAGATGCGCCGAGCCGAGTAGCAGACAGCCGATTTTCAATCCATCGACCACGCTGGCTCCACAAACGATCACCCCCCGGCGCCGGGCCACTCCTCTTCGGTGACCGCGAGCCGACCGTTCACCGCGTAGGTCTGTCGCGGAGGATGGCGGTCAGTAGGGCCGCAGCTGCGGCGATGACTGCGGTGGCGGTGAACGCGGTGCCGTACGCGTGGGCGAGCTGCGAAGCTGTGGGGTGGTTGCCGGAGTCGCCGGCGGCGGTGGTGATGGCGAGCAGTCCGGCCAGCCCTAGTGCGCCGCCGATTTGCCGGGTGGTGTTGATCAGTCCGCCGGCCAGTCCGGTGTGCTCGGTGGGGACGTCGGCGGTGGCTCGTGCGGTGAGCAGAACGAACGCGATGCCTTGTCCGGTGCCGATGAGTAGTGAGGGGGCGGCGGTGTCGGTGAGGAATCGTCCGTCGACGGGGGTGCGTGCGAGCCAGGCCAGCCCGGCTGCGAGCAGTGCGAGTGCGGTGGTCAGCAGGGCGCGAGTGTTGAGGTGTCGAGCCAGTTTGGGTGTGATCGTGGAGGCTGTTGTGATCATGATCGCCAGTGGCAGTTGGGTCAGTCCGGCTTGGATCGGTGTGTAGCCGAGCACCTTCTGCTGGTAGAGCGGGAGGAAGAAGAACAGTCCAAGCCATACCGCGCCGAGCAGCGTCATGACGATGTTCGCGGCCAGTACCCCGCCGATGCGCAGGAGCGCGGGCGCGACGAGCGGCTGCGATAGCCGCCGCTGTAATCCGGCGAAGAGGATGAGCAGTACTACCGCCGCGATCAGTGGGGCGAGGACGCGAGCCGTGGTCCAGCCGTATTGCCCGCCGACCGACAGCACACCGGCGACGCCGCCGATTCCCGATACGGCGCCCCATACCCCGATGGCCCGCGCGCGGCCCGCGCCCGCCGGAAACAGTGTCAGCACCAGTGCGAGGGCGGTCGGGGCGAGCAGTGCCGCACCCACCCCCTGTCCGACTCTGGCGGCGAGCAGGACCGCGGCCGTGGGTGCGAGCCCCGCCGCGATCGAGCTGACCGTGAAAATCGCTGTGCCGGTGAGAAATATGCTCGGTGACAACATGGTCGATTCGGCGGGCAAGTTCAGCAAAGGCATGCGTGACGCAGCAGACAAAATGGACAACATGGACGGTCGGCAACCATGATCGATGCCGAGCATGAGGCATTGGTGTCGTGGGGATCGGTTGCCGGTTCCCCGGGCAGGTGCACGATGTCGAGGACTTCTGGCGGCTGCTGCGCGGGATCTTCCACGCCGCCATGGTGATCGCGGACGGTGCGCTGGCGAGCAGTTCCTGCGGACCGTGCGGCCGAAGGCCGACGGCGCCTGGCACCTGCACCAGCACACCCGCGACCTGGACGCCTTCGTCCTGTTTTCGTCGATAAGCTGGAACGTCGGCACCCCGGGCGCGGCGAATTACGCTGCGGCCAACGGGTTTCTAGAGGCACTCGCGCTCCATCGCCACGGCATGCAGGGCCTACGCGCCGAACTGCTCGGGCTACCCGCGGGTGAGCGCGAGCCACGGTTGACAACGGCATTGGCGCAACAGATCTCGCGGATCTTCGCCATGCCTGTCGACCGGCTGGCCCACGACGTCGGCCTGACCGATCTCGGGATGGACTCACTGCTGGCCGGGCAGATTCGTATCATGCTGGCCAAGCACCTGGAGATCGACTTCCCGACCATGGGCTTGATGCGTGGCCCGACGATCGCGGAACTCGCCGCTGCGGCGCTCGCCCGGATGCTCGGCGAAACATCCGGAACCGCAACGGCTTCGGCGCCGCGGGGGTGATCGAAAGGGTGGGGCTAGCGGGTCGGCTCGAGGAGTTCGGCCAGCCGGACGGTGTCGCGCAGGTAGCGGTCGTACGGAAAGCCGGCCGCGAGCAAGGCGTTGCGGAGTTCGTCCTGGAGCGGCTTACCGCTGGTGTGGAAGGCGTTGCGGCCGGCTTCGGTGGTGCTGACCAGTCGCCGTCGTCCGTGCTCGGGGTCGGGGTTGACCTGGATGAGTCCGGCTGCTTCCAATGGGCGCAGGGCCCGGCTGATCGCCGGGTCGGACACCGAAAGCGCTTGCGCCAGCTGGTGCTGGGTCATCGGCTCGCTCTCTTCCACCGTGCCGAGCAGCCGCATCTGGCTGTAACTCAACCCGCCCGAGCCTTCCACGCGCCGCCTGGTGGCCTCACCGAGCAAAAACACCACGCGATGCAACAAGTCACCCAGTCCATCATCCATGGTGCGAGCGTACCAGAATCTTGTCCAGTTAATATTAACCGCACAACGCTCGATGGCGCCGACCCGCCGGTCTGCCGCGCGTGTCCAGCACGCCGCCCGCGACTGGCTCACCAAACTCCACCTGGTCGCCACCAGCGCCGGCATCACCACCGTTCCCGCGACGCTACTGCCCGCAATCCCCTCCGGCATGCGCTTGATCGCCCTCGACGGCGTCCCCGAGGAGCGCCGCCGCGTCAACCTGGCCCGCCTGCCGGGCCCCACCGCACCGGCGACGGACGCCCTGGTACACACCCTTCGCCAACAAGCCGCGGACCTCGCCGAATAACCCGCCCGACCATCCAGGGGATCCAGTGCCGGGACATCCGCAGCCGACAGCAGTAGCGATCGGCAACCGCGATGATCAAGTACGAGCGAGGCCGAACTTTGTCGTGAGCTGCTTGTATTTTGATCCATGTACGCGGGACACTGGGCTGTTCGGGCCACGACGAGAGGGGCAGGCGTGAGTGACGACCAACAACTGACGATGGATCTCGGCGTCGAACGGACCGCGTGGGGTAGATGGGTCGACCTCGACCGCCGTGAAGCGCAAGCCCAGAAGTTCATGGACCGCACGGGCATTCGTGAGATTCCTCCGGAGCCATGGCCGGAAGACTCGGCAGAGATCGAACGACTCAACCCGATCGTTGCGGAGCTGTTCCCTGATATGGCTACGGCCATGGTTCCCGAGAACGCTGACATGGCCGACGCCTTCATCTGCTTTATGGGTGAGTGTTACATCCGATTCGCGGGCGCACGGTGGGTCGAGTGGGAGTGGGTGGATGGTGAAGAAACCTTGTACGAGAGCGTCAATCCGGCATTGGAATGTGACACCTATGACGAGGACGAAATATCTGCGTGGGCGTTGATCAATGACATGGTCAATTATTCGCGAGGTAGTTACGACGGAATGTTTTCTTACGCGGCGGCGGCATTGCGTGATTACGCCGCCGATCATGAGGAAAAGCGTAGCGCAGTTATCTAGCATGTCACGTGACGATTCGTCGCCTGGGTCGTCGCTTCGGAATGTTACGCACACCGGGGGGTGCGGTCGGCTATGTCAGACGGATACGACAGAGACCGTGACGGCTTCGATAGTAACCAACGCGGCAGGATATTCGAGAACGGTAGCTACGAGTATTTCCGCGATCGAAAATACGGTTACGTACAACAGTCGGAAAAATTCCGTGCTGCCGGTGTCAAGATTCGATTCGACAAGTTAAGTAAAGACTCGGGCCGGGTGCGGAGCATCGAAGAGAAGTCCGGCCAGATGAAAGGACCGAAGGACGAGAAGCAACTAGAGGTCGTATACGAGCTGATCAGGACAGGCAAGATCGACCACCACACCTTGCGCACGGTCGAGCGTGAGCTTATTTCCGACCGATGTCTGGAGCTGATAGACAAAATACGCCGGGATTTCCCCGACAAGTTCACCCATCTCGAAATATCGAGGACCGAAGCACGTGAGATTTGGGCTAAAGGCCTCGCCATCGAGCGAGGTCTAGGCCAGCAGCTCGAATTAGACCAGGTCCGTGAGAAGGCGCGAGATGGCAAGGTCAAGGCGCTGGAGAATCGCCGGGAGAAAATCGCGCTGCTGGCGAAGGCTCGTGCTGCGGCCGAGCGACTGCGGAAAATGCAACTCTTCCGACAAGGCGCGGCGCGTGGCAGAGCAGAAGCACCGGCGCGACTCCGGTATGAGCGGGCACAAGCCGCGGAGCTTGCGAAAGCCCGTGAGCAAGAAGCACGGGAAAAACCCGCTCGTGAGCTGGCAGACAAGAAAGCTGCGCTTGCGAAAGCGCTCGAGAATCAAGCCCGGCGGATCAACAAAGCATGGGAGAAAGGCCAGGCGGTCGACCTCGCCCAGGTTCGTGAAGCACACACCGACCTGAGTAAGGGGTTGAAAGAGATCCGAGAGGCCGAGCGTGCACAGGCTCTCCAAATGCTCACGGCCACTGGTTACACCAAACAGCAGGCGCAGACCATGCAAGCGATGCTGGAGCAGGAGCGTGAACGTCAACGCCGAGACGTCGTGCTCGGCATCAACACCCTCGGTGTGATTGTCGAGCGTGCGGACAAAGCAGCACCCGCGAAGGAAACGGGTCGGGAGCCCACCGATGCCGAACGCCAACAGGCCGAACGGGAAAAGGCCCAGCGCGAACGCACCGAAGAATTGCAGCGGCTGTACCGAGAAGGTCAAGCGCGCCCGCCGCAAGCCGCGGTACGAGAGCCGCCCGAGCACGCGCCTCCAGTCCAAGGCCGGGGGAGAGACGGCCAGGGGATCACCCGGGGGCCAGAACGCACCCGTTGATGTCGCTCCAACAACGAAGGGGGACACCGCCGTGAACAAGCCGTGCTCGGTTGGTCTGCGGAGCGTTGCCCGTGGATCGGTCCGCCGTCGCCTAGCCTGAGATGTTCCATCCCGAACGGACGGTATCCGCTGCCGCGATCGCCACGGCGGGACCCGAGTGGCGGCGGATCGTGAACTCGAGGAGGTTGTGTCCTTGTGGCTGTGCTGACTCCGCGCGAACGTCCGAGGCGTTGGTCGCTCGACGACATTGTCGTCACCGATCCGCCGATCATCCGTCGGGCGATCGGCGCGGCGAGCATCGGCAACATCACCGAGTGGTACGACTTCGGCGTCTACGCCTATTTCGAGCCGACCATCAAGGAGGTGTTCTTCTCCCATCTGGGCGATACCGCGGGCACGGTCGCCACGTTCGGCCTGTTCGCGGTGGCGTTCCTGGTCCGCCCGTTCGGCGGCATGTTCTTCGGCCCGCTGGCCGACCGCATCGGCCGCAACCGGGTGCTGGCCACCACGATGATCCTGATGGCACTCGGCACCTTCGCCATCGGCTGCATCCCGGATCAGAACTCGATCGGCATCTGGGCGCCCATGCTGCTGCTGTGCGCACGGTTGTTGCAGGGCTTCTCCACCGGCGGTGAATACGGCAACGCGATGACCTTCATCGCCGAGTACGCGCCGGACCGGCGGCGCGGGTTCCTCGGCAGCTGGCTGGAATTCGGCACTTTCACCGGTTATCTGCTCGGCGCGCTGATCGTCACCCTCGCCGACGCCACCCTGAGCCATGACCAGTTGCTGGCGTGGGGCTGGCGGTTGCCGTTCTTCGTCGCGTTGCCGCTCGGTCTCGTGGGCGTCTACCTGCGCATGCGGTTGGCCGACACCCCCGCGTTCGCCGCTCTGGAGCAGGAGTCCGAGGAGCGCGAGAAGTCGAACAAGACCGGTGACGAGGCCAAGATCCTGGCGAAGCTGTGGCCCTACGTCCTGGTCTGCATGGGTCTGGTCGTCGTATGGAACGTCCCCAACTACATGCTGACGTCCTACATGCCGACCTATGTCACCTCGACGGTGCCCGACGCGACCGGCGGTGGGGTGGCCTCGTCGACCTCGCAGTGGTTGCAGATCGCGGTGATGGTCGTCGCGCTGCTGACCATTCCGGTGATCGGTCTGATCTCCGATCGGGTCGGCCGTAAACCGATCATCTGGACCGGTATCGCGGCGCTGATCGTGCTGGCGTTCCCGATGGTGCTGCTCGTCCGCACAACCAATGCGTTCGCCGTCTTCGCGGGCCTGCTGATGATGGGGCTGACGCTGATCTGTTTCAGCGCGACGATGCCATCCACCTTGCCTTCGCTGTTCCCGACGAAGGTGCGTGGCGCGGGGCTGTCGGTGGCGTTCAACGTCGCGGTGTCGCTGTTCGCGGGCACCACCTCGGTGGTGGTCGGCGCACTCGTCGGCGTGACCGGCGATTTGAACTGGCCCGCTTACTATTTGATCATCGCGGGCGTGGTGGGCGCGGTGTCGGTCTACTTCCTGCAGGAACCCAACGGCAAGCATATGTGGGGTTCGGCGCCCGCCGCGCAGTCCGAGGAGGAGGCGGCGGAGTTCGTCGGGTCGCAGCCGCCTTCGTAGCGAAATCCCTTTCAGCGCAAGGGATTTCTTGTCAGCGATGTGACCCCACGAGGCCTGTTGCCCGGGGATCGAGTCGGCGTGATGGGACCCGCTGCCATGCTGCTGCGTGCCCCCTGGGCAGACTGGGTGACGTTGCTGGATTTCGGGTGAGGATGGCGGAATGGCTGAGGCGGATGGCGCGCTCGACGCGCTGATCGATACCGTGGATTTCGTGGAGGTCTCGACGGACGGGCGAATCCGCAGGATCGTCGGGTTCTTCGGCGGGTTGCGGAGTATCTAGCGCCAGGGCGGTAACCGGTGTGCCGATTGATCCGAGTCGGGTCCGGGGGGTCGATTGATGTTGCGTGCGTGAGCGATATCATCGAAGTAGGCGCGGTGCGAGGTGCGAGGGTGCGGGACGGCGCTACCGCTGGTGGCCTTTCCAACATCGGAGTTGAAAGCTTATGACCGCAGAACCGAAACGGATCGCTGTCGAATCGAGCGTCGCCGACCGAGGTCCGACGGCGTTGCGGATCGCGGTCGGCGGCCAATTGCGCAGGCTGCGTGAAGGATGCGGCATCACGCCGCAAGCCGCGGGTGATCACATCCGTGGCTCGGCCGCCAAGATCAGTCGGCTCGAGCTGGGCCGCACCGGATTCAAAGAACGCGACATCGTGGATCTGCTCGACCTGTACGGAGTTACCGATACCGATCAGCGAGAGATGTTCGTGGATCTTGCGCTCAAGGCCAACGAGCCGGGTTGGTGGCATCACTACAACGACTTGCTGCCGCAGTGGTTCGAGACCTATGTCGGGCTGGAAGGCGCGGCACGGATGATCAGAACCTATGAGGGCCAACTGGTTCCGGGTCTGCTGCAGACCGGGGACTACGCTACCGCCGTGGTCGAGATGGGTCAGGGGCGCAACGAGCCCGAGCGGCGGGTGGAATTGCGGACCAAGCGTCAGGAAATCCTGGATGTGCCTGGCGGGCCGATACTTTGGGCAGTGTTGGACGAGGCCGTGCTGCACCGGCCGGTCGGCGGCACGACGGTGCAGCGCGAGCAGATCGAGCATCTCGTGGAGATGTCGGCCAAGTCCAGCGTGACGATCCAAGTGCTGTCCTACCGGTCCGGTGCCAGCGCCGCCGCGGGTAGTTCGTTCACCATGCTGCGTTTCGCTGAGCGAGACCTGCCCGACATCATCTACTTGGAACAGTTGACCACCGCGCTGTATCTGGACCGCCGCGAGGACGTCCGCCTCTACCGTGAGGTCATGGATCGGCTCGCGACCCAGGCGGAAACACCGGAGCGGTCCCGGGCACTGATGATCGCCGCCGCAGCCGCGCTGTGAGTGACACGGCTGTCCACCGCTGGTGAACAGCTCGGCCTGTCGTTCCGGATCGTTGCTGGGGAGCAGGATTCGATCACCAGTCCTCGGTAATTGGCAGGCTTAGGTATCGCTAACCTATGCTCATGCCTCATGAGCTCGGTGGACACGAAGCGTGCGGCGCCACAGCGGCACCGTATTGCGGTGCTGCTGTTCGGGTTTGCCGCTTTGCTGCTGTGCATTGTGCTCAGCCTGGCACTGGGCGCCCGATCGGTGGCTCCGGGAACCGTTGTCGAGGCGCTGTTCGGCGGTGGTCAGGGCCGCGACGCCATGGTGATCACCGGGATGCGGCTGCCTCGCACGTTGGTCGGGCTTGCGGTTGGCGCGGCGCTCGGACTCGCGGGCGCGGTCGTCCAGGGAATCACCCGCAACCCACTTGCTTCGCCGACCACGCTCGGCATCAATGCGGGTGCCGGATTCGCCGTGGTCACCGCGATTTACGCGCTGCACCTGACGCGTCCGGTCGAGTACGTCTGGTTCGCGTTCGCCGGCGCGGCGGCCGCCGCGCTGTTCAGCCTGGCCCTCGGACGCCGGGCCGGCGACCTGGATCCGATCCGGCTTGTGCTCGGCGGCACCGTGTTGCACCTGGTGCTCGTCTCGTGGACATCGTCAGTGCTGCTGTTCAGCGAGCGCACGCTCGACGAGGCCCGTTTCTGGTTGGCCGGTTCGATCGCCGAGCGCAACCTGAACGTGCTGACGCCGATGCTGCCCACCCTCGTGATCGGCGCGGTCGTCGGCTTCGCGATCGCCCCCGCGCTGAACACGCTCGCGCTGGGCGACGACTCCGCGCAAGCACTCGGTATGCCGGTGGCCCGTATCCGGCTGGCCGGAATGGTTGCGGTGGTGTTGCTCGCCGGTTCGGCGGTCGCGGTCGCCGGACCGATCGCGTTCATCGGCCTGGCCGCGCCACACATGGTCCGATTGGTGCTCGGCAACGACAACCGGCTGCTGATTCCCGGCTGCCTGATCGCCGGTCCGCTGTTGCTGCTGAGTGCCGACATCGTGGGTCGCCTCGTCGCCCGGCCGTCGGAGGTGGAGGTCGGGATCGTCACCGCCTTCCTCGGCGCGCCGTTGCTGGCCATCCTCGCCCGCCGCAAGGAGGTGCGATGACGAACCAAGTGTTGTCCGGCACCGTGATTCGGACGGCCCGCAGCGGTTCGACCGCGCTGGCTCGACAGCGGCGACGGGTCTTGCTGATCGGGGTGCTGTGCGCCGCAGCCTTGGCGGTTCTCACGACGATCGCCCTCACGACCGGCGAAGTGGCGATGTCCGCCCCGACGGCGCTACGGGCCGTGATCGGCCTGGGCGACCAAGGCGACGTCTACATCGTTCAGGAATTCCGGGCCCCACGCGTAGTCGCCGGGCTGATCGCCGGTGCGGGCCTGGCCACCGCGGGCGCGGTGCTGCAGCGACTGTTTCGTAACCCGCTGGCCTCGCCGGATGTCATGGGTGTCACCGGCGGCGCCTCCTTCGGTTCGGTACTTGTGCTCGCCCTCGGTGCCAGTCAGACGCTCATCCCGCTCGGCGCGCTCGGCGGCGGCATGCTCGCCGCAGTTCTGCTCGGCACGCTCGGCTGGCGGTCCGGATTGTCGGTCACCCGCCTGGTGCTGGTCGGGCTTGCCGTCCAGGCGGGTCTGGCCGCCGCGGTGAACCTGATGGTGGTGCGCTTCCCCAGGGAACTCGCCGGACAGGCGATGCAGTGGACCACCGGCTCGCTCTACGGGCGGACCTGGCCGGAGGTCGAGGGGGCCGCGATCGCCAGCGCGCTCGTGCTGGTGGTGCTGTTCTTGCGCTACCGCACACTGGAAGTCCTTGACCTGGGCGATGATTCGGCAGGCACCCTCGGTATTTCGGTCTCCGGCGCCCGGTTGACGCTGCTGCTCACCACGGTGGCGCTCGCCGCCCTCGCCGCCGCCTTGACCGGGCCGGTTTCCTTTGTGGCCCTTGCGGTTCCACACCTTGTCCGGCTGCTCGCCGGTCGGCCGACCGTGGGCACCATGGCGGTCACCGGGCTGGCCGGCGCGACGCTGCTGGTGGGTTGTGACTTGATCGTGCAGCATGTGCTGCCGATCAATGGCCTGCCGGTCGGCGTCGTGACCGCCACGGTCGGCGCGCCCTGGTTGCTGATCCTGATGCTGCGGGAAAGCAGCCCCGTTCAACGGAGAACCGCATGACCGACAGTCGCGCAGCTTACGACGTTCGACCGGACCTGCCCGGCGATCAGACTGGTCGCGAGAGTGCCGATGGCGCAGCAACTCCCGAAGTGTCGAACGAATTGCGTACGCACAAACTGGATTTGCGCTACGGCGACCGCGTCGTCATCGAAGACCTCGAGCTGGTGCTGCCCGGCAATTCGATCACCGCGATCGTCGGTCCGAACGCCTGCGGCAAATCGACCCTGCTGCGCGGGCTGACCAGGCTGCTGCGTCCCGCGTCCGGCACGGTCACCCTCGACGGCGCCGACATCCATCGCATGTCGGCCCGGGCATTGGCGCTGCGGTTGGGATTGCTGCCGCAGCAGCCGATCACCCCGGAGGCGATCACCGTCGAGGCGTTGGTGCGGCTCGGCCGCCACCCGCATCAGCGACTGCTGCGTCCCTGGTCGGCCGCGGATCAGGCGGCCGTCGAGGATGCGCTGCGCCGTACCGGCACCGCCGACCTGCGTGATCAACACGTCGACCAGCTTTCCGGCGGTCAGCGGCAACGCGCCTGGATCGCGCTGGCGCTGGCCCAGGACACCGACCTGCTGCTGCTCGACGAGCCGACCACCTTCCTCGACCTGCGCCACCAGCTCGACGTGCTCGATCTGGTCGCCGACCTGCACACCGAGGCGGGCCGCACCGTGGTCATGGTGCTGCACGATCTCGGGCAGGCCGCCCGCTATGCCGACCACCTGGTGGTGCTGCACGAGGGGCGGCTGGCGGCGGCGGGCGCACCCGCCGACGTGCTCGACGCGGATTTGGTACGCACCGTATTCGAGGTCGACTGCCGAGTGATTCCCGATCCGGAGACCGGTACCCCGCTGGTGGTGCCGAGGAGCCGAGCCGTCCGACATACGTCCGCTGCCACCCCAGTTACCGACAACACCGCCGTTCGCAACTGACCGGCCTTACCCATACAGCGTCACCGAAGACGTTGCGCCACACCAATAAGAGACGAGGAACAGCCATGTCGACCCAACGATTCCAGATGGGTGTATTCGGCCGCATAGGCGTCGCGCTTGTCGCCGCAGCGATGGGTGTGTCCGCGCTGGCAGCCTGCGGTAGCGATGCGGCCAAGCCGGAGAGCGCCGTGTCGGCGGCCGACTCGGCCAGCTTCCCGCGCACCCTCGACACCCCGATGGGCGCGGTGACGATCCCGCACGCGCCCAAGCGGGTGGTGGTGCTCGACACCGCCGAACTCGACTCGGTCACGCTGCTCGGCATCAAACCGGTCGGCGCCGTCGCCCCGCACACCAAGTCCAGCGGCGGTTTCCCGGGGTACCTCGCGGACAAGGTCGGCGCGGCGACCGACGTCGGCCCGCTGCTGGAGCCGAACCTGGAGCGGATCGCCTCGCTCAAGCCCGATCTGATCCTGTCGTCGAAGGTCCGGCACGAGAAGATCTACAGCAAGCTCAGCGGTATCGCCCCGACCGTGTTCACCGAAACCACCGGTGGCCCTTGGAAAGCGAACCTGGCCGTGCACGGCAAGGCGCTGGGTCTGGAACAGCAGGCCGCCGACGCGCTGAAGCAGTACGAGGATCGGGCGAAGGCCCTCGGCACGGCCATCGGGGCGAAGAACAACGGCGTGCTGCCGGTCGCCTCGGTGGTCCGGTTCATGGCAGGCCCGACCCGGCTCTACCAGAGCACGTCCTTCAGCGGCGTGGTGCTCGGCGACATCGGCCTGCCCCGACCGGCCTCGCAGGTCTCCACCGATCCGCAGAAGACGATGAAGGACATCAGCCCGGAACAGATCGATCAAGCCGACGCCGACCTGATCTTCATTGCCACCGTTGAGGATCCGAGCAAGACGCAGAAGGGCGCGGTGACCACCAGCCCGGTCTGGCACGACCTGCGTGCGGTGAAAAACGGCAAGGCCATCGAGGTGCCGGACGAGACCTGGATGTCCGGCATCGGCGTCCAGGCCGCGGACAAGATGCTCGCGGATGTCGCCAAGGCGACGGGGGTGGAGCTGAAGTAGCCGAGGCAGCGCGGTCCTTGGATCGGGACTTGCAATCGGTACCTGGGTACAGGCTTACCTTGGGTTCATGACGATCAACGTTGCTTCCGCGGGCTGGGTATCCAGTGCATGCACGCTGCCTACCGCTGAGCGTCCGGTGCGGGTAGCTGAGTTCGACGAGTTCTTCGCCAGCTCCGTGCATCACATCGAACGTGCGCAGCCCACGAGGCTCGATGCGCGGCTTGTCGCGGACGTCGAACCGGTCGCTCGTGACCTGGCGGCACGTGAGGTCGGGTGCTGTTCGTTCTTCACCTTTACTTTTGAGACCGACGCTACCGGCGTGGTGATGCATATCGATGTTCCTGCCGCGTATGTCGATGTCCTCGACGCGCTGCAGGCGCGGGTCGGTGCCGCGGCGGATCCGAGCCCACGGTGAGTGCCGGTCTGCGCTCCGGCGAAGTCGCGGCAGCGGCCGGGGTGAATATACAGACGCTGCGTTATTACGAGCGTCGTGGTCTGCTGGTCGAGCCGGGGCGCTCACTGGGTGGGCATCGTCTCTACCCGGAACAGGCCGTGGCACTGCTGCGCGTCATCAAGGCAGCGCAACGCGTCGGATTCACCCTGGACGAGATCGCCGACCTGCTCGACGTGGCGCGGGCCCACGGCCGACGCCCCGAGGCCGGACTACATGCCCGCGCCACCACTAAACTCGCCGAAGTCGACGCGAAACTCGCTGAGCTCAGCGCGGTTCGGGACACCCTGCGCGCGGCTCTGACTGCCGGATGCGACGATCTGCTCGAATGTAGCGAAAGCCCGTGCTGCCCACTGCCATTCGAAGGGACTTCTAGATCCACAACGATCGGCGGAGACGGCGCTGGCGAAGCCGTTCGTGGGCGCGACACCACCGAGACGCGCTGACGCTCCTGCGGTTGGCGCAAGTGGGTACATCCTCCCGATCGCGGTCCTCCTTCCTCGTGGCGCAGCGGTCGCCAGCCGACATCAGCCAGCGGGATGAGGTGAACCTCCGTAGGGACCGGCAACCTGCCGAGACGGCGCACGCGCAGTCCGTTGCGCTGGCGTGAGCCGTGTCTCCAACCTCGTAAAGGTTGCGTCAGGGTCGTTTCGCGCGGGGTTTGTTGCGCTCTACCGTGGCGAATCAGGGCATAGGTGTGAGCGTGGAGGTCTGGTTGTATCACCAATACTCGATGGCGGCGCTGGAGCTGCGCGGGCGCACGGTTCAGCGCAGTGTTCGACACGGTGTTCCGGGTCTGGTTCGGGCGGTGTCGACAGAAACGCCGGAGGCCGTCGCGGCATCGGACGGTTGCGGTGAGCTGACATATCGGGAACTGGAGTTGCGATCGGATCGCGTCGCACGGCTGCTCCGGGCAACCGCGCCACCTGCGCGGCCGGTCGCGATCGCGGTGCCGCGGGGCCGGGCCCTGCTCGTCGCGATGCTCGGTGTGCTGAAGGCGGGGCTGCCCTACCTACTGGTCGATCCGAGTGCTTCCTCGGCGCGGATGCGGCAGTTCACCGACATCGCCGATTGTGAGGTGGCGTTGGTGACCGGGGCCGGGCGCGAGTTGGTCGTCGAGTGCGGGTTGCGTGCGGTGGACATGCCGCGAGAATCCGACACGGAGGAGTTCGACGCGCTGTCGGAAGCCTCGGCCGATCAAGCGGCGTACGTACTGTTCACTGCGGGATCGACCGGGGCGCCCAAGGGTGTGGTGGTGTGCGGTCTGGCGCTGTGCAACCGCCTGGAATGGATGCGCGACACCTATGGCGTCGGCGCCGGTGATCGAATCCTGCAGAAGACTCCGGTTACCGCCGACGTGTCCGGCTGGGAACTGTTGCTGCCGCTGATCGCCGGTGCTCGATGCGTCTTCCTCGCCTCGGAGGAACATCGCGACCCGGTGTCGGTCGCCCAGGCCATCGTCCGGCACCAGATCACCATCTGTCATTTCGTGCCGACCATGCTGCGGGAATTCCTACGCTGGCCGGACGCGGCCCGGTGCACTTCGCTACGGCACGTGTTCTGCAGCGGTGAGCCGCTGCCGGTTCCGGTGGCACGGGAATTCGTGGCGAAACTGCCTGCGGCGCTGCACAATCTGTACGGTCCGGCCGAAGCCGCGCTCGACGTGACCGCATGGACCTGTCCGGACCGGCCGGAGGACATCCGTCAGGTGTATATCGGCCGTCCGATCGATAATTGCGTGCTGAGTGTTCTCGGCGAGGACGGCAGTCCGGTGCGTCCCGGTGACGAGGGTGAGCTGCACATCGGCGGTGTCCCGTTGGCGATGGGGTATTTGAACCGGCCCGATCTCACCATGCGGGTGTTCGTCACGGCCCCTGAAGGCTCGTCGGTACCCAGGCTCTATCGCACCGGTGACCGGGTACGGCTGGTCGACGGCGAGCTGGAGTACCTGGGCCGCGTCGATGACCAGGTGACGATCGACGGCGAGCGAATCGAACCGGGAGAGATCGAACGCCATCTGCTCGCGGATCCCGAAGTCGCCGCCGCAGTGGTGGTTTCGGTCGACGTCGACGACGAGACCACCATGGTCGCCTGGATCCAGCCTGCCGATCCCGAGTGTGCGCCGGAGGGTCTGTTCCGGCGGCTGCGCGCCACCCTCGGCGAGCAGCTGTCTCCGTCGTCGGTACCGAGCCGTTTCGTGCGCACACGCCGAATTCCATTGACCTGCAATGGAAAACAGGACCGCGCCCAGCTACGTCGCCGCGCGATCGAGCAAGTGCGCGCGCGCCCGGCGTGCCAACGCAAACACCGCGGTTATGTGTTGCCGGAGAACTTTTTCCGGAGCGCGGCCAGCTGAGCGTCGGTGACCAGCGAACCGCTGACGGGCTCGGCCTGTCCGGACGATGACTGCAGCCTGCTCTCGGCGGAATAGACCGTCCGGCCGCCGTTGCCGGCGTCAGCCATCATCTTCGCCATCTGGGCGGTGTGCATCTCGTGACGGCGCTCCGCTTCGGCGTAGCGGCTCTCCCACTCTTCGCGCTCCTCATCGAAGCCTTCGCGCCACTCGTTGGTGACGGGATCGACGCCCTCGGGACAGAGGTAGTTGCCCTGATCATCGTAGCTGTCGGCCATACCGTACTTCGACGGGTCGAACTCGGCGTGGTAATCCCGGTTCGCCTGCTTCAGCGACAGCCAGAACCGCCGACTGTCGAAATCGATGGTGATGACCTCGACCATCACATCGTCACCGACCGCGACGACCTGGTTGGGATCGGAGACATGGCGCTCGGCCAACTCGGAGATGTGCATCAGGCCGGTGACGTCCTCGACGGACACGAACGCTCCGAACGGAACCAGCTTGGTGACCTTGCCCGGCACGACCTGACCGATCGCGTGGGTGCGGGCGAACCGACGCCACGAATCTTCCTGAGTCGCCTTGAGCGACAGCGAAACCCGCTCGCGATCCAGATCGACAGCGAGAACTTCGACGGTGATCTTCTGACCGACCTCGACAACCTCCGACGGTTCGTCGATGTGCTTCCACGACAGCTCCGAGATGTGCACCAGACCGTCCCAGCCGCCCAGATCGACGAATGCGCCGTAGTCGGTGAGCGAGGTGACCACACCCTCGAGGACCTGGCCCTGCCGCAGCTCGTACAGGAACTTCGGACACGTCTCGGCCTGGGTTTGCTCCCACTGCGCACGCGGCGGCACGCCCACGGTGCTGTGGTTCTCGTCCGGTTCGATCAGCTCGCCAGCCCGTTTGGCTGACTTGTAAACGCTGGCAAGGGAGTTGCGGGAGGCCACCGTGGCGGGGTGGTCGGTGCCGAGGATGCGCTGGCGATCGGCGAGATTCCGCTCGAACTGCATTACTGCCTCGGCGAGTCGTTTCGTTGACTTGTAGGCGTAGCCGAGGGAGTTGCGGGACGCCAGGGTGGCGGGGTGGTCGGTGCCGAGGACACGTTCGCGATCGGCGAGATTCCGCTCGAACAGCGTTACTGCCTCGGTCAGTCGTTTCGCTGACTTGTAGGCGTAGCCGAGGGAGTTGCGGGACGCCAGCGTATCGGGGTGGTCGGTGCCGAGGATGCGCTCGCGATCGGCGAGATTCTGCTCGAACAGCGATACCGCCTCGGTGAGTCGTTTCGCTGACTTGTAGGTGTTGGCGAGGTTGTGGCGGGAGGAGAGGGTGTCGGGGTGGTCGGTGCCGAGGATGCGTTCGCGATCGGTGAGGTTCTGTTCGTGCAGTGCGATGGCTTCACTGACCCGGCCCGCTAACTGGTAGGCGAAGGCGAGGTTGTGGCGGGAGGCCAGGGTGGCGGGGTGGTCGGTGCCGAGGACACGTTCGCGATCGGTGAGGTTCTGTTCGTGCAGTGCGATGGCTTCACTGACCCGGCCCGCCAATTGGTAGGCGAAGGCGAGGTTGTGGCGAGAGGCCAGGGTGGCGGGGTGGTCAGGGCCGAGGACACGTTCGCGATCAGTGCGGTTCTGTTCGTGCAGTGCGATGGCCTCACCGATCCGGCCAGCCAGTTGGTAGGCGAGGGCGAGGTTGTGGCGGGAGGTCAGCGTGGCGGGGTGGTCGGGGCCGAGGACACGTTGGCGATCGGTGAGGTTCTGTTCGTGCAGTGCGATCGTTTCGGCCAGTCGTCCCGCCAACTGATAGGCGTCGGCAAGGCTGTGCCGGGAGGTCAGGGCATCAGGGTGGTCGGTGCCGAGGACACGTTCGCGATCGGTGAGGTTCTGTTCGTGCAGTGCGATCGCCTCGGTCAACCGTCCCGCCGACCTGTAGGCGTCAGCGAGGTTGTGGCGGGAGGTCAGCGTATCGGGGTGATCGGCGCCGAGGGTGCGTTGGTGGTCTGCGTGGGTGGACTGGGCGAGTTTGATGGCGCGAGTGAAGTCGGTGGCGAAGGTCAGCTGGCGGGTCGCCCAGCGTCGGGATGCCAGGAGCCTGGGCTGAATTTCGTGGATGACCTGTTCGGACAGGCCGCTGTCGACCAAGGTTTCGATGTGATCGACGAGCCGGGCGCCTTCCTCACGACGCTGGAAGGCCTCGGCCTCATCGAACAGAAACGGTTCGATGACTGCCACTGCGGCGGCTGCCTCGGTGGTGCTCTGTAATGCGTGGGCGCGTTCCCGCAGCACCCTGGCCAGCAACCGGTGCATGACCACCACGTCTTCGGTGGCCGACCACGTCAGCAATGATCCCTCCACACACCGCTGCACCGCCGCACCCAACCGGCCGCCATGGTCCGGCAGCATCGCGTAGTCGACACCGTCGGGCGCCAGCATCGCCATCACCCCCAACAGCCACACCACGACCGCGTCGAGTTCCGTATCCCCGGTGGGGGTTTCAGCGGTTTGGATCGACAACAGCAGCGCCTGATCCACCGCCAATGGGTGATCGCTTCCTCGGCTCCGCGGCAACGCCATGGGTAGCGGCTGCGCGGCCAGCAGTTGCCGATAACTGGCATAGGCCAACCGGCGACCGACGATGGTGGCCGCTGCCGCCGACAACGCCAACGGCAGATCTCCCAGATCCACCGCGACCAGCGCGGCACCCACCGGATCGTCCAGTGTGGTTGCTTCGCCCAGGAAACGTACCGACTCCGGGCGGCCGAAACCTTCACCGGCATCGATAATCTCGCCGAGCTGGGAGAACGCGCGGTCCGTGCTGGTCACCACCACACGCGTCTGGTCACCGGTCGGCAGCAGAGTGTCGACGAAGTCGGGGTCGGTGGCGTTATCGAGCACCAGCAACGCCGGCTCCGACCGCTCGGACAGATGATTGCGCAGCCGCTCGGCCGACACTGCGGAATCGCCGTCGGGGTCGGCGACACCGACCCGCGCGGCGATCTCGGACAGGCCTGCGTACAACGTGTCCCGGCTTTCGGCGTTGACCCATCCCACCAATCCCACACCCGCGGCGATGGCGTTGCGGGCGTAAGCGGCGGCGACCTGGGTTTTACCCGCGCCGCGCATCCCGGTCACCACGACCGCCACCTGCGCGTCCGCCATTACCTCCCGTAACTGTGTTACTTGGGCGCGGGCGATGAAATGCTTCGCCGCCCGCGGGATCCGCCCCACCACGACACGTCCCAGCTCGGTGCCACGCTGGATGATGAGTTGGACGTTGTTGATGTCGCGGCCTGCGCTGAGGGCGGTGTTGTTGTCGCCGGAAACCTCTGTCTGCTGGGCAAGCTGAGGCGGCAGGTCCGAGTCCTCGGTGGGTACGGGATCGTTCACGACGTGTGCCTTCGCGAGTTCAGCTGGTCGACAGCGCCGACGGAAGGTGCGTATTCGATACCCAGAACACAGCGATCGGAAATACCGTCGCCGATGCGTTTTTCGGCACGCATCGTTGTCGATCTGACGTATCGATCACTCTCTTGGTGATCGCTACTGAAAACCGAACTCTCGGAATGTTCAGCGTGCGCGGTGCGCCGGTGTCAGAGGCGTTGCTACTCAGCCCTTCCCTGATCAAAGCGTTGCCGATCGGTACGGAAATCGGATTCATCACTACCATCCCACGGCGCTCTCCTTTGAGCTACTCAGCCTAGTGCCTCCCACCGGAATCATGAATAGAAAGACATCTCGAATCGCTACCGTATCGGCCTTCTCCTTGCTCGAGGAATGTCGGTCGTTGGACCGACATTCCTCGAGACGGTTTATCGTTATGCTGCACCAAAGATTTCGCTCTCTTGATTCGAGGTAGGTTCGTGGACGAGATTGTGATGGCCGCTGGAACTGCATTGGCGGCAGCGGCGACCACCGACGGGTGGGCGATGATCAAGGCCGCGGTAGTGGGATGGTGGCAACGGATCCACCCCGAGGAAGCAGCGCAGATCGGCACCGATCTCGAGCAGCTGCGCTCCGAAGTCGCCGAGGCACAAGCGAATAACGACACCGCGACGCAGGACGCCCTGGTCGCGGAGTGGCGGCTGCGACTCAGGCGGCTGGTCAACAGCAACCCCGAGGTGCACTCCGAGCTGCGACGGCTACTCGAGGACGAGATCACGCCGGCGCTCAACGCGCAGGATCAGCAGCACGTGCGGTCGTTGGTGCAGCACACTCGCGTCATCGGCTCCAACAACACCACCTCCGTCGCCGGCCGCGACATCCACCACTACGGAGGTCCGGCGACACCCTCGGCTTCTTGAGGGCGACCGATCGCCCCTTCTGAACGGGTCTTGTTCGCTCGCAATCGAACTCGATGACGACCTGGTAGGTCGGTTCAATAGTGCCGAGCGGGCTGTCGCTGCTGGCCGCGCCGCACCGGCCAGGGCTGGCGTCTGCGTGGAAGAGGTTGGGCTGCACAGCATTCCGGCAGAATCAGGAGGATTTTAACCCTCGCATCGTGAGTTACCGGCGGGTAATCATGTCTTGGACGGATCGATGGGGTCATCGATCCGTCCAAGACATGCCGGGCTCGACTGACCTGCGGCGCGCATCTATTGGGTGTAGGGGGATTGAATTGGTTGTGCGGCAGGAATCCGGGAGCGTTGTATCCGCGGCCGTCGGAAGCCGATCTGTGGTGTTGACCGCGTGTAGCGCGGTCGCCGCGGCGCAAATGGCCACCACTATCTATCTTCCGAGTATGCCCGCACTGGGCGCCGATATCGGGGCCAGCGACTCGACGCTGCAGGTGTCGGTGGCGG
Source organism: Nocardia sp. NPDC046473 (assembly GCF_040645995.1). NCBI lineage: Bacteria > Bacillati > Actinomycetota > Actinomycetes > Mycobacteriales > Nocardiaceae > Nocardia > Nocardia sp. NPDC046473. Next base: position 61,995 of record NZ_JBEYZJ010000008.1, read on the forward strand.
TCTTCGTAGTGTTCGCCGCGCTGCCGGTGGTCGCCTGGGGCCGGGCCGCGGAACGGTTCGGGCGGGTGCCCGCGTTCGTGGCGGCCGGACTATGCTTCATCCTCGCCAGCGCGGGCCTTGCGCTGATCACGAACGCGCCGGAACTGCTCGGCCTGCGGGTGGTGCAGGCGATCGGCGCGGGCGGTATCGCCGTCGTCGCGCGGATGATGATCAAGGACCTGTTCTCGGGTGCTGAACTCGCGCGGCAACTTTCGCTGTTGTCTATGGCGTTCGTCGTCGCGCTCGGCGGCGGGCAGGTGGTCGGCGGCGTCATCACCTCGACGGTCGGGTGGCGGTACGGATTCGTGGCGCTGGCCGTCCTCGCCGCGGTGCCCGTCGCGCTCGCCCTGCGCATTTCGCTGCCGCGGCCGGAGTCGAAGTCCCCGGCCAAGGGCACGGTGCGCAGGTTGATCAAAGATCGGGTCTTCGTCGCCAGCGCGGTCGCCGGCGGTATCGGGTTCGCCATCATCGTCATGATCCAGCAGAAGTCGGCGTTCATCTTCGCGGACCGGTTCTCGTTGCAGCCGTGGGTATTCGGCCTCTTCGGCGTCCTGTACGGCGCGGCATACCTGGCCGGTGCGACCTACGTGCGGCGCACCGTCCGGCGCCTCGGTGCGCGCACCATGATGCGACAGGGCGCGTGGATCATGCTGGCCGGCTGCGTGCTCATCACCCTTGTCTGGGTGTTCGATCCGCACCGGGCGATCGCACTTTCGATCTTTCTGGCCGGCTACGTCGCGACCACCTTCGGGCAGGCGACGTTGTTCCCCAACAGCGCCGCGCACGCGGTCAGCCATCTCGTCTCCGGCGCCGCGATCGCGGTCACCTGGTGCGCGCTGATCCAGCAGGGCCTGGCGGGTGTCGCCTCGCTGGCCGGACCATCGCTGACCGGGTTGATCGCCTGGTCCATCGCCATCACCGTGCTCGCCGCAGTGAACGTAGTCGTTGTCGCGGCGCCGGAAAAGCCCGCCACTGCTTCCTGAGTCATCTACAGCCTGATTCATCGATCGACGCGAACGCCAATAAAGGAATAAGGGGAATGGTTACTCATCAATTCGCCAACGTCCGTCGGCAGTTGCAATTGAGCAACTCCTTCTGGGACGACAGCGCAGCTCACGGCCTGGTGGATATCGTCGCCGCGGACATGCGCGACGGGCACGTGCACGACCGGGAAGGCCGCACTATCGTCAACTTTTCGTCGTATTCGTATCTCGGCCTGGACAGCGACCCGCGAATAGTCGCGGGCGCCCACCGTGGACTCGACGAAACCGCGACAATCAATTCCTCCATCTCCCGCATGCGCATTCGGCTCGAGCTCTTGGAAGAGGCCGAGCAACGCCTCTCGCAGACCTTCGGCGCGCAGGCGGTCACGGTGTCGTCCTGTGCGGCCGCGGCCTGGGCGACACTGCCGCTACTGGCCTCCGGTGAGCTCACCGACGGGCACCCGCCGCTGGTCGTGTTCGACAAGAACGCGCATTTCTGTCTGAACGCGATGAAGCCGCTGGTCGCGGATGAAGCCGAGCTGGTCACGATCGCACACAACGATGTCGCCGCCTTGGAAGAGTTGTGCCGCAGGCATTCTCACGTCGCCTATGTCGCCGACGGCGTCTACAGCACAGGCGGGGGAGCGCCGCTGGACGAGCTGTTCCGGCTCCAGGACGAGTACGGGCTGTTCCTGTATTTCGATGAGGCACACGGCATCTCGACCCTGGGCGCCCGGGGCCGCGGATACGTCCTCGGCTCCCACGAAGGCTGGCGGGACCGGACGCTCGTAATCGCCTCGCTCAACAAGGGTTTCGGGGCCAGCGGCGGTGTCATCTTCTTCGGGGCGTTCGGCGACGATGTCCTGAAGAACACGCTGCTGCGCACCAGCGGACCGCTGATGTGGTCACAGCGAATCAACACGGCCGGACTCGGCGCCATCGTCGCGGCCTGCGATCTGCACGACGACGGCACGGTCGATGACCGTCAGATCGCACTGCAGGAACGCATTCGGCTTTTCGACTCGCTGGTCGACACCGACCTGGCCGGCGACGGCCTTCCCATCCGATTCGTCAGCATCGGCCAGGAGGACGGCACCATCGCCGTGGCGCGGGACATGCTCGGCGCGGGCTTCTACACTTCGCCCATCTTCTTCCCGATCATCCGCCGCGGCAGCGCGGGCCTGCGCCTCATGCTGCGGGCCGACCTCGAGCCCGACACGATTCGCCGATTCGCCGACACCCTGAACTCGAGTCTGGCCGCACATCAGGATCGAGCGGAGCTACCGGCATGACCGTCACCGTCGAACACAACGTCGGATTCGAAGCACAACGCAAACTGCTGCGCGACCACAACGCAGGCATCGTCGCGCCGCGCCGCCGAACCGGCGACGCCAAACTGCCGGTTCGGGAACGGGTGAATCGCATCCTCGACCCGGGCACACCGTTCCTGGAGATCGGCCGCCTCGCCGCGCACGACGTGTACGACACCGACCTGCCTGCCGCCGCACTCGTCGTGGGGATCGGCAGCATCCACGGCCGTCCCTGCATGGTGTTCGCCAATGACCCGCACGTCAAAGGCGGCACCTATTACCCGCTCACCATCAAGAAGCAGTTGCGTGGGCAGAAATTGGCTCGCGAATACCGCCTGCCGTGCGTGTATCTCGCCGATTCGGGTGGCATCTATCTCCCCTTGCAGGAGGAGATCTTCCCGGACGAAGAGCACCTGGGAAAGATGTTCCGCAACATCGCGGAGATGTCCGCGCTCGGCCTGCCCCAGATTTCCGCCGTGCTCGGAATCTGCACTGCGGGAGGCGCTTACATCCCCGCGATGAGCGATGAGACCGTCATGGTGAAAGACCTCAGCACGGTCTTCCTCGGCGGCCCGCAGCTGGTGGAAGCCGCCACCGGCATCAAGGTCGACGCGCAAACACTCGGCGGCGCGGACCTGCACGTACGAGAGACCGCCGTCGCGGACCATCTGGCGATGAACGAGGTGGAAGCGTTGGCGATGGTGCGGGATATCGTCGCCCGCACGCCGGGCGACAAGGTGCGTCCACCGGCCTTCGCGGCCCTCGAACCGGCCGACGATCCGGCGCGTCTGCCGGAGCTGATTCCGGCTACCACGAAGAAGGAGATGAACGTTCGCGCGATCCTGCGCTGTGTCGTCGACGCCACCTCGTGGGTGGAGTACCGCAAGGACTACGGCATCACCATGGTGTGCGCGACCGCGCGGATCGCCGGATACGAGGTGGGGATCGTCGCGAATCAGGGCGTGATCTTCCCCGACAGCGCGCTCAAGGCGACGAACTTCATTCAGATCTGCAATCAACGCCGCATCCCATTGCTGTTCGTGCACAACGTGAGTGGCTTCATGGTCGGCGAGCAATACGAGCGTGCGGGCATTGCGAAGCACGGCGCGAAAATGGTCAACGCCGTCTCGTGCGCGACGGTGCCGAAGATCTCGCTGGTGATCGGCGGCAGCTTCGGCGCGGCCAACTTCGCCATGTCGGGACGCTCGATGGGCGGCCAGTTCATGGCCATGTGGCCGAACGCGCGCTCCACCGGCGTCGGCGGTGAGCAGGCGGCTGCGGTGATGGCAATTCTCAAGCGGGACAAGCTCCGTCGTGAGGGGAAGGAGCTCGGCGCGGAAGAGGAGGCGGCGATCAAACAGCCGATCATCGACAGCTTCGAACGCCAGTCGCACCCGGCGTATATCGCCGCACGGATGTGGATCGACGCGGTCGTCGAGCCGGAGGACACCCGCACCTGGCTCGCGCAGTGCCTGTCGCTGGCGCATGAACGCTGGGATAGACCACAGCCGGACGCAGGCACGTTCGGGGTGTTCCGGCTGTGATCGCGACGCTGCTCATCGCGAATCGAGGTGAGGTCGCGGCGCGGATCGCGCGGACCTGCCGCCGCCTCGGCATCGGCTACGTCACCGTGAGTGTCGACGAGGATCGCGAATCGACCTACCACGCCGGTGCGGTGGCAACCGTGCGACTACCCGCGGCGGGCGGCCACCTCGATGCCGCCGCGTTGGTGCGCGCGGCCATCGAAACAGGCTGTGACGCAGTGCATCCCGGTTACGGATTCCTCTCCGAGAACGCCGACTTCGCCCGCGCCGTCCGGTCCGCCGGATTGGTCTTCGTCGGCCCGAGTTCCCGGGTGATCGAGACCATGGCCGACAAGGCCTCCGCACTCACGGTCATGGCCGACGCGGGCGTCCCGGTGCTGCCAGGCACCCGGCAGGCGAGCGGCGACCTCGCGGCCCTGGCCCGCGCGGCCGAGGACATCGGCTACCCGCTCATCGTCAAACCGGCGGGTGGCGGTGGCGGCAAGGGCATGTCGGTGGTGCGCTCCCGTGCCGAACTGCGCGAGTCGCTGGCCTCGGCCACCCGGACCGCGACAGCGGCTTTCGCCGACGGCCGCCTGCATCTGGAACGGTACGTAGAGCACGCGCGCCACATCGAAGTGCAGATCTTCGGCGACGAATTCGGCAGTGTCGTACACCTTTTCGATCGGGACTGCTCATTGCAGCGACGACACCAGAAGGTGATCGAGGAAGCGCCCGCGCCGCGGATCCCGGACGCCATCCGCGCCCGGATATTCGATGCGGCGGTGCGCGGTGCGCAGGCGCTGAATTACGTCGGCGCAGGCACTTTCGAGTTCCTCCTGGTGGGCGAGGAGTTCTTCTTCATCGAGATGAACACGCGGCTACAGGTCGAGCACACAGTTACCGAGGAGATCACCGGTATCGACCTGGTGGACTGGCAGCTGCGGGTCGCCTCGGGTGAGCCGCTGCCCGCGACACAGGAGCAGATCACCTATACCGGTGCCTCCGTTCAGGTCCGGATGTACGCCGAAGATCCGTTCCGGGCGTTCCTACCCTGTCCCGGCGCACTCGAAGTGACGCAATGGCCGAACGTTCGCATCGAGCGCGCATTCGATCGCCACCTGAACGTCACCGGCGGTTTCGACCCGATGATCGCCAAACTCGTCGCCACCGGCACGACCCGCGCCGAGGCGCTCGCCGCCGCCCGGCAGGCCTGCGCGGAGCTGCGCTGGACCGGTATCTCCACGAACCTCGGATTCGTCGGCCACGTCCTCGGTTCGCCGATCCTGGCGGCCGTCGAGCACGACACCTCCTACCTGGACCGCATCGATCCGACCACTGAGTTCGCGGATCCAGACCTGTTGGGCGCCTTCGCAGTTGCCGCCGCACTGACCGCGCCCGATCGCGTTACACCGTGGTCGGTGGGCGCACCGGTCGGCGACCGCGCGTTGCTCGATCCCGCCGATCATGATCTCGGCAGTATCGATTTGACGGTCGACGGGCGGCCGTTCACCGTCCGCGTCAACGGCTACGACGGCGAGGCGGTGCGGGTTCGCGCGGACACCGCCGACCGGGGTGTCGTGTGTGTTCGAACCAGCGACGACACCATGTCGGTCGGCTCGACACCCTGTGTGGTCCGACGCGTCGGCGAGGCGTGGGCCATCCAGGTCGCAGGCGTGTCGAGGGAAGTCCGGTACGCGGAGTACCGGTCGTTCGGCAGTACCGCGACCGACCCCGAGATCCGTTCTCCCATGCCGGGCACCGTCGTTCGGCTCCATGTCGAATCGGGCACGCAGGTGGAGAAAGGCCAGCTGCTCGGCGTGGTCGAGGCCATGAAGATGGAGCACGAGTTGACCGCGACCCATCCCGGAATCGTCACCGTGACCGCCACCGAAGGCGCGGTCGTGACCACTGATCAACCACTATTTCTCATCGAAGATAGGAGCGCCGCACTGTGATGCGGACTCGACGAATAGCAACAGCTCTCCTGATGGCCACAGCGCTGCTGGCGACCGCATGCGGTGGATCGGACACCACGGCGGGCACCTCGGCGCAACCGCGGAGCGGGGGCTCGCTCACCTGGGGTGTGGAGACGGAGCCGACCACGCTCAATCCGCACCTCAACGGTCAGAGCAACACCCGGATGATGTTGCGCAACACCTACGAAACGCTGCTGGCGCGCACCCAGGACGGCGGCTACGTCCCCTGGCTGGCCACCGGCCACGAGGTGTCGCCCGATGGGCTGACCTACACCTTCACCCTGCGCGACGGAGTGAAGTTCACCGACGGCAATCCGCTGACCGCGGCCGCGGTGGTTCGCAACTTCAGCACCATGCAGGACGTGGCCTACTCCGGCGGGTTCTCCGCCGGACCGCTGTCCAACCTCGGCGGGGTGAGCGCGCGCGATGAGCGAACGGTGGTCTTCACATTGAAGAACCCGTACGCGCCGTTCCTCGACTTCGCCGCGGGCTTCGACATCATCTCGCCGGCAGCGTTCGACAAGCCCCAGCTCAAGGCCGGTGGCCCGGAGATCGCGGGCACCGGTCCGTTCATTCTCGATCGCTACGTCAAGGGTCAGGAACTGCACTTCAAGAAGAACCCGGACTACAACTGGGCGCCGCAGAACGCCGCCCATCAGGGTCCCGCCTACCTCGACGAGCTGACCTACCGGTTCCTGCCCGAGTCGTCGGTGCGTACCGGCGCCCTGACCTCCGGGCAGGTCGACCTCATCGAAGGCGTGTCCGGTAACGACGCGTCGCTGTTCGAGGGCGATGCGGACTACACCTACCAGCGCTCGCTGAACAACGGCAGCCCGTACACGCTGTACTGGAATGCCACCTTCGGTCCGGCCACCGACGAGAAAGTCCGGAAGGCGCTGAACGATTCGGTCGACGTCGATGCGGTGTTGAAGTCGATCTATCGCGGCCAGCGCACCCGCGGTTGGGGTATCGCCTCCAGCGTCGACACGCTGTTCTACGACAAGAGCATCGAGGGCGCCTACGGTCCGAACAAGGAAGCCGCCAACCGTCTGCTCGACGAAGCAGGCTGGACGGCAAAGGATTCCGACGGATTCCGGACCAAGAACGGTCAGCGGCTGACCATCGATCTGGTCCAGGCGCAATCCACCGTCCGCGATCAGCGCGAGGTGCTGTTGCAGGCGGTCCAGGCGCAGGCCAAGCAGAACGCGGGCATCGATCTGAAGCTCTCCTACGTCGACCTCGGCACCTATGCCGAACTCCGCAAGAACAACACCTTCGGTTCGATCGCCAACTCCGACACCATCACCGGCGGCATCGATATCGAAAACCATTGGTACCCGTCGAATTCGAAGGGCACCCTCAACTACAGCCGGGCCGGCGACGCCGAACTGTCCGGCTGGCTGCAGGCCGCCGCCGCGACGACCGACAACGCCGAGCGCGCCAAGCAGTACGCGCAGTTGCAGCGATTCGCATTGGTAGACAAGGCGTACGGGCTGCCGCTCTACATTCCGGAGAATCAGATTGCGGCCGCCGCGCACGTGCACGGTGCGGGTTTCCGCCCCTACAAGCAACTTCCGGAGAACTCCTACGACATCTGGGTCGATCGTGGCTGACGTGGTACTCGGGCGAGCCGAACCGGTGTGGTGTCCATGACGCTCGAAATCACCGCACCGCCAACGGTGAAACTAGCTGCCGACACCGCACCCGATGCGCGCTGGTGGATCGCGAAACGGGTGCTGCTGCGGTTGATCTCGGGCGTCGGCGTGCTGTGGGGCGCCGCCACGCTGTCGTTCATCGGCGTGCGGCTCGCGCCGGGTGACACGGTCGACGTGTTGCTCGGCGAGCAGCCGCGCACGCCGGAAGTCGAGGCGGCCATCCGCGCCGAGTGGGGGCTCGACAGCCCCGCGATCGTCCAATACGCCAGATATCTGTGGCACGTGGCGCACGGGGACTTCGGTCGCTCCTACGTTCTGCAACGGCCGGTGTCGGAGGTGATCGGCTCGCAGGCCGGGCCCACGCTGGCGCTCACCGGGGCGGCGCTGCTGGTGGCGGTGGTCTTCGCGGTGGTCGTCGCGACGACCACCGCGCGGCGGCGGCGAGCGCGCGCCATCGCGAATGCGATTGAGCTGGCGTTGATCTCGACGCCCGCGTTCTGGCTCGGCATCGTGCTGCTCTCGGTGTTCAGCTTCCAGTTGAAGATGTTTCCGGTGGCGGCGAACAAGGGACTGCCCGCCCTGGTGCTGCCCGCGGTCGCGCTCGGCCTCTCGCTCGGCGCGGTCGTCTCCCAGGTGCTGCGTGACGGTCTGGAGCGGGTGCTCGACGAGCCGTTCGCGGTGACGGTGCGCGCGTGGTCGGTGAGTGAGACCGAGCTGCGGCTGCGGCACGGGCTGCGCCATGCCGCACTGCCCGCGGTGACCCTGACCGGCTGGCTGGTCGGCGGGCTGCTGGGCGGGGCGGTGATCATCGAGGAGGTCTTCGGCAGGCCGGGCCTGGGCCGGGTGACGGTCGATGCCGTACTGGCACAGGATCTTCCGGTGGTTCTCGCGGTCGCGATCCTGTCGGCGTTCGTCTACGTGGTGATCAGCACGCTGGTCGATCTGCTGTATCTGTGGCTCGACCCGCGACTGCGCGGGGACTCCCGAGGAGGACCACGATGACGACCGTCGGTCTGCCGCGCGCGACCGTCGACCGAATTGTCACGCGGGCAAGGAATTTCGGCGTCACGCCAGGAGCCGCGTTGGCGGCGTCGACGGTTGTCCTGGTCGCCATCGCGGTGATCGCTCCCGCGGTGCTGGCCGGTGACGATCCGCTGGCCGCCGATCCGCTGGCCGCCCAGCTCGCGCCGAGCGCGCAGCACTGGTTCGGCACCGATCATCTGGGGCGTGATGTCTTCACCCGGGTGGTCCACGGCGCACGCTACTCACTGCTCATCGGGGTCACCGCTGTCGCGATCGCGGTCGCGGTCGGCACGGCGCTCGGCCTGCTGTCCGGGTTGGCCCGCGGGCCGGTGGACGAGCTGATCACCCGCTTCCTCGACGTGGTCTCCGCCTTCCCCGATCTATTGCTCGCGCTGGTGCTGATCTCGTTCACCGGGCCAGGAACCACGAACCTGATCTTCGCGCTCGGTATCGCCTCCATTCCACGGTTCGCCAGGGTGGTGCGCGCCCAGACCCTCGTCGTTCAGGAGTCCGGGTACGTCGAGCAGGCCCGCACCTTCGGACTCACCCGGGCCACGCTGGTGCGCCGGCACGTCCTGCCACACGCGGTGGCCCAGGTGCCGATCCTGGCCACCATCGGCCTCGGCACCGCGATCCTCGGTGCGGCGGGTCTGAGCTTCCTGGGGATGGGACCGCAACCCCCGGAACCGGAATGGGGTGCGATGCTCGCCGAGGGGCGCAACTATCTGCGCAACGCCTGGTGGATTTCGGTGCTGCCCGGTGTGGCGGTCACCGCCACCGTCATCGCCGTGAGCTCGCTCGGACGGCACTGGCAACGACACTACGACGGGAGGCCATCATGAGCCTGGTCTCGATCACGAACCTGCGCATCGGGTTTCCGGCGAAGGCGGGCGTTCACGATGTGGTGCACGGCATCGATCTGCGGATCGAGCCGGGTGAAGTCGTCGCGCTCGTCGGCGAGTCGGGTTCCGGAAAGTCGGTGACCGCGCGCGCTCTGCTCGGTCTGTCCGGATCCGGCGCCGCAGTCCACGCGGACAGTTTCGAGCTTTTCGGGCAGGACGCGCGTGCGTATCGCGAGCGGCAGTGGCGTCGGATCCGCGGCTCCGATATCGGGTTCGTCCTGCAGGACGCGCTCGTGTCCCTCGATCCGCTGTGCACGATCGGCGCGACACTGGCGCAGGTGCAACGTGCGCTGACCGATCTGCGCGGACCGGCGCGCACCGCGCGCAGCGTGCGGTTGCTCACCGAGGTGGGCGTGCCCGAACCCGAACGGCGCTTGACCCAGTATCCCCATGAACTGTCCGGGGGATTGCGTCAGCGGGTGCTGATCGCGACGGCGATCGCGGGTGATCCGCGCTTGATCATCGCCGACGAGCCGACCACCGCCCTCGATGTCACTGTGCAGCAACAGATTCTGGAGTTGCTCCGACAGCGCAAAGCCGCGGGTAACGCGCTACTGCTGATCAGCCATGATCTCGCCGTGGTCGCGGAGCTGGCCGATCGGGTGCTGGTCATGAAGGACGGCACGGTCGTCGAGCAGGGGAGTACGCGCGAGGTCCTGACTCGACCGGCGCACAGCTACACGAAACGTTTGCTCGCTGCCGTCCCTTCGGCCGCCTCCCGCGGTACGGCACTGTCGATACCCGACGATCCGTCGGCCGATATCGACGTCCTCGACCGCAGGCCGCTACCGCCTCGCACGGTGGACGAGACTCGAATCGTGTTGTCGGTGCAGGATCTTCGGAAGACGTACGGCACCGGACCGGCCGCCCGCACCGTGGTCGAGGACGTCAACTTCGACCTGTTCGCCGGTGAGACGCTCGGCATCGTCGGGGAGTCGGGCTCCGGCAAGACGACCACAGCACGCCTCGCGTTGCGACTCATCGCGCCGACCTCCGGGCGCATAGTCGTCGACGGCGAACCGTGGAGCGAATATTCCGACAGCGAACTACGCCGCCACCGCGGCACCGCGCAATTGATCGCACAGGACCCGCTGAGCTCCTTCGATCCGCGCTACACCGTCGAACGCATCATCGGCGAAAGCTTGGACACGGTGGGCATTCGAGGCCGCGCACGAGCGAACCGCGTCCGCGAGATGCTCGACGCGGTGCAACTCGGCCGGGAGTTGCTCGATCGTCATCCCCGCACGCTCTCCGGTGGACAACGACAACGCGTCGCCATCGCCCGCGCGATCGCACCCAGGCCGGCCTTGATCGTTGCCGACGAGCCGGTATCCGCCCTCGACGTGTCGGTGCAGGCGCAGATACTCGACTTGCTGGCCGTGCTGCAAGCGCAGTTCGGCACCGCGCTACTGCTCATCTCACACGACCTCGGGGTGGTACACCATGCGGCGGATCGCGTGGTCGTCATGAAAGACGGTCGCATCGTCGAATCCGGTGTGGTCGACGCGATATTCGAGTCGCCGCAACACGATTACACCCGTCGGCTCGTGGCATCGGTTCCTCGGCTGCCCGGCCCGGCGCCTTCCGGTCGGCGGCAATGATCTGACCGCCGCTGAGTTCGTGCCGAAAGTCAGTTGGCGTCTGCCGACTCCAGCAGTCCCGGCACGGTTTTGGTGGTGTTGTGGCGGAAGATGTTGACCGCACCGACGACCTCGTCGGACTCGTCGCGGATCGGGAAGACGTTGACCAGGGCGAGCAGCCGGAAACCATCGGGCTGTTCGCAGATGACGTCGGCGTCGCGGACGGTGCCGCCGTTGTTGATGACCACCGACGGCGGGGCGGCTTCGTGCGGCATGACCTCGCCGGACGGGTAACGCAGGCGGAATGCGCCGCAGTACTTCTCGCTCGTGCCCAGTTCCGGGGTGCGGCCCCAGGCGCCGATGGCGGTCTTGTTGCAGGCGATCAGCGTGCCGTCCTTCTCCAGCACATAGATGCCGACCTCGATGTCGTCCATGGCGGCCTGGTCGCCGAGCAGGCCGCCGGGCACCAGGTGCCCGTCCTCGAGCTTGCCGTGAAACGTGAGATCGTCCAGTTCACCAGCGGTGATTTTTTGACTAATGCTCATTTCGCTTCCCTTTTACTCGGAATAGCTGCGTTCGATAAAGGAAATCCGGGTGCGTCACTCAGCCGAATAGAGGTTAGGTCCGCACCTCTCGCACCTCAGGTAATTGTACCGAAATTGCTGGCCGGACAGTCTGTTTCACGAGGACCAACCAGCACCGGAACGGTGCGGCAACAAGGTGAGCGGTGCCGCGCGGCCGACCCGTGGTTGCCTGTGGGTGCGCAGGATCATGGGGTACGACTGCACATTGCACCTGGTGGACGAGGACGCGATCCGGGAGCAGTTCGTGCCGAGGCTGCTCGGGCGTTCCGCCGAGCAGACAGCGTTGGATCGGGTGCATCCGGGAGCTGCGCACCTGTGGCGGCAGGTGCTCGAGTTGCTGCTCGGAGCAGACGGGCCGGCCGCGGCGGAGGCTGTGTCCGTTGCGGCGGTCATGTTCAGCGCTTCGAGGCCTGGCCGCCACGTTCAGCGTTGCAGCGCAACGAGTTCTGGGTAGCGGCGGCACGATCGCCCACCGGCGGCCGGTTCGCGCAGTCCACCGTCGACACACAGGCGCGCCCGCGTGCGTTCGGGCCGATCCTGGTGGACGGCGCCGCGGCTGCCGACTGAAGTCAGCGCGGATGGGGCGCTGCAGGACGTCTTAACGTTGATTTGCGGAATGCCCTGGGCAGCCCCGGATCTCGGTCGCGGTGCCGCACTCCATGGCGCGGATCTCAGGTGTACGTCTGATCGTTTCGCTTCGAGCTCGGATCGGTTTGCGGTACAACAGGAGAGTCGCAACGGCGCGGCTGTGGGAGTGAAATCGATTGAATGAGAGGCGTTTCGGAAATGGATCCAATTCTCGGACAGATTGCACTTCTCGCCTTCGGGTGGACCCCGCAGGGATGGGCTTCGTGTGAGGGCCAGATCCTCCAGATCGGCGACTATCAAGCGCTGTTCAGCTTGATCGGAACCACCTACGGCGGCGACGGAAAATCGACATTCGCTCTGCCCAACCTCAAAGCGCAGGCCGAGGCCTTCGGCGGGGCACAGTTTGTGATCGCTGTCGAAGGCATCTATCCCAGTCGGCCCTAGGCCCCGATCTCGGGCGAAATCTGCACTTGTGGCTCGTTGGAGCTGGCAGGCCAGAACACCTTTGGCCGCGTAAGCATTTGCGTGGCCGAAGGTGATCCAATGCCCGACATCGCATAGTCGGTATTTCCGAGCACTACCGAAGGCCACGACTGCCCGGGATGATCTCGGCCCGTTGATCTTCCGCTGACCGCCGCGAGGCCGCTCCGAACCGCGCGGGTCGCGGCATGTGAGTGTGGTGACGACCTGCCTGACGGCGGACCCTCGGGGCGCAAAATGTGTCGATCGGTCCGTGACTTCCGCGGTGATCGACGCGGTTGCGCGATCAGAACACGGCGATGGGATTGACCATGACGCCGGTCAAGCCATGGATGCGCGGCGGGCCGACGGTGAGCAGGAAGCTGTAGCGCTCGAGCTCAGCGCACAGCGCCGCAAGGTCGTCGAGCTGTGATCCGTCGATCAGCGGCATCGCCATTCGGCCCAGTGCGACGCCGTGCAGCGCGGATGGTCCATCAGGGTCGAGTGCCGGGTAGGCGTCGCCCCTGTCGCCCGTGTAGAGGGCGACCCCGCGACGGTGCATCCAGCGCACCGCGTCGAGGCTGATTCCCGGAGTCGGCCTATCTGCGATCAGCGGGTCGGCAGGCCAGCCGAACCGCACCGCCAACGCATCACCCGACCCCACCTCGACGCCTTGCCGCTGTTCGGCGTCTTCGAAGTCGCGCGATGTCACCGCGTGTCCGGCCGGGAGTGGCTCTTCGACAGCCAGATCGAGCAAAACCCCTCGCGTCACGATTCCGGCGGCGAAGGCCGTTGTCGAGGCGAAGGTAACGCCTGCGGCTGTCACGATCTGGTCCCTCGGACGACCGGGGTAGACCTCGTTGCCGGTCGACCAGTGCGCCAGCGCGTCGATGTGCGTCGACTTCGCGTGATGGTTCGTGACCAGCATCAGGTCGGCCGCGACGCCTACCCCGGTGTGCGACATCATCTGCTGCACGGGAGAGATTTCCACCGTCGTGGGCGCGAACGGACTGCTGATCATCGGGTTGGGCATGATCGGCTGGGCCAGCGACGCCCATCGACCGGTCCGCACCTCGGCGGCGGCCTTCGCGCGCACGTCGTCGGTGATGAGGTTGAGTGTGCCGAGTTCGTCGTCGGATCCCCATCGGCCCCAGTTATCGGGCAGGTCAAGGTCATTCGGATCGGCCATGTGGTTGGGCCCCTCTCATCACGATCCACCAGGACGAGGTCGTCCGCTGTCGCGGCGCGCCACCCTGCAAGACAGGCGGCTCCGCGCGGCAAGATCGACAGTACTTCATCGAGCACGACCAGGATCGCGGCGGACGATCCGGCCGGACAACATGTTTGGCAGGATCGCGACTTTGGCCAAAATCGTGTCACCTGGCCTGGCCGCCGGAGATCGCGTACGCCATACTCTCGGTCTCCAGTGCCGAATCCTCCTGCATCACAGGCGCGGAGCTCGTTGTTGACAGCGGTGTGACCGGACAATTATTCGCAACGTCGAGGTGATCGAGTCGGCGCGGCGATGCTCATGCCCACGTGGTGACAGCGCGCACGATGCCCGCGCGGCATCTGCCCTACCGATCCATCACCCAAGAGATGCTGGTGGCCAGCCAATCAGACGCCCGGCCACCGTCCGCTCGAAACGCCCGCCCCGCGGCCAGGCCACGAATCAACTGATTCGGGTGATCCGCAGCACCGGGATCAGTCGCCGTGTCTTGGCCTCGAACTCGGCGAAACCCGGTTGGACGGTTATGGCCTTCGCGAGCAGCCGGGTCCGCTCTTCACCCTCGGTGGGCGTCGCTTCGGCCCGGTAGCTGTCGGCACCGACCTCGACGGTGAGTTCCGGGTTGGCGACGAGGTTGTGATACCAGGCCGGATTCCGGTCGGAACCGGCGGCGGAGGCGATGACGAAAATGTCGCCACCGTCGGTGAAGTACACGACAGGGCTGATGCGCGTCAGGCCGGTCCGGGCGCCGACGGTGGTCAGCAATGCCAGCTCGAACGTGGCGAATCGGCCGCCGACCCGGCCGCGGTTGGCACGGAACTCGGCGATGACTTCAGGGTTGTACTCGAACATTCCGTTCCGATCGTCGATTCGGATGTTGTTGCGGACAACGAGGATCACATAATCGCCATTGCCGCGCGTCGGGATGCCCTGTCGGTCAACCGATCTGGGCACTTGACCAACGCCCTCGCGGCGGCATTTCAGGACGTTGTGGGCGCGGCATGCGAGCTCAGCTCTTGATGGTTTCTGCGATCCGAAGGGCGGCTTGGCCGGGTGTCATGAGCGCGCTTTGCTGGTGCAGTGCAACCGTCGGCCTTGTAGGCTCCTGCTGTGAGCGTAGGTGGGGCGGGATCGACTGTGTCAGCAGGGCGGAAGAAGCGCTATTCACAAATCATGTGGGTTGCAACGCTGGTCGTCATCGGCCTGTACTTGGCTGCGTCGACCAGATTGGTTGGCAGCGGAGACTTGAACGATCATGTGGCGACTCGCCTGAGTGCCTTCGCGATGATCGGCACTGCCCTGGTGTGGTTTCTTTCGATTTTCGGGCAGGAACCGGCTGAGACACGTGGCCCGCGGAAACGCTGGACAAAGCGTCGCGTAGTTGTCCGTCTTGCCATCGCCTGCCCGCTCCTGGCCGGGGCTATTTGGTCGATGATCAGCTCAGGCACGCTCATGGGTCAGCTGATGTGCCAAACGACCGCCATCGTCGTCTTGCTCATCCTCGCATGGAGCTCGACCGCGCCTCAGCGGCAATGATGCATTGTCCTTCGGCAATGATGCATTGTCCTTCGACGTGGTCCGAGATGCTCTCGGGCCGTTGATCTTCGGGCTGGTCGCGCGGCCGTTTCGGACCACACGGCATTGGGCAATATCGGATGTTCTGCGCGGCAGTCGATCTCGCCGCGCAGAACGCGCGATATGCGGCAGAAGCGGACGTTCTGCGGGTCAGTCGATCTCGACTTGCCGATCGCTCGCTCAACTGTCTGTGCTGCTGGCTTCGCGCCCGTTCCGTCGAACTGGCGGACGTAGAAGAAAGATTGACCGAAGACATACGGATGGATGTTTGGGAGTATGTCGTGGGCGGTTCTACGGTCGACACAATCCCGGCGGCGTAATGGCGGCAGTGCCAGCCGCGCAACGAGATTAGTGCACCGCGACGGGAAGCAGGCAGGTTGATATGAGTGAAGAGCCAACAACCATCGAACTCGACGACGCTGTCTTTTCCGGACCGCCCAAGACCTTGGCCGGTGGACTGGTCAAAGCTGTGCGGCCACGCCAGTGGGTGAAGAACGTCTTGGTGCTGGCCGCGCCGCTGGCCGCAGGCACGATTTCGGGTACTGACACCTTCGTCTTGTCCGACCTGACCCGCGTCCTGCATATCGGTATCGCGTTCGTGGTGTTCTGTCTGGCGGCCTCGGGGATCTATCTGGTCAACGACGCGCTCGATGTGGAGGCAGACCGAGCGCATCCGACCAAACGTTTCCGGCCGATCGCCGCCGGTGTCGTGCCGGTGAATCTGGCGTACGCGCTGTCGGTGGTACTCCTGGGCGCCTCGATCCTGATCTCGTTCGCGGCCACGTGGCAGCTGGCAGTGGTGATGGCGGTGTACATCGGTATCCAGCTCGCCTACTGCTTCGGGCTCAAGCATCAAGCGGTGCTCGACATCTGCATCGTGTCGTCGGGCTTCGTATTGCGCACGGTCGCTGGTGGTGTGGCGGCGAACATTCATCTGTCCCAATGGTTCCTGTTGATCGCGGCCTCCGGCTCGCTGTTCATGGCCGCGGGCAAGCGCTATGCCGAGTTGAGGATCGCGCTCGACACCGGTGCCAAGATTCGCAAGTCGCTGCAGTACTACACGCCTACCTATCTGCGTTTCATATGGACCTTGTCCGGTACTGCGGTCGTGGTCTTCTACGGGCTGTGGGCGTTCGAGCCCGATCACCAGGACAACCCATGGTTCGCAATCTCGATGATTCCCTTCACGATCAGCCTCCTGCGTTACGCGGTCGACGTCGATGGCGGCCAGGCCGGTGAACCCGAAGAGATCGTGTTGGGCGACCGAATTCTGCAGCTCTTAGCCGCAGCGTGTCTCGCAGCAGCCGGGATGGCCGTCTACCTCAGCTGAGCAGACATCCGCGCCTCAACCCGACCGCGATCGGCCCCGCGGTCTGGCCTTCACGCACGACGTGAAATCGGCAGTTTCGGCGTTGAACCCAGCCTCGGATCGGTACCGCTGGTCTATCTTCCGCAGAGCCGCACTGGCCGGTTCGATCAGCGCGCAACGCGGCTATTACAGGACGTCGCGATACGGGCTTCCCCGTCGCCGCCGGTATCCGTCTTTCAGAACCGCACACGTTCCTCGAGCAGAAGCGCGCCACGACGATCCCGTTCCCGAGGCAGAAGCGCCCGAGTGCCGTCGTGGCAGCGAACGATGATGCCGATGCCGTTGTCCACGCGTTAGCCTTCGTCCGCCTGAACCCATTGCGGGCTGTTGCCTTGGTCCGCGCTGTCGGTCGAATAGGCCAGTTCGCGTTGCGCATCGAGCTGGGCCAGGCGGTCGGTGAGGGTCTTGGTGATGTGGTTGCTGCTGTGACAGAAGCCAGCATAGACGGATGGGATGCAGGACATCTTTGGTCGCTTCGCGAATGTAGAGGACTGCAGTCGAGTTGCTTCCATAAGTCGTCATCAGATCAGGTGCTACTACGGATGCTGGGTGCGAAGGCTGCGACGAGGACTGCCCCACCGGCCATCACTCCGCCGAGCAGATAGGTTGCATTGGCGAAGCCGTAGATGAAGGCGCCGGTAGTGGAATCGGCGATCGGCTGTGCGGCTGGGCCGGTTTGTCCCGCGAAATCCAGAGCGGCGGCGGCTGAACGGGCAGCCGGTTCGCGTGCTTGGGTCGGCATCTGATGCAGGATCGGCCCGATTCTAGCGCTATAGCCAGCAGCTAGAACGCTGCCCGCTACCGCGATACCGATCGCTGCGCCAAGTTCGCGAGTAACGTCATTGACAGCTGCTCCCACACCTTGTTTCCCGGCGGGGGTCTCGGCGACGATTGCTGCCGTAGCCGGCGCCATCCCGAGCCCAAGCCCTACCCCCATAGTCAACAACGACCACATCAAATTGAAATAGTCGGCCTGACTGCTCAATCGACCGCAGATAAACAAGCCGACGGCAAAAACGATCAGCCCCGAAACCGTTACCGCGCGTAGTCCGAATCGCTCGGCGAGCTTCGGAGATATCAGCGAAACCACTATTAGTGGGGCAGTAATCGGCGTCAGGGCGAATGCCGATCGCATCGCGCTGTAGCCGAACACAATAGGGAGATACTGGATCAGCAATGTTACTACACCAAAAGCGCCGAGAAATACTGTTGTGATGGTTACGGCTCCGCTGCCGAAACCGCGAACAGTGAACAGGCGAACGTCCAGTAATGGCTGCTGTACTCTCAGTTCGATTCGGATGAATGCCGCGAGTGCAGCGACGCCGACTACGCCCAAGGCAATAACGACCGGACTCTGCCATCCGCGCGAAGGGGCTTCCATGAGGGCCAACACGACAAGCGCGACACCGGTTGCCGACGATATCGATCCGAGTGCATCCACAGGTGGCTGGGGCAGAGATCGGAGCGGTTCGCGGGCTGTGTAATATTCGCGGGACACGGGTATCGTCAACGCCAACCCGAATAGAATGCTACTACCGATTGTCAGAATAACAAAGATGTATGGCCACGGCAGCCAGGTTAGCAGTAATGCTGTTCCGGCAATTCCTAACATGCCGCCCGCGCCGGCTATACCCGCCCATATGCCGACGGCTCGTCCGATCTGCGATTCCGGAAACTCTGAGGTCATCAGGGATAACGTGGGCGGCATGACCAGTGCCGCACCGGCACCAGCAGCGGCACGGGAACAAATCAATAACTCCGGACTGCGGAACAGCAATGGTGCAGCCGAGCTGAGAGTCAATACGAACAGCCCTACCAAGAGCGCTGTGCGACGACCGTAACGGTCTCCGAACGCGCCACCTGGTAGTACTAAACATGCCAGAGTCAGCGTATAGCTATTGACCACCCAAGTCAGCTGAATCTGGTTGGCTCCGGTTGTGACAGCGACGCTTTCCAACGCTGGATACAGCGCAGCCATCGATGCCACTACGAGCATCAAAGCCGAACAGGACACGGCGACTATTTGCCACTGAGGCGAAGGCCATCGACCTGCACCACGCGTGCTGGTTTGGTCGGGACGTCTGCGGGGGCGCGGGGACATCATCTTCCGCCCCGGTTTCCTGGGGTCATCGCTGGCCGGGCATCACCCGAAGTAGAGGATCGGCCAGTGTCCGGTGGCCTGCTTCGCCACGTATCGTTGAGGTGGGCTACCCGGGGGCGTAAACCATACTTGTCCGGACCTTTTGCGATCGGCGTGACGAATTTTATTTCGATTCCGTCCATTCGATATCTGCGCGTTTTACACGACCAATATGCCAAAGCGGAAAAATGCCATCGAAGCCCTGCCGCATAGTGGTGCATTATTCGTTTGTCGCTGGGTGAAGCGTCTGAAAGCTCCACCAGATCGCAGAGGTTATCGAAATCGTCTACTGCTACCAGCGCCATGTCCGTTACCTCGTACAAGGCATCCTGTACCGACATTCCTTTCTCTAGCCACAGATACCGCATCGCGCAATCGCAGCTGCCGGAAAGCATTTCTTTCGGAAGCGACATGACATCGTTGTGGAGAAGTGCGAAGTCGCGCAGAGTGGTGTTCATTTCGACGATTATTGGATGCTTTTGCAAGCTCGGACCGGGATAAGAGCCACTTATCATGGCGGATAGGTTTGCATAAAAATCGGCACCGATATCTGCTCGCCTTTCTCTGATATAGTCCCGGAGGGAGAGATCCCGCTTTTCTATATCCTGTTGAGATTCCGAACAGATGGAGCCGCCGAACATTCTTACCGAATCTATGAATTGCACAAGCTGATCGTTGGAGAACCCTTGATCTCGCATGCGTTCGATGAGTTCGGGAATTGACCTGAGTCTTACGTTGTGCAAACATTCGTCGGGCACGCGTTTGGGTTCGATGCTGTAATAACTGGACAGCATTTCGTGGAGTGCCGTAGCCTCTGTGGGCTTATGAGCCAAGTACTTCTGATCGTCTCGAACATCGTCATAGACGGTAATCCAGAGATTGGCGTCGCAGATCAGTCTAAGTAAATCTGGGGGAGCAGTCGGATATGCCCAGGCGGCATATTCGTTGGTTTCGTTGAAGCGAAGCTTTCCGTCCATATATGAAGATACCTGCAATCTTTCCCGGGCCCACTGATAACTCTCCTCTGATATGGAATCTGCATGAAAGTTTCGGGCCAATGGGTATGGCCGTGGTCGTTCCCACAGCTTTAGCTGCGGGATTATCAAGCTATTCAATGGAGTGCCGTCCCACAGAATCGTCGAAGAGAGATCCTTGGTTTCCATAGATCCTGCACTCCGTTCTTCTTTGGTTTCAATTCGACGTAGTACGAGGGGTCGTATCGATCTGGATGTCACTCATCGTGCGGAGGGGCGCAATCGAGACGTCTCAACTCGGACCTGCGGGCGCTACGCCGGATCTGTTAGTTTGAGCGCCTGGTCGATGAGGGTAGACACGATCAGTGCCTCCGGAACGATTGCCACAACTTCCCCGCGAACAAAGATCTGTCCTTTACCGTTGCCGCTGGATACGCCGATATCCGCAGCACGGGCTTCGCCGGGGCCATTGACGACGCACCCCATCACGGCAACGCGAATGGGGAAAGGGAAGTCTTGGAATGCGGCTTCGACCTGAGTCGTGAGCTTGTACAAGTCGACCTGCAGACGGCCGCACCCGGGACAGGATACGATTTCGAGTTTGCGTTGGCGGAGGCCGAGTGATTCGAGTATGCCGATCCCGACTTTGACTTCCTCCACCGGTGGCGCTGACAGCGAAACCCGGATGGTGTCGCCGATTCCTTCATCGAGGAGAATCCCAAAGGCAACGGCGGATTTGATAGTGCCCTGCATCAGTGGCCCAGCTTCAGTAACTCCCAGGTGGAGCGGGTAGTCACAGCGTGCGGCGAGTTCGCGGTAGGCCGCGACCATGACCGCGGGGTCATGGTGTTTAACACTGATTTTGATGTCGGTGAACCCGTGTTCTTCGAACAACGAACATTCCCATAGCGCCGACTTGACCAGTGCCTGCGGGGTTGTTATACCGTCGTCGGTGAGCAGTCTGGGGTCGAGTGATCCGGCGTTGACTCCGATGCGTATGGGCACGCGTGCGGCGTTGGCTCGACGGGCGATTTCGGCAACTTGGTCGTCAAACTGTTTGATGTTGCCGGGGTTCACTCGTACTGCGGCGCAGCCGGCGTCGATGGCTTGGAAGACGTAGCGGGGTTGGAAGTGGATGTCGGCCACAACGGGGATCGGAGATTTGGCGACGATGCTGGGCAACGCGTCGGCGTCGTCACGGGAAGGGACGGCGACGCGGACGATTTCGCACCCTGCGGCGGTGAGTTCGGCGATCTGTTGCAGTGTCGCGTCGATGTCGGCGGTGTTGGTGGTGCACATGGACTGGACCGACACCGGCGCCAGGCCACCGACGGGGACCGAGCCGACCATCAATTGCCGGGATCGACGGCGCGGGTTCGACGGGCGGCCGGTCACTCCCGGACGGTTGCTGAGAAGAGCAGGGCTGCCAAGGTCTGTTGCGCTCATTGAGTGCTCCTGATCGGGCTGTCGGCTCGAGCCGTCGTCAACAAATTTGCCGCGATGCGCGAGATGTTCTCGGGCGCAATGCCGCACTGTTCGAGCAGTTCGTCACGATCCCCATGGGGCAGGAACTGCCGTGCTATTCCGATCGGACGGATAGTGGTGGTGATGCCGAGCTGAGCAGAGTCGTGGAGGAGGTTGGCACCCAGTCCGCCGGAGAGCGAGGAGTCCTCGACGGTGACGACAGCGTTGTGCCGGGCGACCATGTGAATCAGTGCCGGCGTGATGGGATCGACCCACCTCGGATCGATCACGGTGACACCGTAGCCGTCGTCCTCGAGCATGGCAGCGGCTCTCAGACACGCGGCGGCAGTTGTTCCGGCGGATATGATCAACGCATCGAGGGCACGGCCGTTGCTACGGCGCAGGATGTCGAGGCCGTCCATCCGAGACACATACGGGATGTCTTGGCCTACGGTGGCTTTGGGCAGTCGCACTGCAGTTGGGCCGGGGTGATGAACGGCTTCGTTGAGCAGTTCGCGCAGGCGTGCGGGATCGCGGGGCGCTGCCGTTCGGATGCCGGGGACCATCGAGAGCAGCCCGGTGTCCCACATGCCATGGTGTGAGGGCCCATCCGGTCCGGTGATGCCCGCACGGTCGAGAACGAAGGTCACCGGTAATCGGTGCAGGGCAACGTCCATGAGAATTTGGTCGAAGGCCCGGTTGAGGAAGGTGGAATAGACCGCGACGACGGGATGGAGTCCGCCCATGGCTAATCCGGCAGCCGAGCACACGGCGTGCTGTTCGGCAATACCCACGTCGAAGAACCGGTCGGGGTATGCATTGGCGAAGTGGGTCAGGCCAACCGGCTGGCGCATTGATGCGGTGATGCACACGATATCGTCGCGCTCCGCAGCGATACGGACGATCTCGTCGCCGAACACCGAGGTCCAGGACTGGCCTGCGGGTTTGACCGGTTTACCGAGGTGGGGGTCGAGCACGCCGATGGCGTGCATGCGGTCGGCGGTGTCGGTCTCAGCAGGTCTGTAACCGCGCCCTTTCTCTGTGACGACATGCACAACGGCAGTGCGTCTGAGCGCGGACGCGGCACGTAGGGCGTGTTCCACCGCGCCGGTGTCGTGACCGTCAATCGGCCCGATGTAGGAGAGCCCGAGCTGTTCGAATAGTGAACACCGGCGGGCTCCGAGCCTGAGATCCTTCAGATGGTGGGCGATTCCACCGAAGGTGGCGTCGTAGGAACGGCCATTGTCGTTGAGCACCACTATGATTCGACGCTGCGCGCGTGCCGCGAGATTGTTCCAGCCTTCCCATGCCAACCCACCGGTCAGGGCTCCGTCGCCGATCACAGCCACCACAGTTCTGTCGGTACTACCGTTGAGTACGAACGCATCCGACAGACCGCCGGCGTAGGACAGCGCGGTCGAAGCATGTGAGTTCTCCACCCAGTCATGGCCGGATTCAATGCGACTGGGATATCCGGACAGGCCGCCGCTCTGGCGCAACCTTGGGAAAAGGCTTGCTCGCCCGGTCAGCATCTTGTGCACGTAGCTTTGATGTCCGACGTCGAAGATGATCGGGTCGCGTGGTGAATCGAAGACACGATGTAGTGCGACACTGAGTTCGACAATGCCCAGGTTCACCCCGAGATGCCCACCCGTCGAACACACGCGCTTGATGAGGAAATCTCGTATCTGTGAACACAACTCGGGGATGTCCGCACGGGGAATCATTCGCAGATTTTCAGGGGTATCTGCGGCTGCGATCAGGGGCCAGGTCTCGTCGATACTCACTGTGCTGCACTTTCTGATGTCGGGTCCACGTGTCTGGTTCTTGCTTGCCAGGGCAGCGCGAATTGCATGGTTTCGGAGGTGACGCTCTGCTCGAGTACCGTGACTGCACCGTGTTCGGTGAGATGGGCCACGACCTGGTCGACAAGCCGCGCGGGTGCGGACGCGCCAGCTGAGATGCCAACGGTGGCTGCGCCTTCCAACCATCGTGAGTCGATGCAGGTGACATCGTCGATCAGATACGCGGGTACCCCGCGGCGCCGGACCGCCTCCACCATCCGCACCGAGTTCGACGAGTTCGGCGACCCGACAACCAGCACCACATCGGACTGTACGGCCACTGCCTGCACGGCATTTTGACGATTGGTTGTCGCGTAACAGATATCGCTGTGCCCCGGCCCGACCGCGTCGGGGAATCGTGTTCGCAGCGCAGCGATGATGTCGGCGGTTTCGTCGACTGCAAGTGTGGTCTGGGTCAGGTACACCACGTTGGCCGGATCAGGAACCGCGAGTTCGGCCACGTCCTGCACCGTTTGCACAAGTTTCGTGTGCTCGGGTGCCTCTCCGAGCGTGCCTTCGGTTTCCTCGTGTCCGGCGTGGCCGATGAAGATGATGGTCTTGCCTTGCGCTGCGTAGCGTTTGGCTTCGGAGTGCACCTTCGTCACCAGCGGACAGGTGGCGTCGATGACGCGTAGCCCGCGGCTCGCGGCGTCGGCACGGACCTGCGGCGATACTCCGTGTGCGGAGAAGACCACAACTGCGCCGTGCGGAACCTCATCGAGTTCTTCGACGAAGACGACCCCACGATGACACAGCTCCCTGACGACGTGGGTGTTGTGCACGATCTGTTTTCGCACGTAGATCGGCGGGCCGTAATCGGCAAGGACAGACTCGACCGTGTTTATGGCGCGCTCCACGCCGGCGCACAGTGACCGGGGTGAGGCCAACAGCAACTTCAGTTCGGCGCTCATCTCAATACTCCCGTCGAGTGATGAGATCAGCCAGTGTGCGCAGATCGGCGGCCGCTTCCGGCCGAGGGTGCGCCTGCCTGAGCAGCCGCCCTGCCTCTGAACAGCTTTCACGTGCGGTGTTTTCGGCCCACTGCTTGCTACCCGAGAGTTCGATCAATCGCGCCAGATGCGCTGGTTCGGACGGTTCGAGAGGGGCAGGGTCGGCGTATCGTCTCTGCAGCTCGGCTCCAGCGGGTGTTCCCGAGTTCATCGCCGCGACCACCGGAAGGGACTTCTTGCGCCGGACCAGATCGCTGTACACAGGTTTGCCCGTCCGCTGTGGATCCCCCCAGATTCCCAGTAGGTCATCGACCAGCTGGAATGCCATACCGAGTTGAAAGCCGTACGCGTGCATCAGGGCTGCTTGGTCTGTGCTGGTTCCTGCGGCCCGCGCACCCAATTCGCACGCCGCACTCAATAGCGCGGACGTCTTGCCTTCGACCATGTGCACGCAATCGCTCAACGCCACTGTTGTCTGCGTTTCGAACGAGAGATCTTCGGTTTGGCCCTCGCACAGTGCGCACAGCGCGCGGGTGAGAATCCGAGCGTCGTCAATGTCCTTGGAAGCCAACAGATCCGTGGCGGCGGTCAGGAACATGTCGCCGGTCAGAATCGCCGGTCCCAGACCGAACTGCGCCCACGCCGCGGCGCGGTGTCTTCGCGTGCGGTCGCCGTCCATCACGTCGTCGTGTAGCAAGGAGAAGTCGTGAACCATTTCTATCGCGACCGCAGCGGCGATGGCTCGTTCCATTGCATCGCCGGGTCCACCGTCGGTCATGGCGGCCGCGGTCGTCAGAACCAGAGCAGGGCGAAACGCCTTGCCGCCGAGCTGGGTCGGGTTACCCGCCGCGTCCCACCAGCCGATGTGATAGCCGCCGATCCGCGCTATCGAAGGAGGCAAGGCGCTTACTACCGCGCGGTATGCCGGTTCGAACACCGCGCGACAGTCCCCGAGAATCTGTGCGGCTGTACGTGTTTGACTTGCGTGAGCGATAGGTGCCATCTCGGTCGATTCCTTCGGCATCTCATGGGTGTACGACTGATCGCGTCATCGACTTCTCGGCTGCAGCGGCTGCTCCAGCCGGGGGTCAGACACGGACTCCGCGAGACCTCCTGGCCGCGTCCGCCAAGGCGGCGGCAGTGGTGAGCTTGATCCGCGGCCGACCCACGCTCTGCCCGGTCGACCGCTCGACAGCGTCGATCGCCAACCACTGCTCCTTGCCGATCCGTTCGGGCCGCCGCAGAGACAGCACCGTCGACAACTCGGCACTATCGATCGGCGGAGCCCCCAGGATTCCGGCCAGGTAGTCCTCAGCGAGGCAATCCACAGTTTGGCGAGCATCAGCCCTGTTCGTGCCGATCGAACCATGCGGACCCCGCTTGGCCCAGCCCACCACATACACCCCCGGTAGAGCCCGTCCGTCCGCACCGACCGCGCGCCCGCCGACATTCTCGATCGCACGTCGATAGCGATCGAACGGTACGCCCGCGACCGGGGCACGGTCGAAACCAACGGCGTGTAGCACCAGCGATGTGTCGAGTCGCTCGCGCTTTTCGCTCGGCACCGCGCCCAATTCCTCATCGAGTGCGCGGACAGCGTTGCGCTCAACGATCACAGCCTCTGTGCGGTCCGAACCCTCGATGGCAATCGGCGACACCAGATAGCGAAGAACGATTCGCCGATTACCCGGCCGCAGCGACGCTTTTGCGTACTGTTCGGCGACCCGCACCTTCAAGCGTACCCACGGCTCGACCTCGACGCTGTCGAGAATCGCCTTGCTCGCGAGGTCCAGACCCAACTCCGCCTGGTCGATCACAATATCCACTCCAGAAACCGCACCCAGCGCGAGGAATTCTGGAGCCGTATATGCCGCATGGACAGGGCCCCGCCTGCCCAGGACGACGATTTCGCGAATATTGCTCCGACGCAACGCCTCCAATGCATGGTCGGCTATATCAGTGGTCGCGAGCTCAGTCGGATCAGTGGCCAGAATCCTCGCGATATCCAGTGCGACATTGCCATTACCGATGATTACCGCCCGCTGTCCGGACAGGTCGAAGACCCGGTCGGAGTGCTCGGGATTACCGTTGTACCAGCCGAAAAACTCAATCGCCGCGTGACTACCAGCAAGCTCCTCGCCGGCGATTCCCGCTTTTCGTCCGATCGGGGCACCTACTGCGTAAACGACGGCATGATGGTTGGCTAACAGCTCATCATGAGAGATGTGCTCTCCCACGGTGATGTTCGCGGCTAGCTCGAAATCCCTACAATCGAGTAAAGTCGCGAACATGTCGGTGATTCGCTGAGTTTCAGTGTGGTCGGGCGCTATCCCGGATCGCGCCAGCCCCCAAGGAACCGGCAAACGCTCGAACATCGTCACCCGCGCACCCCTGTCCAGCAGATCCCTGGCCGTGTAGCAGCCGGCAGGACCCGACCCGACAATCGCAACGTGCAGCTTCCGCGCGTCCTTCGTGGCAAATGGCATGACCACCGGCACGACGCTGCCGAGGTCCGAGGCCAGCGGATGTTGTTGGAAATAGGCGGCATTCAGCTCAGCCATCGGAATTTGCGACGGCGACAAGTCGTCATCCGCGCGAATCGCGTCGACTGGACACACCGGCACGCATGCCCCGCAATCGATACAGGCATCCGGATCGATGTAGAGCATCTCCGCGCTGACGAATTCCGGATCGCCAGGACGCGGCCGAATGCAATCCACCGGACATTCGATGACGCAGGTGGCGTCGCTACAACACTGTTGAGTGATCACGTGAGGCATCGGATCACCACACCGTCGAGGTTGTCGTCGATAGGAATATGCAAAGGTGGATTAGCTGATCCATCGCTGCTCCTCGCTAAAAGAAAAACTCCTTGAACATATATAGCGGCATCGCCGCAGGTGTGATCCTGGCCAACTTGCCGCAGCCGGTAAACCGGGTGGCCGGAAATCGTTGAGCAGAGTGTCATCGACTACGGAAAGAATCGTGAAACAGGCGCGATATTGTCTCGAACATTCATGTATGCCGCAGAACATCCTTGCTCGCCGGATTGGGGGCGATGGGCTGGCCCGTTATCGAGATGGGAGCCGCCACAGGGGATTTCACAACCTAACTCTTGATGTCTATTCAGAATAGAACTAGCGAGCCCGGTGCGGGTACGGACAATCCGAGGACAGAATCCTGTCCTCGGGATAGGGCGGTAGGACGTAACATGAATTGCCAATCTGCGGGTACGCGTCGGCGACCATTGAGACCGACGATCGTCCTGCTGCACACCTCGACCTCAGGGTTGTGGGCCGTGACAGCCGACGGCTTAACGCAGGTGGCTATTTATCCGGGCATCAGTGACCAGACGAGTGTCGCCGGGAGTGACGCTGAAGCGGGCCAGGACACTGCCCTCATCATTGCCGCTATCGCCCGGCGGGCCCTCGGCAGCAGCTCCACGGAGGCCACCGTATGTCCCGACACCAGCGCTGCGGAGGGGGGACTCGAACTGAGGCGCCGACCGCTGAGTTTGACGAGGACACATCATTTCTGGAACAGACGGTAAAGGGGTAAAGCTCAGTCCGAGTCACATACGCGAATTCCGTCAGTCCCCTGCGTCGACTACGGCTTAGGTGCGCCCGGCCTCTGGAAGCTTCGGCCAGAGCCGGGGCATGAGATAACCCTGACCTCGATGCGTCCCCAATAGAACCGGGTTAGTGTTCGCATGTGTTCGCAGAATCGGACGTGACCGGCCATCTGCTTCGGGAGTTGCGAGTGGTGGCCGGCGTCGGCCTGCGGCAGATGTCTGGGAAGACCCACTACAGCCCCAGCTACCTCTCCGAGATCGAGAACGGCAAGCGACCTGTTCCTGCGGCAGTGGTCGCGGCGTACCGCGAAGTGCTCGGTAGCGATCCAACGTTGGACGTGGACCGCCTCACCGCGACGATGGCCGATCCGTCATCAGCGGGAGGCTCAGCGCTAGAAGACATCTCGGTGATCCTCGAACGGACCCGGCGTCTCGAAGACCAGATCGGGACAGCCCTGGTCATCCCGGCGGTTCGCGGAATGGACGGCGCAGCAAGGTCTTTGGTGTCTGCTGGCGGAGCCGCTTTGGCCTCTGAGGTTGCTACCTATCGGGGGTGGCTCGAACACGTCGGGGACAACTTCGTACTTGCCGACAAGGCACTCACCGATGCGGTGCAACTCGCCGAAGAATCTGGGGATGCTTCCCTGATCGAACATGCCTTGTCGTTCCTCGCGTATACGGCCTGGCATCGCGGGGACACGGCACGGGCGCTCGACGTGACCGACGCCGCGATCCGGGTACCGAGAGCACACCCGGTGCTCGGTGCCTATGACCGCTATCAGCAGGCCGAATTGCTTGCAGCAGAAGGTGATCGCACCGGGGCCGTCCGAGCGCTCCACAAGGCAGATAAGGCGGCGGAATCCACCGATGAGCTTGACCTGCCTCGACATGGGTATTGGTACATAGAGGGGTTCTGGGCCGTACAACGTGGCGTCGTGCTGTCATTGCTCGGCCGCGAGTCAGAAGCCGTAAGAGAGGCCACAGCCGGGGTCGTTGCCCTACCTCCGGAATTCCAGCACTCCGAATGGCTTGGCATCATGCTCCGCCGGATAGCCCCGGATATGCACTGTTCGGACGGGATGTAAAACTCGACAATCGAGTACTCCGCGCTGCCTACTCCTCATAGTTAGTGGCCGGTGGTTCGGGCGGGCGATGTGTTCGCTGGCTCTCCCACGGTGACAGCCGGATGGTGACGTCATCCAGCTGGTCAGTCAGCTGTCGAGTCGACCCACCGCCTTGGCGGCTGCGGTCCGCACCCGGGGATCTGGATCGTCGAGTAGCCGGTCGAGTACCGCGCGTTGGGTGTGGAGGCCGAGGGTCGCGATCAAGTGCGCCGTGGCCGATCGGACCTTGGGGTCGAAATCTTGTGCCGAACGTTCGATGGTGTGCGGGAAGGCCCATTCGCGCCGGTGGCCGAGCAGTCGGATGAAGGCGCGGCGCAGTCCGGGGTCGGCGTCTCGTGCGGCATGGTCGGGGAATCGCAGCGGTCCGGTCATGGCGGCGAGGGCACGGCCGGCCGCACTGCGGACCCGCTGTGCACCGGTACTGAAGAGCAACCACAGGGTCGGCTCGGCGCGCGGATCGGCGATACGGCCCAGCGCCCGTGCGGCAGCCACGGCATGCCGCGTGTCGCACAGCCGGATCAGTGCCGCGAGGGCACGCTGGTCGCCGTGCCGCACCAGGATTCGGGCGGCCCGGTCACGGACTATCGGGTCGCTATCGTCCATGGCGACGATCGCGGCCTGCACCGCCGCTGTGGTGTCGATCCGGGTGAGTGCGCGCAGGCTGTGATCGCGGGCGTCGGTTGGCCCGTCGGTGGCCGTCTTCGTCAGCGTCTCGATCGCTGCGGCGGAACCGATCCTGCCCAGGGCGTCGATCCCGGGCGTCCAATCCGGGTGGGCGCGCAGTCGCAGGCAGATCGCGGGTTCGGCCGCTGTCGCGCGGAGTTTGCCGAGCGCATACGGTGCCTCGTACCACCATTCGGGCTCATCGAGATTCGCGATGAGAGCCGGAATGTGCGCCGCGCCGTAGGTCGCCAGCCATTGCGGATCCTCGCGCCACGGCGGGTCGAGCGGCGACAGGAAGCGGTCGCGCAGGGCCTCCTCGGCAGCGGGTCCGCCGATTGTGCGCAGCCTGCGCGCGGCCGCGAGGCGGCACCAGCGCCAGTGCGGCTCGGAGCGCCGCAATATCTGTCCGAGAACGGCGACCTCGGCGGGCTTCGCGCCGGCCGGTGGCAACCCGGTGATCGCGGCCGCCACCACCCCGGGGCGCTCGTCGGCGAGCCGGATTCGGAGGCGGTCGGCATCGGTGGTCGCTCTTGTCGCAACCATCGCCTCCCAATGGTCTTGCGAATCCCACCATTTGGCGGCGAGTCCGGCGGCATGCGACGCACTGCTGGCGGCGTAGATGGCGCCGCGGATCGCCGCATGGCAGCAGTGGCGAAGTTCGGTCTGGTAGCCAGTGAGCAGCTGGTCGAGAATCCGCGGATCTCGTTGAGCCGCAACCTGTCCGGCGAACTCGTGCCAATGCTCGGCCGGGTCGGTCGGTGCGCTCGCAAGTGCCGGGGCGGGCGCGTCCGGCAACGGCGGCAGTCCCAGCTTCTCGCCGAGCAGTCGGTGGGCGTCACGCCAGTGCCGATATCGAAAGGGTGCGGCGCTGGCCAACTCCGTCAACTCCACAAAACGGATCACCGCTGCTGCACGCCGGACGGAGATCCTCTCGATGTATTCGAGCGGTAGCTCCTCGGGCCGCTGTTGCAGTATTTCCACAATTTCGACCACGCTGGGTGGGACCCCCCAACGCAGCAACTGTGCCGCAGGAACTCCGGCGGTCGGGGCCGCCGACAACCAGGCCGCCCACCTGACCGTGGTCCCGCCAGTTCGGCTGATTGCGCAGGCTCCGTTGGCAACTCGCTCGACGTACGCCAACAACAGTTGTTCGTCGTACCACAGCCAGCCCTCGTAGACGCGCGCCGCGATGCGCCGTATTCCCCTGTCGTCCACAAGTTCCCATTCAACCCGATTTCGCGGAATGCGCGGCGTTATGGGTGTGGTGAGGTGCGGCCGAAGCAGGCCGCACCTCACCTGAGAAGGGTCAGGCGTGGGTGTACTCGGCCGCGACGTCGACGATCCAGGTGACGCCGAAGCGGTCGGCCAGCATCCCGAAGGCGGGCGCCCACTGGGCGGGGCCGAACGGCTCGATCACGGTCGCGTCCTTGGCCAGGCCCGCCCACACCGGGGTGACCTCGTCGACGCTCGCGCCGCGGACGGAGAGGAAGAACCGCTCCTCGGTGATCGTGGTGCCGTTCTCGCGGCGCGTGGTGGGCACGGACGGCACGGTGGGTGCGTCCTGGCCGGGCACGTCGTAGGCCATCACCCGGAAGCCGTTGTCGGCGACGACCTGGCCGAACACCACGTTCGTCGCGCCGGGCAGTTCGGCGGGCATCCCGAAGTCGGAATAGGTGGCGATGGTGAGCTGCCCGCCGAACACCGACTGGTAGAACTCGAGGGCTTCGCGGGCCTGGCCGTGGAAGTTCAGATGGGCGACAGCGTTGAGCGACATAGTGTTTCGGTCCTTTGCGCGTGGGTTCGTGGCCGGAGGCCTCCGGCGACAAATCCCACGGTGTCACTAGTACCGGTCAGGGAACGTCCGCTACTCGTGGCAGCCTGGAGACATGCCACTCGCTTCGTCCACGACCACCTCCAGCAGACTGCTGTCGCTCCTGTCCCTGCTGCAGGCCCGTCGCGACTGGCCGGGCGGCCTGCTCGCCCAGCGGTTGGGGGTCAGCGACCGGACGGTGCGCCGCGACGTCGACCGGCTCCGCGAGCTCGGTTACCCCGTCCAAGCGGTCAAAGGACCCGATGGCGGATACCGGCTCGAAGCGGGCCATAACGTGCCGCCGTTGCTGTTCGACGAGGACCAGGCGGTCGCGCTCGCGGTGGCGTTGCGGATCGCCGTCGGGACGGGCGCGGGCATCGAGGAGGCGGCCGCGCGGGCGCTGGCCACCGTGCGGCAGGTCTTGCCGACCCGGTTGCGGCAGCGCGTCGACGCACTGGAAATCAGCGCGGCCGGACGCGGTGCCGAGCCGCAGGTCGACACCGGTGTCCTGCTCACACTGAGCGCCGCCGTCCGCGCGGGGGAGGAACTGCGGTTCGACTACCGTTCGCCGGGACGTCCCGAAGACACCGAGCGACCGCCCCGCCGGGTTCAGCCACACCACCTCGTGGTCCGGACCGGACGCTGGTATCTGGTCGGCTGGGATCCCGAACGCGCGGACTGGCGGATCTACCGCGCCGACCGGATGACGCCGCGTGTGCCGAACGGACCGCGATTCCCGCCGCGCG
The DNA here is from genome assembly GCF_040645995.1 of Nocardia sp. NPDC046473. Classification (NCBI taxonomy): domain Bacteria; kingdom Bacillati; phylum Actinomycetota; class Actinomycetes; order Mycobacteriales; family Nocardiaceae; genus Nocardia; species Nocardia sp. NPDC046473. Next base: position 94,078 of record NZ_JBEYZJ010000008.1, read on the forward strand.
AAGTGCCGGGCGGCGACGTGGCCGTTTTCCTCTCGGCCCAGTTCAAGGGTTCCGAGGCCGCGGACGCCTGGCCCTGCCGTGGCGAGGTAATCCTCGATTTGCCTGCGGCACAGGTGGTTCCGTTCGCGGGCGACGGCGTCGTCGAGGAACTTGCCACCGGCCGGACCAGGTTGACTACCGGGTCCTGGTCGTGGGCCGCTCTCGCCGCGGCGTTGGCCCGCTTCGATACCGAGATCGAGGTGATCGCACCGCCGGAACTGCGCGCGGCGTTCGCCGAACTATCCCGCCGTGCTAGCCGCGCGGCGGGAATCGAATAGGGCGCTGGCATTCACCAGATTGCGAATTCGAAGGGACTCGCAGAGCATTTTTGTCTACGGGTAACCGGCTCGATATCGGGTACGGTAAGCCCAATTGTGTTGGCATTCAACGCGCTCTGGTCGAACCTATTTCCAGGTGCGGTATCGATGTGTGGTAAATCGATACCGCACGTCATCTGGCGGTGCTTACTTCGTCTGGCCTAACCCGAGATTCGGGAGCAGCGTGAAGGCGCCGGGCGCGCTGGGTTCGGCGGGCTGGGGTGCTTGCGTCGCCTTGCCGGATCCGATCACGGTCGTCGTGAAGATCGGCGCCGGGGATGGGTAGCACGAGACCGGAACGTTCACTGCGAAGGGGCCTGCCTGCGCGTTGACGGTCATTGTCAGGCCCGGATCGGTGTAGCTGGTGCCGGCCAGCGTGGTCGTGATCGAGCCGGAGTTGCCGGCCGTCACGTTCACGCCGATCGTGGGCAATGTGAACGTCGAACCACCGGTGAGCCGGTTGGTCACCTTGATCGCGGCATGGCCGCCGCTGGTGTCGATCGTGGCATTGACGGTGCCGCCGGTCAGGGACGAGGAAACGTAGGTGGAGTTGGTCGGGAACGGAGCGATCAGTGTCAGATCCCGAACGTAATTAATCTTGTATCCCCCTTGATTACTGGGAATCTGCCCCTGGCCGGAGGTCAGCGTGATGGCGACCGCGGAACCGGGCGGCGTCGTAGCCGGTGCCGAGCCGCTGACCTGCATGGTCATCGTTGATTCTTGTGGGGCGCCGATCGGCGGCCGCGCCTGACACTTGAAATTGACGGTCACCGGGTCCGCCGAGGCAGGCCCGGCCAGTAGCGCAGCGGGCGCAAGTGCCAGCGAGACAAGAGCCGAGATCGTGGATATACGAACAAATGTTGCCGAATGCGATTTCATCGCCGTTCCTCAGAATCTTTTCGGGCGCACGAACGACCGCAATCAGCCGTACGTGACAGCGAGCAGTGAAGTAACAAACCAACCATCCGAAATTCGGATGCTTCTGATTCGGTACAACGATTATGTGCATGATGCACAGCGCAGATAAAGTAGACTGACTGGGGATTTGACTGGGGAACTGCTTGCGGTATTGACGCGAATTCCGGTGGCGCGCAGGCAGACCGGAGGAGGTCCGGTTCTTGCGTCATGCGCACCGACAACGCGAGGCTGAGGAGGCAGAGTGCGGAACTGGAGCCAGCTCGTCACAACCACGGCTGAATTGCAAGAACGCGCGGCCACGCTGAGCGGCGCACCCTGGCGGTCGGCACCACCGAACCCACCGGCGACCGATGCGGATATCGCCGCCGCCGAGCAACGACTGGGCGTCTTTTTCGACGATGCCTACCGTGATCTACTGCGTACCTGCGACGGCTGGCCGGTATTCGGCAGCAGTCACTTCTACGGCACCGGCGATCTCGGTGCGGGCGAGCTGTGGGTCACCAACACCGACGCCATCGCCGAATACTTCGCCAGCGAAGGTCGTGCGGCCGCCAAGGCTCCCGACGGCCATGCCTTCGTCCTGATCGCGCACTCCAACGCCTCGTCGCGCTTCATCGTCGCGGCGTTCCCCACTTCGGCTCGGGAACCTTCCAGCCGGTGCTATGACTGCCAGTCCGGCGAAGACACGCCCTTCGACAACATTTATGCCTGGGCCGAGAGGGAGGCTCGAGGTATCGCCATCGGCTTGAACAGCTGATCGCGAGCGCTTCTGCTACCGATGAACCGAACGCAGGGCTGGGATGACGGTGCGGCCCAGTTCTGCAAGTGCGGTAAGGGGATTGGGGCCGAGTGGCGGGCCGAAGGAGATGTGGTGGGCGCCGAGCTGGTGTAGTTGGAGGCAACCCTCGATCACCTCGTCGGGGGACCCGACGACGGCCAAGCTCATCATGCGGTCATCGATGAATTCCACGGCCTTTCCGAGATCCCCTGCGCGAGCGTATCTTCCGGCCGCGTGGAAGTCGGAAGGTTGTAAACTGGCCGGGGCCAGGTGATCTGGGGAGAAGGACTGGCCGTAATAGGCGAGTTTCTCGGCGAGTGCCCGACGCGCGGCATCGCGCTCGCCGACGGATACCCAGATGCACGCCGGTAGATCGAACGCCTCGACGTCACGGTCGGCGTCGCGCAGGCCGGCGTGGATATCGTCGCTGATCTTGCCGAACATATCCGGGCGGGGGAGCAGGGGGAGCGCGCCGTCGGCGATTTGGCCGGACAGTCGCCGCATCTGTGGTCCCGTCGCGCCGATGTACACGGGTACCGGGCTGGTCAGCGGGAAGCGGAGCGCGGACGACTCGCCCCACCAGTCCGGCAAATCGTCTTCCGATATGTCGGAGTGCCCGAGCAGTGCCCGCAGAGCCGTTACCGACTGCCGCACTGTTGTCATCGGTCGACGTCGCTCCAGACCGGCCCAGCCGAGAAAGTCGGTCGCCCCGGCGGCCACCCCGAGGGCGAATCTGCCGCCGGAGACCTCCTGGGCGGTGGCTGCGACCATCGCGATCTCGGTGGTGTGCACCGTGTACGGATTCATGATGCCGACGCCGAGTTGGATGCGCTCGGTACGCACGGCGAGAGCGCCGAGCAGCACGGGAGCGGAGCGCAGCAGCAGATCGTGCGATATCCAGAGTTGGTCCACGCCTGCGGTTTCGGCGGCCGAAGCCAGCTGCAGGAGTTCTTCGTAGGACAGGTCGTTGTTGACGCGAATCGATGTCTTCATCTCTGTGCTTTCCGAAAGTCGTGGGCGGGCAATGCTTCTCGCGCACGGGCGTGCCGAACGAGGTATGCGGCACCGAGGCAGCCCAGCGCGGCAATGATCAGCGCCCGCCCGAAGCCGGTCGCCGACGGGCCGAACATGCCGAGCACGGCAACGCCGAGCACGCTGCCGATCTGCCGGGCCATCGTCAGCAGCGCCGATGCCGCCCCGGCGTGGCCGGTGGCGGTGACGCGGAGCAGATCCGCGGTCGCCGACGTGATCGCGATGTCGATGCCGAGACCGACGAAGAACGACGCCCCGACGATCAGCCCCAGCGCGGGCGACCACACGCCGACCGCCATGGCGAGGAATGCGCCCGCGATGACCAGCAAGCCGGTCAGCATGGCGGTGTTGTTCGACGATCGTCGTGCGATCCAACTGCCGCACGTCGAACCGAACACCGCCCCGACGGCCTCCACCGTGATCACGAAACTGGTTCGCAGGGGCGATAATTCAGCGACCCGCTGGAGAAATCCGGCGATCAGAAAGAGCTGCCCGTAGAAACCGAAGTTGACCACGAACGCCACCAGTGCGGTTGCGCGCGCCTCCGGATGACGCAGCAGGGACAGCTGCAGTGCGGGGTTGGGGTAACGACGTTCGACCGCGATGAAGCCCACCGCGAGCAGTACGCCGACCGCTACGAGCACCGGCCCGGCGGCCGAGTCCGGCGCCGCTCCCCACTCGATCACCCCCGCCACGAACGCCGTCAGCGCCGCCAGGAACACACCTTGGCCCAGCAGATTCAAACGGTTGCGCACGATGGGCGTCTCGCGGAGAAACCGCCTGGACAGCATCAGCGTGCCGAAGGCCAGAATCAGGTTGGCCCAGAACAGACTTCGCCATCCGAAGGCGGAAACGAGCACACCACTGCACACCAGTCCCGCCACCGCAGCGGTACTGCCGACCGTCGCCCAGATGACGACCGCGCGAGCCCGACGGCGATCGTCCACATAACCGGCTTTGAGCAACGACAGGGAACCGGGCATCACCGCCGCCGCACCGACCCCCTGCAGCGCCCGGCCGACGATGAGCAGTCCCGCCGAGTCGGCGACCGCACACAGCGCCGACCCCACGGCGATCAACCCGGCCCCGTTCAGATACATCCGCCGCGCACCCCACCGGTCGGCGAGTGCGCCGCCGGTGAGCAGCAATGCCGTGAAGGCCAGGACGTAGCAGTCGACGATCCACGGCGCCAGCCCGGCACCGATACCGAGCTGCTCCTGCAGCTGCGGCAACCCCACCGTGACGATGGTGTTGTCGAAGGTGACCAGGGCGAAGCCGAGGCACAGCGCGACCAGCGGCCAAACCGACGGTTCGTGCGCTGGGCGGTCAGCGCAGGGCATCGCCTCGCGACCGGACGAAACGGCGCGGGGGAAGAGCATCGCCGGCTCGTCCCGCAAAGTCACAGATCCTTCGCCGCCGCCGAGGTGAGGTGATGAGCCCCGACGAGCTGCCGCCCGCGAGCGGCGACCAACGCGTGGCGGGAGATCACCACCGCGTCGCGCCAGCAGCCCTCCAGCCCGTTGCGCCGGTGGATCGCCGCCGAGCCTGCGGCATCGAACAATTCGCGGCACACCTGCTCCGCGGTATCGACCATCTGACAGCAGGCCGAGCGCAGCAGCGCCACCTGCTCGGTGGGAACCTCGCCGACCGTAGCGTCGGACCAGGCAACCTGTGTCGCACTGTCGAGGAACGCCGCCGCGGCCTGCACTCGTCCGTGCGCCCGGCCATACGCCGCCTGCGCGACGGGCTGCTGGGCCAGCGGTCCGGACCCGTAGCGAGTGCGGGTGGCATCGGCCAGTTCCGCGAAGGCGGCGAGCGCGCGGTCGGCGGTGGCCCGCGCGACCTCCGCGATGCAACCGGCCAGCAGAGCGTAGAGCGGGTATCGGAAGATCGGTGTATCGATGACCGGCGGCCCGGTCAGGTCGATGCCGTGCGCGAGCGGCACCTCGGTGTCGCAGCTGAGAGTGTAGGACGCGCTACCGCGCAAACCCAATGCGTCCCAATCGTTCTCGATGTTCAACGCCGTGGACGGGACGAGCCACCAGCGGGGGACCGAGACCCCGTCGGGTCCGGTCATGGGCGCCGCCAGCGCCGCCAGGGTCATCGACGGCGCACCCGTGACCAGCGGCCAGCAGCCCTGTAGCCGGACCCGCTCGCCGTGCCGGACGGCGGTGCCGACGGGCACCGAGGAACCGCCGACCACCAGACGGCGGTCGGCGAAGTCCTGCGTCACGGACGGGTCGAGGCGGGACAGAAACGCCCCGGCCGGACCGTGGATCGCCGCCACCCACCCGGCGGCCGGATCGGCGGCGGATATCTCGCGCACCGCCGCCAGCAGTTGTGGCGCCGACCATTCCAGGCCGCCGAACTGTCTCGGCAGCGTGGCCCGCGGCAGTGCGGACTCCACCAGCTCCTGCCACACCTCCGGATGCAACGTCCCGTGCCGCTCGCCATACTCTCGGTGCGCCTGCGCGGCCTGGCATAGCTCCGCCACCGCCACGGTTCCGGCATCGACGGGAGGTGTACTGAATGTGGTCATCACGCACTCCATCGCGAAAAAGCCGGTGCCACCTGGGCGGACAGCACCCGACCTGGTTCTCGACCGGCACTCGATATGCCGTCATTTAACGGTACATACCGTTGTTCGACGGCACGTAATTTGGGAGTAAGTTCGCGGCATGAGTCGATAACTCGAAGCACGGCTTGCGTCGACCGGCGCAGCTGAGGCAGCGGGCGTCGTTGGTGCGCAAGGCCTTCGGTCTGTGCCGGAGCACGCGGCAGCCGACCTCAGCTGTCGGTGAGCCGGAATGGGAGCATCATGTCGTGGTCCTCATGGTCGAGGATGTGGCAGTGCCAGACGTATCCCCGCAGCGTCGGTCCGTCCGCGGCATTGTGGCGCCCATGCATCGCGTGATCGACGGGTGCGCGGAACGGCAGATCGGGGTCGAAGCCGAGCTCCTCGATTGTGGGCCAGTACACCAGGATTCGCGTGATGTGGTCCGTCGGCGCGAGCACGGTGTCTTTCCAACCGGACTCCCACGACTCCGGTGCTTGCTGAGGCGCGGTGACGAAGCGGTCGGCGGAGGGATTCCAGCGGGTACCGAACTTCGGGATCGGAAGATGCGCCGCCAGATAGCCGCCGGCCCAGAACGGTTGCCTGCCCAGAACGCGAAACTTGGCCAGGTGCAGGTGAATCGGATGTTCGATGACGGTGGTATTGACCAGGTCCCATCGTTCGACGGTGCCGGGCCGGATCTTTTCCACATCGTCGGTGGTGAAGGGGAGGTTGTTCAGGCTAAGCATGCCGGGCAGCACCGCTCCGGGGCGTGCGGTGTCGAGGTGGGTCAGCAGGGTCATCGTCCGAACACGTTCCGGCTCAGCGAGTTTCGGCAGTCTTGGCGGTAGTCCGGTGTCGCCGCGTAATCGAGTCGGTACCGGCCCGTAGTGGCCCCTACTCGCGCCCGCGGTGAATCGGATGATGGTGGGTAGCGCCGGAATCAAGAAGATCGCGTTGCCGATCGCATTGGGTTCGTCGTTGCACAGTTCGACAGACTCGCCTGCCGAGAACTCGCTGAAATCGACCAGGATGTCGGCTCTTTCACCGGCGCCCAGCCTTATCGAGGCCGTCCGCACCGGCGCGTCCAGCAGTCCCTGATCGGTGCCGATCACGAAGAACGGCATGTTGTTGGAGAACCTGAACCGATAGGTGCGACCGTTGGAGCCTTGCACGATCCGGAACCGGTAGCGGCCGCGCGCGACTGTCATTGTCGGCCAGGCGATGCCGTTGACGCAGGCCACGTCACCGAAGGTGGCTGATTGGTTATAGCCTTGCGGCAGTAGGAATGTCGAGCGTGCTTGGAGCGAGCCATCGGCGTTGAAGGTGCGATCCTGAATCAGCAGCGGTACCTCGAACTCCCCGGCGGGTAAGCCGAGCGGGTTGTCGGCTCGGCCGGTATCCCATTGATCGCGGACCAGATACGGTCCGGCCAGGCCCGCGTAGACGTTGAGCCGGGTGATTCCCATGGTGTGATCGTGATACCACAGCGTTGCGGCTTCCTGGCGATTGTCGTAGGTGTTGTGCTGGGTTCCGCCCTTGCGCCAGTTCGCCATTGGATGGCCATCGGAGGCGGGTGCGGTGGGCGCCCCGTGTAGGTGCACCGTCATTCGCGGGTCGGCTCGGTCGTATTCCGTCGCGTGTTGCATGGTGGTGTCGATGTCGTCGGCGAGCGGGTGTGGACCGATGCTGTGGTGAATGGTCAACTCGGACTTCTCGCCGGACCGCGCTTCGAGGACCGGACCGAGGTGATTCTGGTCGTAACCCAGCGTCTGTGAGGGCGGCAGGTCCCGATGGAATCGATGCGCGCCCGACCGTGCTGTCAGCGTGCCGTCGGCGGATCGGACCTCCGGAATGGGCAACGGGTCGAGGAACGGGCGGATCGGCGGTGAGTGGAATCCCGTCGGGTTCACCGGCGGTGCCGGCAGGTCCGGGATGGGGATCGGCGCGGGTGGAATGGGAAATACCGGCGGTTCGGCGAGAGCGACGCGGGCGGGTCGACCCACCATCGCCCCTGCGGTGGCCATACTCGCAACCATCCACAACATCGCCCTGCGAGTGACCATTCGACGCCCCTTCAAGCCGCAAAGCTGATGGTTGTCGCTGGGTAGCGTACCTGCCGTCGGTGGGCTTTCCGGGGCTCGACGCGAGTGTTCGGCGAGTGCACCGGTGGCGAGACAGATTGCGGCGCAAACCACCGGCCGGTGATGAATTAGGGTAGGCAATCCGTATTGATTGCAACCGAAGGTCACCGAAACACATGGATCGCGCCCGCAACCGGACGCTCCCGCTCGCAATGGGGCTGGTGCTGCTACTCGCAGTGCTCGCGTTCGCGGTGCTGCTGAGCATCGCCGTCGGCTCGCGCGCGTTGACGTTCCCGACCGTGGTGGACGCCCTGTTCCACTACAACCCCGCCGACGTCGATCACGCCGTCGTGCGCGATCTGCGGCTGCCGCGCACGATGATCGGCGTGCTGGTCGGCATCGCGCTGGGACTGGCCGGATCGATCATCCAGGGCGCGACGCGAAACCCGCTCGCCGACCCGGGACTGCTCGGGGTCAACGCGGGCGCGGCCTTGTTCGTCGTGCTCGGGATCAGTGTGCTCGGTCTGAGCTCGGTGACCAGTTACGTGTGGTTCGGCTTCGCGGGCGCCGCGGTGGCGGGCGCGGTCGTGTACTTCGTCAGCTCGCTCGGCCGCGACGGCGCCACCCCGATGAAACTCGCGCTCGCCGGAGCCGCGGTGACCGCCGCCTTGCAGTCGGTGACCAGTGGGCTGCTGCTCACCGACACCACCACCTTCGATCAATACCGCTTCTGGCAGGTCGGGTCGCTCGCCGAGCGCGACCTGCCGACCATCGGCCAGGCGCTGCCATTCCTCGCGGCCGGCATGGTGCTCGCGCTGCTGTCGGCACGCATGTTGAACGCGCTGGCGCTCGGCGCGGACGTGGCCCGCGCACTGGGCCAGAATGTGCCGGTCGCCCGCGGGATCGCCGCGCTCGCGGTGGTCATCCTGTGCGGCGCGGCCACGGCTATCGCCGGCCCCATCGCCTTCGTCGGCCTGATGATCCCGCACGCGGCCAGATTGATCACCGGCCCCGACCACCGTTGGCTCCTGCCGTACGCCGCGGTGCTGGCCTCGATCCTGCTGCTGGTCGCGGATGTGGTCGGCCGCGTCATCGCCCGACCCGCCGAGGTGCAGGTCGGTGTAGTAACCGCCGTCATCGGCGGGCCGCTGCTCATCATCCTGGTCCGCCGCCGCAAGTTGGTAGAGGCATGAGCGAGGTTCAGCGAGCGAATCGAAAGCACAGCATCACGGAGGCGACCTCTGTCGATGCGGCCGCACTGGCCGCCGTTGCCCACGCCCGACGCAGTGGCAGCACTCGCGCACGCGTGGTGACGCTCGCCCTGTTCCTGACGCTGCTGCTGGTTTTCGCGCTGTCGCTCACCGTCGGCTCGTATTCGGTTCCGCTGAGCGAAGTTCCGGGGATTCTGCTCGGTGGCGGCGGTGGGCAGGACAAGTTCGTGATCACCCAGCTGCGGTTGCCGCGCGCGGTCGCGGCCACACTGGTCGGTGTCGCATTCGGCATGGGCGGCACGCTGTTTCAGCGATTGCTTCGAAACCCGCTGGCCAGTCCCGATGTGATCGGAGTTTCCCAGGGTGCGAGCGCGGCCGCCGTCGCCGGTCTGATCGTCTTCGGACTGTCCGGCACGGCGTTGTCGCTGGCCGCTTTCGTCGGCGCGGTCGGCACCGGCGCGGTGATCTACGGCCTCGCGCGGCGGGGCGGGGTGAACGGTTTTCGCCTGGTGCTGGTCGGTGTCGGTGTCGGCGCGGTGTTGACCAGCGTGGTGTCGTACCTCATGACGTGGGCGGATGTCGCGCTCGCCCAACAGGCTTTGGTCTGGATGATCGGAAACCTCAACGGCCGCAGCTGGGTTCAGGTATTGCCGCTGGCGATCGCGCTCGCGGTGCTGATACCCGCCGCCGCGCTGCTCGCTCCCGCGCTCAACGGCTTGCAGCTCGGTGACGACGTCGCGGCCGGCCTCGGCCTGCGGGTGGAGCTCACCCGGCTGCTGTTGCTGCTGATCGCCACCGCGAGTGTGGCTTTCGCGACGGCGGTGGCCGGTCCCATCGTGTTCGTCGCCTTCGTCGCGAACCCGATCGCCACCCGGCTGACCGGCGGCGGTCGGACGGCATTGATCCCGGCCGCGCTCACCGGCGCGCTGGTCGTGCTGATCGCCGATTTCGTCGCACAGCATCTGCTCGGCACCTCGCTGCCGGTCGGGGTGGTAACCGGCGCGGTCGGCGCGCCGTATCTGCTGTGGCTGCTCGCCGCGGCCAACCGCGCCGGGCGAATCTGAACGGGCTGGGCGTGTCTGAAAGGGAAAGCGTGACACCAACTCTGCACACCGAGCACCTGCGGCTCGGCTATGGACCGGTGACGATCGTGCACGACCTCACCGTGCGCATCCCCGAGGGCCGGGTGACGATGATCGTCGGCACCAACGCGTGCGGGAAATCGACCTTGCTGCGCGGCCTGGCGCGCCTGCTCGCACCCGCGCACGGCGGGGTTTACCTAGGCGGCGAGCCGATTTCGTCGTTGCGGAGCAAGGACGTCGCGCGGGTGCTCGGCCTGCTGCCACAGTCCCCGGTCGCGCCCGAAGGCATCACGGTCGCGGACCTGGTCGGTCGCGGTCGCTACCCGCATCAGGGCATGTTTCGCCGATGGACACCCGAGGACGACGCGGCGGTAGCGCGCGCCCTGCAGGTCACCGACACCGTCGAGCTGGCGTCGCGCTCGGTCGACGAACTCTCCGGCGGCCAGCGCCAGCGGGTGTGGATCGCCATGGCGCTGGCCCAGCGCACCCCGATCATGCTGCTGGACGAGCCGACCACCTTCCTCGACATCGCCCATCAGGTCGAGGTGCTCGATCTGCTCGCGGACCTCAACAAGACCGACGGCACCACGGTGGTGATCGTGATGCACGACCTCAATCTGGCCGCCCGCTACGGCGATCACCTCATCGCCATGAAAGCCGGCCGCATCGCCCGCGAGGGCGCGCCCTCGGACATCCTCACCGCGGAATTGGTCGAGGACGTCTTCGGCCTGCCGTCCCAGATCATCCCGGACCCTGTGTCCGGCACCCCGATGGTCGTGCCGATCGGCCGGCATCGCTCCGGCCGGGCCGCCGCGCCCGCTACCCGGTCTTAGAAAGGAATCACTCAATGGCCCGATGGACGAAGGCGGTGGTCGCGGTGGCCGCCGCCGCGCTGCTCGCCGCATGCGGAACCGATCCCGCTACCACCCCCGCGAGCGCGGGCGATACCGGCCACGGTGACAAGAATGTCGCCACCGGCGGGGCCCAGTTCGCCACCGCCGATACCGAGACCGCCAAGCTCAAGGCCGATGTCGGGCCCGGGGTTTTTCCGCGCACGGTCACCCAGGCGATGGGAGCGACTCGCATCGAGAAAAAGCCCACGCGGGTAATCGTTCTCGACTCCGGCGAGCTGGATGATGTTCTGGCACTGGGGGTTACGCCGGTCGGCATGGCCACGACGGCCGGACAGCAGGGGGTGCCGTCGTATCTGGCCGACCGGGTGCAGAACATTGCGACGGTCGGTCCGACCAACACGCTCGACCTCGAGAAGATCGCCGCGCTGAAACCAGATCTGATCCTGGGCAGCAAGTTACGCGCCAACGATCTGTACCCGCAGTTGTCGGCCATCGCACCGACCGTATTCTCCATCCGGCCGGGTTTCCCGTGGAAAGAGAACTTCCTGCTGGTCGGCGCCGCACTCGGCGCGGAGGAGCAGGCCACGAAGCTGCTCAACGACTATCAGGCCAAGGCAAATCAGGTGAAGGCCAAAATGCCTGGCGCGCCGACGATTTCGCTCGTGCGCTTCATGAGCGGCAACATCCGCCTGTACGGCAACAAGTCCTTCATCGGCGTCATCCTCACCGACGTCGGCCTGCCGCGACCGGCGAACCAGAACGTGGACGAGCTGGCAGTGCAGGTCTCGAAGGAGAACATCGACCAGGCCGCCGCCGACTGGATCTTCTACTCGAGTTACGGCGCGGACGTCTCACCGGACCAGAAAGCGGTGACCTCGGGCCCGGTCTGGCGGAACTCGGCCGCGGTCAAGGCCGGGCACGCGATCGCGGTCGACGACGAGGTGTGGTTCCTCGGTCTCGGTCCGATCGGCGCGATGCGGGTGCTCGACGACCTCGGCAAGATCCTGGTCTGAGCGTGCCGGTCGAGGCCGAATCGCAGCGCGAGTGGGTCCCAATTCGGGGCCATCTTGGCTGCGCCTGGCCTCGGATCGGAGCAGGCGGGGTAAACCGGACGGTATGGGCGAGTCAACAGGTCTGGAGACCCCGCCGAGGGTGGTCGGTCGCTCGGCGGAATTCTGGGGATATGTGATGTGGGGGTCGGCGGGGCTCGTGATCGCGGTGCCCGAGCTGGCATCGGCGACCGGTGTGGCCGGCTGGCCGACCATTTCCGCGACCATCGGTCACCTCGAGACCCAGCACGACTGGGTGCGGGTGTTGGTTGTCTTCGTCATCGCGGTGGTCGGGTATTACGCCATCCCGCAGTTGTTGGTGAACCCGGCGATGCCGCCGAGCGTCTTGGCAGGCAAGCCGGTGACTGCCGGTGGTCGGGTAACGCGCACTGAGGGCGGTACGCGGTTTGCCGGTCTCGGAGGATACCTCGTGCTGGCCGCGGTGGCCTACCTCGGCGCGGTCGCCTTCGCGGTAGCCCACCGGGCGGTGAATCCGGACTCCTACCTCGGCGCGTACGTTCTCTACGGCACCATCGCGCTGTTGTGGGTCGTCGTCCCCAGCCTGCTGGCGCTGTTCGCCAGCCGAGATGTCCCGTTTCCCACGCTGTTTCGCACGATCGGCTACCTCGAGCGCCGGGCGCACCCGGTCGCCGCAGTGCTGACAGGCTTACTGGTTGTCCTGCTTATTCACCTGGCCTTGTATCCGTGGCCCCGCGTCCTGGCCTGACCTTCTCGACGGGAAACGTCGGTTCGGCGAGGCGGGCACGCCACCCTGCGACCAGCGCGTTATCGGTTTCGTCGGAAGCGTTCCTGTAGTTGCGGGTCGTTCTCCCACCACAAGGCTGACGTAACCGGTTGCGCGTCAGCAGGATTCGTATCGGGCTGCCCGCTGTCGAGCTCGGCGTCGACGTGTGCGGCGCTGCGGCGTTCATCGACCCGGAACGCCCGCATCAGCACGAACAGGAACGGCAAGCCGAGCACGTCGGCGAGGATCCAGAGCAGTCCGGCGCCGATCGTCTGATCGGTGGCCCGCGACGGACCCCAGGTGCGCCCGAGGCCGGTGTAGTAGTCGGCCGCGATCGTCGGCCCCAGCCAGACGACCACGCCGAGCACGCCATCGCCGAGCGTCTCCGCGACCGTGATCAGCAGCGAGATGCCCTGCGAATAACGGCGTGGCACCGGATCGACTTGGACGCGGGAGTAGAAGTACCCGAATCCGACCGCGACCAGGACCAGCCGGGTCAGCAGATCGACCGATTCGTTTTCCAGCGCATGGCGATACCACGGCGTCAGATACAACAGCCACGGTGTTGCGAGCATCGCGATAGACGTTGTCGCCGGATAGGTCGCGATCCGCGCCGCCTTGCTCGCCAAGATGGAGTCGATGCGTTGCCGCCTGGCCGGCGAACCACCCTCGCGCAGCACCGTCACCGGCTTGCCGAGCGCCAACCCGAACGGCACGACGATCAACAACAGCACCACCTGCAGGGCTCGCACCCAGAACAGCGTGTCCGCGTATACCCCGACGAAGCTCATCGTCGCCAGCACCCACATCCCGAGGCCGACACCTAGAAAGCAACACACCCGAGAGCTACCCACTGCGGTGCCCGAGCGAGCCGCGGCGGCGTTACCGCGCAGGTAGACACCGCCGAGCACCGCCACCACAAGCGTGGTCGACCAATCCCATTGCCAGGAATCGAGCGCGGTGAAGAGCGTCAACGGAGTCTGTGCAAGAGCCACAGACGGAGTATCCCCCTGGCCCACCGCCTACCAGCGACGGGCATGGGTCGAACGAGTTTCAGCCCCACACGCCGCTGTCGACGACCCAGATGCCCTGGTCGCCGCGCGTTGCCGTTGGTTGAGGTGCAAGGCGATTCCGCTGCCGTCGGGACCGGTGAGGAAAACGACCGTCGGGCCGCCGGTCCCGGCCTGGCTGTCGGACCACCCGACACCCCGACCGCGATGTTCGGCAGACCGCTGCCCTGTGCCGACCTGCGCTGTCCACGCGCCAACCCGATGACGCGCACGACATCCTCCAACGAATCCACGTTCAGTGGCACAGGGGGGTGACATCGCCCGAGAGGGCCCCGCCATCGTGTGCCACTGAATCCGGATTCGCCCTGCCGGGCTACTGGGAATCGACCTGGGTGCGGATCCAGTCGAGGTTTGCGCGCATGCCGTTTGCCCATTCCTCCAGTCGTCGGGCGACGATCCGCCCTTCGAGTTCCGGTGACGCGGTGATGGCGGGAGTCAATCCTGATGGGGCGGGGCCCATGCGGGCCCATTGCCGCACGATCACGCCGTCGCGGGCCGGGTCTATCTCGAAAGCCCAGGTGGCGCTGGTGGCGTCGGCAGGGCCGAGTACTCGCCAGACCCAGCGGCGCTGGGGTTCGACTTCGACGACTTCGCAGACGGTTTCCCAGGACCCGAACGCGGAGTGCTCATTTCGACCGCGGAACCGTGCGCCCGGCTCGACCCGGTCCGCGGCTCCCTCCCACGCGACCGACGCCAGTTCGGCGGAGCACCGTACCGGCAGCTCGATGTCGGTGACCAGGGCCCACGCGGTCTCGGCGTCGCAGGAAATCCGTTCCGCCACTTCGATAGTGGGACAGTCTCGATAGCGCATCCGCACCCTTCCCTTCGGCTTCGATCCGAACTCTCTATACGCTATTGCCACTATGGCCCAGGAGGCAGTATGCGTATCGGTGTTCTGATCGAGCCACGGCTGCCCGGCGCGGTGGAGTTCGCAGTCGCGGCGGAGCAGGCCGGGGCTTCGTCGCTGTGGGTCGCCGAAGTGTGGAGCTATGACGCGCTCACCGGACTGGCCTATCTTGCCGCCAAGACCTCGTCGATCCGGTTGGGCACGTTCGTAGTTCAGCTCGGCTCGCGCACGCCCGCACTGTTGGCGACCTCGGCCCTGAGCCTGCAGGAGCTGTCCGGCGGACGATTCGACCTCGGCATCGGCGTTTCCGGGCCGCGCGTGATGGAGGGGTGGCATGGCGTCCGGTTCCGCCGTCCGGTGCAGACCACCCGCGAGACGATCGAGATCATCCGGACGGTGAGTCGCGGCGAACGCCTCGAACATCCCGGCGAGATCTATCCGCTGCCCCTGCCGGACGGACCCGGGCGCGCGTTGCAACCCATGGTGCGCCCGGCGCACGTCCCGATCTACAACGCGGCGATGGGTCCGCGAAACCTGCGACTGACCGGCGAACTGGCCGACGGCTGGCTCGGCAATGCGTTCATCCCCGAGGCGGCCGAGGTTTTCCTGGATCCGTTGCGCGAGGGCGCAATTCAGGCCGGTCGCGACCTGTCCGAACTCGACCTGGTCGCGCCGGTCGCCGTCGAGATCACCGACGACGACCAGGCGGCGGCCGCGGCTATCGACAAACACGCCGAGGGCTATGCCTTCACCATCGGCGCGATGGGCGAAGGCGGACGGAACTTCTACAACGACGCCTTTACCCGCCTCGGTTTCGGAACCGCCGTCGAGCAGGTCGCCCAGCTGTGGCAGTCCGGCGACAAAGCTGCCGCGCGCCGCGCAGTACCCCGTGAACTGGGCGAACTGACCAACCTCATCGGCACTCCCACGCGGATCGCCGAGCGACTGACAAACTATCGCGCCGCTGGGATAACCAGCCTGCTGGTCAAACTCGACGGCGACTACGAACATCAGCTGTCGACGTTGCGTCGACTGATCGCCATCGAATCCGGCGTTTGAGACCGCGCGGGTAGCCCTACCGTGACGCAGAGCCCACCGTCGGCGCGAGCGGTGAGGGTAAGGGTTCCGGCGTGAGCTCGAGTGATGCTGTTGACGATTGCCAAGCCGAGACCGATGCCCGCGTGGTGGGTGCGGATGCGTTCGGTGCCGCGCTGAAACGGCTCGACCAGCGTGGAAACCAATGGCGGGGTGAGTATTTCACCGGTGTTCTCGACCGTCAGCACAACAGTATCGGGGTAAACCCTGGTCGTGACCCACGCGGCGCCCCGTTCCGGCAGGTTGTGCACGATCGCGTTGTGCACGAGGTTCATCGTCAGCTGCAGCAGCAGTGCGTGTGATCCGATGGTGCGGGTCAGGTCGCCGGACGTCTGAAGGGTGACGCCATGTTTTTCCGCGAGGGGCAGCAGCGTCTCCGTGGCTTCTTCCGCGAGCAGGGACAGGTCGACCTGCTCCCGGGTGAACGACCGTTGGTCGGCGCGGCTGAGCAGGAGCAATGCTTCGGTGAGGTCGATCGCTCGCGTGTTGACCGCATGCAGGCGCTCGACCAACTCGTCCGCGTCGCGGTCGCGATCGGTGCGGGCCACATCGAGGAGCGTCTGCGTAATCGCCAGCGGGGTGCGCAGTTCGTGTGAGGCGTTGGCGGCGAACCGCCGCTGCTCGGCGACGTGTGCCTCCAGTCGGGCAAGCATGGTGTCGAAGACGTCGGCGAGTTCGCGGAACTCGTCGCTGCGGCCGGGCAGCCGGATCCGGTGGGAGAGTGAGCCATTCGCGGCCATGCGGGTGGCGGCCGTGATGCGGGTCAGCGGGGTGAGCATCCATCCGGCGAGCAGCCAGCCGCCTACCAGACCGAACGTCAGCAGAAATGCCATCACGACGGTGACGAACGGAACGAAGGCGCGCAGCAGGGCGGAGCGATCGATCCAAAAGCTACCGTCGGTGCTGATGAGACCGTCGGGCAGAAACCACAGGTAGAAGACGCACACGGCGACGAACAGCAAGACACCGACGACCATGATGAAGCCGGCATAGCTGAGGGTGAGTTTGAGGCGAACACTCAATCCCGGCTGCCTATCCACGATCGTCTCCGGTGTCTATCCGGTACCCGACGCCGGCCACGGTCGCGATGATCGCGGGTTCGCCCAGCCGTTTGCGCAGTGCCGAGACGGTGATGCGCACGGCGTTGGTGAACGGGTCCGCGTGCTCATCCCACGCCCGTTCCAGTAGCTCTTCGGCGCTGACGACACCACCTTCGGCCGCGACAAGGACTTCGAGCACGGCGAACTGCTTCCGGGTCAACGCGACGTACCGGCCGTCACGAAAGACCTCGCGGCGGAACGGATCCAGTCGCAGTCCGGCGATCTCCCGCACGGGCGGTCGATTGTGGGCGCGCCTGCGGTCGAGCGCTCTGAGCCTCAGCACGAGTTCGCGGAGTTCGAACGGCTTCGTGAGGTAGTCGTCGGCACCGAGCCCGAACCCGGTCACCTTGTCGTCGAGCCGATCGGCCGCGGTGAGCATCAGGATCGGCATGCCGCTGCCGGACGCGACGATGCGTTGCGCGATCTCATCGCCGGACGGCCCAGGGATATCGCGGTCGAGAACGGCGATGTCGTAGGCGTTGACGCTCAACAGCTCCAGCGCGGTGTCACCGTCACCGGCGAGGTCGGCGGCGATCGCGTCCAAACGCAGACCATCCCGGATGGCTTCGGCAAGATAGGGCTCGTCCTCGACGATCAATACACGCATAGACGCTCGATTCTCCCAGGCGGGGGATATCGCAGGCATATCGAAAACCACATACGCGCCGGCAACACCACGCTGCCTTCACTGAAGGCATGAACCACAGCGAAGTACGAACGGCGACTCGCCGATTACCCATCCTCGCAGCCGTGGTCGTCGTCAGTACGGCGGCCGTCGGTGTCCTCGCGTGGACCATCGGCATTCCGCCAGGTGACCACGAGACACTGTCCGCGGCCACCGTCGCCGGTGGCGCCGTGCCCGGCGGCGTGTCGGTCTTCGACGACAAACATCCGTCTGTGATCAATCTCGACCACGATTTGCTCGATGCCCTGCGCCGAGCCGCCACCGACGCCGCGGACGACGGGATCGCGTTCGTCGTCAACAGTGGCTGGCGCTCACCGGAATACCAGGAACGACTACTACGCGACGCGGTCTCGAAGTACGGCTCGGAAAAGGAAGCTGCCCGATGGGTAGCCACCCCCACCACGTCTGCTCATGTGTCAGGGGAGGCGGTCGACGTCGGGCCCGCCGAGGCCGCGGCGTGGTTGTCCATGCGCGGCACCGAGTATGGGCTGTGCCAGATCTATGCCAACGAACCCTGGCACTACGAACTGCGCCCCGACGTCAACGAAATTGGTTGCCCGCCAATGTATGTCGACCCTACCCAGGATCCGAGGATGCAGCAGTGATCACGGATGCGCCCATCACTGCCGCGCAGGTGGGTCGAAATCTGCTGGCGCAGATCGCATTCCGATTCTGTGTCGTCTATTTCGGCCTCTTCTGTCTGCTCCTCACCTACATCCCGTTCACGCTGCTCGGCCTCCTCGACCGTTGGCTCCGCAGATACCACGGGCCGTGGAATATGTCCCTGACGGACCCGGTCACCGGTTGGGTGGGCCGCACGCTCTTCGGGATCGACGCGGTGCAGCACAATGACTCCGGCGCAGGCGATCAGGCGGCCGCCTGGGTGCTGATGTTCTGCATCCTGGTTGTCGCAGTGGTCGCCACCGCGGCGTGGACGGCCTTCGACCGTCGTAGCTCCCATCCCCGCCTGCTGGCTTGGTTCACGCTGTTCCTGCGTGCGTGTCTGGGTGGGCAGCTGCTGTCGTTCGGGTTCGCCAAGCTGATCCCCACCCAGATGCCCGGCCCCACACTGGCACAGCTGTTGCAGCCGTATGGCGAGCTGAGCCCGGCATCGGTGCTGTGGTTGCAGATCGGCAGCTCTCATCCGTACGAAATGGCGCTCGGCGCAGTGGAAGTCGTCGCCGGGCTGCTGCTGTTCGTGCCACGGACCGCGCTGCTCGGCGCCGCATTGAGCCTGGCGAGTATGGCTCAAGTCTTCCTGACGAACATGACGTTCGACATACCGGAGAAGCTGCTCGCCTCGCACCTGCTGCTGATCAGCCTGGTCCTGCTCGCTCCGTACCTCGGCCGATTGGTCAATGTGTTTGTGCTGCAACGCGAGTGCGCGCCGCTGACCCAACCCGCGCTGTTCGCCGACGATCGGAAGAATCGCATCGCGCTGTGGATTCAGGTGGCCCTCGGCATCTGGGTCGCGTTCGGCTGCGGCTTTGACCGCTGGGTGGTCTGGCAAGACCAATACGGTCCCAGCAGCCCGAAGTCCGAGCTGTACGGAATCTGGGACGTGCGGGATTTCGTCCTCGACGGGCAGCCGATGCCGCCGTTGACGACCGACGAGAATCGTTGGCAGCGGCTAGTTTTCGATGACCCAGGGGCGGCAACCTATCAACGGATGAACGGTGAACTGGTGCCCGCGCGCGCCGACTTCCACCCCGACGGACAGCTGGAACTCGTCACGACGACGGACTCGATCGTCGAGAAGGCCGGTCGCCGGCCACCATTCGCGACACTGTCTACCGAGCGACCCACCCCAGACCGGTTGGTATTACGTGGGACTCTGCAGGGCCACCCGGTTGTGATCATCTTGGAACGCGTAGATCTGAACAGCTTTACTTTGCGCAGCCGCGGATTCCACTGGGTGCAGGACTATCCCTACTTCCGGTAGCCGGGCGTGTCGCCCAGAGCGAGTCGGCGCTCGCGTCAACGAACTTTGCGGATACCGGGACTCGATCCCGAGTCGCGTGGATCATGAAGTGGTGCCGGGCATTTCGTAAGCGCCGACACGCACCGGTTACTTGAGCAGCTTCACAGCGTCGGAGTGGGACAGTCCCATCAAGGATGAACGGAGCGAGTAATGCAGATCCAATTTATCGGTGGTGCAGGCATCGACGGCGACACCGCGCAACTCGTCGTAGGTCGGCCCGTCATGATCAGTGCTTTCGCCACGGACGATAAGGACCAGCCCGTGCCGCCGATGGAAGCGACCTACGCCTGGACTTGGCCGGACTGGCTGCCCACGTATCCCGACGGCTTCAAGTGGCCGGCAGACGCTCAGCAGACCCAGTTCAATGCCACTAGCGATCTGGTCGGCAAGATCGCAAAGGTCGGCGTAACGATCACCGCCAAGGACGGCCAGAAGGCGTCGAAAACGCTCGACTGCACCATCGTCGAATAGACCTGGACCAAGACCTCGCCTGGATATAGCGGTGCATTTGCTGGTTTCGCGTATGGGTTTGTGTGCATAGGTCGATCGGGACCCGGTGCTCGAGCGTCAGGCCCGCGCGTTATCTCAGCGTTCATGGAACGTATTCAGGGCTTCTGACGGTCGGCAGTGCACGTCGCAGATGGTTTCGAGTAACAAGCGCGAACCGTAGGCGATGTGTTCTAGACAACACCGATTCAGGAGGTTCGGAATGCTGACTGCGAAACGTATTGCCGCTAGCGCCGCTGTTGCCACCGCCGCCGCGGCCACTATGCTCGCCGGTGGTGGCGTCGCCCAGGCCGACGTGCCGGTATGGCAGGCCAATTGCCACGTCTACAACATCTTCAATACCGGCGGAATGGCCAATTGCGAGCTGCCGACCTGGCATCAGGTGAAGCTCACTTGCGTTGCGTGGCCCGTCCCATTCACCTATTGGAAATACGGCCCGGTGCAGTATGGGCAGAACCAGTCCTGGGCCAGTTGCGATTCACTGAACGCACTGGTGGGTGTCGAGGTTATCCAAGCGTAGAGCTGGGCGCCTGCCTGCGATCGTGGGTCTCGACTATCGACTTGGCTATCGCCGAGCCCGGCCGCCGCGGCGTGAGCGGGCGGCCTCGTGGCGGACGAAGCGTACGAACGATCTCGAGGGCACGTCAGCGGCGACTCCCGGTCCAACGTCGGTGACCAGAACCTCGGCGGCACCATGGCCTGGCGGGTAGCCGTGTTGTTTCGTGCCATAGGAATTGACGGCACCAACGACAGTATTCCGCGCCCGAACACGGCCGTATCCTGTACTGATTCCGGAGCGAGCACGAGACTCCGGAACCGGCCATGGGAGGTGGGCCGTGCAGATCACCGAGTTCAGTGTCTTCGGGTTGCGGTCGGCGGTCATCGATCTGCGGGTTCGGGGCGGACCCTTGACCTTTCGGCTCTTCCCGATGGTGCACATCGCGCAGCGGCAGTTCTATCAGGACGTCGCCGACCGACTACGTGAGTGCGACCTGATCGTCTCCGAAGGCACCGACACCCCCAGCTCTACCGGTCTCGCCATCGTCCTCGCGATGCGAATGACGTTTCAGCGCGCGGCCCGGAGTCTGGTGCATCAGGACATCGATCACGCGGCGCTGGGTGTGCCCGTCGTGTGGCCGGACGCCTACTCGCGTAGCAATCGACGGCGGCGGATGATGATTCTGTCCGTGCTCGACCTGCTGTTGCTGACCCCGTTCTACGTCGTGGTAATGGCATTCGGCGGTCGCGACTGGCTGTTGCGCACCCGGTTCGAGATCTCCGACAACACCGAGGTACGGCTGCGGTTCATGAACGAGCTCTTCATCCACGACCGGGACAAGGCGCTGGTCTCGGCGTTGACGCAGATATACGAGGAGCGTCGCGAACGACACGAGGTGGTGGGGATCGTCTACGGCGCGGCGCATATGCCCGCGGTGATCAAGGGGTTGAACACTTTCGGTTATCAGGCGGTCGGTGCCGACTGGTTGACGATTTTCAATGAGGCCATGACGTTTCGCCCGGTCTAGGCCGCCGATGCGGTCGGATCGACGGGACCGGTTAGTATTTCGATACTTCGCGGTCCAGCAAACGGCTGTTGAGTTCGATGACGCGCGCCCGGGTGCGCCCGTTTCTGGAAACGGAGGACTCTGTGGCGAGCACAGCCGTGCCGGCTCGAGGGCGTGGTGTCGGGCGCTTCACCGTGCAGGCCTGGTTCCAAATAGTGTTGGGTGTGATGGGGATCGTGGTCGTGCTCGGCGCGGCCGCGGGTGCGCAGGTGATCGCGAACACCAACAACGCGACCGACCGGGTGCTCAACCACACGCAGCCGGCTTTACTACAGGCGACTCGCTTGCAGAACGCGCTGATCAACCAGGAATCCGGCGTTCGCGGCTACGCCATCAGCGGTGATCGACAGTTCCTCGAGCCGTACACCGACGGGTTACAGGAGCAGAGCCGCGCCGTCGAACGGATCCGCACGCTGGTGGCCGGATCCACGGACCTGCTCGCGGATCTGGACGCGGTGCAACACGCCGCGGACAACTGGCGGGCGAACTACGCACACAATATCGACGCCTCGCCGGTGGCATTGGCGGCCACCTCGGCGCAGGGCAAGGCCCTCTTCGACGAACTGCGCGCTCGTTTCGATACGCAGACCGCCGATCTGACCGACGCGATCGCCGCGGACCGCCGCGCACTCGAATACGCCAGCGCCCTGCGTAACTGGGTCCTGGCGACTATGGTCGCTATCGCCTTGCTGACCGGGGCGATCCTGACCGGACTGGCGCGTCGCCTTGTCGCACAGCCACTTTCGGCCTTGGCGGCCGCGTCGTCGCGGGTCGCCGAGGGCGATTTCGATCATCACATCGACATCGCTGGCCCGGCCGATGTCGCCACCGTCGCCGATGTCGTCGAGCGGATGCGCCGACGGGTGGTGTCGGAGTTGACGGCTGCCCGCGCGCAGGAAGCGGTCCTGTCCCAGCAGAAAGCGGAGCTCGACCTGCAGGCCGAGGAGCTGCGCCGCTCCAACACCGAACTGGAGCAATTCGCCTACGTCGCCTCGCACGACCTGCAGGAACCGCTGCGCAAGGTCGCGTCGTTCTGCCAGCTGCTCGATAAACGCTACGGCGACAAGCTCGATGAACGCGGCAAGCAGTACATCGAGTTCGCCGTCGACGGGGCCAAACGCATGCAGATCCTGATCAACGATCTGCTCACCTTCTCCCGCGTCGGCCGGGTCGCCGAGGCCACCACCCGGGTCGATCTGCGCGCGACACTGGATGCCGCGGTGAGCGATTTGTCCGCGGTCATCGAGGACAACGGAGTTCAACTGGAGCTGCCCGCTCAGTTGCCGGAGGTCGTGGGGGAGTCGACGCTGCTGACGATGTTGTGGCAGAACCTGATCGCCAACGCCATCAAATTCCGCGCCCCCGATCGCGCGCCGCTGGTTCGAGTGGACTGTGAACTCGATGCCGCATCGGGGACGTGGCAGCTGTCGGTGACCGATAATGGAATCGGCATCGCGGCCGAGTTTTCCGAGCAGGTGTTCGTGATCTTCCAGCGCCTGCACAGTCGAGAGGAGTACGGCGGCACCGGCATCGGCCTTGCCGTGTGCCGCAAGATCGTCGAATACCACGGCGGCAAGATCTGGGTCGACACCGCACACACCGAAGGAACCCGGTTCCGGTTCACCCTGCCCGTCCTCGTCGAGGACAACCCTGCTATCCCGGCCGCACCGGCTGTTGAAGGAGTTCCGCTGTGATGATCTCTACCCGACCCGTCGACATCCTGCTCGTCGAGGACGACCCGGGCGACGAACTGATGACGCGGGAAGCGTTCGAGGAACACCAGATCGGCAGCACTCTGCACGTGGCCAGGGACGGGCAAGAAGCGCTGGATTTCCTGTTCCGGCAAGGCGATCACCTGGACGCACCGCGCCCGGACTTGGTACTGCTGGATCTGAACCTGCCCAAATACAACGGCAGGCAGATCCTGGCGAAGATCCGCGCCGACGCCGAGCTGTCCGACCTGCCGGTGGTCATCCTGAGCACCTCGTCGGCCGAGGACGACGTGCTGAGCAGCTACCGCCTGTTCGCCAACGCCTACGTCACCAAACCTGCAGACCTCGACCAATTCACCGCCGCCATCAAACAAATCGACGAATTCTTCGCCCAGGTCGCCCGCCTGCCTCGTCGTCGATGACCATGCGCACAGCCTGCCCACACACCTCCGACGCGCTGCGGCCCGTCGACAATCTGTCTCTAGCGGCCGACCTCGATGACGTGTGATCAACCGATTGTGTTATGCCGCAGGGCAATTGGCTCCCGAGGCAGCCCCGGCGGCGTAATTGGTTTGCGCGAAACACCGCAGCGTCACGTCGGTTGCCGCGGTGTTCGGCTCCGATTTGTCGTTCGTGCCGAGGACGATGTCCTCCGGCCAGTATTGATCGTCCAACCACATGCTTGCCATGCCCGGATACGCCGCGTCGGCCGCAGTCTGTGGGTAGTCGAAGACGCCGAGGCTTTCGCCGTCGAGGAGAAACTCGACGGACCGGTCCGATTGCCGCACCGTGTACCGGTGATCCTGGCTGAGCAGCTTCTCGTCCAGCCGGATCAGCTTCAGCTGCGCTGTGCCCGCCTTGTGGACGATCAGGAAGAAGCCGTCGGGCGCGGCCAGTGTGGTCGGGTCGAGCAGCGGCCGGAGGGGGTCCAGAATCGGCGAAAACCGTGGACTGTGCTGGTAGATGAACATGGCCAGGCTGACTTGTGCCGGGTCGCCGATGCGATTGAAGAGCCCGAACGCCATCGAGCCGTTGAGGTTGCTGACATCGGTCCCCTCGAGCGTGTAGCTCATTGCCTGTCCGGCCGTAAATGCCGGCATGCCAACGATTTCGGCGTATCGCCATTGCGCGCCGGTGCCGCTGTCCGGCACGTTGTGGAAGGTCAGGCCGTCGGAATCCGCGCTGAGGGTGTCGGTGCCGTAATGAATATTGCACCAGTTGTCGGGCTGTGGCGGGGTGAAGTTGTCGGCGAACGTCGTGGTCGGGCCGGCGCCCGTCGCATCATGTATCCCCGACGTGTCCTTGACGCCGGCGCAGCTGGGGATGCCTGCGACGGGAGTCGGGTCCACCTCTATCGCCGCCGCGGGCGCGGTGGTGCACACGAATGTGACGAAGGCGACGGCGGCCACTCCCGGAAGGTGCCGGAACTGCTGAACCGCGCCGATATTACGCATCGGTCGTGTACGCATGTCTGTGCTGTTCATGGGACTCCTTTTCGCTGTTGCCTGGACGCCGAGCAGCTGTAGCGGCGTCACTGCCATTGCACGTTGAACAGGTTCCGGCCGAGCCGGAGAGCAGATGAATCCCGAATGCTGACTAAGCGCTTGCTTAGTAGCTGATCGCTTGCCCAGTCTGCATCGCCGCAGCGGAGTCGTCAACTATGTAGATCAGAAACCCAGGCGGAAAGAGACGACAGCCCTGCGCACACGCGGTCATCGGTGGTGTGGGATCCCATGCTGAGAGCGGGATAACATCTGGTGGGGCGGTGTGCTCACCGCCGGTGGTCGTCGAGAAGTGGAGCAGAGGTTCATGGTCACGGTGCCGGTCCGGATCACGGGTATCGACGCGCGGGTTGCTGAGCGCGGCCCGACGGCGTTGCGCATCGCGGTCGGTGGTCAATTGCGCAAGCTGCGCGAGGCCAAGGGCATCACGCCGCTCGCGGCGGGCGAGCATATCCGTGGTTCGCACGCCAAGATCAGTCGCCTCGAACTCGGTCGCACCGGATACAAGGACCGCGACATCCTGGATCTGCTGACCCTCTACGGCGTCACCGAACAGGATCAGCGCGAGATGTTCGTAGATCTGGCCCGCAAGGCGAGTCAGCCCGGTTGGTGGCATCGCTACAACGACCTGCTGCCGCCCTGGTTCGAGACCTATCTCGGCCTCGAGGGCGCCGCACAAACGATCAGAACATTTGAGGGACAACTGATTCCGGGCCTGTTGCAGACCGAGGCCTACACCCACGCGGTCATCGAGGTCGGCAATCAGAGCGCCGAGGCGACGCGGCGAGTGGAGCTGCGCACCAAGCGTCAGGAGATCCTCGACGTGCCGGGCGGCCCCCGATTATGGGCCGTACTGGACGAGGCGGTGCTGCATCGCCCGATCGGCGGCAAGAAGGTGCTGCGCGAGCAGATCGAGCATCTGGTGGCGGTGTCGCAGAAGCCGGGAGTGACCATTCAGGTGCTGCCGTACGAGGCGGGCGGCCATCCGGCGGCAGGCAGCTCGTTCACTATGCTGCGCTTCGCCGAGCGCGAGCTGCCCGACATCGTGTATCTGGAACAGCTCACCAGCGCGCTCTACCTGGATCGCACCGAGGATCTGCAGGTCTACCGCGAGGTGATGGACCAGGTCGCGGTGCAGGCCGAAACGCCGCAGCAGTCGCGCGAGCTGCTGATCGCGGCTGCCGAGAAGCTCTGAATCGCAAGCCTTTCGACGGCACCGAATGAGCCGTCGGCACCCCGCGTCCGAATCGCGGTGAGTGCAATGATGTTCGGTGGTTGTGCGCTTCGCTAACGTTCGCTGGTTGAACGTTCTTGTGGAGGAGTGTGCGGTGACCGCTGAGTCGACCCTCGATGTCTTTACCTCGTTGCATCCGCTCGACGATCCGGTGCGGGCCTCGCTGCTCGGCGAGCACCGCCGGTTCGCCGCCTGGGTGGGGCGGATCGGTCGCTATGACCCGGAGGTCGCCAGGTTCTTCGGCCATCCGCCGGTACTGGACGACCAGGACTGGGCCGACCTGGCCACCCTGCTCGGACCGGGCGGCAGCACCGCGCTGCGCGGCGCGGGGCACGTGCTGCCGGCGGGTTGGACACTGCTGCAAGATGTTCGGTCGGTGCAGATGGACGGCACCGGGCTGCGGGTGGCCGAGGACCCGGAATTCGAGGTGCTCACCGCCGCCGATGTTCCCGAGATGCTCGAATTGATCGCGCGCACCGAACCCGGCCCGTTCGCGGCACGGACCATTGAAATGGGCACCTACTTGGGTTTTCGGGTCGACGACAAACTGGTGGCGATGGCGGGGGAGCGCATGCACCCGCCCGGATGGACCGAGATCAGCGCCGTCTGCACCGATATCGAGTTCCGTGGCCGCGGCCTCGCCTCGCGCCTGATCCGTGCGGTCGGCGCGGGCATCCGAGCGCGCGGCGAGACACCGTTCCTGCACGCCGTCGCCCACAACACGACGGCGATCAGTCTGTACGAGACGCTCGGTTTCACTCTGCGCAAGCGCTCGCAGTTGACGATCGTGCAGGCGCCAGCGCAGGCGGGAACCGGGGCTGCTTGATCGTCACCGGTTCCCGGATCGACATCGGGGATCGCGATCGACTCGATCGGAAACTATCGCTTTTGACGATGGCCTGTCCGGCCTAGCGTTGCGTTCATGACCGATCACCTCTCCAACGGCGAGCAGCTCGTCGAGATCAACGGCGCCGAGTTGTGCGTCGAGACCTTCGGAGACCCCGCGAACCCGGCGATCCTGCTCATCGATGGCGCGTCGGCCTCGATGCTGTGGTGGGAAACCGAACTGTGCGAACAGATTTCGCGCAGCGGCCGGTTCGTCATCCGCTACGACAACCGGGACACCGGCAGATCCACCAGCTACCCGCCGGGGCGGCCGGGCTACCGGTTCACCGACTTGGCCGCAGATGCGCTCGGCATTCTGGACGCACTGAACGTCGAACGCGCACACATCGTCTGCCGGTCCATGTCCGGCGGAATCGGGCTCCTCCTCGGGGTGGACCACCCGGGCCGGGTGGAGTCACTGACGTTCGTCTCGACCTCCACGGGGGAGGACGGACTCCCGCCGTCGACGTACGAGCTCAGCCTCGCCGAACCGGACCCCGCCGACGCCGGTGCGGTCGTCGACTATGTCGTCGCATCGGCTCGGGCGGGCTCGGGCGGCTCGCCCTACTTCGACGAGATCGCCACCCGCGCACTGGTCGAGCGGGACGTCACACGGGCTCGCGACTTCGCGTCCACGCTCGTCAACCACTACGTGATGAGCTTCGACGGCTCGTCCCGCGACTTCGCCGCGATCAAGGCGCCGACCCTGGTGGTGCACGGCGACCACGACCCGATTTGCCCACTGCCACACGGACATTCGGTGCGCGACGCAATTCCCGGCGCGACGTTGCTGATTCTGGCGGGTGCCGGGCACGATCTGCCGAAGCCGCTGTGGGACGTGTTCGTCCCGGCGCTGCTCCAGCACACGGGCCGGTCATGACCCTGCTTGAGCACTGCCCGCGTCCACCCGCCCGGATGGAACGAAAGTCCACACTCAGGACTCTGGCGTCGTCTCGTTCGCCATGCGGGTGAGCGCGGTGAGAGCAGCGAGGTGTGCGTGGTAGGCGGTGCGGCCCTTATAGGTGAGTGCGAGCCAGGTTTTCGGTTTGCGACCCACATAGCCCTTGGTGACATTGAGGTATCCGGCGGCTTCCAGGGTGGTCATCGCTTTGGAGAGGGTGGATTTGTTCAGCTCACAGAGATCGGTGACGACCATGAATTCAGCCTCGGTGCAACCATCGAGGAACGCGGCGAGTTTCAGGCGCGGCAGTGAGGCGAACAGCTCGTTCAGATCCGCCACGGTCGGATCTTCCAGAGTGCGGTCTTCGGTCGTGCCTCCGCGAACCAGATCCATCCGCCCATGATCAATCCGCCCAGCAGCTGTAGCAAGGCGGCCACTGTGAGATTTTCGAGGCCGAAGTCCGGAATGAGCAGCACCAGGAGCAGCACTACCATGAACTTCCACTCTGCCAGCGGGGCGGGAATGAGGCCGCGCGCGAACCGAACTCGGCGCAGCCACCGCGAAATCGCGAAATACACCCCGTACGAGGCGATTGCGCCGGCGGTGGCAGCCCAGGCGACCGGGTTGTCGAATCCGAATACCTTCGCCAAGCCGAACAGCGTGACAAACAGTCCGGCGAACGCACCGGCCGCGAACGGTCCCCAACTGGGCAAAGCGGCGGCCTCATGCGCCTGTCGAGTGGTAGCCGCCGCGATGTCCAGCGCCTGCTGTGGTGTCTGAGCGTCGTGCATGAGGTGACCATACATCAACGAGTTTCCACTTGGAAACCTGTTTCCCACGACTCGAACGTCGAGAGGGCGGAACGACCTTCATGAGTGACCGCCGTCATACGTAAGAATCCGAACGTGTCGGCGGATTCCTTCCTTCGGGCGAAGGGGCTGAATCGTCAGGGAACTGGCCGGTCGAATGCCTCGATGGCGGCCTTGGATGTCGACCGGTCTTGCAAGATCAGTTCCCACGGGCCGACATTCACGTCGAAGTTCTTGCCGAAGCCGACCCACTTCCCTGCCATACGGGTACCGGTGAGTTCGATGAGTAGCTGAATCGCCCCGTGGTATCGCGCACCATGGTAGTAACCGTCCGATGCCGTCCGCTCGCTCCATGTACCCGTTGCCACGTGGCCGTCCACGGTCATGTCCAGTTCGAGGGACGAACGGGCCGAGCCGGGCAGGCTCCGGATCGTCAGCCGGTCCCTGTGTTGCAGGAGTATCACGTAATGCGATGACGTGAAGGTCTCCGCACGCCCCGAGCTGTAGAACTCGTACCGCGACAACCAGATTCCGCCATGGACTCCCGAATGCTGTTGCGGCATACCGGTTCCTGGATGATGTTCGCGCGGAACATCTCCGATCTCCGATTCGACCTCGTGACCCGCGTTGTCGCTGTCCGACAGGCTTCGGCCCGCCATCACTGCGCCGAAGCCGAGCGACTCGATAGGTAGGCCCATTACCCTCTCCAGGGCGCGTGCGTGCGAAGGTCTGGGGTTGGCCGTATATCCGGATTCCCAGCGTTGTACGAGGCGTTTAGTGGCACTGGCGCATCCGACTTCACGGAGTGCGCGAGCAAGGTCATCTTGGCTCATAAGGCGCGCGTTCCGCGCGGCGCGCAAGGCCGTATTCGGTGTCGACATATCCAACACCGTAACGTTTGGACGCCTAAATGTCGCCCTATATGTGAGTGGATTGACGCCCGTTCTGTCATCGCCGCGACCAGGGCATTCGGCAGACGCTAGGGGCGGCCCCGTCGCCGGGACGATGCCGTTCTCCTCGGCACACCGACCGCAGCGAGCCGTTGGCTGGTGGCGTAAGCCCCCAGCGTCGGGTGCCACTCGACAACGACGACAAGGGGCCACGATGTCGCTCTCCCGAACACAGCTCGCGGCGCTGTCCGCATTGGCCGTCCTGGAATCCGCGCAGACGCGAACCGTGCGGCAGGTGGCCATGAAAACCGGGTTGGCAGCGTCGACGGTGCACGCCGCATTGAACGCACATGTGTACACGGGCTGGGTGCGCAGCTCGCGCAGGAGCCCGGCGAACTGGAGAATCACCGCTCTCGGTCGCGCGGTGATCAGCGCTCCCCGATACCGCGATGTTCTCCCGCACCGCGGCGGGAGGTGAGCGGCGATGCGGCACCCCGTATTTCCCCGCAGTCGGACCATCGAGCTCCCCGATAGCCCACCGGGCGGCTGGCTGCGATACGACGACGGCACATGGGCCGCCGTCGACGCGTACGGCATTCCAGGCAAACCGTTCAAACCGAACCCCGATGCTGCTCATGACGATTCCCCCTGGCACCGGAACTGGCAGTTGTGGGCGCGGGAGTGCACATGACCGACGGGTGGGTCATCTTGCTGATGCTGCTCGCGGTACCCGGTGTGTGCGTACTGGTGTACGCCGTCATCGTGTGTTGGCCGCAACGGATTCCAAAAGACCAGAGTGTCAGCGGAATTCGTCAGCGCATCGAAGAAGAGGACGTCGACGGGTAAGAAACCCTCCAACGCGGGCGAAGGTCGGGTCGGGCCTTGCGGAGGCGACGCAGGGCGGCACTCTCCCGCAGGTACGGCTGCGCCGGTCGCGGTCGCGGCATGGAATGAGGCGGTTTGCTTCATTCGTTCGTGTTGCCGAAATACCCTAGCGCGCAGGTCGAGCGGTCCTGGAACATGGTGCGCGCAGCGAGGCCGTCGCCGTCATCTGTGCTCCATGCGGATTGAGGCGGGGATAGTTGGGCCGTCGCGGAGCACGCCCCGCACCAGGGCGCGGGGTCAGGCTCGTGCGGAAGACGCCGCCTGATTCCGACAGGGCGCGACGGTTAGACCGCTGCGGGTCACTCGCACGCGTAAACCGTTGGTGCGAACGATGATCCAGCCGACTGCGGCGGCTGCGCATGCGGATATCGCGCCGCAGGTGAGCAGGCCGATTCGCGGGCCCCACGCTTCGGTGACCCAGCCGATGGTCGGTGCGCCGATTGGAGTTCCGCCGATGAAGACGATCATGTGCAGCGACATCACACGGCCCCGCATCGTCGGTTCGGTGGCCAACTGGATCGTGGCATTGCTCGACGTGAGGAAGGTGAGCCCGAGCAGGCCCACGACTGTCAGCATCGCCGCGAACAGCCAGTAGCGCGGGGCGAAAGCCGTCACGGCCTCGAGGACACCGAAGCCGAAGGCGGTACCGACCAGCAGGCGCATTCGCACCCGCGGCCGCCGCGAGGCCAGCAGCGCACCCACCAATGCCCCTACCGCCAGCGCTGTATTGAGCAGCCCATAGCGCGCGGCGTCGATATGGAAGACCTGGTACGCGAAACCCGATAGCACGGTCGGGAAGTTGTATCCGAAGGTGCAGACGAACCCCACCAGCACGAGCGGTCCGATCAGCTCTGGCCGAGCAGCTACGTAGTGCAAACCCGCACGCAGCTGTCCCTTTTCGCGTGCCAACCGCGGCACCGGCCGCAGCTGTTCGGGCCGCATCAGCACCAATCCGCCGACCACCGCGATGAAGGAGACAGCGTTGATCGCGAACGCCCACCCGGTACCCACCGCCGCGATGACCGCACCGGCCACCGCAGGCCCGGTCATCGACGCGGTCTCGAAGTTCGCCGCGTTGAGGCTGACCGCATTGCGCAGTTGTTCTTGGCCGACCATTTCGGCGACGAACGTCTGCCGGGTGGGGCTGTCCACTGCGGTGACCAGCCCGAGCAGGAACGCCAGCAGGTAGACGTGCCAGACATGCACCGACCCGGTGAGTGTCAGGATCGCGAGCACAGCGGCGAGTACACCCATGGCGCTCTGGGTGAGCATCAGCAACCGTCGTTTACCGAAGCGATCCGCGATCACTCCGCCGTAGAGGCCGAACACTAGTACGGGCAAGAACTGCATGGCGATGGTGATCCCGACAGCGAAGGAACTGCCGGTCAGACTGAGTACGAGCCAATCCTGGGCGATGCGTTGCATCCAGGTACCGGTATTGGAAACCACCTGTCCGGCGAAGTAGTAGCGGTAGTTGCGGACGGTGAGTGCGGCGAACATGCCGCCCGTGCGGCGAGACGGTTGCACCACCGGTGGAGTGCTCGAGATGTCCGGGTCGTATTCGTCGTCTCGGGTCGTCGAGCTCACTGGTGTCTCCCCCTGGTGTTAGAACCCTTTGGTGCTCGGTTGGCTGGCCACCCAAAAGTTCACGGGTAGTACCACATTCGCCGTCTTGTGGCCCCCGATACTGCGCCCCACCCTGACCGCAACTGACACCGCCGCCATCAACCTAATCGATCAGGTCTTCACGCTCACCTGCCCGCTGGCGCCACGATAGTCCGGGTGTGCGCTCCCTATGCTTCATAGCTGAACTGCCGTCGGACAGCATCGCCCGGTTCTAGGCGGGTGAGGTCGTGGCTCGCCCGTCGTATTCGGCGCGAGCGGCGTCGATATGTGCGAGATGGGTGATGCTCCAATCCAATAGGGGAGCGGTGGCTTCGCGCAGAGTCTTGCCCATCGGGGTCAGCTCGTAGCTGACGTGCGGCGGCATCACGTTGTGCACCGTGCGGGTCAGGATCCCGTCGCGTTCCAGGCTGCGCAGGGTGACGGTGAGCATGCGCTGACTGATGCCGTCGGTGTCGCGCTTGAGTTCGGTGAAGCGGCGCGGCCCGTGCCGGAGATTGCGCACGACCAGCAACGACCACTTGTCCCCGACGATGCCGAGCACCACCCGGGCCCGGCATGCGTTGTCCGGCTCGCTGTCGGTCGTGGTCATGGTTACCTCCAAGGAACCCGAGCACCGAAATGTGCCTTATTGCCCGCGTAGGGCGAATGATGAATTGTAGTTCTTGAACAGTATCGAGTTACGAAGAGTAACTATAGGTTTCGCGCGCCCGCCGCGCCTCGAACAGGAAGATCGTGGCAACCATGTCGACATTTCTGCTGGTACACGGTGCTTGGCACAGTGGACGCTGCTGGGAGCGGGTGGTGCCGCTGCTGGAGTCGAAAGGACACCGAGTGCTCGCGCCCTCGCTGACCGGCTACGGCGACAAGGCGCATCTGCTCAGCCCCGAGGTGGGGCTGGACACGCACGTCGACGACATCGTCACGCTGATCAACGAGGAGGACCTCAATGAGGTGGTCCTGGTGGGCCATAGCTATGCCGGACTGGTCATTTCGTCAGTGGCCAACCAGATTCCGGACCGGATCGGACACCTGGTCTACCTCGATGCGATGGTGCCGGTAGACGGGGAAACCGCGGTCGACGTCCAACCCATCAGCCAACACCTGATCGACCTCGCCGCGAATTCCGGCACCAGCTGGCGCATCCCGCCCCTCCCCGAAAGTCCGCCGCCCTTCGGCCTGTTCGGCGTGACCGACCCGGCGGACATAGCCTGGCTACGCACCATCCTCTCCGACCAGCCCGTCCGCTGCCTCCAACAACCGGCCCGCCTGGACAACCCCGCCACCAACGCGATCCCACGCACCCACATCCATTGCGTCGGCGCGACGCCACCAGGCATCACCCGCCGCCCCGTCCCCGCCGTCCAGCCCAACGGTTCGCCGGCCCAAATATGGGAATTGCCGACCGGCCACGACTGCATGATCACCATGCCCACCGAACTCAGCGAATTACTGCTCGAACTCAGTCACAGCGGCGTGGGCTGCGTCGCAAGGTAGGTCCTCTTCGAGGGGCACGCAATTCCGCGCAAATCTCTTCTACCGCACGGCCGAGAACCGACTCCGCCACGGCTACCATCCCTCCACCTGGTCGGCAATTGACCGAATCAGTACTCGTTCTTGATGACGAAGTAGGAGCCGCGGATGGTTCCGGCCAGCTTCGACTTCTGGCGAGCGAATTTGAACGACGCGAGTTCGGCGGGGACTTCCATCCCGTCGGAGAGTTTGAACCCGACCGCCCGTTTCCCGGAGTCGTCGACGGTGTACATCACGTTGATCGATAGACCGTCCTTGTAGAAGACGTAGGCGATCCGAATGTTCTCGACCTGGAATGCGGTCGCTTCGAGCGGGGGAGCGGCGATGACGATGCCGCGTTCCTCCTCGAGGATCCGATGCACCCAGTCGATCGTCGACGTGGCGTCGCTCGCGGGCTCGACCGTGAACACGTGGCCATACTTGTTCTTGAAGTACCGGGCCTCGTTCGCCCGCAGGCCGGCGAGTGCGTCCGCGACCGGCGACGACTCCAGGCCGACGGTCGATACGGTGTCGAAGTCCACGGCATAAGGCATGGTCAATTCCTCCGTCTTCGGGTCCGGTCGGTGGCGTCGGACATTGTCCACCGCGGGTCGGATTCAACATATGCGCTGGTACGAACGTAGCCGATGCGGGAGCTGCATGGCGGTCCTTGGTGACCGCGGGTTCGCAAGTCGGGCTGGTCACCGCCGACCTTCCGGACGAAGCGCGCCTGGCACTGCTCGATCTCGACCCCACCGAACCAAGGCTGCAGGGGAAAATTTTGGGCTGGGATACCGAACGCCGGCAATGGGCTCCCGTGGAGCCACCGGCCACACAGGCGACTCCGCCGAGCTAGCCACACTTTTCGGCCTGCCAACGAGGTAGGGGGCGTGCTCAGAAGCCGCCATAGAAGCGATACCAGGGGCCATCGAGGTGTGTGTAGCTGGTCTTGGGACTGCTGCTGACCGGGGTGCGGTCCGGGAAGTAGGCGAACCCCGTCGAGTCGATCAGGCCGCCGTGGGTGTAGAGCCAGCACCCTCCATCACGTTTGGTGATCGTGGTGACACGAATGATGCCGAGTCTGGTTTCTTTCGTGTGGGCACACGTGGCTGCTGCTTGCTCGAACGCATCTTTCGACAGAGCCCAGCCGACTTCGCCCGGTATCCCGGTGCACCCCACGGCAAAGGTCAGTATCGCCGCCACCGGAGCGATGAGGCTCAGTCGCCAGGTGCGATAGAGCAATGCACCGGCCACGCCGGTCGCCAGGCAGGCCAGGCCGACGGCCGAGAACAACATCAACGTGTAGAGCGCGTAGCGGAGCGACTCGATCGACATCGCGCCCCACAACTGAGCGAGGCAAAGGGCAACTGTCGCAACGGCAATCGCAACGGTGGTCAACCTCCACCATAGGGGTGGAGTGCGGTCACTCACTCGGCGCGACCGTACGTGTAGTGGATGAGTCCCTGGTGAAATTTGCCCAAGTTGTCGTACAGGGCGCGGGCTGGGGCGTCCTCCAGGGTGTTCCAGTAGAGGCCGGGGAAGCCGTGCTCTACGGCGTCCTGTGCCACCCACTCGATCACTGCCGTCGCTACGCCTCGCCGCCGGACTTCCTCGTCGACGAACAAGTCCGCCAAATAGCATTTCCCTCGATACCAGATGCTGGCGTGGAACAGGTAGTGCGCGATCGCGACCATCTTGCCGTCCAACCGGGCGGCGATCCCGCGTATCTGGTCATCGTCGAGCAGGCGTCGCCACGCACGTTCGTAGTCGGCGTCGCTTCGTTCGACGGCGAAGTAGCCATCTTTACCGCGTGCCAGCAATTCCCAACTGGCACGGTCGGATTCGGTCAGGAGGCTGATTTCTACCACGGTGACAATCCTGCCTCACGAATGAGCCGGCGGTGAAACGTGATTGAGAGTGTGATGGCGGGGTATGGCCGATGGATAAGGACCCGCCTGCGTCGCCGGGAACCCGATACCGATCGATCGATGGATTCCTCAGGGGAAAGGAACGAACGCGATGACAGATACCCTCGTCGATCTCACCATCGACAATCAGGTAGCGCGTCCCGCTGCTCGGCTCCAATCAGCGCGCAGCGGTGCGAGTCCGACTGCTGCTACCGTCTGGCGCGACGCCAAAACCGTTCTGGTGACCAGGATCAGCGGTCCGCGACAGCTGACCACGGTGCCGCGACTGGTCATTCCGATCGGCGACACCCAGCTCGCTTTCCGCGTGTCGTCGCAATCCGCAGAAGCCGAAGAGTTGGCGCGCGACGGCCGGGTGGTCGTTCAGCCCGGTGACCGGCGCGGCAGTCCCGCGCTCGGCTCGCACCAGCGGCAAGGCCAAGCCCAGTTGGTGACCGCGGGCACGCTACTGCCGCATGTCGAGTCGGAGATCGCCGCGAAGTACCGGTGGCGAATTCCCGTGGCGCGCTTCGCTCATCGCCTCGGCCACGGCGGCGCACGCTATGCGGATGTCGTTGTCCTCGTGACCGTGGCCGAGCCGAGCCCGATACCCATGCTGACGCAGTGACGCCGACACCGCGGCGCGACGCCTGTCGTTCGGGGTAGTCAGCGCGGGAGCTGATCGAAGAGCCGAACAAGTTCTTCGCCGGTGGCGCGACCGATAGCGCAATCGCCGGTGGTGATGTCGATGAACTCGGGGTGTCCGATCCGGCCGTCGACCGGCGTCTCGATCACGATCTGGCAGTCGTCCCGCTTGAGAATGGAGGCTGCCTTGGGAAGGTAGTACTGGCGGGCTCGAAATCCGCTGATCGTGATGTCGGTGACCGTAGCGTTCCACATCCCCAACGGCACGGTGAACTCGAGCGAGATGTTCTGCAGGCTCGACTCGTCGTCACTGTCGAGTCTGAAGGCGCAGTGCCAGGGGTTGGTATTGACGTACTGGTGCGGGTCGTGTCTTTTCCCGATCGTGTCGAGCGCCTTGCATGGGTCGAGGGCGGCAAGTCGTGAGTTCCGCTGGGTGCGTGGGGAATTCGCGCGTAGCGGGCGTTCGAGCCGATGCGGGACGATCGCGGTGGCGAGGTCCAGCGCTGCGGCGCATTGGTCTTGCGGTTGGTCTGCGCGCCCAGCGCCGGCGAACGCGTCGATCTCGATGCTCCGGCGGTCATTGACCGGGACGTTCGCCGTGCAAGCGCCCTCCTGGCGGGTGAAGGTCCATACCGTGGTGTCGCCGACCTGGTGCGGCGTGAGGGGCTGCGTTTCAGACTGCCGTCGATAGGCCTCGGTAGGCCCATCCATGTCGACCATGATCCGGGCCGGATCCGCCGGGTGTGCGGGCGTGAAGGTTACCCAGCAGGCGTAGAACGTGTTGTTGAGCTTGATGTCGTCGGGCGTGCCGATCCGTTGTATCGCCGCGTCGTCGAAATAGCCGCACGGATCCATCGGGCGCATGGTCTCGCGTTCGGCGAGCATCGCCTTCTCTTCATCCGAGAAAACCTGCTCGGAGCGGCCCGCGGACGAACACGACGACACGGCGGCCGCACCGGACAGCCCGATTACGATGGCAGCGACGATCTTCCTCACCGGAGGGACGCTACGACCTCGATGTCATATTCACGCGGATCGATGATCATCAAAAGATCACTCGGCCCTCACGGACCGAGGACATCAAGTACGAGCACGACTGACGTCGCGATCGAGAACGCAAGGAAGACCAAGGCTCCCAGCATGTTCCGGTCGCCGCTGCGGACGTGCGCAACGATCGCGCCACTGAAGTAGAGCACCAGCCCGATCGCGGCGGCGATCGCGACGGTCGGGAACCAGATGCCCCCGATGAGACCGACCGTCGCGGCGATCTGCAGGCTCCCGAGCACGGTGAGCTGGGAGGTGGTGAGGTGGACCGCTTCCGCGAATTGACGTATCCATGCTGGGCGCACGAACTTCATCGCTCCGGACTGGAGCATCGCGAGAGCGAGCAGGACGGACAGGATAAGAGCTGCGATGTGCATGATGGAAACGCTAAAGATCCGATAGGTACCCTTTGGTAACCTTCGGACTGTGAGCTCTGCTGCCGGAACCATGTTCATGTCGGACTGCCCTGCGCGCACTGCCATCGAGATCGTCGCGAACAAGTGGTCCGTAGTCACCCTGTACGCGCTCAAAGACGGCCCCAGGCGGCACAGCGAACTCGTCGCCCTGTCCGGCGGGATCTCCCGGAAGGTGCTGACCCAGACCCTGCGCCGACTGCAGAGCAACGGCCTCATCGAACGACAGCGTTACGCCGAAGCGCCCCCACGGGTGGAATACAGCCTGACCCCGCTCGGCCGGACCCTCCAGGAGCCGATAGCGATGCTGACCGAGTGGGCGCAGACGCACGGCGAAACACTCGTCGACTTCCAGGAATCGATCGCCGCGAACCAGACGCACTAGATTCCGGCGACAATTGTTGTGCCCCCGGCGTATTCGCCTCAGGGGTGGCGCGCGCGGAGGCCGTCGATGAGGATCGACAGCAATCGCGGCCCTCGTGCGTCGAGTTCGGCGTCGTCCAGTCGCGACAACCAGCTGATGAGCACGATGACGTCACGGGCTTCGGCGTCGGCCCGGACGCTGCCGTCCGAGCGGCCCGCGGCCAGCAGCAATTCCACCGCTGCACCGATCGGGCCGAGGCTATGGGCGGCAAGGTCGTGCCAGGTCGCTGCCTCGAAGGCGGCGAACACGTCGCGCTTGACCCGGGCGTAGGCGGCGACCCGGTCGAACCACGCTGCCAACGCATCCAGCGGCTGGTGCGCTGCCAGCAGGCGCGGCGCCGCGGCGACCACCTCTTCCACCTCATGGCGATACACCTCGGCGAGCAGATCCTCGCGTGTCGGAAAGTGCCGGTACAGCGTGCCCTGCCCGATACCGCAGGCCTTCGCGACCGCGTTGAGTTTCAGTTCTCCCGGCTCGCGCACGAGATCGCGTGCCGCTCGCAGGATCAGTTCGCGGTTGCGTTGTGCGTCCGCACGCCGCGTTCCGCCGCTCTTGACAGAAGCGGACACTTGTCCGCTAAGGTCGTCAGGGTAACCGGACATGTGTCCACTATAGTTGGAGGATCCTCATGACCATTCAGGGCAAGGTCGTTGCCATCACCGGAGCCAGCAGCGGAATCGGCGCGGCGACAGCCCGTCACCTCGCCGCACTCGGCGCGGTAGTCGTGCTCGGCGCCCGCCGCACCGACCGGCTGGACCGACTGGTCGCCGAGATCGAAGCCGCCGGTGGGCGAGCGGCCGCCACGCGCGTGGACGTCACCGATCCCGAAGACCTCCGGTCGCTCGTCACCGCCGCCGTCGACCGTTTCGGCAGCCTGGACGTCTTGGTGGGCAACGCGGGGATCAGCAAAATCAGCCCCGTTGCGGACTTGAACATCGAGGACTGGTCGGCGATGGTCGACGTGAACGTCAAGGGGATCCTGCACGGGATCGCCGCGGCGCTGCCGGTGTTCCGCCGTCAGGGCAGTGGCCACCTCGTCACCGTCGTCTCGACCGCCGGCCTGAAGATCGTTCCCGCCCAAGCGGTGTACGCGGGAACGAAGAATGCGGTACGCACCCTTCTGGAGGGACTGCGGCAAGAAAGTACCGACGGGGTGCTGCGGACGACGTCGATTTCTCCCGGCTACGTCCGTACCGAACTTATCGACAACGCCGTCGACGATCCCGCCGTGCGCGAGCAGATGGCTCGGAGCATGTCCGATTTCGGTATCGACCCCGCGGCGGTGGCCCGCGCGATCGCCTTCGCGATCGACCAACCCGACGACGTCGAAATCGGCGACCTGACCATCCGGCCGACCCGCCAGGGCTGAGACACATTCATCGGCAATGCCGACGAAAGGTGTTGGTGCCCAAGCGATCAGCCAATTCGTTACATCTGCGGCAGCTGCTCGCCCTGCACCACTTCGATATCGAGGTCGATCTTGACGGTGGTGCCGACGGCGGCGACGCCCGCGCGAACGAGGACGTTGTAGTCGATGGCGAAATCGTTGCGGTGTAACAGTGTTTCGGCGTGGAAGGCGGCGCGCACGCCGCCCCAGGGGTCGGGGCCGCATCCGCCGTAGGTGACATCGAGATCGATCGGGTGGACCTGTCCGTGCAGGGTGAGTTCGCCTGCCATTACCCAGGTGTCGCCGCCGGTGCGGCGGAAACTGTTGCCGGTGAAGCTGATTACCGGATATCGCTCGGTGTCGAGGAAGTCGGGGGAGCGCAGATGGTCGTCGCGCATGCCGATGCCGGTATCGATGCTCGCGGCCTTGATCTCGGCGAAACCGGTCGACTCGCTGAAAGTCTCGGCGATGTTCAGTCGGCCGTTGACCTCGGCGAAGCGGGCCTTGATACTGGCGATGCCCAGGTGACGTGCGGTGACGATCACGGTCGAGTGCACCGGATCGATGGTCCATGGTCCCGGCGGCGGGGTGGCCACCACACCCGCCTCCGGTTCCATGGTGATCTCGCCGAGGCGGCCCGAGCCGTCGCCTGCGGCGCGGGCCATCTGCGCCACCGGTCGGAAGCCGGGGGCGGTCACGACGGCGGTGTACGTGCCAGGGGGCAGCGGCTCGGTGCGTGCCGTACCGGTGGCATCTGCCGCGGCCCGCGCGACCTGTCGGCCGCTCATATCGGTCACCGTCAGAACCGCATCCGGTACCGGCCAACCGTCCGCGGTGTGAATGCGCGCTGTCAGTCCGCTCATGGCCGCGCTGTCTCCGACAAGCCCGGGTCCTCTGTGGTCACGCTGACCGCCTCCTCGTAGCCGAACCGCACATCGTGCGTGATCTCGGCACCGGCCAGGGTGATCTGGCTGGTCACCGGCGGATAGCCGCGGGCGACCACCGTGTATTGCCCCTCGGGTAGATCGCGCAGGACGTACCGCCCGTTCTCGTCGGTGCGGGTAGCGGCGATCGGTTCGCCGGCCGCGTCGAGCACCGTGACGTAGGCGTCCGGCACCACCCGTCCGTTGGCCGAGGCCGACCCGGCCAGCACCGACATCGGCGAAAGCTCGATGTCGTGCTGCAGCAGGCCGCTGTCGGGCACGGTGAGCGTAATCGCGCTGGGCCGCATGCGTTCGGCGGCCGCCACCAGGGTGTAGGTGCCCGATAGCACGCCGTGGCAGAGGTAGGCGCCGTCGGTGTCGGTAACTGCCGCGCCGACGACCTCGCCGCGCATATCGGTGAGCGTGACGGTCGCACCGGAAATGGGTTCGTGGCGCCCGGCCGTGCGCACTACGCCGGACAGTTCACCGGATCCCAGCAGCGTGAGGTCCAGCGCCTGCGGCTGCTCGCCGACGGTCACGTTCACCGCCGCGGGCTGTAATCCGCCCGCCGACACGATCAGCACATATCTGCCCGTGGCGGGCGCGCCGATGCGGTAGCCGCCGTCGGAACCGCCGGTCGAGCGCGAAACCTGGTGTCCGCGTTGGTCGATCAGTGTCAGTGCCGCACCGGCGACCGCGCGGCCGTCCTCGCGACGGATGCTGCCGCCGATTGAACCGCCTCCTCCTGCGCGAGTGGAGAACCCTGCGGCCGAATTCGTCACGGCCAGTTGGCTGACCGCCGCCGGACTCAGCTGTGCCCGGCTGCCGTTGCTGCGCCCGACCGCACCGGCCAGCACCGGTTCGGGCTCGCTGAGCGCCTGGGCGGCGCCCTCCCAGACCTGTGCCTCGTCCCACGAGTCGGCGCTCGCCGCGACCTTCTCGCTGGGCTCAGGAGCCGGCGCCCCGGCATCCTGCAGCGGGATTTCCTTCATGAAAAGCAGTACCACACAGGCCAATAGCGCCACCGCGGCAGCGGAGTAGAAGACCCCGTGCAGCGAGTCGGTGAAGCCGATCAGAATCGGCTGCTTCACCGCGTCCGGCAGCGCGGCGATACCACTGGTGTTGCTCTGCAGGCTGTCGAGCTGGGATGGCGCGAATCCCGGTGGCAGCCGCCCGCCGAAGGCGTCAACGATCTTGTGCGGCAACAAGTTGAACATGATCGTCAGGAACACCGCGACGCCGAGCGTGCCGCCCATCTGTCGGAAGAAGGTGGCCGAGGCGGTGGACACCCCCATATCGGAGGGCGGTCCCGCGTTCTGCGCCGCGATGATCAGCGTCTGCATACACCCACCGAGACCGAACCCGATGATGCCGCTGTACAGCAGCGGCTGCCACACCGGACTGTCGAACAGCACCTGCGCGTACAGCGCTGCGCCGCAAGCGATGACGAAGGTGCCGACCACCGGCAGGAACTTGTACCGGCCGGTGATCTTGGTGACCCGCCCGGCGATCTGTGAGCCGATCATGATGCCCGCCACCAGCGGCAGCATCAGCAGACCCGCCTTCGTCGGCGAATACCCGCGCACCACCTGCCAATACAACGGAACCATGGACAGCGCGCCGAACATCGCGACACCGACGATGAAGCCACCGGCAATGGTGACGCTGAACGTCGAACTCTTGAACAGCCGCAACGGAATCAGCGCCGCGTCCTTCATCAGATACTCGATGAAGACGAACAGCAGCAGTCCGACGGCCCCGATCGCGTAGCAGATGATCGCGCGATTCGAGCCCCATCCCCAGCCGCGTCCCTGCTCGGCGACGATCAGCAGCGGCACCACACAGATCGCCAGCGCCACCGCGCCGAGCCAATCGACCCGGTGATTCTGTCGCTGATGGGGCGCATTGAGCACTCGGAACACCACGGCCAGTGCGATCGCGCCGATCGGTACGTTGACCAGGAACACCCAGCGCCAGCCGTCGATCCCGCCGAGGCTGTCATAGCTGGACAACCAGCCGCCGAGCACCGGGCCGAGCACCGTCGCGGTGCCGAAGACCATCATGAAGTAGCCCTGATACCGCACCCGTTCGCGGGGCGGCACGATATCGCCGATGATGGTGAACGCCAACGACATCAGGCCACCCGCGCCGAGACCTTGCAGGCCGCGGAATCCGGCGAGCTCGTACATCGAGGTCGCGAACGTGCACGCGGTCGAGCCGAGCACGAAGATGCCGATCGCGGTGAGGTAGAACGGCTTTCGTCCGTAGATATCGGCGAGTTTGCCGTACAGCGGGGTGCTGATGGTCGCGGTGATGAGGTAGGCCGTG
This sequence comes from Nocardia sp. NPDC046473, assembly GCF_040645995.1. Taxonomy (NCBI): domain Bacteria; kingdom Bacillati; phylum Actinomycetota; class Actinomycetes; order Mycobacteriales; family Nocardiaceae; genus Nocardia; species Nocardia sp. NPDC046473. The sequence goes on from NZ_JBEYZJ010000008.1 coordinate 136,612, forward strand.
GTGGCCCAGGCCTGTTCGTTGAAACCGTGCAGGCTGTTGGCGATCCGCACGATGGCCACACTCACGATGTTCTGATCCAGTGCGGCCAAGAACATGCCGAGTAACAGGCCGGACAGGATCGTCATGATCTGTCGGTGCGAGAGCGCTACTCGCGCACCGGCATTCGAGTCCGGCGGTGCCATGGTGGTCGGATTCGTCATATTTCAAAACCTATTGTGGTTCGGTCATACGGGGCGGGGTGGTTTCGATCGCGGTATTGAGCCGGTCGAGCAGGTCGGTCAGCGCGGACCGTTCCTCGATCGGCCAGTCGGCCAGCAGTCGGGCAATCCAGAGGTTGCGGCGGCGGCGGTTCCGTTCGAAGACCCGCACGCCCTCCGCGGTGGCCGCCAGCACGCACGCGCGGCCGTCGATCGGATCGGCCCGGCGCTCGATAAGGCCGTGTTCCACCAGGGTTCTGGTCTGCCTGCTGATCGTGGAGATCTCCGAGTGCAGTTGCTCGGCGAGCTTGCCGGTGCGTTGCGGGCCGTCGTGCACGAGGCAGAACAGGACCGCGTAGGCGAGCCGCTCCAGGCCGTCCGGCCCGTGTTCGGACAGCTGCGTTTTCGTGCGGTTGATCAGTCGTACGAACCGGACCAGTTGGGCGCCGAGTCGATCGGCGTCGTCGAGCGCAACGGCGGCGGCCGTGGGATCGACACCGGCAGCGGTCATCGCGATTCACCTTCTTGCACACCTACAAACTTGCTTAGCGCCTGTAACTAGTTGCTTCTGCCAACTATACATTCAACGCACCCGGCCAAGCCATGGCCAATCCCGAACGGATACCTCAATGTTGCTGCCCGAGATCATCACTGGAGGCGGACCGTGGCCGACCTCAGACAGGCAACGGATCCTGCCCGTGGAACTGACGCCCGTTCGCGGCGGACTCGCGCACGGCAGCGAACCCGTGGGCGAGCATGGCCTCCTCGTACGCGGTGATCGCGCCCTCGGCGACAGCCGCGTCCGGCCCTTCGCGCAGCGCGGACGCCAGCGCGGCCCCGTCTCGCAGCGCGGCGTTCGCCCCGGCCCCGGCCGCCGGGCTCATCGCGTGGATCGCGTCGCCGAGCAACGTCACTCGGGTCGAAACCCATGGCGCGAACGGCACGCTCGTCCGGATCACCAGGGGGAACACGGTTTCCAGCGCCCAGCTCGACACCATCGCCCGCACGCGCGGATGCCATCCGGCCACCTGCGCGAGCGCAAGCTCGCGCAGCTGCTCGCCGGAGAGCCCGGCCAGTTCCTCGTCGGACAGGCCGATCGCCTCCCGTCGCAGGCCGACCGAGCAGGTCATGAACGGTTCCGGGTGTGCCACCGGCGCCACACCTACCATCGTGTGGCCGGGGCCGAGGATCATGCTGAACACAGCGTGCATCTCGTCGTCGAACAGCGGTCGGGTCGCCTCGTGCAGCGGGATCTTGCCGTACAGCTGCCGCAGCCCGGTGTCCTCGATCCGCGCGTGCGGCAGGTACTGGCGCCGGACCGGCGAGTTGACCCCGTCCGCACCGACGAGCACACCGCCGCGCGCCGTGGTGCCGTCGGCGAAGTACGCCGTGACCCCGTCGGCGTCGCTTTCGTAGCGGGTGAGCCGCTTCCCGAAGCGGACACCGTCGAGCCCGCTCAGCAGGATGTGCCGCAACGTCATGCGATTGACGTTCACCCCAGGCTCGGGGAACTCCGTCACGGACTGCAACGCGAGCTGGTCGTCATAGCGCGGCACTGTCGGCCGCGGCCGCAACGACGTGGCCTCGAACCGCGCATACAGCTCGTCTGGCAACACCTCTCGCAACGCGTGGATGCCCGTCCCGTCGATGTGCAGCCGGTACCCCTGCAGCCGCGACTCCGGCGACTCATCCCGTTCGTAGACGGCACAAGGGATTCCAGCGCGCTGCAGCCCCTGGGCGAGGCACAGTCCGCCGATCCCCGCCCCGACCACGAGAACGCCGTCCTCCGGCCGCAACCACTCCGGCACAGCGTTTTTCGACACGGCACTATTTGACACAGCACAGCCCCTTCACAGACGTCTCGACTGAAAGGGACGCACAGGTTCTCGCGCGCCGCCCACGGCGGCAGCGAGATGCTGGGCGAATCTTCCGGACTAACCCGTACCGGAATAAGTCTTCGCGCGTCCTCGTCCTCGAGGCTACCGGATTCGATCACCACCTCGCCAGACCACATGGGTGAGCGGAACCCGGATCGTCTTGCAGCGCGACGACGTTGCCGGAAGACGGTGCGAGCGGCAGGCATTCGGCGGACAACTGGTTGTCCTCTGAGTTTTCGGCGCGTCCGTGAGGGGGCGCTGAGACACTGGCGGTGCCAGCCTGTCCAGCGTTGCCGGGTTGCGGCGTCGAGTGTCGATCGGTGGGGACAGGAGCGTGATCGCATGTCGCAGAGGTCGAATCAGCGGGGACCCCGGGGTGCGGATGCGGTACTGCTAGCGGCCGGGTTGGCGGATCTGGCGCTCAGTCGGGTCGGTCCGGTCGTGGGTAAAGCGCTCGGGTTACTGCGGCGTTCGGATCTGCCTGGATTGGCCGGTGCCGCCGAGAGTGATCTCAAGGCGCGAGGGCGGTTGGCGTTGGATCGGAATGCGCTGGTGCCGCCCGCTCACCTGGAGATCCTCGCGCAGCAGGTCGTCGCGCGCGAAAACGGTTCCGGTGCGGACTGATAGGTACGACGCCTGCGCTTTCAAGGCTCGCGTCGACGACATTCTCGAGGAGTTCGTCGGACAGGAACGCGACCAACTGCTCGATATCGATCCGCGACTACGTCCGGTGGCTGATCAGCTCGTAATGGCGAGTGGGCATGGGAAGCGGTTGCGGGCGGCGTTCTGTTACTGGGGTTGGCGCGCGGCGGGGCAACCGGACAGTGATGCCTTCGTGCGGGCCGCTGCGGCTCTGGAATTGGTGCACGCGGCGGCCAGTGTGCACGACGACATCATCGATGACAGCCCGCTCCGGCACGGATTGCCCACCGCGCAAACAGCCCTGCACGCGCCGCGGCATCGCGCACCAGCGTTCGAGCAGACCGGAAAAGCCCTCGCCATGCTGGTGGGGGATCTGCTGATGGCGTTGGCGGGCCAGTTGTTCGTGACCTGTGGTTTGCCTGCGGCGTATCTATCGCGGGCGCGCCCGCTGTGGGCGGTGCTTGCGCGCGAGCTGATCGCCGGTGAATGCCTCGAAATCCTGTGCACCGGTGCGATTCCCGATGTCACCGAGTCGCTCAAGGTGGTGCGGTACAAGACCGCCAAATACACCGTCGAACAGCCCTTGCTCATCGGCGGTGCGTTGGGCGGCGCGGATGGTCGGCTGCGGAAGGCGTTCTCTGCGTATGGATTACCGCTGGGTGAGGCGTTCCAGCTGCGCGATGATCTGCTCGGACTCTTCGGTGACCAAACCCGTACCGGCAAGGCGAATCTCGACGATCTACGCGCCCGCCGCCCCACCGCCCTGCTCGCCGAAACCTGGCACGCCGTCGATGATCCGCAGCGCGAACGACTTACCCGGTTGCTGGACCTCGACGATCCCGACGACGTCGATCTCTGCGAACTGCGCGACCTGATGACCAAGGTCGGCGCACCCGCTCGAATCGAGGAGATGATCACCGCCCGAGTCGAGGAGGCCACGCACGCCCTGGCCGATGTGCCCGCGCCCGCCGCCCGCGCGCTGACCGAGCTGGCCAACGCGGCAACCACGCGCCGCTACTGATTCGCCACCGACGCAAGGAGTTTCGATGACCTACACGCGAGAGTCGATGGACGCGCTGCGACTGCACGGTGATGAACTCGCCGACGCCACCGTGGCCACCCTTTTCGAGCGCGGGGAGGTGGGCAAGTTCAACACCCTGATGCGCTATGTCTCCACCGCCGGTTCACCGCTGCCCGACGACCTGCCCGAGGTCGCCCGCGAGTATCTGCACTCGACCGCCGCGCCGCCCGCCTGGGTGGACTGGGACGAGATGGAGAAGGCCAGGCTGTTCTTCATCGACAACAACGTGCACATCTCCACCGCGCTGTCCTTCGCCTCGATGCCCGCGTGTTACGTCGTCCCACAGGTGGCAAAACTGTTGTCGGCCACCCATTCTCTGGAGTATCCGTCCAAACGGATGGCCGAGACCGGACAGTTCACCGTCTATCTTATGCAGCCCGACGCCTTCGAAGCCGGTAGCCGTTTCGTCCCCGCGGTGCAGAAGGTACGGCTGTTGCACGCCGCGATTCGCCACCACCTGGCCCGGGAAAACCGCTGGGACACAGCGCAATGGGGCACGCCGATCTGTCAGGAGGACATGATCGGCGGTCAGATGCTGTTCTCCATGCTGGTGCTGGACAGCCTGCACCGGTTGAACATCCACATGAGCGTGGACGGTGCCGAGGCTTACTTCTACGCATGGCGAGTGGTGGGTGCGATGCTCGGCGTCGATCAGGAGCATGCGCCGAAAGACGTTGAGTCGGCACGAGAATTCCTCGACCTCTACCTGCTCCGGCATATGGGTCCGAGCGCGGAGGGCGTAAAACTCACTCGCCAACTCATCGACCTCTACGAGGAGGTCGTGCCAGGCAGCCTCCTCGACCCGGTGGTCTCCGCCCTCATTCGCTACTTGATCGGCGACACCTGCGCCGACTGGCTCGACGTGCCGCGCACCGCATGGGACACCGCGATCAAGGCCGTGCCCGCGCTGCTCGGCGTCCTCGAAACCATCGAGGACAGTTCGCCTTTGGGGGAGTGGGCGCTGGATCGCCTCGGCCACCTCACCGCGTTGTTCGAACTCAGCTCACTCACCCGAGGCCGCGTCATGCAGTACGCCGTCCCGGAAGAACTCAAGTCCGACTTCGGCATCTCTTCAGTGGCGTCACGCGCGAACCGCTGGATTCCGCCGGAACCCAGCATGGCCACCGGTTAGCTACGTGCGAGGCGGGTTCAGCGCCTTACGCCTGCTCGAGCCGTGGCTTGACTGTGCGTCAAATGCAATGCGAGAGAGCAGGCTTCGACCCATCGTTGCACCGCCGATCAGGGCAATACAACAGCCGGGTCGATGCCTGTCGCACGTGTCGCTCAGGACATGCGAGGAATCAGCGTCGACGCAGTGTGGGATCGAGCAGGGCGGGTGGTGTGTCGTTCTTCTCGTCTGCGGCTAGGTCGAGACCGGGAGTGACGATCGTGTCGATCGCGTCGAGGATGTCGGCGGAGAGGACGGTGTCCGCGGCCGCGAGTTGCGAGTTCAGGTGGTCGATGGTGCGGGGGCCGATGAGCGCGCTGGTCACCGCCGGGTGTGCGGTCACGAAGCCGAGTGCGAGTTGGATCATCGTCAGGCCGGCCTCGTCGGCGACCTTGGCGAGCTGCTCCACGGCATCGAGTTTGGCCCGGTTGGCGGGGACCGTGGTGTCGAAGCGTTGTGGCATGAATGTCGAACGGCTGGTGGCGATTTCGCGGCCCGCTCGAATCGCGCCCGACAGCCAGCCCGAGGCCAGCGGGCTCCACACCAGCACACCGAGTCCGTACTGCTCGGTCACGGGCAGTACGTGAGATTCGATGCCGCGCTGCAGGATCGAGTAACTGGGTTGTTCGGTGACGTAACGGCTCAGGTGGTGTGCCCTGGCGGCCCACTGGGCCTGCACGATCCGATACGCGGGGAAGGTCGAGGATCCGAAGTAGCGAATCTTGCCCGCGCGCTGCAGGTCGGTGAGCGCCGAGAGCGTCTCCTCGTCGCTGGTGTTCGGGTCCCACCGGTGGATCTGGTAGAGATCGACATGGTCGACGTCCAGTCGGCGCAGGCTGTTGTCCAACTCGGTGATCAACCAACGGCGCGAGCTGCCCCGATGGTTGCGTTCCTCACCCATCGGCAGATACGCCTTCGTCGCCAGCACGATGTCGTCCCGTCGGCCCGCGATGGCCTTGCCGACCATCTCCTCCGACTCGCCGGCACTGTAGGCGTCGGCGGTATCGATGAGGTTGATCCCGGCCTCGAGGGCGGTATCGACGAGGGCGGTCGCGTCGTCCTGGGTGGTCCGCCCGACCTTGCCGAAGTTCATCGCGCCGAGCGCGAGGGTGCTGACCTGCACGCCGGTGCGGCCCAAGGTGCGGTACTGCATGAGAGTTCCTCCTGAAGGTGACACGGCTTGTTCGTTTCGAATAAGCGGAACGCCGTTCCGTTAACGAATATACGGAACGGCGCTCCGTTTGCCAAGTGGGCTGCCGAGATGCCACCGCCGAGGCGGGATTCTCAGCTGCGGAGCGGAAGTTGGCGTGCTCGGGGCCGGGGCGCGGGCGGTGTCGATTGATCGTGCGGTAGCATCTCGCAACTAGAGGTTGCTCCTCCGTTTACGTCCTCCTATCGATCCGCACCCCTACCGTGCGGTAGGTAGACAGCGGCCGGGCGAGGGAGATGTTCGCAGGCAACGCGGGCCGCGAAGGTGCTGTACACGGGCCCTGAAATCAGCACAATCCGGTTACCTCTAGGAGAACCTATTCGTGTCCGTATACCTGTATCGGTGGGGCAAGTTCGCGTTCCGTCGCAAATGGATCGTGTTGCCGGTGTGGCTCGTGCTCCTCGGCCTGCTCGGCATCGCGGGTAGCCTGCTCAGCAAACCGATGAGCAATGAGTTCAGCATGCCGGCGCTGCCGTCGGAACGTGCCACTCAAATCCTGGACAAGCAGTTCCCGGGGATGTCCGAGCAGTTCGGCATCGATGCGGTCAGTGGTGCGTACGTCATCAAGGCGCCCGACGGTACGAAGCTGACCGACCAGAACAACAGTGCCGCTATCGATGCGCTGATCGCCGACCTGAAGGCGCTGTCGGTCGACGACGGAAAGCATCAGCTTGTCAGCGCGAAAGACGCTGCGGCACTGAAGAATCCGGTCGAGGTAACCAAGGCGATGGGCTGCCTGGCCGACGCCGACCCGGCCGTGTGCTCCGGCGCGCCGCTCAATGTGCTGAGCAAGGACGCCCCGGCCACTGTCGCCGTGCTGTCGGTGCCGTTCGATATCGCCTCGGCGATGGACATCACCGACGAAGAACGCCATGCCGCCTACGACGTGGCCGCGCCCGCCCGCGCGCAGGGCCTGACCGTCGAACTCGGCGGGGCCATCGCACAGAAACAGGAGCAGCCGAGCGGCCACGCCGAGATGATCGGCATGGGCGTGGCGCTGGTGGTCATGGTGATCGCCTTCGGCGCGATCATGGCCGCCTTCGTGCCGATCATCACCGCGATCGTCGGCCTGAGCGCCGCCATGTTGACGATCTCGCTGAGCACTTCGATCATCGAGGTCCCGAGCTTCACGACGTTCCTGGCGTCGATGATCGGGATCGCGCTGTCCATCGATTACGCACTGTTCATCGTCTCCCGCTACAAGCACGAACTTCGGGTTGCGGACAGTCCCGAAGAGGCTGCGGGCATTTCGGTCGGCACCGCCGGATCGGCGGTGGTGTTCGCCGGACTCACCGTCATCGTCGCTTTGACTGCGCTGAGCATCGTCGGAGTGAACTTCCTGACCTTCATGGGTCTGGGTGGCGCGGTCGCGGCCTTCTTCGCCGTGCTCACGGCCATCACGCTGATGCCCGCAGTGCTCGGTGCGTTCGGCCGTTTCCTGTTCAAGCCGAAGCTCCCGCTGGTCGCCAAGCACGACCCGGAAGACGACACGTCCGTCACCAATGGCATGCGGGTGGGCCGCCTCATCGGTAAGCGACCATGGGTCGCGCTGGCCTTGGCCGTGATTGCCCTTGCCGCACTGGCGACTCCGGCCCTCAACCTGCAGCTGGGTCTGCCGGGCGAGGACAGCCTCCCGACCGACTCCACCGTCCGACAGGCCTACGACATCCGGACCGCGGGCTTCGGCGAAGGCCGCAACGGCATCCTGACCGTGGCCGCCGACCTGGCGAACGTGCCGGAAGGTGAACGCGCAGCGGCAGTTACCGCGCTGCGAGACCGGCTCGCCGCGTTCCCGGAGATGGATTACGTCACCACGCCGCAGTTCAGTCCGAACAAACTCGGCGTCATGCTCAACGGCGTCCCGAGATCGGGGCCGAACAACCAGGCCACCAAGGACCTGGTGCGCGACGCCCGCGCCGCCGAAGGCGAGTTGACCGAGCGGTACGGCCTCGAGTACGGAATCACCGGCACCACAGCGATTTACGCCGATATGGACCACGTGCTGCTCGGCAAGATCGTGCCCTACCTGGCGATCGTGGCCGGTGCCGCCTTCGTGCTGCTGATCCTGGTGTTCCGGTCCATCCTGGTGCCGTTCACCGCGGCACTCGGCTTCCTGCTCTCCATGGCGGCGACCTTCGGCGCCACCGTATTGATCTTCCAGGAGGGCACTTTCGGCCTGATCGCCGATCCGCAGCCGATCGTCAGCTTCCTACCGATCATGTTGATCGGCTTGGTGTTCGGTCTCGCCATGGACTACCAGGTGTTCCTGGTGACCCGCATGCGCGAGGAATATGTGCACGGCACGTCGGCGAAGGACGCCATGATCGCCGGGTACCACCACGGTGCCCGGGTGGTCACGTCGGCGGCGATCATCATGATCTCGGTGTTCGGCTCCTTCCTGCTGGAGAACGACGCCACCGCCAAGTCCATGGGATTCGCGCTGGCCTGCGGCGTCGCGATCGACGCGTTCGTGGTGCGGATGGTGCTGGTGCCGGCGCTGCTGGTGATCATGGGCAAGCGGTCCTGGTGGATGCCGAAGTGGCTCGACCGCATCCTGCCGGACATCGATGTCGAGGGTGCGAAGTTGCGGGCGCTGCGGCCCGATCATGTTGAGCCTGAACCGGAGCAGATACTAGTCTCGACTGGTGTCCCACCTGAGGATGCGAACAGCGATGCGGCACAACATTTGTCGGTCGTGACGATCGAGAAGGCTGTCGCCGCAACGAGTGGCCGGACGATCAACGGCCGCATCAGCCGGGATAACGGACGCCCGGTGCTGGACGCGGTGCTGACACTGATCGACCCACGCGGACATCAGGTTTCGCGGGCGATCGGCGATGGCGGCGGCAATTACACCATCGAGTCGCCCAGGCTGGGCAGCTACGTCCTGATCGTCTCGGCGAACGGACATCAGCCGGCCGCGGTGAACGTCGCCGCCGTGGACGGTGCGCAGCAGGTCGACATCACGCTGCAGGGCGACGGCGAGTTGTCGGGTGTGGTGCGCACCGCCGCTCGCGAGCCGGTGGCCGGTGCCACGGTCACCGTGACCGACCAGCGTGGCGAGGTGGTCGGTACCGCCGTCACGACGGCGGACGGCGCGTACGCCTGCACGGGTGTGCAGGCCGGAACCTACACGTTGGTGACGGTCGCCGCCCGGATGCGGCCCGCCGCAACGACATTGACCGTGCCCGACACCGGCCGGTTCCGCTTCGACGTCGAGCTCGCGCCGATGGCCATGCTGTGGGGAACGGTGCGGGCCGAGGGCCGGGCGGTGCCCAACGCCCGGATCACCGTGCTCGACTGGTCCGGTGCGGCCGTCGGCACCGCCCGCACCGACGAGGACGGCCGCTACGCGGTGGCCGACCTGCCGGAGGGCGAGTACACGGTGGTCGCTCGCGGCTATCCGGAGGTGAGTGGCCAGGTGACCATCACCGGCAGCCAAGTCGACCACGACGTCCGGCTGAGCTTCGACGCCGACGAATACGCCGAGCTGTCCTGAACTTTCACTGCGACAGGAGCTCGACGTATCCGTCGGTGCCGTTCACCCGGATGCGCTGCCCGTCACGGATCAGCTCGGTGGCATGCTCCACGCCGACGACGGCGGGCAGCCCGTATTCGCGGGCGATCACCGCGCCGTGCGTCATCAGCCCGCCGACTTCGGTCACCAGACCCGCGATCGCGACGAACAGCGGGGTCCAACTCGGATCGGTGTAGGCGGTGACCAGGATGTCGCCCGCTTCGAGATCGGCCTGCGCGATATCGGATACGACGCGGGCGCGACCTTCGGTCGTCCCGGCGGATACCGCCATGCCGGGCAGTGCGCCCGTCGGCAGGTCTTCGCGCCGATACGCCCCGGTGAGTGCCTCGCCGTTGGAAGTGAGCACTCGTGGCGGGGTGAGCGCCTGATGCGTGCGGAAGGCGTCCTTGCGCTCATCGATGAGTTCAGCACTCGCACTTTGTGTTCGGACTACCTCACCGAGTTCGTTGAACCGGAGGTAGAAGATGTCTTCGGGCTCGCGTAGCACGCCCGCCGCCACCAGGCGTTCGGCCTCCTGCAACAGGGCCTGCTTGTAGACGAAGTAGCGGCTGACCATGCGGTACTTGGGATACTCGCGATACCCGGAGAACATGCGGACGCGGTCGATCATCCGCGCGGTCTCCTCGGCCTTGTGCTCCCCATCCGGCAGAGCGCGCAAGCGTTGCAGGAGTTGCTCTTTCGTCTGCTCGGCGTCGCGCAAGCCGTCGGCGAAGCGCTGCCTGCCCGCGCCCGGCCCGAAGTTCCTGATATTGCCGAGGATTGTCGGCACGAGGGTGGCGGGGCTTTCGCTCCAGCGCGGCCGGGTGATGTCGATCTCGCCGGCGCAGCGCATGCCGTACGTGTCGAGGAAGCCCTCGATCGCGACGCGTGCCTCGTTGCCGCCGGGGTATCCGGGCAGCTCGGCCAAGAAATCGCCGCCCGTCTGCTCGACCTGCCGCAGGTAGGCCACCACTTCCGGATGTGGGCGGAGCACGTCGGCGACGTCGAGCAGTGCCAGCCCCATCTCCGACGTCACGTTCCCGGGAACCGACTGGGTGAGCGCGTCGGCGGCGTTCTTCTCGCCGAGCCATTCCTGCAACCGATCGTTGAGCCAGAACGAGGCGTCCATCGCGGCATTGATCACCTGTAAACCCTTCGGGGTGAACAGGACTCGCTGCAGTTCCTGGATATCGGCCCGGATGAAGTCGAGCAGACTCGGCCCGGACTCGGTCCGGATGTCGCGGATCAAGGTGGCGAGGGAGGCTTCACTCGCCGCGATCAGCTCGGTGACGACGGCGGGATCGGTCTCGATCGGAGCGGGCGCTGCGGGCGGTGCGGCGGCCGAAACCGCCTCTGGCACTTGATGAACGAAGCCGCGATCGATCACGGTCCGCAGCGCGTCGCCGATCAGCGGATCGGACTTACCGAGCGCCTCCGCCACGCCGGTGGCGGTTTTCGGCGACGACAGCGCCTTGGTGACATCCACGAATAGCCGGCCGCCCGCGTCCCGCATGGGCGCGCGGCTCGTGAGCTGCCACAGCGAGATGCCGAGTGGCTTCATCGCATCGGTCATCATCTGCTGATGGCCGACCGAAACATAGACGCGGTTCTCCTCGTCGGCGGCCACCGGAATCGGGAAAAGCGTGGTGATCGGCCTGCTCTGCACGATGCGGATGGCGCCGCCGTCGAGGCACCATTCGATGTCCTGCGGGCTGCCGAAATGGGCTTCGATGTGGCGACCGAGTTGTGCGAGGCGGAGCACCTCGGTGTCGGCGAGTGCCGGTTCGTCGCGGCGCTCCGGTGCGATCTCCTGCACCTGGGTTCCGCCGGCCGGTGCGGGTTCGACGGCGAGTTTCTTGGTGGCGATCGTCCTGCCGATGATATTGCCGTCGCGCACCTGGTAGACGTCGGCGTTCACGAGGCCGGAAACGAGAGCCTCGCCGAGGCCGAAGCCGGCGTCGATGGACACGACTGTCCGGTCGGAGGTAAGCGGGTCGGCGGTGACCAGGATGCCCGAGGCGCGCGGGAACACCATCCGCTGTACGACCACCGCCATCCGAATTGCCTTGTGGTCGAATCCGTTTCGCAGGCGGTAGGTGACGGCCCGCTCGGTGAACAGGGAACCCCAGCACCGGCTGACGTGTTCGAGGATTGCTGCGGACCCCACGATATTCAGATAGGTGTCCTGCTGGCCCGCGAAGGACGCGGTGGGCAGATCCTCGGCGGTGGCGCTGGATCGGACCGCGTAAGCGCCATCCGCACCGAGGCGGGCGTGCGCATCGATGATCTCGGCCGCCACGTCATCGGGAATGACGAAAGCCTCGATCGCGTCGCGAATCTGCGCGCTCCGCACGCGGATCGCTTCCCGATCGTCCGCTTCGAGGCGGGACAACTCGTCGAGCCGCCCCCCGATCGCCACGGTCCGCGCGAAGGCGTCGGTCGTCACACAGAAACCGTCCGGCACCTCGACGCCATCGACCCGCGACAGCTCACCGAGGTTCGCCCCCTTACCGCCGACCATCGCGATCTGCCTCCGGTCGATCTCCCCGAAGCCGAGCACATACGCCATCCCGTTACTCCTCACCTGGCGGTCTCTGCATTCCGGAAGCGATTAAGGACCACCAATCGTCGGCTCACGAGCCCCCGGAAGAGGGAAGCTGGGCGGCTGCTGCGCACGAATCTTGATGGCGCGCACGGTATTGCTGGCAGTTGTGTGCGCGCGGTGCGAGTTTGTGCGCTACACCGATTGCGGCGTGACTCCCATCGGACCGGCGGCCCGATGGGAGTCCGCGATCCACGATGCGTCAGGCGGAGGCCAGGGCTGCGGCGCTGAGGGGAGCGAGCACCGCGGCGAGCGGGCCGAGCACCGAGCTGCCGGCTCCGGCGATCGAGCTACCGCCGTCAAGGGTTGCGCTGCCGGAGCTGAGAGCGGCGCTGCCTGGGCCGAGAGCAGCGCTGCCCGGGCTGAGAGCCGCGCTGCCAGGGCCGAGGATTGAGCTACCGGACTCCAGGCCTTCTGCTAACGCTGCTCCTACTTTGAGGGCGGAGCTGATGGTGGTCAGCAGCGAGGTGAGATCCGCTGTCGGAGCGGCCATTTGGACACTATTGGCCGGTGTGTTCGCGGGGGTCGTTGCATCTGTGCCGCTAGGTGCGGCCGGTGTGCTCGCGCTGGTGTTGAGGGCCGCGCTGCCCGACTGAAGGCCCTCCGCGAATGCCGCTCCCGCGTTGAGGGCGGCGCTGATGTTGGTCAGGAGTGCGGTCACATCGATTGGCGGCAGCGCGCTGTGGGCACCGGGGCGGGCGGTTTCCCGCGCGTCGCTCTGATGGTGGGGTTTGGGTGCGTTCGTTCGGCCGGGCAGCTCCGTTTTCGGATCGAACGGCGTGAGCGGCAGCCCGAGTCCGTTCGGTCCCACCTTTTGACTGGACGGCTGATCCTGCGCGTCCGAGTCGGTGGCGGGTCGCACCGCATGGATCGGCCGGTCGGGCTGGGCGGCCGCGACTGGCTGCACGTCGGTTGTCGTGATGGCCGGCTCGGCGGCCGGTGCTAACGGCGGTAGCTCGGTCATGGTGGCGGTCAGGATCGCCGCTTGATTCTCGGGCGACGGCCCGTGCTGCGTGGCGATTCCGGTCGCGATCAGAGCGGTCATCGAGAGCATGGCCAACCGCATCGAACCGAGAGGGTTCCGCCGTACGTTGTGTTTGCCCATCAGTTGTCGTCCTTAGTAACGAATCGATCGATTCAGTTGTGCCCGCACATCGGTGTCGCCGGATGCGACGAACCTGGCGCTGCTACTCGCGCCGGTCCGCCCTTGGCCGAGCATGGGTTGAGACGAAGATCGAACATGTCCGGTGTCCTGAGATGCGGCCATTTCGGATGTCACGGATCGTATCGGACGGTTCGCCTTCCCGCTACGTTATGAAGTCGAATATCGCGGGCCGTAGCGACCCGATTGCCACCAGGCCGTTAGGGCTTGCTGAAGTGGTGCCGAGATCTTGCCTACGCTCCGGCCGAGATGTTAATGTTATTCAAACGTAATACGAACCGTGGAGTCTGAATTATGCGTCTTTCTCCCGCTCTGACCCGTTCCTCACTTACTTGTCTTGTCATATCTGCGTGTTCCGCCTGGCTGATCGCCTGGGGCCCGCCGGCCCTCGCGGCGCCGCAGGCTCAGCCCGTCGCGGCCACGGTGGTCAGTCTCACCAATGCCGAACGCGCCAAGGCCGGATGTCCCGCCTTGGCCGAAGAAAGCCGCCTTGACCAGGCCGCGCAGGCGCATACGGCGGACATGGCCGCCCGTGGCGTCTTGGATCACAACTCATCGAAAGGCAGTCCGGGTGATCGGATCAAGGCAGCTGGATACCGCGCCCGCGCCTGGGCCGAGAATATAGCTTCGGGGCAATCGACCGCTGCTGAGGTAGTCGGTGGCTGGATGCGTAGTCCGGGCCACCGTGCCAATATCCTGAATTGCAGTCTTCGTGATATCGGTGTCGGATTTGCCAAGGACCGAAATGGCACTCCTTATTGGACGCAAGACTTCGGTACTTCCAGTGGGCAGGGCTCGAATCAATCCACCGGCCGTGCGCGTCGGTAAAGGTTCTCGGTAACCGAATCGGACATATAGGAAATTGGGGCGGGGAAGCCGAATTTCCAGACCGATAAGTATTCTGACTACCTTGTATACGGCGCGCGAAATGGTGACCCGCTGGTAGTGATAGGTCGACCGGTTGCCGACCCATCGCTACCAGCGGTGTCGCGTGCTCCGGCCGCACTGTGCGATCGGCAGGCGCCCATGCGAACTCGAGTAGTGGTTGCCGCACTGGTCACCGGTTTCCCGGTCGGCTCCCGGTTGTGCCGCCGGGGAATTTACGGATGGTGATCGGCTCGGCGAAGATCCCCAGCGCCGCTATGCGCTCGGAACGCGGCAACGCGATATGCCGCTCGAAGGCCATGTCGTCGGTCCATTCCTCGACCAGGATGAGGCGACCGGGGTCGTCGGGATGGATGTACAGCTGGTAGCTCAGGCAGCCTTGCTCGGCCCGCGTCGGCTCGACCACCGCGTCCAGTTCGGTTCGCAGGCGATGCTCTTGGCCGGGCTCGGCGGTGAAGCTGACGATGACGACGAGGGTTTCCAGCAGCTCCGTTCGGTTCATCACTCCGCGAAAGGCGCGTTCGTCACGCCCATCTCGAAGCCGAGTCCACGCATCACCGCGGTGCGACCCTCGGGGACATTCTCGGATTCGATGCGGACCGCTTCGATGACCCGGCGCTTGAAATCGAGTCGAGGGTGTTGCGCGACAACGGTATCCACCCACTGGCGGTTCATCTCTTCGATGCGAGTTCCGCCGAGGTCTGTTTCGCATCCCGCCGAGACGATACCGGCCAGATCCGACAGGTCCTTTTCGACGCCGAAGGTGATGTGTCCGGATATGCCGTTGCGTACCTTGACAACCTTGTCCCGCGGCACGTTGAGACCGGTGAGGAAGGTTTCGGCATCCTGGGCGCCGCGAACGGCGAAACATCTTCCGGGAACCGGATGTTCGAACTCGATGTCGTGCAGGATGGCCGTGGTGAAGTGCAGCTCCTCGTCGATCGGCACCCGGTCGATCTTCGCGAGGACCTTGCCGAAGTAGTAGACCCGGTAGGAGTGTTCGAGCACCCACGGGCTCAACTTCTGTCGAGCCTCCCACTCGGCTTCCTTCGCAAGCGCGGTGTCCGGAATCCGCATTTCGACGTCATCGAGCACGCCGGGACCCTGCTTGCCGAGGAACGTCAGTGCATGACTGCTGAACGCGCCGGGCATCAGCGTCGCCGCGGCGACAAGGAGTTTCCCCAACTGCCGGCGATCGAGCTTGCCGCCGGTACTGTTCGCCCAATTCCAATCGAAATCGTCCTGTGCGCCCATCAGCCGAACCTCAATTCATCACTGTTATCGGGTTACCACCGCGTCCAAGACCGTCATGGCCAAGTCGGCAGTGGTGAGCAAAGCCTCGTGCGAGGCGCCATCGCGAGCCTGGATGGCCATACCGAAGACGACGGTGCCGAAGTAGCCCGCGAGTGCCTCGATGTTCACGGTGTCGGAAATTTCGTTCTCGCGCACCGCATGTTGCAGGCGGAGCAAGATGCCGGCCTGCAATGAGCCACGGAGCTCGACGAGAAATTCCCGCAGCGGGTCGTCGTGCGCCGGCCCGTCGGTCGCCGAGAGCACGACCAGGCAACCCAGCGGTGTGCCGGGCCTACTGAACGCTTCGGCATAAGCGTGCAGCGTGTCGGCGATCGCGGCCCGAGTGGTCGGCCCACCCCGCAACGCACTCTCGACGGGAACGCGCAGCGCCTCGGAATACAAGGCGACGGCTTCCCGGAACAACGCCTCTTTGTTCCCGAACGCGGCATACATGCTGGGGCGGTTGATGCCCAAGGCGGCGGTGATGTCGGTCAGTGACGTGCCTCGATAGCCACGTTCCCAGAACAACTCCATTGCCTGTTCGAGCGCGATGGCGCGATCGAAATTGCGCGGGCGTCCCCGGATTGCCACGTCAAAGCTCCTTTCTGTACCTATTG
This sequence comes from Nocardia sp. NPDC046473, assembly GCF_040645995.1. Taxonomy (NCBI): domain Bacteria; kingdom Bacillati; phylum Actinomycetota; class Actinomycetes; order Mycobacteriales; family Nocardiaceae; genus Nocardia; species Nocardia sp. NPDC046473. The sequence continues at coordinate 152,863 of NZ_JBEYZJ010000008.1, forward strand.
GTAAATATAACCCTTGACAGCACCTGTGGCAACGAGGAAAGTCGTTTAAGTACCTATCGGTACATAAGTCGGAACCAGTGTTGACCTGGTGCGATGAGTTGCGAAGGAGAGTTCCATGGACGTACTCGACAAGCGCCGTCCTGGCCGAGCCGGTCGGCGTTGGCTGCGGATCGGCGCGACGATTGCCGCGGCCGTGGCGCTGGCCGGTCCCTCGATCGCGGCCGCGTCGGCCGATCCCGCCGAGGAGCAGCCCCGGCACAGTTTCGCCGAGTATCAGGGCATCCCGATCTCGATCTTCGAGTACGGGCCGAGCGCCGACGAGGCGCCGACGATCGTGACCACCGGCGGTTGGCCGGGCGACTCGTCGATCTTCGAACCGGCGGCCCGCAAGCTCGCGAAGAAGTATCACGTGGTGCGCTACGACCGCCGCGGCGTGGGCGAGTCCGGCCACGAATTGACCGAGGAATCGAACAGCCTCGAGAATCTCGCGGGCGAGTTGGGCGCGGTGCTCGACAAAACCGCGCCCGGCCGTCCGGTGCATACCTTCAACGAGGCTTGGGGCTCCTATATCGCCGCCGAGTACGCGTACCGCAACCCGGGCCGCATCGCCTCACTCAGCGCGATCGGCGCACCCAGCCTGGACCTGCAGCATTACGCCATGGTCGAATCCGTCGACCATCCGCAGAACCTTCCGGGGAATCTGGCGTATGCCACGTGGTTCGCGTCGATGTCGATGCCGGTGCTCCCCGAGCTTTACATTCAGGCCGGGGCCACCGAGGCTGCGTTCGGCGCGCTGATGGCGATCATGGGCGAACAGCCGGTCCACATGACGAAAGAGGATCTGCTGGCCAGTGTTTCGATCTACCGGGCGAACGCTCCGGCGCGGTTGTTGAATCCGGAATACGACTACCTCACCGTGCCGGTTATGCAGGTGTTCCAATCTCCCCTCGACAACCCCGACGTGATCGCGGGCCTGGAGCGACACACCAACAACCTCTGGGTCACCGAAATCGAAGGCGGCCACGGCAATTTCGGCCGCACCTCGTGGCCGTTGGTCAGCAGCGAACTCGACAAGGCGATCGCCACCACCGAGTCGGGCACGCCGACCAACTGATGGCAGCCTGCAAATTCAGAGCGCCGGGAGCTCGTCGCAGAGGCGGCGGTAGGTGTCGAGCGCGGAGGGTGCGCCGGAAACGCCGGTGGGCGAACCTGATTCGATCCACTCGGTGAAGGTGGCGAACAGGACGGTGCTGGCGATGGCGAGCAGGAACCGCACCCGCGAGCGGGCCGTGGCGGGAATCGTCGCCAGCAATCCGTCGGTCCGCTCGTTGGTCGCGGCGGTTGCCGCTGCCATCAGCTGTGGCGATGTCGTGACAGTTTGGTACATACGTACCGTTGCGCGGACGTCGGGATCCTCGTCGACCGTTGTCAGCACACTGCCGAAAGCTTGCTCGATATCGCGCATGCGCACTTCGTGCGGATCCATCCGTGCGAACACCTCGTTCACGGCGTCGCTGAAGCCCCACTTGTCGTAGACGAGTGCGCTGTCCCTGGTGGCGAAGTAGCGGAAGAACGTGCGCGCCGATACTCCGGCGCGCACGGCGATGTCATCGACGGTGACCTGATCCGCGCCGCGCTCAGCAGCCAATGTCACTGCGGCAGTGTGGATCTCCAGCTCGGTCTGCCGCCGTCGGCGCGCCCGCAGATCCGGACTCGGACGCGATCCGGAGGTGTCTGTGTGCTGCATCACTCCAGCCTAACAAAGTGGCAGAAATTACCTAGATGGCAGACCTTGACGATATGGCAGAGTCTGCCAATCGAGCTTAGCCTGTGGGTAGCCGACCTCCCCTATCAATGCCGCTAAGGGCCGGGTTTCGCGCTTCTCAATCCCAGGTGAAGTCGAAGGAGCCGAGTCATGACGTCGTCACAGCTGTTGGTTCGTCCGCTCGCGCCGAGCGAGGTGCTGCATTTTCGATTCGGGCTCTACGTGGGGTACGCCGCGCAGGTGCGCGGCCTGCTCGACACTGTCGCGCTGGCGCAAGCGTTCGCGATTCTGCGTCAGGCGTACCCGGTCCTGTCCGCCCGACTGGTGCTCGACCCGTCGAGTCAGCCGGCAATCGAAGCCGCTCCGGAACTATCCGCCGCGATCGATGAGGTGTCCGGCCCCATCGACAACCCGCTGTTCGGACTACCTGATCTGGACGACCGCACCGCCGCGATCCACACGGTCCGCGGGAACGACAACACGGCCACGGTCACCCTGCTGACCCATCACGCCATTGCCGACGGCCACCACTCGCTGTATCTGCTGGCCGAACTGTGGCACCTCTATACCGCCTGCGTCACCGATGCGCCGATCGCTCCGCGTCGACACGACTACCCGCATTCGCTGGAGCATCTACTTGATCAGCGCGGCATGGGTATTGGCCCCACCGCGCTGCCGGACGACGCCATGCTCGAAGCCCTCGCCGCCGCCGATATCCCGCCGGGCCCGACCGAGCGCGTTCGCACTCGGCTATCCGCCGCCGACACCGCATCGCTGCTCGCCGCCGGGCGTAGCGCGGGGACCACGATCAATGGGCTGGTCTCCGCCGCGCTGCTGGCCGCGCACGCGCAAAGCCGCAACGTCGGCATCGACACCCTGCACTACACCTATCCCGTGGACCTGCGCGCCAGACTCACCCCGCGAGTCGGATACCCCGAGGGCACCAATGTGCTCGGCATGGCCTATTTCGCAGCGGACCCGGATGCCGGCGACGACCTCCTCGCACTGGCCCGCGCGGTGACCAGCACGCTTCGCGAAGGAATCGCCACCGGCGCGGTCTTCACCGGCAGCGCCGAATTCATGTCCGCCGCCCAGGGGAATTCGGCTGGCCCAGAAGGGTTTCTGTCGACAATGCTGGTCTCGACGAACTGGGGCATCATCCCGGCGTTGTCGACCCCGGCCGACCTGATCATCGAAGATTTCTACCCCGTCATGCCGAGCAATCCGATGACATCCGTTGCCCCGTACGTCATTACGACCTACGACGGTCAACTCACCATCGATACCTCGGCGCAGTCCACCGACACGAGTCGGCTCCTCGCGGAGCATCTGCACAGTTTGGTGAAGAGCTCTCGTTAGGCGTCGGCGGCGTCGCCGAGTCCCTGTGTCCAGCTGGCCTCTTGGCCGCGTCGGGCAATCCGCCAACCCTGCGGCGTGCGGACGTACTCGTCGATGTACCACATGCCGAGAAACGCGATCCGTGGGTCGCCCGCCGCGGCCGGTATCGCGATCGTATTCAGGCACATCACCCGCCCGGTTGCCCGGTCGCCGTCGACGCGGATATCCGGGTTGGCCACCAGGTGTTGAAACGCGGGAAACTGCGCCAGGCTCTGCGCGAGCCACTCCTGGATTTCGGTGAGCTTGCCCGCGTTACCGCCGAACGCGGTCAAGTCGATGTAGGCATCGTCGACGAATATTTCGTTCAGTGCCCCGAAATCCCGGCTGTCGATCGCGGTCGAGTACGCCACCAGTAAATCCTGAATCTCCAACCGGTCCGAAATCTCTTGTATGTCGAGCATCTGGCCTCCTGGAACATATGGCGGGAACCAACGACCCGCGCTCATCGAAATTACTGACTGCGAAGAATCGAGCACAGACCCCAAACGGCTGATCTCACCCTCCGATCGGCTGAGTGGGCAGCACTGGTCAGCCGCAATGACTTACCCGATCGGGATGCGCGAGGCTGGTAGTTGCAGCGGAAGTCGCTGACCGGCGATGTCATGTCGCCACGGATACGTGCGCCGAGGAGGCCGCCATGGATATAGCTGTCTTGGGTATGGGTCGGATGGGCCAGGCAATCGCGGGTCGTCTGCTCGACGGCGGGCATCGGGTGCGGGTGTGGAATCGGACGACGGGTAAGGCTGAGCGGCTTGTGTCCGCCGGTGCGGAAGAGACAGGCAGCGTCGCCGAGGCGGTGGGCGGCGTCGACGTGGCGATCACCATGTTGGCCGACGATGCGGCGGTCAGGGCAGTGGCGCTGGGGGAGCTGCGCACCGCGTTGGCTCCGGCTTCGAGCTATGTCGACTGTTCGACGGTATCGCCCGCGCTGAGCGGTGAACTGGCCGAGACCTTTCCCCGATTCGTCGCCATGCCCATGCTCGGCGCTCCCGCCGCAGTGAGTGCCGGCCAGGCAGTGTTGCTCGTCGGCGGCGCCCCCGACCGCGTAGACCAGCTCGGGCCGATGATCTCGTCACTGTCGGACACAGTCCGCCACTACGACACAGCACCACAAGCCCTCACCGCCAAACTGACCAACAACCTCCTGTTGCTTTCGGGAATCGTCGCACTGGCCGAGGCATTCGCCGTCGCTCGCTCGGGTGGCCTCACGAACGATCAAATGCGGGAACTACTCGGCGCGAGCCCGGTCGTGGCCCCCGGCTTGCACAACCGATTCGACAACGTGCTGACCGGCTCACCCGACGGCTGGTGGACCGCTGCGCTGGGCGCGAAGGATGCCGGCTTGGCCCTCGACATAGCCCGCGGAGCGGGAGTGGACCTGCCGGAGGCCGAGGTAATACGGCGTCTCTATGAGACTGCGGCATCCCGTTACCCGGACGCCGACATCTCGGTCGTCACCGACCTCTACCGCAGCGAGGCGTCAACAACATAGCGACAGCGCGGTATTCGAGCTTCCGATGGTTCAGTCGTCGGCGGGGTCGGGCGGCATCTGCGGCAGACCCTCGCTGGCACGCAGCTTTTCGGCCATCGCCGTGAGCAGGTTCTGCGACTCTTCGGACAGGTCGAAGGCGCGACTGGACAGGCGGCGCAGTTTGTAGCCCTGCACCTGGGCCAGCAGCGCGAGGTCGTGGTCGATCTTGGCGGCGTAGACATCGTCGGTGAAGTAGTCGGGTTTCACCTTGAAGAACTTCGCCAGCGCGGCGGCGGTCTCGGCGGACGGCTTGCTGCGACGCCCCGAGCGTAACTGGGAGAGATAGGGTTTGGAGAGGGGATGGCCCGCCGCCGTCAGCGCCTCGGCGACCTCGGCGTTGGTATGCGGAGGCCGTCCTTGGGGGTGCACGGTGGCGAACAGTTTGTTCAATCGTTCCGCGAAATCGGCCACTGATTCCCCCAGTCCTTCCGCCACAGCCGAACTTGCTGGTTCAACGATCCGCGATGCTAGATTAAACGACAACGATCGTTTGCGTTAGCTTTTCGTGATCCGACAACTACGGACCGGTCGCCCGGTTGGCCGCGCGAGGGCGGCCGGATGGGTTCAGCGGGTGCCGGTCAACCCGTGCAGGCCGGCGATGAGTTGTGCGGCGGAGGTGCCGTCGCCGAGGTGTTCGACCACGATCAGGCCGGGCATCAGGGTGGTCAGGAGCGTGGCGATGGCGGTGGTGTCGGCGGTGGCGGCGAGGTGTCCGTCGGTGCGCCACCGCCGCGCCAATTCGGTGAAGTTCGCATGGGTGGCGCGGTAGTAGTTGCGGACCAACTCGTGCAGGTGCGGGCGGCGCAGGGCTTCGGTCCACGCCTGCATGGCGAGTTGCGACAGGTCGTAGGCCTCGTGCTGACCTCGCCGATGCAGGGCGGCGACCAATGCGGTGACGGTCTGGTCGGGCGTCGGCGTCGGCTCGGCCGCCAGCAACTCGTCGAACAGGCCGCCGATCAGGGAGAGCGCCTCGTCGGCAGTCGCGTCGATCAGGTCGTCCTTGCTGGCGAAGTACCGGTAGACCGCACTGGTGGACAACCCGGTGGCCGCGACGATCTGATCCATCGACGTCGCATGAAAACCGTTGCGCGCGAAACAACTCCACGCGCTGGTCAGCACATGTCGACGCCGTTGCGCCCAGAGCTCCTCGCTGATCCGCGGCATCATCGCAGTTTAAACAAGAACGCTCGTTTCATCTAGCGAGTGGTTCGGAGCCGATCTGTCCGGACTGTCCGGTGTCGACCGCCCGGCGAAACTCAGCCGTTGATTACCTGCGGTGCGGCAACGGATTTAAGGCCTTCGACGCCGAATTCGAGTCCGTAACCCGACTTCTTGATGCCGCCGAACGGGACCAACGGGTGGACGCCGCCGTGGGAGTTGATCCAGACGGTGCCTGCCTCGAGGCGGGCGGCGATTGCGCGAGCGGTCGCTTTGTCGCGGCTCCAGACCGACGCCCCGAGGCCGACGTCGAGGGCGTTGGCCATCGCGATCGCTGCTTCGACGTCGTCGTAGCGAATGATCGGGAGGGCCGGGCCGAACTGTTCTTCCGCGACGAGCGGGTTGTCGTTGTCGATGTCGGCGACCAAGGTCAGCGGATAGAAGTTTCCGGGTGCGGTGAGATCGGGATCGCCGCCGGTGAGGAGCGTGGCGCCGGATGCGCGCGCCGCCTCGACCAGGCGGGCAACGATGTCGAACTGCTGTCGGTTCTGCAGTGGCCCAAGGACATTGGCCTCGTGCAGCCCGCGTCCCATCGGGGCGTTCGCGGCCACCTCGACGAGTGCCGCGCAGACGGCGTCGTAGATGTCGGTGTGGACGTAGAGCCGCTTCATGGCCGCGCAGGTCTGACCCGTGTTGATGAACGCGCCCCAGAAGAGATCTTCGGCGATCGCTTGCGGATCGACGTCCGGGAGCACGATGCCCGCGTCGTTGCCGCCGAGTTCGAGGGTCAGTCGTTTCACAGTGTCGGCCGAGCTCTTGATGACGGCCTGGCCGGTTCGAGTGGATCCGGTGAACATCAGCTTGTCGATGCCGGGGTGGCTCGCCAGGCGGGCACCCAGTTCGCCTGCACCGACGACAGCCTGCAAAACATACTGGGGCAGCACACTATTGAGCACATCGACCAGCGCGAGCACGCTCAGTGGCGTGTATTCCGATGGCTTGACCACGACGGTATTGCCCATCCGCAGCGCCGGTGCGATCTGCCAGATGGTGATCATCATCGGCCAGTTCCACGGGCCGATGGCACCGACCACGCCGAGTGGCCGGTAGTGCAGTTGCGCGTGGGTGGCGTCGTCGTCGACCAGTGTCTCGCCAGGCAAGGTCGTCGCTGCGGTGGCCCGCAGCCACCCGACGCACGCGCCCACCTCGAAACGGGCATTGGGACCGTTGAGCGGCTTACCCTGCTCGCGCGAAAGCAGTTCGGCGAGTGGCTCGGTCGCGGCCTCGACCGCGTCCGCCGCGCGCAGCAACAGGTCGACGCGCTCCTCGTCGCCGCGCACGGCCCATCCGCCCTGCGCGGCGCGGGCCCGGTCGATCGCCGCGTCGAGCTCCTCGACAGGCTGGAAACGAACTCGTCCGACCACCTCCCCGGTCGCGGGGTCCGGGATCACTCGGCCGTCGGGGTCGGTGATGTTCGCAAGGAGATTCTCGTAGCTGACGGTCGTTGACGTCATGGCCAAGTCTTTCTCTGTGGACGATCAGTAGTTGCTGCGGGCCGGCTCGTTGTGCGGCGAGTCGATGAATCGGCGGGCGAGAGCCTCCGAGCCGCGGGCGAGCACAGTGACATCCGCGCCGACGAGGACGAACGTCGCCCCGTGGTGGGCGTACACCGCCGCCTGCTCCGGGTCGAAGGCGTTGACGCCCACCGGCTTTCCGGCCGCGACAACCTCCGCGAAGGCTCGCCGCACCTGCGCCGTGACGTCAGGATGGGTCTGCTGACCGAGCAACCCCATGGCGGCCGCGAGATCGCTCGGCCCGACGAAAACCCCGTCGATGCCGGGGGTCTCGGCGATCGCGCGGGCGTTCTCGACCCCCTCGACGGTCTCGATCTGCACGAACACCGAGACGTGGTCGGCGCCATGGGCGAGGTAGCCGTCGACGCGATTCCATCGTGCGGATCGTGCCAAGGCGCTGCCCACTCCGCGCCGCCCGATCGGCGGATACTGCGCTGCCGCAGCGACATCGCGCGCCTGTTCGGCCGTGGAGATCATCGGCACCAGGATGTTCTGTGCCCCTAGATCAAGGACCTGTTTGATCACCACGATGTCGCCGACGGGCACGCGAACAACCGGCGTCACGGCATAACCGGACACCGCATAGAGCTGTGCCAGAACGGATTCCAATCCGTTCGGCGCGTGCTCCATGTCGATCAGCACCCAGTCGAGCCCGGACCCGGCCATGATCTCGGCCACCACCGCCGACCCGGTGGTGATCCACCCGCCGTACATCGGCCGGTCGATGGCGGCCAGCGCGTCGCGCAGCGTCCGACTCAGGCGAATCGGCATGAGATCGCTCCCATCGGTCCGTAGTCGGCGAGGATGGTGTCGCCCTTTTCGACCCACAGCGGCCGGGTGAACGACCCGGCGAGCACGATCTCGCCCGCGTCGAGCCGATCACCGTGCGCGCCGAGTTTGTTCGCCAGCCACGCCACCCCGGTCGCGGGATGGTTGAGTACCGCGGCAGCGACACCCGACTCCTCGATCGTCTCGTTGCGGTACAGCAACGCCGAGACCCAACGTAGGTCGATTGCATTGGGCTGCAATGGATTACCGCCATAGACCATTCCGCCCATCGCCGCGTTGTCGCTGATGGTGTCGACGATGGTCCGTCCGGCCAGCTCGATCCGTGAGCTCAGGATCTCCAACGCCGGGACCACGTACTCGGTCGCCCGCAGCACATCGAAGATGGTGGCGCCGGGCCCGTCGATCGGTGCGCCGAGCACGAAGGCGAGTTCGACCTCGATCCGCACGTTGGCGAATCGGCCGTGCTCGATGACGGACCCGTTCTCGAAGACCATGTCGGCGAAGATCGCCCCGTAGTCCGGCTCGGTGATGCCGGTCGCCGCCTGCATCACCTTGCTGGTGAGGCCGATCTTGCGTCCGACCGGCTTACGTCCGCCAGCGATACCGCGACGCCGCCATTCGTGCTGCACGGCATACGAATCCGCCACGGTCATCTCGGGATAGCGAGCAGTGAGCAGTGGAATGGTGCGGCGGTCACGTTCGGCGGCCGCCAACTCGTCGGCGATCGCCGCGATGTCCTCGGTGGACAGCACCGGTACTCCTCTCAGAGTTGCGCGCCGAGCTTGTACTCGCCCTGCGCCCGTCCGGATTCGGACTTGCGGGTGTAGGAGAAGCCGTCCGCGCCGATCGTGACGGCCATCTCCGACTCGTCGGTCCGCATGGTGATCGGCTGCGGATTGCCGTCCAGGTCGAGGACCGGCGACGCGTCGGTGTACCAACTCGGCACCACCGGGCTGCCCCACCAGTCGCGCCGCTGATTGTCGTGCACATCCCAGGTGACCACCGGGTTGTCGGGATCCCCGGTGTAGTAGTCCTGGGTGTAGATCTCGATGCGATGCCCGTCGGGGTCGCGCAGGTACAGGTAGAAGGCGTTCGAGACACCGTGCCGACCGGGCCCGCGTTCGATGAGGTCCGACATCCGCAGCGCGCCGAGCTTGTCGCAGATGGCGATGATGTTGTGCTTCTCGTGCGTCGCGAACGCCACGTGGTGCATTCGCGGCCCGTCCCCGCCGGTCATCGCGGTGTCGTGCACGGTGGACTTGCGCCGCAGCCACGCCGCGTACACCGTGCCGCCCGCATCCTGGATGTCCTCGGTGACCCGGAAGCCCAAGTCCTCCATGTATTTCACCGCTCGCGGGACGTCCGGAGTGACCTGGTTGAAGTGGTCGAGCCGAACCAGCGCACCCGGGCTGTACAGCTCGTAGTGCCACGCGAGGCGCTCGACATGTTCGACGTCGTAGAAGAATTCGTACGGAAAGCCGAGCGGGTCCTCGACCCGCACCGAGTCGCCGACGCCCGTCGTGAAGCCCGCTGCGCGCCGCTCGACGCGGCAGCCGAGCTCGGTGTAGAACTCGACGGCCCGGTCGAGTTCCGCGGGCCCGCGCACCCGGTAGGCGAATGCCGCGAGGGCGGCGATCGGCCCCTTGCGGAGCACGAGGTTATGGTGGATGAACTCCTCGAAAGACCGTAGGTAGACGGTGTTCTCGTCTTCCTCGGTCACCACCAGGCCGAGGATGTCGACGTAGAAGTGACGCGATCGTGCCAGGTCCGTAACGACGAGTTCCAGGTAGGCGCAGCGGAGCACATCCGGCGGGGTCGCCTTCGGCGTGCGGAGTGGATTGGTCGCGCGGATCGGATCTTCTTCGGTAACGACGGGTTCGGGGGAGACGGTCACAATGGTTCCTGCTTGCCGAAGGTCGGGTTGTTGGTTGCGCCCAAGGTGATGTGTACAGCTTGTTGATCGGTGTAGAAGTCGATGGAGCGGTAGCCGCCCTCGTGGCCGAGCCCGGAGGCTTTCACACCGCCGAACGGAGTCCGTAGATCACGGACATTGTTGGAATTGAGCCACACCATGCCCGCCTCGACCGCCTGCGCGAAGGTGTGCGCGCGCTTCAGATCGTTGGTCCAGACGTAGGCGGCGAGCCCGTACCGGACACCATTGGCGAGGGCCAGCGCCTCTTCGTCGGTATCGAACGGCGTGATCGCGACCACCGGCCCGAAGATCTCTTCCTGGAAGATCCGCGCGTCCGGCTTCACATCGGCGAATACCGTTGGTGCCACGAAGTTTCCGGTGTCGAAGCCGTCGGGTCGGCCACCGCCGGCGACCAGGCGGCCTTCGGACTTTCCGATCTCGACGTAGCTCATCACCTTGTCGAAGTGCTCCGGATGCACCAGGGCGCCTACTTCGGTCTTCGGATCGTGCGGGTATCCCACGACAACCCGTTTCGCCTGTGCGGCATAGCGTTCCACGAACTCGTCATAGATCGACCGCTCGACGAGGATGCGGCTACCCGCCGTGCACCGCTCCCCGTTGAGCGAGAACACCCCGAAGATGGTCGCGTCGATGGCGGCGTCGAGATCGGCGTCGGCGAAGACCACGGCGGGACTCTTGCCGCCCAGCTCCATCGACAACCCCTTCAGCGCCGCCGCGGCATTCCCGAAGATGAGCTGCCCGGTACTGCTCTCGCCGGTAAACGAGATCAGCGGCACGCCAGGGTGTTTCACCAGCGCGTCGCCCGCCTCCGCGCCGAGCCCGTTGACAAGGTTGAACACGCCGTGCGGCAGCCCGGCCTCCTCGAAGATCCCGGCCCACAGCGACGCCGACAGCGGCGTGAACTCGGCGGGCTTGAGCACCACGGTGTTCCCGGTGGCCAGCGCCGGCGCCAGCTTCCAGGACTCCAGCATGAACGGGGTGTTCCACGGCGTGATCAACCCGGCGACGCCGATCGGCTTGCGGTTGACGTAGTTGAGCTGCCGCCCCGGCACCTGGTAGGTGTCATCCACCTGGGCGACGACGAGGTCGGCGAAGAATCGGAAGTTCTCGGCGGCGCGCCGCGCCTGCCCGAGCGCCTGGGTGATGGGTAGCCCTGAGTCGAACGATTCGAGTTCGGCCAGCCGAGCGTCCCGGGATTCGACTAGGTCCGCGATCCGATGCAGAATGCGCGACCGCTCGCGGGGCAGCATGCGCGGCCACGGTCCCGCCGTGAAGGCCTTGGTCGCAGCGATCACGGCCCGGTCGATGTCGGCCTTCTTGCCCGCGGCGGCTTGCACGTAGACCTCGTTGCTGACCGGGTCGAGCACGCCGAACGTGGCGTTGTCGACCGAGTCGACGAACGCACCGTCGATGTAGTGCTGGATCCGCGCCGGTAGGTCCGCGGGCGTGTGCGGGGTGGCGACCGCGTTCGTCATGAGCGACTCCGGGGTTCAGATGGCCGTCAGGCCGGGCTCGTCAGGGTGTTCGTGCGCCAGGTAGGCGTCCAGCGTGGCCGCGCGATGCCTGCGGGCGACCTGCTCGATCTCGCCGAGCGGCGCACCGATCTCGATGAGGCGCACGATGTTCTCGTGCTCGCGCACGGACTCGTGGGCGCGCCCCGGCACGAAGGCGAACGTCGACGAACGCAGGTGTCCCAGGCGAGACCACTCCGACTCGACGAGGGCGACGATGCGCGGATTCACGCACTTGGTGAACAGGATCGAGTGGAACTCGTGGTTGAGTGCGGTGAACGCGCTCGGGTCGAAATCGTCCAGCGACTCGATCATCCGATCGTTGACCGCCCGCGCCCGGCGCAGGTCGTCTTCGGATAATCGCCCGGCGGCAAGCGCTGTCGCCGCGCCTTCGAGGACGCTGAGCGCCTGCATGCTGTGCCGATATTGCGAATCGTCGACCATCGAAACCTGCGCGCCCACATTGCGTTCGAAGGTGACCAGGCCCTCGGCCTCGAGCTGCCGGATGGCCTCACGCACCGGCACCACACTCATGTCGAGATCCTTGGCGATGGCGCTGAGCACCAGCCGGTAGCCCGGGGTGTACTCCTGACGCGCGATCCGCTCCTTGAGCCAGTGATACGCGACCTGCGACTTACTTTGTGTGCCACTGGAACTCACCGATTCTGGCGCCACTGGCGGTACCTCGCCTTCCATTCCGCGTCGGGGGGAAACAGGCCGTGCACCGGGTGCCCGGCGCCGACCTGCTCGGCGATCCAGCCGTCTTGGACCTCCTGCTCGAGAGCATCGTCGACCACTTCTTCGGCGATGCTCGGGGGTAGCACAAGCACACCATCTCCGTCGCCGACGATGATGTCGCCGGGCTGGACGGTGGCGCCGCCGCAGGAGATGGTGAGGTCGCAATCCCATGGCACGTGCTTGCGGCCGAGCACCGCCGGATGTGGACCGGCGGCGAAGACCGGGATACCGATCTCGGCGACGGCATCGTGGTCGCGCACACCGCCGTCGGTCACCACACCGGCCGCCCCACGCACTGTGGCCCGGAGCGCCAGGATGTCGCCCAGCGTGCCCGACCCGGTCTCGCCGCGCGCCTCGATGACGATGACCTCGCCCGGTGCCACGGTGTCGAACACTCGCTTCTGTGCGTTGTAGCCGCCGCCGTGCGAGGTGAACAGGTCTTCCCGATTCGGCACGAACCGCAGTGTCCTGGCGGTGCCGACGAGCCTGGTGCCGGGTCGCATCGGCCGCACGCCGTCGATGGATACGTTGTTGAGGCCGCGCTTGCGCAGCTGCTGTGACAATGCGGCGACCGGCACCCGGGACAGCTTGTCGCGGAGCGCATCGGGGAGTACTGAAAGCTCGGGAAGTCCTGCGGCGGAACGGGATCCCCATGCCTCGATACGCTGCGTATCGTCGACCGACGGGAGCGAACCGAGGGCAGCGTCGAACTCGTGGGTGCCTTGTACGACCGTGGTGACCAGACGCCCAGAGGTCGGTGCCCCTACCGCGTCGGGCGCGTCGACTTCGACCTCGACCACATCGCCGGGAGCGACGACCGACGACCCCGCCGGTGTCCCGGTGAGGATGACGTCGCCCGGCTCGAGCGTGAAGTGCTGCGAGAGATCCGAAACAAGCTGGGGGAGCGGGAAGATCAGGCCCGAGGAGCTGTCCTCCTGGGCGAGAACGCCATTGACCCAGGTGCGCACGCGCAGCGCTGCGGGCTCGATCGTCCGTGCATCAATCAGGTTCGGCCCCAGCGGAGTAAAGCCGTCGCCGCCCTTGGCGCGGACGTTGGATCCCTTGTCGTTGGCCCGCAGGTCATACAGCCCGAAGTCGTTGCCGGCGGTCACTGCCGCGACATGCTTCCACGCGTATTCGATCGGCACCCGACGGGCGAGACTTCCGATGATCAGCGCGATCTCGCCTTCGAACGCCAAAAGCTCTGTCCCCGCTGGCCGTTCGATAACGCCGCCGGTGGCCGCGACCGAACTGCTGGGCTCGAGGAAGTAGGACGGGTGCGCAGGCCGACGCCCCCGCTGATCCGCACGGGAGGCATAACTGAGATGGATCGCGATGATCTTGCCGGGCCTGGTCGGCAGCGCGGAAAACCGACGATCACCAGCATCGTGGTCGATCTTCATGTGCCTCCCTAGCCGCTTTGCATCGTATCTCAAATCGTATATTATCGGTGACGCACGTCGCAAGTGACACAGATCGCAGTTCGAATGGCGAGGGTCTGAACAGTGCAGTTTCATCATCACGGTTACGTGTCCACCGACCCGCGAGTCCAACCAGCTGCCGGTGTCGGCCTCGATAGACCGGACGAACTTCCCGACGACGTCGACGTGCTCATCGTCGGCACCGGCCCGGCGGGCATGATCACCGCCGCTCAACTGGCTCAGTTTCGCACCGTCGTCACCCGTATCGTCGAACGGCGCCCGGCCCGCCTGGCCATCGGGCAGGCGGACGGCATCCAGGCGCGCAGTGTCGAGACGTTCCAGGCGTTCGGGTTCGCGGAGCGCATCATCGCCGAAGCCTTCCGCATCACCGAAATGGCCTTCTGGAAGCCGGATCCCAACGATCCGGCGCGGATCGTCCGTGCGGCGCGGACCCTGGACGATCCGACCGGCATCAGCGAGTTCCCACATCTGCTGGTCAATCAGGCTCGGGTGCTCGACTACTTCGCCGAGGTGATGGCCAATGCGCCCACGCGGATGCGGCCCGACTACGGATACGAGTTCCGCGACCTCGAGATCACCGACGGTGACTATCCGGTGCGCGTGACATTGGTCCACACCGCGGGCGAACGAGAAGGGCAGTCGCGCACGGTGCGCGCGAAGTACGTGGTCGGTGCGGATGGGGCGCACAGTCGGGTGCGCGCCGCCATCGGCTGTATACCGAAGGGGGATAAAGCCTTCCATGCGTGGGGCGTGATGGATGCGCTGGCCGTGACCGACTTCCCCGATATCCGCACCAAGTGCGCCATCCAGTCAGGTTTCGGCGGAAGCATTCTGCTCATCCCGCGGGAGGGCGGCTATCTGTTTCGCATGTACGTCGACCTGGGCGAGGTCGCCGAGGACGATAACGGCGAGGTGCGCACCACGGGCATCGAAGCAATCATCGAGCAGGCCAACGCGATCCTGCATCCGTACACGCTCGACGTTCGGAATGTGGCCTGGCACAGCGTTTACGAGGTCGGCCATCGGGTGACCGACCGCTTCGACGACGTGCCGGTCGACGCGGTGGGCACCCGGACGCCGCGGGTGTTCATCGCCGGCGACGCCTGTCATACCCACAGCGCCAAGGCCGGGCAGGGCATGAATGTCTCGATGCAGGACGGATTCAACCTCGGCTGGAAACTCGGCCATGTGCTGTCGGGCCGCAGCCCGCAAGCCCTGCTCGCGACGTATTCGGCTGAGCGACAGGTGATTGCGCAGCATCTCATCGACTTCGACCGGGCATGGTCGAGCATGATGGCCAAGCGCCCGGAGGAGTTCGAGTCGCCGTCGGAGCTCGAGGACTTCTACGTCAAAACCGCGGAATTCCCGGCCGGATTCATGACCGAGTATCAGCGGTCGATGATCACCGGCGCACCGACCCATCAGAGACTGGCCAGCGGTTTTCCGATCGGGAAGCGCTTCAAATCGGCGCCCGTCGTTCGGGTCGCCGACGCTAATCCTGTCCACCTCGGGCATCACCACAGAGCCGACGGTCGTTGGCGCATCTACGCTTTCGCTGCCGATCCGACCGCCGTGGGGATCGATGTCTCGGCGCTCGACCGGTGGGCGCAGTGGCTCGGCACGTCGTCCGAGTCTCCTCTGGTCGCGTATACGCCGAAGGACGCCGATGTCGACAGCGTCTTCGACGTGAAGGTGATCTATCGACAGGGACACACCGGCGTTGACCTCGGCACTGTGCCAACGACTTTCCTGCCGGCAGTCGGGCCGTTTCGTCTGGTCGACTACGAGAAGGTGTACGCGACCGACCCGCAGGTCGACATCTTTGCCGAACGTGGCATCGATCGCCGCGGCGCTGTGGTCGTCGTGCGTCCGGATCAGTATGTGGCAGCGGTTCTTCCGCTCACCGCGACCACGGAATTAGCCGAGTTCTTCGACAAGATCCTGCTGTCGCCGCCGGAGTTCTCATGACATGGGATGGCATTATGTCTGAAACGCTGCACAGTAACGCGACGGTGTGGACAGCCGACGAATCGGCACCGCACGCCTCGTCGTTCCTGGTCCGGAAAGGCATCATCGTTGCGCTGGATCCCACGACCGGCGAGCTGACCGGTCGCGAGACCGTGGTCGATCACGATGGCGCGTTCGTCATGCCGGGCCTCGGTGACGTGCACACGCACCATCTCGTGGCAGGCCGCGCCGACCTGTTCGAGTTGGCATTGGACGCGACCGCATCACTTGACGTCGTACTCACGTCCGTCGCGGAATGGGCAGCCGATCTCGACGGCGAAGCCTGGGTAGTCGGCGGAGGCTGGGGAAGCACACTGGCGCAATCTATTTCGACTCCTGATGTGCTGCGTCGTCTCGACCGGGCCGCCGGGGGACGGCCGGTGCTGCTTCGCGATGACAGCTGCCACAACCGATGGGTCAGCTCGCGCGCCATGGAACTGGCGGGTATCAGCACGTCCAGCCTGAATCCCGTGGACGGCGAGATCGTGCGCGATCAGGTAACCGGCGAGCCGGTCGGTCTGCTCATCGAATCGGCGCTCATTCCGGTGGAACGGGCGTATGCGGCGTCGCTGGGCGACAGCACCGCGCTCGACGCCGCGGGCTGCCGCAGAGCCATCGACCTGCTGCACGGCTTCGGCATCACGCACTTTCAGGATGCCGCGGCGTCGTTGCCGATGCTGCGCGCGCTCGCCGACCTCGACCGTCGCGGCGATCTGCAGGCCTGGGTCGTGACATCGGCGCAGATCAACGATCGGATCTTCGGGACGGACCCGATCGGCGCCCCGCTGCTCGACGCTGCCGAACGGTATCGGACCACCCATCACCGGCCCGACTTCGTCAAGATCTTCCTCGACGGCGTGCCCACCTCACGCACCGCGCTGTTCCTCGAGCCATACCTGCCCGACGCGGAGCACGGGGACAGGTGGGTGGGGGAGAGTGCGATGACGCCCGCTGAACTCACCGGTTGGCTGCTCGAGGTGGCCCGGCGAGGGCTCGGCGCCAAGGTGCACTGCACCGGAGACGGCGCTGTCCGAATGCTGCTCGACGCGGTGGCCGAGATCCGCGCCGTCGGTCATGCCGACACCATCGTGCAGCTCGCGCACGGCGAGTACATCGCCGAGGCGGATCTGCCTCGGGTCGCCGAGTTGAACGTCGTCGCGGATCTTTCACCGCCGCTGTGGTTTCCAGGTGTCATCTTCGAGGCGCATTGCCAGTGCCTGCCGCGTGATCGCGCAATTCGGATGTGCCCCAACAGGACTCTGCTCGATTCGGGCGTGCTGCTGGCCGGCGGCTCGGACTGGCCGGTCACGCCGAGCCCGAATCCGTGGATCGGCATCCAGGGCTTGGTAACTCGGGCCGACCCCACCGGGGCGTTCCCCGGGACCCTGGGGGCCGAGCAAGCGCTGACGGTGACCGAGGCGCTGCGGGCGTACACCATCGGCGTCGCGCGGGCGAGCGGACTCGGCGCTGTCGCCGGGTCGCTCACGCCGGGCAAGTCCGCCGATTTCACTGTCCTGGACCGCGATCCGTTCGCGATCGACCCGGCCGAACTGGTCGACATCAAGTCCGTACAAACCTGGTTCGCCGGACATCCGGTCCACCACGCGGCGCAGTAGTCAAGGAAGCAGCATGGATACGCCCTCGATCGACTTTCTCTACCTGTCCGAACCCGACATGATCGCGGCCGGAGTCACCGACATGCCCGCCTGCGTCGACGCCATGCAGGAGACCTTCGTGCTGCTGCACCGGGGCGACTACCGGATGGCAGGGCCGAACAGCGACTCGCACGGGGCGATGATCACGTTCCCGGACGACTCGCCGTTCCCGAATATGCCCGCCAATACCGCGGAACGACGGTTCATGGCGATGCCCGCCTACCTCGGCGGTAGCTTCGGCACCAGCGGGATGAAGTGGTACGGATCGAATATCGCCAACCGCGACAAGGGATTACCGCGTTCGATTCTGATGTTCCTGCTCAGCGATACCGATACCGGTGCACCGCTCGCGCTCATGTCGGCAAATCTGTTGTCCGCCTACCGAACCGGCGCGGTGCCGGGGGTTGGTGCTCGGTTGTTGGCGCGCCAGGGCGCACGCGTGGTCGGCATTGTCGGCCCCGGTGTGATGGCACGGACCTCGCTCGCCGCCTTCGTCGCGGCCTGTCCGGAGCTCGATACCGTCAAGATCAAGGGGCGCGGTCAGGGCAGCATCGACGCCTTCATCAAGTGGGTTGCCGAGGAGTTCCCCCAGCTCGAAACGACCACCGTGGACACTATCGAGGACGCGGTACGCGACAGCGATATCGTCACCTTCTGCACCACTGGTGTGCCCGGTGATCCCGCGAATTATCCGACCGTCGTTCGTGATTGGGTGCGGCCGGGCGCGTTTCTGAGCATGCCCGCCCCGTGCGACATCGATACGTCCATGCAGGCGCCGGATGTCCGCAAGGTTGTCGACAACGTCCGCCTGTACGAGGCGTGGGCCGCGGAAACCGGGTACCCGTCGCACAACACGATCCCGATCATCGGGTGCAAATTCATGGACATGATTCATGACGGGGCGATGCGCAAGGACGATCTGGTCGATCTCGGCGCGATCGCGGCCGGAGCCCAGGTGGGTCGCCGCGATGACGACGAGATCGTGCTCCTCTCGGTCGGCGGTATGCCCGTCGAGGACGTCGCCTGGGGAACGGTGGTGTATCGAAACGCCGTGCGACGGGGGATCGGCACCACCTTGAACCTGTGGCAGTCGCCCGCACTGGCATGACAGCGGAAGGATTTAGCAATGGATGCTGACGTAGTTGTCATCGGATTGGGCAGCGCCGGTTCGATGGCGCTGTGGCAGTTGGCAAAACGCGGTCTCGACGTGATCGGTATCGAACAGTTCGGTATCGGCCACGCGCGCGGCTCGTACTCCGGGGACTCGCGACTGTTCCGTTCCGCCGTGCACGAGGGGCCGCGGTACGTGCCACGGCTGCGGCGAGCGCGCGAGCTGTGGCTGGAGTTGGCGCGGGAAACCGGCAGGCGCCTCTACGACGAGTGCGGCGCGTTGCAGATCGGCCCGGCGGGCTCGGGCGGCATCGCCAAGTCCATCGCCTCGGCCGAGCAGTTCGATTTACCGCACGAGGTGCTCGACGCGGCGGCGTTGCGCGCGCGGTACCCGCAACACCGCGTCGACGACGACACCGTCGCTGTGTTCGACCAGCACGCGGGCAGTCTGTATCCCGAGGCGAGCGTGCTCGCCGCCGTCGACGCGGCGAAAGCCCATGGTGCGCGGGTGATTACGAACGCCGAGGTCACCGACTTCGACGAACGCGGCGGTCGGCTGGAGCTGGTGACGCCCGAGGTCCGGGTCACCTGCGCCAAAGTTGTGGTGGCAACGGGATCTTGGACCCTTCGGCTCCGGCCGGATCTCCAAGGATTCCTGCAGATCCTGCCGCTGTCGCTCACCTGGTTCATGCCACATCATCCCGAGTGGTTCACCGCGGATCGCTTTCCGGTGTTCATCCGCGACGAGGACGGTGTGCACCTGTACGGGACACCCAGCCACGACTCCTACAGCGTGAAGGTGGCGACGGAGCCGCTGTGGGCCGCGATCCCGTCACCGGACGACATCCCGGTGTTCAGTCGCGACGACCTACGCCGAATCAGCACGTGGGCAACGAAGTTCATCCCCGATCTGAACCCGGAGCCGGTCCGCTACTCGATGCATCACGACCTCTGCGCGCCCGGCGACCTGCCGCTCGTCGATCTCGACGAGGACACCGGAATGATGCTGCTCACCGCGTTTTCAGGACGTGGCTTCAAATTCGCGCCGGTATTCGGCGAGATCGCCGCCGATCTCGTTACCGGAACCTCAAATATGCTCTGGGAGCCCAGTTTTGCGCTGTCCGCGCACCCGAGGTGACTCAGGACTTCGCTCGGCGGTCCTGCGGCGCGGTACGTTCGGCGATGGCACGTAGCGTGCCGAGTTTGTGGTCCCTGGCGGCGAATTCGATCTCGCGCACATCGGCGCCGGTCTCGATGAGGTCGACGAGATGCTCGTGTTCGGCGATCGATCCGTGCGCGCGGCCGGGCACGAACGCGAACGAGGTCCGGCGCACCCGGTCCAGCCGGGCCCACTCGGCTCCCGCCAGCGCCCGGATGTGGGAATTGGGACAGCGCCGCAGAATCACGTCGTGGAAGCGGTGGTTGAGCTCGGTGAAGGCGGCCGGGTCGAAAGCGGTCAGGGCCTGCGACATCTGCTGGTTGAGGGTGCGGGCGCGGGCGATGTCGGACTTGCGCATCCGCGGGGCCGCCGCGGCGGTCGCGTACCCTTCCAACACCGCCAAGGTCTGCATGGCCTGCTGATACTCACCGGTTTCCAGATGCGCCACGCGCGCACCGACATTCCGGATGAACTCGACGTACCCCTCGGCCTCCAACCGGCGCACGGCCTCGCGCACCGGCACTGGGCTCACGCCGAACTCCCTGGCGAGCTGCTCGAGCACGAGGCGATATCCCGGCCCGTACTCGCCTGCGACGATGCGGGACCGGATGAGCTCGTACGCGGCCTCGTGTTTGGATCCGGCATCGCCTTCCATAACCATGATTCTGCGGCCGTTTCGCCGCGCGGCATCGCGCAGCCGGTGTCCATCCGTTGACTTCACGCGCACACTGTCGCGGCCGGACCTGCGCCGAGACCGGACAGGCAGCGACGATCCATCGGGTGACGGATTACGACTTGCACGCCGACTACATCGTCGTCGGCGCGGGCACGGCTGGTTCGGTGGTCGCGCGCAGGCTGCTCGACCGCACCGATGCCACCGTGCTGGTGCTCGAAGCGGGCCAGGCCGATACCAATCCGGCCATTCACGACCCGCAGCGGATGCATGAATTGTGGCATGCGGCCGAGGATTACGACTATTTCACCGTCGCCCAGCCGCACGCGGCCGGTCGTCGCCTGCATATACCGCGCGGGCGGGTGCTCGGCGGTTCGCACGCCCTCAACGCGACCATCTACGTGCGGGGCAACCCGGCCGACTACGACTCCTGGGCCGGGTGCGGCGATCCCGGGTGGTCGTGGCGGGAGATCGAACCGCTGTTCCGGCGGATCGAGCGTTACGACCGCGACGACTCCGGGGTCAAAGGCACCGCCGGAATGCTCGATGTGCTCAGTGACTATGCGGTCGATCCGATCCAGGAGGCCATTCTGGCAGCAGCCGAGCAGGCCGGGGTGCCCGCCAATCCCGACTACAACAGCGGGGTGCAAGACGGTGCGGGGCGGGCTCAGTTCACCCTCCGCGACGGACTGCGCAGGACCACCGCCGATGCCTATCTCAAACCGGTACTGGGCAATTCGAGGCTGAGCGTGTGCACCGGCGCGCGGGTGCATCGCATCCTGGTGCGGCAGGGCCGGGCTGTTGGCGTGACCGGCAGCATCGACGGCCACCCATTTCGGGCATCAGCGCAGGCCGAGCTGGTGTTGACCGCAGGCGCGATCGATTCGGCCGCGTTGCTGCTGCGCTCGGGTATCGGGCCCGCCGACGAGCTGCGGGCGGCCGGTATCGAGCCGATCGCCGATCTGCCTGGTGTCGGCCGAAACCTGCGCGACCATTGGCTGGTGCCGGTGATCTTCAGCGCCGAGCGCGAGATCGTGCACACACCGGGGCTGCCACACGCGCAGACACAGCTGTTCTGGCGCAGCGAGCCGGGTCTAGCGGCGCCTGATGTGCAGCCGCTGCATTTCAGCGTCCCGCTGTACGAGCCGTGGATGTCGGGGCCCGGCAATGGATTCTCGCTCATGGCCGGACTGATTCGACCCGACAGCGTCGGGCGGCTCACCGTGGCCGGTGCCGAACGGCCGACCCTGATCGACCCGAAAGTGCTTGCAGCGCCGCCGGATCTATACCGATTGGCCGACGCGGTGGAGCTGTGCAGGCAGATCGGTGCCGCGCCCGCGCTGCAGGCATGGGGCACGGTCGAGCAGTATCCAGGCCCCGGGGTGCGAGCGGGCACGGACCTGCGCGACTACATCCGTCAGACAGTCATCAGCTACCACCATGTGAGCGGGACATGTGCGCTCGGCGTTGGCCCCGAGGCGGTAGTGGATCCCGCCCTGCGGGTGCGTGCGGTAGCGGGACTGCGGGTCGCCGACGCGTCGGTGATGCCGACCATCACGACCGGCAACACCAACGCGCCAACCATGGTCATCGCCGAACGAGCCGCGGACTTGATGGTGCCCCGGTAGGACGAATCCGCGTGCCCGGCAAGGCACAGCGGGTTACCCGATCACGCCCAGTCCGCCGATTGCGTTAGCGGCGAGTGCGTGCGCCGGGCAGCACGGGGTGATGACGGCCCGACAGGCATTGACGCTGCACTTGATTGCGTCGGTGTGGTGGCGCGAATGTGTTTGTCCGGCAGGGCATGGTGGGTTGTCCGGTGCGGCGTGGGCCGCCGATTCCCTGGGGGTGCGGGTGTGTGCGCCGGGCGGTGCGGGGTAGTGACGGTTCTGGCAGGCATTGACAGCGCACCCTGATTGCACCGGTGCGGTGGCGCGAATCTGCTTGTCCCGCAGGAGCACAGTGAATTATCCGGTACTGCACGGGGCCGCCGATTCCCGGGGCATGGGTGTGTGCCGGGCAGCGTGGGGTGATGGCGGTCCTGACAGGCGTCGAGGGTGCATCTGATGGTGCTGGTGCGGTGGCGCGAATATGTTTGTCCCGCAAGGCACAGTGGGTTGTCTGGTATTGCACGGGTCGGCGATTCCGCGACTGGCGGGTGTGTGCGCCCGGCAGCATGGGGCGATGACGATTCTGACCCGTATCGGTGCAGCCAGCGACCGCGCCGAGACGTGCTCGCCACTGGACCTGGTGGTCGACGACCCGGCGAGCTTTCGTGGTCGCGTCCGCGGGCACGCGGCGGGGGAGTTGGTGTTCGCGGAGGTGTCTGTGATCGCGCACCGTGCGGTCCGCGACGGCATCGAGGCGTATTACAAAGTGCTGGTGCCGGTTCAGGGGAACTGCCTGCTGAACCAAGGCGGACGTCAGGTTCGGATCGGCCCGAGTGACGTTGCGGTGCTGGATATGTCGCAGCCCTACCGGATGCTGTTCGACACCGCCTGCCGCTTGCGGGTCGCTGTGTTTCCGCACCGTGTGCTGCGGCTGCCGATGGCCGGAGTCGACGCGATCACCGCCACCGCGCTGTCGCAGTACCCCGGGACCGTGCTGCTGTCTGCGCTACTGGCTGGAATGAATACCCGCACAAACGAATTCGGAACTCTCGAGCTACTGCGGCTGGCCGACACCGTCATCGACCTAGTGACGACTTCGCTGGCAGCGCACATAGGCACAGATCCGGCGGCAACCACCGGCGGCGTGTTATCCCGAGTCAAGGCGTTCCTCGAAAACCACCTCGACGACCCAGAACTCTCTCCGGCGATGGCAGCGGCCGCCGCACACCTGTCACTCGGCTACCTGCACAAGCTGTTCCGCGCCGAGGGGGCCACAGTGTGCGGGTGGATCCGCCAACGACGACTCGAATGCTGCCGCGCCGACCTGACCGATCCCGCCCTGTACGAGCTCACGGTCGCCGCCGTGGCGGCACGGCGCGGCTTCGTCGACGCGGCCCACTTCAGCCGGTTGTTCAAACTGACCTACGGCATGCCACCTCGCGAGTACCGAATCCTCAACGGAATAGGCAACTTTCCGCTGCCTGATGCTGGTGACTAGACGAGATTTGGATGGCGGGTCATCACCGTCGGTGTGGGCAGCTCCGGGAGGTCGATCGTCATGACACGTTTTTTGCCGGAGCTGTCCGCGCCTGTCTCTTTCAGTGATTGAGCACGTGTGCAAGGACCCCTGTGGTGTCCGATTTCGCTGGTGCCGCCGAGGTTTGGTTGGTGGAGACTCTTCGTGAAGGTGTACGCATCCTTTGTATTACCTGATACTGCTGAGCGCGTCGTGTGCCGTACCCGTCCTTCCCCGTACGGTCAGGCGCGCGGTGCGGTCTTCCTGGCTGGCCGGCTGTGGTGGCGTATCGAGACCTTCGGAAGACAACTTCGGTGCGCAATCGCCGGTTCCAGCGCCGTTTCGTGCCCGCCGTTGCGCGACAAAGGCATTCAGAAAATCGAGTCGAGTCAAATGGTCGCTACTTGCTCTTCAACAACGACCTTTTGACTCGACTCGATCCCGCGAACGACATTTGACTCGACTCAACGCAGCCACGACGACTTGACGTACAAAGCGTCCTCTTGACGTAGGTTGCAGCGTGCGTCAAGAGGTCGGAACGTACGTCAAGTGCACTGCATTGACTGGAATCGGCATCACCGACTACGCCGAACCCGACTTGCTCACCGGCCCAAGACTCTTGAGGGCAGGAACACGGCTGGACGCTGAGGGTATTGGGCGCCGGGGCGATGCAGCAAATCTCGGAAGTGGCGCCGGTCGTCGAACATGACGTCGCGAAGGATCAGTGTGGACCAGGGGCGTCGAGATCTTCGACGGCAGCGTTTGATCGGACAGCCGGATCGTGGCTGGGCTGGGGGGCCATCGGTAACACTTCGCGAGTCGCGTGGAAGAAATGGTTGCAATAGGCAATCACTGTCGTACATGGTTCCATCGGTGATTGTGAAGTGCAACCGCTTGGCCGATCGGAGTATCTGATGTCCCTTGTCCGGATCCACAACTTTTCTGTCTCACTCGACGGCTTCGCCACCGGTGAAGGCCAAGCGCCCGAGGTGCCGTTCGGTCATGCGGGCGAACGGCTACACGAGTGGATGTTTGCCACTCGGTTCGGCAATCGGATGTTCGGCAATCCGGGTGGCAGCATCGGCGCGGACAACGCGTTCACTGAACAGTTCATGCCCGGAATCGGCGCCGAGATCGTGGGAGGGGGCCGTTCGGACTGTTGCCGCGTGGCCGGATAGGAGGTTCGACCGGAATTGTTGAATACTAACCGTTTTCGAATCGTTTGTTGAACACCGGCCGGTGTGGTCGTTCTCGCGATCTCGGCTGATCTGGTCGGTGTTCAACAAACAATCGATTGTCGATGGAGCGCGTAGATAGCCTAGACCTGCGGCCTAGCCTGGGCCTGTGCAGGTGTAGCAATAGGATGGGCAGGGACTGCTGCTGCAGCCGATTGGGCGTGCCTGCTTTTTATCCTTTTTTCCTTTGTCCCCGCTCTTGCTCTTGTCCTCGCCGGTGCCTTTGCTGTTGTCTGGCTTAGCCTGCTCGATGGG
This sequence comes from Nocardia sp. NPDC046473, assembly GCF_040645995.1. Lineage (NCBI taxonomy): Bacteria > Bacillati > Actinomycetota > Actinomycetes > Mycobacteriales > Nocardiaceae > Nocardia > Nocardia sp. NPDC046473. The sequence goes on from NZ_JBEYZJ010000008.1 coordinate 177,922, forward strand.
CCTGACCGGGTTGACGGTGGCATTGCCACGACTAGAGACGATGTTTGCTGAAACGGCGGGCAGACCATTGTCAGCCTGTGCGGTTGGAGTGGAGATCGCCAGCGTGGCGGCGGCGAGGAAGCACGCAGTCACGCCGGATAGTGCGGCCGTACGCAGACTCATATGTAACTCGTTTCTACGAGGCGGACTCGCGGGCTGGATGGCAGTCCGCGGTCCAGTGGTTACGGTACGACCGGATATTCGTTTCAGGTGGTAGGTATGGATGGGTAGTGCTCCTCATACCATCAATACGATCTCAGCTTCGGTCGCGCGGTCCCACTCGATTCAGGGCCGCATGGCCGCCTGGACCGCTGCGGTGTCGGTGAACTGTTCGAAGCGTACGACTGTTGCAGCAGACAGCCGCCACACGTGGACGAACCGTGCAGTCATCCAGTTCCCGGTCGCCCGGAACGTGCCGGAGTAGTTGCCGATTCCGATGACGATGCCGGTTCCGGCGCCCGCGATCTCGTCGACCGCGGCGGTGTAGCCGTCCCATTCGGCGGCGATGCGGGCGAAGACGTTGTCGCGCACCGCATCCGGGCCGATGTAGGTGCCTGCGTAGGGGAAGCCGGCCATCTCGGTCCACGCCACGTCGGCGGCCAGTGGGGCGAGCATGCCGGGGAGGTCGCCGCGATCGGAGGCCGCGTAGTGGGCCGTGATCACCTCGAGGTCAGGGTTCATACCGTCTCTCACCTTCAAATCGGTTGTCCGTCTTGGGGATACTGCACTCGGCCGAGGCTGGTGATGTGGGCGCCGCCGGGGGCGTTGCGCACTGCGCCGCCGTGGCCGATGCCGAAAAACTTTCCGGTGGAACGCATCGCGGCGAGATCGTAGAGCCAGGTCGCGGCGACGGGGATCAGGAATTCGCGGAAGGTGAATACGTAGAAGTCGTCCGCCAGTTTCCAGGTGGTGGCCAGGTCCACGTCGCCGTGACCGCGTTGTTCGCCGACCAGGCATTGCCAGCAGTAGCGTTCGGAGCTCAGGTAGACGTGCTCGTAGAGATGGTTCGGGCTGTACCGGTACAGGGCACGCCAGCCCACGAGATCGCGGGTGGGACCGGGGATGTGGCCACTCGGGGCGCGTCCGTCGCCGGGATCGACAACCCCGGCAACGAACCGCTGCGACACCTGCGGGACACCCGGAGTCGGTTGCTCGGCGATAGTCGACTCGATCGTCACGGTGCGCGCCGTCGGCAGGTGCAGCACCGTGACCTCGCTGACGTGCGGCCGGTCGGCGAAGGTCTGGTCGAGAAAGAACACCTCGGGGCAGACCTCGATCGCCTGATACCAATCGGTGCCCGAATCCGAATCGCGCGCCCACCGCACCTGATCGGCGGAGCGGAACCGCAGCTCGGTCACCACCTCGTCGGACCGGCGCAGCAGCCACCCTTGGCCGGTCAGCCGATCGGTCGGCGATATCCGGTTGCCGTCGATCCCGGCGGCGAAGTCGTCCATCTCCTTCCAGTCAGCAGGGGACCGATCCGGTACTTCGGCCATCGTCATCTCCTCATTCGTTGGGCGCGAACGCAATCGTGGGCAGGTCGACCGCTGAAGCACCCGCATCAGCGACCACTACCGAACCGGTCATCGCGGCGGAATCGGCCGACAGCAGGAACGCGATGATGGTCGCGATCTCCTCGGGCTCCACCGGCCGCCCCAAAGGCGTGTCGCGGGTGACCAACCGGTACGCGTCCTCGCGATCGATACCGCGTTGGGCGGCAAGCACATCCATCTGCTCATCGGCCATGGCGGTGCGCACCCAACCGGGGCACAATGCGTTCACCCGCACGCCGTCGCGGCCGTAGTCGCGGGCCAGCGACTTGGTCAGCCCGATCAACGCGTGCTTGGCGGTCACGTAACCGGCCACCGCCGGTCCCGCGAACAGCCCGGCCAGCGACGACACCACCACGACCGAGCCGGCCCGCGCACGCAGGTGCGGTAATGCGGCGCGCACGGTCACGAACGCGGTGGTCACATTGGTCTGCATCGCGAGCTGCCAGTCGTCGTCGCCGGTTTCGCCCACCGTGCCGAGGCCGTGCCCGCCCGCGTTGGCCACCACCAGATCCAGGCGCTCGTAGCGATCGATCGCAGCGGCCACCATCTGCTCGACGTCGGCGGTGTCGGCGGCATCGCCTGCCGCGACCAGCGCGGCGTCGCCCAGTTCGGCGGCCACCGCCGCGAGCGGTTCGCGCCTCCTGCCACACAGCACCACCGCCGCGCCCTCCGCGACCAGTCGCCGGGCGGCGGCCGCGCCGATGCCGGTGCCGCCGCCGGTGATCAGGGCGACCTGGCCCGCCAATCGTTTCGTCATGTCCATGCCGGATCTCCGCATCGCTGTTGTCGCGCCGACGGTAACCGGCGCGATCCGGCGAATTCGAGCGCTGCCTGCACCGGGTGTTCTGGCGGACAAGGACTGTGCACGCAGGGACAAGGGATCTCGGGCCCCGGTGCCGGAAGCTGGTTCGCACATCCGACGACAGGAACGCCCGTGACCGCCAATGACACCGAACAGCGTGAACCGGCCGCCGCCCCGCCCGGTATCGCACCCATGGTGCGGCGAATGCTGCACACCGAGTCCAACAGTGTCCTGCTGGCCACCGTGGCCCTGGTGGTCCTCATCGGCGTGCTGCACCCGGACTTCTTCAGCGCGGGCCAGATTCGCGACGTGTTGCAGAGTTCGGTGTACGTCGGGTTGCTCGCCGCCGGGATGGCGTTCCTGCTGGCGATGCGCGAGATCGACCTGTCGGTGGGTGCCGGGTTCGGGTTGTCGCTGATCACCGCGGCGGTGCTGATCCGGTCGGGGCTCAACCCGTGGCTGGCCGCGGCCGCCGCGATCGCGTTCGGTGCGTTGCTCGGTCTGATCAACGCACTCGTCGTGCAGGTGATCGCGATCCCGGCGATCGTCGCGACCCTGGCGACCATGCAGGTCTATCGCGGGCTGGCGGCGGCGTGGAGCAACGGCCAGCAGGTGAACGGATTACCTTTGGACAGTGCGTTTTTCACGGTGGTCGGTGGCGATCGGCTCGGACTGCCGGTAAGCGTGTGGGTGTTGCTCGTAGTCACCGCCGTCCTCACCGTGCTGCTGCGCCTGACACCGTTCGGCTATCGGGTCCGGTCCATCGGATCCAACCCGGAGGCGGCCCGGTTTTCCGGCATCTCGACGGCCAGGACGCGGCTGCTGGTGCTGATGGGCGTCGGTGCGCTGTGCGGGCTGGCGGGCGTGCTCGGGCTGGCGTTCTTCACCTCGGGTGACCCCAACGTCGGCACCGGGTTCGAGTTGCAGGCCATCGCGGCCGCGGTGATCGGCGGCACGCCGCTGCGCGGTGGCAGTGCGACGGTCGTCGGCGCGGTCGCGGGCGCGGTGCTGCTGAGCGTGGTGTCCAGCGGCCTGGTGTATTTCGACATTCCGGTCAACTGGAGCGCGTTCGCCAGTGGGGTTGTCGTGCTGATCGCGGTGGCCATCGACAGCCTGCTGCGCAGCCGCCGTCGCGCCAAACGGTCCGAATTCGGGCTCTAGCGAACATCTTTTGAAGGAATAGCATCGTGATGAATCGATCGAACAACTGGCTGCGCGGCGCGGTCGCGTGCTGCGCGCTGGTCCTGGTCGCGTGCGGTAGCAGTACCGGCAGCGGTGGCGGCCCGAAGAGCGGCACGCTGCACATGGCGTTCGTCTACGCCACCACCTCGCAGAATCCCTTCCAGGAGATGGCATCAGGGGCCGCGGCCGGGGCCGCCGACGCCGGGGACGTGGATCTGAACGAAACCGCGCCATCGTCGATCAACGGCCCCCAGGAGGTGTCCCAGTTCCAGGCCGCGGTGCGCACCGCGCGCGACGGGGTCGCGATGGAAACACTGACGCCGGACCTGTTCGTGCGTCCACTCCAGCAGGCCGCCGCCGGTGGGGTCCCGCTCGCCACCGTCGATACCGTGCCGCCGGTCGGCGCGAAGGTGGACCTGTACGTCGGCAACGACAACACCGAGCTCGGTCGCAGCCTCGCCACCGAGATCATCAAACAGATTCCGGTCGGCACCACCGGCGAGGTCGTTCTCGGCAACGACATCCCGGGCCTGGCGCTGCTGAGTCAGCGGTTGGACGGCATGAAAGCCGTTCTGCAGGAACAACGTCCAACGCTGACCGTGGTCGGCCCATTCGACACCGGCTCCGAACCCACCGACAACTACAACAAATGGAACAACACGGTGAAGGCGCACCCGAACGCGGTCGCCTACCTCGGTGCGGGTGCCTCCGACGCGGTGTCACTGTCGTTGATCCAGAAGAACACCGGTCGCCGGATGCTCGTCGGGTCCTGCGATCCCGACGCGCAGGCGCTGACCGGGGTCAAGGACGGCTACGTCGCCGCGCTCGCCTCGCCGGAGCATTGGCTCAAGGGCTACATCGCGATTCGGCTGCTCGCCGAGCACGCACGCACCGGCAAACCGTTGACGCAGGGCTGGTGGAATCCCGGCGGGCTGATCATCAACGCCTCGAACATCGACGAGATCATCGCCCGTCAGCAGAACGACCAGAGCAGACGGCAGTGGTTCGCCGCCGCAGCCACCCGCCAACTCGCCGATCCCGGCAGCTACCTGCGGCCGATGGCTGACGCGAAATGACAAGTGCGCCAATGCTCGAGGTGCGTGGCGTGGGCAAGACCTACGGCGGAGTGACCGCCCTGCACGACGCCGATCTGACCGTGCGCGAGGGCTCTGTGCACGCGCTGCTGGGGGAGAACGGCGCCGGAAAGTCCACGCTGATCAAGGTGGTGTCCGGTGCGGTGGCACCCGACCGCGGCAGCCTGCGGCTCGGCGGCCAGCCGGTGTCGTTCAGCTCGACCGCCCAGGCCGCCCGGCACGGGGTGGCGGTGGTGTCGCAGGAATTGAATCTGTTCCCCGATCTGGACGTGCTGGCCAATCTGTATCCGATGCGCGAACCGACCCGTGGACCCTTCCGGCACCGGGCCGCCATGGTCGCGCGCGCCGAGCCGGTGCTGGCCCAGCTCGGTCTCGACGTCGACGTGCGCCGTGAGCTGGGCACGTTGTCCCTGGCACAGCGTCAGCTGGTCGAGATCGCCAAGGCGCTGATCACCGAGCCGCGGGTATTGATCCTGGACGAGCCGACCTCGGCGCTGGACGAGGCGGGCACCCGCCGGTTGCTGAATATCGTTCGGGTACTGCGGGAACGCCGCGTCGCGGTGGTGTTCGTCTCGCACATCCTGGAGGAAACCATGGCGCTGTGCGATGAGATCACCGTGCTGCGGGACGGGCGTACGGTCCTCTCGGCGATGCCGCGCGCCGAGCTGGATATCGCGCAGGTGGTGACGGCCATGCTCGGCGAGCGCGCCACCGGCGCCGCCGATGTCGCGGTGTCGCGCGCGTCCGGACGGTTGCCAGGCGCCTTGCACGTGCAGGGTATCGATGCTCCCGGCCGTTTGCATGGGCTCGAATTCAGTGCCGCACCAGGGGAAATCGTCGGTATCGCCGGGTTGGTCGGTTCGGGCCACACGGCCATCCTCGAAGTCGTGGCCGGGCTGTGCGCGCCCAGCGCCGGTCGAATCACCCTGCCGGACGGACGATCCGGCCCGTCCGGTCTCCGCGCGGCGATCGCCGCCGGAGTCGCGTTGGTATCCGGCGATCGGCGGCGGATCGGGCTGATGCTCGACAAGCCGGTGTGGGAGAACATGGCCCAGATCCGGTCGGTGGCCCTGGCCCGCGACGGCATGCTACTGACACCGGGGAAGTTACGGGCTCGTGCCCGAGAACTCGTGTCTCGGTTACGCATTCGCACCTCGGATGTCGACGTCGCCTGCGGTCTGCTGTCGGGCGGTAACCAGCAGAAGGTGGTGCTCGCCAAATGGCTGGCGGCCGAGCCGACCGTGCTGCTGCTCGACGACCCGACCCGTGGTGTCGATGTCGGCGGCAAGGCTGAGATCCACGCCCTGCTGCGCACGGCCGCGGCCTCGACGGTGGTGCTGCTGTGCTCGACGGACCTCGACGAGCTCGCGGCACTCTGCGATCGGGTGCTGGTGCTGTATCGCGGCCGATTGTGCGCGACCCTGCGGGGTGACCGCATCGATCAGCACACGATCCTGCACGCCATGAACACCGGCACCGCCTGACCCCGGGCCGAACCCCTTGCGGGCGAAGATGTTCCGTTACCGCATAGAATCTCAGCTACGAAATCATATATGATCGTTCCCTGCCAGTGCCGCATCATCGAGGAGGGCACATGTCAGTGGCGATGCCGCCGCGGCTCGCGCGGGTGGACCGATTCGACAGCTTCCGCGACGCCGTCTCCAACACTTTCGTGCCGTTACAGGTGGAGCGAGCCGGGGCGGAACCCTTCGACGGACGGCTGCGCAGCGTCGCACTGGGCGCACTACAGGTGACCGAGGTCGGCGCCACTCCGCACGTGGTGCACCGGACGCCGGCCTTGATTTCACGCTCCGATCCCGAGTGTTACAAGCTGGGCGTGCAGTTGCACGGGCATTGCCTGCTCACCCAGGACGACCGCGAAACCAGCTTGGCCGAGGGTGATTTCGCGATCTACGACACCAGCCGCCCCTACTCCATGGCGTTCGACGGACCCTATCGGCAACTGGTGCTGATGCTGCCGCGACGACTGCTGTGCCTGCCCGAGGATCGGATCGCGGCCGTCACCGCGCGCCGGGTGCCCGGCAACCACGGCGCGGGTGCGCTGCTGTCGATGCTGCTGCGCGAACTGGCCTGCCACCTCGACGAGGTGACGGGACCGGCCGAGACGCGCCTGGCCGACAACATCATCGATCTGCTCGTCACCGTCCTGGCCGGCCGCCTCGACCTGCTCGCCTCGACCCGAACCGCCGTGCGCCGCCCGCTGACAGCGCAGGTCATGTCGTACATCGAAGGACACCTCGGTGACGGCGACTTGTCGCCGCAGCGCATCGCGACCGCGCACTACATCTCAACTCGATACCTGCACAAGCTCTTTCACGAGCAGTCGACCACCGTCGCGGGCTGGATCCGGGAGCGGCGCCTGGAACGCTGCCGCCGCGACCTGCGCGACCCGCTACGCCGCGACCGGTCGATCGCCGCCATCGCCGCGCGCTGGGGCTTCCCCGACCCCGCGCATTTCAGCAGAACGTTCCGCGCCGCCTACGGCATCAGCCCGCACGAGTACCGGCGCGCGCAACGCGCGCAACCGGTCTCGAATGCTGTTGTGCCTCAAGACTCCTGAATGGGATCGGGCAGTTTCCAGCGGTCCGGACGCGGACGTAGGTAGATCAGGTAGTAGGCACAGCCGAGCAGCATCGCGACGACAGCGACCGCCATCTGCTGCCAGGAGGCGTCGATAACGCTGTACGCCGAATAGCCCATCGCGGCGACGACAATGATCGGCGGCAGCGGCCAGAGCGGCATCCGATAGCCGCCGGAGGGCGGACGACGGCGCACTCGAAAAGCGGCCAGCGCGACGATCAGATACACCATGACCAGTCCCGCGCCCGTCGCGGTGATCAGCCAGAACAGCGGCAACACGGTCGCCGCGACGGCGGCCAACGCGCCGATTACCACGGTGGCGACCACCGGTGTACGCCACCGCGAATGCACGCTGCCGAGCGCCCGATCGATCGGGTCGGGCCAACTCCGATCGCGCGCCGAAGCGAACAACAGCCGCGAGATCTGCAGGATGATGGCGATCACCGCGTTGACGATCGCGATCGCGATGCCGACGCTCACCAGGGTGTTCACCGTGGATCCGCCACGCGCGGTGAGGAAGTAGTTCATCGGCGCCGGGCTGGTCAGCAGGTCGGTCATCGATGGGGCGCCGAGGACGACGGCGGCCAGCGGCAGGATTTCGATGGCGACGGTGGCTGCCAGGCAGACCAAGATCACCCGGCCGATGGTGCGCGTCGCGTTCTTCGTCTCCTCCGCGTAGTAGACCGCCGCCCCGTAGCCGTTGTAGCCGAACAAAGCCACCGGAATGAGGGCGGCCAGCGCGCCCGCGCCCACCGGAGTCAGATCGCCGTCGGTGATGGTGACCGCGTGCACCCATTCCGACGGGCCGCGTTGAATATTGGCGAAGCCGAGGTAGACCAATACCGCGATCGCCACGATCTCGATACACAGGAAAACCCCGGTGACCCAGGCGTTGGCCTTGATGTTGAGCACCGCGATGCCGGTGGTCACCACGATGACGCCGACGCCGACCCATTTGCCGCCGAGCTGGGGGATCGCGACGCCGAGGTAGTCGCCGGTGCCGAGGGCGATGACCGCGATGATCAGCACTCCGTTCACCAGCGTCAGCGCGAACAGGGCGAACCCGATGGGACGGCCGAGTAGCCTTGCCGCCCAAGTGTATTCACCGCCGGTGATCGGGAAGGTCGCCGAGAGTTCGGCGCAGCAGAGTGCGATGAACACCGACGCCACCGCCGCGATGGCCAGGGTCAGCACCGACGCGCCGCCCGCCGCCAACAGGATCGACGGAATGATGATGAACACACTCGACGCCGGCGTCACCGACGACAGCGTGATCAGGATGTTTTCCCCCATGCCGAGCGCTCGCGAGAGCTGTTGGCGGTAGCGGGGCTGTTGATGGTCGTCGTCGGCAGTCTGGCCGGTGGTCTGGGTCGCCATGGCCGGTCCTTTCTTTGATATACAGTCAAAGAATGACCTAAAGTTGCTGAGAAGGTCCGGTTTTCGAGGTTACGAATGATTAATTCGTCATCAACATGAGGCAACAGGAGGGGCGGATGGCACGGCACAAGGATCAGGAGAAGGCCCGCCGGGTGATTCTCGACGCGGCACTGACCGCGGTATCCGACCGCGGCGTCGGCAAGCTCAAGATCCGGGAGGTCGCCGAGTTCGCCGGAGTCTCGCCCGCGACGGTGCACTACTACTTCGACGATCTCGACAACCTGCTGCGCGAGGTCCACCGCGAGGCCAGCGACCGGTTCTTCGGCGGTCGGCTGGCCATGGTCGCCACCATCACCGACGCGCGCGCGAAGATCGGCGCGTTGATCTGGGCGGGCCTGCCCGCCTCGGAGGCCGATGAGCTGGTCGTCGCGCTGTATCGGCTGGCCGCCTATCGCAGCATCGCCGCCGAGCACGGTGACCTGATCGCCGCGCTGTTCGAGCAGCAGGTCGCGGTGTACCTGAGCGCGTTGGAGGTGGGAATCGCCCAGGGGCACTTCACCATTGATGCGCCGATCCTGGATGTTGCCGCGAATCTGGTTGCGCTGGAGGATGCCTACGGTTTGCACATCGTCAGTCGCAATCGATCGATCACCAAAGCCCGTGCCGCCGAGCTGATCTGCTCCTATGCGCGGACTGCCACGCACTGCCTTGACATCAGCACGCCGGAAGGATGACCCGATGACCGAGCACCGATCGTTTTCCCCCGACGGACGCCCGCGGGCACGGGCCCTGGGCATCGCGCCGGACGGCACACCTGGTCCGTGGAATGCCATCACCGATGTGGCCGGAATCGAGGTGGGGTATCAGACCCTGAACGCAGGGGACGGACCCCTGCGGGTGGGCGAGGGGCCGGTGCGGACCGGTGTGACGGCGATCCTGCCGCGCGGCCGAGCCGGCGTCGGGCGGCCGTGTGCCGCGGGGCGCTACTCGCTCAACGGAAACGGCGAAATGACCGGCACCGCATGGATAGACGAGGTCGGCCAGCTGTCGATGCCGGTCACGATCTCCAATACCCATGCCATCGGCGCCTGTCACACCGGCGCGATCCGGTGGATCAACAAGACCGATCCGGCCCTCGCTCGGGAGTGGCTGCTTCCGGTCTGCGCCGAAACCTGGGACGGGTACCTCAACGACATCAACGGCGGTCACGTCACACCGGAACTCGTTGTCGCCGCGCTGGATTCGGCCCGCACCGGGCCACTCGGCGAGGGCTCGGTCGGCGGCGGCACCGGAATGAACTGTTATGCCTTCAAAGGCGGTAGCGGCACCGCGTCGCGACTGGTCGAGTTCGGGCCGCACACCTACACGGTCGGGGTGTTCCTGCAGGCGAACTTCGGCTCCCGGCGCGAACTGACGATCCGTGGACAGCGGGTCGGCGATCAGCTCCGGGCCGGCAATCCGATGGAATCCACCCACTGGGGGACCGCGCCCGATCGAATGCCTGCCGCGCCCGGCGGTTCGGGATCGGTGATCGTTATCGTCGCGACCGATGCCCCGCTCGATCCGTTGCAGTGCACCGCCATGGCCCGACGAGTTCCGTTCGGACTGGCTCGTACCGGCACGACCGGCAGCCTGTTCTCCGGTGATCTGTTCCTGGCCTTCAGCACAGCCGGAGATCGCGGTTCGGACACGGGATTTCCGATCGGTACGCCCACCGACGCCGACCTGGTAGCCACTGCCCGCCTGCCGTGGAACCGGATGGATCCGATGTATACCGCCGTCGTCGAGGCGGTCGAGGAGTCCGTGCTGAACGCGCTCATCGTGAACACCTCGATGACCGGCCGAGACGGCCACCACTCACCCGCCCTCCCGCACGACCAACTGAAGACGCTGCTGGCGAACGGATTTCGGTAGCCGCCGGCCGGTCGGGTGGCTACCCTTCGAGTCCGTCGATATGGATCCCGACATCGCGGTTGCCGCAGTTACACACGCAGTACCCGCAGGTACAGCACGCGGTGCAATCGCACGGTGGGATCAGGCCCGCCGGGGCCGAGCGGTCGTCGGCCATGGTCAGGTCCGCCGGTTCGAGATCGAGCAATTCGAGGGCGAGTTTCGCCGAGGTGGTAGGCATGCGCCGGTCCTCTCCTGGTTAGGTTGAACAAGGACCTCGAATATGCGCGCCGCGCTTGCCCTTTCGACAGGGAAACTATCCCCGCCCAACCGGGTCTCACCCCGGTTGGGCGGGAACATTTCCCGGCCGTTCGGGAATTCACGCCCTGTCGGCGTGACCATTGCGCGTGTGATGGTGCTCCCGAGGCGAAGGGAGTCCGGCATGCGTCCACGATTGAATCCGGCCGTGCGTTATGTGGCCTGTCCCGACGGGGTGTACCTGTTCGGTGACCGGGGCGCGCGCACGCTGCGGGGAGCTCGGGCATTCGAATGGCTCAGCAGGCTCGAACCGTATCTGAACGGCGAAGTGGAGCTGTACGAGCTGACCGCTGCGCTGACCGCCGAGCAGCGGGCCACTGTCGAGGGCATGGTGACTGCGCTGCACGAGCACGGGTTCGTGACCGATGCGCAGGCCGACATCGCACACCACCTATCGGCGGCGGATCAGCGCACCTATGCCCGCGAAATCGCTTTTCTCGGCTGCGCGATCGACTCGCCCGAACATCGGTTCCAACGTCATCGGGAGGGGCGGGTGACGGTGCTCGGCGCGGCGGGGACCGAGTCCGTCGTCACTGCTGTCGTCGCGGCCGGACTGCGCTCGGGCTGGGCGGATGTTCGTGTTGTCGCCGCCGAGCAGGGCCGCGCCGAGCTGGTGTCGGCCATCGAAGCCGCGCGTCGAGACGAGCGGCAGCGGGTTGTTGTGGCGACCGAGGCAGCCGACTTGCGTAGCGCCGATATCGTGCTGCAAATTGCCAGTGTCCCAGCTGAATTGGTGGCTTCGGCCCACGCCGTACCGGAGGGCGTGTCGCTCGGGCAGATGTTGATCGGGACCGACGAAGCCTGGATTTCGACGGTCGGCGATCCTGTCGACAACGCATCGTGCTGGAAACGTTTGCGGGCCAACCGCAAAGCTATGGACGTCTCAGTGCCGAATCGGTGGATCACCGGACCGGTGCCTGCGGTGCTTGCCGCGCATCTGGTACTCGGGTCGTTCCGTCATCGCACCGGACTGGACGCGCTGCCCTCGCCTACACCGAGCGGGCCGCGATTGACCAGGGTCGATCTGCGCACCCTGAACATGACAACGCACAGTGTCACGCCGATACCCGCTGCCGCCGAACGTGATTCACGATCAGTAAGCCAGCGCAGTATGACAGCGGACGATCTGCTCGCGCAGGCCGGTGATCTCGTCGATGAGAACACCGGCGTCATCACGGTTCTCGACGAGGGCAACCTGCCGCAGTTCCCGCTGTCGGTGTGCCGTGCGGTGGTCTCCGATCCGGCCGCGGTGCTCCCGGCCGCACTGCCGGAAGTGCTTGGCTGGGGGCGGGACCAGCACGTTGCCCGCACGCGCACAGTACTGCGGGCACTGGCCGTCTACGCGTGGCTCACTGCGGGGGAGACGGCAACTGGTCTGGATCTCGTAACTGGTGAAACACGTACATTGTCAGCGATCGACGCAGCGAATCCACTGGCCATCGGTGTCGCCGCGGGACTCACCCAGGCGGACGCCATCGCTTGGGGCCTGCGTCAGCAGTGCGAGTCGCTGCTCGTCGAGCGGCGTGCGGCGTGGGCGGTGCTGTCAGCCGTCGAAGCGCATCGAATACCGTTGGACGAGAGTGGTTGTCGACTCTTGCAACAGCTCGACGTGGCGGGATGCCGGACGTCGGTAGTTGACCTCGGCGACGTACTGGGAGTACCGGCCTACGCCGTGCGTACCGAAGGCGGCGACGAGGTGGTGAGTTGCGCGGCCACCGCACAGGAAGCTGTGCGGGACGGCTTGGCGCGCACACTGCTCGCCTGGCAAGGGTTTCCGACCAGCTGCGCCGCCGCGACCGTGACGACGTCCGAGGACCCCGGATTGCTCGCCAAGGCTTTGCATGAGGCCGGATTCTCGCCCGTCGCACTGCTTCTCGACAGCGACGTCACGCTTGCTCATACGGTTCGGGTGGTGCTCGATGCCGCATGACATCGCCGTGCTCGGCGAGGGACTGCTCGCCACCGCCATCCGAGCGGCCCTGACGGCTGCGGGTAATCGCCGCTGTGACGGGCGATCATGCGACGCGCTGATCGTCGCCGACGACGGCGCCAGCGCCGTGATGTCGACCGATCGCCCGGCCTTGCCCTGGATTCCAGTGCGGCTGAACCACACTCAGGTACTTGTCGGGCCCGCCGGCCTGCCGGGGAGAGCGGGTTGCCCGACCTGCGCGCACCGCCGTCGCGAACACAATCGTGCCGACGCGCCCCAACGTGCGGCGCTGACCGCGCAGTTCGGCGCGGAATTGCTCGACCGACCGTCGCCGCTACTTCTGGACACCACGGCCGCCGCGGCGGCGGCGCTCGCGGTCGCCGAGGCAGAGCTGCTGGTAGCCGGCACGCCGAACACCACCCAGTGGAGCCTTGATCTGGAGACTGCGGTGATGAGCAGTCATCCGATCATGGCCGATCCGCTGTGCCCGGATTGTGCGGAGTTGCCCGATGACAGCCCTGAGCTCGTGCGCATCCCGCCCGCCCCGAAACCGGAACCACAGCGGATACGCACCCGCGACCTCACCGCGGATCTGCCGGAGCTGCAACGGATTTACGTCGACGAGGGCACCGGGATGGTCCGTGCGATCACCACCTGGACCACCGCGACCTGCCCGATGTCCAGGGCGGCGATCGAATCCGAGCAGGCTCCCGCGAGCAGCCACGGCTACGGGCGCGGTTTCGATGTCGACGCGACGAAGGCCGCCGCGGTAGCCGAGGCGCTGGAACGACTTGGCGGACAACGTCCCCGTGGCCTGCGCACCTCGGTGCGAGCCGCCTATGCCGCGGTCGCCGACCGGGCTGTCGATCCCCGCGCCTTCGGCCTGTACTCCGACGAGCGATATGGCAGTCCCGGCTTCCGGTTCCATCGCTACCATCCGGACCTGGAAATACCTTGGGTGTGGGCGTATTCGTTCGCTCGCGCCGAGGCCGTGCTGGTTCCGGAGTGCCTGGCGTATTACGGCGTTCACGACCGTCGTTTCGTCTACGAGACGTCCAACGGCTGTGCCGTCGGGAGTTCGCTCGCGGAGGCGGCTTTGCACGGGCTGCTCGAGGTCACCGAGCGGGATGCCTTCCTGCTCAGCTGGTACGCGAGGCTGCCCGCGCCTCGGGTGGATCTGGACTCGGCGGTGGATCGGCGGATTTCGCTGCTCGTGGATCTGGTCGCGCACGAATTCGGTTACGAGGTAGCGGCTTTCGACTGCGCGACCGAGGTCGGCATCCCGGCGTACTGGCTGATGGCCGTCGACAAGACTCCCGACGACAGCCGACCGAGGGTCCTCTGCGGGGCGGCCGCGCATGTGTTTCCCGAGCATGCGTTGCTGAGCGGCATCCAGGAAATGCTCACGATGCTGGAGGGATTCGATACTCGCTACGATCCCGAGGCGGCCCGCCGCATGGTCGCCGACGCCGACGCGGTCGGTGACATGGAAGACCACAGCATGCTCTACGGCCACCCTGATGCTTTTGCCCGCTTGGGCTTTCTGCCCTTCGACGGCCCGCGGCGGCCGATTCCCGGTGCCGCCTGGCCCGAATTCACCGATCTCACCGAGGATCTGGGGCACCTCGCCGGCCGGTACCTCGCGTGCGGTCTCGATGTCCTTGTCGTCGACGAGACCTCGCCGGAGCATCGTGCGGGCGGGCTCGCCTGCGCGAAGGTACTGGTGCCCGGCACGCTGCCGATGACCTTCGGGCACCGGCACCGCCGGGACCACGGCTTGCGGCGAATCCGCACGGCACCAAGGGTTCTCGGCTACACCGAACACGACCTCGCCGCGGACGCGGTCAATCCCTATCCGCATCCGTTCCCGTGAGGAGGCAGTCGATGAGCGCCGAGGCCGGTTTCTTGATGGCGACGTTCCTGGACCACAGCCGTGGACCAGCGCGCGGTCCAATCGACTGGGACGCCGCTCCGGCGAAGTACAAGCACTATCCAGAGGCGGAGCGGGTGCGCCTGCCGTGGGGCGAGGACGGGGCCGCTGCCTCGTCGATCCTTTCGTTGACCGGTGATCTGCTGCTCGATCTGTGCGGTATCACGCGCGTGCTGTGGACGCCGGTCGTGGACCATGACGGTGTACCGACGCCCGGCGCGTTCGCGATCCAGCTCGGGCGGTCCGCCCCGTCCGGCGGTGCGCTGTACCCGTTGGAGGCGTATGTCGCCGTGGGTGATCCCGAACCCGCGCTCTATCACTATGATTCGGCGCATCATAGCCTCGAGCTGTTGCGACCGGGCGATCATCGCGGCGCTCTGTCTGCCCTGGCGGTCGATCCCCCGGACCCCTTGCCCGCCGCAGTGGTGGTACTCGCAACTCGCTTCTGGCGCAACGGATTCAAATACGGCGAGTTCGGATACCGGCTGCAGACACAGGAAATCGGCGTGCTCGCCGCCCAAGCCGAGGCGGTGGCAGCGCGCCTCGGCACCACCGTTCATACCGACCTGCATTTCGCCGACGAACCGGTCCACGAGCTACTCGATCTCGATCCGCGCGCGGAGGCCGCGCTGGCCATGATGTTCGTCGGCGAGGACACCACGGCCACGAGCACACTGTCGTACGGTGAATTGATCGGGCTCGCCCCGGCTGTCGCGTTGGAGCGCCCACCGGCAATCACCGAGAAGCTCCCTGCCATGGCGGCGCTACACGCCGTCTCTATGACAGCACTAGATGACCCAGCGTCGGAACCAGCGCCGTATCCGATGGAGGCCGGGCGTGCGGTCCCACTCCCGCAGGTGCCGGTGGCACTCGAGGCAGGCATCGCGGGCAGATCCTCACCCGCCGACGGGTTCTACCCTCGATCCATCGAGGCGGTCCATCTAGCCGGTCTGGTCGGCGCGGTCGCGGCAGACTGGACCGGGTTCGGCCGAGGATCGGCACTGTACTGCCTCGTCGCGCGGGTCGACGGAGTGTCACCCGGTCTGTACCGCTACGACCCGGCTCGGCACACCCTCGTCGAGATCGCCGCGGGAGTCGACGCCGCCATCCGATGCCACCCCATCGTCGGCGAGGCCGCCGCAATCCTCCTGCCTGTCGGCGATTTCCTGGCGGGCCTACCGGCCGTCGGCGCTCGCTGGTATCGGATCGTGCAAGCCGACGCAGGCATTGTCTTGCAACGCGGAGCGCTCGCGGCCGCAGCCCTCGGCCTCGGCGCCCGCATCTACTCCGGCGAAACCCCGGACTTCACCGACCATCTCGGCTGCACGGGCACCCGCACCGCACTCGCCGCGCTGATGATCGGAGTTCCGCGAGTGACCACAATGCTGGACCAACGGCTTCACCCGAACGGGGCAGCGCCCGCTTTTGACGCGTGAGTCAGAGCCGAAAGGCACTGTTCGCGTTGGGTATCCGCTCCTACCATGGACCGGAGGTGCTCGCCACCTTCGGTACTGGGAGAAGCTGATGTTGAACATAAAAGTCCCGACAACGACCGATATCACTGCCTCGCGCGGGATTCCGCAGCAGGATTTTTTGAAGGCCACCGAACTGCTGGTCCAGTTCGTCGATCCGAAGCCTAAGTCGGGCACCTCGGCATACAAACTGCTCGGCATTATTGCCATGAGCGCGATCGAGGACAGGTCCGAAACCTATTCGGAGCTGGATGTCGCCTATGCCTACGCGAAGCTGTACAAGCTCGCCCAGTCCAGGAAGACCCAGATCGAAGTCGACCGCAAGTACCTGCTCGAGCTGATGGACGGCAAGGAGAACCGGGAGAGGGCCGGGAAACTGGCCGGTGCGCAGCGTGACCAGTCGAGGAAGAGCAGCGAGGCCCTCGACAAGCTGGAGGCCGAGAAATACATCTTCATCGCGCGCGGCACCGACCCGACGCAGGCGCGAAGGATCATTGCCCAGGAGACATTCGGCGGATTGGAGCCGAATCCCGACCGCACCACCGCGCCGACGGACAAGGACGCGGACAAACAGACCGGCTTCGGCGACAAAGGCACTGCGACGGGTGTCATCGAGGAGTGGTCGCTCGGACAACTGGACGGTTTCGCCACGAACGGGTTCATGCTGCTGGCAGCCGCCGAGCCCGCGTATGTGACGTTGCCGCCGAAGGGGAAGCGCAGCGCCGGCGAACGCGGCGTCTGCGGCTACGCCGATCGTCGGCTCGCCGGCGTCGCCATCGGCGGCGAGGGCCGGGCGGGCGACGGCATCGACCCTTTGGTTCGTGAGATCGACGGCATCAACAAGGCCGACCACCGCACGCACGCCTCGCTTCTGGCGCTGCAAGAATCGGCGGCACGCCGGGTCACCTGAGCGATCCGCTGTCGGACAACACCTTTCGCGAGACCGATTTGCGACGAACGGGGCGGCGGTTACTGTCATGGGATGAGTCCACAGCCGCTTGCCCTGCCGTCCGACGACTGGTCCGAATGGCTCGACGGGTATGTGCGTGGCAGGCTGCGGACCGCGTCCGCGACGCTGCGGCGACTCGCAGACGGTACCCGCCGCGACACCGCTGACGTGCTGATTCTGTGGAACGATGCGGACATCGCGCTGCGCGGTGCCGAATCGGCCGCGCTGTTCTTTGTCGAGGTCCATCCCGATCCCGAGGTGCGTGGACTGGCCGAGAAGCTGGTCCAAGAGGTCGATCGGGTGAAGACCGACCGCGGCCTCGACCGTGCGCTCTACGAGATCGTCGCGGCCACCGACTCGACCGGTTTGGCCGAGGTGGCCGCGCGCCTGCGCGACCACGTGCTGCGCGACTTCCGGCGCAGCGGCGTGGACCGTGACGATCGGACGCGAGCCAGGCTGCGCGACATCTCCGAGCGACTCACCGAACTCACCCAGGACTTCGGCCGGGCGATCCGCGACGATGTTCGCTCGATCCGGTTGGCGCCCGAGCAGCTCGACGGACTGCCCGCCGACTTCATCGCCGCGCATCCGCCCGCCGCGGACGGCTTGGTCACGGTCACCACCGACTACCCGGACTTCCGCCCATTCCGTACCTTCGCCCGCGACGGCGCGGCCCGGCGCGACCTGAACGTCGCGTTCGAGAGTCGTGGCTGGCCCGCCAATGACGCTGTCCTGCACGAGATGCTCGACCTGCGTGACGAGCAGGCCAGGCTGGTCGGGTTCGACAACTGGCCCGACTACGACGCGGACATCAAGATGATCGGCTCCGGCCAGGCCATCGCCGAGTTCATCGAGCGGATCTCGATTGCCGCGGCGGCCGCGGGTCAGCGCGATTTCGACACGTTGCTCGCGCGGCGACACGAGGATGACGCCGCCGCCACTATCGACCGCTCCGAGGTCGGTTACTACATGGAGCTGGTCCGGCGCGAACAGTATGACGTCGACGCGAGGGAGGTGCGCCGATACTTCGACTTCACCCGCGTCCGGGCGGGACTGCTCGCGGTGACCGGGCAGCTGTTCGGGCTGGAATATCGGCCGGTCGATGTTCCGAGCTGGCATGCGGACGTCACCGCCTACGATGTCTACGCCGACGGTGAACGACACGGGCGTATCTACCTCGACCTGCATCCGCGCGAGGGAAAGTACAAGCACGCCGCGCAATTCGAGCTCGTCAGCGGGATCACCGATCGGCTGCTGCCGGAGGGTGTGCTGGTGTGCAACTTCTCCCGCGAGTTGATGGAACACCAGGAGGTCGTCACGCTGTTCCACGAATTCGGGCACCTCATCCACCATGTGCTCGGCGGAAGGCAGGAGTGGGCGCGGTTTTCCGGAGTGGCCACCGAGTGGGACTTCGTCGAGGCGCCGTCGCAGATGCTCGAAGAATGGGCTTGGGACCCAACGATTCTCGGCCTGTTTGCCGTTGACGAGACCGGCGCGCGTATTCCCGTCGATCTGGTGGAACGGATGCGGGCCGCGAAAGACTTCGGCAAGGGTATTTCGATCCAGACCCAGGTCGGCTACACCGCGGTTTCCTATCTGCTGCACCGTGATCGGCCTACCGACCACACCGCAGCGGTGTTCGACATGATGGAACGGTACGGCCTGATCGCCAGCTTGCCCGACACCAATTTCCAGGCTTCGTTCGGGCATCTCGCGGGGTATACGTCCGCGTACTACACATATTTGTGGAGTCTGGTGATCTCGAAGGATCTCTTCTCCGCATTCGATACCGGCGATCTGCTCGAGCCTGCGGTGGCGCAGCGGTATCGGGACCGAATTCTCGCTCCCGGTGGATCGAAGGACGCCGCCGATCTGATCACTGATTTCCTCGGACGCCCGTTCACCTTCGATGCGTTCGCGGCGTGGTTAGCGTCCTGACCCGGGGTTAGATTCCTTCTACGCCATGTGCTGGTCCTAATGGACGACGGTTCCGATCAGCGGGACGGGTTCGGGCGAAGGAGCACGCGTATGGGGAACAAGCTGTCGGCACCGAGCGAGGACCGGTTCGCCGCAGACACTGGGCGGTTTCGGCGGGAGTTGTTGGCGCACTGCTACCGGATGGTCGGCTCGGCGCAGGACGCTGAGGATCTGGTGCAGGAGACCTACCTGCGTGCGTGGCGGTCCTATGCCGGGTTCGAGGGACGGGCGTCGATTCGGTCCTGGCTCTATCGAATTGCCACCAACGTCTGCCTGACCGCGTTGCAGCCGCGGCGTATTCGAATGCTGCCCTCGGGTCTGACGGGGCCGTACGATGGACCCGATCGTCCGCCGAATCGTGTTGCACCGGGCGATGTTTCATGGCTGGAACCGGTGCCGGACGCATTGCTCGCCCCGGCCGACGACGATCCGGCCGCGGTGGTGATCGCTCGCGAGTCGGTGCGGCTGGCGCTCATCGCGAGCCTGCAGCACCTGCCCGCTCGTCAGCGCGCGATCCTCCTCCTGCGCGAGGTGCTGGCGTTCTCGGCGGCCGAGACCGCGGAGATCCTCGGCACCACCACCGCGGCGGTCAAAAGCGGCCTGCAGCGGGCCCGCGCCCGGCTGGACGAGCTCGAGCCGCGGTCCGCGGAGTTGCTCGAACCGACCGACCAGCGGGCGCGTGCGCTGTTGGACGGGTACATCGCGGCTTTCGAGCGGTCCGATGCCGGGCTGCTGGAACAGGTGCTGCGCACTGACGCCACATTGGAGGCGACACCGTTCCTCGACTGGCGGGCCGGCCGGGCCGAGTGCATCCGCATGCTCGACGCGTATGTCCTTGGTGTGCAAGGGGACTGGAGGATGTTCGCGACCACCGCCAACGGTCAGCCTGCAGCGGTGATCTACCGCCGCGACGCGGACGGCAAGCTCCAGGCTTACGGTGCGGTGGTGCTGGAACCCACCGCCACCGGTGTATCTCGCGTGCTCGCTTTCCATCATTCCGCGCTGGTCACAACCATATTCGGCTTCCCGGACTCGCTCGCGGACTGACGCACGGTAGCTTGCACCGAGGGCCCGCTCAGGGGAGCAGGGCAAGTTTGCCGACGGTCGCTCGGCGCTCCAGTTCCGCGAGCGCCTTTGGGCCGTCGGCCAATTCGTACGTGGTGGGCTGTTCGGGGGAGAGCACGCCAGCGGCGATGAGCGCGAACAACTCGCCCATGAGCGCACCGAAGACCTGCGGTGCAGCCTGCATCAACACGCCGATATTCAGGCCGATGATATGAACCTGATGCCGATACACCAACTCCCAGTTGGTGATCGAGGCATCACCGCCCGCCAGCCCGTAAACGACGACCCGCCCACTGACCCGCTTGGCCGCCGCCAAACTCGCGTCGAAGGTATCCCCGCCGGCCGATTCCAGCACCACGTCGGCACCGGTGCCTCCGGTCAGCCGCACGACTTCGGCGGCGATATCGGTACTGCGGGAGTCCAGCACGTGGTCCGCGCCCAACGCCCGCACCGTCTCGTGCTTCTCCGGCGAGGCCGTGGCGATCACCGTCGCGCCGTAGTGTTTAGCCATCCGCACCGCAGCCTGGCCGGTCCCGCCCGCCGCAGCATGAATCAGCACAACCTGCCCGGCGGCGAGCTGCCCGAGCGGCCGGAGCGCAGCCAGCGCAGTCGGCCAACTCACCACCAGCCCCAACGCCTGCTCAGCCGTCCACCCCGCAGGCACCGGCACCGCAGCACGCGCGGACAACACCATGTACTCGGCGAAAGCGCCGTACCCAACGCCGATTACGCGGCCGCCGACCGCCGAGCCTGTCACTGCCGCACCGACCGCCACGATCTCACCCGCAGCCTCGAAACCCGCCAGATACGGAGGCCGCGGGCCGCCCAGAGTGGTGCCGCGCGCCTGCGAGATATCGCGAAAGTTGATGCCAGCAGCGGCAACCCGAATCAGGATCTCATCCTTACCGGGCACCGGCACCGGCACGTCGTTGATCAATTGCATGTCCTGCGGACCGTCCAGCGACATCTGCCGCAGTGCACGCATGGTGGCGGGGAGGCTCAAGGTGATCAGCTTTCTTGTCGGCTCACACGATCGAGGGCTGCCGCTTAGCCGGGCCGCCCCTCACCATGTAGACCTTCGCTGCCGCGCAAAGGAATCGAACTATCCCGGACTGCCCTTCCGGCCACGCACAGGTCGACAGCGCGGCGTCGGCTTCATCCCCGGTTGCGGAGATGGCGCGCGATCTCCGCCTCGACTTGCTGAGCCTGCGCTCTCGGGTAATTCTTGGCGATGTCCCGTGCGGCTCCGCTGATGTCGGCCTGAGCGACGTTCGCCGCCATGCCTGCCGCGATCAGGAGCGCTCTGGCCGCTTCTTTGATATCGATCTCTAAGCTCATCGGAACCTCCACGCTCGGTACGGTTACCAGCTTCGCAGGCTGATGGTTTCGACGGAATTGATGATTCCGGCGTTGGTCAGGGATTCTGCCGTCCTTGTTGCCAACGCGGACGCCCATGGGTAAGTGGCAACAACCTGGTTGTAAGAACGATCGCTGGTGTTGATGCTGCGGAACCACGCACGGATGTAGTTTCCGTCGTTGAACAACAGGACATCGACATAGTCGTTCGTCGACAACGTCACTCGGAAAGCAGCTGTCGGAATTTTCGAAGAACTGTGCAGTTCAACCGCTGAGTGGACGTCCAGTGGTTCGATATCGTAACTGCCGATCCCCACCGCCCAACGATATTTGAGCTTCCGCTGTGCGAACGGCGGTTGCACCGTGGCGGCCCACCGTACGGCGTCGGCGACCCGTTCGTGACTGGTTTTGGCGACGAGATCGAGCGCGCATTTCCGGGGGACGATAAGACCGGCCATGTAACGGATCATCCTTTCGTGCTGTCCGATCAGCTTCGCAGCACGCGTCCAAGCCGTCTGTCCGCTGATCAGACGACATTCAGGCCGATAGCGCGCGGGTCCGATGTATCCCCTCCGTACATCGGCGAAACCGGTCTGGTCAGCCTTCCCCGCCGCAGAGCTGCTCGGAGATTTCCCACAGCGCTGCCGCGTGGTCCACGTCGAGTGCGTATGGTGCTGTGTCGCTGCGGATTCCGCAGTTCGCGAGATAGACCGCACCGGTGTCGGCGAGCGCTGGGCTGACGGCGGCCCAGACCTGGGTGGCGGCGCCCTGGTCGGGCATCGTGATCTTCGGGCCGGTGTCGGGCTTGGGGCCGGTCTGTTCGGTGAGGTGTTTGGCGCGCCGGGGCAGGTAGGTGCGGAGCGTGGTGATGTCTTCGGGGGTCATATGGCGGGCGAGTGCGGTTGCGACCATGCCGGGGTGGACCGCGTACGCGCGCACGCCGCGATCGCGTAGTCGCCGGTCCAGCTCGACCATGTGCAGGATGTTGGCTGTCTTCGAGGCGCCGTAGGCGCGGAATTTATCGTATTCGCGCTCGTGCCAGTTGATGTCGTCCAGGTCGATGTCACTCATGCGGTGGCCGTCGGAGGACAGGATGACGACTCGGGCGCCGCCGGCGGCGCACAGCTGGGGGATGAGCAGCCGGGTGAGTTCGAAGTGGCCGAGATGGTTTGTGCCGAACTGGATTTCGAAGCCGTCGGCGGTTCTGCTGAGCGGCGTGAACATCACTCCGGCGTTGTTCATCAGCACATGGATCTGCGGGGCGACGTCGGCTATCGCGGCTGCGGCCAGCCGTATGTCGGCCAGCGACGCCAGATCGAGCACGACGGCGGTGGTCCGCGCGTCGGGCACCTCTGCGCCGATCCACTGCTGGGTCGCGGCCAAGGCTTTGGCATCGCGGGCGGCGAGCACGACACGGGCGCCCGCAGCGGCCAGGGCGCGCGCCGATTCCCGGCCCAATCCAGACGACGCACCGGTGATCACACATGTCTTGCCGTGCAGGTCGATTCCGTCGACGACCTCCAGTGCGGTGGTGAGCGTCATCCCCGGCCGCCGAGCGCGCGCGTGCCTGTCGGCGAAAGGTCGGTCGCGCCGTTGTGGGCGTCAGTCACGTTGGGACACATCGCTATTCACCTATTTGCTGGCCGGGTCATACTGGTAGTCGCTTTGAACAAAGTATGTCAGAGTGTTCAACGTGTCAACGATCGGAATCATGTTGGGCGCAGCCACGATCCACTGATCCTGTCGAGCCGCACCCTTGCCGCCTGGCGGATCAGCAGCGACGATAGTGCGCCGCTACCGTCGAGAGATGCGACGAGAATCGAGATGGAAATACTGATGGCCGGACCGAGCCCGACGACGCAATCCGCAGCCGGAACTCGCCTCAATCGACGGGGCAGAGAGACTCGGCAACGACTGCTCGACGTCGCCATCGGCTGTCTCGCGGCGGGATCGGGCGAACCGCTATCGGCGAATCGGGTAGCCCGGGCCGCCGGAGTCAGCTGGGGGACCTTGAAGCATCAGTTCGGCGATATCGACGGACTGTGGGCCGCGGTCCTGGTCGAGTTGACCGATCGCAGCGGCGCGAACAGTCCCGAGATCTGGCCCCGGTTCAGCGGCTCGATCCGCGAGCGGGTAGGCGAGATGGTCGAGGCCATCTGGACCATCCTCGGCACGCCCGAGGGACGTGCGGTCGAGACGCTGCGCGCCGGACTGCCCAACGATCAGGCCGAACGCCTTTCGGTCTTCCCGCAGACCGCGGCGGCCATGGCCGGGTACGAGGACGCCTGGCTCCGGGCGTTCGAGTATTCCCTGGCCGACCTGTCGCTCGATCCGGACAAGGTGCATCGGATGCGCTGCCTGATTCCGCCTGCGATACGTGGCATCAATAGCGAGCGTCGCCTCACTCCCGCCGCCGAGGTGGCCAGCGCCCGTGCGGGTCTCGTCGACGCGATCACGGCTTACCTGCAATAACTCCCATTCATTGAGAACCCTCGTTGACAATTGTGGCGCGGCGGCCGATGGTTACCCGCAGCTTTCGCCATCTTGTCAGGAGTGACCCATGTCTCAACCTCGGGCCGAAAACGGCATGCGACTGCAACGCAGCAGCCGCGACACCAGCACGCTGATCCCGCGCCTAACCGATTGGCTGGCAACGCAACTGCCGGTGGCCGCCGACCCGAGCGTCGTCCTGCAGACCGGTATCGACAGCAACGGCATGTCGGCGGAGACCCTGGTGCTGAACGCGACCTGGACCGAAGCGGGAGTCGCGCACGCCGCCGACCTGATTGCCCGGATGGTGCCTGCCCCAGGTGATTTCCCCATCCTGGAGCATTACAACCTGCCGGATCAGTTCGACGCCATGCGCATCGTGGCCGAAGCGAGCGACGTCCCCGTCCCGCGAGCGCGGTTCATCGAACCGACCGGCGAGGTGCTCGGCACGCCCTTCCTGCTGATGGACCGCGTCGACGGCTTGGTGCCGCCCGACGTCATGCCCTACACCTTCGGCGACAACTGGCTCTTCGACGCAAGCCCGGAGCAGCAACACCGACTGCAGCACAGCACGATCGAGGCACTCGCCGCGCTGCACGCGATCCCGGACGCGCCAACCACGTTCGCCTTTCTCGATCCGAAGCAGCCGGGTTCGAGCCCGCTCGAACGGACACTGAACCGAGCCAGGGGATGGTACGAGTTCGCTGCCCGCGACAGCGGCAGATCGCCGCTGGTGGAGCGAATCCTGGTGTGGCTCACGGCGAATCTGCCCGAGACCGGCGAGACCGTGCTGTCGTGGGGCGACGCGCGCATCGGCAACTGCATGTACCGGGATTTCACGCCCGTCGCAGTACTCGACTGGGAACTGGCGACGATCGGCCCGCGCGAGCTCGACCTGGCCTGGCTTGTGTTCGCGCACCGCGTCTTTCAAACGATCGCCAACACCTTCGGCCTCCCCGGCATGCCGGACTTTCTGCGTGCGGAAGACGCGAAGGCGACCTACGCCGAGTGCGCGGGCGTGCAGGTCGGCGACCTCACCTGGTACACGCTCTACGCCGCGCTCAACTACTGCGTCGTCTTCATGCGCGCTGGTGGACGTCAGGTCCACTTCGGCGAGATGGCGCGTCCGGACGACATCGAGATGGTCTTCCATCACAAGTCGCTGGTCGAAGAACTGCTCGACGAAGTCGGCGCCTAGCCCATAGTCGGCGAAAACTATTTGGAGAAAACAACTCTCGTGATCGAGCAACTGAACGAACTGGCCTACTACTGCATCACCCGGCACCCCGCCGACGCCCGGGTCCTCCTCCCGGAGGCGCGCGCCGCCGAGGAGCTCGGTCTCGGGTCGTGCATGATCGGTGAACGGATGACGGTCAAGGACTCGGCGGTCCTATCCGGCGGACTGGCCGGATGCACCACCGACTTGGGGATCGCGGCGGCCGCCACGAACCACCACACCCGGCACCCGATGGTCACGGCGACAATGGGTTCGACGATGCAGGCCATCACCGAGGGCCGATACGCCATGGCCTTCGGCCGCGGCATGGCGGCGAACTGGAAGGCGATCGGCCTGCCTGCCGTCACCGAGGCCCAACTCCGCGATTTCGTCGGCATCCTGCGCCGCCTCTGGGCGGGCGAGACCATCGTTGGTCACGAGGGGCCCGCCGGTTCGTGGCCCGTGCTGTATCACCAGAACGGCCTGGCGGATTCGCCGCCGATCGGCTTCGTCGCCGTCGGCCCGAAGACCCTCGAGCTCGCGGGCGAGATCGGTGACTTCGTCGTCCTGCACACCTTCTTCTCCGATGAGGCCACCGTGAAATCCGTTGCGGCGGTGCGCCGTGGGGCCGAACGGGCGGGTAAGGATCCGGACAGCGTCCGGATCTGGTCGTGCCTGGCGACCGCGAGCGACGCGCTCTCCGAAGAGGATCAGCTGCGCAGGCGGACCGGCCGCCTGGTGACCTACCTGCAGGCCTACGCCGACATCCTCATCGCCGCCAACGGCTGGGACCCGCAGATCTGGGAGCGGATCCGCGGCACCCAGCTATTCCTCGACGCCGCGGCGGCCGGGCCGATCGACGCGTCCGCCTCCGTCGAGGTGCTCGAGCAGTTCGACGCCCTCATCCCGGACGAATGGCTCGCCTCGGCCGCCTACGGCACGCCGGAGCAGTGCGTGCGGAAGATATCGCGCGAGTACGACTTAGGCTGTCACTCCGTGATCATGCATGGCGCGAGCCCGCACGAACTGGCCTCGGTGGTGGCGGCCTACCGAGCCGACCGACCTACGCTGCGCCGGGCAGTGGCGGCGAACCCTGGAAAGTTCGGGTGATGCCTGTGGCACCGGAGATTCGGGTGCTTGCGCTGAACGTGTGGCACAGCGGTAGCAAGGTCGCGGACGGCACCCAACTGATCGCCGATCTCATCGTCTCGACCGGGGCTTCGATCGTGCTGCTCTCGGAGGCGACTACCGCGACTGCCGCCGTCGTAGCCGAATTGGCGCGGCGGGGGCGCGAATTCAACGCTGTTGCCTCGCACGACACGGGCATTCTGACGGTGTTTCCCGTCGAGGACTCCGCCGATCTGCAGTGGATGGTCAAGGCGCGATTGAACATTGACGGAAAGCGCGTCACCGCCTATTCGGCCCATCTCGAATTCCGCTGGTATGCCTCGAATTTGCCGCGCGGCTACGGACCCGGCGTCCCGGCGTCGGGTGAGTTCGCCGAATACAACTTCGAGAAGCTGCCCGGCGGCCCGATGACGGACACCGCTGCCATCCAGCGCGTCAACGCGGCCTCGGGGCGTCCCGAGGTGATCAGCACCCTGCTGGCCGACGCGAAAAACGAGATCGCCCAAGGGGCTTCGGTCATCATGGGTGGCGACCTGAACGAGCCGTCCGTGCTGGACTGGACGTCCGCCACCGCGAACATGTTCGACCACAACGGCGTCACGGTGCGGTGGGAGTCGACTCGACGCCTGCATCAAGCCGGTTTCGTCGATGCCTACCGATCGATGTATCCCGATCCGGCCACCCACCCCGGTCTCACCTGGCCCTCGGACAACGCCGAAGTGGACGTCTCCGAACTCGCTTGGGCGCCCGAGGCCGACGAACGCGACCGCGTAGACTTCGTGTTCGCCAACGGTGCTGCCCTGACGCTGTCCACCGTCGGCATCGTCGGACCCCGAGGGTCCATCGTGCGCGGCACCCGACAGCAGGAAACCACCGAGGACGAGTTCGCCGCCTCGCCGCCGCGGTGGTGCAGCGACCACAAAGGAGTACTCGCGACGTACCAACTCGCCGACTGATCGGTCAGGGGTTACCGGCGGTATCAAGAGTTCGGTCTGAGTCCGACCCATTGATCGTCGAGCGGATACTCCACCCACCCGGTCGGCAGCTGGCGGATCGAGCGCGCGTCGGCGCGGGTGCGCTCGGCGCTCGCCCGCTCCATCGGGACCGGATCGAAGGTGACACCGCCGACGAAATCGACGCGGTCGAAGGCTGTCGAGTGCTCGAGTCGCGCGCCACTGAAGTCGACCGGGCCGGTGAAGACCGATCGCCGGAACATCGTGATATGACCGAACACCGCACCCCGGAACGACACGGCGTCGCCGAAATCGACATGCTCGAACGACGCGTTGGACTCGAAACCGGCTCGGCCGAAGGTGGTTTCCCCATCGAATCGACTGTGGTCGAAGGTGACGGTATGTCTGAAGGTGGTCTCGCGAAACGAGATTCGTTGATCACCGAACCTGCCGTTGTCGAAGCGCGCGTGCTGCTCGAACACCGACTCGGCGAAGCTCACCGTTGATTGCCATGCCGCGCCGCTGAAGTCGGCCGGAACGTGCCAATGCGTTCGTTTCAGTGAAGCCTCACCGAGGAACGTTGCACCGCCGAACCGCGCCTCCCCGTGGAATCTACAGTCATCGAATATGGTCACCCCGGAGAAGGTCGATCCGGTGAAATCGACGTCGTTGAAGTCGCATCCCGACGCGTCGAGGCCGTGCAGCTGGGCATCGGCGAGGTCGAGCCGCAAACCCGGCCAGCTGTCGGGCCCGGACCGAATTCTGCGGGTCACAATGCGTTGGATGGCCAACCGCACATGATCTTCGTCGACCACCTCGCGCCGCACCGGCATGCGCAGGTAGGCGCACAGCACATCGGCCGTCGCGTGCCGATAGCGCTCGTTGTTATGGGCCAGCCGTTCCAGCGCGTAGACCCCGCCCAACCGGACCGGCGCGGTATCCGAGCCGAGATGCTCGACGGCCTTGGCGAACAGGTCCGTGACCCGGCGCTCGGTCGCGTCGTACTCCGAGATCTCCATGGCCCGGTCGCGGGCGGCTCGCTCGGCTGCCGCGGTGGACTCGACGTGCGCTTGTACGCGTTCCTGGTGCGCCCGGTTGGTGGCGTCGACTTGTTCGCGGTGCTGCTGGGTCCGCTCGTTCAACCACTGACGCCGCCCGACCAGCAGCAGCCCCACCGCGCCACCCGTTCCGGCGACGACGGTCAAGCCAGTACGGATGGCGTCGATGCGCAGCGCCGCTCGGGACGGGCCGCCCGCATCCGCGATATTCCACAGCCACCAGGTGACTGCCAGCCCGAACACGATCGCCAGCACGAAACCGCTGAGCACGAGCCACCACGGCATCACCCGAAACGATGGTTCGGCACCATGATCGGAGCGCATCTCCATGGGACTGATCATGACTACCGGTTCGCTGTCTGTCACCGGTTGCGATAAAGAAGGCGGCGGCGAATCATGGTTCGGCGCACCGAATTCGGTTACATCATGGCGAGGCTGATGGCGCCGAGGAGGGCCAGGCCGAAGGCGGCCAAGACGGCGAGCGCCAGTGTGCGGATCAGGCCTGGTCCGACGGTACGAGCGATCAAATAGCCGACGATCGCGCCGACGATCGCCAGGACTATTCCTTCGCCTTTGATCAGATAGAAGACCGAGGCCAGTGCGGCATTGCCGACCTCTTCGACGCCGCGTGCGTCGTCACCGAACGGGATCGGGAACCGGTAGACGATGCCGACCAGGCCCGCCGCGATCGGCGCGGTCAGCACCGCGGTGATCAAACCCCAGACCGCCACCGCCCACAGTGCGGGTGTGCTCGTCCGCCCTTCCTCGATCTCCATGCATGCCCACTTTCTGCTCGCCGTAGCTGAATCGTAGAGTTGCCGACCTTTCGCTGGGTGGTCGACCGTGGGAGCATTCGGTCCGCCGGGCCCGGTCGAGGTGCCTTGCCTCTGTCAAAAGCGCTCGGGCGCAAGTAAAGTGGCTTGAATACCTGGGGCGCAAGGAGGGTCATGTCACCCGATCCGCGAAATCCGAAACACGGTCGACGTCGAGCCGCCCGGGTGGTCCGAGCCGCCACGGTCCTGGCGGTGCTCAGCACGCTCACCTTGACGCCCACCCAGGCGTCCGCGCAGCCCTATCCGATCGGCGGAGCGATCCGAACCGAATACGACGAGGCCGGCGGTTTCGCCTTCTTCGGCAACGCGCTGAACCCGGAGTCCGATGCCGCCCGTGGCGGGCGCTGGCAGGAGTTCGAGAAGAACAGCTCGATCTATTGGCATCCACTGGTATCCGCCGGTCACGCCAATCAGATCGGCGGTGCGATTCGCGCCAAATGGGGCGACCTCGGCTGGGAGAACGGCGCGTTGCGGTATCCGACCAGCAGAGAGCTGCCGACGCGAAAGCCGGGGCGGTTCAACCAGTTCGAGGGCGGCACGATCCACTGGTCGGCGTCGACCGGCGCGCACAACACCTGGGGTGCGATCCGCGACAAGTGGGCCACCCTCTCCTGGGAGGACGGCCGACTCGGGTTCCCGGTCACCGATGAGTTCCCCGCCAAGAACAACGGGGCCGGGCAGCATTTCGAAGGCGGCTCGATCTACTGGTCGGCCGATACCGGCGCCCGCGTGATATCCGGCGCGATCAGGGACACCTGGGCGAGCCAGAACTGGGAGAACGGCCGCTACGGCTATCCGATCAGCGACGAATACGACTACAACGGCGGCCGAGCCCAGGACTTCCAGGGCGGTCGCATCGAATGGCACCCGCCCCGCTGACCTGGCCGGATCCACCCGCCACTGTCTCGTTGCGTGGTCGTCCGAGGTACCACTGCGCCCGTGTAGGCCCATTTATGCAGGTTGCGCATATGTCTGTGCATGACGGGTACGCGGTACACGCAGTTACTTCGACGAATGGAGGCTCTGATGAACGTCGACGACAACGTTTCTGCGGACCGCGGCCCGGCACTCAGAATTCCGCGCAGCCGGGGAGCCCTCGGCGGGCTCGCCGTGTTCTTGCTCGGGATCTGGGGCGCATTGATTCCGTTCCTCGGGCCGTACTTCGACTTCTCGTTCACGCCCGATGACGCGTGGGTGTGGACCTCGGCGCGCGGCTGGCTCGAGGTACTCCCCGGCGTCACCGCGATTGTCGGCGGGTTCTTGATGTTGTCGAGCCGCAACCGACTGGTGGCCAGTTTCGGTGGTTGGCTGGCGGCCGCGGCGGGTGTGTGGTTCATCATCGGGCCGTTCCTGGCGGATCTGCTGAACATCGGCGCGCTCGGCGAACCGGTCGCGACGTCCGACCTGAAACGTGCCATCTTGCAACTGACCTTCTTCTACGGCCTCGGCGCGCTGCTGCTGTTCTTCGCCGCAACTTCATTGGGCCGGTTGTCGGTTCGTACCGCACGCGATATCGCCTTCGCGCGGAGTGAGGTCGATGCCAAGACCGTTCGGACGGACAAGCGTGGTCCCGTAGTCGCCGGGCCGGAACCGGCTACCACTACCGGGCCTACCTTCGGAACACAGCCACAACTGCACAAGCCGGGACTGGGCGGCGGCCACGCCTGACAGCCGCGGCGCAAGTTCCGGTGCCCAGCAGCCGAGTTCGCGCACGACCTGCTGATGACAGCTCCGAAACCTGCGCCCACCTAAGCGAACTACCTGTGCAGCTCGGCGATTATCTGCCGGGCTTGGTCCTGTGCGCCGAGCGCGTTCGGATGAACGGGGGCGGCCAGGTCGGTGGGTATGGGGCCTTCCATCCATTTTGTGCCCGGTGCCTGGCACATGTCGTGGCCGATGCTGCTGGTGTAGGTGTCCACATAGATGGCGCTGTGCTGGGCAGCCTGTTCGATGAGGACTTGGTTGAGCAGTTTTGTCTTGTCGCGCAGAAATGGCACGTCTCCGTCGGAGATCGGTACGATCGGCCAGCAGCCGGTACCGGATTCGGGCATTTGCACCGGGTAGCCGACGAGTAGCACCTTGGCCTTCGGCGATCGTCGGTGGATGCCGTCCAGTGCCGCACCGACTTTCGGGCCGATCGCGCGGATCTGCTCGATCAGTGTGTCGGTGCCGCCGCTGGTGTAGAAGTCCTTGCACGGTGAGCCGTGCGGGACCGCTACGTCGCGCACCCCGCAGTTGAACACGATCTCGAAGCCGGGTACATCGTTACCGCCGATGCCGAGGGTTACCAGGGCGGTGTCCGGCTTCAGCGCATCGAACTGTGGCGGCCTGCCCGGCGGCACCTGATTGTTGGTCATGGCTTTGGTGGTCGCGCCGCCACAGCTGGCATCGGTGAAGGACCTGGGTTCGACGGCGGCGGCGACCAGGCGGGGATAGTTGCGGTCGGCCCTGGCGCAGAGCGGATCGACTGTTGGCAGAAACGATCCCGACGTATAGGAATCGCCGAGCGAGACGTAGGACGGGTACTCGGACGCGGTCGGCGCCGGGGTCGCCGAGGCGACCGGAGCGGCAACGGTGCCGGCAACAAGGGCAATCAGGACGGACATCAATACTGGTCGCTTAGACATCGAAATTCTCCTGTGCAATCCAATGCGAAGCGCCGTGGCTCAGGTGGTCGGCCAGGGCTGGGACACTCGATCAATGGTGTCCCATGTCACACTAGAATCGATGATGTCTCCGCCGCTAGATTCCCCAATTCCCCAGTTGACCTCCTCTGATGCCGTGCTGCGCGCCGCCGTGTCGATGTTCCTGCGAGACGGCTGGATCGACGCGAGGGCGCTGGCCGTCGCCGCCGGTATCGGCCGGTCGACGCTGTATCGGCGCTACGGCGACCGGACGCGCATTCTCGGCGAAGCCATCTGGCTGATCGCGACCGCCGGATTCGAGGACATCCGCCGGGACTGCGCTGGTCAGGGCGCTGCCGGCGTCGCCGAAATGGTCCGGCGCAGCCTGCATATGGCGGCCGGATATCCGGCCATGCGGACGTTCGTCGCGCAGCACACCGAGACCGCGCTGCAGGTCCTGACCTCGCGCGACGGGGTTATCCAGCGTCGGTTCGTGGCCACCATCGCGCAACTCATCCGCGAGGATGTCGGCGAACCCGACGACGTCGACGCCCACACCCTCGCCTACGCCATCGTCCGGATCGGCGAGTCCTTCTACTTTCGCGAACTCATCACCGGTGAACCCGACGATATCGATGCCGCGGCGGCCGTGATCCGCCGACTACTCAAATAGGTTCCGGACATTCGCGTCGGCTAAGCCGGATTCGCCGCCTTTTTCACGGTCCTGATCACCGGTGCCGTCTCCACGTGGGTGATGGCGGGCAGGGCCGCCACCCGGGTGGTCAGATAGCGATACAGCTCCCGCTGATCAGCGCATACGGCAGTCGCGTATAGGTTCGTCGGCCCGGTTGTGGCTGCGGCGAAGGCGATCTCGGGATGCTGGGCCAGTGCCGCGCCGGTCTGCTCCAGATGGGTGGGGGAGACCGACATCCAGAGCAGGGTGCGGATGCCGAGGCCGACCTGGCGCCAGTCGATGTCGATATCCAGGTAGAGCGCCCGGCGTTCGCGCAGCTCGGTCATCCGCCGCCGGACGGTCGTCGCCGACCAGCCGGTCACCGCCGCCAATTGCTCGACGCTGGTCCGGCCGTCGTCGGCCAGGGCGGCGAGGAGTTTGCGGTCGCCGTCGTCGAGCTGCACTGGACCCGGCCGATACGGTACGGGGGATGGGCGCAGCCGGGCGGCTTCGTCCTCGTTCAGCGCGCCGAGCTTGGCGATCAGGTTGTCCGAGTCGCCGTAGAAGACATGCAGCACGGAGTGCGCGGTCACCCCTTCCACCCGGGAGGTGCGCGGGAGTTTGTCCAATAACAGTGTCTCACTGTCGTTTTCGTTCTCGGTGCGGCATGCGCAGCTGATCTCGGTGCCGCCGGAGTGCAGGCTCACCCACGAGGTGTCCGATCGCCGGGCCAGCGCCTCGGCGACCGGGACGGCCGCGGCGGGTGCGCAGCGCACCCGCAGGAACCAGATTGTCCCGCCCAGCGCGGTCGGGTCGACGCTGCCGATCACCCGCACCGCTCCGACCGACCGTAGTCGGGCGTAGCGGCGGGCGATGGTGCGATCCGATACGCCGAGAACCTCGGCGATGGCGCTGAATCCGGCTCGGCCATCGATCTGCAACGCGTGCAGGAGGCGACGATCCAGCTCATCGATGACGAATTCCACCGCAGCGACGGTAGTAATTGTCGAATATCGACGCAATGAGCCCGGTCACTGGGTCCGCGATCCCGGCGGGCGCATCGTTGCCGTGTCCCGGTCGATCCGACCGAATCCATTGCGACACAGGGAGAAAACCATGGACACCGAGGTGCTCATCGTCGGCGCCGGACCGACCGGCATGACGTTGGCCAACGAACTACTGGTGGCGGGAGTGCCGACCGTGCTGGTCGACAAGCTCGCGCAGCGCAGCCAGTTGTCCAAGGCGGGCGGTGTGCAGTCGCGCGCTCAGGAGGCCTTCGATCAGCGTGGTCTGCTGGAACCGTTGCTGGCCACCGGAAATCACCAGACCAGCATCGCGCATTTCGCCGGTAGCCCGCTCCTGCACACCCGCGGGCGGCATCGCCTGCCGTGGCGGTCCATCCCGCAGGTGGTGGTCGAGGGCGTCCTCGAACAGCACCTTGCCGCACACGACATCCACGTCCGCCGCGATCACGAGTTGACCGGTCTCACGCAGCACGATCACGGCGTCACGGCGACCTTCGCCAACGACGTCACCATCGAGGCGGGATACGTTGTCGCCGCCGACGGCGGGCGCAGCACGGTGCGGTCACTGCTCGGCGCCGAATTCCCCGGGCGGGCGGGGACGTCGACCGTGATCGCCGCCGATGTTCGGCTGGACGGCGACGTGCCGATGCTGACCCGCGCTCGGAGCGAGGACGGATATTCGGCGCAGGTGTTCACGTTGGGCACCGACCAGGAGGGCAGGCCACTGCACCGGCTGGCCCTCGGCGGGCTGGACGGGTCCCGGTCCAGGGATGTTCCCGTCACCGAGGACGAAATCCGCGACGGCCTGCGCAGCGTGTACGGCGACCGGGTGCGACTGCTCGAACTGCGCTACGCCCGCCGCATCACCAACGCGGCCCGCCAGGCCGCCCGGTACCGGCACGGGCGGGTGTTCCTGGCCGGCGACGCCGCCCACGTCCATCTCCCGATCGGTGCGCAAGGCATGAACACCGGAATCGGGGACGCGCTCAACCTCGGCTGGAAACTCGGTGCCGCCGTGCACAATTGGGCTCCCGAACAACTGCTCGACACCTACCATGCCGAACGGCACCCGGTCGCGGCAGCGGTGCTGCGCAATGTCCAGGCGCAGAGTCTGCTGATGGATTTGGACGGGACGAACGATCCGGACGTGCTGGCCGCCAAGGACTTGTTCGCGTCGCTGATGCAACTGCCCGAGGTCCAGTATCACCTCGACGACATGCTCTCCGGAATAGGCATCCGCTACGCCATTCCCGGCAGCGACGACCGGCCACTCGTCGGCCTGCCCGCGCCGGACCGGAATGTCGGGCCGGCCCGGCTGCACGAACTGCTGCGTTCCGGTCGCGGCGTCCTGCTCGACCCGTCCGACGAACTCGCCGAACTCGCCGATCCCTGGGCGGATCGGGTAGACCGGATGGGCGCGGGCGCCGACACCGAGCCGATGCTCATCCGTCCCGACGGCTACGTGTGCTGGACCGCAGATGAGGACCACAGCACTGACGGGTTGGCAGCCGCGCTGAGCTCCTGGTTCGGTATACCTCATGGATGAACAGCTGAGCACGCTAACGCCCGACCTGCGTCTCGGAGCTGTACCGCACAGCACACGCGGGGCAGTCGCCGCCGCGCTGGCCGAACTCGTCGTCGAGCTGGTCTACCTATCCGTGCTCACACCACCCATCCTGCCGTCGACCGATCGCCCCCTCCCACACGAGGACTCGCGTATCCACGCGGCCGCCGCGATGATGCGCGCCCGTCTCGCCGACCCGATCGGCCTGTCCGACATAGCCGCCGAAGTAAACCTGAGCGTCTTTCACCTCGTCCGGGTCTTCAAAAAGGCGACCGGAATGACGCCCTACCAATATCTGACCCATCTCCGCATCGAAGAGGCGAAACAGCTGCTGCGCCACACCGGCCTGACGATCGGTCAGGTGGCGCAGCGCTGCGGTTTCGCGAGCCCAGGCGCCCTATCGACCGCCTTCTTGCGGCACACCGGAACCCGTCCGTCGGTGTATCGCAATTCCTGACCGGCACATGGCGTCTCGGCGCAATTCATCCGTCTGAATGCGGACTTTTGTTGTGCATTGTCAGCAGCCAGGCTGGTTCGTCCGGTCATCGGAGGATTTGCGGCAGGTGTGCAGTGATCTTTCCTGTTGACAACCATTCGGGCCAAAGTCGGCAGTTTGCGTCGAAAACGCCTTGGTACGGATATATTCGTTGAGCGCGTGCAGCGGTGGTACCGGCAGCCACGGTGGAGTTGCCGTTGAGGTGCACGGCGCAGGGCGAGAGGACGTACCCATGAGTTCGGGTAATAGGGGTGGTCCGGCGGTTTCGTTCGACCGGCCTTCTTCGGCGCGAGTGTACGGGTGGATGTTGGGCGGGAAGGATATTTATCCGTCCGACCAAGACATCCTGCTCTACATGTTGGGTCGGTTTCCGGAGTGCGTCGATATCGCGCGCCAGAACCGGCAGTTCCTGTATCGGGCGGTCCGTTATCTGGTGCAGGAAGCGGGGATCAGCCAGTTTCTCGACTTGGGGTGCGGGCTGCCGACCGCCAACAACGTGCATCAGGTGGCCCAGCGGTTCAACCCGGACGCACGGGTCGCCTACGTCGATGCCGACCCCATCGTCTTGGCGCACGGCCGCGCGTTGCTGGCCGACTCCAAGGCGAGCACCACCGTCGTGACAGCCGACATGCGCTTACCCGAGGCGATTCTCGCCGATCCCGATGTCGAAGGCCTGATCGACTTCACCAAGCCGGTCGCCGTGCTGTATCTGTCGGTCGGCCATCACATCAAGGACACCGACAAGGTGGGGCAGGGCGCGCGACATGTGTTGCGGCACATCATCGATACCGTCGCGATACCGGGCAGCCACCTCGTCTTCTCGCAGGTTGTCAGCGACGACGCCGCGCTCGGTAGGTCGTTCGCTTCGAAGATCGACAACTCCGGCATCCCCTGGCAGAGCCGGACGCCCGCGGAGGTGGACGCGCTGTTCGACGGTCTCGAACCGGTCGACCCGGGTCTGTGCAATCTCGTCGGCTGGCGTCCCGACCCGAACCAGCCTCCGCTGGAACCGGTGCCGGAGCCACTGCTCGCGTACGTCGGTGCCACCGAACGTCGCACCAACGTCTATGAATACGGCGGAATCCTGCGCAAACCCTGAGCGGGAACTGCGTTCGTTATCCTGTTGTCTCGCTGCGGCTTTGGCTGGTCTCACGCAATGCGGAGTTGTCGCCGCGGAGGCGGTCGTTGTCGGAGTGCAGGTTGGCGTTGGCGTCTTCGAGGTCGAGGATGCGGGCGATGCCTGCGAGGTTGACGCCGGTCGCAGCCAGCTTGGCGATGCGCTGCAGGCGGGCGATGTCGTCGCTGCTGTACCGGCGGGTGCCGCCGTCGCTGCGCGCGGGAGTGAGTAGGCCATGGCGTTCGTAGAGTCGCAGTGTTTGCACGCCGATGCCGGCGAGGTCGGCGGCCACCGAGATTCCGTACACCGCTTTGCCCGGGTCGGGCAGGTGTGATCCTTGCTGGGTCTCCTGGGGCATCGCTCTCCTCATCTGCTGGTACTCGTCAGGTTTTCTATTCTAGGCACTTGCGTTGACTTGTCGAGAGTGCTACAACAAATCTATTCCAGATGGCATAGGTTATCTGACCTGACGATGAAGATGGTGATGCCGATGGACGCCTGGGCTGCGGAACTCAACGAAACGCGCGGCGCTCTCGCCGCGGCGGGAGCGCGATGAGCGCCGAGTCTCGCGCGTTGCAGGTGAACCTGAACTGGGTCGACTCGGTGGCGGTACTGACCGTCGGTGGTGAGGTCGACGCGGCGTCGGCGCCGGAGCTGCAGTCGGGGATCGAGGATGCCCTGGGCCATGCGCCTGCGCTGCTCGTGGTCGACCTGTCCGGTGTGCGGTTCTTCGGTTCGGCCGGGCTCAGCGTGCTGCTGTTCGCGGTGGAGGCGGCCGCGAAGGGTGGACTGCGGGTGGTCGCGTCGTCGCAGGTGCGGCGCCCGATCGAGGTGACCGGGCTGGACGGGGTGATCGAGGTGTACGAGACCCTGCACGCCGCGCTGAACTCGGAGGTCGCTTGAATCCGGTTCCGGCGCACAGCTTTACCGCTGTCGATCAGCGTGCGCGGTGCACTCGCGTCTCGTCCCAGACCGGCGTGCCGCGTTCGTAAACGGTACCGTCGGAACCGAAGACGAGGAAGCGGTCGAACTCGCGGGCGAACCAGCGGTCGTGGGTGACGGCGATGACCGTGCCCGCGAACTCGGCGATGCCCTGTTCGAGCGCGTCGGCGGAGTGCAGGTCCAGGTTGTCGGTCGGCTCGTCGAGCAACAGCATGGTGACCCCGGACAATTCGAGCAGCAGGATCTGCAGCCTGGCCTGCTGGCCGCCGGAGAGCTCGTCGTAGCGCTGCTCGGCGGCGCGGGCGAGCCCGTAGCGGTCCAGCACCCGGCTGGCGGCCTCGCGGCCCATCCCGTCGCGGTGTTCGTTGCCGAGGTGCAGGATCTCCAGCAGTGTTCGGCCCGACAGGTCCGGCCGGGAATGGGTCTGCGCGAAATAGCCGGGGCGCACCCGGGCGCCGAGCGCGGCGGTGCCGGTGTGCGGCACCGGCGCGAGGTCGATGTCTTGGATGGGCCGGTGTTCCAGGTCAGGATCGGTGCCGCCCGCGGCCAGCAGCCGCAGGAAGTGTGATTTGCCGGATCCGTTGGCGCCCAGCACCGCAATGCGATCGCCATACCAGATCTCGGCGTCGAACGGCCGCATCAGTCCGGTGAGTTCGAGTTGGGTGCACA
This sequence comes from Nocardia sp. NPDC046473, assembly GCF_040645995.1. Lineage (NCBI taxonomy): Bacteria > Bacillati > Actinomycetota > Actinomycetes > Mycobacteriales > Nocardiaceae > Nocardia > Nocardia sp. NPDC046473. Next base: position 216,245 of record NZ_JBEYZJ010000008.1, read on the forward strand.
CCAGCGATCGGCGACCGGTCCGGCCGCCGCGCAACCGTACGGAGACGTTCTGCCGCAACGGAACCGACTCGGGCGGGCCTGCGGCCTCGAACTTGGCGATTCGGGTCTGCGCGGCATGATAGCGGGCCGCGACACTGTCGTTGAACTTGGCCTTCTCCCGCAAGCGCAGGACGAGCGCACGCAGCTTGGCATGGTCTTCGTCCCAGCGCCTGCGCAGCTCGGCCAGGCGCGAATTGCGGTCCTCGCGCGCCTGCTGATAGCCGGCGAAGCCGCCGCCGTGAATCCATGCGGTCGCACCGTTGACGCCGGGTTCGAGGGTGACAATCCTGGTGGCGGCGTTCGCGATCAACTCGCGGTCGTGACTGACGAACAGCACCGACTTATTCGAGTCGGCGATCGTGCGCTCCAGCCATTGCTTGCCGGGCACGTCCAGATAGTTGTCCGGCTCGTCGAGCAGCAGCAACTCATCCGGTCCGGCGAACAACGCCTCCAGCACAACTCGCTTCTGCTCACCGCCGCTGAGCGTGCGCACGGCCCGCCATTTGGCCTGATCGAACGGCACGCCGAGCGCGGCCATCGTGACCCGATCCCAGAACGTCTCGGTCTCGTACCCGCCGACATCCACCCAATCCGTGAGCGCATGGGCGTACGCGAGCTGCGTCGCCTGCTCGTCCTGTTCGATCAGCGCGTTCTCGGCGTCGTCGAGCGCGATCGCGGCCGCCCGGACAGCTGGCGGAGCAACCGCGACCAGCAGATCACGCACGGTCGAATCGTCATCGACCTGGCCGACGAACTGGCGCATCACGCCCAGATTCCCAGACCTGGTAACCGCACCACCATCGGGCGTGAGATCACCGGCGATGAGCCCGAGCAACGTCGTCTTCCCGGTACCGTTCGGCCCGATCAGCGCCGCCTTGACCCCCTCGCCGATCCGAAAGCCGACCCCGTCGAGCAGTTGTCGCCCATCGGGGAGAAAGTATTCGAGATCCGCGATATCTATGTGCGCCATGGGACCCCCAGCCAACCCCACCCACCGCGAACCCGCAACCGAGTTTAGATTCCGATATCGAGGACGGTCAGGTAGTTGTCGATGTCGTTCTTCACTGCGGCGCGTAGGTCGTCGAATTGCGCTTCGACGGTCTGCTGAGTCGAGATCTGGCCGGACAGCGTCGATGAGTGCCGCAGTACGGATCTCGAAGGCGCGCGGTGGGGCTTCAGCGTCGTTCCATTGTCGAACAATTGGTCGGCGACCATCTCGAAAACGATCGCTGGGAGGGCATCGCTGTGGTCGAGCCAGTCGTTGAGGGCGGCATCGATGGGCCGTGTGGTGGAATCGGTGATCGTGTGTCGTATCGCGTTGGCGGCTCGGCCTGCTCGGTAGATGGCCGGTGCGGTGACGCCGCCGTCCGCCGCGCAGGCGGCATACAGCTGGTCGAGATCTACTTCGAGCTCGACGGTGAATGATGCTGCGCCGGTGTCGAATTGCTCGGTGAGGGTGTTGGTGACCGCGAGGGGCGGGGTGGTCGCGTTGCGCAGGCTTCGCACGATCTCCTCGGTGGCGGCGGCGTCGCAGGAGACGAGAAAGGTGTTGTGGGCGTGGATTTCGATGCTTCCGTTCGCGCTGTATTGGGCGGTGAGCGTGATGTTGCGGGCGTGCGCCGCTGTGCACGACACGGTATTGCGAGTAATCGGTACCGGCACCAGTTCTGGGGTCGGTGCGGTGGGGCGGTAATTGAACAGGTGCGCGATGCGGGTGGGTGGGTCGGGGTGGTCGTGGCGCATGATCTTGTCGAGGACGTCGGTCGGCACAGCCTCGGGGAGTGCGAGCGTGGTGGCGAAAGTGCAGGTACCCCCGAGATATTCGATCGTAGGGGCGGCGGGGCCGGGTCGCTTGGCGAGGGCGGACATCGAGAAGTCCAGTTCGGGCGCGGCGTCGCGATGGGCCAGGAAGACCGTCGGGGGCTGGAAGTAGTACCGGGTCGGTCGGTCGGCGGTCGCGAGTTCGGCGTTGCGTGCGTCGGGGTAGACGCGGAGGTCGAAATCGGTTGCACCGACGGGAAATACGAGGGCATCCGGTCCAGAGAGGGGCCCGGCTGGTTCTGGCATGGCGACGTCCTTGGTCAAGCGAGCGTGTTGCCGGTGACGACGAAGATCGGTTCGTCGACGAAATCGTGGTGGCGGCTCACCGTGCGCGTGCCTGCGGTGGTGGTGAGGGTGAACACGACGGTGCAGTCGAGCCCGGTGACGGCGGAGCCGAGCGGGATTATCACGTGGACGAAGTCGATCGGATGCGACGGGCTCAAGCTGAGGGCCGGTATCGCGATCCGGGGATCGTCGTCGACCGCGATCTGGATGTCCATGCGGGTGATGCCGGTGGCGTCGAAGTTCAATCCCGCGGCGTTGATGGTGAGCGGATGTTGTACCTGCTGGATGGTGGTCGTATTGAAGGTGACGTAGTCGCGCAGCGCCGACTTCGGTAATGGCACGGGAACATTGAGCGTTCGGGAGACGACCGCGCCGGTCGCGTGCGAGGCATCGCCGGGCAGCGTGCTCGGTTGTCCGGCGGGCAACACTTGGTCGGCCAAACCTATGACAGTCGGTTGGGCTGGACCGAGCAGACCCAATCGGTGCAGCACGAGATCGAGCGGCCCGCGGTTGGTGACCTGGACTACCGGCGCGACGATCTCGGCGGTCAGGTCATCGGAGTCCGCCGTTTGATACAGATTGAGATTCGCCTGGGTCCGCACCAGCCCGGGGAACGCATCGTCGAGCCGGATCGCGAGCGCGGCGAACAGCGGCGCGGGCCCCTTGGTGGCGAGCTGCTGTAGGAACAGGTTGACATTGGTGGTGGCCGGGGTTGGCCGGTCGTCAGTGATGTCGACCCCGACCTGCACTGTGTGTGCCGCCACGCCGTCGGCGAAAACCGCTGTCGCGGCCGGAAATCCGTCCAGCGTCGCGGGGTGGTGTGGATCGAGTCCGACCGGCAGGGTGAGCCGCAGCCGCCGGCCCACGGCCTCGGGAATGCCGGGGAGGTCGGCTGCCAACTGCGCGAGATCGATCGGATCGGCCAGCGGCGCGAGCAGGAAGGTGAAGTGGAAGCGGCAGCCGGTGAGGGTGTCGGGGGAGTCGTCGACGATGGAATCGCACACCGCCGCCACGCCTTTGGCGCCCCGGACGATGCCGTAGGCCGCGGGCACCGCGACCACGGTCCCACTGACCTGGCCGAAGTAGAGTCCGCGCAGCGTCGGGTAGCGGTCGGACACGTTGCCCAGCGTGGTCAGCTCGCGGTATTCCGAACGGTCGCCGGCGAATTTGCTGAGATCGGAGCTGTCGATGATGGGCCGGGTCGTGCCGTCGGCGGTGATCGTGAACCGGCTGCGATAGGTATCGGTCGCGAAGGTCAGCCGAAGCGGGGTCGAGCGGTGGAAGAGCGCGGTCACCGGCATGAATCGATACCCGCCGAGATGGTACGGAGTCGGTGCAGGCTCGCCGCCGCCGTGGTCGCCGTCGCCGAAGACCTGGAACTGGTAACCGTGGAAGATCGGCCCGTGTATCGGGAATCCGACATCGGGGGCAGTGACCCGGGTCGTTTTGTAAACGCTGTAAGCGGCGGAAATCTCCAGTACCGCACTGCCGCTTCGGGTCAGGTGCGCGTACGCGGCTTCGACCGCGTCGCCGATGAGGTCGAAAGTCGCGATGACGGTTCCGTCCTCGGTGTTCCTCGCATCGCTCGTCGCCGTGAGGGTCTGCGGGTTTCCCCCGGAATCGGTCACCGGTAGGGACAGGGTGAACTGCAAGACGCCGAAGTCGGCGACCAATCGCGGTGGCAGGCCGGGGTTTCCGCGGTAGAGCTCGGCGATGTTGTCCGGCATGTCCACGCGGACCGAGAACGTCAGTTGCGCACGGTTGAACGGATCGCCGTGCGGATCGACACCGGACTGGACCGCGGCGAAGCTGAACGTCGGATCGTCGGCCGGCACTGCGAATATCGGCAGATACCAACTCGGTCCCGTCACACTGTCCAGCAGACCCGGAGTGCCGCTCTCCCAGCGCAAGCACGGGATATCCAAGCCGTTCAACGGAACCGGCATCGGGTATTGCCAGTTATCGTAAATACCGGGGCCGATCCTGGCGAGCAACCACGGCGTCGCCCCGGTCGCGATGAATTCGTCGAAGGCGTTGTCTATTTCGGGGCCGGAGTCGCCGGGGACGACGGGCGTTATTATGGCGTCGGGCATCAGATGCTCCGTAGATCCAGTGTGTCGCAAGCGATCAGGCGCTGGCGACAGCCCTGTTGACGTAGTCCCGGATGGTCGCGACCTTGTCGGGCGGCGCCGCGGGCAGCGGCGCGTCCAGCAGCGGCACATACTTGATGCGCCCTTGCGGCAGTGGCACTTTCACCGGTGTCGCGGTGGCGTAGATGATGGTCTCGTCGAGGAAGTCCACACCGTCGACGACCACCTTCATGGTGTAGCTGAATTCGCTCTCGGCGTCGTACTTGTCGGTGAACACCTCCCACAGCGCGTTGGTCTGATTCCCCTGGTGCACCGAGATCGGCGGGTAGGTATCCGCACCGATCGTCGGCGTGATCGTCACGGTGATGTTCGGCGGCAATTTCGCCGGATGCAGGTAGAAGCGCACGAAGATATAGCCGACGGCGGCGGCCGTGAGAATCTGGCTGTGGCTGGTGGTCAGCTCCTCGATCTCGGCGATCGCGGGATCGTGCGGCGCGATCGCGGACGAGAGATTCACCCGGGGATCGCGACCGTCGAAGACCAGCTTGCGCCGCAGCTTGACCTGGTCCGTCGGCCAGCCCGGCACCGGATTGTCCAGGCGCAGAAAGGAAACGTTGACGTAGTCGGCCTCGTTGGCGTCGGTCCAGATCGCCGGCCGCACCGGCCCGCTCGGTGCGAGCTGGCCCGGAATATAGTGCTGGCCCTCGCCGAGCATCCGGAGATTGGGTTGACCGTCTTCGACCGGGCGGGAGTAGTCGGGATAGCCGACCTCGAGTTGCACGGCCCGCAGCGGATCGCGCAGCTCCGATTGCGCATTGAAATCGACCTGGCAGGCGGCGGCCACCTGAATCTTCTTGAAGAACTCGCCGATATCGATGATGAACAGATACTTGTTGAGGTTCGCGCGCACCGCGGGCAGTAGATCGTTGAGATCGCCGCTGACGGTCTGGCTCACCGCGATGGTCTCGTCCAGGATGAGCGTCTGGTTGAAATGGATGGACCGCCGCTCATAGGTCGACTTCAGCGAAACCGAAGTGCCGCCGAAGACTTGGCTGAACCACCCACGGTTCGCCGCCGCCTTGCTGTCGGTCTTGCTCGGATCCCAGTCGAAGATCTCCTGCTTGACCAGATCCATCGCTGTCTTCTTCATCAGGTCGACGTTCTCGGTGACCCATTTCTTGGTCTGCTCGTCGAGTATCGCGCCGTTCTGCGTGATGTGCGTGGTCACACCGCCCGAGGTGACACAAGAGCTGTAGGCGTATTCCGCCTCGAGATCGGTGATCCCGAACAACGAACCCGAGGACACCGCGGCCGAGAACGAGTCGTACACCTTGTCTACGTCGATATTCACCACGACCGTTACGCCGTTGATGTAGAACGCTTCCTGCAAGGTGTTGGCGACCGTGAACGGCGGTGAGGTACCCGCTTTCAGCGCGCTGGCGATCGCGCCCGCGGCGACCAGGTTGCAGCTGATCAGGAAGGTGGAGATGCCGTGCTGCTCGATGCTGCCCTTACCGCTGTACTGCGCCGTCATTTTCAGCAGATTGCCGACCGCGGCGGGATCGGGCACCGAGCACACCACCGCGCTGTCGGTGATCGGGACGATACCGAGAACCGGGGACGGGTCGTTGGCCTGATAGTTGAAGTACTGCGCGAGCCGCGGTCCCGGCATGTCATGCTCGTGCTGCTTCAGTTTCTGCAGCACGCCCTCGATCACGCTGTCCGGAATCGCGAAGGTAGTGGAGAAGGTGCAGAATCCGCCGCCGACCTCGGTCACCGCATCGCGCAGTTCTTCCGGGGTGACAGTGGACTCCTCGTCGAGCAGACCCTTGAACAATGTCATCTGGAAGTCGTACTCGTCGGGCGTATCGTGCTTGCGCGCCAAGTAAACTCGCGAGGGCTGGAAGTAGTATTGGGTCGGCTGCCCGGCCTGTCGTAGTTCGGGATTGTGCGCGTCGGGATAGACCTGCACATCGTATTTTTTGCCGGTCTCGTCGTTCACCGTCACAACGACGAAGTCCGGACCGAAGAGCGGTCCGACTCCGGAGACGAAGTCTGCCATGTCGAAATTCCTGCCGTGGTGTTGCTTGTGGTCCTCGCACGGCCCCGACGTCCGGTGCGAGATTATTCAGCTAGCGTGATCCTGATCGGGCGGACCAGCGCGAGTAGCGACTACTCGCTTTTCGGGCGAAACGGGCAATGCCAATCCGGGTCCACCGCGCGACCGGAATACTGGCGAGCCTGCGATCCGGTCGCGGCGTCGAGCATGGGGTTCACTGAGCCCTGTAGCGCGATATCGCGGGTCCGAATGCGTCGTTTGAACGGCTCGAGCAGGCCCTGTTCGCGCAGCCGCGCGAATTGCGTATGGGGATTGAATACCAGAGTGGGCCAAGGGAATTGGCGGGCCGTTCGGGACGCCAGCGGGTGCAAGCCGACAATATAGTAGGCCTGCCCGCCGATGCTGAACGAGAACCACGGGTTGGCCGGGTCCGGACTGGTCTCGGGATCCCAAGGGAAGGAACGGATGTCGAAGTCGTGCATGCGCTGCAGGTGCCGCCACAGCAGATCTTCGAAATGTGCTTCGGAGGTAATCGGTGGGCCGGTAAAGGCCGCGGCGAAAGAGGCGAACCCCGCATCGGGCAGCTCGTGCGCGAAATCGGCGAGATCGCGACAGCCCGCGCGGGCGCTGTCGGCCATGCCCAGCTCGTCGTAGACCCGGATCCGGCAGAGGTCGCGGCGGACCGAGGACCTGGCGCCGACGCACGGAAAGCCTTCGCGCAGTATGGCTTCCCGGAACAGCGCCGCTACGGTCGGCCGTCGATCCGCCGTCATGACGTCGGTCGCGCGTCAGAACCGTCCGGCGGGCGCTGCCGCGGGGACGGTCAAGGTGCCGGTCAGTGCGACCGCCTGATACTGCGGCGCCGCATCGCCGCCCGCCTCCGGGTAGGCGAGCACCAGGGCGCCGGTCGCGGCCAATTCCACTGCCGCCGAATCGGGTTCGGGTGCGTCCGGCAGATAGACGGTGACCTGTGCGGTGTGCACGATCGGTCCACCGCGCCCGACGCTGCGGTGCTCGATGGTGCCGGTGAGCACGCTGCCGGTGCCTGGTTCGTGGTCGGCGGGCGTGCTCTGCAGCCGGTGGGCGCCGTTGAACGAAAAGGTATCGCCGAGCACGATTTCCAGGTCACCGGACGCGGCCGCATAGGTGAGTTGGAGATCGGTACCGGTCAGGGTGTAGGTGGCTTTGGTAGTCATGTCTGGTCCTCGGTTGAAATAGGGTGTTGCTTCACGAACGCTAGGTGCGCGGCGAGGCCGGCACACGCGTAGCCGGCTACTCGTCCGCGTTATCAGGGCAGCGGGCCGTCGATGGCCCGGTCAACTGCGGCTTTGGCGTCGACGATGCCGTTGCCGTACACGGCGTTCGGCCAGGTCCAGCCGGGGTCGGGGACGTTGTGACTGGCCGTTTGCTCGAGGATCTGCTTCACCTGACGCGGTGTGATGTTGCTGTTGCAGGAGTAGAGCAGGCCCGCGATGCCGGACACGAAGGCGGCGGCCGGGGAGGTGCCGGTGACCTCCGCATACTGCGGTGAACCCCAGGTCGAGTACAGGTCGAGCGTCTTGATCTTGGAGCCCGGCGCGCTGACGCTCATGTGATTGCCGGTGTTCGACCCGCTACCCGGGCCGCCGATCCACTGGAGTCGGAGTTTGGTGACGGCGCCGACGGCGATGACGCCGTCGTAGGCGGCGGGATAGCGCAGGATGTTGGAATAGTCATTGCCCATGCCCGCGACCACGGTCGTATTCGCTTGCAGGGCATAGTTGACCGCGTCCCTGAGGTGCTTGGTGTCACCGATCAGGCTGACCAGGCTGACATTGGCCACCTGCGAGTACTCGCCTGCCCATTGGATCGCCTTCGCCAGCTCATCGGTATTGCAGCCGGTGCCGACGCCACCGGCAGGGGTGGTGGTGCGGCAAACGACCCTGGCCGCCAAGAGACGGCAGCCCCACGTCACGCCGGCGATGCCGATGCCGTTGTCGGTGGCGGCGCCGATGATGCCCGCCATGGCCGTGCCGTGCCCGAGCTCGTCCTGTGGATCGTCGTCGGGCGAGGTGAAGTCGCCGACCCGCTGCTGGCCGTAGCCGACGGTGGGGTTCTCGCAGAAGTCCCAGCCTTTGCCACGCGTCGAGGTGCCGAGTCGCGGTGCGAGATCCGGGTGGTTGCTGTCGCAGCCGGAGTCGACGATCGTGATTTTGACTGTGTTGGAACCTTTTTGGCGATCCCAGGCGAGTGGCGCGTTGATCATGTCCAGGCCCCACTGGTCGCCGTAGCTCGGATCGTTGGGGATGGCCGTGAGGTCACAGAGGCCGGCGGGCTCGGCGTGGGCGATCTCGGTGAGCTGGATGAGCGTCTCGATCGTGGCGTCGATGTCGGTGTCCTCGGACAGCCGGATCACATAGGTGGCGAGCATGCTGCTGCGCAAGTCGGGATCCACTTCGTAGGGCTCCACCTCGGCGTAGAGCCGGGTGACCGACTCCACCGGCAGCGAGGCCAGGACGCCGTCCACGGTTTCGATCCCGAAACCGATATAGGCGCCCCCTTCGACGGTGTCCGTGATGAGCTCTGAGACAAGAGCATTCGCATCCGCAGTAAGCTCTACGACCACCTTCCCCGGCGCATAATCCGCTGTCGACATTTCGATCCACCTATCTGGTCTTGCGATTTCGAGAAGCGTGCGATCACGCCTCGGCAAGCCGAGTTCTCGTTCACGACCGTAGGCAGTGCGAAATGCCGCAAACAGCGTAGCCAGGTACTCGACTTTCGCCGCGCGGTCCGGAGGTCACCTCCTGTGACCCGGCGCTGGAAGTGCCGATGGGACGGCCGGGTGGCATTGCCGCGACTCTTGTGTGACACTTTGTTCATATCTGGACACTTTGTTAAGGAGTCATTGGAATGGTTGCGGCGCTCTTGATGGCGACGGCACGGCGGGCGGGGGCGAAGTGAGCACTGCCGACGCGGTGTTCGCCGCGATGCGGCCCTTGGTCGATGGCATCGCCGCCACCTTCGGGCGTAGCTGCGAGGTGGTGTTGCACGACTACCGCGACCCGGAGCGGTCCGTGGCCGCGGTCGCCGGTTCGGTCACCGGCCGCGAAGTCGGCAGTGCCATGAGCGAAATCGGTTTGCGGGTGATGGCCGCCGGGGCGGATGCGCGCAACGAGATCGGCTACCTCACCCGCGCCCAGGACGGGCGGTTGCTGAAATGCACGACGCTGCCGCTGCACGCCGACGGGATGTTGATCGGCGCGTTGTGCATCAACATCGACGTCTCGGCGATCAACCGGGCCACCGGCGTGTTGTCGGATCTGCTCGGGCTATCCCTGGTCGCGGAGGCGCCCGTGCCGGCCACGGATTTCTCCGGGGATCTGAACCAAGTGCTCGACTCCCTGATCGAGCGAGCCGAGCGCGTGCACGCGGTGCCCGCATCGGCGCTCGGGCGCGAGCAACGGCTGGAGCTCGTCTGTTCGCTGAACGATGCGGGCGTGTTCGCGCTGCGCGGCGCGCCCGCGCGGGTTGCCAAGCGCCTCGGCATCTCGCGAACCGGCCTCTACAACGACCTGGCCACGGTCAAGAAGGACAGCGAACAGCCATGACCGACAACGTCTTTCGGGCAACCCGCCCACCCGCCGACGTCCCGGTGCTGATCACCGAGTCCGTATCCGCGTCCCTGATCGATGCGGAACTGGCGTTGCAGGCCGCGCGCGAGGCCTTCCTGGCGAGCACCACGGGAACTGCGTTTCCCGTGGTGCTCGGGCAGCGCGCGCCGGCCAACCGGTTCACCCTGAAGTCCGGCTCGGCGGGCGAGCTGGTCGGCGTCAAAGTCGGTAGCTTCTGGCCGGATAACGACCAGATCGGGATACCGCGCCACAGCTCGACCATCGTGCTGCTCGACCCGGCGACCGGTCGCTTGGCCGCCGTGGTCGAGGCCGCGACCGCCAACGCCTATCGCACCGCTGCCGCAGACGCACTCGCCGTCGAGACGCTCGCTCGACCTGACGCGCGCACTCTGACCGTGATCGGCACCGGTAACCAAGCCCTCTACGAGGTGCGTGCCGTCACTCGCGTTCGACCGATTCAACAGATCTTCGTGGTCGGCCGCCACCCCGGCGTCGTACGCGATTTCGCCCAAGACGTGACCGCCTACACGGGTCTGCCTGCCGAACCTGCCGAGACGAGAACCGCGGTCACTGCTGCCGACATCGTCATCACCGCAACCACTTCCTGCGGACCGCTGTTCGACGCCGCGTGGATCGCACCGGGCACCCACATTTCCGCGATGGGTGCCGACGGTCCCGGAAAACAGGAACTGCCGCCAGAGCTGTACGACCGGGCGCGCTTGTTCTGCGACCTGCCGGACCAGTCTCGAACCATCGGCGAATTCCAGCACGCGAGAACAACACCCACTGCGCTGGGAGCTGTGCTCACCGCGGCCGCCGAGGGCCGACGATCCCCCGAGGACATCACGGTCTTCGACAGCTCCGGTTTCGCTCTGCAAGACCTCACCCTCGCGGCCGCACTGCTGCGGCGGTACACCGACAAACTCCAGGAAAACTCGTGATCACGCTGACCGCTCCCGACACTCCGTTCGCCGTCGTCGACACCGCTCGACTCGACCGCAATATCCATCGGCTGCACGACCATCTGGAAACACTCGGCGTGCCACTGCGTCTGCATGTCAAGACCAGCAAGTCGACCGATATCGCCCGACGTGTGCACAAAGACGGACCCGGGCCGATCACCGTTTCGACCGTCAGTGAGGCCGAGTACTTCGCCGATGCCGGTTACGCCGACATCCTTTATGCCGTGGGCATCGACCCGCACAAGCTGCCCCGCGTCGCCGCACTCATCCGGCGCGGCGTCACTGTCACTGTCCTGCTGGACAGTTCAGCTCAAGCGGAGGCCGTCACCCGGTTCGCCCGCGACCGCAGCATCCGGATTCCCACGCTGATCGAGATCGACTGCGACGGACACCGCGGCGGCATCACACCCAATGACCCGACTTTGGTCGAGATCGGCCGGATCCTCGACGACAATCTCGCCGGAGTCCTCGGCCATGCGGGCGAGTCCTATTTCGCCCTCAGCCCCAATGCTTTACACAAAGCCGCCGACAATGAGCGCGACGTGACGGTTGCCGCGGCGAACGCCCTCACCGAGGTCGGACTGTCCTGTCCGATTGTCAGCATCGGCTCGACCCCGACCGCCCACCGCGCCACCGACCTGACCGGCGTAACCGAGGTCCGAGCGGGCAACTACGTCTTCTTCGACCTCGTCATGGCCGGCCTCGGCATCTGCACACCCGACGATCTGGCCTTGTCGGTAGTCGTCACCGTCATCGGACACCAACCCGCCAAGGATTGGATCATCACCGACGGCGGCTGGATGGCCACCTCGCGCGACCGCGGCACCCAGAACCAACCGGTCGACCAGGGCTACGGCCTCGTCGCCGACCTCGCAGGCCGTCTCATCCCGGATCTGCTGATGACCGGAGCCAGCCAAGAACACGGCATCCTGTCCCGCCGCCCCGGCACCACCGGATCCATCCCTGACCTCCCCGTCGGGACCCGCCTCCGCATTCTCCCTAATCATGCCTGCGCCACCGCCGCCCAACATCACCTCTATCACGTGGTCGACAGCTCGACGAGCCCGACCGTCACCCCCACCATCGACGCAATATGGATTCGCCATAACGGTTGGTGAGAATCTGCGTATGACGGTGCAGGTGCACAGCGCAGTGAATCTGCACCGTCAGTGCAGTGGCTTGTGGAAGATGAGGAAGTCGCAAGGAGTGGCCAGTAGCGGGACCAGGTGTGGATAGTCTTGCTCCAGTTCACCTTTGCGCTCGAGGAAGTAGCCGAGGCGCAAGTACCAGTTGCGCAGGGACTCCTTGACAGGGTGCGTCCAGCCGCGCGGTACCAATAGTTCCAGCTGAACGGTCTCGGCGCCCTGTTCGGCGCACCATTTTTCGGCGAAATTCACCAGCGCCCGGCCGATTCCGGTGCCGCGCTGGTCGGGCGCGCACACCAGCATGCCGAATTCGCCTATGCCGTCGCCTAGTTGCTGTACCCGCACCGCGCCGGTGATCCGGTCGTCGATACCGCGAGTGGCGATGATCTCGCCCGCTGTGATCAGCGATGCCAGCTCGGAAGGTGTTGTGCGCTGGTAATTGTCGCGCCAGATGCCCGCTTCGGCCACCGTGTACACGCGATTGATCAGTGCGCTCAGTTCCGCCACCAGCGCCGCGTCGTCGGCGGCTGCCGCGGGGAGTATCTCGATCGACACCATCGGTCCCTTCTTCGATTCCAAGATCGACCATAATGCGTGCCATCGGCGGTGTGGTCGCGCAGACCGATGGCTCCGGCGTACGGTACCCGCGGCGTCCGACACCGCGTGTTCCGCAGACAACATGCCCGCGCGTTCAGTGGAGTTACCGCCACGCCCGAACTCGCCGACGAACTACGCGTCCTGATTCAGCAGGCGCCCGGCGAGTAGGTCCGTGGCAAACTGACAGCATGACCGCTACCGACATCGCCTGATGTCGGGTGCTGCCGTTCGACGACGACGGTGGTGCGCAAGATCGGCTCGGCGCGGTCGGATCCGCACGTGGTGGCGGGCAGTGAGAGGCGTTCGATGATCAGTAGTGGCCTGCCCTCGATCCGAGCGGCGGTACTGCTCGCCGCCGTGTCTGCGCTGGCAGCGGTGAGTTTGCCTGCGACGGGGTCGGCCGTGCCGTACCTGCCGACTCTTCCGATCGGATCGCCGTCATACACGGTCAACGTGAATCGGCCGGACGGCGCTGCGCGGTACATCTTCTACACCGCGGGCGTGAGTGCGGCGGCGCTGATCCCGGCGGTGGGCGCGGCGTTGTCCGGGCTGCCCGGCGGTGCGCCCGCCAACGTGATCGCGGACAGGTCCGGTCGCGAGATCTGGCGCTACACACCGCCTGCCGGGCAAGGGGTGGCGAATTTCCGTACCCAGACCTATCGGGGCAAACCGGTGTTGACCTGGTGGCAGGGCGGCACGGTAGGTGGCCACGGCTCGGGCGTGGACTATGTCGCCGACGACCACTACCAGATCATCGCTACGGTCACTCCCGGCGCGGGACTCAGCTCCGACGTCCATGAATTCCGGCTCACCCCGGACAATCACGCCCTGATCACCTCGTACCAGGAAGTCCCCGCCGACCTCACCGCGATCGGCGGTCCGAGGAACGGCATGATGTTCGACTGCATCGCCGCGGTGGTCGACGTCGCGACGAACGAGGTGCTGTTCCGATGGAGCGCCGCACAGCACATCCCATTGACCGACACCCAGTTCCCTGGATTGATCCCTGGAAACACCAGTTATGACCCCTACCATATGAATTCGATCGCGCTGGACCCGTCGGGCAATCTGGTCATCTCCATGCGCAACACCTCGGCCGTCTACGACATCGACACGCACACCGGTGCGGTCAACTGGCAGCTCGGCGGTAAGGGCTCCACCCTCGATCTCGGCCCCGGCGTACAGTTCGCTTTTCAGCACGACGCCGAATTCAGTGATCCGGCAACGCTGCGTCTGTTCAACGACAACTCCAGCGGCCCGACCACTCTCGGACCGTCCAGCGTGCAGTGGATCCACCTCGATCTCGAGGCCCGGCGGGCGACCTTGATCCGCAACCAAACTCACCCCGACGGACTTGTCACGGTCGCGATGGGCAATGCGCAGGACTTGCCGAACGGGAACACCTTGGTCGGCTGGGGCGTCGTCCCGCGCATATCCGAGTTCTCGCCGACCGGCGAACTGGTCTACGACGTGACCCTCCCGTTCGGCACCTACCGCGCGTATTCGGACAGTTGGACACCCGCGCCCTGACTGCGTGCGATCTGAAGGGTGAGTGCTTGGCGCGGCCCGATGATGTTGTGCCGCAACCGCGCCAAGGTCGGCGGGCTAGCTCTGCGTGGACTCGGGCCCGCAGCATCCGGGCGCGCAGCACGCATCCGCTGCAATCGGGTCGGGGGTGGGTTTGGTGGCCTTGATGATCGCGGAATGCAGCCCTGCCGCGACCTGGTGCGTAGAGCTGATCTCGATGTCGGTGAAGCCGGCGGTGGTGAGGTGGTCCCGGTATTCGGTGAACGACAACGCACCCGCGATACAGCCGACATAGTCGCCGCGTTCGGCGCGCTGGGCCGGGGTGAGTTCGTCCTCGGCGACGACATCCGCGATGCCGAGGCGGCCACCGGGCGTGAGGACGCGGGCCATTTCGGCGAAGACGGCGGGTTTGTCGACCGACAGGTTGATGACACAGTTCGAGATCACGACGTCGATTGTGTTGGCGGGCAACGGGATCGCCTCGATGTTGCCCTTGAGGAACTCGACGTTACGCACCCCGGCCTTGGCGCTGTTTTCCAGTGCCAGTGCGAGCATTTCCTCGGTCATGTCGAGGCCATACGCCTTGCCGGTCGGTCCGACGCGGCGCGCGGACAGCAGCACGTCGATCCCGCCGCCGGAGCCGAGGTCCAGGACGCGTTCGCCGGCCCGCAGTTCGGCGACCGCAGTCGGATTGCCGCAGCCCAATGACGCCGCGGCGGCTTGGATCGGGAGTTGGTCGCGGTCCGCCGCCCCGTAGAGGCTCGCGCCGAAGGTTTGATCCACCGCGATCGGATCGGTCCCGCAACAATCCTCGGCGACGCCGCCCGCGGTGACGGTCCGCGCTGCCTGCGCATAGCGAGTGCGGACGGTTTCGCGGAGTTCGATCTGCTGCTGGTCTGTCATGACATCACGTCCTTGACTGGAATCCGGTCGTCTCCGTGGATACGACCTGGTTGTATCGATGAATGTCTATACAGCTTGCGGCATTGGATCGAAGTCTGTCAATATAGATAAGTGTCTAAACAGGATCTTCCGTTGATCGCCTCGACCGACTGCTGCAACAGCACCCTCGCGGCCCCGCTCGGCGTCGAGGCGGCAGTGGAGCTCGCGGCCGCGTTCAAGGCGCTGGCCGATCCTGTCCGCCTGCGCTTGCTGTCATTGATCGCCTCCCGCCCCGGCGAGGAGGTCTGCGTCTGCGAGCTGACTCCGCAATTCGAGTTATCTCAACCCACGATCTCGCATCACCTCAAAGTGCTGCGCGAAGCCGGTCTGATCGACTGCGAGCGCCGCGGCACCTGGGTCTACTACTGGGCGATTCCCGCAGCCTTGCACCGACTTTCCGATGTCCTGACCACCACCGATTCCGGCAAGGTCGACGCAACCGCATGACCGAGCTCGCTTCGGGCCTGGGTCGGCGACTGTTGGCGGAGTTCATCGGGACCGCGCTACTGGTAACCGTCGTGGTCGGCTCGGGTATCGCGGCGAGTGCCCTGTCGCCCGCGGACATGGGCTTGCAGCTGTTGGAGAATTCCACCGCCACCACATTCGGGCTCGCCGTGCTGATCCTGGTGTTCGGTCCGGTCTCCGGTGCACACTTCAATCCCGTTGTCTCGGCGGCGGATTGGCTGTTGGGCCGGCACCGCGGCACCGGCTTGGTCTGCGGTGACGTCGCCGCGTACTCGGTCGCGCAGATCGGCGGCGGTGTGCTGGGCGCGATGCTGGCCAACGTCATGTTCGACCAGCGGGTGCTGCAGATCGCGACCCACCATCGTGTCACCGGTGGGCACCTGGTCGGTGAAATCATCGCCACCGCAGGGCTTGTCGCGATCATCTTCGGGCTGGCCCGCACCGGCCGAGGCGCCCTGTCGGCGGCTGCGGTCGGCGCCTACATCGGTGCCGCCTACTGGTTCACGAGTTCCACCTCTTTCGCGAACCCCGCCGTCACGATCGGCCGCATGTTCTCCGACACCTTCGCCGGAATCGCGCCCGCCTCGGCCCCCGGATTCATCGTCGCCCAGCTCGTCGGCGCACTGATCGGACTCGCCCTGATCGGCATCCTCTACCCGTCGCCGCGAGAACGCCCCGCTACGCGATCCCCGGCCACTGACTCCGCCTGAAAGGCAGTGCCTCCCATGTCATCCAAGCCCAGCGTCTTGTTCGTCTGCGTCCACAACGCCGGTCGCTCACAAATGGCCGCCGGCTTCCTCACCCACCTCGCCGGTGACGCCGTCGAAGTCCGTTCCGCCGGAACCACACCCGCCGACGCCGTCAACCCGGTCGCCATCGCAGCCATGGAAGAGGTCGGCATCGACATCACCGACCAAACCCCAAAAATCCTCACCCCCGACACCGTCGAAACCTCCACCGTGGTCATCACCATGGGCTGCGGCGACACCTGCCCCTACTTCCCAGGCGTCACCTACCTCGACTGGCAACTCGACGACCCCGCCAACCAACCCCTCGCCGCCGTCCGGCCCATCCGTGACGAGATCGAACGACGAGTCCGCGCCCTGCTCACCGACCTCGGAGTCAGTTGATTGCCCGCACGCGGCGATCGATGGATGTAGTTTCCCGGACACTCTAGCGGCCAAATGGACTGCAATGCAGGCTAGTTCATCCGAGATGGCCTGTATCGTGTAAGCACGCCCGATGCGAGCAGCGTTCAGACTCGTTGCAACACAAGCAGTTTGCCGCCCCATCGTGCAAGAAGCAGCCGTGGTACCGGTCGGTTTGGTTGACACCGGAGGCAGAAGGTCGTTCCTGCGCGGAGGGAGGCTCGGCATGCGTGAGCTGTCGCAAGTTCGTCGGGTAGTAGAGGCAATTCGGCGAGTATCGGGTGCCGGGCCCGCGGTTATTGATGGCGCAGGGGAGGGGCCGGCTGTGCCGATGGCGCCGGGGCGATTGCCACTTCTGGGGCACTTGGTGCCGTTGCTCCGCGATCCGCTCGGGTTCATGGCGTCGCTGCCTGCACACGGCGATCTGGTCGAGATCGGTCTCGGGCCGATTACCGCGGTGGTGGTGTGCGATCCGGACCTGACGCAGCGAATGCTGCGGCTGGACAGTGTGTTCGACAAAGGCGGACCACTGTTCGACTGCGGCAGGGAGTTGGTCGGCGACGGCTTGGCGACGTGTCCCCACGCGATGCATCGGCGTCAGCGCAGGCTGTTGCAGCCAGCGTTCCGACCTGATCGTGTCGCCGGGTACGCGGCGGTGATGACCCAGAAGATCATCGAGATGGTCGAGTCCTGGCAGGACGGGCAGACAATCGACGTCAAAGCACAATTACACACGCTCGCATCCAGGGCGGTCGCTGCGACGCTGTTCGATCAGGCGATCTCGGAATCGGACCAGCAGCGGCTGCTGCATGATGTCGAGGTCGTGTTCACGGGTGTCGTTCGGCAGACGCTGATGCCGGGATGGCTGCGGCAGTGGCCGATCCTGGGCAACCGCGCCTGCGAGCAAGCGGCGAACGAGGCCCGCACCATCCTCGGCAAGTTGGTCGCCGCACGCCGGGCCGAGGGGGTCGATCATGGCGATATGCTCTCGGCGTTGGTTGCCGCCCGCGACACCGACGGTGGGCAGTTGAGTGACGCCGAGATCATCGATCAGGTCCTGACGTTTTTCTTCGCAGGCACCGATACCAGCGCCGCGACGTTGTCCTGGGCCTTGATCCTGCTCGACCAGCACCCTGAGGTAGCCTGCCGTCTGTACGCCGAGGTCGACACCGTGTTGGCCGGGGCCGCCGCCCGGCACGAGGACCTGCCACACCTACCGTTCACCGGCCAGATCATCAACGAAGTCCTGCGCCTGCGCCCGCCCGGCTGGCTGCAAACCCGCACGGTCACCGAAGACACCGAACTCGGCGGCCACCCACTCCCCACAGGCACCACCGCGATCTTCAGCGCGTACCTGATTCACCATCGCGCCGACCTGTACCCAGATCCCGACCGTTTCGACCCCGACCGTTTCGACCCGGCCGGCGCCCCACCGCCACGAAACGCGTTGCTGCCCTTCGCCGCCGGTGCCCGTAAATGCATCGGCGACACCTTCGCCATCACCGAGGCCACCCTGGCTCTGGCAACCATCGCCGCCCGCTGGCGCCTGAACACCCTCTCCGGCACCGACACCCGCCCCACCCTCGCCGTGGTCCCGCAACCTAGGCAATTACGAATGCGCGCCACCACGCGAACACCCCAACCGGCCCGATCCGAAGAGTCCCCGCAGCCGGTCTGACCGCTGACCACCTGGGATCGGCGGTGGTTGTCTTCCGGGTCAGGAACTACGGAGTTTCGTCGGCGGATTGCGAACTCTCCGAGTTCTTTTCGCGTCCCGCTGGACGCGCCCGCTTGTCGTATCGGTTGACTCGCGGTATCGGGCGGCCCGGCCAGCGGGGTGGCCAGTGTAGGTCGTTGTGGCCTACTTGGCGGGTGCCGTCGGGGCGGCGGCGGGACAGGAAGGGGGTTGCGCGCAGGGCGAGGATGATGGTGCCGATTGCGATTCCGCAGGTCGCTGCGAGGGCTCGGGACAGTGAGGGCATCAGTGGGGCGGTCAGCAGTGCTGCGTATGCCGCTGAGCACCAGTACAAGCGTGCGTTGTAGGGGCGATCGTCGCCGCTACTCACTGCGGCCACTATGACGAGTGCCATCAACAGGGTCCCTGCGATAAGGATTGCCCGCATGGTGTTAGACGCGCCTGGCGCGATAGGGGGACTTCGCGGGCGCGAGTTGGCTCACCAGCATGACGAGCGTGCCTGCAACGATGCCTACTCGGATGCTGGGAGACACCAGCACACACAGCGCGGTCGCGCCGGCAACCAGCGCGACAACCAAAGTCGCCGTGGCGCGACGCGGGTGGCCCCGGCCTGCGTCGACGACAGATAACACAGCGACGCCGAATGCGATCACCGCGGTGACAGCCGTGAGGATTTCCATATCGATCACCCACTTCCTGGTCGAACAGGATGCCGTGCTTTGCCCGTCCTGGCACCGTACGTTGAGCCCTCGAATGACCTGACTACGCCACACCGATCCGTAGACTTCGGCTGTGAGCGATATCGCGGATTTTGCTCGGCTGTGTGCCGGCGACCATGGCCTCTGTGTTGTTTCGACCTCGCGGGCGGATGGGACCGTTCAGTCCTCGCTGGTAAATGCCGGTGTGTTGGCGCATCCGGAGACCGGTGAGCAGGTGGTGGGGATGGTGATTCGGGGTGGTACGCGCAAGTTGGCGAATCTTCGGGTTCGGGGGCGGATGACGGTGGTCGCCCGGGTCGGGTGGGGGTGGACCGCCGTGGAGGGGTCGGTGTGGATCGCCGGGCCCGACGACCAGGTGCCGGGTATCGATGGCGAGCGGCTGCGGGTGTTGCTGCGGGAGGTGTTCACCGCGGCGGGCGGCACCCATGACGACTGGGATGAGTATGACCGGGTCATGGCCGCCGATCGGCGCGCAGTTGTTCTTGTTGTGCCGGAACGCATTTACGGCAACGGTTAGTTAACCGCTGCCGCCACGGTAGATGGTTGGCAGGGAGCCGAGGGCGGCGGCACTCGACGACTGCGGATCTCCGGAGGGCAGCGCGATATCGGTGTCCAGGGACAGCGGCTCGCCGAAATTCGGTGTGCCGTCGGCATTCCAGGTGAACTGCTGGGCGCGGGTGGTTCGCCCGTCATAGGTGTACTCGCTGGTGTCCTTGGCGTGATAGACCAACCAGTCCTCGCTGCCGTCCGGGCTCTGGAAGAAGCCGTTGGAACCCGGCCCGAAGACGTTGGCCGGGTCGTTGCGGGTGAACTGAGCGGTCGGGTGCTGGTACCAATTGGCGGGCACCAGCGGGTCCGCGCCGGGCGGGAGCGAGTGCATCCACAGCTGGTAGTCCGGTTTGCCGGTGTCGCAGGTGGAGTAGACCAGGTACGTGGTGCCGTCGCGCTGGATGATCGCGGGTGCCTCGCGCACCTCGGTACATCCGCCCGCCGACGGCAGGTACACCGCTCGTCCCGATACGGTGACCGGGTCGCTCATCGGGGCGATGTACAGCAGGTTGGTCCGACCGCTCCAGAGCAGGTAATACTGATCGCCGAGAAGCAGCAGTTCCGGATCGATCGCCCACGCGTCCGGATCGCCGACCTGGCCCGCGAATTCATACGGGCCCAACGGATCCGAGTCTTCGGACTGTAAGACGTAGAGGCGATGACTGTCGTTGCTGCCGTCACCGGCCGTGTAATAGAAGTACCAATGCCCGTCGATCAGATGGAACGACGGCGCCCACATATCCTGATTGCGCGCGGGATCCTGCTCGACCCATACCGTAATCGGTTCCGCCGCAGCGAGATCCGCCAGCGACGACGCTGTCCAGATCTGCAACGAGTCGTTCTGACTGGTGGACAGGTAGTAGTTCCCCGCGTAGAACGTGAGGAACGGATCCGGTCCCGGATTCAACGGATTACGGAAGGTGCCCGCACAGTCGCGAGTCAGGGCGTGTCCAGGGCGGTCGCGGGGACACCGTAGGGCAGGAACCGGACGCGGCGGCGTTCGTCGGTGTTGTCCCGGTGCGCGCGCAAGGCCTCGAGCTCGCTCGGGAAAACCTGCTCGATCCTGGCCTCGCCCGCGTCATCGATGCTGTAGATGACCCACACGCCGCTGCCGGTCTCACCGGTCGTCTCGGCGTCCGGTTTCGGCGGTCGCGTGCGCTCCGGCTGCACGAACTGACCGAGCAGCGAGGCCAGCGTATTCGCACCGGTCCGATCGATGTATCCGCTGGCCTTGCCGATGAGGTCACGGAAATCGATCCCCGCATCCCGCAACGCGCGTTCGAATTCTTCCGGGTCGATCCCAAACGGTTTATCGGCTGCCATCAGAGTGCTCCTGGGGGGACTAGGTCGGCGCTACGTCTCCAGTGTCCTCGCGTAATCCCGGCTGCGCCACGACCTGCGATGATCACGGATCTGTCGAGCCTGCGGACGGTCGGCGCTGCGGTCGCGTACGTTCGGAAGATGGCCTGGTGCCAGGAAGGCCATACCGAGTGACGACAGGTTGGAGGGAGTCCTCATGGTTGCCGGACCTCGCGCCCGACTGATTGCCAACGCCATCACCTCCGTACAGGAGCACGGCGTGCACGGCACCGGGCTCAGCGAACTACTCGAACGCAGCGAGACCTCGCACAGCTCCCTGTATCGGCACTTCCCGTTGGGCAAGGAGGGGCTCGTGGAGACCGCGGCGCGAACCATGTCGCGCGTGGGGTATTCGCACGTGAGCAGGCTGGCCGATGCCCTGGCCGGTGCCTCGTCGCTGGAGGGCTGGCTCGACGAGCTGTTCGTATTCTGGCGTCAACCACTGGAATCCAGCGATTACCGGGCCGGGTCGTTCATGATGGGCGTCGCGTTATACGAACTGGACCTCGACGTGCAGTCGGCCGCCGGTCGAGCCTTCACCGAATGGACCGCGCGGCTGGCCGACGGCTTCATCGCCGTCGGCATCGACCGGACCGCGGCGTGCTCGCTGGCCGGGTTCCTGCTGTCGGCGATCGAGGGTGCTGTCGTGCAGAGTCGTGCGCTGAAATCCAGTCACCCGTTCGACGACAGCCGCGCGCAACTCGCGGCGCTCATCCGCTGCCACCTCCCACCTTCCTGACAGCCGATCGGCGGTAGTCGAGAAGCTGGTCGGCCCCTCCATTCCAGCCTGCTGGAGGTCGTGGCGAGCGCCGGTCGTGGATAGCGTCGACGGGGTGAATCCATATCGTAAGATTTGGTTGTTCGTCGCCGTTTCCGCTGTGCTGCTGGCCGGTTGTTCGGGCGCGACCACGGATCAACTCGTTGCCGATATTCGGGCCGATAGCAATCGGGACGGTGTCATCGACGGAAAAGATGTCGGGCCCGGCATCGAAAAAGGCAAGTGGACAGCCGGATACGGCGCGATCGTGCTCCCGAATATCGGTGACATCGCGCGGCGCTGCCCGTCGAGTCGAAGCCAAGTTTCCGACGCCGAGCTCGCTGCTTGTCACGACGCGGCCGACGATGTGGCGCGCGCACCCGAGTATCTGGCGCCGATGGTGACCATGCCGGTCCGGGCAGCGGGCGCGACCGGGCGGGTGGAACCAATTGGTGTGGGTGCCGACAGGATTCGCATATTCGTCAAACGGCAAGATTCGTGGACAAGGCTGCGGCCCGATATGAATCTGACCGGCACCGAGCTGCGCGATGGCGCCACACTGGGCATCGACTCCCGCGATGTCGTGCGTGATCAGGCGGCATGGGACGGTTCTTTCACCGTCCGCTTCACTGTCCGGGACGGCAAGCGAACGGTGACCGATGATATCGCCCTCCGCGTGGCTCCCGTTGTGCTGCATAACCACAACCAGAGTGCGGAGGCGCTGGTGGTTCCCGAGAGTGGCGGCGACCCGGAGTATGAGCGCTTCGTCGCGGACTTGACCGCGGCCGCGCAGGCCAGTGGGCTGAACGCTGCGCTGATCACGGTGAATACCACTGATACCTGGGCACAGGATTTCGTGGAGTTCGGCTACGTAACGATGCCGGGCCCGGGCGGCAGGAACGTATCGTTACGCATCGCGATCCGTTCGCCGCAGCCCGAACGTGAAGGTGGCCGTGCCATTTTCGATCTCAGAGGTCCGGGTATGGGGGCGATTCAGCTCGGCGGCGCCGGTGATCGTCACGTGGATTCGTTCGGAAATGTCGAGACGATACCGCCGTACTCGCACAACGGGAAAGAGTTTCCGGCCGGTCGCGTGGTCATCGGCACCGGGAATCGGAACGACGCCGTCGTATCGAGTGTCGAACTGCAGAAATTCTTTGCCGCCCAACGGGTTCAGACGCCACTGATCCTGGACACCACCTGGCTGGTAGTCGGACACGTCGATGAATTCATCCAGTTCCTGCCGACGCCGTCCGGTCGGGGATGGCGGCCTGCGGTCACGGATCCGCGGCGCGGGCTCGAGATCCTGCGCGAGCAGCAGCGATCCGGACACGGCACCGAATCGGCGTTTTCCAAACCGGGCGCGCCCGATCGGACCATCGACGCCGTCCTGGCCGACCAGAAATTCGTCGCCGACAACGAACTCGCGGCACGGAAAATCGACGAAAACGTCGAGCATATGTTCCAGGAGACCGGAGTCAGGTCCGAGGAGTTCGTGCGAATCCCAGGTCTGTACGAGCTGTCGGCCGGTATCGACGACGAACCGGACGCGCTGGTGAGCTTCTACCCCGGGGCGATCAACGGCGTGCTGATCAACGCGTCGAACTACATCGCGCCCCGGCAGTGGGGCCCGGTGGTCGGCGGGCGTGACGTGTTCGAGGCCGCGGTGACCGAGGCGTACCGATCGGCCGGGGTATCGGTGCACTACGTGGACGAATGGGAGACCCTGCACGTGGCGGGCGGCGAAATACACTGCGGGACGAACGTCCTGCGACAGACCGGAAATCTCCCGATCGTTCCGTGATCGCCGACACCGGGTCGGTCAGCCGATCGGAGGATGATCCCAGCCGACCGGCCGGAATATCCGCGCCGGATGGCCGGTATCGATGGCGCGTGCTATCAACTGCCGGGGCGAGCTTGTTGGATTGTCAACTGTCCGAGGAGAACTCGTCCGAGGTTTCATCGATGAAGGTGTGCTCATGATTCGCGTGGCCATAGTGGATGACGAGGCGCTCGTGCGATCGGGCTTCACGCTGATCCTGGGCGCCGCCGAGGACATCGAGGTCGTGGTCACCAGCGACGGGGTCGGGGCGGTGGCAGCGATCCGCGCGGCGGATCCACAGGTTGTGCTGCTCGATATTCGGATGCCACAGGTAGATGGTCTGCACATACTGTCGACACTGCTCGAAGCGCCGCAGCCGCCGACCGTGGCGATGCTGACAACGTTCGCCGCCGACGAGTACATCGCCGACGCATTGCGCAGGGGCGCTTCCGGTTTCATTCTCAAGGACACCGAACCGCAGCATCTCGGCTCCATCGTTCGGGCACTCGCGGGCGGCGCGGTGGTGCTGTCGCCGAAGGTCACCAAGGCGGTGGTCGAGGGCTATCTCGACACGGTCGACACCGGTGCGCCGGAACTGGTGCGGCTGCTCACGAATCGGGAACGGGATATCGTCGTGCTCATCGCCGAAGGTCTGTCCAACGCGGACATCGGCGTGCGCCTGCACCTGAGCACGGGGACGGTAAAAGACTCCGTCAGCAGTATTTTCACCAAATTGAACATCGGCACCCGCGTGCAGGCCGCCCTCATCGCGGAGCGTGCCGGAATTCTGGCCGCCGATCTGTCATGAGCGAACTCGGCGATCGACCGCGCGTGGCCATCGCTGTCGACGTGCTCCTCGCTGCGATCGGCGCGTTCGATGTGTGGTGCAATCGCGATCTGCCGTTGGCGCCGTGGGAGATCGGCATCGCGCTGCTCACCGGATCGGCGTTGCTCGTCCGCAGGCGCGCACCGATCGTCACGTTTGTGCTCACTTTGCCCGCGGTGATGGTGATCGGGGCGCTGCTTGCGCCGATGACGGCGTTGTACACGGTGGCTCGGAGTCCCGCGCGGCGGTGGGTTGTCGCGGTCTTCGCGGTCGTGCTCGGGTTGTCGTGTCTGTTCACGTCATCGGAGGATCGTTTCGGCTTCGGTGACCTCGAATTCCTGCTGCACCAAATACTTTTCGCCGCGTTGGCGGGTGCGGGGCCTGCCGCACTCGGGTGGCTGGTGGCGATCCGGCAGCGGCTGGCCGCGCAGATGTCCGAGATCGACCGCGTCTACGCGCACGACCGGCGGCTGCAGATCGCCGCGGCGCGCGAGCGCGAACGCGCCGAACTCGCCAGCGAAATGCACGACGTGGTCTCGCACCAGGTGAGTCTGATCGCCGTGCAGGCCGGGGCGCTGCAGATGGTGAGTACCGACCCGGACGCGCGTTCGACCGCGGAAGTCATCCGTAAACTCAGCGTGCACACCCTCGACGAACTGCGGCACATGGTGAAGGTCCTGCGCGCCCCGGCCTCGGCGAACGACATCAGCCCGCAACCGACCATCGAACGTCTGCCGGAACTGTTGACCGCCAGCGCTTTACCGGTGGAACTGATCGGCCCGCTGCCCGCGAACCTGTCACCGGCCGGTGAGCGCGCGGTCTATCGGACAGTTCAGGAAGCACTGACCAATGTCCGCAAACACGCGCCCGGCGCGGCCGTGACCATCACCTCCGCATGCGTGGATCGCACTGTGGCAGTGTCGATTACGAACGCCGCGTCCACGGAACCGCCGGTAGCCCTGCCCAGCGCGGGGTCCGGCATCCACGGTCTGCGGCAACGTGCGGAACTGCTGGGTGGCACGGTGCTTGCGCAGGCACTGCCGGACGGGGGCTGGACCGTGCGAATCCAGTTGCCCCGCAGCTGATCACCGGAATGGCCTGCCGGTCTCACGAACCAGGAGCAGGGGTTGAGGCTCCTGGCGGTGCGGGGGAGACCGGCAGGCCGGGCGATGATCGACCAGCGCTGCGGATCCGAGCCAACCCGACGAAGTCGTCGGATCCGTGGCTGGTGGGTCAGACGATCACCGCCTTCGACGGTAGTTGTGGTGGACCGGGCACGAAGCCCCCCATCCGGCTGAAATACACCCGCCACTCGGCTGGCCTGAACTGCGCTCACTTCCGAAGGGCATCAACGCATTTGACCAGGCGGCCTCACAACCGGTCGTAGATGGCGATCAAACTGTCCAGCACCTCGGTCGCGGACCGCAATGCGGCGAGGTCTTGCTCGGCCAGTTCTTCGTTCATGGCGTCGATCATCGCCTGCATTCGTTCGCTGCTGCGAGTCCGGCCGACCTCGGTGAGCGAGACCCGGACGGAACGCTTGTCCTCGGTATCCCGTTCGCGGGTGACATAGCCGGCCGTGAGCAGGCTGTTGACCAGCTGCGTGGTGGCGGCGCCGGTGGTCTCGGTGCCCGCGGCCAACTGTCCGATCGTGAGCGGCCCCTGGTCGGCAAGGATGCGTAGCGCGCGGGCGTGGGTGAGCGAGAGGGCCGCGGGGGACCGGGTTGCCCGCCCGCGCAGTCGGGAATCTGCCGCGCTGAGGCGGTATGCGGCGCGGGCGAGCTGATCGATCGCGGCGCTGCGTGCCGTATCCGGCTGCTTCGGCATGGGGCTCCTGTTGTCGGCTCCGGGGTTGACAAACACTCTAGCCTAAGTACTTAATAGATAAGTACTTAGTTATTCGGAAGGAGTCAAACCATGACCGCACGTTCGATCGGCCAGAACTGGACACTGGATATCGCCCTGGCGCAGGGCGGTTTCGACGCCCTGCATCCGGAGGCCAAGGGCACAATGGAGCAACTCGGCCACGACCATACCGACTTCGACAAGGTCTTCGACCTGGTCAAGAGCGGCGCGATGCTGCCGAAAGCCTGGGCGACCATCGCGGCCCAGGCGCAGGAACGCGCCGCCGAGCACGAGCGAAACGGGTTCGCGCGCACCGCCGCCGACCTCTACACCCGGGCTGCGGTGATGTGGGGTCGAGCCCAGTACTCCATCTTCGACTCCGCCGACCCGCGTAAAAGTGCATTCCGGGCGCGCGCCAATCACTGCGTCGAGCGCCTGGGTGAGCTGCGCGGTGGCGTGGTGCGGCGGGTGGCGCTCGACTTCGAAGGCGGGCAGATATTCGCCCTCCTGCATCTACCGACCGGACCGGTGCGCACTGCGCCCGCGGTGATTCTCGGGCCAGGGATGGACATGATCAAGGAGGACTACATTGCCGCCGCCGAGCGGTACTACACTTCGCGCGGCGTCGTCGCGTTGTCCATCGAAGGGCCGGGGCAGGGGGAGACTCGAGCGGGCGGTGTGACCGTCGATCTCACCAATTACGAACGGGCAGTGAGTCGTTACCTCGACTATCTCACCGAGCTGCCCGAAGTGGACGCGCAGCGGATCGGCATGTTCGGGATCAGCATGAGCGGCTACTGGGGCTCACGCGCGGCCGCGACGGATCCACGACTGGCCGCATTGGCGGCCTTCGAAGCGCCCACCGGTGATTTTCAGACCATCTTCGAGCGGGCCCAGCCGACGTTCAAGGCCAACTACATGTACATGGCCGGATATGACGACGAGGCCGCCTTCGATCGGGAACTCGTCGCCCACCTGCCACTCGATGCGCTGGTCGCCGATATCACCTGCCCGGTGCTGTACGGCATCGGCGAATTCGACGAGCTCACGCCGCTCGCGCAGGCTCTCGCCAACTATGAACTCGTCCGCGCCCCCAAGGAGATTCGCGTCTACGAAGACGAATTCCATCCGCTCGGCGGGGTGGCGGCCGAGGTATTCCGCTTCGGCGCCGAATGGCTGGAACGAGCCCTGGCCGGCGACTTCCATACCCCCGGCCGCGATGCCCGCCACTACGTCCATCGCGATGGCCGCACCACCACCGGCTCCGCTACCCCTACCTGGTGGCAGTAGCGCCGCGCAGGCGAGGAGGCGATGCGTGGCGTCAGGTCCAATGAGGTTGGCTGGATCCTCGGGGGACCAGTGCGGGGGCGGTCCAGTGCGGTGGGGTTTTGCTGAAGGTGACCGGTGGGGCGAGGGTGTGTAGCCGACCGAGTGGGGTGTCGGCGTCGTAGGCGGCCGGCTCTCGAAGTTGGTGTTGCTCATTGCGATTGGCGTCGACGGGGTCGACCAGGCCCAGTGATCGGTACCACATGGCGGTGCGGGTCAAGTTGACGGTGACATGCCAGCTGCCGCCTTCGGTGGCGCGCCGCAGCAGTGCGGCGGTGGCACCGGTGGCGCCCAGGTAGCCGGTGATGAAGTCGTTGATCATGCCGGTGGGTGGCAATGTCGGCCGCTCGGGTGTGCCCTCCAGGGTCATCAAACCTGAAGCGGCGGAACCGTTCATGTCGAAGCCGCCGCGGTCGGCCCAGGGGCCGGTGGATCCGTAGCAGGTCACCGAGACGGTGATGAGGCCCGGATATTTCGCGGCGAGTTCGCGTGGGTCGAGGCCGAGCTTGTCGAGTTTGCCGCCGCGATGGTTGTTGACCACGATGTCGGCGTCGGCGAGTAGCGACTCCGCGCGGGACTTGCCGCGGTCGTTGCTCATGTCGATATAGGCACTGCGTGACCCGATGTTGGCTTCGTCGTAGATGAAGTCGTGCTCGTAGTCGTTGGGCCGGGTCGCGCACAGAACGTCCGCGCCCTGCTCGGCGAGCGTCCTGCCGACAACGGGGCCTGCGATGGCATGCGTGAACGACAGCACCCGCACCCCACTCAACGGGCGATCAGCGGGGTCGAAGCGGCGGAGCGGGCCGTCGCCGATGCGGGTCAGGCCGATCACCGGTTGCTTGGCCAGCAACGCACCCTGCGGGTGGGCGAGCCATTCCTGGGGAGTGCGCGCCACGCACAGCGGGAGTCCGGCGGCGTTCGCGGCCTCTTCGAGTTCGAAGGCGTTCCACTGCTCGATGGCCGCGGCGACTTTGTCGGGATCCGGTGGCACATCGAGGAATCGGCACCATCGGGCGGCCAAGTGTGGGTAGACGCCCGATGCCATGACCGTTCGGCCGTCTCGGGTGCGGTAGGAATCGAGCAGGAACGGGTTGTCGGCGACGAGGGGGTGGGGTGTCATCTCACCGGCCAGGGTCGGGTTCCAGAATGCGTTCGGCGTGATGCCGTGAATGGCTTGACGCAGGTCGAGGTACAGGTCCTGGGCTTGCCCGGTGCGATGCCGCCACAGTGCGGCCGCGCCGACCGCGCCCGCCATCACCGGGATGCCGATGCAGGCTCCCAGCCGGTGGCGGGCGGCCACGATCGGGTCGCTGCCCGCGAAACTCACCAGACCACCTGCCGCGGCATGCGACAAACCGACGTCGGCCAGCAGCTGGTCGAGATGGTCGAGCGGATCGAACGATTGGGCGCTGCTCACGACGGATCCCCTGGGGAGGCATGGAAATCGGGATCGGACCTGTCGGCAGGACGCGTGTACTCCCGCAGTAGCAGCGGGACCAGACGAGCACGCACACTCGCCCGCGCGGACCCGGTCGCCGCGATCTCGGTCAGTGTCTGCGCATCACCACCCTCACAGGCCGCCACCACCAACCGCACGAGTTCGTCGACCGCGATCGTGGGCACCCGATCGACAGTGGCCAGCGCGTCTGCCAGCAGATCGGCCAGTGCCGCGCGGCTACGCGCCTCGTGGTCGGCGAGCGCCGCGGCCACCTCGGGATGACGAATCGCGTGCAGCGTGAATTCCATGGAGATCAAGAACCATTGGCGTTGCTCACCCTGCGGTTCCGGCAGTTGGGGCGGATCGGCACCGACCAGGCGTCCTGCCGACTCGGCCAGCACCAGTCGCACTCGTTCGAGTGTGGCCGCGTTGTGCCGGTCGAACAACGCGAGGAACAGCGTCTCCTTATCGGGAAAGTTCGAGTAGAACGCGCCTTTGGTCAGCCCGGCCCGTGCGCAGATATCGGGCACGGACGTTGCGCCGAACCCCTTCTCGGCGAACACTTCTCGAGCGGCATCCAACAACGCCGCGACCGTCAATGGGCGACGCTTCGTCGGCGACTTCGGCATCACACCTCCTCGACGTCAGAAACGGATACTGATCGGTATCCGATACTGAACGGTACCTGTTACCGAGGTGTCCGGCAAGGTCGGGTATCGATGCCCCCGAATTCTGCGGTCTCCCCGCCGCCGGGGATTTGCGGAAGTCTTGCGGGGTCACCTCGGAGGTGTCGCATTGCGGAGATCGGCCACTTGTACGTTCGACCAGATGCGGAGAACCTGAATATGAGCTTGGTCCGGAGCGTTATCGGTACATCGGTTTTGGTGGCGAGTGCTGCCGCGATGGTGACGGTTGCGGCTGGTTCGGCCGCCGCCGACCCGCGGGACTGCGCACTCGATCGAGGACCGACCAGCGCGTCGGCGCATTGCGGCGGCGACGGCACTTTTATCCTCGAAGTCGATTGCTTCGGGTTGAATCTGGCAGGCGGCGGCCCGGTGGTCGGGCCTTATAACAAGGCGGTCACCGGATACGCCGACGGTGTTTCCCGTCCATCGCGGGACTGCATGATGCCGACCACGCTGGGCCAGATCGGGATAGCGACGGACGCGCGGATCACCCAGTTCCCGACTCGGCCAAGTCTGCCGCCGAATGCCTACGAATACGACCCCGGTCGGAAGTAATACCCGATGGCAGGGAACGAGCCGCAGTCGATCTGGCCGGACCCCACGCCGCGATGGTCAGCGCGACGGCGATCGCGAAGACCCACAGGTAGGGCATTGCCGTGTACCACTTCGCCCAGTGCGGGACCGGGAACATGAACAGTCCGGTCCCGTAGAAGGGCCGCCAGCCGAATGCGCCCTCCGGTATGAGGTTTCGCCAGGTGAACGCCGTTGCGTACAGGGCCGATGCGGCGATTGCCCATGCCGCGAACTGCAGGCGCCGCCGTTGCCGCAGCGACTGCAGCACCAGGTGGACGGCGCAGACCAGCAGGGGCACGAACCACACCCAGTGATGACCCCAGCTGAACGGTGACACCGTCGTCATTGTCATGCCGGTCAGTGAGAGTGCTAGCAGCTCCTGTCCGTGTCGGTGTGCCGCACGCGCCGCGATCATGCCGAGCGCCACGGCGGCGACGGCCACCGCCGCCCAGAGCACTGGGCTGGGGCGGTCGGTATGGAAGCCGACCGCGATGATCCCGTTGATCGATTGGTTGCTGACCGCGTTGAGATCGCCGACGCGTGCGGGATCGAAGATCGCGCTGGTCCAGTACTTCCACGATTGTGTTGGGGTGCAGGCGAAGCCGAGCGCGACGGTCGCGACGAAGGTGGCGATGGCTACCGAGAGCGCGCGCCAGCGTTTGGTGACGGCCAGGTAGAGCAGGAAGAACGCTGGTGTCAGCTTGATGCCGGCGGTAACGCCGATGCTGAACCCTTTCAGGCGGCTGCCGTCGGGCCTGAGTAGATCCCACAGGAGGATCGCCATCAGGAAGACGTTGACCTGCCCGAACCAGATGGTGGTGCGCACCGGTTCGAGCAGTGCCGCGGCCGCGACCAGACACAGCGACACCAGTCGGATCCGCCAATCCATAACGTAGCCAAGGCTTTTGAATCCTGCGGTGATGATCCAGTAGAGCAGTGCGAAGATCAGGAACGACCAGACGGCGACGGCGAGATCGTAGGGCATCAGGTCGAATGGCTGAAACATGATGGCGGAGAACGGAGTATAGGTGTATTCGAGTTTGTAGATGACCGTTCCGTCGTAGAGCGGCCAGCCGTGCCGCAGCAGAAACGCGCCCTGTCGATAGACGCGCAGATCGACCTGATTCTGGAACAGCCCGAACATGGTGAGATTCATTGGAATGAATGTCATCTGGACATATATCGCAACGACCCCGCCGATCAGGAACGTCGTCGTAAGGCGCCAGCTCCTCGGGAAAGTGAGCTGACCGCCCGAACTCATGATGCCCGCCTCATGAACATTTCACGGATGCTATAGCCGCAGCAGTTATTTCAGCGCATCGGGTCGATACGGTCGGCAGATGATCAGAACTGCCGACTCGATATCAGGTCGAAAACATATCTGCGTTCAGCACTTGCCGAGGCTCGAATCTGAATCGGTATGTTTTTGCTCGCCTGGTGTGACCGAGCGGCTGCGGCGATCGACAAAGTGCACAGCTCGATTGTCTCCTGTGACCAGGCGGTCTGGACTCCCTTCGATTTCGCTACCCGTATTCGAGTCTCGCTGATACTGTTCGCGCTACGGCGAGGGGAGTCGACGTGAATGCACAGCGCCGAGCACGGCGGATCATCAATGTCTCGGAGACCAAGGGGCGGGCGCTCGTGGTTGCGATATCCGTCGTGGCGGCAACCTCCGGGTGTGGTTTGACAGTGGAGAAGCTACCGCTACCCAGGCCCGGCGTTTCCGGCGAAACCTATACCGTGCATGCGGTTTTCGAGGACGCGCTGAATACGCCGGACCAGGCGAAGGTGAAGATCGGCGGCTCCGATGTCGGCGTGGTCTCCCACATCGAGACCAAGAACTTTCAGGCGATTGTGGACCTGACCATCAGTAAGGACATCGAGCTGCCCGCGGGCAGCACAGCATCCTTGCGTCAGGCCACCCCGCTCGGTGACGTGTTCGTCGCGGTGTCCAAGCCGAAGACCGAGCCCGGCACGAACATGCTGCACGACGGCGACACCCTGGGCCTGGACAAGACCTCCGCGGGCGCGACCGTCGAGCAGCTGCTGATCTCGATCTCTATGCTGTTCAACGGCGGTGGCGTGGCCAGCCTGAGCAAGCTGACCTCGGAGCTGGACTCGATAGTCGGCGGTCGCGGCGGTCAGCTGTCGCATCTGATCACCGAGATGACCGGTGTGGTCGGCAGTTTGAACGACAACAGCGCGAAGGTCGACGGCGTGCTGAACGAGTTCAGCGCGCTGGCCAACACCATCGAGGCCCGCCGTGGCGAGCTCGGTCAGGTGGCCGATACGCTGCCGCAGATGATCGGCGCCATCGCCGAGAACAACAGGGCCATCGGCGATCTGCTGACCAAGGTGTCCACCACCAGCGCCGCGCTCGGCGACTACGCCGACACCTCGGGCCAGCAGCTGGGCAGCTTGCTCGACAACACTCACCAGCTGATGGACGCGCTGGCGAAGACCGGCGACGACCTCGGCATCCTGCTCGATCGGGCGCGGGTGATCCGGCCCAAGGTCGACGCGACGTTCCGGGGCAAGGCCTATGCCGTCTTCTTCTCCGCAACCGCACTCGACCTCAGCGCGTTGACCGATCCGCAACACGGCGGGTTGCAGGATCTGCGCGATCTACAGGATTTCGCGGGCAGCCTGATCCAGGTGCTGCAGATCGTGCAGAACCGCGTGCAGGGCCAACGCTGACCCGATCGCGGCTACTCGTCGAACTTGCCGCCGTCGTAAATAGTGGCGCCGTGCACGAAACAGAGCCGGGTGCCGAACGGGTCCTGGGCGTAGAACGACCGTTCGCCCCAGGCTTGCACCTCGATCGACGCGTCGACGTGCGCGGGACCGGCGCGGCGAACCAGCTCCATCGTCTCTTCGATATCCTCGACGCCGAAATAGATGATGCGCGGGTCCGCGTCGATGTGAAAATCGCCGGATTCGGGGCCCGGCTCGACGCAGGCGAGTATCACTTCACCGCACCGGAAGTAATGCCGGTTCACCCACACCCGCTCGCCGGGGATTTTCAGAATTGTCGAGTAGAACGTGGCCGCCGCCTCGACGTCGTCGACCGGGATGACGATCCGGTAGATCCACGGGGTTGCCATTACGCGGACAGTACTCCGGCCGTCCGGTGGGCGCGGGGAATCAGGGGCCGGTAGGGTGCAAGCGCGACGTCGAGGAGCGGCCTGAACTCATCATGTTTGTTCCGTGCCGTGGAGCATGCTGAACAGGCTTTGCCCCGGGTTGTCGTCGATGGCGAGGTTCTCGAAGAACTCGACGCCCTCGACGGCCATCTCGGTGCTGCGCGCAAACATGGCCAGCTCATATTCGGTGATCGCGGCCTCGACGTCATCAGGGTGCGCGGCAAGGGTTTTGCCGAGTTCGGCGCCGTCGAGCATGGCCAGGTTCGCGCCTTCGCCGTTCGGTACCGTGAGGTGGGCGGCGTCGCCGACCAGGGTCACGCCCGGCACCCGGTCCCATTGCTGCCCGACCGGCAGCGCGTAGTGCGGGCGCCAGACCGGTGCGGTGTCGGCATCGGTGATCAGCGCGGTGATTTCCGGAGCCCAGTCGTCGAATTCCCGGGCGACTCGTGCCTTGGCCGCGGCGGCATCGGAGAAATCGATGGCGGCGAACCAATCCAGCGGCTTGGGCAGCACCACGTAGGTATGCAGGGTGTCGCCCTTCTCCCGATGCGCGTGGATCTGCGCGCCCTCCGTCGGTGTCAGCAGCGACCCGCCGCCGACCGTTGTCGCGGCGACCGGGTGGCGGGTGTCGGCGTCGTACAGGTAGGTCTCGATGAACGACTGGCCCGCGTATTCGGGTGTGGCGGCGGACAACAGCGGTCGGACGCGGGACCAGGCGCCGTCCGCGCCGACCAGGAGGTTGGTGACGACGGTGCTGCCGTCGGCGAAGCTCACCTCGTAGTGGCCGTCGTCGAGGGCGCGAACACCGTCGGCCTTGTATCCCCAGCGGACGGTGCCGGCCGGGAGAGAGGCGAGCAGCAGCTGTCGCAGCTCGGCCCGCAACACCTCTGGGCGGCCGCCGGAGCCATCGTCGGCTTTGTCGAGCAGTACCGTCCCGTCGGGGTTGAGGACCCGGATCGCCTGGCGGCCCTCCAGGATGAGGCCGCGGAATTCGTCCATCAGGTCGGCTGCCTCGACGGCGAGTTGCCCGTTGTAGTCGTGGATATCGAGCATCCCGCCCTGCGCACGGGCCGTCGGAGAGGGCTCCGCCTCGTAGACCGCGGCCCGGATGCCGTGCACGTGTAGGACGCGGGCAAGGGTGAGTCCGCCGAGGCCGGCGCCGATGATCGTTACTGAAGGGGTCATGCTAACGAGGTTGCTGGCGGGCGATTGCGCCGCCCTTGCGTCCGGCTTGCGTCGCGCTGGCGGGCTCAGCACGTCCGGCCGAGGCCTGAGACGCCAAAATGTCCGGAGCCCGTGGGGTTTCGGGCTCCGGACAGTGGATCGGTGTGGCTATTCGGTGGAGGGGAGCGCGCTGGTTCCGGTGTGCGAGGACAGGGCCGCGAGCAGTTCCGCGAGTTCCGGGACGGAGTCGATGTGGCGCTTCTGCAGTTGCGCGACCTTCGCCTCGAAGTCGGGATCGAGATCATCGGTGAGGTCATAGGCTTGGAAGTTCTCGGCCAGGGGGAGTCCGATTCGTACCGACGCGGTATGCGCCGGGTGGCTCAGATACTCCCAGTAGGCGTCGAGGTCCTCGAGGACGAACGTTGCGCCCCAGTCGAATCCGGTGCCGTACTCGCGGCCGGCGATGTACGACCGCACCGCGGGGATGCTCCGGCCCTGTTCGTGCATGCTCGCCAGTGCCGCTGCGGCCTGCTCCTCGGTGACGCCTTCCCGGAGCTTTATCCGGTTGCCGTGGTAGATCATCATGACTCCTTCTGTTGCGGTGGAACGTTTTTCAGTGGCGGATCGCGAGGCGGCGGCGTTCGAGGACGGTCGCGATGGCATAGCCACCGCCACCACCGAGGGTGAGCATCCAGAAGAGGCCGGGGGTATCGAACAGCAGCGCGCCGGTGGAAACCAGGGCGAGCCAGGTGCCGAGGCAGTAGTGCAGGACATTGCGGCGGGCGGCGCCTTCGCCGAGGTAGAGCAGGCCGACGACGAGGCCGGCGCCGGTGGGCCAGAGCACGGACTGCAGGTCGGCTCGGTCCAGCAGGGAGGTGATTCCGGTGATGGCGAGGAAGAGGGCGGCGAAGGCGCTGGCCCAGGAGATGCCGAGTAGCTTGCCGGACAGGATGTCTCGGCTGTCGGCGCCGCGCTGAGCGCGCAGCGCGGCCATGGTGGCGGCGACCGTGCCGACGGCGAGGCCGAGGCCGAGCAGCGCCATGGGCAGCCAGCCGGGCAGGTTCAGCAGTGGATCGGTGCCTTTGGAGAGCGCGGCGGCGCCGTGTCCGAAGACATACGCGAGCGTGAAGCTGAGGTAGGTGGCGCGGTTGTCGACGTCGCCTGCGCGGAGGGTGGTGGTGGGCGGGGCGGAGAGGGCGATGGTGGCCATGGCTGAATTCCTCAGGGTTCGAACAGGATTGAGCGGACAGTGCTGGTGGTGGTCGATTACGCGGTGATGACGACTTTGCCCGCGACCGTGCGCGACTCCGCGAGTTCGAGCGCCTGCGCGGCGTCCGCCAGCGGGAACTGCGCGGCGATCTGCGGGGTGAGGACGCCGTCGGCCAGCAGCCGCAGCACCTGAACGAGGTCGTCGTGCAGGCGATTACGGAAGGTGCTGAGCTGGCGCTTGCCCGCCCAGAAGTTGTAGAAGTGGGCGTGCTTGCCGTTGGGCAGATAGTTCCACAGCAGCAGCCGCGCGAACGACTTCAGTACCGGCAGTTGGGAATTGCCGTCCTCGTTCTTCGTCGCCGCGGTGCCGTAGGACACGAGCGTGCCGCCCTTGCGCAGCAGCGCCCAGGACTGCGCCAAGCCGGCGCCGCCGACGTGGTCGAACACGGCGTCCACGCCCTGGGGCGCGATCTCGCGGATGCGCTGGTACATGTTCGGGTCGCGGTAGTCGACCGGGATCGCGCCCAGTTCGCGGATCATCTCGTGATGCCTGGGCGAGGCCGTGCCGATCACCCTGATGCCCGCGTGCCTGGCCAGCTGCAGCAGGGTGGAACCGACGCCGCCGTTCGCGCCGAGCACCACGATCGTGGCGCCGCTGGGCACCTTGGCCATCCGGTGCAGCATCTGCCATGCGGTGATTCCATTGACCACCACCGTCTCCGCGGCCGCCGAGCTGACGCCGTCCGGGATCGGCACCAGATCCGCGGCGTCGATCAGCAGGTGGCTGGCCCAGCCGCCGACCTTGACGACCGCGGCGAACCGGTGCCCGACCAGCGCGGGATCGACCTCGGGGCCGACGGCGGTGACCGTGCCGACCACGTCGTAGCCGGGCACGAAGGGGAAGGGCGGCTGGTCGTAGTACTTGCCGCGGCGCATCTGCTGCTCGGCGAAGGAGACGCCGGTCGCGTCCATCCGCAGGGCGACCTGGCCCGTGCCGGGCGCGGCGAGGGGACGGGTGCGGATCAACAGGCCGTTCGCTTCGACCTTGCCCGGCAGCACGACCTCGGTGGTGGTGACAGTGGTGGTGTTCATGATGTTCTCCGCGCTCAATGGATGATTACACCTGTAACCATACGCATGTGAGCTTCGAAGATTCAAGGGGCAACGCCGATAAGTTTTCAGGTGTAAGTTAACGGGCATGGCAGACAACCCGACTTCGTCTCCCACCCGCGTGCGCAACCGTCGAGGGGAGGGTTCGCGGCTACGCGAGGACATCGTGGCCGCGGCCGTGGAGATACTCGACGAGACCGGCGATGAAAAGTCCGTGACGCTGCGGTCCGTCGCCCGCCGCGTCGGAATCGCCGCGCCCTCGATCTACCGGCACTTCCCTGATCAGCCGACCATCATGCTGGCCGTCGTGCAGCAGGCGTTCGCCGAGCTCACGGAGCATCTGGAAGAGGCGGTGGCCGCGGCAAGCGATGACCCGCGCGACCGGCTGTTCGCCCTGACGCACGCGTATCTGGACTTCGCCGACCGTCATCCCGAGCGCTACCGGACCATGTTCGGCGGCGTCTGGATGCCCGCGCTGGACGAAACCACGCTGACCGAGGCCGATGTCGCCAGCCTCGGCGACGCGACCATGGGCATGCTCACCGAACTCATGCAGGAGTGCGTCCGTGCGGGCGAGTCGACCAGTACCGATCTGTCCGTCGATACCGTCGCCGTGTGGCTCGGGCTGCACGGGCTGGCGCACCAGCGCGCGGCGACCGTGTCCTACCCGTGGCCGCCGGGTATCGCCGATCGTATGGTCACGGCGCTGGCCCATCTGAAGGATGTGCCCTAGAAATGAGAAATGCCGAACGCCCTTGCACTGCAAGGGTGTTCGGCATTTGTCGGGCCGACGCTGTGTTAGAACAGTCCGCCGGTGTTGAATCCGCCGCCGATATCGGCGAGGTCGCCGAGTCCACCGCCGCCGAAGAGATCTCCGCCGCCGAACTGATCGCCGCCACCCTTGCCGAACCAGTCGAATCCATTACCGCCGGAATCGCCGCCGAATAGGTCGCCGCCGGAATCGCCGCCGAACATATCGCCGATATCGGATGCGCTGTTGCCGCCGCTGTCGCCGAACCAATCGGAGCCGTTGCCGCCGGTGTCGCCGCCGAACATGTCGCCGGTGTCGCCGCCGAACATGTCACCACTGTCGGAAGAGTTATTGGCACCGCTGTCGTTGAGCCAGTCGAATCCATCCCCGCTGTCGCCACCGGACATGTCGCCGCCGTCGGAAGAGTCGCCGCCCGCGCTGTCGCCGAGCCAGTCGAATCCGTCGCCGTCGCCGGACGGGTCACCGCTATCGCCGCCGTCGGACATGTCGCCGCCGTCGCTGCTGTCGCCGTCGCCCGACGAGTCGCCGCCGTCGTCACCAGGCATGTCGCCGCCGTCGGAGGTGCCATCGCCGTCGCCGGACGAATCGGTTCCGTCACCAGGCTGGGATTGCTGATCGCCGCCGGAGTCCTGCCCCGGCTTCGTCGGTTTGGTCTGGCCGCCGGGCTTCGTGGGTTTGGACGGGTCGCTCGGCTTCGTGGGTTTGGACGGGTCGCCCGGCTTCGACGGTTTGGACGGGTCGCCCGACTCGCCCGGCTTCCCCTTTTTGTACATGCTGTTGAGCTGGCCGATCTCGTCTTTGCTCAGCGGGGTCGGGCCGCCGTTGCACCGGTTGACCGAGCTGGCCATGATGCTGCAGCCGCTGTCGTTGTGATCGAGGCCGATCGAGTGCAGGAGTTCGTGTCCGGCGACCTCGGTTCGATCGTCCTTGTCGTAGTTGCGGGTTTTCGGGTCGAGTTTGACGAACGGGCCGCCATCCCAACCGCCCATGCCCGCGACGTCACCCGGGAACTGTTCGTTGGTGATCTTGATGGCGCCATCGCCCGTGCCGGGTTTGAACACGACATTCAGGCCCGGTGTCGAGTTCAGGTGTTTGACCGCGTTCTCGATGCCGGCGTCTTTGATCGTGTTGTTGTAATGAATGATCCCCCGGCCGTCCGAGTCGTAGCCCTGGATCTTCGCGCGGAAGCCGAAACTCGGTGCCTCGGCTGTGGCGGTGGCGGTGGCGGTCAGGGTGAGCGCGGCAGGTCCGAGCAGGGAGCTGGCGACCAGCGCGGCGAATAGTCGGGGCGTGCCATTCGATGGCTGTTTTTTGACTCGATGTTTTCCGCGATAGATGCGATGGTTGACAGCGGGCGGCATTGCGCGGAGACCTCCGTGGGTACTTTGACGATATTTTCTACCGAGCCTGAATTACGGCTGATGCCAATGGGCTATCAGTCGAGTGTTATGCAGGGCGGGCTTCGCACTTGCGGATCGGCACGGTCGACTGTACGTGAGAAACGGTAAATAGTCACAATATGTAAGTCGAGTCTTAACCATTGAAAACAAACCTTCATGCAGGTGCGAATGCAACGCAATTTAAGTTTGGT
Source organism: Nocardia sp. NPDC046473 (assembly GCF_040645995.1). Lineage (NCBI taxonomy): Bacteria > Bacillati > Actinomycetota > Actinomycetes > Mycobacteriales > Nocardiaceae > Nocardia > Nocardia sp. NPDC046473. The sequence goes on from NZ_JBEYZJ010000008.1 coordinate 255,524, forward strand.
CTGCCATTTCTGTTAGTTGTCTTTGTGGAGCGACACCCCGTCCTGGTGGGGTGCCGGTGGTCCGCCCGTCGCGAGGGTCGTTCGAGCGCGTGATCGGTTGGCTCGGGGCGACTCCGCCGGGCCGCTCGACTCGGGCGTGGCGGGCCCGCGACGGCGGGTAGACGGCTGCGGCGGTCACGCGCACCCGCCGGGTCGGTCCACCCTTTTCCCCACTCGTCGACTGGGGTTTCACTGAGCCGACATAACGGTTTAATCTCCGACCATCGGAAATTCATCCGCGAACAACGGCGCCACGCCGTGAAATGCGGTCTCTGAAAGTGGCGCGAGAGACAGGTAAGCCCATGAGCAGTTTCCGCAATTTCCTTGCAACCATTTCGGCGGTGGCCGTCGGTGGTTTTTCGACGCTCGTTTTCTGTCCACTGATGGCGAACGCCGCCGATGACACGCCCTACTATTGGGACGTTCCGGTGCCGTCGCAGGCGCAGGTGGACATCCTCAACTCGGCGGGGATCGAAATGGTCCCGGCGGGTCCCGGCAAAGTGACGATCGCGGTCGACGAGGCCGGTGCCCAGGCGCTGCGGTCCAAGGGACTGAATCTGCAGAAGGGGGAGCCGGTCTACAAGTCGTTGCCCTCGGAGCAGCGCTCCCTCGGCCCGACGTACTACGGCGGCTACCACACCTCGGCGGACATGCTCACTCACGCCAAGGATGTCGCCACCAAGTACCCCGGCATCGCCCAGGCGCACGATATCGGCAAAACCTGGCTGGCCGGCCGAGGTAGCGGCGGCCACACCATGAACGCCATCTGCCTGACCGGAATCGCGAAGCAGGCGACCGATCAGGAGAAGGCCGCGGCCAAGACGACGCTCGCACCGAGCGGCTGCGCGCTTTCGCCCACCTCGACCAAGCCGCGCTTCCTGCTGACCGCGCAGATCCACGCCCGCGAACTGGCGACCGGCGAAATCGCTTGGAAATGGATCGATTACCTCGCCAACGGCTACGGCACCGATGCCACCGCGACCTCGATCCTGGACAACACCGAGGTGTGGGTTGTCCCGGTGACCAACCCGGACGGTGTCGACGTGGTGGCCAGCGGTGGAAACCGGCCCAAGATGCAGCGCAAGAACGTCGACAACAGCGGCACGCCCTCGTCCTGCTCGGTCGTCGACGGCTCCGGCAACGGTCCCGGCATCGACCTGAACCGCAACTTCACCGTCCGCTGGGGTGGCGACTCCAGAAACCAGTGCTCGCAGACCTTCCAGGGGCCGCGCGCCGCCTCCGAACCGGAGACCCAGAATATCCAGAAGCTGTACTCCAGCCTGTTCACCAACCAGCGCCCCGCGGGCAGCACCGACGTCCCGGATACCGCGAAAGGCGTGGTGATCGACCTGCATTCCTACGGGAATTACGGGATCATTCCGACCGCCGCGACGCCGAAGAACCGGGAACAGCTGCGCACCTTGATCACGAAGGTCGTACCCGCCGGATTCACTGTCGGCACCGATGAAGAAACCGTCGGCTACTCCACCTGGGGAACAACCGACGACCAGGCGCACGGATCCCTCGGACTGGCCAGTTTCACCATCGAAATCGGCCCGAACGGTGGCACCTGCGGCGGCTTCATGCCCCGCTACTCCTGCGTGGACAGCACCCTCTGGCCGCAGATGAAGAAGTCCTTCACCACCGCCGCCCTGGCCGCCGGCGCCCCCTACAAGCAATCACCGAATAGCCCGACCAACTGATCGCCTGAACACGGGTGATGGTGGCTGAACTTCAGCCGCCGTCACCCGTGTTTCTGTTTGGTGGATCTCGTTGCGGCGCAGGGGCCTACTGCTGTTCGAGGTCGGCAATCGTGGACTCGAGCCAGGCGCGGTCCGCGCGGCTGGTTGTCGCGGCGAGGGTGAGCATGCCCTTGCGGAATCGGTCGGTCATGTCGGTGGCGCGCAGGGGTTTGCCGTCGGCATAGAAGTAGCTGGCGGGGCCCTCCATGAATTTCAGGCGGCGGCGCAGGACGCGGGCCTGATCGGCCGGATCGGGGAGGCGGCCGAGGAAGGCGAGTAGCACCAGGAACGAGTTGCGGTCGGTGATCTCGACGTCGGCGGGCTCGCGGAGTCTGCGGAGTAACTCGGCATGGCCTGCGTCGGTGAGGGAGAGCACCTGGCGCGGGGTGGCGCCGCGGCCGGGTTCTTCTTGCCGGTCGAGCAGTCCGGCTTCCCGTAGCCGGTTGAGTGCGGGGTAGAGCGCGCCGTCGCTGACCGGGCGGACGTGGCCGGACAAGCCGGAGATCCGGGCCCGCAGCTCGTAGGCATGCAGCGGTTCCTCGGCCAGGAATCCCAAGACGCTCAAGGTCAGCACTCCGTCATCCTACCGAGCAATCTCACTATTAGTGTTGCCTCGATTAGAGTGTCTCTATTAGAGTGCCTGTCATGTCGACTTTCGTCTTGATTCCTGGTGGCTGGCACGGTGGGTGGTATTTCCAGCAGATCGCCGAATCCCTGCGCCGCGATGGTCATTCGGCCATCCCGGTGACGCTCACGGGTCTGGGCGATCGAGGCCACCTGCGCACCGCGGCGACCAACCTCGACACCCACATCCAGGACGTGGTGAGCGTGCTCGAGGCCGAAGACGTCGACGACGCCGTGCTGGTCGGGCACAGCTACGCGGGCATGGTCATCACCGGAGCGGCGGCCCGCGTACCCGGACGTATCCGGCGACTGGTCTACAGCGACGCTTACGTCCCCGCCGACGGCGACTCCTGCTTCGACCTCACCACTGCGGCCTTCCGGGAACTGTTCCTCCAGGGAGCCCGAGCCGACGGCCACAGCGTCGCGCCGCCGCCGGGCCTGAATCCGCGAACGACCGCACACCCGCTCGCATCGTTCCTGCAGAAGATCCAGCTCGACGGCCCACCGCAGGTCGAGCGCAAGGACTACATCTACCTGAGCGGCTGGCCCGACACCCCGTTCACCGAGGTCTACCAACGACTTTCGGGTGATCCGGGCTGGCACGTGCACACCCTGCCGACCGGACACAACGTGGCCGCCGAAGCCCCCGAAGCGTTTGTGCGAATCCTGGAAGAAGGCAAGCTATGACATCCGCTATGCGCGCCGTGCGACTCTCCGCACCCGGCCCCATCGAGAACTTGCGGTTGACCACCATGCCGCTCCCGCCCGAGCGGGAAGGTTGGGTGCGCATCCGCGTCGAGGCATTCGGCCTCAACCGCTCGGAGCTGAAGCTTCGGCTGGGTCTCAGCGAGGGCGTCAGTTTTCCGCGGGTGCCGGGTATCGAGGCGTCCGGCACCGTCGACGCGGCTCCGGCCGGCAGCGGTCTGGTCGTCGGGCAAAAGGTCGTCGCCATGATGGGGGATATGGGGCGCACTTTCGATGGTGGCTATGCCGAATACACCTCGGTGCCGCTGTCCCAGGTCATCCCCGTCGACACCGACCTGCCCTGGGAGGTGCTCGGCGCGCTGCCGGAAATGGTGCAGACAGCGTACGGCTCGCTCACCATCGGCCTGGACCTGAAACCCGGTCAGTCCGTGCTGATCCGCGGCGGCACCTCCTCGGTGGGACTGGCCGCGGCCGCCCTGGCCAGCTGGCGCGGCGCCACGGTGCTGTCCACCACCCGGCGGGCCGAGCGTCTCGTTTCGTTGAAGGAACACGGTATCGACCATCCACTGCTCGATACCGGCGAGGTCGCGCCCGCTGTGCGCGAGCTGTACCCCGATGGCGTCGATGCCGCCCTCGATCTCGTCGGCACGCCAACTCTGCCCGACACATTGCGCGCGGTGCGCGTGCACGGCACGGCCTGCTTCAGCGGCAGCCTGTCGAATCAGTGGACGGTGCAAAACTTTTCGCCGAACGAGTACCTACCCAGGGGCGTGCGCCTGGCGGGCTACTTCGGCGACGCCGCCGACCTGCCGTCGGCCGCCTTCCAGGAGATCCTCGATGCGGTCGCGGACGGCAAGCTGGCCTTTCCGGTGGACCGCGTCTACGACGGCTTGGCACAGGTGGCGCAGGCCCACGACGACATGGAGCACGACCGCGCCACCGGCAAACTCGTTGTCCGCGTTCGGCATTAGGCCGGGTCGTCGGTCAGACCGAATCCGGCTCTCGGTGAATCGGATCGATCCAGTGGACAGCGTCGGGTTTCTCCACGGGGTCGATATCGAGATTGACGACGACGGCTTCGCTATCGCTGCGTACCAGAACGCATTCGAGCGGTTCGTCGGTGCTGGCGTTGATCTCCTGGTGCGGGACATAGGGCGGCACGAAGATGAAATCGCCGGGCTCGGCCTCGGCGACGAACTCGAGCCGCGCACCCCAGCGCATGCGCGCGCGTCCACGGAGAACGTAGATGACGCTTTCCAGCTCGCCGTGATGGTGCGCACCGGTCTTGGCATTCGGATGGATCGTGACGGTTCCCGCCCAGATCTTCTGCGCACCGACTCGGGCCGCATTGATCGCCGCCGCGCGGTCCATCCCCGGCGTCTGCGCGGTGTTCGAGTCGAGCGAATCCGCCTTGATGACACGCACTCCGTTGTCCCGCCAAGCACCGTCTGCCGACGAATTCGGCTGTGGTTCACTCGTTGTCACGTATCGCCCTTCCGTTCGATCGATGTCGAATTCTATCGCCGACAATCGGCGCGCCAGCGCGCGATCTCCTGTCCGACCTCGGTGACCGGCGGTTCGCGGTAGAGCCATTCGCGGGCGATCCGATGCCAGTTGTTGGTGGTCGCCAGTTGGCCGAGTGCGGCGAAGGTGAACAGATCGGCTCGCCGGGAGAACACATGCTCGGCGGGCAGTCGCTGCTGTCGCATGCCGCGGAATTCGGCGGCCCTCGGGTCGACGGCGAGAATCACAGCGCCCGTGGCCAATTCCGGGGTGATGGTGATCTCCTCGTCGATCAGATGCCAGCCTGCGGTCGCCCACACGTATTCCAGGCATTCCTGTGCGCCGACGCCCGAGCCGGGATCGATGATGCCGCGCTCGACCCACATGTCGTACAGGTCGTCGGCCCGATTTTCGCCGGCGGCCCGCAGGCAAGCGCGCTCGACTTCGACATGCACCGGGTCCATGCTGTGGTACAGCCCGAAATCCACGAACCCGAGCCTGCCGTCGTCGGCGAGCAGGATATTGCCGGGATGCGGATCGCCGCAGAATTCGAAGTCCGCGAACAGGGAACTGATGTAGAACCGATAGATCAGCTCGCCGATCCGATCGCGCTCCGCGTCGGGCAGTCCCCGAATGTGCTGATACGGCTGCCCTTCGAGGAACTCCGTCACCAGAACGTTTGGGCCGCAGTGGCTGTCGATGCTGTCCGGTACCGTGACGAACGGATGACCGTGGTAGTGCGCGGCAACCCGATGCTGGGTCTGCGCTTCGCGGACATAGTCGAGCTCACTGCCGATATTGCGCGCGATCTCGTCCAGTACGTCCACGTCGGCCGCACTGGGCAGCATGGACTTCCACAACTTGCTGAACATCGCCAGGTTGCGCATATCCGCCTCGACGGCGTCGTCCACGCCCGGATACTTGACCTTCACCGCGACCGCACGTCCATCATGCAACCGAGCCCGATACACCTGACCGATCGAGGCCGCCGCGATCGCGGTCTCGTCGAAATCGGCGAACGCGCGCGCCAGCGGCCCGAGGTCGTCCTCGAGCACCGTTCGCATCGCCGGAAACGCGACCACCGGCGCCTGATCGCGCAGCTCGGCGAGCTTGACCCGGAACATCTCCCGGTGCTCCTCCGGCAGCAGATCGACATCGAGCACCGACAGCATCTGGCCCAGTTTCATCGCCGCGCCCTTGAGCCCGCCGAGCACGGTGACAAGTTGTTGTGCCGCTTGCAAAGTCGAGCGTTCGGACAGTCGCTGCCTGGCGTCTTCGGTGCGCCCGATCATGGACAACCGGGTGCCGACTCCGCGCACTGCCTGCTCCGCGGCCAGCCGGCCCAGCTTGCTGCCGCGCGCGACGCGACCCTTCGGCACTCGATCGCCCACTGTCGCACCTCCATTGGCCGCCGTGCCGCGTGACGCGGTGCACCCACTCTTGCATACTCGTAAACTGAGCAAAGCTCATTTTCGAGCACGAGCAGGCAGGAGTACCCGATGCCGCCGAAAGCCGCAGGGGAGCGCCGTCGTCCGACCCAGGAGCGGGCCAAAGCGACCAGGGAACACATCCTGGACACCGCCGCGCAGCTGTTCGGCGAACGCGGCATCGCCAACACCTCGACGAACCGGATCGCGACGGCGGCCGGGGTGAGCATCGGCACGGTCTACCGATACTTCGCCGACCGTTCGGTCATGGTCGAAGAACTGCTGCGACGCTTGCTCGAGAATGTCGAGCGGCGCTTCTCCCAGGGATTGTTCGGCCTCGGGGACAAGCCGAGCGAGGAGATGATCTACCGGATCCTTGCGGTCATCGCCGACGTGCTGGTCGAAAACGCGCTGCTGGTGCGGGCACTGGTCGCCGGGGTGCAGTTCTACAACAGCGGCATCCCCGAGTTCGAACCCCGCCTGCGGCTGCTGATGAAGGTGCTGGTGATCCAAATGCTCGGTCCGGGCGACGACCACCGGTACGACGTGATGACCTTCGTGCTGATCAACACCGGTTTCGCTGCGGTGCTTCGCGCTTCGGCGCTGGAGGTGGACAGCCAGCAGCGCGAGGAGTCGATCCGGATGACGGCTCGGATGATGGCGGCCTGGGTCAACGCCGAACTCGCGGCCACCAAAAAGTGAGCACCTCGCTATGTCCTGCCGCACCCCGCACCGCTCGAACCTTCCGCTGATCCGTTGAACCGCCTGGTAACCGGCTGCGGACGCGGTCGAGATCGGTCGCGCAAAGAGGAGTAGAAGGTGAGCGCTCACTCGGTTTACCGTTGCTGCCAAGAGCAATAGACCGATTACAGCGAGGTTCTCGGCGTGGCAGCGGCTCAGTTACTTGCTGTCGGCGTCGCAGTCGCTGCGGTGTACGACAGACAAGGAGGCGACCGGTGACGATCGAAAGTCTCGACCGACCCGAGCTCGGTGTGCTCGGGCAACAGATTTCGTTGTCGGCGCGCGAGATCGACGCACTGACCCGCACCGCGATCGACCACGTCGCGGCGGCCGAGCCGCTGTTCGGTGGTGGGTTGCACGGGGAGGTGCGGATCGTGGTCCGCATCTGCCTCGAGTGGTTGATCCATCGCTTGAACGGCGACCCGGTCGATGCCGCGCCCGCAAGACTCGAGGCAGCGGCGGCAGGCTGTGCCGGTGCCGGAATCCCCATCGATACGGTGTTGCACGCCGTCAACGAGGGCTTCAAGGTCGGGCTCGACCTGATGGCTCGGCCGAAGCCCGTGGACACGCTCGGCGTCGTGCGGGGCATCGGCCGGGTGGTCGACCTGTCCAAGCTGGTCACCGCCGCGGTGAGCAAGGCCTACGTCCGCGAATACAAGGCCGACGCGGCCGAGCACCAGACCGCGACACACAACTTGACCTCCGCATTGCTCGGCGGTCAACCCGCCACCCGGGAATTGCTGTTCGCCGCAGAGTATTTCGTGCTCGCCCTCGCCGTCCCCGAGCATCCCGACGAAGGCCGTCCGGGACTCGATCGGCGGGTCGTCGCCCGCCGCAAGCTCCGCCGCCTGCAATCCGCGCTCGCAACGCAACTCGACGGCGAAGCGCTGTCCCTGCTGTCCGTCGACGGCGGAACCGTCCTCGTGCCGACTACGGCGCTGACCGATGCCGAGCTCGACGGATTCGTGCAGGCCATGGCGGACGCGGCGCGCGTGCCGATCACCGCCACCCTGGTCACGGCACGCCCCGACGAGGTGCCGAGTGCGGCCCGGCAGGCCCACGAACTCCTCGACACCGCGCAACGAATGGGCCTGGCGCCCGGCGTGCACCGATTCGCCGAACTCGCACTGGTACACCAACTCAGCCGCCCCGGGGTCGCGCGCGAGGTCCTCGGCAACCATCTCACGCCGCTGGACGCGCACCCGGAACTGCTCGAGACTCTGCAGATATACATCGACACCGATCTGAGCAGGCTCCGCTCGGCCGAACACCTTGGCGTGCACCCGAATACGGTCGACTACCGGTTGCGGCGGATCGGCGAGCTCACCGGCTTCGATCCGGCCAGAGCGAACGGATTGTGGTATCTGCGTTCGGCATTGATCGCACAGATGGGTGTCGCGAAGAACTCCGCGTAGCTGTTACGCCGTCCTTATCTCGACACGTTGCGAGACGTCCCGACGATGGGGAGCATGGCCCTGGAGGTTGTTATGACACCAGAAGCAGACGGTAGTTTCGCGAGGATCCCCGGACCTCGTGGCGGGGGAGACGGCCTCGCCGAGATCGTGGCCGCGGGCGGGCTGCACAACTATCAGTTGCACCTGCACGCCGAGTACGGCCCCGTCGTTCGATTCCCGCTGCCCGGCGCGGAGACCGCGGTGTCGGTCGCGGACCCGGTGCTGCTCGAGGCCACCGCGAAGATCGACGAGCGGCCGGACAAGCTGTTCGAATTCCTTGCGCCACTACAGGAGTCGGGCAATCTCCAGACGATTCCCGCCGCGGAACATACCCCGTGGCGGCGGGCGTTGCTGTCGGTCCTGGCCGGACGCCGTTCGCACGAGGCACATTTCGGGCAGTTCGTGACGTTGGCGCGCGGACTGGCGGATCGGTGGGCCGATGCGGCGGCGCACGGCCCAATTGCCTTGCAGCAGGACCTGAGTGCGCTGTCGCTGCGCATGATTTGCGAGTATGCGCTCGGTCGTGGGGCGGCCGCGCCGGAACAAGCCGATCGAATCGTGTCGGCGTTCGAAGATGTGCTGACCGAGCAGCTGGCTCGGTTGTATCAGGTCGACCTGCCGGGCACCGAGGAGGAGCGGACCGTCCGCGCGCAGCAGGCACTGACGTATCTGCGAGCGGTCGTGGATGACGTGCTTGCGGCGCACGAGGCTGGTCCGCAGCCCACCGACCACAGTGATCTGATCGCCGCCATGGCCGTCGCCGGTCAGTCGCCGGCGCGAATCCGGGACACCGTGCTGATGACGATGATGGCCGCGCACCACACCACCGGCGTCGCCGTCTCCTGGACGCTGTACCTACTCGCGCAGCACCCCGAGGTAGCCGAACGCGTCACCGAAGAACTCGCCGGCGTGCTCGGCGACCGCCCCGCACCCGACTACGCAGACCTGAAAGCCCTGCCATATCTGTCTATGGCCCTCAAGGAATCGATGCGGCTTTATCCGCCAGGCCCTTACGGTGCCCGCGAAGCTACCGACGAACTCCGCATCGGCGAATACACGGTCCCGACCGGCACTACGATTTTCTATCCGATCTGGGCCGTGCACCTGAACCCCGAATATTGGCCGCAGCCAAAGGTTTTCCGTCCGGAACGGTTCGCCGCGCACGAAGCCGCCGAACGTCCGAGACTGGCCTACATCCCCTTCGGAGTCGGCCCGCGCAGCTGCGAAGGCGCCTCCCTCGCAATGGTCGAAGCCGAACTCATCCTCGCGGTCCTGCTGCAGCGATTCCGGTTCGAACTCGCCGCCGACCACCCGGTGGTCCCCGTCGAACGCTTCGTGCTCTGGGCGGCCGACGACATCTGGATGAACCTCACGCCCAGATCGACCCCGGCACAGAGCTAACAGCCGAAGGGCTGCAACGCCGCTGCCCGCAGCAGCGGGAGACAGTTGTAGAGGTGCTCGCCCGGGCATTCGGTGAGCCCGGCGATGTCGGACCAGTCCCGGTGGCCCGAGATGGCGGGCATGTCGACGGCGAGACCCGTGCTCGGATTGACGTAGTGGACCTGGGTCAGTGGATTCAGCCCCAGGCCTGTGCACAGCGTGCCCAGCACATCACGCAATGCGACGACGGCGGCCGTAGTCGGTTGTGTGACATCGAAATTCCCGATCAGGCAGATCCCGATATTGCCCGGATTGGCGTTGTAGACATGACCGGCCTCAACGACGTCCACCCCGGGCCGCAGCACCGCGCCGGGCCGGAAGATGGGCGCGGAGTCGCCGGTATCGCGCCCGGCGTACACGACCCCGTTCGGATCGATTATCAGGTGGTAGCCGATATCGCCCCAGCCGCGACCACCGTGATCGGGCGAGGCGTGGAATTCGTACACCGCGCGAACGACGTCTCGGTAGTCGGTGGCGTCGCTACCGGTGAAATCCAGGGTGTGGTGCACGGTGATCAGTTGAGCCGGATCGAACTGGTGGTCCGTCCATGTCATCAACGACTCGTCGGCCGACCAACCCTTCCTGGTCACTGCGGCAAACCCCCACGCGAACGACGTCTCGGTGGGATCTCGGAACGGCGGTGCGCCAGCCATATCTCCAGCATAGATCCGAAACCCAGCGGCCTAAGCGCGCAAATATCGTTCTGCGCCCCAATAATCCGGCCCCAACCGGACCGGCGTGACGCGTACCGGCGTGGCGGAATCGTAGGCCTCGATCATCCGATCGCCGCCGATGGACATCGCGACGTGATAGATCGAGCCGGGGTCCTTGGTGTCGTGCGCATAGAACAGCAGGTCACCCGGTTGCAGATCGTTCTTGTCGACCGGGCGGCCGTTCCCGTCGGTGGCTTGCGGTCCGGCGTCTCGCGGCAGGGTGATCCCGTGCACCTGATAGATGGTCGAGGTGAAGCCGGAGCAATCGACGCCGAAGCCGGCGCGTCCGCCCCACAGGTAGGGGCGATCCAGGAACAGCGTCGCGAACCGCACCAGATCGGTGGCGCCGGGATACGGGATGTCCGTGGGTTTCTGATAGACATCGGCGGTGCGGGCGTCGAGCCATTTCGGACCGCTGCGCGGGGTGGCGACCAGGATCCCGGCATCGGTGCGGTCGAGCACCGGAAGCCGGGTGTTGACGCTGATTTCGATGTCTCGCTGCGTGAGCCCGGGGTCGCGGTACAGCCAGGTGGTCGACTCGTGATCGGCGAGGGCGAAGGGGGCGGTTGCCTGCAGCGCGGCGAACTCCGGGCTGGTGGTCAGCTGAACGCTGGGTATCCAGCCGGGATAGCCGAGCGCATTCTTTGGTGTGGGTTGCCCGGGTACCACCACCTCGGTCCAATCACCTTGCTGCTGCAGGACATAGACGCGATCGCCGTACAGTGCCTGGGTTTGGGTGAGGTTGTCGGAAGTGAGGGCTTCTTGCTCTGCCAACGTCATACCCGCTATCCAGCGGGAGATGTCGACCGGATTGGTGAGGGCGGGCTGATCGACCGGCCGGGGACTCTGCGGCGAGGTCCATAACGTGGCCGCGGCGACATCGACAAAGGCGCTGGGCGGTTCCGGCGGTGGCTCCGCATGAGCCGGAAGCGACAGTCCGACAACAACACTCACTGCGCACAAGAGGATGCCTGGACAGCTCAGTCGGTAGCCCATGATGCAATTGTCGCATTACCGAACGGCTATCGTTGGCAACGTCCGGCGGGTAGTTGTCGAAGATGGCTGTCGACCCACTGGGTGAGCTGGTCCAGCAAGGCAATTCCGTCGGCGAACGTGCCCGAGCTCGGTCGGGCGCCCAATACCACGGCGGTCCAGCCCGATCCGTTGGGAAGCACGCCCAGTTGCCGGACCAGGTGTGCCCCCTGCTCGTCGGGACCCCAGCCGCCCTTGGCGGCCGCACCGGGCAACCGCGCCAATCCCCATCGCTGCTCGGGATCGAGCGTTCGCATCAGCGCGAGGACCTCGGCGCCTGCCTCGATGCACGGCAGGTGCGCGGTGAACAGGGCTTGTCGAGTGGTACTCCATTCGGTCTGACCGAAGGCCGTGTACTCCGGCCGGACCCGCCGCGATTGCACCCGGGTGCCGGTGTCACCGCCCTCCTCGAGCACCGCCTGCACTGCTGCTGCGGCGACGTCCGGCGGGCCGAGCATGGACCACAGCCGCTCGGCCGCGGCGTTGTCGGAGCGAGTGATGGTCGGTGTCACAAAGGGTTTCGCGGCTACCGGAACCGCCCGCAACGCGGCGATCGCGAGCGGCACCTTGCTGGTCGACCAGGCGACGCCACCGGTCCGATCGCCGAGCGCGAAGGCTCGCTCGCCGCCGACCGGGGCATAGCCGAGCCCGACCGTTCCGTGCAGCGTCGCGCTGTAGGAGGCGAAACTTGTGGCCAGTGAACGGGATTCATCGGCAGGCATATCTCAGCATGGTCCTCTCGTGTCGGCATAGACGCGGAAAACCACGATTCGAGCGCGCGGGGCGGACCGGAACCTGCATCATCGTAGACGGGAGACGATAGGGGGTAGCTATGACACCCGCTGATTCCGCCGGGACCCCGGGCCTGGCGCGCGGTGCTATCGGCCTGCGCGAGGTGCTGTTTCAGTCCGTCACCTCCATGGCGCCCGCGGGCGCGGTCGCGCTGTCGATCGCGGTCGGCGCGACCTACGCGGGTGGCGCATTGCCGCTCGCGGTCCTACTCGCGTTGGTCGCGTGCCTGCTGGTCGCGAGCTCGATCGGGCAGCTCGCCAAGCACCTGCCGTCGGCGGGCAGCATCTACACCTATCCCGCCGAGGCGCTGCACCCGGTGATCGGATTCTTGGTCGGCTGGGGTTACGCGCTCGTCGAGGCGCTGATCGGTCCGACCACAACGGTCCTCGTCGGCTATCTGGTCGGCTCGGTGATGCACAGCGAGTTCGACTGGCCGTTCACCGCCACCTGGGTCGTGGTCATGATCGCGGCGGCTGTCCTGATCGCGCTGCTGAACTATCGCGGCGTACGGGTCAGCGCGCAGGTGGGGACCGTCTTGGGCCTGTTCGAGATCCTCGTATTTCTCGTGCTGGCGGGCTGGCTGGTGGTCAAGGCGGGCACGGGAAACACCGCGGCCGTTTTCACCCTGCATTTCGCGACAGTCGAGGGCTACCAAGGGTTTTCCGGTGTGGCCGCGGCGTCGATCTACACCGTTCTCGCGTTCATCGGCTTCGAGGCCTCGGCGCCGCTCGCCGAGGAAGCCCGCAACCCACGCCGCACTATTCCGATCGCAGTCGTGGCGTCCTGCGGTGCCATCGGTGTGTTCTATGTCTTCACCACCTACGCGGGCGACGTGTTCTTCGGGCCGGACCGGTATGCGACCTTCGGTGAGCTCGGCAACGGGAGCCCGTGGATAACGCTCGCCCGCGACGTGTGGGGGATCGGCTGGGTGGTGGCGTTGTTCGCCATCCTGAATTCGACGTTCGCCAACGGAAACGCGGGCACGCTCGCGACGACCCGCACCTGGTACGCCATGTCCCGGATCGGTCTGCTGCCCGCCGCGCTGTCTCGCACCCATCCGCGGTGGAATTCGCCGCACATCGGCGTGCTCGTCCAGTTGCTGGTGACGCTCGCCATCGGCCTGCCGATCGGCCTTCATTTCGGCCCGACCACGGCCTTTGTCTTCCTCGCCACGATCCTGGCCGGTGTCATGATCGCCGTCTACATGGTGTTCGACCTGTCGTGCATCACGTACTACCTGCGACGGCAGCGTGGTGAGTTCAATTGGCTACTGCACCTGGTGATTCCGGTGTTCGGCATCGTTGCGTTCGTCCCGGCCTGGCTCACCGCGATGGGGATCGGCGGCGCGGTGCTGAAGTTCGTCACGCCGCTGACCTACCCGTCGAGTCAGGCGGGACTGGTCATCGGAATCTGGTATCTGATCGGGGTTGCCGTGCTCGTTTACCTGTATCGGCGACACCCGGCCCGGCTAGCGGAGATGCGGCGGGTGTTCGTCGACGAGCCGCACTGACCGCGGTGTCACCCCAGCTTTGCCACCTTGGCCTGCCCGGAAACGACGGTGTCGAACGCGTCGACGAGCGCGACCCGAACCTGCACCATCTGATCCGCCAACAGCGGCGCATCCAGCACGACCTCGGCGGATTGATTGGATCCGTCGCAGTTGACGGCGCTCTGCGTGCCGGTGGCCGACGGACTATCCGCGTTGGGATCGCCCACCATCGCCTTGATGCCGACCACGCCGGCCGAGGCCTCACAGCTGTAGTCGACCAGCACGGTGGTCGGGCCGATACCGCTGACGTCGATCGCGTTGGCCGCGAGAACCGGTGCGGCAGTTGACATTACGGCCAACCCCAGCGCGCCGCAGGTGGTCAGCATGAGAGCGGAGCGTCGATAGTTCCGAATAGTCACCATGGATCTTTCTCCTCCTGAGTAGCGGAAGTAGATCGCGGACCACAATCAGAAAGCACCGCGGCGATCAGCGCACCGCGCTCCCATCCTCCCGTACCACCAGCGCCTTTTCCGGTTTCTCCGTATTTCCGCGTCCGACGGCGATGGTTGACAACTCGCGAGCGCGCTGCCGATCAGCAGGCCCGCGGTGTCACAGCATTTGAAGGTGCTCAAAGACGCGGGGCTGGTGCTGGATCGGGCCGTCGGAACACGCCGGATCTACCAGTTGAACCCGGACGGGATGGGCGCGCTGCGTGCCCAGCTCGACCGGTTCTGGGGACACGCTACGTCGACGTCGTCGAGCAGGAGGCCTGAACCGTTCACAGCGAGCGACGCGGTACTTCGAAGCGCATTTCGAGGAGGTCGAGGCCGAGGGTCTCGACCTCGGTGAGGACGCCGAAGAAGGCGCATCACCTAGCGACTGAGTTGCGAGGCCGCGGCGCCTGCGTCGAGGTCGGACAGGGCCAGGGGATGGGTCGGCGGTTGGGGCAAGATCACGGTGCGCTCGGCGCGCAGACCGATGTCGACGTGCAGTAGTTCGCCCGGTGCGAGGTTGTGCCAGTTGGGGTCGTCGTCCATCGGTTCGCTGGCGACGATCACGGTTGGGGCGTCGGTGAGATCGCCGGATCGCACTCGGACCGTGCCGCCGGATCCCACGTGCTCGAGCTGTTGGCCTGCGGCGCGTTCGAGCACATACAGGTCATGTGTTGCGGGGTAGCGCAAGGCCCATAGCTCATCGGCGGTGGTCAGGATCAGATTGATCGCGAAGATCGGCAGTTGGTCGGCGACCCACTGCACTGCGCTGGTGAGCCCTGTTGTGACATCGCCGCCGTGGGCATCGATGTGCTTGGTGATCAACGCGAACAATCGCTCGGAGTCTGTGTCGCCGATGACCAGATCTCGATAGGAGCCGAGTTGCTCGCCGAGTCGCGGCAGGTCCTCGATGACACCGTTGTGCGCGAAGATGCGCCCGTCCTGAGTGAACGGGTGGGTGTTGGGCACGGTCCGCGCGCCGGTGGAGGCGTGCCGCACGTGCGCGAGGAAGGTCGTCGATTCGCGGTGCTTGGCCTCCACAGCGAACCGGCGGTCCTCGAACGCGGCCAGTGACTGCTTCTCCACCAGCGGTGACCCGTCGCGGCGGAAGGTGCCCAGCCCGGTGCCGTCCGGATTCTTCTCGCTCTGCCGTTCGAGGCTGTCGACCGCGTCGAGCAGCCAGAAGGTCGCCTTCACCCGCCGCGGGGCCGCTGTCATCCCGAATAGTCGACACATGGTCATCTGATCGTTGCGGATGGGGCGACGAGGCGGTCAGCCGGGGCGGGCTCGGCCCGAACAGCGCTGTCCAGTAGGTGTGCCGCTCAGTGGCAGTTGATGGAGTGGTTGATGCTCGAGCAGTCGTTCCACGGATCGTGCCTGGGCGGCGAATCCGGGGGAATGGGCGTCGGCATGGGTTTCGGGTCCACGTAGTCCCAGCGATCGGGTACATCCGAATTCGGCACGGCCGCACCGAGACCCGCGCCGATGGCGCCACCGACCAGTGCCCCGGCGAGGAAGCCGGCCGGGAAGGTGAGCAGCGCGAGCACCCCTGCGCCCGCGATCCCGATGGCGAGGCCGATCACGGCGCCGGTGAGTGCGCCGGTGAACGCGCCGATCGCCATCCCGGCCTCGATACTGCGCTGTCTGGGCGAGGTTTGCCGCCAGTAGCCGATCGGTTCGGCGGTGAGCCGGGTACCGGCCGCGTCGATTCGCGGACGCAGCTCGACCGTGCCTTGATCGAGTTCGATGGTCAGCGGCAGGCTGGCCACCACCGCACCCGTCCGATCCGTGACCTGCACGGCATCCTCGGTCATCGTGAACGTGCCGCCGAACAGCGTGGCGGCCAAGCTCTTTCCATCGGCCGACTTCGACACCTCGAAGGCGACATCGTGCTCCGCCCCCTGCACCGCGCTCGGCACTGCACTCGGCGCCGTCGGCTCGGCATGCGCGACGGTCCCCGCGATTCCGGTGGCCGCGAGGGTGAACGTCGCCACCACCGCGATCTTCTTGATCCCCATGATCTTCCTCTGGCTCGGCACCGCGTCACCGCGCGCGAAATGCAACCCCTATCACCAAGGGGCAGAAGCAATTCCGAGCCTACCCACGCCGGAACCACATGCTATGCCCCACTTTCATTGGCACCGGAACCTCGGGGTGGCTTACGCCTTCAACGCGCGGACCATATCCACCAATGCTTGCCCGCCCGCTCGTATCGTTCGGTCATCACGGGTCGTTTGGTCTTCGGTCGCTCTGAAGTGGAGTGCGCCATCCCAGCCGTCGATACTGGTGGTGAGGTCGACATCGAGCAGTGTGGTGGCGGAATCACCTCCCTTGGGCAGTGGCTCGGTCGCCGCCTTGACCGTCACGCTGTCCACAGTCAGGACCTTGGTCAGGTAGTTCTCGGTCGTAGACGTCGGTTGGGACAGGGTCTTGCCGGTGTCGATAGCGCCGAACAGCGTCACGTATCCGAGGGAAGATGGCCAGGCAGACCCATCGTTCTTCTCGTAGAAGCACCCGTTACCGCTCTCAATTTTGTCGGTGAGCGCTTTTCCGCTGATGCCCGCGCTGAGCTTCAGGTTGTCGGTACCAGCTCGGGCGGCGAAGAACTGTTTTGTAGAGTCGCACAACTCCTGGACAGTGTGGTTGCTCGTCGGTATCGCGTGCCGTTCAGGATGACTATTCGACAACGGGCCGCAACCAGAAAGGAGCATCGTCAGCGCCGAAATCGCCAGCAGCTTACGCCGGTTCATGTCGCCTGCCATTCAGAGTTGGGAGAGTTGGCGTTGAAGTCATCAGAAGCGCTGCGTGGCCAATGGTCGTTATGAAAGCCCTTCTGGCTTTCTGTGGACTCCTTTATCTTGCCGATGCTCTGCCTTTGCAGAAGGAGGGCATCTGCAAGCTTTCCCGTATACTCGACGGCGTTGCTTATTACCGTCCCGAGAATGTCGATCGCATCGGATATTCCGAATGGGGCGGCGACAAAGGTGGCGATCTTGGTGAAAGCTTTTCCAAGCTTTATGAGCAGGTCCGCGACATCTGTGACGATCTTGGAATAGAAGTCCCAAGCGGTGTCCGATATCTTGGTCAGTGCATCGGCCATTTTGTCGCACGTCGACTTCGCTGAGTCCATCGCGGTGTCCTGGAGCGTCCGCGCAGCTGTGTACTTGAGCGCCGCCGCTCCGGCCCAGTAGCCGGTGACGTTGCCGTTGTTCACCTCGTTGTTCTGCGCTGCACCGATCTTGCCCTTCAGGGTCGTCCATGCCTCGCTCGTCTGCAGAAAGGCGATGGGCGCCTTCAAGCTGTCGACCGCGCCTTGCAGTTTGTCCAAGAGTTCCTGGATCTTCTTCTTGATTGCTTCTTTATGATCTTGCATATAACCGGTGAAGTCGTCCTCGTTCATCGCGCCGTAGATGGCACCGGCTACCGCACCGGCCAATCCGAAGAAGGTCGCCGCCTCGGCCTCGGCGGCAGCAATCGCCGCCTTTCGGAATGCATCATCCACCTTGGCGGGCTGATCTCTGATCTCCGCGATCTGGTTCGAGAACTTATCTAGTATGGAATTTATATCGTCCAGAGATTTCGTGGCGCCCACGCTAGTCCTCTTCCAACTTGATCAAGACGTTTGCGAAGTTCTGATCCTGCTCCTGATAAACCTTGGCGACATGGTCCAGCACCCTGGCGATGGAATCGGTTTCATCTCTGCCCTCGACCAGTCTGTCGTACATATACCGCGCGGCGGCCATCTGTGCGTTCCAGGTATCTTGGAACAGCCCCCATGCGACGTCCTGGTGACTGAAATGGATACTTTGTGCCTCGGTCGCAGCGACGGTGAGAGCATCCGATGCGTGATCCCAGGCTCGGGCAGCCTTCACCAGCTGGTTGAGATCGGCTGAGAAATTGACCATTACGAGTTCCTCATCAGGTAGCTCTTGTATTCGGCGAGTTCATGTTCGAGTTCGTCGTCGGTGCGGTCGGCCCATGACCCGTCTTCGTGGAACCGAGGACGCTGTTGCCGGATCTGATTCGCGCAGTCGAGGATGTCGGCCGCGAGGTAGGACGGGCTGGCCGTGGTTGCCCACTGTGGGTCGATCTCGATGCTGCTGATGCGAGAGATGCTCGCAAACACCGTGACGGACGGTGCACCGGAGTCGGTCACCGGCCCTCGGCCGACGAATTCATCGCTCTGTCGTAGTGATTGCTCTACCAGCTCGAATTCGGCCAGCGACGCTGTGTCGAGGAGAGTGATAAGTTCTGCACGGCGTGAAGGCGATACGGTCAATTCGGTCCATTTGCCCGATATGATGGCGGGCGCGTCATGCTGCCACAGCGCTACGTAGTAGCCGGTCATTGCCGCTTCGGAGAGATCCGGTGGATCCAGACGGTCGTGGATATTTCGATGCACCTCGACAGTCACCGGAAGGCGACCTTCATCGAGTTTCATTGTGAACAGGCCGATTCCGATCAAGCCAGTGGCCACGTTTCCCCCATCTTCGGTCTCGACTGCGATGGAACGTTCCGTCGAATGGCCGCTGCCGTTCGTCCCCGCAGGCTGCTGCCGGACAGACACTACCGCTCTGTTTGTCGCTCCAGCAAGGTCGAAATCACTGAATTCCGCCCCCGTTTATGTCAGGTTGCGCGCATTCGATGGGTGTCGCGGGCGGAGGTGACGGTGCGGTGGATGTAGTCGGGGTGGGCGATGGGTACGTCGAGCAGGGGTGGGGGTACGTCGAGGAGGGCGAGGATTTCGGTTTGTCGTGTGGCGCATTGGTCGCTGAGGAGGGCCCGTTGCGTTAGTAGGGCCCGGATTCCGGGGCCGTCGAGGAGGTCTTCGGCGACCAGGTGGTCGGTGAGGGTTAGGAGGGAGGTGACGGTGTGGAGGTGGCGGAGGGTGTCGTCGAGGGGGCTCTGGGAGTGGGTTGTCCAGCGGCGGAGGAGGCGGGCGGTGCAGGTTGCGTGGACGTGGGGGCGGCAGAGGGCGGGGCGTTGGGAATCTCGCCAGCGTTGTAAGAGGCGGTGCGCCAACGCTTCCAGGAGGTTGATGCCGTGGGTCGGTGCGGTCAGGCCGTCCTCGGTGATGGTGGGTACGGGGGAAATGTCTGATGTGGGGTTTCTTGCGGCCGTGCGGACGCTTTCGTAGCAGAGGACGTTGTTGTCGCCGCCGAAGGTGGTGTTGATTTCGCCGTCTACTCGGGCGGTGACTATCTCGTTGTGGCTGTGGAAGCCGTGGCCGCCGCAGAGTTCGCGGAGTGCGACCAGGGAGGTGTTGGCGGCCCATGAGGCGTGGGCTTTCGCGCCGGAGGTCAGTCCGGAGAGCGTCCGTCCGTAGAGGGCGATCGGCTCAGTGGGGTAGTGGGTTGTCCATTCTTCGATGAGGTGTTCGGTGAGGTGGTGGAGGGCGAGGGCCTCGGCGACGATGGGCATGAGGCGTTCTCGGTAATGTGGGAAGGTCAGCAGCGTCTTTCCGGATGTTTCCCGGTGTGTGCTGTAGCGCAGGGTGATCGCCGCGCAGCGGCGCAAGACTCCGGCCGCTCCTGTCACGGGAAAGATGCGTTCCTGGGAGAATGTCCCGAGGCAACGCAAATACCGTTGACGCCTTGGTATTTCGCATACGTAGCTGCCGGATTGATCGATATGCGCCCAGCCACTGAGTAAGGCATCCAACGGCATTCGGTACTGGTCGAAATGGATCATGCCCGTCTGGTTTCCCGCGATGCCGCCCTTGGGGTCGGCGCGGCGGATACGTACGCTGGGGAACGGCAGTGCACCTTCGGTCGGGCGCAGCGGGACTCGGAACCAGTGGTGGCCCTCGTCGGCACCGTCGATGAGTAGGCGGGCGAGCACCATTGCGTGCGTGGCGGAGAACAGGCTGTTGCCGATCCAGTATTTCGCGGCGTCGTCGGTCGGTGTCGTGATGTGTAGTGAGCGGTCCTCGTGCCGGTAGTGGACCTGCGTTCCGATGGCGATGAGGTTTGTCCCTCGGCCGATCTCGGTCGCCGCGAAGGCGTATACCCGGTCCATGCGGTCGATCTCGTCGCGGTACGCGACCACCTGGGCCGGATTGCCATGCGCGAGAAGCGCATTGCCTGCCAACTGCTGATTGCCGATCGTCGAGGCCAGGCCGATGTCGAAGGCGCTGACCCAGCCGAGTGTGCGCACCAGGTCGGGGAACTGATCTGCTCGGCTCCCGCCGCACCAGGCTTCACTGCCGACGATTCCCTTGGCGTGCAGTGCCTTTGCGCGTTCGACGGTTAGGAACATCAGGTCGTCGGTCTCGAGTACGTATCGGGCATGTGGGGCGAAGAGTGGCTCGCTGAGGAAGCTGGTGGCCGGTGCTTCGGGCACCATCACTCCGGGTGCGTCGCATCGCCGCCGGAGGGCGAGGGCGCGCTGATGAGCGGAGCGGGCGGTGATTGCCTGGGCCTGGGCAGATCGTGGCGAGTGAGATGCAGGGCCGCGAGTGTGGGAGCAACGATGTCGCGCAGGTAGACCTGGGCATTGAGGCCGGTCGAGCGCATGAGGACGTGGCGCGATTCGGCATCGGGCAGCAGCTGTTCCGCGGGCATCCGGAACGTCCGCAGCACATGGGCCAGATCGGCCAGGGTTCCGGCGCGGTCGTCGTCGAGATGCAGCGCGACCATGTGCTGGTAGAACTTGGTGTGCGCCATCTCATCTCGGCCGATCAGCCGGTAGATGTCGGCGAGCACCGCGTGCCCGGCGTCCATCGCCACAGTGCGTTGAGAACGGTAGACCACGAAGGTGGTGAGCTCCTGGACCATGCCGTAGATCAGCATCTCTCGGGGATTCTCGTATGGGCGCTCCCACCGTTTCGCCAGCACACTGTCGGCATAGTCGTGGAGTTGATCTTCGGTGCGCTGCCCACTGCGACGCAGGTACTCGCGCAGGACGAGCGAGTGTTTGGATTCCTCGTACCCCCAGTTGGCGGCGAACCACGCCTGGGCGTAGTTGCGGCCGAACAGTTCCAGGTGCGTGTTGAGGTAGTCGGGCAGGAACATCTCTACGCCGCAAAAGGTTTCGGCGTTGGTGGCGAGTTGCGGGTCTGTCTGCGCGGTGTCGAGCGAATCCCAGTCGATGTCGGTGAACGGATTCCACCGGCGGGTGCGCTCGGCCTGCTCGAAGAAGGTCATGTAAGCGCGGTGGAAGGATTCGCGCAAGGCGCGGTTCATGAGGTGCGGTTCCCGAGCTCGGCGGAGATGAGGTCGCACAGCCCGCTGACATCGGTTACGGCATAGAGCTTTTCGTCGGGCAGGCGGATGTCCAGCTCCTTCTCGGTCCAAGTGACGAGCTCCAATAGTTGCAGCGAGTCGACCCCGGCCGAGTACAGGTCGGATTCCAGCGTGAGCGTGGGGTGTGCGGTGGACGTCACTTGACGCAGACCACGGCCGAGCAGGGCCAGCAGGTCGTCCGGTGTCATCGGGGATTCCTCTCTTCTGCGAATGACCGGTTGTTCACTCGGGATCGTCGACCCGGCGCAGACACCACTGGGACAGGCTCATGTGCCGACGGGCGAAGGAGTTGATGCAGCAGGTCAGGTAACGGTCGTAGGTTTCGAAGAGCTCGTTGCCCCAGCGGTCGCGGATCTCGGATTCGTTGGCGCGCAGCCGGGTTCGCCAGTGGGTGGTGGTGAGTTCGTAGTCCTTGCGCCTGGTGCGCAGCTGCATGACCTCCCAATACGGGCCGACGGCCATGATCAGGTCCTCGGCACGGGGCGTCATGCCGCCCGGGAAGATCGTCTTGCTGAGCCAGCTGAGCTCCCGCGCCTCCTCGGGGCGGCGGGGCAGGCGGTCGCGCAGCCCGGTCTGTAGCGCGAAGTAGGCGCCGGGGCTGGTCCACGTCCACGCCTTGTAGAAGTAGTCGCGGTAGCGCGCGACGGCATGACCGGCGCGGGCCTCCTCGGGGGTGCAGACGTGTTCGATCATGCAAATCGACTGCACCGCATCGAAGGTCTCAGACGGTGCGAAGTCACGAAAGTCGAGGCAGGAGACGGTGACTCCCGGCAGATCGCGGCGTACGATGTCATCGTATTGGGCCTCGGAGAGGGTGATGCCGTGTGCCCGTGCGACGTTACGTTCCTGGGTGAGGTACGCCAGGTTGTTGCCCCAGCCGCAGCCGATGTCGAGGACCCGGCTCTCGGGGGTGATGCGCGCGAAGTCGTGCAGCACATCGAGTTTGGCGAGCTGGGCAGTGTCGAGATCGTCGGTGTCGTCGAAAACGGCGCAGGTGTAGTTCATCCGGCTGTCGAGCCACAGCCGGAAGAACTCCGGATCGAGGTCGTAACTGACGGCTACCTCAGCCTTGCTGGACATGCAGCGCACCTTCCAGGTATCGGCGGCGGGTCTCCTGCCGCCGCGGCTTGCCGGAGGTCGTTCTCGGCACCGCGCCGGGCTGGACGGTGACCACGTGGTGAATCGGAATACCCAGTGCGGCAACCGCTTCCCGCAACGCAGGAGCCAGGCCGGGGTCGTCCGGAGTGCGGCATTCGGCGACCACCACCAACTCTTCGGACTGCGTACCGGGACGGGTACAAGCGACGACGCCGCCCGCGCGCACGCCGGGAACGGTCTCGGCGAGCCACTCCACCCGCTGCGGATCGACGTTGTAGCCGTTGAGAATCAGCAGATCCTTGACGCGGCCCGTGACGAACAGCTCGCCCTCGGCCAGGTAGCCGAGGTCGCCGGTGCGCAGCCAGCCGTCCGGCTGAAAGGTCGTCTGTGTCTCGGCTGGCGTCCCCACATAAGTCCGTGCGACGGAGGGGCCGCGGACCCAGACTTCACCGACGGTGCGCTCGCCGGTGGTATCGCGGATGACGACCTCGTGGCCGGGTAGCGGCGGTCCGCAACCGACGAGGATGTCCACTGCGCCAGAGGTTTCCAGGGCATCGTCGACGGGAGTGGCCTGCCCCGCCGACAACGCGGCGGAGTCGACGTGATCCACCCGGTAACGGCGGTCCGGGGCAGAGATAGTGACCGCGAGAGTCGCTTCGGCCAGCCCATAGCAGGGCGACACGGCGTCGGGGTCGAGACCTGCCGGCCCGAAGGTATCGAGAAACCGTTGCAGCACAGCGTGATTGATGGGCTCCGCACCGCAACCGAGGACACGGACGTGGCCCAGATCCAGGGCGGCGATCTCATCGGGCGAGATCCGGCGGGCGCTGAGGGCGAACGCGAAGTTCGGCGCGAAGCTGATCGTCGCCCGGCGTTCCGACATGGACCGCAACCACAGTCCGGGATCTCGCACGAACGCGCGGGTCGGCATGAACGACACGGGGACGCCGACCAGCAAGGGGGACAACACGAATCCGACAAGTCCCATGTCGTGCTGCAGCGGCAGCCAGGACAATCCTCGGTCGATGGCCGGATCGCTGCGCAGCCCGTCACGCATGATGGCAAGCCCGTTGGCGAGCACCGCCGACACCCGCGCCGGGACCGCGCGGGGTGTTCCGGTGCTGCCGCTGCTGAACTGCAGATACGCAGCCTCGTCCGGCTCGGGCCGGTGCGGGGCCGACTCGTCCGGTGGCGCGGCGACCACGTCGTCCAGGTCGACCAATTGCCCACTGCCCGAGGGTGGTTCGACGCCACCGCGCAGCGCGATCGCGCGGGGCCGGGCGATCTGTGTCATCGCCGCCACATGGTCGTTCCATGCGGCGCGACGTGCTTCGGCAGGCGGCGGAGGCAATGGGATGGGGACCACTCCGGCCCACAGTGCGCCGAGGAAGGCGGGGACGAAAACATGTGGATCGGCCGCCTCGACTGCGACCCGGTCGCCGGTCGTCAGGCCGACTGCCCGCCAGCCTGCTGCCGCCGATTGCACGTGCCGCAGCAGCTCGTGCCTGCTGATGGCCATCCACTCACCGTTGTCCCGAAGGTATTCGTGGGCGGGCAGGTGGTCGTTCTCGTAACTCGCCAGCACGTCGGCCACCCATGCGTTGCGCGGGTGCCCCTGACCTACGTCACTGTGATCGCTAGTCAATTCGCCAGTACTCCCGAGGTAGGTCGTGCCTGTTCGCCGGAGTGGCTCGAGATCAGTCGTGTTCCAGTACACGTGTCCGACGCGGCGGGAGCCATACGCCGGATTGCCGACTATCGATCAAATCTTGCGGGTGGACCGACATACGGAGTTATTCGGTATGGGGGACCGGCCGGCTCCATAAGCTCCAGGTATGGCTGATACCTCATCAACCGGCGACAGCATGGGTGCCTTGAAGGCGGCGTGCCTGGGAGCAGTCGCCGCCGTCGTGCTGGCACCGCTCGCAGCGGCGATCGTCGCGATCGTCTACCGGTTCCCGGTACCGCTGGGCGAGTACGCCCGTGGCTTCGGCGGCGCCGGCTCCGCCGCATTGGGCAGCCTGTTCTATCTGCTGTTCGGAGGTGTCCTTGTCGTCGGGATCCTCGGCGCCGCAGGCGGTTTCGTCGCGGCGCGATCAGCAGGGCGCGATACCGGCCGCGCCCTGCGTCGCACTCTTGCCGTCGCGGCGATCGTCGCGCTCCTCGGCGCGATCACGTTGTCCGTGCTCGAATTCTTCGTCGGCCCGTGGTAGTTACCGGGGGGCCGTCGCGCTCTCGGGGTGACGGTGCAGGCCCCTGCGGTCGTAGACGGTGGTCGCGATGTAGCCGAGGGCAATGGCGAGAACGAAGCCGATGCCGACCATGATCCACGCTCGATCGAGGCCGGCGTCGCCGCGGGCGTCGAAGTAGAGGATCGAGCGGATGCCGTCGACGAGTTGACGCATGGGCTCGAACGAGCTGATGCGGTGGTAGAACGTGGGCACCGTTTCCAGCGGGATGGTGCCGCCCGAGGACGGAACGGCCAGGGCGATGAAGACGAAGGTCGACACGAACATGCCCGGCGTGCCGAAGGTGGCCAGGATCGACAGGCAGCTCAGGCCGACGGCGACGATGGCGCAGTAGGAGAAGATCCACAGCATCGGCAGGTGGCCCGCGTCCATGCCGAGGACGGTCACGCAGGCGAGCATCACAAGGGAGGCCATCGGTATCGCGAGCCCCGCGATCAGTCCCCACGCGGTGAACAAGGTGTGGCGACGGTCGATGGGAGCCTTGGGGCGATGGCTGTGCCAGGGACCGAAATCGCTTGGTGCGAAACCTAATCCGGACTCGACCAGGCCGTGTATGACATTCGCGCCGATGAAACCGCACATGATGAGCAGCAGCACGTAGAAGAAGGCGGTCATGCCCATTCCGCTGTTCGCGCCCAGGGCGAATCCGGTATCGGTCTTGATCGAGATGGGATCGGCAAGGAGTAGTTGCTGGGCCGTGTTCATCGGGACTTGCTGCTGGGCGGCTTGTTTCGTCAGTTGGCTGCCCAACTGGGCGGAGGCGGTGTGCGCGGCTTGTTGGGCAATGCCGGCCGACATCGAGGAGGCGAGGCTGCCTGCGGCCGGGTTGGTCAGCACGGTCATGGCCGGACGCTGCCCGCCCTCGGCGGCCGGATTGCCCAGTGCCAGAACCGAAGCCGTGAAGTTCTCCGGGATGACCAGCGCCGCGTAGAGCTTTCCGGTGCCCATCTGGTCGCGGGCTTGCTCCTCGGTGAGCTGCTTCCACGACACCTTGCCATCGGTGGATGCGGCGGTGACGCCCGCGGTGATCTGCTGGCCCAGATTCGCGGTTGGCGCGCCCTTGTCCATGTCGACCAGTCCGATCGGCATGTCGTGCATCGCCTCGCGCGGATTGACAATCGCGCCCATGTAAGCGAGCGACATCAGGAACGAGAACAGGGCGAGGATGACGCCCGCCGGTATCCACAACTTGCGGGAACGCAGGACCTGACCTGCGGTGACGCGATTTGCGCCCCCTGTTGGTGCTGCTGTCATTACTCGACTCCCGGTCCCATTGGATACTGAAACTATCTAATGTAGGATAGTGCCAGTATCCAACGCGTGTCCATCCGAAGCCCCTGTGATTCGGCACGCAGTCGATGAAGGCGAGGGCGCGGATTGAAGCTGTCGGAGCTCAGTGAGCGGTCGGATGTGCCGATCGCGAGCATCAAGTTCTACCGGCGGGAAGGCCTGCTGCCACCCGGACGGGCACTGGGCGCGACCACCGCGGAATACGACGAGGACCACCTGCGCAGACTCAAACTGATCCGGGCACTGATCCGTTTCGGTGGACTATCCGTCGCCGCGGTTCGCGATGTCCTTGCGGCACTGGAGGGACCGCGCAATCCCGCGCAAGTGCGTGGCGTAGTGGACTACGCACTACCCACCGATCTTCCTCGGACGGATCCTCGGCCGGCTGAGAACGACGGCAGCGTATGGGCAGCCGAGGTGATCGAACGCATGGGATGGGACATCTCGGAACTGTCCCCCCATCGTCAGGCTCTCGACGAACGAATGCGCGTACTACGCCGCCTCGACATGGAATTCGCCGTCGACGAACTCCTCCCGTACGCCCGCCTCGCCGAATCGGTCGCCGAACTAGACGACACCCACCTGAACAGCCCTGGCGACAGCGTGACGGTAGCCGAACGAGTGGCAGTCTTCAGCGCCCTCTTCGGCCCCGTCCTCCCGCTACTGCGCCGCTTGGCACACGAAAACCGAGCGCGCCGAACAAGTTCCGCGTAACCAGCCCGGTGGAAATCGGCTCCCCACGATGGTTCGTGAGTGGGCGTCATGCTGGAGGCGGCGGCTTCTTCCGTTTCGATTCGACTCATGCATCCGCCGGGTGCGGCACGGCCGACCCCGTCTGGTTTCGGTCACGTGCCCAGTGGTATTCACAGGATGTGACGAGTGAGGGTGTATCACCCGAGGTTTCCAGCACGCCTGCCGCCGCGCCGCCCGCTACGGTGGATCCGTTGGGTCCCGAGTTCCTTTGGGGTGTGGCTACGTCAGGATTCCAGTCCGAAGGGCACGCGCCGGACAGTAGCTGGTTGCGGTACATAGAGCGGGAGAACTTCGAGCCGTATGGGGACTCGGTGGACTTCTACCACCGATACACCTCCGATATTCCGCTGGCGGGGGCGTTGGGGCTGAAGGTATTCCGGATCAGTGTCGAGTGGGCCAGGGTGCAGCCGACACCAGGGGAGTGGGACGAGAACAGCTTCTGTTTCTACGATTCGGTGATCGACGCGATCGTTGCGGCGGGGATGCGGCCGATGATCACCTTGGATCACTGGGTTTATCCGGGGTGGAAGGCCGATCAGGGTGGGTGGAACGATCCGGGGATGGTCGACGACTGGCTGGCCAATATGCGTAGGGTGGTCGATCGGTACGCGGCGCGGAATCCATTGTGGGTCACCGTCAATGAGCCGGTCGCCTACATCGTGTACGAAGAGCGGTTCACCGGAGTCGATGCCACGACCATCGAGGAACGGATCGCGGCCGTGCACAACACGAGCTACGACTACATCCATCAGCTGCAGCCGGATGCGATGGTCACCAGCAACATCGGGTACGTGTCCGGTCACGAGACCGAGGTCAATCAGCCGATGGTCGACCGGATCTCGGCCAAGCTCGACTACCTCGGCGTCGACTATTACTTCGGCGCAGACGATCCCAACGAGCCAGATCCCGGCCCGCGACAGCTGTGGGAACTTCCGTTGCAGGCGGAGGGCGTCTACTACGCACTGCGCCACTACGCCCGGCTGTACCCGGACAAACCGCTCTATGTCGTGGAGAACGGCATGGCCACCGAGAACGGCCAGTTGCGCCCCGACGGCTACGACCGCGCCGACTATCTGCGCGATCTCGTCTACTGGTTGCAACGTGCCCGCATGGACGGCATGAACGTGATCGGCTACGGCTACTGGAGCCTCACGGACAACTATGAGTGGGGTTCGTACACGCCGCGTTTCGGCCTCTATACGGTCGACGTCCGCACCGACCCCGACCTCGTGCGCACGCCCACCGCCGCCGTCGACGCCTACCGCGCCATCATCGAAGGAGGTGGGGTCCCCGCCACCTACCTCCCCACTCGCCCCCCACTTGCCTGCTCATATGTCGACCCACCCAGCAGCTGTACTGATCCCGTCACCCTCCCAGGTGAGGTGGGTCGCCAATGATCGA
Source organism: Nocardia sp. NPDC046473 (assembly GCF_040645995.1). Classification (NCBI taxonomy): domain Bacteria; kingdom Bacillati; phylum Actinomycetota; class Actinomycetes; order Mycobacteriales; family Nocardiaceae; genus Nocardia; species Nocardia sp. NPDC046473. Next base: position 283,751 of record NZ_JBEYZJ010000008.1, read on the forward strand.
ATACGAAGTGCCGGTTAGTACTTGAATCATCAATAGAACGTGATAGCGGACCGGACGCATATTGCGACGACAGCACAGGTAGCGCATTATTCGTCCAGCACGGTGGCGGAAGCCTGAAAATCGGTGTGCGCCATGCGGTATCCGGCACCCAGCCAAGGAGCCGGTAGAGCTTCAGCGGAGGCAGCAATGGTCGACTCACTATTCGCGGACGTATCCGAATACCAGGTGCCGGTGGACGATTCCTACCCGTACCAGATCTTCTCGCTCCGTTCGAACGACGGCACCTACCAAGATCACAACTTCTACCAGAACTACGCGTGGGCCGCCGCGGCCGCCGACGCCGGGCGGATCGCCTGCTTCATCGTCTACCTCTACTGGCGGCCGAACTGGCTCGACACCGTCGACACGCACCGGGCGATGATCGGCCAGGCGGGTGGCCCGCACCCGAAGATGATCTCCATGGTCGACGTGGAAGCCGGCGGCAATCCCGGCGGCGACCAGTCCGACGGGATCAACCGTGCCTACTGGCGGCTGGTCGACTGGCTCGGCTCGACCCTGCGGGTGATTGGCTACGCCAACCGGGCCGACTTCAACGGCATGTGGCGGGTCCGCCCGGACGGACTGCGGGTGATCGCGGCCGGCTACGGCAGCAATCCGAACCTGCCCGGTCAGATCGCTCATCAGTACACCGACGGTCGCGGCTACGGAGGTGGTCTACCCGAGGGCGCGCCACCGTTCGGCAACTGCGACATGAACTCGGCCGACGGGTCCTCGCCCGAGGACTTCGCCGACGCGTGCGGTGTCGGCGATGTGGCGCCGGATCCGGTCGCCGACATGTGGGTCGACTTCATGGGCATCGGCGGCAATGGCTGGCCGCAACTGGCCGGTCACACCCTCGTCGACGGCGTCGCCTCGGTCGGCCACAAGCTCGGCATCCCCGGATTCTCGGTCCCGCCGGGCCCCACTCAGGTGCCACTGCCGCGCGACACCGAGGCCCGCATTCGGGCGGAATGGATCCAGCTGCGCGGCGCCCGCGGGGCCGGCTGGCCGCAATGCGGTGGTCTGTCCGTCGTCGACGCCATCGCGGCCATCGGCCAGAAACTCGGCATCGACGGCTTCGAACCGCCCTCCCGATAGCCCTCCGATCGGAGCGACATGTCCACCATCCCCAGCACGAACGGCTACTTCTACGTGGTCACCGAATGCGTGTCACAGGACGAGGCGGCCGCCACCGCTGAGGCCGCGGGCGGCACCCTGGCGCACCTGACCTCCGGCAATCTCGCCGACGTCCATTTCTTGGCCGGTGCGTTCGAAAGCATCAAGACCTGTGACAAGCCGCATGCCGGGCCGATCGCCTGGTTCGGCACCTACAACGGCGGGGTCCCCGAAGGCACCGTCTACATCGTCGCCCTGGCGACCGGGCAGGTCATGAATGTCTCGGCGCATCGCGCCGCGGCCTGGACCGGACTCGTCCTGTCCGAGCCGCGATAGGCGGTTAGGTAGCGTTTACCGCTATGGCGGCACCTGAGCACACCGGTCCGACTGCCGGTATTCGGCAGTTGGCCGCGGCGTGCCGGGCCGAGATTCCGGTGCTGACCCGGCGGCTGATCTCGGCGATCTTCACCGATATCCCGGAGTGGACCGACTACTCGCCGGTCAGCCGGGAGGAGCTGCGCAACGGATGCCGCAGCTATCTGACCCGGGTGCTGGATCTGCTGGCCGGGGATGTGAGCGTGCCGGATCGCGACGACGTCGCCGCGGCCATCGGCCGCAACCGGGCGGCGCAGGGTGTGCCGCTGGAGGTGATGCTGCGGACGTTCCGGCTCGGCGGGCAGATCGTCTGGGAGGCCCTGCTCGACCGGGCCGACGATCTCGCGCCCGGTGAGTTCCGGGAGATCGGCGTGGCCACCTGGTCGGTCATCGACGGCATGTCCTCGGCGCTGGTCACCTCCTATCGCAACACCGAGCTGGAGCAGGTGCGCCGGGACGAGCGGCGCAGGCACGGGCTGATCGAGGATCTGCTGGCCGGCCGCGCGCACGACGCGACCTTCGCGGCACGGGCGGCGCGTGAGCTGAATCTGCCCGCGCACGGCGCCTACCTGGTGGTGGCGGTGCGCGGCATCCGTCCGGTCATGCAGCTCGGTACCGAAACGGCGTTGGCGGCCTTGGGGATTCGCTCGGTCTGGCATGACCGGGTGGACTCCACGGTCGGGTTGGTCTCGTTGGAGTTGCGGGACAGTTTCGCTGTGCTGCAGCAGATCCGGTCGCGCGTGCTGGGGCAGGCGGCAGCGTCGCCGTCGGTGCCGGGACTGGCGCAGATCGATACCGCGCACGCACTCGCCATGCTCGCACTGGAGACGTTGCCAACGGCGACAAAGGGTTTGGTGCTACTGGAGGAGCGTTACCCGGAGGCGCTGCTGCTGCGTTCGCCCGATTTGACCGAGTTGATGGTGGCCCGCACGCTCGGGCCGGTGCTTGCACTGCCGGCCAAGGAGCGCGACGTGCTGCTGCAGACGCTGGCCGCCTGGCTGGCCGAGAACTGTTCGGCCGCCAACGCCGCGCCGCGGCTGCACTGCCATCGCAACACGGTGATCAATCGGCTGCAGCGAATCTCGGCGCTGCTCGGTCGTTCGCTGGAGGGGCAACGCTGCTACCTGGAACTTTCTTTGGCGCTGGCCGCGCTGGAACTCGGCGTGCCCACACCGGACTGAGCGGATCCGGCCTCCTTCTCATTGGGCGCTGCGCCCATTTTCTCGCCCCTATTTCTGGGCTTTCGGCAGATTGTTTGTGCAATTCCGGCCAGCAAGACTCATCAGAACGATCCACGCCACAACCGGGACGGGTCGCAATCGTCGAGATGAGGAGCACCACGAGTGCCGGAATTCGATCTACTGGTGATCGGCGGCGGACCGGGCGGCTATGTGGCCGCCATTCGGGCCGCGCAGCGCGGTCTCCAGGTCGGCTTGGTGGAGAAGGAACGTCCGGGCGGGGTCTGCTTGAACTGGGGCTGCATCCCGACGAAGGCGATGCTGCGTTCCGCGGAGGTGTTCCACACCCTCACCGCCGCAGCCGAATTCGGTGTTTATGCCGACAATGTTCGCTATGACTTCGCCGCGGTGCGGCAGCGTAAGGACGGCATCGTCAAGGAGCTCACCGACGGTGTGGCCGGCTTGTTGAAGGCCAACGGGGTGACGGTGATCGAGGGGCATGCCCGGTTCACCGCGCCGACCACGGTCGAGGTGCACGAGACCGGCGCGTCGCCGATCTTCGAGGGTGGCCCACGTTATGCCGCCGCACCTGGTGCCGCGGTGCGCCGGATGAGCGCGCGGGACGTGATCGTCGCGACCGGTTCAGTGCCGGCGCGGCTGCCGATTCCGGGCGCGGATCTGCCCGGTGTGGTCACCTCGGATGGTGCGTTCGGGCTGACCGAGGTGCCGAAGCGGCTGGTGGTCATCGGCGGCAGCGCGGTCGGGGCGGAATGGGCCAGCCTGTTCGCCACGTTCGGCAGCCAGGTCACCGTCGTGGAGATGCAGGATAGTCTGGTTCCCTTGGAGGACAAGGAGATCGGCGCGGCGCTGGGGCGGTCCTTCCGCAAGCGCGGCATCGAGGTACTGACCGGAGCCACCGTCACCGCCATCGCGGAGGGTGCCGGGCTGCGCGTGTCGGTGGGGGGTCCCAAGGAGCGGGAGCTCGACGCCGATGTGGTGCTCGTCGGCGTCGGCCGGCGGCCCAACACCGCCGACCTCGGCCTGGACGTCGCCGGAATCGGCACGGACACACGCGGTTTCATCGAGGTCGACGACCAGCTGCGGACCGGGGTCGAGCACGTGTACGCCATCGGCGACGTGACCGGGCGGGCGCTGCTCGCCCATGTCGCCTCGCATCAGGGCATCACCGCGGCCGATGTGATCGCCGGACACGACGCGCACATCGACTACGCGGTGATCCCGGCCGCCACCTTCACCCACCCGGAGATCGCCAGCGTCGGCCTGACCGAAGAGGCCGCCCGTGCGGCCGGGCACGAGGTGATCACCGCCAAGTTCCCGTTCGCGGCGCTGGGGCGGGCCAAGACGTTCGGCGAGACCGAGGGCATCATGAAGATCGTTGCCGGGCAACAGCATCGGGAGGTGCTCGGCGTGCACATCATCGGCCCGTCGGCCAGCGATCTGATCACCGAAGGCGCGCTGGCGATCTCGCTGGAGGCGACGCTCGACGAGCTGGCCGACACCATTCACGCCCACCCCACCCTCGGCGAGATCGGCATGGAGACGGCGCTGGCCGGACTCGGACTGCCGGTACACATCGCGCCGCGCAAGAAGCGTTGAGGATCCGCTGATGACAACGACCACCGCACCGCGCAAGAGCACCCGCAAGCCCGCGAAGCCTGTCGAGACCGTCGCCGAATCCGCTTTCGCGGCAGCCGATCCCGACACCCTGCGCGGTCTCTACCACGACATGCTGTTCGTCCGGCGCTTCGAGGAGCGCACCGCGCAGAGCTACCAGCAGGCCAAGATCGGCGGCTACTGCCACCTCAATCTCGGTGAGGAGGCCACCGTCGTCGGCCTCGGCGCGGCCATGCGCCCCACCGACTACCTGTTCACCAACTACCGCGAACACGGTTACGCGCTGGCCAAGGGCATCGAACCGGGCCGGGTGATGGCCGAGCTCTACGGTCGCTCCACCGGCACCTCGAAGGGCTGGGGCGGGTCGATGCACATGTACGACACCGCGACCCGCCTGCTCGGCGGTTACGCCATTGTGGGCGGCCAGGTTCCGCTCGCCGTCGGCGCGGCGCTGGCCATCGACTACCGCGGCGGCGACGAGGTGGTGGTGTGTCAGATGGGGGAGGGCACCACGAACATCGGCGCGTTCCACGAGTCGCTCAATATCGCGGCGCTGTGGCGGCTGCCGGTGGTGTTCCTGGTGATCAACAATCAGACCGGCATGGGCACCACGGTCGAAAAGTCCTCGGCCGAACCGGATCTGTGGAAGCGTGCCGCGGCCTACCGGATGCGCGGTGAGCGGGTGGACGGCACCGATGTGCTCGCGGTGCGCGATATGGCGAGCGAGCTCATCGAAGCCGCTCGCCGCGAAGGGAAACCGGCGCTGCTGGAGGCCGTGAGCTATCGGCTCAAGGGGCATTCGGTGGTGGACCCGGCCAAGTACCGCAGCAACGATGCGGTGTCCACGGCGCGCGAGCACGATCCGATCGTGCTGTGGCAGAACCGATTGCTGGATGCCGGGGTGCTGACCGAAGAATCGGTGGCCGATATCGAGCGCGAGGTGGCCGAGAGTGTCGCCGCCGCTGTCGAATTCGCCGACTCGAGCCCGCATCCCGACCCGTCGAGCCTGTTCGACTACAACTACGCCACCCCGGTGCCCGGCGATTCCCGCCGCCTGCCCGCCGATCCGCTCTTCACCGCCTGAGGACCCGAACTGTGCCTGTTATGACCTATCGCGAAGCGCTGCGCGAAACCCTGCGCGAGGAGATGCGGCGCGACGACGATGTCTTCCTGATCGGGGAAGAGATCGGCGTCTTCGAAGGCTCCTACAAGATCACCGCCGGCCTGCTCGCCGAGTTCGGCGAGAAGCGGGTGCGCGACACCCCGATCGCCGAGGAGGGTTTCGTCGGCGCGGCCGTCGGTGCCGCCATGCTCGGCCTGCGGCCGGTCGTGGAGATCATGACGATCAACTTCTCGCTGCTCGCGCTGGATCAGATCGTCAATCACGCCGCCAAGATCTACGGCATGTTCGGCGGGCAGACCTGCGTGCCCATGGTCATCCGGATGCCCGGCGGTGGCGGCCAGCAGCTCGGTGCGACGCATTCGCAGAACATCGAGTTGTATTACGCGTTCGTGCCCGGTTTGAAGGTGGTGGCGCCGAGTACGCCCGCCGATGCGCGGGCGTTGTTGAAGGCCGCGATCGAGGACGACGATCCGGTGGTTTTTCTGGAGAATCTCTCCCTCTACAACACCAAGGGTGAAGTGCCGGAGAATCTTCCGCCCGTCGAGATCGGCAAGGCGGCGGTCACTCGGGAGGGTACCGACATCACGTTGATCAGCTACTCGCGCATGGCCACCGTTGCCACGCAGGTGGCCGAACGTCTTGCTGGCGAGGGTATTTCGGCCGAGGTGATCGATCTGCGTAGCCTGCGGCCGTTGGATCGCGACACCATCGTGGCGTCCGTCCGCAAGACGGGGTGCGCGGTGATCGGTGAGGACGACTGGCTCACCTACGGTATCGGTGCCGAAGTCGCGGCCTCCGTCTCCGACGGGGCGTTCGACTACCTCGACGCGCCGGTTCGTCGCGTCGCCATGGCGGAGGTTCCGCTGCCGTACGCCAAGCCGCTGGAGCGGCTCGCGCTGCCGTCCGCCGATTCGCTCTACACCGCCGCGGTGGAAACGCTTGCGGCCGTGGGCCGTCGGCGCTGAGAACCGGGAACTGAGGACACAATGCCTGAAATCACTATGCCCCGGCTCTCCGACACCATGGAGGACGGTGTGGTCTCGGCCTGGCTGAAGCAGGTCGGCGACCAGATCACCCGCGGCGAGGTTGTTGCCGAGATCGAGACCGACAAGGCGCTGATGGAGCTCGAGGCGTACGAGGACGGGGTGCTCGAACAGATTCTCGCCCAGCCGGGTACGCGCATTCCGATCGGTGAAGCGATCGCGATTGTCGGCGACGGCAGTGGGGCGAGTGCTGTGCCGCAGGCGAGTCCGGCCAGCTCCGGTCCGGCTGCCGCTGAGGTAACATCCACCAGCTCTGTCTCGGGAACGTCTGGGGCGCAACCTGATTCGGTGCAGGCGGACTCTGCCCCGCAGCCGGGCGAGCGGAAGAAGTCATCGCCGCTTGCCCGCAAGATCGCGCGCGAGTTGGGTGTTGATCTCGCTGCGGTTGTCGGCACCGGTCCAGGTGGTCGGATCACGAGGCAGGACGTCGAGGCGGCTCATCGCAACGGCGGCTCGGCATCCGCGGCCGCAGGATCCGCGTCCGCCGCGCTGGTTGATCCGGCGCCCGCGGCCCCGGCCTCCTCGACCCCGGCGCCCGGGACCACCGCTGGCGCCGTCTCGACCGTGAGTGCCCCTGCTGGCCAAGGTATTTCGGCGTCTGGCGACTATGTAGAGATCCCGCTCACGAACATCCAGCGGGTGTCCGCGATTCGCCTCACCGAGAGCAAGCAGCAGGCCCCGCACATCTACCTGACCAGTGCGATCGACGTCACCGACCTGCTGGCCTTCCGTGCGCAGATCAACGAAACGCTGGCGGCGGCGGGCGCGGGCAAGGTCAGCGTGAACGACCTGCTCGTCAAGGCGGTCGCCGGCACCCTGCGCAAGGACCCCTCGGTCAACGTCAGCTTCGCTGGCGATAAACTGCTGCGCCACAACGGCATCCACCTCGGCATCGCGGTCGCGACCCCGGCCGGCCTGCTGGTGCCGGTGATCCGTGACGCCGACCGCAAGAGCGTCTCCGAGATCGCGGCCGACAGCCGCGACAAGGCGACGCGCGCCCGCGACCGCAAACTGCGCGCCGAAGAGATGTCCGGCGGCACCTTCACCATCTCCAACCTCGGCATGTTCGGCATCGAGCACTTCACCGCCGTCATCAACCCACCCGAGTCCGCGATCCTCGCCGTCGGCGCCGCCACCGACGAACTGCGCCTCGACAACGGCGATGTGGTTACCCGCAAGATCCTGCGCGTCACCCTGTCCGCGGACCATCGCGCCATCGACGGCGCTGTCGCGGCCCAGTTCCTCGCGCATCTGAAGGAGCTGCTCGAACATCCGCTGCGCATTGTCGCGTAGCGGGTGTGACAGACGCCGGAGGTCGGGGAGCCGCCATCCCACCGCCTTCGCCTGACTGGATTCGGACTGACTCGGGTGTAGTTTACTGGGCGATAGCTGTTCGTCCCGGTCAGTTCGGCAGGGAAGGGAAAGGCGATGGCACGCTGGGGATGTGCGGTGGTGGCAGTGGTCGCCGTGATGTCACTCGGTCCGGTGTCCGGGACCGCCACGGCGGATCCGGCACCGGAGATGGCGACGCATGCGTCCGACACCGCGGGTTACGGTCCGGTCCTGCCGCAGGGTGACGCCGCCTGGATCGGCTACGGGATGCTGGGCGATACCGATCTCGCGCCGCAGGGGGCAAACGACTGGGCCTGCAAGCCCACTGCGGAACATCCGCGGCCGGTCATTCTGCTGCACGGCTCCTGGAGCAGTGCCCTAGGCGGCTTTTCGCGCCTGTCCCCGCAGTTGTCTCAGGCCGGTTATTGCGTTTTCGCACTGAACTACGGTCGTCCCGACATCGCCGGCGCCGGGCTCGTGCAACCGTGGATCGGCGCCGTCGGACCGATCACGGAATCCGCACGCCAGCTTGCCGTCTTCGTCGAGCGGGTGCTCGCGGCGACCGGCGCCGGTCAGGTGGACATGATCGGACATTCCCACGGCGGGTTGGTCATTCGCCAATACCTGAAGGACGGCGGCGGTGCCGACCCGCAGGATCCCGCCGCGAACAAGGTCGGGAAGGTCATCACCTTCGGCGCCACCAATCACGGCACAACGCTGCTCGGACTGGGTAGCCTCGCCGTCGCTGTCCAGCAGCACCTGAGTTCGGGCTTTCTGCCGCTGTTGCAGGAGTTCATCGGCCCCGGGGGCCTCGAGCAACTATCCGGCTCGCCCTACCTCATGCAGTTGAACGCGGACGGCGACACCGTTCCCGGGGTCGAATACACCGTGATCGCCACCCGATACGACGAGGTGAGCACGCCGTTCTACGCCACCTATCTGACCGAGGGGCCGGGTGCCATCGTGCACAACGTCCTGCTGCAGGACGGCTGCCCGCTCGACACGTCCACACACAACGGCCTGCCTTATTCGCCACGGGTGGCCACGATCACCTTGCGCGCGCTGGATCCCGACAGCACACCAGAATTGGCATGTACGCCCAATCTGTAATCCACGGCATGCCGCATCCTGGTGTCGATAGGCGCGGGTCGCCGAGCGTGGATTTACCCGGTCGTGTCGTCGGCGCAGAGGTAGACCAGACCGTGCGGTCCGTCGCCGACCGGTTCGGTGGCCGTCACCTGCATCTCGCGGAGATCGATGACCGAGATCGTGCGACCACGATCAGCTCCTCGAGAATTCCGAAATGGGTTCTACCGCTACGGTATGCGCGTATTCGGTTGCCCACCACCGGTTTCCCGCCGCCTCGGACCGGAAGCCCGGCCCACTGCAAGGGTTCAGGGATCTCGGCGGATGCCGCGTAGGTAGATGGTCACCAGGCGGCGGCAGGTGGCGTCCCACTCGGGGTCGGTGGGGCGAGGCTGGGCGACCAAGGCGCCGAAAGCGATGATCTCGTCGTGGGTGGTGCCAGGGCGCAGTGTCCCATCGGCAATGCCTTGGTCGATGATCCGTTGCACGTGGCTGTAGATCTGTTCGCGAAGGGCGGCGGTCTCGGGGGCGGTGACCGGTGGTCCGCCGTTGAGGGGCAGGACGAGTTCGTTGCGTTGGCGGATGGCGGCGTCGATGAACAGTTCGAGGCGGTCGGCCGGAGTCGCGCCTTCGCGTTCGGCCACTTCGGCATTGGCGAGCACCTGCTCGAAGGAGCGGTGGGTCAGGTGGCTCAAAAGGTCTTCACGGGTGGGGAAATGTCGGTAGAGGGTGCCGATTCCGACGCCGGCATCGGCGGCGATCGTCGCCATCGGCACACGCAGACCTTCGCGATGAAACGCAGCCGTCGCTGCGCGAAGCAGTTCCTGCTGATTGTGTAGCGCGTCACGGCGCAAGTCGCGAGCGTTCATCCTTGCTATTGAACCCGCTCGAGCGCGGGACCGAGGGAAGTCGCCTGCACTGAAACGGACGAAATCATCCTTCACCGGATGAGGTCATACGGTGGGGTAGGTGAGGAGTCGGCGGATGATCACGGTGGCGGCGTCGATATCGGGCGGGTCGCCGGTGATGAGTTCGCGGTAGTAGAAGGATTCGCCGAGCCGGGTGATCGCGTAGGCCAGGGTGGTGGCGTCGATGTCGGGGGGTTCGCCGATTTCCCGGCGGATGGTGTCGGCGATGCCGGCGATGAACCGCTGTTGGATGACGCCGTGCTGGGAGGTCATCACCCGCAGGGCGGTGTCGGTGTGCTGGGCGACGAAGGTGCGCATGCCGTGATGTGCGGCGCTGGTGTGCAGTAGGTTGCCGATCATTTCGACGACGCCGTCCACGCCGCGGCCCCGGAATTTCGGACGCATGGTCGCGATGTTCGGTGCCGCCAAGGCCCAGACGACCTCGCCGAGGATTCGGTCGCGGTCCCCGTATCGGCGATACAGCGTGGCCCGGCCGATGCCGGCCGCCTTGGCCAGGAAGCGCAGGTCGATCCAGCCGTCGCGTTCGAACATCGCGATCGCGACCGTGAGCAGCGGATCGTCCGATGCGAAAGGGGCCGGCTGCTGAGACATCACCTAGTGAGTGTCTCACACAAGTTTAGCGCCAGGCTAGCCGATGACCACCTGGGCTGCTCTTATCTCCAGCGATTAGTTATACACCCGCCTTGCGACTGGGACACCATGCATCTAGTGTCTCAACTATCGGAGACACGTAACCATAGGTGTCTCATCCAAGGAAGGAAGGGGAAGCCGATGTCGGTGACCCAAGCGCGAATCGCGCATTACCTTGCTGCCGCGGGCGTATTTACTGCGTTGGCGTGGCAGTCGGATATGCGGGCGTTCGCGGTGACCAATCTGGTGGTGCAACTGGTGATCTTCGTGGCGATGGCGTGTGTGCCCGCCTATCGCACCGGATTCATGACCTACGTCGACCTGGCCTGGCCGTGGGGTCTGGCGGCACTCGGCGTGCTGACCCTCGTGTTCGGTGACCTCAGTTCCCCGTTGACGCTGGCCGTCGCGGTCATCTATCTGGCCATGGGCGGCCGGATGGGCATCTGGGCGGTGCGGCTGGTCGGTACCGGCGGACTGACCGAGGAGATGGCGCGTTACCGCTATCAGCGAAGGCGTTGGGCGCGTGCGGGTTTGCGCAGCGAACGACTGTCGATACTGGTCGAGATCATGTTGCAGGGCGTGGCCAACATGGGCATCCTCGCCATTCCAGCGCTACTCGCCGCCGCCGGTTCGCGTTCCCTCGGTCCGGTGGAGATCGTCGCGCTGGTCGTCTGGGGACTGTTCTACGGGATGGAATCACTGGCGGATTGGCAGAAGGCCCGCTTCGGTGCGCTGAGCCGACAGCAGGGGATCCGGCGCAGCTGTGATGTCGGGCTGTGGCGATTCAGCCGACACCCCAACTACTTCGGTCAATGGATGCAGTGGAACGCGCTGATCCTGCTCGTGCTCCCGACGCTGCTGGACCGACGTTCCGACACCTCGATCGTGGTGTGGATCATCACGCTGGTCGGCCTGTTCGGCATCTCCAGGGCGCTCTACAACACGTTGGTCTACTACACCGGTGCTGTTCCCGCAGAGCACTACAGCCTGAAGTCGCGGTCCGACTACGCCGGCTACCAAGCCGTCACCAGTCGATTCTTCCCGGCGCCTCGTCGTCGGCTCGTGGCAACCGAGCGAGCCGACGACGAAGCCGGGCAACCGTTGCATTGATCACCGATTGCGTTGTGCCGAGCCGGAATTGCAGTCGCTTACCGGCGGGTGCGGCGGAAGTTGAACGAGCGGCTTCCGGTGCCGACACCGGCGAGGTGCAGCGCAATGAGCAGTAGTCCGAGAGTGGTGAGGGTGCCTGCGGTGACGGTGTCGCCGAGGGTGGATTTGGTCAGATCGAAGAGCAGAGCGAGCGCGAACGAGACGGCGGCAGCTATCGCCAACATGGTGAAACCTCCTGATAGTGCCCCGGAGGTACCCCGTTGTCGCGAAAGCAACCGCGTTTCGTCAAGTCCAGATTCGGCGTTGCTGGGCGAACGGGTCGGATTCGAGATGGCTTCGGTCGGACCAGATCATGGTCTGCCGCTTGTCCAGCGTGTAGCGGGGCCAATTCGCGCCGGGGGCGGTGTCTTTGATGAAGCCGACCCAGGCCGCGTGCATCGCGTCGGCTAGTGCCTGGGGCGGCGCGGCCCCCTCGGCCTCGGTGACGCCGGGCGCGCGCAGCAGGTCGAAGGCGAACGGTAGGTCGAGGCAGTGCGCCGCCATTCCGTTGAACATGGGAGCCGTTGAGGTCCAGACGAATTCGTAGAGCCAGGTGGGCTGGTTCAGTCGGGCGCGCGCCTCGGCGACCTGGTAGGAGGGGCCGCGAATGATGGTGTCGCTGATGGCCTGTCCGGCGAGTTCGGTCGCGTCGGCGCCGGGATAGGCGGCGCGGTAGGCGTCCAGGTCGACGCCGTTCCCGGCCTGCGCGATCGGGCTGGCGGCCGCTGCGGCCGGGTTCTGCGCCAGCATCGTTGCCGCCATGTTGAACTCGTGCCGGGTGAAACCCAGCATCAGCGGAATATCGCCGCCTGCACTGCCTTTCAGCATGGCCGGCGTCGCTTCGGGGATCAGCTTGCCGTCGGCGAACGGGGCCAGGCCGAGCATCGGCACGGTATCGCTGCCCGGCCCGGGCGCTTGGAGCTTGTCCTGCATATCGAGCACCGTGTTCTCGGGCAGGGCGCGCAGTGCGGCGGCGGTCGCGGGCACGCCGGTGCGCCGGGTGAACAGGTCGGCCACGGCGAGTCCGGCAGCATGGTCGTTCGGCTGGGTTACCGCGCCCGAGGCGCAGATTCCAGCGCGGAACAGCCCGCGCGCGGAGGGGGTGGCCATCAGCGCCCAGACCGCGCCGCCACCCGCGGACTGACCGGCGACGGTGACCTTGGCGGGATCGCCACCGAATGACGCGATGTTGTCGCGTACCCACTGCAGGGCTGCGATCCAATCGAGCACGGCGCGGTTGTCGGGAGCGCCTTCCAAGTGCAGGAAGCCGTCGATCCCGAGCCGGTAGCCGACCGAAACCACCACCACGCCATCACGATTGAACGCCGCGCCGTCATACCAGGGGCTGGCCGGACTGCCCGCGACGAACCCGCCGCCATGGATCCACACCAGCACCGGCAGGCCGCGCGCGGACGGGTCGGGGGTGAAGACGTTCACGCTGAGGATGGCGTCGCCCGGGACGCTCGGCTCCGGGATGGTCGTCACCTCGCCCATCGGCTTGCGCTGCGCGGTGGGCCCATACGCGGTGCAGTCCAGGGTTTCGGTCCACGGTGCGGGCGGTGCCGGCGCGGCGAATCGCAGCTCGCCGACCGGCGGCCGGGCGAACGGTACGCCGAGAAAGGCGATGCCGGTGTCGCGGCGCTTGCCACGGACCGGACCGTAGGTCGTCCGGACGACGTCGGAGCTGGAGCGCTCGGTCGAGCAGGCGGCCGCCACCGCGAGGGCACCCGCTCCGAGCAGGACCATTCGGCGTTTGATGTGCGCATTCGGCATCGCGACCTCGATTCGATTCGTGCGATCACCGGTATGTTCGCGACCAGGGCCGGAATATGTCAATGGTTGAAAAAATTCTTGACCTGCATAGTCTCGATGGTGTGGCGATACGAGAGGCACACGATTCGGTGGCCGTGCGGCGACGCAATCTGGGACTGGTGCTGCGGCACGTGGCCGAACACGGGCCCTGCGCGCGCACCGAGATCGCCGCGGCCACGGGACTGTCACATGCTTCGGTCACCACGATGGTCACCGACCTCGCGGCGCGTGGACTGGTGTCCGAGGACGGCGTACTGAATCGCGGCGGACGGGGTCGGCCGCGCCGGCTGCTCCGGATGATTCCGCAGCGCGCGGCGACCATCGGGGTGCAGATCAGTTCCGAACAACTCCGGGTGGCTGTCGCCGATCTCGCGGGCACGATCGTATGGCGTGACGCCACGCCGCATTACGGGGCTGCCGGAGTACCCGCGTCGATGGCGGACGCGATCGCCGCCGCGGTGCGGCAAGGCGTAAACGCGGCATCGCCTGATGCCGAATTGGTCCGCGTCGCGGTCGCGATGGCGGGACCGGTCGGTGACGACGAGGCCCAAACCGTGCTCGCCGCACCGGATTTCGGCTGGCTGCGACCGGTCCGGCTGCGGGCGCTGATCGCCGCCAGGCTCCCGGAGGTGACCTGTCCGATCGACGTGATCAACGACGCGAACGCCGCCACACTGGCCGAATACCACGCACACCCGCGACGCCCACGCGGCGTGGTCTACATCGCGGCGGGCACCGGTATCGGTGGTGGCGTGGTACTGGACGGGCGCATGCACACCGGCAGCCACGGCATTGCCGGGGAGCCGGGCCACATGCCCGTCGCCATCGATGGACCGGCCTGTGTATGCGGTGCGCACGGCTGTTTGGTGTGTTACGCGGGTCCCGAGGCGGTGCTCACCGCCGCCGGACTCGGTGATGTGTTGCGGCACAACGGACTCGGGCCCGCCGCCGACCTACTCGTCGGGGCGCTCGAACGCGCAGAGGGGAAAGCGCTCGCAGCAGTGGACATTGCCGGACGGGCACTGGGCACCGCGATACTGTCGATCACCTCGCTGCTCGATCTCGACGAGGTGATCCTGGGAGGCACATTGGCGCAATGGTTTCCATGGCTGGATCCGGTGATCCGACACCAGTTCTCCGGCCGACGCGCGCTGGTGCCCACTGCGGAACCGGACGTCACCCGCGCGCTCCTCGGCGCGGACGCAGCCTTGCTCGGCGTCATCGAATTCGCCCGCCGCGCGGCACTTTCCGACCCGGCCACCGTACCCCGCCGACATTCGATCGTGCAGTCCTGATGACTTTTGTCATGCCTGTTCCATGGACAACTCAACTACCTCTCCTCCGCCATGGCCGAACTAGCGGTAGCCAACCGCTACGAAGCCGCCCTCAAAGCCCGCGAAAGTGGCTGGATCCAGCCGCTCGGCCATGCTGTCGGGCGACTGAATAATGTTATGCCGGAGCATATTTCATGCTGCCGTCAAGCCGGAGAAGTCGCGGTGGGTTGTGTGGTTGCGGTCGGTGCAGCTGCCCAGGGCGTGGTCGGGGTGTAGGCCTAGGTATTGGCGGCGGGTTCTGGTGCTCCAGGTGCGGGCGGCGTCGGAGCGGGTTTTGTAGAAGTTGGCGGTGTAGCCGCCTTCGTAGAGGCGCAGGAGTAGGTAGCCGCCTGGGTATTCCTTGACTGCGGCTACCTCCAAGAATTCGACGTTGATGCCGATGTTGGGGCGGCTTACCCGGTTTCGGTGGGTGTGGCCGCTGTGGTGCAGGAATACGCCGGGGGCGTTTCGGTAGAGGGTGTGTAGGGCGGCGGCGTTGGAGGGGTCGAGGACGAAGCCGGGGCCGCCTGGATTGCTCACTGCCGCATGGGAAGTCACGGGGTGGTGACCAAATATCAAGGTGGGGCGGTGGGGGTCGGCAGCGAGGATTTCGCGCAGTCGATCTCGTTGCGGCACAACGATGGTGCCGCCGGAGCCGGTGAGGCGGGTGGTGTCGAGGCCGATGAGGCGTAGGCCGCCTAGGTGGTATTCGACGAGTCGCTGGCGGCTGTGGAAGACGCTGCCCCAGTGGTCTTGGGTTCGACCGCGGTGTCGTTCCGGTTTGTCGTGGTTACCGCGGCAGACGAAATAGTCGCGGCCGAGTTCGCCCCAGGAGTCCAATCGTGCTCGTATCGCACGTGATTGGTCGAGGGTGCCGGAGTCGGTCAGGTCGCCGGCGAGGATGAGGTGGTCGGCAGCGCGGTCGGGGCTGCGTACGTCGTCGAGCAGAGCGTCGAGCATGAACTCCGGGTAGTGCAAGGTGTCGTGGCGCAGGCCGGTGGGTATGCCGCTGACGATGAGTCCGCTGGTGTGCTCGCCATAGTGGACGTCGTTGGCGAGCGCGATGGTGCGCAACAGCTGGCCCGGTGGGGGTGTCGCGGTGGTGAAGACGCCGGTGGATTCGGGGGAGCCGGATCGCCTGGTCACCAGGGTGCGGGCGGGCACGGCGCGACGGCCGTTCGAGTAGGCCTCGAACCGGTAGGCGCGTCCCGGCTCGAGGCCGTCGATCTCCGCGTAGTGGTAGGCGGTGGCCCGGGAGTCGAGATAGCGGGTCCGCGCCGCACCGAGGCCATCCGCGGGCGCGACCCGGACCTCGGTGTCGGCGGGCACCGGGCGCATACGTCCGGTGTGATCGCGGGCTCGGCTCGTCCAGGTGAATATTGCGGAACTATCGGTTAGCGTGACCAGTTCGAGGTCCGAGGCATCCATCGAATCTCGTTGTGCCCGAACCGAATCGGCACGTATCAGGGCGAGTCTCGGCGCTGGATAGAACGGCCTCTGCACGGTCACCGCGGCCGCGCCGGCCGCTACGTTCGCCAACCATGCGGTTCTGAGTCGTGGATCGAGCATGGGATCTCCGTCCGCCACTACCACTGTGACGGTACGGTCGGCAGTTGAACATGCCGGAGCCCAGATGTGACAAAATTCCTTCCGGGAATTGCACATTGAAAGTGGCCGACGTGCGCGATCGAGCCGTCGCGACCACTACATCACCCATCGGCAGCGATCTCGAATGCCAAGAGGCTCTATTCACCGCCCGGACGCAGCACCAGCGGCAGATACACATCGTCGACGATCTCGATGATGACGTCATCCCCGACCGGCGTGCCGAACAATAGGAAGTGATTGCGCAGCAGATCGGTCGCCACCGTGGCCCGCCGCGAGTCCAGGACGGCCCGGTCGACCTCGCCGCGTTCGACCGCGCGCTCCAGCACGGCGTAGATCGACGTCGGGCCGACCTTGTGCACCCGTTCCCGGATGAACCTGCCGAGCTCCGGGTCGCGCGTCATCTCGGCGAGCAGGCCGCGCATGATGCCGCCGAACGGCGTGTCCATGGTGTCCGACACCCGGCGCAGCAGGGCGATCACGTCCGAGCGAAGCGAACCGGTATCGGGGACATCGACATTCGAGATGCCGCCCATCTTGCACGCGTCCATCACCAATTCGGCGCGCCCGGCCCACCGACGATAGAGCACGGTCTTGCTGGTGCGCGCCCGGTTGGCGACCCGCTCCATGGTCAGCCCCGGGTAGCCAACGGCGGCAAGTTCTTCCAGCGTCGCCGTCAGGATGGCGCGCTCCAGTTCCTCGCCGCGCCGACGCGTGCCTCTGCGGTATTCGTCCGTCGCGTCGACGGATTGCTGGACTTTCACTGGAAACCGGACTCCTGAAAAACGTTGCGTCACTTGCGAAGACACTTTAACCTGAAAATAGAGTACCAAGAGTATCTTACGAACTCGAGGGGAACCGATGACTGACACTGTTGCGCCACCCCGTACCGACAACGCTCCCACCTTTCCGAGCGACCGCACCTGCCCGTACCACCTACCCGAGCAGTACACCCGACTAAGAGACGAAGCGGGTTCGCTGCGGCGAGTGACCCTCTTCGACGGCCGCCCGGCCTGGGTGGTCACCAAGCACGAGACCGCCCGCGCTCTACTCGCCGACCCGCGGCTGTCGTCCGATCGGACACACGTCGACTTCCCGGCCACCTCGCCGCGTTTCCAGACCTTCCAGAAGACCCCGCCCGCCTTCATCAGCCTCGATCCGCCGGAACACGGCGCCAAGCGACGGATGCTGATCAGCGAATTCACCCTGAAACGCGTCAAGGGCATGCGCGCCGACATCGAAAAGATCGTGCACGGCTTCATCGACGACATGCTCGCCGCGGGCCCGACGGCCGACCTGGTCAGCCAGTTTGCGCTGCCGGTGCCGTCCATGGTGATCTGCCGACTGCTCGGCGTGCCGTACGAGGACCACGCACTGTTCCAGGACGCGAGCAGACGGCTCGTACAGTCGGCGACCGCCGAGGACGCGATCGCCGCGCGCAATGAACTGGCCGTCTACCTGGATGGACTGCTCACCAAGTCACAGGCCGAACCGGGCCCCGGCCTGCTCTCCGCCCTGGTCACGGATCAATTGGCGCACGGTGAGATCGACCGCGAGGAACTGGTGTCGAACTCGATCCTGCTGCTGGTCGCGGGCCACGAGACCACGGCGTCGATGACCTCGCTGTCGGTGATCACCCTGCTGGAGCATCCGGACCAGCACGCCGCCCTGCGCGCCGACCCCACGCTGATCCCAGGCGCGGTCGAGGAGCTGCTGCGTTATCTGGCCATCGCCGATAGCGCGGGCGGCCGGTTCGCGAAGGCCGATATCGAGATCGACGGACAGGTGATCAAGGCGGGCGAAGGCGTGATCGTCAGCAATGCGATCGCCAACCGGGACGGTGCGGTATTCGCCGAGCCGGACACCTTCGACGTGCACCGTTCGGCCCGCCACCACATCGCGTTCGGTTACGGTGTGCACCAGTGCCTCGGCCAGAACCTGGCCCGCCTGGAACTCGAGATAATCCTCGCGTCGCTGTTCGAACGCATCCCGACACTGCGCCTGGCCGTGCCGGTGGAACAACTGAAACTGCGGCCCGGCACCACCATTCAGGGCGTCAACGAACTCCCGGTGACCTGGTGACCGCGCCGAGCACGAAAGGAGACCACATGCGAGTAACCGCCGACCGAAACGTGTGCATCGGCGCCGGACTCTGTGCGCTGACCGCACCCGGCGTCTTCGATCAGGACGATGACAACGGCCTGGTCAAGGTGCTCGACACCGACCCGGACGCGGCCGATGCGGCGGCCGTCCGCGAGGCGGCCGACATCTGCCCCTCCGGTGCCGTCGCGTTCACCGAATAGCGGACCGTCAGACGAAGGCGCCGAGTCCCGTGATGGCCCGGCCGACTATGCGGGTATTCATCTCCCGAATGCCCGCATAGGGCCATCGTCGAGTAGGAAAGTGCTTCCAGGACAGCCATATCCGCGAGAGGGAAGGCCCGCCAACCCGAGATCCCGTAGCCCGGGGACGATTTCGAAGGGGAAGCTGCCACGTTGCCAGAGCCGATTTATGATCGGATCCACCCTGGTGGTCTGCACAATGCCGAGTTCATCGCCGCGGTGCGGCGCGAGGCGCAGTTCGAACCTGGTGAGGCCGTGGTGGTCTGGGTAGAATCGCAGGCCTGGGGGGAGCAGAATGCAGCATTATCAGGTCATCGACGCGGCGCTCGGCGTGACCGAGCGGGGCGCCTGGCAGGTGTCGGACGTGGAGCAGCCGTGGCTGTCCAACGGCGCGATCCCGTTGTCGGTCAACTGGACTCGTACGGCGCGGCAGCAGGTGCGCGGCGAGCAGGAGCACGGACGCGGAGCAGTGGCATGACCACCGCGACGGTAGTGGGCGGCGGGCCCTGGCCCGGTTCGGTATGCCGACCGTCCTGCCCGCCGCCACGCTGGCCAGGGTCTTCCGGACCGACGAGGCCCGCGCGCTGTTCGGCGGCATTGCGGCACATGCCTTCCGGCCGCTGCACAACCCGCTGACCTCGGCCGTCGGGCTCGGCATCATCACCGCCGGGCATCGGCACGGGTGGCCGGTCGCGGCGGGCGGCTCGCAGGCGATCACCAACGCGCTCGCCGCGCTGCTCACCGATCTCGGCGGCAAGATCGAGACCGGCACCCGGATCGAGGCGGCCGCTCAGCTGCCCGCCGCCGACGTGACGATGTTCGACCTGGCGCCCGATGCGGTGGCCGGGATTCTCGGTGAACGGTTGCCACCGCGAATTGCCAACGCCTACCGGCGATTTCGTCGAGGGCCCGGTGCTTTCAAGGTCGACTTCGCCGTCGAGGGCGGCGTGCCGTGGACCAATCGGGCGGCGCGCCGGTCCGGGACGGTGCACGTCGTCGGCGACTATGCCGAATTGGCTGCCACCGAACGCGATGTGCACGCGGGGCGCATGCCGGAACGGCCGCTCGTCCTGGTCGGCCAGCAGTACCTGGCCGACCCGCAGCGTTCGGTAGGCAACGTGCACCCGCTGTGGACCTACGCGCACGTGCCCAACGGGTATACCGGTGACGCGACGGACGCTATCGCCGCCCAGATCGAACGGTTCGCGCCCGGCTTCCGGGAGCGCATCGTCGGCTACACCGTCCGCAGCACCACCCAGATGGCCGCGTACAACCCCAACTATGTCGGCGGGGACATCATGACCGGGTCCAAGGACATCCGGCAGCTGGTTTTCGGTCCGCGAATCACGCTGTCGCCGTACAGCATCGGCGTGCCCGGCATGTACATCTGCTCGGCGGCCACCCCGCCGGGACCCGGCGCGCACGGTATGTGCGGCGCCAATGCGGCCGCCGCCGCGCTCGATCACCTACGTCGCTGATCGCGTTCTCGTACAACAACCAAGTCCCTGGCCAGGGAGGCCGCTTTCCGACCGGCCGTCAGTGGCTGATGGCGACGTAGAAGGCTTCGGTTACTTGGTGTTGGGTCAGGGGGCCGCGTTCGGCGCCTAGTTGGACGGTCCAGCCGGTGGGTTGTTGGGTGATGGCGGGGCCGGATGGTGGGGCCCAGATTGCTTGGAAGCCGTTGCCCGGGCAGAAGTAGTAGCCGACGTAGGTGGGGTTGGCTTCGGGGGAGGACCAGGAGCCGCCGTTGCGGAGGCGGCATTTGGTGCCGTTGTCGAGGATCAGGGCGATGGGCTGGGGGGTTTGGGGGGCGTGGACGACACCTGTGCGGACGGTGGTGGTGGCGTAGCGGGTCAGGTGGTTGTTGAAGGGGTCTATCAGGCACAGTGCTGTTGGTTTGGTGGGCACTGTTGTGCAGCTGTCGGCTGCGGCGGCGCTCGGCGCACACAGGAGGATGTTGTCTGTGGACGCGCTGGGGGAGGGTTCGTTGTAGGAGCAGTCGATCGGTGTGGATCCGGCCTTGTCGTCGACCTCCCAACCGGTGGTTGGTGCTCCTTGGGCGTCAAAAGGGGTGAGGGTGGTGATCTTTGGGGTATTGGATCGGGCGTCGACTGGCTTGCCCGGTGAGTCGGGTCCCGCAGCAGTGCTGGAACCGGTCGCTGTCGATGGGGCGTCGCTGCGCGGCAGCAGCACGATCAGAGCGACCGCGACCGCGAGGACGATTGCGCTGATGCCCAGCGTCCACCGGACTGTCCGAGTCATCAGGGTCTCCTCGATGGCCGACGTCGGAAACAGGCTTCAAGTGTGTACTGCTGGGCGGGAGTTTCGTGTCGGATATTTGGACGACAGCGAATCTGTGTCGATCGGCGTCGGCTGGGTATCGCGAAGGCGTGACTTTTGACCTGACACCGACGGCGGCGCAGCATGACCTGGCCAAGCGATCGCATGAGTTTGCGGAAGACTGCGTCAGGCCGGTCGCGGCCGAGTATGACCGGGCGCAGGAGTTTCCATGGCCGGTGCTGGAGGAGGCGGCTGAGCGGGGGTTCTATAGTCCGTTGTTCTATCGCGATCTGATCGGTGATCCGTCGGGATTGTCGTTGCCGATGTTCATGGAGGAATTGTTCTGGGGGTGTGCGGGGATCGGGTTGGCGATTGTGATGCCCGCGTTGGCGTTGTCCGCGATCGGACAGGCGGCGACGCCGGAGCAGATGTTGCAGTGGGCGCCAGAATGTTTCGGTACGCCGGGGGACTTGAAGCTTGCGGCACTCGCTATCTCGGAACCCGAGGGTGGTAGCGACGTGCGCAATCTGCGTACCCGGGCGGTCCGGGATGGTGACGACTGGGTGATCGACGGTCACAAGATGTGGATCGGCAATGGCGGTATCGCCAATGTGCATGTGGTGAACGCGGTGGTGGATGAGGAGCTGGGGCATCGAGGGCAGGCGTTGTTCGTGGTGCCGGGTGGCACGCCGGGGTTGGAGTTGGTGCGCAAACTCGACAAGATGGGTTGCCGCGCATCGCATACGGCGGAGTTGAAGTTCAACAGCGTGCGCGTACCGGCGGAGAATCTGCTCGGGGGAGTGGACAAGCTGGAGCATTCGCTGGCCAAACGGCGGGAGGCGGTGCGCAGCGGTGGCCGGTCGGGTTCGGTGACACTGGGGACGTTCGAGCAGACGCGTCCGATGGTTGCCGCGCAGGCGCTAGGAATCGCCAGGGCCGCCTTGGAATACATGACCACCTACGCGAACCACCGCGAGGCCTTCGGTGCGCCGATCATCGACAATCAGGGCGTCGCCTTCCCGATCGCGGACCTGGCCACGCAGATCGATGGCGCGCGGCTGCTGACGTGGCGGGCGTCCTGGATGGCGGCCAGCGGTGTGCCGTTCGAGCGCGGCGAGGGGTCGATGGCGAAACTGGCGGCCAGTGAAGTGGCGGTGAAAGCCACCGAGCGTGCGATCCAGACGCTGGGCGGCTGGGGCTACATCACCGACCATCCGGTGGCGAAATGGTACCGAGATGCGAAGTTGTACACCATCTTCGAGGGCACCAGCGAGATCCAGCGTGTCGTCATATCGCACGCGCTCGGCGCGGCCGAGGGCAGGCCGCCACTGCACGTCGATCTGGAGCCGTCGGGTGGCCCGCTGAACAAAATGTTCGGCCGCGGCACCGAAGTACGTAGCAAAGCCGCGGCGGCGGCGCTGGATATGCGCGATCGCGTGCCCGGCCCGATCATGAAGGCCGCGTTGAAGATCCTTCGACCGCCCCGCTGAACCGCTCTGGCGGTCACTACATGCAGACATGCACCGTCTGCATTATTGCCGGAACTGCCATATCCTGAACAAGATTCGCCGAACCCGGATACCCCTGGTGGGGGGTTTTCGGTGATTGTCTCCGCGCGTAGCGTCGCAAGGCGCGATGATCGAGTGGATTCGATCGAATGGCGAGGACACCATGGACTCTGCGCTGGTTTCTGTCGGGCTGCCCGTGGTTTTGATAGTGATCATGTTCGGTCTCGGGCTTTCGCTCACCGTGCACGACTTCACGCGAATCGCGAAAAGCCCCAAGGCGGTCGCCATCGCGCTGGGGTGTCAGCTGGTGGTGTTGCCGCTGGCCGCGTTCGGTCTGGTTCTGCTGTTCGATCCGTCGCCGCTGCTCGCGATCGGTGTAATGCTGCTCGCGGCATCGCCCGGTGGGACGGCGGCGAACCTGTTCAGCCACCTGTTCCACGGCGACGTCGCGCTCAATGTCTCACTCACCGCGGTCAATGCGGTGATCGCGGTCGGCACCGTACCGGTGGTCACCAACCTCGCCATCGACTATTTCGACCCTGGCGGCGCGGCCGCCGTCGGGTTGCAGTTCGGCAAGGTCGTGCAGGTGTTCTCGATCGTGTTGATCCCGGTCGCGCTCGGCATGCTGGTGCGCCGGTGGTCGCCAAGCTTCGCGGATCGGATGGACCGCCCCGTGCGCATCGGTTCCGCGCTCACCCTGACCCTCGTGATCACCGCGACGATGGTCGACCAACGCGCCGACATCATCCCGTACATCCGGGCAGTCGGCGTCGCGATGATCCTGTTCTGCCTGATCAGCCTGACCGTAGGCTACGTCGTGCCCCGCGTCCTCGGCGTCGAAGGCCGCCAGGCGATCGCCTGCTCGATGGAAGTCGGCATCCACAACGGCGTCATCGCCATCACGATCGCCATCAGCGTGTTGGACAGCACTGAAATGGCCATCCCCGCAGCGGTATACGGTGTCGCGATCTTTCCCCTGGCGGCGGGCTTCGGCTGGCTGGTGACTCGACGTCGAGCGCGAAATGATGCGGCGCAGACTCGGCCCGCAGCGGGAAGTGACACCGGCAGCGGGATGTCACCGACGAGATGATCCCATGCCGGAGACCCGGCGACGGCAGCCGCCGTGTGCGCTGACGACGATCAGTGGCCGTTGCAGCCGTAGGGGTTCGGGCACGATGTGCCGGCGGACATGCTGAGGAGGAGCTTGGTCAGTGCCGCCGAGGAGCCGGTGCCGGAGTCGTCCACCGGGGCTGCGCCGGGAGCCGTGCTCGTCGGCTGCTCCAAGGGCAGGCCCGGCTCGGCCGCAGCCTGGCCGGCGGCGGCCAGCATGCCGAGCGCAATCACGCCTGCCGCAACACTATTCGTGATCCTGATGGTCATCGGTCGCCATTCTGTCGAGGTGCACGCCGCCGGAACGGCCGCGGTGTCGACAGCAAGGTTAGGAACAGAGGCGGCAACCGAACAGACTGAAGTTGCCGTGCCCCCGGCGTCGGGGGCGGCGACTACTACTTGCCCGCGCCGGAAAGCTCGAAGGCTTCGGGTTGGGGGTGCCGGGTGGCGCGCCAGTAGCTGGTGCCGGTGCCCGGCCAGGACTGGCGGTTGCGGCCGGTGTGGTCGAGGAACCAGCTGTGGCAGCCGCCGGTTACCCAGACGGATCTGGTGAGTTTGCTGTGCAGCCAGTGGTTGAAGTCGCGTTGGACACCGTTGTTCACCTCGAGGCGGGTCGAACCGCTCTTATCCATCATGCGCAGGCACTGGGCGATGTAGCGGACCTGGGCTTCGATCATGAACAGGATCGACACCGCGCCACCGCCGGAGTTCGGGCCCATGATCATGAAGAAGTTCGGGAAACCCGCGACGGTCATTCCTAGGTAGGCCTCGGTGCCGTCGCGCCAGGCCTCCTGGATGGTGAGTCCGTCCCGGCCGACGATGTGCTCTGTGGCACAACGATTGTCGGTGGCGAAGCCGGTGCCGAGAATGACCACGTCTACTTCGTGCAGTTCGCCGTCGGCGGTGCGGATCCCGGATTCGGTGAACTCGTCGATGTCGGCGGTCACCAGGTCGACATCGGGTCGCTGCAGGGCCGGATAGAAATCGCTGGAGAACAGGATTCGCTTGCAGCCGAACGTGTAGGTGGGAGTGAGCTTTTCGCGCAGTTCCGGGTCGGGCACCTGCTTGCGCAGATGATGCAGCGACAACCGTTTGAGCAGGAAGTTCAACCGGGGATGGAAGTAGCCGAAGACCGGCGCCTCGTGCATCAGGAACGAGCCGGTGCGGTAGATCCGCATCAGGCCGGGGAAGGCCTTGAACAGGCGTAGCTCGGTGTTGCTGACGGGGCGATCCATTTTCGGCAGCACCCAGTGTGGATTGCGCTGGAACACCGCGACATGTGCTGCGGCATCGGCGATCTGGGGCGCGAGCTGCATGCCGCTGGCGCCGGTGCCGATGACCGCGACCCGTTTGCCGGTGAGATCCACCGAATGATCCCACTGGGCGGAGTGGAACACCGTGCCGGTGAAGCTGTTGCGGCCCTTGAAATCCGGGATGTAGGGCTGGTGCAGTGCGCCGTGCGCGGCGACCACGGTGCGCGGGCGATATTCGTCGCCGTCCGCGGTGCGCACCACCCATCGGTCGCTGTCGTCATCGAATTCGTAGGACACTGCCTCGGATTGGAATCGGATATACGGTTCGAGCTCGTAGTCCTTCACGACCCGCCGGATGTAATCGAGTATCTCCGGCTGGCCGGCATACAACCTGCTCCAGTCGGTGTTCGGCGCGAACGAATACGAATACATCATCGACATGACGTCGCAACCGCATCCGGGATAGGTGTTGTCGCGCCAGACGCCGCCGACGCCGTCCGCCTTCTCCAGCACGACGAAATTGCGTTCGCCCGTTTCCAGTAGTTTGATTGCCATCCCGATACCGGCCAATCCGGTGCCGACGATGAGGACGTTCGGATGCGCCGGGCTCACCGGATCGATGGATGCCATTGTTCCCCTTCACATGCTGCCGACTTCGACAACGGCATCGATGCCGACGATAGAACCGACACGATTACACCACAGGGGAGCGCATGACGTACAGAAAAATGTTCATGCAGTGAAGCTATGCGTAGGCGCGCGTACCTTGGGTAGCGGTGACGCTGGTCGTGTGCAGCAGCACCTTCGCGGGCTGCCACAGCCGAAGCATCGTCTGCTCGTCGGGCACGTCGGCGCCGCGTGCGGCAGGGGCCCCGGTCGGTTCACCACCGCCGTCGGCGAGCCGCTGCGCCGCCATGACCAGTTCGGCGACCATGCGCAGGTGTTCCTGGTCGTCCTCGTCGACCGTCGTCTCGATCAATTCGTCGACCGCGGTCGGCAGCGGCAGCACGTATCTGGCCACGATCTCGGCCGCATCGTGGATCTCCATCCGCCTGCGGTGCAGCCGCTCCTGCGGTGAAACGTTCCAGCTGTCCGCTCTTTTCAGCTGGAACACCACCTGGGGTGCGGCGGACGTCAGGTCCCGCCACATCGGATAAATCCTGCGCGCGACACGTGATTCACCATCGAGCCGCAGCAGTTGCACGACGGCCTGGGTCGAGGACGGGATGAACACCGTGACCAGGGCGACGAAGATGAACAGCCCGGGCTCACCGGAGGCGAAGCCATCGGAGACGGTGTTGTAAATGCTGTACGTGAATTGGTTGCCCGCGCCCGCGAAGTCCACGATCGCGGACACCGCCATCAAGCAGACGGGCAGCGAGCTGGCGATGCCGAAACAGACCAGGGTGGCCACCGTGATGCGCTCCCACAGGGTGGTCGTCCGCCACACCGTGCCCCTGATCTTCAAAACATAGTAATAGCACGAAACCAGCACTGGCAGAGCCGAATACAACGCAATGTAGATGCCGTACCGCCACCCGCCGTACTCGGCGATGGACGCCATGTCGTGAGTCCGGGCCGGTGCGCTGAGCGCCAGGAAGGCCAGGCCGATGGCCCCCGACAGTCCGAGCACGATCCGGAACTGGACGCGGTAGCGCACCGGGCCGTTCTCGTGCAGCAGCGCCATCCCGAGTCCGAACGCCCAGGCGGTGACGGTGAGCCAATGCCAGGTATCGAACACCGTGGGCAGGCCGCCGGGGATGACCCGGGCCACGTGCCGGGCGAAGACCGGTTCGCGGAGGAAGGCGGCCGCCGCGTCGAAGCCGAGCAACGTGTTGATCAGGCAGCCGAAGATGGACGTGTGCAGGGTCAACGCCAGCCGGATCAGCGTGATGACCACGATGAAGACCGTCGCGGAGATGGTGAGCCCGGCGGGCATGTGGTCATGCGGCCACATGTGCGCTACAGCTCTTTCAACATCGGGTCTCGCCGCGGTCCGACCGTCCTGGCCCGGAAGCCGATCAGGGTCGCCAGCAGCTCGGCCTCATACTCTTCGATCGACGCGTAGCTGGACGCACCCCGGGCGGCGCGCACGGTGGACAGGTCGATTTCATGGTTCAGCGGCACCCCGCTCGTCAGCGTCGACCACTCCACCGCCGAGATCGATGTGTCCTGCCCGTGATTCAGCAGCATATGGCTGACCTCGTGCAATGCCACGTGCAGTTCGACGGCGGGGTCGGATGACTGCCGCAGAAAAATCACGTCGTAGCCCTTACATGCCAACCACAGTCCGCACAGCCCGACCGGAGCCGTGGGCGGCAGCAGTAATCGCACGATTCGCCGCCCGCGCATCCGTTCGACCGAGGCGATGAACTCCTCGATGGTCCAGTCGGCCGGAAGTTCGAGACGATCGACCACGGCTTGCAGGCGGGCGCGCGTGGAGATCTTGCCTCGGGTCGGGTTCCACCGGAGGGTGGAGACCTTTCGCCGGAACAGTCTCAACATGTCACTTGCCTCCTCGTCCGAGTGAGGCGATCCGCGCCGATGGTGTCCGGTTCGCCGGCATAACCGCTGGTGCGAGCTGCAGCGTCGAGGCCGGCGGAATGCGGATCGTATGCGTTCACGATTTCCTCCCCCGAGCACCTGGAGATCTTCACCTTGTTATCGCGCACAACAGCGGCATCGTTGCCGCCGGCGCAATGTTTTCGTCGAAGACGTCCGGTTCAACTCCGAAGCGCGACCTTGTCCATTGTTCCGGATGTCCTCAGGTGGCCGGCATGTCGACACACGTCGAGTCACTATCGTCGACTTGCCAGGCTGGCTAATAGCCTACCTGTCACCCGCGCTTCGCGTAGTTGTAATTGTGTGGTCAAGGGGAATTGATTGTGCCGTTGACCTGGTCGGATATCGATAACGGCAATGCTGGAACGGCTTGCGCCGCAGCGGCGGTGGAAGATCAAGTGCAGGTAGAACGCCGAAACGTCGGGGCGCCGAGCAGGTTTCGACCCATCCGGTGCACTGACGAAGACAGCCGACGACCGCCGCTGATCGTGCACCGCGGCGGAGGCGAACTCGGGATCTGTTGTGTCTCAGGCGGTGTCGGCGTGCAACCTGCCCAACGGCTGCCGAGGAACCTCGACGCCGTCCAGCGCGATCGGTCCCGATCCGCTGTGTCCCAGGCATATCGAGTCCGCGGGCTGCTGGCGCCGACTACGTCTGTGGGTTGTCGTCTCGGTCGGCTTCGTGCCCGGGATGTCCGGGGTCGGCGGTATTTTGCAGCGCCTGAAGCAGCCGGTCGATCGCCGTTTTGGGGAAGATGAGCTGATAGCCCTCGGTGTGGCTGCGCGCCCGTTTCAACTCGATGCCGAGGCGGTCGAGCTCGGTCACCAGATCCACGACGGACCGATGCTTGCGCGTGAGGTTCTGTAGCGCGCTCACGCCGCTCTCGACATCGTCGTCGTCCACCAGCACTGCCGCGGCGGGTCGTTCGTCAGCGGGAGGGACCAGCGTGCCGCCGTGGTACAGCGCCGAGGTCGCGCTCCCGGTCGGCAGACCGAGGGCCTCGAGTGCCCGGTTGTACTTCGCCTCGGTGGTCGCGCTGATCGTGTCGACCTGCCCGCTCTCGATGCGGGACTGGACATTCCGAGTGGGACCGCCCAGGTCGTGGATGTGCTGGTGAGTTACCAGGTCATCGGGAAGATTTCGCTGCCGGAACGCCTTCAGCTGCCGTCCGAACCGCTGTCCAGCCGACTCGACTTTATTACGCTTCACGGTCTCGCTGGCGCCCAATTCGTCGCCCATGGGAAGCATCCTACCACTTGACTGCTCATCTACACGCATCACTGCTCATCTCCGCTCACGAGAGGGCGCAATAGCAAGATCATGCCCTTACGGCGTCGTTCTTGCCGCGATACGGTCCTCCAGGATGCGCATCGATGAGAGATAGATGCACACCAATGCACACCGATGTGTTGACATGAGTGATTGTGGTCGTTAAATTCGGTCCATGAGTGCGGTTCTGGGCACTAGGCGTGAGGGGGCATCGATCATGTGGAAGTTCAGCACGACTCCCGATGGCATGACGTTCGCCCGCGCCGACCGGTCCACCCCGCTCATTGCCGATGACACACCGCCTGCTCGGCGTTGGAACGGCTCGGAGCGACCGCCGAGGTCCGTTCGCAGAGCGCCGACAGCGGTGTCGGCAACGGCTCGGCGTTCGAGTTCGCCCGGCCGTCTACCGAAAGTCATTCGGCTGGCGATCATCTCAACTCGACGGTCATGTTCCTCGAGGGGGGAACATGACCGCCTGCATTGAACAACAGCCTGCTCGATATCGCCTCGCCGACGGGAATGATGTCGCGCCCGCGCGCATCGCCACGCCACGCGCGAATGGTCGATACGGATCCTGATCGGCTCGGCGGCAACAACTGAGACGTTGCCGCCGTGGTCGATAGATGTGTGTTTACAAAACGAAGGTAATGCGATGGATTCTGTGCACAGCTCCTCGATCGAGGCCGAGTCGACCGCCAACGAGGGCATTGCCGTCGTAGGGATCGGCTGCCGGTTCCCGGGACGAGTTTCCGATGTAGCCGATTTCTGGCAACTCCTGCTCGACGGGCGGGACGCGGTGCGGGAGGTCCCGGAGGACCGCTGGTCCGGCGCCGCCTTCTACGACCGCGATGCGGCGCGCCCCGGCCACCTGCGGACGCGAGCGGGCGGGTACCTCGACGACGTCTCGTCGTTCGACGCGCAGTTCTTCGGCATCACCCCGCACGAGGCCGCGCGGATCGACCCGCAGCAGCGCCTCTTCCTCGAGACGACCTGGGAAGCGTTGCAGGACGCGGGAATTGTGCCCGAAGACCTTGCGGGCACCAAAACCGCTGTCTACGCGGGTGTTTCGGGTCATGACTACGGCATCATCCAGCTGAACCCGGAGAACCGTTACCTCATCGGCGGTCACACGATGACCGGTGTCACGAATTGCATTGTGGCCAACCGCGTCTCGTACATGCTCGACCTGCGCGGCCCCAGCATGATCGTGGACACCGCATGCTCGTCCTCGTTGATCGCGATCCATCTCGCGTGTCGCAGCATCCGTTCCGGTGAGGCGTCGATGGCGCTCGTCGGCGGCGTCAGCACGCTGCTCATCCCCGAGGCGACCATCGGCTTCAGTCAGGGCACCTTCCTGTCGCCGGAAGGTCGCTCGAAGTCGTTCAGCGACACCGGCGATGGTTACATCCGCAGTGAGGGCTCGGGCACCATCGTGCTCAAGAAGCTGTCCGCCGCCGTCGCCGCCGGTGACCGCATCTACGCGGTGATCCGGGGCAGCGCGACGAACTCCGACGGCCGCACCAACGGCATGACCGTGCCGAGCGAGGACGCGCAGGCGCAGATGATCATCGACGCCTGCCGCGACGCCGGCGTCCGTCCGTCCGACATCGGCTTCGTCGAAGCGCACGGCACGGGTACTGCGGTCGGCGACCCGATCGAGGCGCGCGCGCTCGGCAAGGCACTCGGCATGGGCCGAAATGGCAACGGGCCGTGCATCGTCGGCGCGGTGAAGTCGAACCTCGGCCACCTCGAGTCGGCCGCAGGCATTGCCGGTGTCATCAAGGCCTGCCTCGTGCTGCAGAACGGTGAGATCCCGGCGAACCTGCACGGCGCGGTGCCCAACAAGGAGATCCCGTTCGAGGAATTGGGCCTGCAGCTCGCCCAGACCCGTCAGCCATGGCCGGGTGACGGGCCGCGCCTCGCGGGCGTGAACTCCTTCGGATTCGGTGGATCCAATGCCCACGTGATCCTGGAGGGCCCGCCCGAGGGTGCGGCAAATATCAACGCGGACAACGCGAATACCGAGACAGGAGCGGCGCAGCAGCCGGTGCTGTTCACGCTCAGCGCGAAGACCAAGGACGCGCTGCACGCGTACGCCGACAGCTACGCGGAATTCCTGGACGAGCCGACAGCAGCGGCACTGCCCGCCCTCGCGGCCACCCAGGCGCAGACGCGTGCGCACTACGACCACCGCCTCGCCATGGTGTGCTCGTCGACCGACGAGCTGCGCGACGCGCTGCAGGATATCGCGAAAGGCGAAGCGCCGGAAGCGATTCGCAGCGGCGTCAAGGCGCCTGCCGCGCCGAGTGTGGCGTTCGTGTTCTCGGGTCAGGGCCCGCAGTGGTGGGGCATGGCGCGGGAATTGCTCGCGCAGAACGAGGTTTTCCGGCAGACGGTCGAGCGGGTCGACGGCGAGCTGAGCAAGCATGCCGACTGGAGCGTGCTCGAGGAGCTCGGTCGCGACGAAGCCGACAGTCGCATCGGTGAAACCTTCATCGCCCAGCCCGCGGTGTTCGCGGTGCAGGTCGGACTGGCCGCGCTGTGGCAGAGCTGGGGCATCGTCCCCGCCGCCGTGGTCGGCCACAGCATCGGCGAGGTCGCCGCCGCGTATGTGTCGGGGGCCTTGTCCTTCGAGGACGCGGTCCGGGTCATCTTCCATCGCAGCCGGGTGCAGCAGCAGGCCTCCGGCAAGGGCAAGATGCTCGCGGTCGGCTTGCCGCTGAGCGAGGTGGAGCAGCGGGTCGCCGGGTATCGCGGCCGGGTGTCCATCGCGGCCCTCAACGGCCCGGAATCCATTGCCCTGGCCGGTGATCCGGATGCGCTCGAGGAGATCGAGCGCGAGTTGAGCGCGGAAAAGATCTTCGCCCGCATGCTCCAGGTCAGCGTGGCCTTCCACAGCCACCACATGGATCCGCTGCAGGACGAACTGATCTCGTCGCTGGCCGGTCTCACCTCGGGTCCGGCCACGGTCCCGATGTACTCGACGGTCACCGCGGACATCGTGCCGACCGGCGGCCTGGATGCCGAGTACTGGTGGCACAACGTGCGCGAGCCGGTGAAGTTCGCGCCCACCGTCGATCGCCTCATCGAGGATCAGCACCTGGCGTTCATCGAGCTCGGCCCGCACCCGATCCACGGGACGGCCATCGGTGAGCTGCTCGATCAGCGGCACGCCGAGGGGGTGGTCGTCGCGTCGCTGCATCGCAAGCAGAGCGATCGCGAGACCCTGTTGTCCGCACTCGCCGCGCTGTACGTGGCCGGGTTCGACCCGTCGTGGGACGCCCTGTTCGCCGGGATCGAGCAGCGCGTGCAGGTGCCGTTCTACCCGTGGCAGCGCGAAACCTATTGGCTGGAAACGCCGTCGGCGCACGACCGGCGCTTCCCGTCGCTGGCCCATCCGCTGGTCGGCGAGGTGGGCCGGGTCGCGGACGAGCCGGGCAAGCATGTCTGGGAACTGGTGCTCGACCCGGCTATCTACCCGTGGCTCGATGATCACCGCGTGCAGGGTCCCATCGTCTTCCCCGGTGCGGCATACCTGGACATGGTGCTCGGCTGCGCGGAAAGCGCGTTCGGCGCCGGTCTGTACTCGCTCGAGGACGTCGAATTCCGCCGCGCGCTCTTCGTTTTCGACGACCGGCCTGCTCCGGTCGTCCAGGTGGTGCTGACCGAGTCGCTGCACTACTCGGTGTACAGCCGGCAGGACGGCGACAAGGATTGGACCCTGCACTCGGTCGGCACCCTGCGCCGCGGCGCCCCCGCCACCGAACTGCCGGTGCCGTTCGCCGAGCTCGACGCGGAATGCCCCGACGAGATCGAACCCGCGCACGTTTTCGCCAAGCTCCGCAACAACGGCCTGATGCTCGGCCCGACGTTCAAGGCGATCACCAAGCTCAACTACGCCGAACTCAAGTCGCTCGGCCGCATCGATACACCGGCCGCCCTCGCGGACGAGGCGCCGCGGCACGCGATCCATCCCGCGGTGCTCGATTCGTGCTTCCAGTCGCTGTCCATCTCGATGGGCAACGACCCGAACAACGACGACAAGACCCTCTACCTGCCGGTCGAGGTCAAGCGGCTCAGCTTCTACGCCAAGGCGACCGGCCGGGTGTACTGCTACGGGCGCGCACAGGTCACCGACGACATCGCGTACTGCTACGGCGATCTGTGGATCGTCAACGAAGACGGCACCCTGGTGGCCGAACTCGAAGGCTTCAAGGGCAAGTCCATCACGCAGAGCACCGAGGACGGCGACGCACTGCTGCAGTGGCTCTATGAGTTCCGCTGGCACGAGTCGCCGGTGCGCACGAAGACGCGCATCCCGGCCGACACCTTCCCCTCGGTCGCTGCCCTCGACACGGCGGTCGAGCCGCTGGTCGACGAGCTGCGGCACTGGTCGGTGAACCGCGAGTACCACGCGGTGGCCGAAGCGGAGATGAACGAGCTGTGCGTCGCGTACATGACCGAGGCGTTCTACAAGCTCGGCATGCAGTTCGCGGTGGGCCGAAGCTGCACCGTCGACGAGATCGCGGCCGAGATGGGGGTGGCCGACAAGCACCTCCGATACCTCGCTCGCGTGCTGGAACTGCTGTCCCAGCACGGGATTACCGAGACGGACGGTGCCGCATGGCGGCTGCTGGCGGTGCCGGAGCGGGTCGATACGGTCGCGGCGCTCGCGGAGTTGCAGGCGCGGCGTCCCGATGAATGCGTGCCCGAGCTCGCCGTGCTTGAACGGTGCGGCACGGAACTGGACGCGGTGCTTCGCGATGACGTCAATCCCATCGAGCTGATCTTCCCCGAGGACGAATTCCAGTCGGTCGCCGACCTTTACGGCCCCTCGTTCTCGTTCGGCAAGGCCAACCGGATCGTCAGCAAGGTCGTCGCGGAGTGCGTGCGCGAGCTGCCGACCGATCGCCCGGTGCGGGTGCTCGAGATCGGTGCGGGCACGGGTGGCACGACGCCGTACGTCCTGTCCGAGCTGCCTGCGGATCGTGCGGAGTACGTGTACTCCGACATCACGCAGCTGTTCCTCGGCAAGGCGCGTCATCGGTTCAGCGAATACGACTTCATCGATTACCGAGTCCTCGACATCGAGCACGACATCGAGGGCCAGGGCTTCGATCCGCACTACTACGACATCGTGGTGGCCTCGAATGTCGTGCACGCCACCGCAAGTCTGAGCCACACTCTCGGCAACGTGCAGCGTCTGCTGACCTCGCAGGGCCTGCTGCTGGTGGTCGAGGCGACGGTGCCGCCGCACTGGGTGGACCTGACCTTCGGCATGACCGAGGGCTGGTGGGCGTTCAGCGATCACGAGCTGCGGCCCGACTACCCGCTGATGCGGGAGGCGACCTGGCGCGAGTTCCTGCCCACCGTCGGCTTCGAGGGCGTGCAGATCTTCTCCGACATGGCGACACCGGAGGAGACCGGCAACTCGGTGATCCTGGCGCGGACGCGGGCCATCGACCTCGCGCCGTACCAGCCGCGGGTCGAGCCGGCGCCCTGGGTGGTGCTGGCCGATGCGGACGGGGTCGGCGAACGCTATGCCGCGCTGCTCGGCGAGGCCGGCGCGTCCGGCGTGATCGTCACTCGTGGTGAGGATTACGAGCAGATCGACGGCCGCACCTACCGGGTTCGCTCGAACAGCAGCGCCGATCTGCAGCGGGTGCTCGAGCAGGTGCGGGAGTACGCCGGTGACGTGGCCGGTGTGCTGCATCTGTGGAACCTGGACTTCGCCGAGGCCGAGCTGACCACCGAGGCGCTGCCCGCGGTGGAGAGCGAGGGGGCCTACAGCGTGATCGCGCTGGCCCAGGCGGTCGAGGAACTGGACTGGGTGCAGGCGCCGCGACTGTGGATCGCGACCTCGGGGGCGCACGTCCTCGAGCGGACGGAACACATTGCGCTGAGCCAGGTTCCGAGCTGGGGCATCCTGCGGGTGCTGTTGAGCGAGCACAGCAGTCTGCGGGCGAAGATCTTCGACTTCGACCCGACCGCCGCCACCGAGCAGCGCGCTTCACAGCTCTTCGACGAGCTGTTGCACGTGGACACGGCGGACGAAGAGGTCGCGTTCCGCGCGGACACTCGGTACATCGACCGCCTCGAGCATGTCTCGCTCACCGAGTTCGAGGACTCGGTCGCGATCCCGGCTCGAGTGTCGGACGAGACCCCGTTCGCGTTGGCGGTGCCCGCCGAATCGGGTGTCGAGCAGCTGCGCTACGAACGGCAGGAGCTGCCGGTCCTCGGCAGCGGTGAGGTCACCATTCGGCCGCTGGCCACCGGCCTGAACTTCCGCGACATCATGCTGACGCTCGGATTGCTCTCCGAGGGCGCAACTTTCGGCGGTTTCTACGAGAGCAACCTCGGCGTGGAGTGCGCGGGCACCATCAGCCAGGTCGGACCCGACGTGGACGGTCTCGCACCCGGCGATCGTGTCGTCGCGTTCGCTCGCGGCTGCTTCGGCAACCTGGTGGTCGCCGATGCTCGGCGGGTCTACCCGGCGCCGTCGAACCTGTCGGATGCCGAGGCGGCCACGCTGCCGATGGCCTACCTGACCGCGTGGTACGCGCTGGTGGAAGTGGGCAGGCTGCGGCCGAGCGATCGGGTGCTCGTGCACGCGGCGGCCGGTGGCGTCGGTCTGGCCGCGGTGCACATCGCGCACTCGTTCGGTGCGACGGTCATCGCCACCGCCGGTAGCGACGAAAAGCGGGACTACCTGCGCTCGTTGGGCATCGCGGATGTCTTCGACTCCCGTTCGCTCGACTTCGCCCAGGAGATCAGGCAGCGCTACGACGGCGTCGACGTGGTGCTCAATTCGCTGCAGGGCGAGACGATTCCGAAGAGCCTCGAGCTGCTGCGCCCGCGCGGCCGCTTCCTCGAGATCGGCAAGAAGGACATCTACGACAACTACAAACTGGGTCTGAAGCCGTTCGGCAACAACCTCAGCTACTCCGCGATCGACATCGACCGGATGCTGAAGGAAGACCCGGCGCTGTGTCGCGAGTCGATGACCAAGGTGCTCGACGCGGTCGTCGCGGGCACGCTGCCCGCGCTGCCGCACACCGACTTCGACGCCACCGAGGTGGCTTCGGCGTTCCGGTACATGGTCACCGCCAAGCAGATCGGCAAGATCGTCGTCGAGTACCGGCCCGACACCGAGCTGCTGGTCCACCCGACCTCGAGCGGCGAGGAGCCCGTCGAGGCCGACGGCACCTACCTGATCACCGGCGGCTACACCGGCTTCGGCCTGCGCACCGCCGAGTGGCTGGTCGAAAAGGGCGCCCGCACAGTGGTATTGGTCGGTCGCCGCGGCCAGATCGACGAGGAGAACGAGGAGCCGATCGAGGCGATGCGGGCCCTCGGCGTCAACGTGGTGCTCGAACGGGCCGACGTGTCCATCGAGGCCGAGGTGGTCGGCCTGCTCGAACGGATCGCGGAACTGCCGCCGCTGCGTGGGATCTACCACGCGGCAATGGTTTTGACCGACGGGCCGCTGGCCGGCATGACCGAGGCGGACTTCCTGCGCACCGTGCAACCCAAGGTCGACGGTGCCTGGCACCTGCACAACCACACGCGGGATGCCGACCTCGACGCGTTCGTCATGTTCTCGTCGATGAGCTGGAATGTCGGTACGCCCGGCCAGGCCAATTACGCGGCGGCCAACGGGTTCCTGGAGGCACTCGCCACGCACCGCCACGAACTCGGACTGCCTGCCCTGACCATCAACTGGGGCGCCATGGCCGAGGTCGGCTTCGTGGCACGCAACAAGCTCGACACCCTGGCCCGGCTGGGCTGGACGCCGATCTCGCCCGACCACGCACTCGACTTCATCGGTCGCTGCCTGGCCCAAGGTGTTACCAGCACCAGCGTTTTCGGCGTCAACTGGGCGAAGATGAACCAGGTCATGCCGATCATCCGCAGTTCGCCACGGCTCGCTCACCTGGCCCTGGCCGACAGCGTCGGTTCCGCCAGCGCCGGTGGCACCGAGGGGTTGCGGGCCGAATTGCTCGAGCTCGAGGAGGGGTTGCGGCAGCCGCGGCTCGTCGAGGCCCTGTCGCAGCAGATCTCGCGGATCTTCGACATGCCGATCGACCGTCTCGCGCACGACGTCGCGCTGACCGACCTCGGCATGGACTCGCTCATGGCCGGTCAGATCCGTAACTCGCTGGCCAAGCATCTCGACATCGACTTCCCGACGATGGGCCTGATGCGCGGGCCGACGGTCGTCGAACTCGCGACCGAGGTGCTCGCACAGGTCTTCGGTGAGGCGACCGGCGTGCTGCCCGCGTCGTCGGAAAACGCAGGGCCGCAACGCTGGATCCATACCGTGAAGGGCCGTTCCAGCACCGCGTCGCTGCGGGTGTTCGCGATGCCGTTCGTCGGTGGCGGCGCCTCGGTCTTCACGCCGTGGCCGAACTACCTGCCGGACACGGTCGAGGTGGTCGGCATCCAGTACCCGGGCCGCGAGGATCGCGTCAACGAGGTGCCGATCGACTCGATGCCCGACTTCATCGCGGAACTGGCCGATGCGATGCTGCCGCACCTGGATCGGACCTTCGCGATCTACGGGCACAGCATGGGCAGCCTGCTGGCCTACGAGCTCACCAAGTACCTCGAACAGAACTACGCCGAGATCCCGCTCAAGCTGATCATCGGCGGCTGGCCCTCACCGGCGCTGGTCGAGAGTTATGTGCGCAACCTCAAGCACATTCGCGACGGGTTCGACATGGATCGCGAAACGGACAGCCGGGTGCTCGAGGTATTGCGGGACAACGATCTGCTCGCGATACCCGTCGAGGACGAGGCCTCGGTCAAGCCGATGATGCCCGCGGTGCGGGCGGACCTGAAGATGCTCGGCGACTACCGGTTCGAACACGGAGTCGTGCTGCGGGCGCCGATCACGGTGCTGCGTGGCGCCGAGGACCCGCTGTTCGAGGTCGACCAGCTGCAGGGTTGGGAAAAGCTGACCAGCGGCCGGTTCGAGCTCACCACCGTTCCCGGTGGCCACCTGTTCATCCAGAACCCGAGTGCACAGGTGATGCGGACAATCGCCGATGAGCTGTCCGCCGAGGACCAATTCCCCAGCTTCACCAGCCTGATGGATGGGCACTGAGCAGCAGCTCGAACGGAGAGAAACGATGAAACCGATCGAACGTTACGACGTGGTGGTCTGCGGCGGCGGCCTGGCGGGGTTGACCCTGTCGCGCCAGCTCAAGCGGAGCATGCCGGACCTCACCGTGCTGGTGCTGGAACGGACCGGAGGCGACATCCCGGACGGCGCGTACAAGGTGGGGGAGGCGACCGTCGAAGGCGGCGCGCACTACTTCACCGAGCAGCTCGGCCTCACCGGGTATTTCAACAAGCAGCATCTGCACAAGCTCGGGCTGCGCCTGTTCTTCGGCGACCAGCACGGTCCGTTCGAGGCGCGGCCCGAGATCGGTGCGCGGCGATTCGCCAGGGTGCCGTCGTATCAGATCGACCGCGGCATCTTCGAGCGCGATCTGCGCCACGGCGCCAAGGATCTCGGCATCGATCTGATCGAGCAGGCCAAGGTCATCGACATCGAGCTGGCGCAGGACGACGACGATCATGTCGTCACCTACGAGATCGCCGGCGTCGGCGAGCGCTCGGTCCGCACCCGTTTCGTCGCCGACGCCTCGGGGCGCGGCAAGCTGATCCAGCGCAAGCTCGGTCTCGGCACGCCGAGTCCGCACAAGATCAACGCGGCCTGGTGGCGCCTCAAGGGCGAGTACGACGTGGAGAAGATGGCGCAGCCGACCAGCCCGACCTGGATGCCGAAGACCCAAGAGCGCCGGTGGTTTTCGACCAATCACCTGATGGGTACCGGGTACTGGGTGTGGATGATTCCGCTGTCCTCCGGGAACACCAGCATCGGCATCGTGACCGATGAGCGGATCCACCCGTTCAAGACGTACTCGACGGAAACCAAAGCGCGGCAATGGATCGCCGAGCACGAGCCGACGCTGGCGAAGTTCACCGAGAACGCCGAACTGCTCGACTTCCTGGCGCTGCGCAACGCGAGTTACGGCTCTACCCAAGCCTTCTCGCACAACCGGTGGGCGTGCGTCGGCGAGGCGGCGGTCTTCCTCGACGCCTTCTACAGCCCGGGTTCGGACTACATCGCGTACACGAACACCATGACGACGCGGATGATCGAACTCGACCGCAAGGGCCGCCTGACCCCCGACGTCGCGCAGTCCTACAACCGGCTGCTGCTCGAGGATCTGTGGCCGAACTACCTGCAGATGTACCACGACAACTACCAGATCTTCGGACACGCACCGGCCATGTTCACCAAGGTCATGTGGGATACCTCGTTCTACTGGGCGCTGCCGTCGCAGATGCTGTTCCGCGGCTTGCTCACCAGTCCGGACGCGGCCGAGGAGTTCCATCCCATCGCGTCGAGGTTCTTCGGCATCCAGTCGCGGATGCAGGCGAACCTGCGGGCCTTCGCGGCACAGGCCCCGCAGCCGGACAAGTACCTGTTCGTCGAGTACAGCAAGGTGCCGATCTGCGCGCAGCTGCACCTGGATCTGCTCACCGACAAGACCGCCGCGCAGACCTTCCGGGACATGCGGCGCAATGTCGATCGGTTGGAATCCTGGGCGGACTCGTTCGAGCAGGAGATCGCCGCGCGGATCGATCTGCCGCAGCGGGCCGAGGCAGCACTGCAGGCCTAGAAAGGAACTTTGCCGCTATGACGGCAGCGAGTCCGTCGAGTATGGCGAAACTATCGGAGGGCGCTTAGCGTGTCGCTGATCCACCGCATCCAGTCGTACGGAACCCTCGCCCGGGGCCTGCTCGAAGGCTCCGGGTCCCACCGAACGCTGGCACTCGAGCTCGAGCGCAGAAGCGTGGTGCAGGCGGAGCATCCGTTCCTGCTCTATGAGGATCAACAGTTCGACTACGCGCAGGCCAATCGCATCGTCAACCGGATCGCCCACGCCTACCGGGGCGCGGGCGTCCGCAAAGGCGACGTGCTCGCCCTGCTCATGGAGAACCGGCCGGAGTTCGTCTGGCACTATCTGGCAGCCGGAAAGCTCGGTGTCGTCACGGCTTTGGTCAATACGCGGGCCCGTGGTGACGGGCTCGCGCACGCCCTGTCGGTGTGCGGGGCGAACCAGCTGACCGTTGGGTCGGAGTGCCTGCCCGCGTTCCTGGCCGTGCGCGACCGGGTGCCGGAAGAACTACTGCAGCGGTGCCGGGTGGACGAGGACCGCAAGGTGCCCGCCGGTAATGCCGCGGGTCTGCTGCGGTTCGTGCAGAGCCCGACGTCCACCGATCCGCCCGAAACCGCCGAGCACACCCTCGGCGACACGGGTGCGTACATTTTCACCAGCGGAACCACCGGGCTGCCCAAGGCCGCCGTGATGAGCTACCAGCGGTTGACCACCGTCGGGCGCGTCACCGGCGCGCTGGCCTGGCGGCTCGAACCGTCCGACGTCATCTACAACTGCCTGCCGCTGTTCCACACCAACGCGCTGGTGATCGCCCTGTCGAGCGTGCTCGCACACGGTGCGACGTTGGCGCTGGGCCGCCGGTTCTCCGCAGGCACGTTCTGGCACGACATGCACCGCTTCGAGGCGACGGGCTGCAACTACATCGGCGAGATGTGCCGATACCTGGTCAACACCCCGCCCGACGACCGCGACCGCGGGCATCGGGTGCGGGTGATGGTCGGTCAGGGGCTGCAGGCCGATGTCTGGACGGCGCTGCAGGCGCGGTTCGCGATACCCCGGATCGTCGAGATGTATGCGTCCACCGAGGGCAATATCGCCACCATCAACCTGTCCGGCGAGGTCGGCTCGGTCGGCAAGCTGCGCCTCGGCGGCAAGCTGGCGAAGTGGGACTTCGAGCGCGACGATTTCGTGCGCGAGAACGGCCGGCTGGTGGAGAGCGGGCCCGGCGAAACCGGGGTGCTGCTCGGGCCAATTCGGAAGAAGACACCGTTCGGCGGCTACCGGGACGAACGGGCCACCCGCGCGAAGGTCGTCACCAACGCCTTCCGCGACGGCGACGCGCTGTACAACACTGGAGATGTGTTTCGCGTGGACGCCAAGAAGAATCTGTTCTTCATGGATCGGCTGGGCGATACCTTCCGCTACAAGGGCGAGAATGTGTCCACCACCGAGGTGCAGGAGCAGCTCGTTCGGTGGCCCGGCATCGCCTCGGCCAGCGTGTACGGCGTGCCGATTCCCGGCCGCGAAGGCCGGGCCGGCATGGCCGCCGTGGTGCTCGCCGACGGCGCGCGATTCGACGGCGACGCACTCGCCGCGCATCTGGACGCGGCGTTACCGCCTTACGCGCGACCGGTTTTCGTTCGAGTCCGGCCTACGTTGGAAACAACAGCGACACTGAAACTGTCCAAGTTGGCGCTGCAGCGCGAGGGCTTCGCGCCGCGGGAAGGGGAGCCGATCTATGTGCGCGATGCAGGGGACCGCACCTACCAGGAGCTGACGCCGGAGCGTTACGAAGCCATCGTTCGGGCCGAGGAGAGAGCAATGACTCTGGAAGGAACCGAGAGGCTATGACTTTAGAAGGAACTTTCGACCCGGTCGGCTCGCCGTCCACGGAGCCGCTGGCCATTCGGAAATCGGGTACCGG
Source organism: Nocardia sp. NPDC046473 (assembly GCF_040645995.1). Classification (NCBI taxonomy): domain Bacteria; kingdom Bacillati; phylum Actinomycetota; class Actinomycetes; order Mycobacteriales; family Nocardiaceae; genus Nocardia; species Nocardia sp. NPDC046473. Next base: position 325,058 of record NZ_JBEYZJ010000008.1, read on the forward strand.
ACCTCCCGTCGTGCTGGTGCACGGCGGGATGCCCGCGCCGATGACCTGGGCGGCGCAGCGAGATCTCGAGGCGAATTGGTCGCTGATCGTGCCGAACCGCCGCGGCTTCTCCCCGAGCCCCGCCGCGCCGTGGCAGGACTTCCTCGCCGACGCCGATGATCTGACGGCGCTCATCGAGGAAATACCGGGCGGCGTACATCTCATCGGCTTCTCCTACGGCGGCCTCGGCGCGATCATCGCGGCCGAGCGACTGCCACACCTGGTTCGGTCTTTGACGCTGATCGAGGCGCCGCTGTGGAACGCCGCCGAAGAGGACGAATCCGTGCGTGAGCTGGCGGAACTGTCCGATCGATACGCCGAGAGCACCGACGACGCGGAGGCCGAGAAGAAATTCTTCGCGGTAGCCGGTGTCGATCCGGAGATGCTCGCCGACGTGGGCGACGACGTGCGTGAGGCTTTGGACATGGGGCGCAAGCTTCGTTCGCCGCGCGAGGCCAAGCCTCGATTCGAAACCATCACCGAGGCCGGCGTGCCGACGCTGGTGTTCTCGGGAGATCACCACCCCGCGCTCGAGCGGGTGTGCGATGCCATCGCCGCGCGGCTCGACGCGCAGCGGGCCCATTTGCCCGGAGCGGGGCATGCCGTCCAGCATGCGCCGGGGTTCAACACGATGTTGGAAACATTTCTGACAGCCGCGGAACAGAGTCGCAGCAATGGAGGAGCCACTAAATGAGCGATGAAGCCACGATTCACGGACACGACAAGGTCCTCGAATACACCATCGAGCTCTTTCGCAGCTTTACCCCGCCCGGAGTGACCCTCCAGCTTCCGCCGCCCTCGGCGAAGGACATGGACATGCAGTTCGAAGAGTATGTCCCGGGAAAGTCGTTGACCGCGACGGCGGCGGCGCCGCCGCAGTACGCGAATGCGGTCGGCCTGGTGCAGGGCGGCTTCATCTCCGCGATGTTCGACAACCTCATCGGCCCGCTCAGCTACCTCACGGCCCGCGGTCCGGCCACCACCCTGGAACTGACCACGCATTTCATGCGGCAGACCTTTCCGGGGCAGCGGCTGCGGTTGACCGCCACCGTGCGTAAAGCCGGACGAACGGCCATCTACATCGACGCGGACGCCTACACCGAGGACAACAAGCTGGTAGCCACGGCGAGGTCCACTGTGCAAGTTCTACCCGTGCCGACCCAGTAGCCGAGGTGTCCACCTTCGCTACGGCGAAGGTGGACACCTCTTTTGACATCAGAGGTTTTCGATGCCCTCATTACTCGAAGTCGCAACGCATTTCTTTTTGCAGGTCGCGATCATTCTCGTGACTTGTCGCCTGCTGTGGCCGGTGTTCCGGCGGCTCGGGCAGGTTCAGGTGGTGGCGATCATGGCCGCCGGCTTCGTCTTGGGGCCATCGGTGTTGGGTGCGGTGTGGCCTGCGGGGCAGGAGTGGCTTTTTCCGACAACGCTCACAGTGGGCACGGCGACGATCACCCACCCGAATCTCACCACCATCTATGTGGTGGGTCAGCTCGGCCTGGTGCTGTACATGTTCCTGGTCGGAGCCTCGTTCAAGCTGGAAATTCTCCGGTCGCACCTCGGCAAGGCCGGAGCCACTTCGTTTGCCGGTATCGGCGTTCCCTTGCTACTGGGTGGGATAGTCGGCTGGTGGATGGTCGGCCAAGGCGACTACTTCACCGACAAAGTCGGCAGTGTGCAGGGCGCGTTGTTCGTCGCCTCCGCGGTCGCGATCACCGCATTCCCGATGCTGGCCTGGATCATTCACGCTTCGGGGTTGTTGAACACTCGGCTCGGCACCATGTCGCTATCGTGTGCGGCCTTCGACGATGCCTGCGCCTGGGTGCTGCTCGCGACGGTCGTGGCCACCACCAAGGACAGCATGTCCGGTGCGTTCCTCGCGATCGGTGGCGGCCTGGGCTATCTGCTCTTCATGACCGTTATCGCGCGGCGCTTCCTGGTGCGACTGAATACCTGGAAACCGCGCGACGGTGACGGCGAGCGCACCGGTGGTCTGCCGGTGACGCCGCTGGTGATCGTGCTGCTCGTGGTGCTGCTCGGCAGCTGGTTCACCGACTACGTCGGGATCTATTCGGTGTTCGGGGCTTTCGTGGCAGGTTGCGTGATGCCGCGCGGGCAGTTCCTCGATACCATCCGTGATCGATTCGAACCCCTGGTCGCCTACCTGCTGCTGCCGGGCTTTTTCATCTACTCCGGACTCAACACCAAGCTCAGCCTGATCTTCGAGCCGAAGGTACTGGCGGTCGCGGCCGTCGTGATGGTCGTGTCCTTCGCGGGCAAGTTCGGTGCCATCGGACTTGCGGCGCGCTGGCAGGGGATGAGCTGGCGTGAAGCGGGCGCGATGGGCTCACTCGCCAACGCACGCGGATTGATGGAGCTGATTCTGCTCAACATCGGCCTCACGGCGGGGCTGATCACCGGCCAGCTCTACACGATCCTCGCGTTGATGGCGATCGTCACGACGTTCGTGGCCACACCGGTGATGCGGCTGTTCGAACGCAGCGGCTGGAAGAACGGCATCGTCTTCGGTCCCTCCGGTGAGGAACGGGCGCCCGAGGTCGACGAAGCCGGGCCGTCCGAGGGCGAAGAACCCCGTACGCGCGAGAAGGTGCTCGGACGTTCGCGCGTCGATGTGGCCGATGGTCCGCCATGACAGTCGGGTTCGGATCGGATCAGGTAAACCAGCTGCACAACGGCCGTCGCCGTCGGGTCGGGTTGCGCACTGTCGGTGTGGTCCAGCCGAGGACCCTGCTCGTCGCCTCTGACTTGCCTTTCGCCCGAACGGATTTCGAGGACGCGGTGGCGGCCTCGGGCAGTTTCGCGCTCGCGGGTACCTGTACCTGGCGCGAGGTGGTGGATCGGACGGTGCGCTGGCATCCCGACGTGGTGGTCCTCGACGCCTCGGTGACGCGACTGGCCGGGCTGGCCGAGACGGTGGCCCGGCTGCGCGCGGTCGAGCACGCGCCGATGATCACGCTGCTGGTGGAAGACGGTGCCGCCAAGGCGGATATCGATCGGGTCGACGCGGTGGTGGCGATGGACCGCGGCGTGGTCGCGGTGCTGGAGGTGCTCGAGGTGCTCGCCTCGGGCGCGGTGCTGGCGATGGCACCGCGCGCGGGCCGGGTGCACGCCGGGGTGACGATGGATTATGAGGTGCGGCAGCGGCTTTCGACGCTGACCAAGCGGGAACGGGAGATCCTGCGGCTGGTCGTCGACGGACTGTCCAACCGGGAGGTCGGCTCCCGGTTGTTCATCAGCCCGGAGACGGTGAAGGAGTACGTCAGTCGCATTCTCGCGAAATTGAAGGTGGCCAGCCGGATCGAGGCCGCGGTGGTCGCCGTCCGGGCGGAGTTCGACGATGGCGCCTGGTAGCCGATCGGCGCGATCGCTACCGGGGCGCCGCCGCGACCGAGCGGATGGCCTCGGTCACCGCCGCGAGCGCCATCAGCCGCACCAGGTCGACGTCGGCCTCGACGGATCCCGTTGCCGCGGTGATGAATCCGTCGCCGTCGAAACGGCCGTGCGGCGGCGTGAGGGCGCGCGACAGGCCGTCGTGCGCGCCCTGCGCGACGATGTGGCAGCCGACCTTGTCCAGCCGGGCGTTGGTGATCACCGTGCCGATCGTGGTGTGCATCCGCGCCGAGGTGTTGACCAGGTCCAGCTGGGTGACCGAGTCGAGGACGATCTCGGTGGTGCCGTCGTCGATGTCGCCGAACGCGTTGACCACGCACAGCGCGCCGACAACGAGCTCGTGCCAACGCCGTTCGATGTAGGCGAGGCCGCCGGGCCTGCGCGCGGCGGGTCCGCGCCAGTGTCCGGTGTACGCGCCGGTGCCCGCCCCGACGCGTCCGGCGAGCAGCTGCTCCCCGGCGGCGGCGCGGGCCGCGGCATAGCCGCGCTCGGCGGTCGGCCGGGCTTTCGGATCGCCCGCGCTCAGATCGAACAGGGCCAGCGCGGGCACGATCGGCACGTTGCCGCCGGGGGTGGGCACGCCGCGGCCGGTCTCCTCGAGGTAGCGCATGACGCCGTCGGCGGCGGCGAGACCGAACGCCGAGCCACCGGTGAGGACGACCGCGTCGATGCAGGGCACGGTTTTATCCGGGGCCAGCGCGTCCAGTTCGCGGCTGGCCGGCGCACCGCCGCGCACCTCACAGGACGCGACCGTGCCTGCCGGGAAAATGATGACCGTACAGCCGGTTTCGCCAAGCGGGTCGGTCCAATGGCCGACCCGCACGTCCGGAACGCCTATCGTTTCTGTCATACCCACCCCAGCCATCTCAGTTCAGGAATTCTCGGTCGCGATCACGACGAAGAAATCGTCCGGCGTCGTCGGGAAGCCCATGTGCCGCACCTCGGTCGGCAGCGGTTGATAGTCGAACAATTGCCGCTCGTTGTACGCGAACAACTCCGCCCCCATCGTTCCGGCAGCGTATATCGAAACACCCTTCGTCCAGGCCGCCTGGCTCGGGTCGGTCACTGGAAAAAGTGCGACATTCCTGTATCTGTCCGTGTCGGGGGTATCGCGGTACGGAGGCCGGATCGCCGAATAGGTGTTGGCGAGCCAGCTTTCGTCCGAGTAGTCCGGGGCATCGGCATCGGCGCTGGTGTACGCCGACAGCCACGGAGCCCACGAGGTCAATTTCTCGGTGGGCGCTGGGGCCTTCTCCGCCTGATTCTGGATGCGCTTACTGAATTGATCGTCGGCCGTCGGGTCACTGGCGGTCAGCACATGCGGGCGGCCGTCGGCCAAGGCGGCAGTGGTCACGGAATCGTAGCCGTCGAACGCGACCACGAACGCGTCGTGCGGATCGGCGATCAGCAGGTGAAATCCGGGCAGTCGCACCGAATCGCCGAGCGCGGGCAGCAGGCGGGTCTCGAGCAGTTCGACGGCGTCGCGCGCCGATTCGGCGGTGGCACAGTCAATCGGCAGACCGCTCGGCGCGGTGAATTCGGCCGCAGTGGGTTCTTCGGTGAAAATCCGGCTGTACACGCCGGTGCCGCGGTGGAATGCGAGCCACGTGCCACCATCGATATCGAGTCCGCTGACGACATCGGCCAGCGCGGGGTTGGTCGTGGCCTGGATCGTCCACACCTGGTCACGGAGTTCCGGATTGTCGAGCCATTGAGTGCCGTAGGAATAGCGATGCGCCAGCCCGAGTTTCCGGGCGGCCTCGTAACCGTGCGGCCGATAGATCGAGCCGTCTCTGGACTCGATGACGACGAATCGTTCGTGCTGTCCGTCGAGGAGAAACATACAGGTGCTCATGGTGTTTCCGTTTCGCGTCTGATGAACGTCAGTTCAGGGTCAACGATATGTTGTCGATCAGCCGGGTGCGGCCGATGTGTGCCGCGACCAAGAGCCGGGCGGGGCCCGATGCGGGCGTGGGTCCGAGATCGGGGTCGCGCAATTCGAGGTATTCGACCCGAATTTCATCGTGGGCATCGAGGATCTCGCGTGCGGCGCGGAGTACCGCCTCGGCGCCTGCCTTGCCGGACCGGGCGCCCGCCTGCAACGCGGTCGGCAGCGCCACGGCCGATATCCGCTCGTCCGGTTCCAGGAATCGGTTGCGCGAGGACAGCGCCAGCCCGTCCGGTTCGCGAACGGTCGGGACGCCGACGATCCGGATGTCGAAGTTCAGGTCCCGGACCATCTGTTCGATCAAAACCAGCTGTTGGTAGTCCTTTTCGCCGAAGAACGCGACGGTCGGCCTGGTGATCTGGAAGAGCTTCGCCACCACGGTGAGCATTCCGCCGAAGAGCACCGGGCGCGTCGCGCCGCAGAGTTCGAAACCGAGCGGGCCCGGGTACACGGTCGTTCGCGGGCCGACCGGATACATGCCGGCGGGCGACGGGGCGAACACCGAGTCGACACCGACGCCGCGGAGCAGGTCGAGATCGGCATCGAGGGTTCGTGGATAGCGATCCAGATCCTCGCCCGCCCCGAATTGTAATGGGTTGACAAAAATCGAAACAATGACTTCGGATTCGGTTTCCTTGGCCTGTTCGACCAAAGCCAGATGGCCGTCGTGTAAGGCTCCCATTGTTGGGACGAGGGCCACCTCTCGGCCGCTCATACGCAGCTTCTGCGATATGCTGGACATGGCTTCCGGATCGTGATGAACAAGCATTTCTCGATTCTCCCTCCCTATTCTTTCGAACGCGCTTCGGCGACTGCTACGGGGGTGCGCGTGAACCACTTCGACCGTACCCGAACGCCGCTGTCAACGCAGCTGTTGAGCGAATCTTGATTAGTTTGTTGATGAATCATCATTTGGCCTGCTATACAAACTCTGAACTGTTGCAGGCGGTGCGCGAACCGTGCTACTGTTCTAAACGGAACATAAACTTTCGGCGGCCCAGAGGAGGGTCCTGGCGGCCCGGCAGTCTCCTCGTGGGAATTGGACGGGTACTCATGGTCACACAAGCGGAAACAAACGCCACTGACACGGTTGACGGGATTTCGACAGATCCGAGTCCGGCCGAAATCGAATTCCTGCAATGGCGAGCGCTGAGTGCCGGTTCCGGCGCGGAATTCTACGATGACGTGCTCGCCGACGATGCGGTGCTGGCGGTGCCGTCCCCGCATGCCTCGCTGTCGAAGCAGATCGCGCTGAACGCGGTCGCGGGCGCGCCGCCGATCGAGACGTATCAGATACTCGAATTCCACGAGCGCGCATTGGGCCCCGATGCGCATATCGTCTTTTACGAGATGTATCAGAAGCGTGTGGGTCTCGACGGAATTTACGCCGCAATTTCGACAGTGTATACCCGGCGCGACAATCGCTGGCTCATGCAATACCATCAGCAGACTCCGCTGCGTCGGGGCTCGGTCGAGGGGGAGTAGTGGCGAGCGATGAGTTCGATGTGCTGATATTGGGCTCCGGACTATCCGGCAGCTCGCTCGCATTGTGTCTGCAGGCGTCCGGATTGAAAACCTGCATGGTCGACCCGAAAACGCATCCACGATTTGCGATCGGTGAATCGACCATTCCGAACACCTCGAAGCTCTATAAACTGATGAGCATCAAATACGGTGCACCGGAATTGGCCGTGCTCTCGTCGTTCGACAATCTCATCGGTTCGGTCGGCACCTGCGGCATGAAAGACAACTTCGGCTTCATTTATCACGAGCCGGGCGGCATCGCCGACCGGGCACACCAGTTTCCGCTGTCCGAAATCGTGGAAACCGAATCGCACCTGTTCCGGGCCGATGTCGATCAGTGGCTCGCGCTGCGCGCCCGCGACAACGGCTCGGTCCTGCTGGAGGGCGTCGGTACCCGCCGCCTCGACATCACCGAGCAGGGCGTGTTCTTCGAAGGCGATGAGGGAACACAGATTACGGCTGAATACGTGGTCGACGCGGGCGGCCGCGGTTCACCCGTGGCGGCGACGCTGGGACTGCGGACCACCGACGGCCTGCAGACCATGTCGAAGTCCATCTTCACCCACATGACCGGCGTCACCCCGTTCGACGACATCACCGCCCTCGAGGCGCCACGGCAGTGGCACACCGGAACGCTGCATCACGTCTTCGACGGCGGCTGGATGTGGGTCATTCCCTTCGACAACAACAAGAAGTCGTCCAATCCGCTGTGCAGCGTGGGCATTACCTGGCGGATCGACGACGGCGACGAGAAGCCGAAGCCGAACCCGGAGCAAGCGTTCGCCGACTTCCTGGCGACCTACCCGGAAATCGGCAAGCAGTTCGAGCACGCCGAAAACACCCGCGAATGGGTGAGCGCGGGCCGGCTGCAATACACCGCCACGCAGACGGTCGGCGATCGCTGGTGCCTGACCTCGAATGCCGCCGGATTCATCGATCCGCTGTTCTCCCGCGGCATGCAGAACACCGCGGCCGTGGTGGATCGCCTGGCCGAGCGGCTGATCGAGCAGTTCCGCGGCGGCTTCACGCCCAAGACCTTCGACGACATCGAGCAGATGCAGTCCAGCCTGATCAAGGAAAACGATTTCATCGTCGGCAATGCCTTCCGCTCGTTCACCGACTACCGGCTCTGGAACGCGTGGTTCCGGGTGTGGCAGGTCAACCAGGTCACCGGCACCATGCGCACCGAAAGAAGGCTGCGTCAGATCACCGAACTCGCTGCGGCTCAGGGCAACACGAGCGCTCCGCTACCGCGGATCGATGTGGCCCCCGGCGCCGGGCTGGACGGATTCATCGACGCGTTCTACCAGAAGTCCGATCAGATCATGGACTCCTACTGGCGCAAGAAAATCAGCCTGGAATCCGCGGTCTCGGAATTCGACACACTGTTCGCCCACGTCGACTTCGTGCCGCCGTCGTTCGGGCTGACGGATATGTCGCAGCCCTACTTCGACATCGATATGGACAAGGTAGCGAGCGCGGTGGCGTGGGCGCGCACCGCGCGACCCGGTATTCGCGAGCTGTATCTCGGTGGGCTTCCCGCCTCGGAAGGTTAGGTGTAGATGAATGCAATAGCCGTGTCATCGTACAGCGACCGAGTAGCCGCGGCCGTGTCCGGATCCTTGAGCGGACTACTCAGATTCGACCGCTCCATGGTGACTTCGCTGGACGGGCTGGATCGTGCCGACTCCGATCAACCCATCATCGTCATACTCCGCGCCTATCTCTATCTGCTGGGTGGCGTCAAGCCGCCCGCGGAGGTCGTCGACGCGCTTCGGCATATCGATTCCACCGCGGTATCCGTCCTGGAATCTGCTCACCTCGACGCGATCCGGCACCTGATGCGCGGTGCTTACGGTGCCGCTGGAGATACCCTGCTGGAAATCTCCGAACAGTTCCCGACAGACGAATTGGCGTTGGCCGCAGGGCATCAGGTCGATTTCCTGACCGGTGCCACGGAAACCCTGCTGTCGCGCCTGTCCACCAGCCCGCTGCTGACCGAGGGCGCCACCGAGACCTACCCGTACCTGTTGGCGATGCAGGCTTTCGCCTACGGCGAGAACAACGAATTCGCCAAGGCCTACACGGCGGGCAGCCGAGCGCTGGCCCTGGCCCCGGACGACAACCCGTGGGCCGTCCACGCCTGCGCGCACGCGCTGTTCGAGACACGAGACAACACCGCCGTCGCCGAACTGCTTTCCTCGACGCGTGCCCGATGGAACTCCGAAAGCTGCCTGCTGCGTACCCATCTGAGCTGGCACCACGCCCTGAACTCGATGGCCGAAGCCGACCACGACGCACTGGCCGGACTCACCGACGAGGTCACCAGGGTGCTGGAAACCGAGTGCTCGGCAATGCAATTCAGCGACGCGGTCTCGCTGCTGTGGCGGTTGCGGTTGGCGGGCATCGCGGGCCCGGACGACTTCACCGCCGTCGCCGACAAGGCGCTGGAGATCCGCGACGCCTCGAACTCGGCCTTCATCGACCTACACGTCCTGCTGGCCATCATCGGTGCCGATCGACACGCACTGGCCAAGCAGGTCGCGACCGAAATAGGCGCGGACGCAACCGATCTGGCGGAGCACCTGACCGGCGCCCGGCGCACCGCGGTCGGCGTCGCCGAAAGCTTCCTGTATTACTGCCAATCGAACCCGGAACAAGCAGTGCGGCAACTGATTTCCGTGCTGCCCGCGGTGGTCGGCATGGGCGGCAGCATGGTGCAGCGCGATCTCGCGCTCGAACTGCTGGTCACCTGTGCGCACGGCCGCGGGGCGGACATGACTATTCCGGCCGGTATCGATAGGCGTCCATTGGTAACGTACCTACGCTCGTGATAGGACTGATCGAACGAAATGGCTAACGTATCGTCGCCCGTCTGCACCGAAACGCTCACCGGCCCGGCCGCATGGCGGAGCAGCGACTTCACCGACCCGGCCCAGTGGACGACGCCACTGACTCCGGACGATATCGGCGAGTTGTTCACGGCATTGCAGCACAGCAGGCAGACGGGCAAGGAACTCGGCGACATCACCCGCGAGGACTTCCCGCTCGACAATCTCGCCAGGAAGCTCGAATCCGTATCCACTGCGCTCGTCGACGGCCGCGGTTTCGCCGTCCTCAGCGGCTTCCCCATCTCGGCCGACATTTCCCGCTCCGACATCGAACTCATGTACTGGGGCCTGTGCGCCCACCTCGGTCCCGCGGTAACGCAGAACGGTCGCGGCGAAATCATGGTTCCGGTCAAGAACTACGGCAACGGCGGGCTGTTGAACGCAGCCACTCGCGGTTACCAGACCAACGAGGCGCTCCCTTTTCATACCGACAGTTCGGATATCGTCGGCCTGCTCTGCCTGCGTTCGGCGGGCGAGGGCGGCTACAGCAGCCTCGCCAGTTCGGTGACCATCCACAACGAACTGCTCCGCAATCACCGGGAACTGCTCGGCCTGTACTACGCCGGTTTCTACTACGACCGACGCGACGAACAACTCGATGGTGAGCGGCCTTATTACCGCAATTCCGTCTACGCCTGGCACGAGGGCCGACTCACCTGCCGCTATTACGTCCGGCATTTCATCGAGTCGGCGACCGAACGATTCGGCCTCGACCTGTCCGCGGTGGAACGGCTTGCGCTACAGACCTTCGAGGCGATCGCGGCCCGACCCGAGCACAAGGTCACCATGCGGATCAATCCCGGTGACATCCAATTCCTCAACAACAACGTCATCGTGCACGCGCGCACCGCGTTCGTCGATGCCGATCAGGTCGCCCGCGAACTACTGCGTGTCTGGCTGAACCCGTTCGGTGCGCCGACCCCGCCGCCGGGACACGCGGCGTTCCGCGAGGGTATGCCGCAGAAGCAGATTCGCTGAACAGCGTCATCGTAGGATGTACGTCTCGCTCGTTCAGCCTCTAACCGAGGTCAGGAGAACTAAATTGCAGGCTCGTAATATCGTTCGCACCGTGCGGAGCTCGGTGTGAGGCGCGGTCGTCCGATTGCGGTGATGGCGCTGACTCTCGCGGTCGCCCTGTGGAGTGCGGCGTGCGGGACCGGCGGTGAGGTGGGATCGGACGCGAGCAAGGCGACCCAGTCCGCGACGCCGCCGGACGATCAGCTGAACCTGAACGCCACCGCGAACGTCCGATTCGCGCTGGAACCGGTCAGCCTGAACACCTTCACCACGGCGGGCGTCGCGCTCGACCAGGCTTTGCTCGACAACGTCTACCAGGGCCTGGTCACGGTCGACGGCAACGCCAAGGACAAGGTCGTGCCCGCGCTGGCGACATCGTGGGACCAGGCGCCCGACGGCCTGACCTACACCTTCCACCTGGTCTCGAACGCGAAGTTCCATGATGGTGCGCCGCTGACGTCGGCCGATGTCGTGTGGTCGCTGCAGCAGGTGATCGCGCCCGGCTCGAAGTCGTTGCGCGCCCAGGACTTCACCTCCGTGGCCGACGTCTCGGCGTCGGATCCGACCACCGTGACGATCAAGCTGAAGCAGCGTGACACCACCCTGCTGTGGAACCTGACCCAGCGCGGCGGCATCGTCTACAAGACCGGCACCGACTTTACCGCCCTCGACGGCGCGGACAACGGATCGGGCCCGTTCAAGGTGACGCAGTGGAACCGTGGCTCCACCCTCACGCTGTCCAGGGTGGACGGCTACTGGGGGCCCGCGCCCAAGGTGGCAAAGGTGGTGTTCCACTACATCATCGACCCCAACACCGCGAACAACGCCGAACTGACCGGGCAGACCGATATTCAGACCGCGACCGATCCGACGCTGCTGCAAGCGTTCACCGGCAACGACAAGTTCGACATCCTGCGCGGCAACAGCACCGACGAATACACCCTCGCATTCAACGAGGCCAACCCCATCTTCGCGAATCCGGATGTGCGCCACGCCATTCGGCAGGCGCTCGACAAGAAGGCCATCATCAAGGCGATCGGCGCGGGCATCCAGATCGGCGGGCCGGTCCCGCCCCAGGATCCCTGGTATGAGGACCTGACCTCGATCGATCAGTACAACCCGGACAACGCGAAGAAACTGCTCGCGGCCGCGGGTTACGGCAACGGTCTGCAGTTGACGCTGGAGTTCCCGAACCACTACGTCACCGCGCTCAGCGATATCCTCGTCTCCAACCTCAAGGACGTCGGCATCACGCTCAACGTGCGCGCGGTGGAATTCCAGACCTGGTTGTCGAAGGTGTACAAGAACCACGATTACGAGCTCAGTGTGGTCAATCACGCCGAAGCGCACGACGTGAACATCTACGCCCGCGCCGACTACTACTTCGGCTACGACAGCAAGCAGGTGCAGCAGTGGTATCGGGACGCGCTCACCGCGGACACCGAGGACGCCCGCAACGATCTGCTGAAGAAGATGACCAGGCAGATCTCCGAGGACGCACCCTGCGACTGGTTGTTCCTGGTCGAACTGAATACGGTGGTCCGCAAGGGTATGTACGGGGTACCGCAGCACGAGACCAACAACCGGTTCCCAGCGACCAAGCTCGCGGTCGCCAAGTGACGGAGGTGTTTTGCTCTGGTATCTGATCCGGCGCGCCGGGCTGCTGCTGGTGTCGCTCGCGGTGGCGAGCGTGCTCATCTTCGGGATGCTGCGATTGCTGCCCGGCGATGTCGCGGCCACCGTCGCCGGCCTGCAGGCGACACCGGCGCAGATCGCCGCGATCCGCGCCGACCTCGGCCTGGACCGGTCGCTGCCCGCGCAGTACCTGTCCTGGATCGGCGGTGTCTTCAACGGTGATTTCGGCCATTCCCAGCTGAACGGCACATCTGTCGGCGCCGAACTGGAGCAGAAGCTGGCGGTGACCGGTCCGCTGATCGCCGGATCACTGCTCATCGCACTGGGGCTCGCGATACCGCTCGGCACCTGGGCCGCCGTGCGGCATCGCAGCCGGACCGGCGAGGCCGCCAACGCGGTGTCCCAGCTCGGGATCGCGATCCCGGGCCTGTGGCTGGCCATGCTGCTGATCCTGGTGTTCGCGGTGGAGCTGAAAGTCTTACCGGCGCAGGGCTTTCCGGCCGACCGCTGGGCGGACCCCGGCGCCGCGATACGCAGTCTGATCCTGCCCTGCGTGACGCTAGGGATCTCCGAGGGCGCGGTGCTGTTCCGCTTCGTGCGCTCGGCGATTCTAGGCGTGCTGTATTCGGAGTACCTGCGCACCGCACGGGCCAAGGGGCTGACCCGCACACAAGCGTTGGTGCGGCACGGTTTTCGTAACGCCGCGCCCTCGGTGGTCTCGATCCTCGGGCTACAGTTCGCGGTGCTGATCGTCGGGGCGGTGGTGATCGAGCGGGTGTTCACGCTGCCCGGCGTGGGCAGCATGCTGCTGTCCGATGTGGCGAACCGGGACCTGGTGAAGGTCCAGGGCGAGGTGTTGTTGATCGTCAGCGCGGTCCTGGCGATCGGCTTCGCCGTCGACATCGTGCACCGGCTCATCGACCCGCGGCTGGAGGCCACGCTGTGATCAATGCCGTCAACCGGCCTAAATGGCTGCGCAGGCGCCGCGCGGTACAGGTCGCGCTCGCCGCCCTGATCCGGCGGCCGAGCGGGGTTTTCGGGCTGGCCGTGGTCGGCACCCTGGTGCTGGCCAGCCTGGTGTCGCTCTGGTGGACGCCCTACGATCCGCAGGCCACCAACCCCAGTCAGGCGTGGTTGCTGCCGTTCAACGCAGGCCATCTGCTCGGGACCGACCGAGTCGGGCACGACGTCTTCAGCCAATTGCTGGCAGGCGCGTGGCAGACCCTGGCAGTGGCGCTGGTGGTCGCGGCGATCGCGGGCACGCTCGGCCTGATCCTGGCATTGGCCGCGCAACTGACACCGCATGCGGTCGGCTCGGTGGTGGTGCAACTGATCGACATCATGATCGCGTTCCCCGCGCTGCTGCTGGCGATGGTGCTCGCCGCGGTCTACGGCGGATCGATGCTGACGGTGGCGGTCGCCATCGGCATCAGCTCGGGCGTCGCCGTGGCACGCGTCGCGCGCGGCGAGGTGGCGCGGGTACTGACCAGCGATTTCGTCCTCGCGGCGCGGGCGGCCGGTGCGTCCACCGCACGGATCGTGCGCAAACACCTGCTGCCCGCTATCGCGCCGACGCTGATCGTGCAGTTGTCCTGGGTGATGGCCCTGGCTGTGCTCGCCGAAGCGGCGCTGACCTACCTCGGGTATGGCAGTTCGCCGTCCGCGCCGTCCTGGGGCGGCATCTTGCGCGCACAACAGGACTACATCAAGGTGCGGCCGCTGCTGGTGGTGTGGCCGGGCTTGGCGGTGGCCCTCACCGTGCTCGGCTTCAATCTGCTCGGCGACGCCCTGCGCAACGTCACCGATCCGCGCCTGCGCAAAGGAGTGCCGACGCAATGACACTGCTGCAGGTGACCGACCTGACGGTCGAGATCGGGGACCGGGTCCTGCTGGACAAGGTCGACTTCGGCATCGAGGCCGGCGCCCGGCTCGGCCTGATCGGCGTCTCCGGCTCCGGCAAATCCCTACTCGCACTGGCGATTATGGGCCTGCTGCCCGAGGAGGCGCAGGTGCGCGGCAGCATCGAGCTCGACGGCGTCGAGCTGATCGGCCGCAGCGACCGCGCACTGTCGAAGATCCGCGGCAGCCGGATGGCCATGGTGTTCCAGGAACCGCTGTCGGCTTTGAATCCGCTGATGCGAGTGGGCAAGCAGATCGCCGAACCATTGCGGCTGCATCAGGGGATGGGCAGGCGGCAGGCACATGCCGCAGCGACCGAACTGGCGGAGCGGGTCGGGCTGCCGGACCCGGCGAATACCGTGCGCGCTTTTCCCCATCAACTCTCCGGTGGACAGCGCCAGCGGGTCGGCATCGCGATGGCCCTTGCCGCGCGGCCCGCGCTGTTGATCGCCGACGAGCCGACGACGGCCCTCGATGTCACGGTGCAGGCCGAAATCCTTGCGCTGCTCAAAGATTTGGTGGACGAGGAGGGTTCCGCGCTGCTGTTCGTCACGCACGATCTCGCGGTGCTCGCCCAGGTGACGCAGCGCGTCCTGGTGCTGGGGAAGGGCCAGGTGCTGGCGGACGGTGAGCTGGCCGAGATCCTGCACGGGTCGAAAGATCCGTACCTGCGTACGCTGTTGGAGTTGGCGCGGGCTACGTCGTTCCGGCGGGCGGCCCGTGTCGAGAGTGGTTCGCCGGAGGTGGTGTCGTGATCCTGCTCGAGGCAAAGGGTTTGAGCCGGTCGTTCCGGTTGCCGCGCACCAGCCTGCTGCATCGCCCACCGCAGCGGCATGCGGTGCGCGAGGTCAGTCTGTCACTCACCGAAGGCAGCCATCTGGGCATCGTCGGCGAATCCGGTTCCGGCAAGTCGACTTTGCTGCGGTTGCTGCTTGCCCTCGACCGACCCGATCGGGGTGAGGTCCACTATCAGGGCAGGCCCGTGACGGGTCGTGATCTCGCCTGGTTCCGCAGGGAAGTCCAAGTGGTGCTGCAGGATCCGCTGAGCTCGCTGGATCCGCGGATGATCGTCGGTGATTCGATCGCCGAACCGCTGGAGTGCCTGCGGATTCCGGGCGATCACGATTACCGGGTGGCCGAGCTGCTGGTCGCGGTCGGTCTGGAACCCGATGCGGCGGTGCGGTATCCACACGAATTCTCCGGCGGACAGCGGCAGCGCATCGCGATCGCGCGTGCGCTGGCGCCGAATCCGAAGGTGCTCGTCGGTGACGAACCGTTCTCCGCCCTGGACGCGTCGACCCGAGCCCAAATCATCGAGCTGCTACGCGATCTGGTGCAGAAGTTCGGGCTGTCGCTGATCCTGGTGTCACATGACGTCGGAGTCGTCCAACAGCTGTGCGATCAACTCCTGGTCATGAAGGACGGAGCAATCGTCGAACGCGGCCCCGCCGAAACGGTGCTCGACCACCCCGAGCACCCATACACGCAGGCCCTGCTCGACGCGGTTCCCGTGCTGCCATTCTGACCGCACCCACGTGCCCCCGTCCCGCTCAGGTCCGGACTCCCGCGCACGAGTCCGCCCGCCGCGCACGAATTAGCCCAACGCGCAGGAATTAGCCCGACGCGCAGGATTTTGCCCCCTGACCCGTGCGCGGCGGGCGATTTCCTGCGCGGCAGCCGCTTCAGTTGTTCAGCGCGGTGGCGGCGCACGGGTTCGCTTGCCGCGCACGGGTTCGCTTGCCGCGCGGGATTTTGCTTGCCGCGCGGGATTTTGCTTGTTGCGTATGGATTGGTCCGCTGTTTCGTGCGCGGTGGGCTGTTTCGTGCGCGGCGGTGGGTTTAGTTGTTCAGTGCGGTGGCGGCGCATGGGTTTGCTTGCCGCGCAGGGTTTGCCTGCCGCGGAGGGTTTTGCTTGCCGCGCAGGGTTTTGCTTGGCGCGCGGGATTTTGCTTGTTGCGTGTGGATTGGTCCGCTGTTTTGTGCGCGGTGGGCTGTTTTGTGCGCGGTGGGCTGTTTTGTGCGCGGTGGTGGGTTTAGTTGCTCAGCGGGGTGATGACGATGCGTGCGCCGCGGGCGGGCACGTTGGTGATGTTGCGGACTCGTCCGCGCTCAGGTGCGCCCGGCAATGTGAGTCGATAGCGTGTCAGTACCTCGCGTAGCACGACTGCCCCTTCCATCAGCGAGAAGCCCGCGCCGATGCAGCGGCGGACACCACCGCCGAACGGCAGCCAGGTGTTCGGCGCGACGCCGCCGTCGAGGAACCGGTCGGGCCGGAACTGTTCCGGCGCTGGATGATTCGCCGGATTCTGGTGTGCGAGCACGATCGACGTCGACACCCGGGTGCCGCGCCGCAGCGGAATGCCGCCGATGGTCAGGTCCCTGGTGAGCTGGCGCTGCACCCGCCCGATCACCATCCGGTGTCGCAGCGCCTCTTTCACCACCGCCTCCAGGTATTTGTCGTCCCCGTCGCGGGCCGCCTGCCTGGCCCGATCCTGAACCTCCGGCGCGGCGGCCAATTCGTGCAGCGCCCACGACAGCGCCGACGCGGTGGTCTCGTGTCCGGCGAGCAGCAGCGTGACGAGCTGATCGCGCAGTTCCGCATCGCTGAGCGGTTCTGTGCCGGGATCGTCGCCCGCGCCGACCGCGAGCAGCCGGGACAGCACATCGGCCTGCTGATCGATCTCCGGATGGTCACGGCGCCTGGTGATTTCGGCGTAGAGTAGTTCGTCGATATCGGTGCGGGTCTTGCTGAATCGCTGCCACGGCCCGAATTCCCGCAGCCACGGCCATTTCCAGCCGAGCAGCACCACCGGGCTGATATCGGTGATGCGACGCAGTTGCGGGGTCAGCTCGGCCCTGCGGCGCTCGTCGGCGACGCCGAAGACCACTTGCGTGATGACGTCGAGCGTCAGGTCCTCCATCCGGCGCAGCATGTGTTCCGTCGCACCGGCATGCCAGCGCTCCACCTGAGTCTTGGCAATGTCCTCGACCAGCGCGCGATAGCCATTGAGGGCCGCACCGGCGAAGGCGGGCATCAGCAGCCTGCGGGCGCGGGCGTGCTGGCTGCCGTCGGTCAGCAGCACCGAATGTTCGCCCATGATCATCGCGAGCTCGCGATAGGCCTCGCCCGCATGCAGATCCGCCGGATCGGCGGTGAAGATCTCCTTGATGTGCTCGGGCCGGGAGAACACCACGATGCGTGCCGGATACGGCGGCAACAGTCGCACGGTGAAGACATCGCCGAGGCGGCGGGCTTGGGCGCTGAGGAACTGGGCGTGCCGCTTGGTGTGTAGCACGGTCTGTAGTAGCCGCGGTAGTCGGGGAGCCGGTGGGTATGCGCCGGACATCAGGTGGTCCTTTCTGCCGAGTCGTGCTTGAGCCGCTCCGATGCCGCGGTGCGGCGGCCGAGTCCCTCGATGACGAGGAGGGCGACCGCGCTGAGCGCCGCGGCGGCGATCGGGAGCGCGAAGGGACTGAACAACGCCAGGGTGATGCCGCCGGCGATGCTGCCGAGGGTGACCCCGAGATAGGTGGACGAGGAATTGAGCGCCAATACCTGCGTTGCCGAATCGGGTGCCGAGTCGAGCAGCATGGTCTGCATGGCGGGTGCGTTCCAGTAGAGGGACAACGACCACACCAGCGTCAGGGCCACCAGCACCGCCAAGGGGATCGGGGCGAAGACGGTCAGGATCGCGAAAACGACCATGGTGCCGAGAAACAACGCGAAGCCGATGCGCAGCGCGGCCGACGCGCCCTTCTTGTCCACGTAGATGCCACCGGCGATCGAACCGATCAGTCCCGCGACACCGGCCACCGCGAACAGCAGACCACGTTGCCGCAGTGACGAATTCGAGAAGTCGGCCGCGAACGGACCGAAATAGGTGAACATCATGAGCGCACCGCCGAGCAGGATGGTGTTGCCGAGCAGCACGGTGACCACCGGCCTGCTGGACAGCGCCGTGAAATGTGTTCGAGCCGAAACCAATTCGCCGGGCTTGCGCAGCTGCTCGCGGACACCGAACAGCAGCACCATCGACAGCACACACAGACCGGCGAAGACGACGAAGTTGCCACGCCAGCTGAAAAGGCTCGCCCACAGCGTGCCGAACGGGACCCCGATCGCCAATGCGCCGACGATGCCGGTGGACACGATCCCGATATAAGCGCTGCGCTTCTCCGGCGGCGCCAGCGTTGGGGCGAGCGCGAACATCGCGGGCAGGCAGGCGGCGGCCGCACCGGCGGCCAGCACCCGCAGCACCATCAGCTGCCAGAACGAATCGACCATGGCGGCCAGCAGATTCGCGACGGTGAAGACGATCGAGGCGCCGACGAAGACGCCGAGCCTGGTGCGGCGGGCCGAGGCGAATGCGATCAGTGGCGCGCCGATCACCAGAACCAGCGAGTAAGCCGTAACAAGTTGTCCTGCGGTGGATTCCGAGACGCCGAGGTCCGAGGCCAGTTCGGGTAGCACACCCGCGATCATGTAATCGTCGGTGTAGAAGACGAATACGGCGAAGGTGATCGCTATCAACCAGAACGGCATCGGGCCTCCTGTGGCACGGGTGGTCAGGGAATCAGGTAGTCCGTGGCGATCGTTCGCGGGTCGATGCGCAAGGACTGGTCCCTCATTGTCGACTGATCAAGGGTTCCGGTGGCATGGATTGCCGCCCAGTCCTGGTGATACAGCGGATCACCGTCCCAGGGGCGCCAGGCGGTATGTGGTGTCAGCGTCACGCGTCCCTTATCGATCCAGGGCCGCAACAGCTCTGCCCGGTCGTCGGTTTCGACATCGCTGGTGAGCCGGCCGGTGCCAGCGGCAAGCCAGTGCAGCAGCGCGTCACCGTCGACGGGGGAGGAGCGGGCGGGATTGATGAGATGTCCGTCTAGTCGCAGGCAGCGGAACAGCGCGTTATCGATGAAGTTCGTCAGCTCGGGCAGGCCGGGCAGCGCGACGACCATCAGGTGCGCGAATCGGTGCGGCAGCCGATCGAGCGGCGCGACCTCCGCGCCGCCGAACGGATGCGTGGTGCGAGTACGCGGCCGGACCACGGTCACCCGTGCGCCGAGCCCGGCCAGCGTTTCCGCGATCGTGTGGCCGAATGCGCCGTATCCGACCACGAGGGCGTCGCGGCGGTGGAAGGGCTTCGGCGTATCGTTGGGTGCCTCTGCGGCGCTGTGTAATACGTGCTGGGCGATGACGTATTCCGACAGCGACGGTGCATAGGCTCGGGCACTTCTGGTCACCAGATTGTTCCGCGCGAGCGCGGGGATGTACGGATAGTTGGGTCCGGACGAGACCAGATGAACCCAGGAATCCGTTGTCGCGGCCGCAGTTTCGGCCAACTCGGCGGCGGTGAGGTCATGCGCGGCGAGGGCGACCATCTTGTGGTCGAGTGCAGTACCCGGGACAACCGACTCGACCCGGACTCCCAGCACTCCGGCGACGGTGCCCGGGTCGGTCGAAACCCCGAGGCAGTAGAGCGTCGCCGGATCCACCGTGACGGCGCGCATCAGCGTGCGCTGGTCAACGCCAGTGGAACTCGGATATGCCCGTGCAGGACAATCGAATCCCGCCATTGCCGACCCGGTAGCAGCCGGGCATTCGGGTACGCGGTGAGGAAACTGCCCACGGCAACCTGCCCCTGGACCTTCGCCAACGACGCCCCGAGACAGCGGTGCACGCCGGTGGAAAAGCTCATACTCGTTCGCGCGGAGACATTCTCGACGTCGAGCCGACTCGGATTCGGGTAGGCGCGGGTGTCGTAGTTGACCGCGCCGACCCAGATCAACGCCCCGGTGCCCGGTGTGACGACCCGATCACCGATCTTGGTCTCCACCCGCGCGGTGCGATGCGTCAGCTGGATGGGGGAGTCGTAGCGCAGCAGTTCCTCGAACCACGGATCGGTCAGGCGGCCGTCATCGAGCACCTCGGCGCCCAAGCCGTGTTCGAGCACCGTGACAATGGAATTCGCGATAAAGCTGACGGTGGTCTCGAATCCCGCCGCGAAAACGAAACCGACCAGGGTGAGCAGTTCGGCGAAGGTGAGTTCGCCTGCCGCATGCATGCGCACGCAATCCAACAGGAATCCCTCTTGCAGCAGTCCAGGATCCTTCGTGCACTCCACCACGAAGTCGGTGAACTTGCGCGCCTCGGTCATCCCGCGCCGGTATTCCGGAAAGGTGATGCCGACGTCGAGCAGTTTGGCCCCGTGGCCACCCAGCGAATCGAGCATGTCGTCGCCGAGGTCGGGAATGCCGAGGAAGTCGGAGATCACCCGGATCGGAATCTTGCGCGCGAAATCCGCGACCAGGTCGATGTTCTCCCGGCCGTCGAGCTCGCCGAGCACCGCCTCGGTGTGTTTGGTGATGATATCGATCGAACTGGTCACCGCGCGATGGGTGAACATCGGGAAGACCAGCTTCCGCAGCCTGGTGTGCTCGGGCGGGTCCATGAAGACCAGGGCGGGTGCGTCGAGGGCGATGGGCACCGAGCGCCTGGTCAGCCAGCGGTATACCCCGGCGGCCGGCGGAATCGCAACGGGCTGGTCGGCCGACCAGTCGTTGCTGCGCAGGATTTCCTCGCTCTCGTCGTATCCGGTGACGACGATTCCCGCGGCGCTGTCGTGCACGCCCGCCGTGGCGCCGATTTTCGTCAGGATCGCCCGATAGGGATCGCCCTTCTCCGGTGGCCGGAGAAACAGCCTGCCGACATCGTTCTCGTCGCCGAGCATGGAATCGGGCAACAGTCGGAGCGGACCGTGTAGTAGGAACCAGCGAATAGGATCAGTGACCACCGAGCTCGCGGAGGACAACGTCGACACCCCCTTGTCGTTTCATTGCGGCATAGAAGTTTTCGCGCTCGAAGCGGAACAGCGCGGCCTGTTTGTGCGGTAGATCGACCTCTCCGAGCTCGTGGCCGTCCACGACCTTGCAGACATTCCGGTCGAGCGTGCGCACCAGCTGATTGGCGGCGGTCGGATCCGAGATCACACCGGTGCAGTCCGGGTAGGTCTCGAAGACACCGGCGATGAGCGCGACCCAGAACGGCAGGGCGTACCCGAAATAGTCGGGTTCACCGATGCAGCCGTGCATGCCCATATCGTTGTCCGGTGTGTCGTAGTAGTCGGCGACCGCGTCGAGTGCGACCCGGTACAACTCGACGTAGCCGCCCCGCTGCCCGTCCTGTCCGACGAGGAAGGGTCGAGTCTTGTTGTCGGAGAACTGGAATTCGATCTCGTCCTGCCAGCCGCCGCGATCCCAGTCCTTGTGCATCGCGATCTGCACGTGTGGCTGCGCCATCCAGTGCACCACCTGGTCGATCTCGGCCGAGGTGGCTGGTGTGACCGGGGTGAGTTCCCACGGCGACGGCAGCACCGGTACCTGCCATTCCTGAAAGGCGAAGTCGGTCAACGGTTTCCCGCGCCGTCGGGACCGATCTATGGGCCGTCGCTCACTCGTCACTCACGGCACCTCGTTCGCGGCGGCCAGCAGTTCGAGGGCGGTGAGCACGGCTTCGGTGCGGCCGGTGAGCCTGGCCCGCCCGCCGAGGCGGATGCGATCGAACGACGCGTCGACGGGCAGCTGCTCGATCCGGTCTGCCCCGGCGATCGGCTGACCGACCCGCCACATCCATCCGCCCGAGGCATCCGGATCTATCTTCGGCTCTGCCCAGTCGAGTCCGGCCTGGATCCGCAGGTTGAGCAGCTCGAGATCGATTCCGGCGATGGTCCTGGACTGGAACGGGACCTCGCCGCCGGAGGCACGCGCGCACACCTCGCTGACCACTACATCGTCGAAAGTATCACCGCTGGAGAGGTATTCGACGTGTGCGGTGAACGTGCCGTCGAGGCCGAGGGCAGTGCACGTACGTACTGCGAGGTCGGCCAGCTCGGCCTCCGTCGCCGGATCGGTCCGGGCCGAACCCGAGCCGCCCCCCTTGGTCAGGTCGAGCAGCGAGCGAATATACAGTCCTGAAAACAGATGTGTGACAGTGCCGTTCGCCACGAGGACTTCCGAATGGTATTGCGGGCCTTCGAGTAACCGTTCGACCAGTCCGTCGCCGAGGGTGGTGAGATCGACCGTGTCGAACTTCTCGGTCCGGATCCCGCGCAGGTTCGCCTCCGCGGCGGGTTTGACTATGACGAGCTCGTCTTCGGCGAATCCGGTGCAGCCGCCTGCCTTTTCGACGCTACCGCCGGCCACGATCAGCGTCTCCGGGACCGGGACACCCGCTGCTTCCAGCGCCCGGCGCATTACACCCTTGTGCCGGTAGTTCTCCAAGGAGCCCGCGGGGATGGGGGTCGGCAAGCCGAGGTCACCGGACAGTTGCGCCGCAAGCCCGAGCAGGTACTCGTCATTGGTGACGATCGCGGTGGTCCCGGCGGGAATCAGCGACCGCCATTCGTCGATCGCCGCGATCTGCTCCGTGCCGATCCCGTCCAGTGCCTCGTCGCCCTCGCGGACCAGCGGAACCTCGCCGGTCCGCAGTATCCGCAGGTCGGCGCCCGCCGCCGTGACGGCCGAGCCGAACTCGGTCAGCCCGACGGTGCCCAGCGATTGTTTCGCCTGGAGCAGGACCACCGTTGCGCGATCACCTGATGACAACTCGCCTCCACGCCTCTAGGTGCTGGTCGACGCGTTGGCAGCCGGTGACGACGGCCTCCGGATCGCGCGCCAGCGAGATACGGATCAGATCGGTGCCGAGTTTTGGCTGCGCCCAGTAGAACAGCTCGCCGGGCAGCACGTGCACACCAGCCTCGCCGAGTTCATTGTAGAGCGCGCTGGCCTCGACACCCTCCGGCAGCCGGAACGTATCGACCGAGATTCTGGATTCCGGATAGGCGGGCGCCAGGTTGATGTGCTCGCGCGCCAGGGTCCGGTTGCTCTGGATGCCGCCGCGCAGCCGATCGTAGCCACCGTGCCTGCCGTCCTCGGCGAACAGATCGACGATCCGCAGGATGAACGGCGAGGCCGACAGCATGTGATCGGAGTACATCCTGGCCAGCGGCAGCGGATTACCGACATTCCAGTTCAGGAAGCCTGCCTTCAATTCCTGCAGGGGCCAGAGCTTTCCGGTGTCTTCGATGATGACCCAGTCGAGATCGTAGTGACCGAGTACGGCATACATGTCGTACTGCGCGCGCAGATCCTGTGCCCGGAAGCACGAGTCGATGACGAGGACGGTGTCGCGGTCGGCGCATGCGGCGGCGATCTCGTGTAGCCGATCCGCATCGATCACGGTGCCGGTCGGATTGTTCGGTGAGACGGTGAACAGCACTCCGCGCGTGGGGATTACGTCCTCGAGCGCACCTGCTGCCAACTCGGTTTCGGCGACGGAATGGATGGTCAGTCCGTGGCCGGCGAGCAGGTCGTGCAGGTTGTCGAAGGTCGGCTCGACCATGGCGACCTTGCGGTCGGAAAGGCGAATCGCCTTGCCGATCATGTCGATAGCGGTCGAGGAGGAGTAGCAGCTGCGGAAGGTGACCTCGTCGGCCAGCGCGCCGTGCTGTCCGATCGACGAGAGGAACGAGTTACGCGCGCTCCGCTCGACCACGTCGACGGGCAGCTTCCTGGTCTGCGCGAACACCTCGGGGAAGGCGGTGACGATGTCGGACTGCGTGGCGGACAGCGACATTCGCGGATGCCCATCGGACAGGTTCACACCGTCGATCAGCGCCTTGACTTCGAGGTCGGTGATGTTATCGGGCATGCAAACGACCATCCTGTTGCGTCTTGGCTCGCCGTGCGGCGGCGGCAAGGGTCATGATTTCGAAGATCACCGCGACGCCGAGGTGCGCAGTGATGTCGGCGGTGTCGTACGGCGGCGATATCTCGACCAGCGATACGGTGCGGATATCGGGCAGTTGGAGCTCGCGCAGCAGCCGCAACGCGAACGCCGAGGACGGCCCGCCGACCTCGGGGGTGCCGGTGCCCGGGGCACACGAGGGATCGACGAAGTCGATATCGAAGGTCAGCGCAACGGGATTGGCGCCGACCTTGTCCCGGACGATCCGGCCGAGTTCGTGGGCGCCGAGCGCCATCGCCTCCTCGCACTGGATGACGGTGAAGCCGAGGCCGTCGTCTTCCAGATCCTCGCGAGGCACGCTGCCGCGCATGCCGATCTGGATGCTGGTGGTCGGATCGATCAGGCCTTCTTCGGCGGCGCGGCGGTATACCGTGCCGTGAAAGTGCTTCATGCCGAAGTAGTTGTCGAGCACGTCGCGGTGCGCGTCCAACTGCACCAGCGACAGCGGGCCGTGTTGCTTTGCGGCGGCGCGTAATTCGGCGATGGCCAGGCTGTGGTCGCCGCCGACGAGGATCGGCAGCGCGCCGATGTCGTGCACGAGCTTGACGCTGTTCTCGATCAGGTCCAGCGTCTGCAGGTGGTAGCCGGGCACGATGTGCACGTCGCCGCCGTCGACCACGGTGAGTAGATCGGTGATGACCAGATTGCGTTCCCGGCTGCCCAGTCGGCCGAGCGTGCTCGCCGAGCGGACCGCCTCGGGCCCGAAGCGGGCGCCGCTGCGGTAGCCCGTCGCGCCGTCGATCGGCACCCCCATGATCACCGCGTCCACGCCGTCGGCTGCGGTGAGCTCCCGGATCGGCCGGTAGGGGAGCCGGAAGAAGGTGCGCGGGCCCGAACTCAGCCGGGAGACGGCCTGGCTGTCGGTGTAGTCAGTCATCGTGGGTTCCCTTGGACCGCAACAGCATTGCGGTCACGATGCCGGTCTCATCGAGGCCTGGAGTGTCGACGTCGTCCACCACGATCTCGAGGCCCTCGCTCTCGTACAGGTCCGTCCAGTACTGCTTGGGTGCCAGGCGCTGGTCGGTGAACGGGTGCAGCAGGAAGTAGTGGTTGTAATAGTTCGTGCGATGCGGGTCGCGCATCTTCTCCGGATCGTCCCAGCAGTAATCGATATCGATCACCAGGAGTTCGAGGCCGGGGTTGGTGTCGAACAGCGACCGGAGGAACGTGCGGACGCCCGCTTCGCCCTCCTGGCCGAGGATTTCGTGGATGACGAAGCTGATGATGCCGAAGTCGTAGCGGGATTCGGTCTGCTCGAGATGACGGATGGCATCCGCGTTGACGATGTCGATCCGGTCGCCTTGCGGCGACCCGGCCACGAATTCCACTGCGGCGGCGGCACCCTCGGGACTCGGCTCGATGCCGGTGAGCCGCATGTCCGGGTACTTCTCGGCCAGCGTGGTCAGGAAGATGCCGCTGCCGCAACCGAGGTCGATGCCGCTGGTGTAAGTCTTTCCGCGCTGATCGAGTACCCGGTACATCAGCGGGATCGCGTCGTGCACGCTGATCTCGCAACTGCCGATGCCGACCATCCGGCCGTCTCTCGGCACCGCGGCGGGGGAGGTGAACCCGCTGCCGATGTCCAGGAAGGTGCGGCCGTATCCGCCGATCATCATCTGATACCAGCCGCGTGCCTCCCAGATCTGCACGAGCTTGTCGGTGGCCCGATCGTTGTCGGTGTATCCCGCGGTCCGCAGGAACAGCTGCAGCGCGTCGACCCGCTCCGGCGTCGTGACGGCCGATTCCAACGCCTTGCGAACGGAAATTCCGTTCACCACGATTTGTTCCAGAATTCCGTGCTCGATCAGGTTGTACAGCACAGCCGACTGCACGTACCCGCTGAACGGCTCCAGCGCTTCGATCAGGCGTTTCCGGTTGAGCATATCGTTCATACCTCTCTTTCGGTGCTTTTCCGCCTGTCAGCCAGCGGCGAGCCGATCGGGATCACCGACGAATGCCAGCTCGTATTTGTTCTGTCGATATCCGTACGCCCCCGACGAGAGGTTGGTGAACAATGTCCAATCGGAGAGCTGTGGTGCGGCGGGGATCAGCCCGTGCTGGGTGGTTCTGCCCGGTTTGGGACAGATGAGATCCAATCCGGCCATTTGCGAAAGCAGGGTCGAGGCGCCTTCGATGCGTTCGGTGAAATTACCGATGCCCTGCAGGAGCATATTGCGGTCGGCGGCCCAGAATCCGTAGCGATCGTCGAATGCGGCCGAGTCGAGCGCGGCGGTGAAGTCACGTTCGGTGCTCGCGGCGAAACGGCGCAGCTTCGCCAGAATTACCGCGGGTTCTTTGACGGAGGTCCGGCCGCCGTCCAGTACCCGCTGCGCCAAGGTGTAATACATCTCGGCTTTCGCCGACATCCGGGCCAGCGCCTGCACCCAGGCCGGATGGGTCATGCCGGTGCGGGCACGCAACGTATTGCACTGTTCGATGGAACCGTCGATGAAGACCCGGGAGTTGGGCACGAAGGCGTGATCCAGCTCGATGATGGCGTCTTGTTCGTCGAGCACGTCGATGGATTGGTCCGGCAGCTCGTGCGCGCCGCGGAAGCCCGCGCGGGAGTGTACGGTGACCCCGTCGCTGTCGGGTGCGATCGCGACGCACAGTGCGGTGTCCTGCTCCGCCTGCGACAGCATGCGGTAGGGGTAGATCAGCAGCACGTCGGCGTACAGCGCCAGCGTGGCCAGCTGTTTGAAGCCGCTCAGGTAGATGCCGTCGGCGTCGCGCGCAACGACTTTGAGCAGGTGATCCTCGGAGATTCGTCCGCGTTCGGAGATATCGGAGATCGCGTGCGTGAGGATGGCATTGCCGGCGCGGCATTCGCGGTGGAACTCGCGGATCGGTCCGGCGCCGTCGCCGAAATGATCGGCGTTGGCGGCCCAGGCGGACACGATGCCGGCGAGGAAATCGGGGCTGCGGCCGAGCAGTCCGCCGCTGTGCGCGGCGAACCGGCGCAGCTGCCCGGCGTACTCCAGGAATTGCTCTTTCGTCTCCGGGGGTGACCAGATGCAGTCCCAGAACAATTTGAGCTCGGGATTGGTGCGCAGGCCGTCCAAGGTTTTAGCGAAAGGAGTATTGGTTCTTTCCGCGAAAGTGGCCGAAATAGTTTCGGTCGAGCAGCTGATTTGCTGAGTTTCCAATGGATATCCTTAGTCCTGCGACTGGGAAGTCTGAAATGCACCTTTAATTGTTAGAGTCCGAATCCATAACACCCCAGTTCCAAGTATGGACACCCTGTAGCCTGCCCCGACTTCAAGATAGCCGAACTAACGAGGTGTAACCATTCCAGCACCTGTGACCCTCATCACATTGTACCATTTCGTGATCGCGCGCCCAATGTCTATTCACGGCTATCTGGATTGCATTAGCAGCGCCGTTTGTAAACCCCCCGATCGGGGGGATTTGATTCGCTGACAACCCCCCTTTTCGGGGGGTTGCGGATTCCGCAGAAATGGCGAGAATGTAGTCGTCGTCGAGTGGGAAGCATAGTCTGCCACAACAACTCGCATTCAAATATGCGCCGATATGAAGTATGCTGGAATCGGCGTTGCGAGGTGGGTGTAACGGTGCTAGATTCGGGGCCACCAGGGGCTGAGCTCGCCCTGATCGGGTGTATGGCAAAAGCTCTTTATGAATTCGAGCATTCAGGCCGGGAACCCGATGTCTGAAGGGTGGTATTGGTGGAGACGAATCGGGTGGGGTCCGGTGCCTTCGATCGTTCGGCGATCGAAGAATGGATGGCAGACAAGATAAGCCAGATCATCGGAATGGATCCGGTGGAGATCGATCGAACCACCACCTTCGCCGCCTACGGCCTGACGTCGTCCGACGCGGTCGGCCTGTCCGGCGAGCTGGAAGAGTGGCTCGGCCGCGACCTCCCCGAAACCCTGCTGTACGAGCACCCGACGGTAGCGCAATTGAGCGCGGCACTGGTCGGTGCAGCTGCCGATTCCGCTAGCGCCACAGCTGATTTGGACGACACCGCCGAGCGGGAGGTGTCAGCCGACGACGACACGATGTGCATCGCAGGCATGGCCTGCCGATTCCCCGGCGGCGCGAACTCACCCCAGTTGTTCTGGCGCAACCTGGCCGACGGCATCGACACGGCGACCGACGTGCCGCGGCAACGCTGGGACGCAACGGAATACTTCGATCCCGATCCCTACTCACCGGAAACGACCTACACGACGAAAGGCGCGTTCGTCGACGACATCGCGGGCTTCGACGCGCAGTTCTTCGGCATCTCGCCCCGCGAGGCGATGCGGATGGACCCGCAACAGCGGATGCTGCTCGAGGCGACCTGGGCGGCGTTCGAGGACGCCGCCATCCCCGCCGACCAGATCCGGGGCAGCCGGACCGGGGTGTTCGTCGGGATGATGGCGGACAGTCGTTACGCGAACGTCCTGGTCGACCACGGCGGCCACGGCGAATTGGACGACCCGTACGTGGGCCTGGGCAGTGCGTCCAGCGTTGCGGCAGGCAGACTTTCGTATCTGCTCGACCTGCGCGGGCCAAGCCTGGTCGTCGACACGGCCTGCTCTTCCTCGCTGGTCGCGTTGCATCTGGCGATGAACAGCATTCGCAACGGCGAGTGCGATCGTGCCGTTGTCGCCGGGGTCAGCGCGATCGTGCATCCCGATACCTACCTGCAGGCCTGCAAGATGCGGATGCTTGCCGTGGACGGTCGCTGCAAGACTTTCGACGCGGAGGCGGACGGGTTCCTGCTCGGCGAGGGATGCGGCGCGGTCGTTGTCGAACGGCTGACCGATGCGCAAGCTCGGCGACATCAGGTGCTCGCGGTGGTGCGTGGGTCGGCGGTGAACCAGGACGGCATGAGCAACGGGCTGACCGCGCCGAATCGTGCCGCGCAGGTCGCGGTGATTCGCGAGGCGCAGCAGTGCGCCGGAATCAGCGCCGACAGCATCGATTACGTCGAGGCGCACGGCTCGGGGACCCAGCTCGGCGACGCGATCGAGATCGCCGCACTGACCGAGGTTTTCGGCGTATCGGGCGACCGGCCGCTGTATGTGGGCGCGGTGAAGACGAACATCGGTCATCTCACCGGTGCGGCCGGGATGGCCGGATTGGTGAAAACCGTGCTCGCGCTGAACCGCCGGACTATTCCGCGGAATCTGCATCTGCGCCGGCCGAATCCGGCCATCGACTGGTCCGCTACGCCGGTTCGCCTGCCGCACGAGAACATTCCGTGGCCGCGCGAGGAAGCGCGCGTCCCCACGGCCGGTGTCAGTTCGTTCGGCTGGTCGGGCACCAACGCCCACGTCATCGTGTCCGCGCCGCCGGTCGTGCAAGATCCCGAAGACCAACAGCGCTGGCACATCCTGCCGTTGTCCGCACGCTCGCCCGAGACGCTGACCAGCGCCGCACATGCGATCGCGGAGTACCTGCGCAGCAATCCACGACTCGCCCCCGCTGCGGTGGCTGCCACCCTGCAGACGGGGCGAACTTGCATGCCGTGCCGAACGGCGGTGCCATTCCGGACACTGCTCGACGCGGCGGAGGCACTCGATGAGGTCGGGCGCCGAGTACCGGTGGCGACCGTGCCGCGTGGACCACAGCCGGTCGTGCGATTCGTGTTGCCGGGCACCGGCGATCAGTTCCCCGGTATGGGACGTGACCTCTACCAATCGAACCCGGCCTTCCGCGCTGCGATCGATCAGTGTGCCGAGGTCGCGGCCGAATCATTGGGCATGGACCTGCGCACCGCCCTCTACCCGGATGCGGCACCGGTGGTGTCGGACCCCTTCGCGGCGTTGCGTGGCGACGCGACCGGTCCGGGAGCGCTGGTGACCCGAATCGACCTGGCGCACGCGGTGGTCTTCGCGTTGAACTACGCCGCCGCGCGGCTGTGGCACAGCTATGGCATCGAGCCGCAAGGTCTGCTCGGGTACAGCCTCGGCGAATACTCCGCCGCCTGCCTGTCCGGCGTATTCGACGTGGATGTCGCGCTGCCGCTGGTCATTAGGCGAGCCCAGCTCGTCGCTTCCGCCGAACCC
The DNA here is from genome assembly GCF_040645995.1 of Nocardia sp. NPDC046473. NCBI lineage: Bacteria > Bacillati > Actinomycetota > Actinomycetes > Mycobacteriales > Nocardiaceae > Nocardia > Nocardia sp. NPDC046473. The sequence goes on from NZ_JBEYZJ010000008.1 coordinate 355,247, forward strand.
GGTGCCATGCTCACCGTCGCGACCGCCGCGGACAGCATCGCCGACTACCTCGGCCCCGACCTGTCCTGCGCCGCGGTCAACAGCCCCAATACGGTCGTCGTCGCCGGCACCGATGCCGCGATCACCGCGCTCGAACAACGCCTGGCCGCCGACGAAATCGCCGCGCGGCGCGTGCCGACCACCCGCGCGATGCATTCGCACCTGCTGAATCCGTTGCGCGAGCGGTTGATCGCACTGTTCGACGGGATCGAGCTGCGTGCGCCCCGAATTCCGTTCGTATCCAACCTGACCGGCAAGTGGATCACCGACGATCAGGCCCGCGACCCGCAGTACTGGGCCGAGCACATGTGTGCGACGGTCTTGTTCGCCGACGGCGTGCGCACGCTCGCGGACTCGGAGCCGTGCGTGGTGCTCGATCTCGGGGCCGGTCAGCTGGGCAGCCTGGTCAGTCAGGCGCTGGTGCACTCCGGTGGTGCTGCGGCACTGCCGACGTTGCGCGGCTCCTCGACGCGTGATCCGGACGAGATGATCGTCTCCCGCACGCTCGGTCGCCTGTGGGTCGGCGGGGTGGAGGTGGATTGGTCGCGGATCGGATCAGCGGGAAGCTCACTCTCCCTGCCGACGTATTCATTCCAGCACCAACAGTTTTGGCCTACGGGGGAGCGTGGCGTCCGCGTCGACCCGATCAGGACGCTTGCCACGACGGAGAGCGCGGCGACGGAGCTCTTCGAACCACAGTGGGTCACAGTGCCCGCATCCGATCAGGCGGACCGGTATGGGCCGTATCTCCTGTTCGCCGATCCCGGCACGCGCAGCGCCGATCTGGCCGGTCATGTGGCGAAGGCGCTGGACGGTGTCGACCTGGTGACCGTGGTTCCCGGTACCGAATTCGGGACGTCTACCGGGGGCGGCTACCGTATCCGGCCCGGCGAACCGGCCGACTACGCCCGTCTGTTCGAGGCGCTCGACGAGCGGAACCTGCTGCCGCGCACCATCGTTCACCTCTGGTCTGTGCATGGCACGACCGACCACCCGGCGACTGTCGACAGTGTCGCCCTGCATCGACGTTTCGGGTTCGACAGCCTGATGGCGCTGGCCGGCCAGTGGGGTCGGCGTTGCGTCGACGGCTGCCGGATATTGGTCGTCACCGATCACGCGCAGTTCATCGATCCCGACGACACCCTCTATCCCGGCAAGACCGCCGTGGCGGGTCCTGCGTTGACCGCAGGGCAGGAATACCCGGGCCTGGCGGTGCGCACGTTCGATGTCCTCACCCCGGTCGACGACGAGGATGGTTCGTGGAACGATCTCACCGAAGCCGTTGTCGCGGAGCTACATTGGCCGGGCACCGACATCGTGATCGCGCGTCGCGGGCGACGCAGGCTGGTGAAACGCTTCAGGCCACTCACCCTCGACGCACCCACACCATACGTCCGTGATGGCGGCGTTTATGTAATCACCGGCGGGACCGGAAGTATCGGCCTGCAGGCGGCGGCTCATCTGGCCGCCGCGGCATCCGAGGTCAAGCTGGTCCTGCTGGCCAGGACGCCGCTACCGGATCTCGACGACGCGGCATCGGTCGCGCAAGCCGGTGAGACGTTGCGCGCCAAGGCAACCGCAGTGCGCGGCCTGAAGGACGCCGGCGCCCAAGTGCTGGTGCTGACCTGTGACATCGGTGATTCCGACGCCACTGCCGCCGCGATTGCCAACGCCCGCAAGAGCTTCGGTCCGATCGATGGCGTGCTCCACGCCGCGGGCGTGCTGTCCCCGGACGCGTTCACCACGATCGAGGCGACAACGCCGGAGATCAGCGCCGCACACTTCCGGGCCAAGATCGACGGCACCATCGCCCTCGCCGCCGCACTGCGCGGCGAACGTCCCGACTTCGTCGTCCTGCTGTCCTCGATGTCGGCGGTCCTCGGCGGCATCGGGTTCGCGGCCTACGCGGCCGCCAACGCATTCCAGGACCAATTCGTCGCGCTGCCCGGCCTCCCCGGCGGATCCGCTTGGCGCTCGGCCTGTTGGGACACCTGGCAGGCGACCGTCCGGCACGGCGAAAACCCCGGCGTCGCTGACTCTTTGGACAAGTATTCGTTTTCCGCCGCGGACGCGCTCGCGGTACTGGACCGGCTCATCGCGAGCGGACCCCGCCGCGCGGTGGTCTCGGCCGGTCAGCTGCACGACCGCATCGAGACGTGGGTCGGCGGCAGCGATCCGTTCGGCACGGCCACCTCGTCGACACCGGAACCGGCCGCCGCCACGGCGCCACCCGGCCGAACCGTCGAGGAGTACCAGCGCAGGCTCGCGGAACTGTGGCAGCAGGCCCTCGGCGTCGAGCAGGTCGGCCCGCACGACAACTTCTTCGAGTCCGGCGGCAATTCGCTGGTCGGCCTGCAACTGATCAACTCGATCAAGAAACAGTTCCGCGCGATCGTCCCGACCGTGGCGTTGTTCGAGGCGCCGACGATCGCCGACATGGCCGCTTACCTACTCACGGCCACCGCAGACGAAAGGAAGTCACCGATATGAAACTTCTCGGCGTCATCGGTGCCGGTGTCATGGGCACTGGTCTGGCACAAGCCCTTGCGGCGCACGGCTTTTCGGTCGTGCTGGTGGACCGGTCCCGCGAACAGCTGGACCGTGCGGAAAGCGAGGTCATCCGATACTCCCGCACCGGTCGCCTGTTCGGGCACGACACCGAGAAATACGGCGACCTGACCCAGCGGGTCAGCTACACCACCGATATCAGCGAGGTCGGCGCGGCGGAGTTCGTCATCGAGAACATCACCGAGAACTGGGCGCTCAAGGCCGAGATCTATCCGGAGCTGGACCGTATCTGCGCACCCGACACCGTCTTCGCGGCGAATACCTCGTGCATTCCGATCACCAAGATAGCCGGGGTCACCAAGCGCCCGGATCGGGTGATCGGCATGCATTTCATGAATCCCGTGCCGATGAAATCCACCGTCGAGGTGATCCGCGGCTGGCACACCTCCGAGACCACCATCGCTATCGCGCTGCAGCTGCTCGCCGACCTCGACAAGCGCGGCATCATCGTCAACGATATGCCGGGCTTCGTCTCCAATCGGGTGCTGATGCTGATGGTCAACGAGGCCATCTTCCTGCTGCAGGACGGCGTGGCGGCGGCCGCCGAGGTGGACGAGATCTTCCGGTCCTGCTTCGGGCACGCGTCCGGTCCGCTGGAGACCGCGGATCTCATCGGGCTCGACACCATCCTGTACAGCATCGAGGGACTCCAGGAGTTCTACGGCGACAGCAAGTATCGGCCGTGCCCCTTGCTGAAAAAGATGGTGGACGCCGGACTGCACGGCCGGAAGTCCGGTCAGGGCTTCTTCTCGTACTCATGACCGAACCTTTGCCCCCGTTACCGACAGGACGGTAGTTATGTTCTCCGATGTCCGTTCCGAAATCCGTGACTTCGTCGCCAAGAGGTTCCCCGAAGGGCGGCTGCAGGACAATCACGACATCTTCGAAAGCGGCTTCGTCAATTCACTTTTCGCGATGGAACTGGTCATGTTCATCGAGCAGCACCTCGGCGACCGGATTCCCAACGACGAGCTGATGCTGGACAACTTCCGGACGGTGGACGTGATGACCGATCTGGTCGGCCGGCTCAACGGCCGCGACGGCCACAGCGCGGCCACCGAGGTGGCGTGATGGCGGTGCAGGCGGAACCCGTTTTAGGCCAAGCGTTTTCGCGGGCCGAGATCGGTGCGTTCGTCGATGAGGTGGTGGCGCCGCGGGCCGCCGAGTTCGATCGGGCGGCGCGGATCGACCTGAGCATGGTGACCGAGTTCGCCGCGCGCGGTCTGTGGGGCGCGGTGTTGTCGACCGCCGATGGTGGTACCGGCGCCGGAATGACGGCCCTCGCGCGCGTGCACGAGGAAGTGGGGCGTGGGTGTTCGTCCATGCGCAGTCTGTTGACCGTGCACTCGATGGCGTTGTTCGCGCTGGATCGGTGGGGAACCGAGGCGGCGAAGAGTCGGTGGAAGGCCGATATGGTCGCCGGTGCGGCGCTCGGTGCGTTCTGTCTGACCGAGCCCGAGGCGGGCAGTGATTTCGCCGCGCTGCAGGCGACGGCCCGGCGCGCGGGTGACGAGTGGATCATCGACGGTCACAAACTCTGGGTCACCGGCGGCCAACTCGCTGACGTGCTGCTCGTATTCGCCCGCACCGCAGTGGGTCCCGCCGTGTTCCTGGTCGATGCGGCCAGTCCGGGCATTCGCCGGATTCCGGTCCCCGAGGTCACCGGGACGCGCGGCAGTCAGGTCGCCGAGATCGTCTTCGAGAACTGCCGCATCGGCGCCGACTCGATCATCGGACCCGAGGGCATGGGGTTGGCCATCGCCACCGGGGTGCTCGATATCGGTCGGTTCAGTGTCGCCGCCGGGTGCGTCGGCCTCCTGCAGGCGTGCTTACAGGCCAGCGTGGCTTACGCGAACACCCGTCGCCAGGGCGGGGCGTTGCTGCGCGAACACCAACTCGTGCAACAGATGATCTCGACGATGGCCACCAACACCAGGGCCGCCCGGCTGCTGGTCTGGCAGGCCGCGCAGCTGAAAGACGCGGGCAGTCCCGACACCATCATGGCGACCTGCATCGCCAAGCAGTTCGCGGCGACCTCGGCGGTGGCGGCGGCCAATGACGCGGTGCAACTGCACGGTGCGCGCGGGTGCAGCGACGAATATCCGGTCGGCCGGTATCTGCGCGACGCCAAGGTCATGGAAATCATCGAGGGCAGCACACAGCTGCAACATGTACTGATCGCCACCGACGCGTGCGGGAATCAGGCCCGCGTGGTCGACGTCGAGTGATTCGCAGAGGCCAGGGAATTCGATGAACGCTGAAGTCCGTAACCGTCCCCGGTACATCAAATGTGTCGTCTGGGATCTCGACCACACCCTGTGGGACGGAATCCTTTTGGAGAACTCCACGGTCACCGAGCTCAAGCCGGGGATCCGGGAGACCATCGTCGCGCTCGACGAACGCGGGATTCTGCATTCCATCGCCAGCCGCAACGATCCCGACCTCGCGGTCGCGAAGCTGACGGAACTCGGCATCGCGGAGTACTTTCTGCACCCGCAGATCAGCTGGGACAACAAGTCCGCCTCGGTCGCGACGATTGCCGAGCGGCTCAATATCGGGATCGACACGCTCGCCTTTGTCGACGATCAAGAGCTCGAACGGGATGAGGTCGGGTTCGCGCATCCTGAAGTGCTCTGCATCGACGCCGAGGAGGCCGCGACCTTGGCGGATCGGCCGGAATTCCAGCCGAAGCATGTCACCGCGGACGCACGGGCGCGGCGGCAGATGTACCGGGCGAGTATCGAACGCGCCACGGCCGAGGATCGGTTCTCCGGCACCAACGAAGAATTTCTCGCCACCCTGGGGATGCGTTTCCGGATCAGTCCGGCGGGTGCTGCGGATATCGGCCGGGCCGAGGAACTCGTCGTCCGGACCAATCAGCTCAACTCGACCGGTGTCATGTACTCGGCCGAAGAGCTTGCGGCCCATGCCGAATCCGATGATCACCTGTTGTTGATGGCCGAGCTGGAAGACAAGTACGGGACCTACGGGCAGGTCGGTCTCGCGCTGGTGAAACGCGGTGTGCACCAGTGGCGGCTGAAGTTGCTGCTGATGTCGTGTCGGGTGATATCTCGTGGCGTGGGGACGGTGTTGCTGAATCACGTTGTCCGGCTTGCCCATGGCGAGGGTGCGCGGCTGGTTGCCGAGTATGTGCCCACCGACCGGAATCGGATCATGTACATCACCTATCGATTCGCCAATTTCGCGGAACTCGGCGAGGAGGACGGCGTGACGCTGCTGGCGGCTTCGTCGATGCCGCCCGCGCCGCCACCGTCCTATCTGACGGTCGAGACGGCCGCGGCGGGGCACCTGCTGTGAACGCCCCCGCGATCGACGCGCGCAAATGGATGCCGTACCCGTCGGCCGGTGCCGCGCCGACGACGCTGTACTGCCTGCCGCATGCCGGGGCGGGCGCTTCGACGTATCTGCCATGGCGCAAGGAGTTGCAGCCCGACGTCGATGTGGTGCCGCTGCAGCCGCCCGGTCGCGAAATGCGGATGCGGGACGAACCTTTCGAGCATCTCACGCCGTTGCTCGATGACCTGCTGTCGGCGATGGACGGTGTCTGGCAAGAGCCGTTCGCGTTGTTCGGGCACAGTTTGGGCGCGCTCGTCGCTTACGAGCTGGCCCGCCGGCTCAGTGCGGGGGAGGGGCCGCGTCCGGCGCACCTGATCGTGTCGGGACGCCGTGCGCCGCACCATCCTTCGCGGTTGCCGTGGATCCGGATGGCCGACGATCCGATGCTGCTGGAGATCGTGCGCAGGCTCGGCGGTACGCCGGACGAGATCCTCGACGACGAGCAGATGCGGCAGACGGTGCTGACGTTGATGCGCGCGGATCTCGGCGTCGACCAGACCTATCGGTACCGGCCGGACCCGCCGCTGGACGTGCCGATCACCGTGCTCAGCGGCAGCTCCGACAGTCATGTGACGATGGCCGAGCTCGAGCCGTGGGCCGAGTGCGGCTCGGCCGGGGTCGACATTCGGCTGGTGCCCGGCGGACATTTCTTCGTCGTGACCCACCGAGACACTGTGCTACGCAGAGTCCGGCACTGCCTGGTGGGTTCGCCATGATCGTCGGCACCGCCGCGCGGCGGGCGATCGCACCCGACGAGGTCGAACTGTGGTGGCTGCGGCTGACCGGGGAGTGCTCCGCCGGAGATTGCCGGGTGCTGGCGCCCGAGGAGCTCGCCCGCAGCGTCCGGTTCGACACGGTGGAGTTCGCCGGTGATTTCATCCACATCCGGGCCACGCTGCGGCGCGTGCTGTCGGCCTATGCCGGATGTCCGCCCGAGGACCTCGTTTTCCGCACCGGACCACACGGCAAACCGGAATTACCTTGTTATGCACCGGCATTCAATCTCACGCACACCCGAGGTCTCGCGGTTGTCGCGGTCGGTGGGTCGGCGTCGGTCGGGGTCGACATCGAGCGGGTCGATGCCGATTTCGACCTGAAGGGGTTGGCGTCGCGGGTGCTCACCGCGCGCGAAGCGGACTGGGTCGGCGCGGACCGACGACGCTTTCTGCACCATTGGGTCGCCAAGGAGAGCTATCTGAAATGGTTGGGTAGCGGGCTGACGATCTCGCCCGACACCATCGAGCTGCGCACCGATCGCAATGGGCGTTGCGTGCTCACTCCGGTAGATGGCGCCGACCGGCCCGCCGGATACGTCCATCATTTCGGCTTGCACTCCCAGTACGTCGGGGCCTTCGTCGGCGGCCGCCCGCCGCCCCGTTTCACGTTGCGGCCGGCCGAATCGGCCGGTGCCGACTCGAATCTCCGCCGCCGTACCTCAGGAGTGCAAGCATGACAACCTATTTCGCGGTCGAACCCACCACCCTGGCCGAGATGCTGACCGCCCGCGCCGCCGCCACCCCCCACGAGGTGCGCTTCCACCACCTCGGCGACGGTGACGAGCCCACTGCGGCAATGACTTTCCCGGAACTCGACCGTGCGGCCCGTGCGGTGGCCGCTCATCTGGCGCAGCTCACGCGCCCGGGGGAGCGGGCGCTGTTGCTCTATGCTCCCGGTCTGGAATTCGTTGTCGCCTACTACGGTTGCCTCTATGCGGGCGTGATCGCGGTACCCGTTGCGCCGCCGCAGCCGAGCAAACTGGCGGACGGTCTGGCGCGGCTGGCCTCCATCGTCGCCAATTCCGGTGCGCGGCTGTTGTTTACGAGCGCCGATATCGAGCCCCTGCTTGGCCCGGTGCTTGCGGATGCCGACGGCTTCGCGGGGCTGCAGACAGTGGTCACCGACCGCATCGACCTGGCGGAAGCCGACCAGTACCGCGACCCGGGTATTACCAGCGACACCATCGCCCACCTGCAGTATTCGTCCGGATCGACCGGGGAACCGAAGGGGGTCGCCCTCACCCATGGCAACGTGCTCGCCAACCTCCGACTGGTTACCTCGGAGATCGGCGCCGGTGTCGGTGTGGCCTGGTTGCCCACCTTCCACGACATGGGCCTGCTGAGCATGGTCACCTACCCCGTGTACAGCGACTCGACCGTTATCAGCATGTCCCCCTTGGCTTTTGTGCAACGCCCTGCGCGCTGGATCTCGGCGATGTCCCGGTACAAGGCCACCCACACCGTCGCCCCCAACTTCTCCTTCGCGCTGGCGGTGCGGCGGGTACCGGCCGATCAGGTCGCCCGCTACGACCTGTCCAACCTGCGGGTCGCACTCTGTGGTGCCGAACCCGTTCGCGTGGACACGATGTTCGCCTTCGCCGAGCACTTCGGTCCGGCAGGCTTCGATATGCACAGCCTGTTCCCCTGCTACGGCCTGGCCGAGGCAACACTTTTGGTGACCGGTGGCCCTGCCGGAAGCGGACTCACCACCGTCGAGGTGGACCCGACCGCGCTGGCCAAGGGCCGGGTGGAACCGGTGTCGAGCGGCGGCCGCCGCCTGGTGGCCAGCGGCGAACTCAACGACGCCTACGAACTCGTCCTCACCGACCCCGATACCCACACTCCGCTACCGGAGGGACAGGTCGGCGAAATCTGCCTCCGCGGTGAAAGTATCGGCCTCGGCTACTGGGACGCCCCCGAGGCCTCGACCGAAACCTTCAGCGCCACCGTCACCGGCCGCCCCGGCCACTTCCTCCGCACCGGGGACCTCGGCTTCATCCACGAGGGCCAGCTCTACGTCACCGGCCGCCGCAAAGACCTCATCATCGTGGACGGCTACAACCACTACCCCTCCGACATCGAAGCCTCCGCGATGGACAGCCACCCGGCGCTACGCCCCGACCGCTGCGCCGCCTTCCAGGTCCTCGACGGCGACGAACCCACCCTCGTGCTGGTCGCCGAACTGAACCGCGACCGAGCAGCCGAGGCCATCGACAAGACCGAGATCATCACCGCCGTGCGCCAAGCAGTCGGTGAACACAACGGATTACGCCTCGACGACGTAGTCCTGGTGACCGCTGGCTCGGTACCACTGACCTCCAGCGGAAAAGTCCGCCGCTACGTAGTCCGCGAACAGTACCGAGAAGGCGCGCTGAGTCCGCTGCCTTGACGTGTTGGAAGTGCCTGCGACAGAGCCTATTTCGCACGTGGGTTGGCGAGTAGGCGGTTGACGAGACTGTCTATGTCTTCGGAAGTCAGTGTGCCCATGCCGAATAGGGTGCGGACGTAGATCGGCGCGAGGATGTGATCGAGTACGTCGAGAGCTTCGGGTGGGTCCTCGCCGCGGGCCTGGGCGGTCGAGCATCTCCTGAAGTTGCGTGCGGCGTTCGGCGAGGAATTGGTCTCGGGCCTGTGCGCCGGACTCGCCGGACTGGGATAGGGCGATGGCCAGTCGGAGTACGGCCAGTCCGTCGGGCCCGCTGACATCGGATCTGACCGGTACAGCTACCGGCGAGCAGTGATGAGCCAGGCGCGCGAGTCGAACCAGACGCCCTCGGTGCCGCAGTGGGCCGTCATGACGGCGTCCAGTCGGTCGAGTGCCCGCTCGGTCTCGTCGGCATCGAACTCGGCGAGCAACTCGGTCGCCATACGTAGCGCGAGGACGGAGTCGACGCCGGCCGCGGGATCCGGGCCGTAATAGACGGGCTCGTGCACCTCGGCGACGGTGACGTCGGCGAATCCGGCCGCGGTGAGCACGCTCTTCGCATCGGCCGGATCGGCCAGCGAGAATGCACCGCCGGTCGGTGCGGCGACCGGCGCACCGACGAGAGCCTGGCGGATCGTCCCGACCCACTCCTGCCGGTCACCGGCCTGCCAAACCAGTTGCACCAGTTGGGCTTCGGGCCGCAACGCACGTCCGATATTGGTGAATGCCGCTACCGGATCGGCGAAGAACATGGTGCCGAACCGGCTGACCGCGCGGGTGAAGTGTTCGGCCGGGAACGGGTGGACCTGGGCATCCGCTTGCTCGAAGCGCACATTGCGGACATCCTCGGCGGCGCTGAGCTCGCGCGCCCGCGTCAACATCCCTGGCGAAATGTCTACCCCGAGCGTGCTGCCCTCGTGCGCAACCTTGGCGACCTCACGAGTGAGTTGACCAGTGCCGCAGCCGATATCGAGCACACTGTCACCAGGTCCCAGGTCGATAGCTTCGCGCAGCCGCCGATGATGGTGACGCAACTCGGCGTCATAATCGAACGTGTTCTTCGGGGCCGGTACCGCACGATTCCCGCTGTCAACCATGGCTCCATCCTGGCAACTCCGCCCAGCACCCGCCAGCCACCATTCTCCTGTGGTTGCCGAGGGTCCGTACTCTGGGCGATCCGCGGTTAGTCGAAGTACTCGGAGATCGGAGCCAGGAGTGCATACCGAGGTCCTGCGCGGCATCGGGGGAGAGCCGCTGGCCTGTTACGAGGAGGAGAGCAGACAGGGGGTCCGCTGGGCGAGCGATCTGCGCCTTGCCGAGGGAGCTTCGCCCACCGCGGCCACCGATCGCATCATGGCGGAGTTGTCGGGTTGGGGTGCGACAACGCTGACCTCGCTCGGTACCCACTTGGTCGAGCGCGGAGCTCGGGTGCAGCGCGAATTCGACACCTTCACCCATGGGCTGCAAGGGGTTTCGCGTCCCTTCGCACCCAGTCGACGGTCGGCGAATCTGGAACTGCGCGCCGCCGAGACAATCGATCCAGCGCAACTGCGCGCCACCTATGCCGCCGCATATCCGCCCGGCCATCCCGACCACGACATAAGCAGCTTCGAGGATTTGCAGGCGTTGATGGACGGCACCCTCATGGGCCCACTGCTACCCGCGAGCACGGTGCTGATCGATACCGACCGCGGCCTCGGCATCGCCGCCGTCCTTGCCCACGACTGCCCCGGCCTCCCGCCCGACGAAGGCCCGTGGATCTCCGAGGTCTTCCGCGACCCCGCACCCACCTACCGCGGCCTCGGCTCCCTCCTGCTGCGCCACGTGTTGTGGTTGTCCGCCGAGAGGGGACTGCCTGCCCTCGGCTTGGCGGCCACCACCGGAAACCGTGCCGCCGGGGTATACGAGAGCGTCGGATTCGTCCGGACCGCCCGGTGGGCCGACCTCCTCCTGCGCTGACAATCGGTGCGGCGACACGCACCCATCGAGAACGAGCGATAGTTGCTCTACCTGCGACTACAGTCTGACCTACTGCGACTACAACGGGCGGGAGCTGACTATGTGGGCGGTCGTCGAGAAGTGGTACGCCGGTACGTATGAAGGCTTCGGAGTCCTGATCACCGAGGACTGCGAAGAGGTCATCGCACGGGATCCGGTGGTGGAAAACGATATTCTGTTGAAGGCGGGCGATCGTGTCCTCATCGACTACATCCCCGGTCCGGATGGCGCCGACGCCATCAAGCTGGTGAAGGTTCAGTAAGGGCGCTTTCTCGGCTGCGGATCGAGCAGGCGCGGCGGCCGTTCGCCAACGGGACCCTTTACCATCGAACAGATCGCCGAGCATTGCGGCTCCGCCAGTCTTGGAGCGTTGTCGTCGGCCTTCGTCAGTCGGATCGGTGTCCGCCCCGTCGGTGTACCGCAAGATATGACCGCAAGGTCGGCAATTCCGCGCATGGCCCTCGACCGGCCGCGTCGCATAGCTTCGGACTGGCGCAATAACTTTCGCGCGCACCGCGCCCGCGACCTGCGCCACGGGGACGTACGGCAGTGAACGAAGGGACTCCCGTCATGCAGAGCTACGACGCGACCGCGACCACGACAGCATCGCCGGCCGACATCTGGCCCCTCCTCGTCGACGCACGCACCTGGCCCCTGTGGTCCGCTGTCGACGCCCTGGATGTCAAACGTTCCAGCGGCCTCGATCCCGACGGCCGCGACCCGGTCGGCGCGGTCCGCGCGTTCCGTACCGGACGAATCGTGACCGGCGAGCGACTGACCGGACTCGACGAGGGCAACCGGATGACCTACGAGGACGCGTTCAACTGGGCCCTCCGCAATTACAGTGCCGTCATCGATCTCGTCCCCGCATCCGACGGCCGCACCGTCATCCACTGGTACGGAACCTACACCGCCCGTTGGGGATTGGGCTGGCTACTGCAACGCATGATGAAGCGCGTGATGCAGCAGATGGCCGACGGCCTCGCCTCCTACGCGGCGGTCCAATCGTCCAGCGGCAAGACCGTATAGTCAGCCGCGTGCCGAATCGGCGAACGCCAGCAGATCCTCGTTGAGCCGCGCGCGGTGCGACAGATGCAGCATGTGCGAGGCGTTTTCGTAGACGACGAGCTTGCTGTCCGGGATCAGCTCGGCTGAGCGCTGCCCGCAGGTCTCCAGCGGTGCGAAGGCGTCATGATCGCCGTGCAGCACCAGTGTCGGCAGCGTGATCGCCCGCGCTTCGGCGCGGAAGTCGGCGGCCAGGTTGGCGCGGGTGCATTCCACCGCCGCGTGCAGCGAGACCCGCATCCAGTCGCGAATGGTCGCATCCTGTTCGAGTTGGGGTATGTCGCAGCCAGGCAGGTCGTTGCCGAAAGACAAGGCGGCGTTGCTATCCACCCACCTGCCGTAGTCGGTGCGCAGCTGGTCGAGCAGAGCGGCGGCCTGCTGCGGATCGACCGCGAGGTGCGGCGCGGTCGCGCCGACCAGCGCTATGCGGGAAACACGCTGCGCGCCATGGCGAGTGAGATAGCGGATCACCTCACCGCCGCCCATGGAGTGCCCGACGAGGGTGACCTCGGTGAGGTCGAGCCGATCCAGCAGTGCGGCCAGATCGTCGGCGAGCGTGTCGAAGTCGTAGCCGCGGCCGGGGTCGTCGGATCGACCGTGACCGCGGCGGTCGTAGGCGACCGCACGATAGCCGTGTCCGGTCAGGTGCAACATCTGGTGCTGCCACATGTCGCTGCTCATCAGCATGCTGTGTACGAAGACGACCGGTCGGCCGGTCCCGTAGTCCCGGTAGCACAGGGTGGTCCCGTCGGTGGTGGTCAGGGCGGTCATGAGAAATTCCTTCGGCGTCGAGGACCAGCAAGATGGTGGCGACCGAGGCGTACCGGCCGCTGTCATCACCCTCGACGCTGCGGCAGCCGGACAGTCAATCCCGTTGCTGCGGCAAACTCTCCCGCAGGGGGAGACACCAGAATGGCGGTTATGACCGCGTACCTGTCCATCGGCGACTTCTCCCGCGCCACCCACCTGACCGTCAAGACGCTGCGGCACTATCACCAGATCGGACTGCTCGCGCCCGCCGAGGTCGATCCGCACACCGGTTATCGCCGCTACACGACCGAACAACTGTCCGTCGCGCAGGTGGTCCGGCGGTTCCGTGATCTGGACATGCCGCTGGAGGAGATCCAGGCGATACTCGTGAGTTCCGACCCAAGCCTTCGCAATGCGCGGATAGTGGCACACCTGGACCGACTGCAGAACCAACTCGGCCGCACCCAGCGCGCCGTCGACGACCTGCGCGACTTGCTGATCCACCCGGCCCCCGACGCAGCCGGTGTCGAGCTGCGTGCCGTGCCCGCGGTCCCGGCCGCCGCGATCACCGAGGTCGTCGACGCCGCCGACGGACCCGTCTGGCTGCAAGGCGCGCTGGGCGAACTACACGCCACCCTCACCGCCCAGGGACTCACACCGACCGGGCAGGCGGGCGGTGTTTACACCGACGAGGTATTCACCGAGCATCGCGGCGAATCGACCGTCTTCATTCCCTGCGCAGGTGCGGTCCGTCCGCTGGGCCGGGTTCACCCGACCGTCGTACCCGCCGCCGAACTCGCGATCATCACCTATCGCGGCGAGGCGACCGGCGTCGATCGCTCGTACGCCACCCTCGCCACCTACGTCACCCGTCATGCCCTCGGCGTACCGGGCCCCATCCGCGAGTACTACCCGGTCGGTCGACCCGAAACCACCGATACCTCCTTGTGGCGCACCGAAATAGGTTGGCCGGTCTTCCACACCGGCACGCCGCACCGGGAAGCAGGTTAGGCCCGACCTCGTCGCGCAGGTATGCGGTACCGGAGGTACGCTGGGCAGCGTCAGAGCTCGGTTCCGATTACCGGAGAAGGACCTCATGCCCTCGGATTTCGCTCTCAAGACGATGAACACCGCGCATCGGGTGTTGTTGAAGGTCACCTGCGGCAAGGTGGGTAATGAGTTCGGCGGGATGTCGTCGCTCGAGCTCGTGACCACGGGACGTAAGTCGGGGCGTGAGCATGCGGTGATGTTGACGGCGCCGATCATCGACGGGGATACCTATGTTGTCGTCGCCTCGCGCGGCGGTGACCCGAAACATCCGGCATGGTTCCTGAATGTCCGCGACAACCCGAATGTCTTGGTGTCGGTGCGCAGCGGACCGCGCGTGCCGATGACCGCGCGGGTCGCGAATGCCGAGGAGCGGGCCGCGCTGTGGCCGCGGGTGACTGCCGCGGCGAAGACGTACGCCGGTTATCAGAAGAAGACCACCCGCGAGATCCCGCTGGTGCTGCTGACCCCGGCCACGAATCCCGCTGCCAACTGAGGTCACGCCGACGGTTGCCGTAGCAATCTGCCTGGACGTCGGCAGAGGATGACGGCACCGATCACGTTGGCCGCCAACGTCAGCACACCCTGCTCGCCGAGCCACAGCCAGGCCTCCGATCCCGAGGTGTGTGGATCGAACACGGTTTGGATGATGCTGTTCCAGGACGCGTGCAGCACGACGGCCGGCCAGATGCTCCCGGTATCGAGCCGGAGTCGGGCGAAGACATACGACACCACGGTCACCTGCACGACGAAGAGCACGGCGATGACCGGCGTGGACCCGCCGTTGCCGGTCAGGTAGCTGCCGCCGATGATCAACGGCAAATGCCATGCCGCCCAGATCAATCCGCTCACCATGAGCGGCCGAGGGATGTCGGCCTCGATGAGCCGGGTGAGTAGATAGCCGCGCCAGCCGAGTTCCTCACCGAGCGCGAAGACCAGCCCGACCGCCGTACCGAGCGTGGCGCCGACAAGCAGTTCACCGGCGAAGGAACCCCATCCGGAAGCGCCGGTGAAGTCGGCGAGTCCGCTCGCCCACCCTGCCCCATACGCGGCGGCCCCGATGGCAACTGGATAGCCGAGTGCGATCAACAACGCCCACCAGCTGCGCCGACCCAGCCGCAACGAGATGTCGTCGAACCCCTCCCGCAGGAGCAACCGGGTGATCACCGCCGCCAGACCCGGCGCCCACATGAGCAAGGCAATCCCGATGTCATTGCGCGCGACGACCGCGAAAACCATGGCGGGCGCGGACAATACGACCAGGGCGACGAGGAAGACTCCTATGCCCCGTCGTGCCGTGCGACGTCGGTCCGGCGCCAGCACCTGCTGATCTTCGGTCATGCAGGCACAGTAGGTAGCGCCGACCGCGTGGGTCGTCATCCCGGAGAGCGGAATTCGTCTCCGGGAAAACCCTGACCTCCTATGCGACCAGCTTCTCTTTCTTCAGCCAGTCATACGCGACGTCGGCCGGATCCTCTCCGTCGATATCGACGCGACCATTGAGCTCCTGCATCAGCTGATCGGTGAGGTGTTCGGAGATCGTCCCGATCAGGTTCCGCAGCTGTGGGTAGCGATCGATGATCTCGCCCCGCACGACCGCGGTGCCGCTGTAGGGCAGGAAGAACTTCTTATCATCGTTCAGGACAACGAGATTCAGGTTCTTCACGCGACCGTCGGTGGTGTAGACCATACCGAAATTGCAAGGTGCACCCTTGGCTGTTGCCGTGTAGACGACGCCGGCGTCCATCCGGGTCACGTTGCCGGACGGAACACCGTTCGGATCGTTGTACGGAATCCCATACTTCTGCAACATCGGAATGAAACCATCTGAACGACTGAAGAATTCGTCATCTACGCAGAACGTCCGATCGGGCACCGGCAGCCGCGCCACATCGGACAGCGACTTCACCTGCAGCCGTTCGGCATTCGGCGTCGACGCACCGAACGCGTAGGTGTCGTTGAAGTTCGCGGGCGGCAACCACTCCAGGTTGTTCTCCCGCTTCTCGATCTCGTGTACCCGCTGCCACAGTTCGGTCGGATCCGCGATCGTCTCGGTCTCGTTGTGATAGTTGACCCATCCGGTGCCGGTGTACTCCCAGAGAATATCGGCGTCACCGTTGAGTTGGGCCTGTCGAGACGATGCGGAACCCGGTGCCCCGGTGAGGTCTTTGACCTCGGCGCCCGCCGCGGCCAGATAGGTCGCGGTGATCTTGCCGAGCAGCACACCCTCGGTGAAGCTCTTCGACGTGACGACCAGCTTCGCGCCATCCAGCGGTTGGTGACCGTCCGGTAGCTGCGCCGCATGGAACGTCCCGGACGAACTCACCAGGCCACACCCGGTGAGCAACGCGACGACCAGCGCCGAGATCAGCGTAACCCGTTGGACACGTGTCGCTTTCATGAGATGCCTCGCGGCGTCGCGGCGAGTTCGACGAGTCTGCCGAGCCAGTCGATGATCAACGCGAGCAGCCCGACGAGGATCGCGCCGGAGATGAGCAGCTTGGGCAGGAACAGCGTTACCCCGGTGGTGATCAGCGTGCCCAGACTGGTCGCGCCGATGAACGTGCTCAGCGTCGCGGTACCGACCAAAATGACCAGCGCAGTGCGAACTCCGTTGAGAATCACCGGCACCGCGAGCGGCAACTCGACCTGGAACAGCGTCCGCGTGCCCGAGTATCCGATCCCGCGCGACGCCTCGATCGTGCGGTGATCCACCTGCCGCAACCCGACGATTGTGTTCTGCAGGATCGGCAGAATCGCGTACACCACCAAACCGACTATCGCCGTACGGAATCCGGTGCCCAACCAGAACGTGAACAAGACCAGCAACCCGACTGCGGGCGCGGCCTGACCAATGTTGGCGACGTTCACCGCGATCGGCTCGAGCCGCTTCAGCGCGGGCCGAGTCAACGCGATACCCAACGGAATCGCGACCACCACCACGATCAGTGTCGCTACCACCGTCAGCTTGATGTGGGCGAGGATCGTGGTCTGCAGGTTGTCCCACCCGAGCGACGCCTGCTCCGTCTGGGTGAACGTCGTCGATCGATACCAGAGGAAATATCCGATACCGATCACGCCGATGATGATCGGCTCGAACCACACGTCGATCGGCACGCGGCGACTCATGACGGCTCAGCCGATCCGGGTTCCTCGTCGGCCGCCACCACCGGTGTCGGCGCCGGATCCGTTCCGTCGACGTAGGTTTCGTACGAGAGGTCGGCCTCCTCCGAGCGCACCTCGGCGAGCTTGGCCTGGATCGTCTCGGTCACCGACCCGATACTGAGCGACCCGACCACCGCGCCGCGCCCATCGGTGACCAGCGCGGCCCCCTGGCTGGCCGCGAGCATGGCGTCGAGCGCGTCGTTGAGCGTCGAGGAGCGCGCGACAACCGGCAACCGCCGATCGAGAAAGTCGGAAACCTCGGGTTTGGTCGCCACCTCCGTGAGCGACGGCCACGACCGCGGCCGTCCCGCCTCGTCGACCACCACCACCCAGGTGTGTCCGGCCGCCTTCGCACGTCCGATCACCGCCTGCGCCGACTCACCGACCTGAGCCGTAATCACCTTGTCGTACGCCACATCACGCACCCGCGACACCGTCAGATACGCCAACTTCGCGCCGGACCCGACGAACTCCTCCACGAACGGCGTGGCCGGATCGGTGAGGATCTCCTCCGGCCGCGCGTACTGCTCGATGTGCCCGCCCTCGGACAGGATGAGCACCTTGTCGCCGAGCTTGGTGGCCTCCTCGAAGTCGTGCGTGACCACCACGATGGTCTTGCCGAGTTCGTGCTGAATGGCAATCAGACTGTCCTGCAGGCGAACTCGCGTGATCGGATCGACCGCGCCGAACGGCTCGTCCATCAGCAGCACCGGCGGGTCCGCCGCGAGCGCCCGGGCGACGCCGACTCGCTGCTGCTGACCACCGGACATGTCTTTGGGCAGCCGGTCGGCGAAAGTGCCCGGATCGAGCCCGACCAGGTCGAGCAGGTACTCGGTGCGCTCGGCGATCCGCTTCTTGTCCCACCCGAGCACCCGCGGGATAGCGCCCACGTTCTTGGCAACCGTCCAGTGCGGGAACAGCCCGCCGGACTGGATGACATACCCGATCGACTGCCGCAGCTTGTCCGGATCCTCCCGGGTGACATCGCGCCCGCCGATGAAGATTCGGCCCTCGGTCGGCTCGATCAACCGGTTGATCATCTTGAGCGTGGTCGTCTTGCCGCAGCCGGACGGCCCGACGAACGCGACGATCTCGCCCGCCTCGATCTCGAGGTCGAGCCGCTTGACGGCCGGCGTCTCCTGGCCCCGATACCGCTTGACGACCGCGTCCAGCTTGATGGGCGCACCGGTCACATTGCGCTCCGAGGACGGCGCGGTCTGGCTGGTCACATCGGGCCCACCTGTCACCTGGCCACCACCCCTCATGGAATCGCCATGCGATGCTTCATTCATGCCAGTCCCTTTGCGATCGTGAGGCGTCCGAGCAGGACGAGGAGCGCGTCGAACACCAACGCGATGAGGACGATGAGGATGGTGCCGGTGAGCGCCATTTCGATGGCGTTCGCGCCACCGAGCCGGGAGAGTCCGTTGAAGATCAGCGATCCGAGACCCGGACCGAGGACATAGGCGACGATCGCCGCGACGCCGACGATCATCTGGGTGGACACCCTGATGCCGGTGAGGATCACCGGCCAGGCGATCGGCAATTCGACGGTCAGCAGAATGCGCCAGCGGGAAAAGCCGATGCCGCGTGCGGATTCGATGACCGATGCGGGCACCGACCGCAGGCCGACGATCGCGTTGCCGATCACCGGCAGCGCGGCGAAGAACGCCAGCATGATGAACGACGGGACAACGCCGAGTCCGAACGGGACCAGCAGCAGTGCGAGCAATGCGAGCGACGGAATCGTCAGTGCGACTCGGCTAGAGGTCAGGGTGAGTGCGGACGCCAGGGGGAGTCGATATACCGCCACCGCGATGAGGACCGCGACAACGGTGCCGACCAACACCGTCTGAAACGCCAGGGAGGCATGCTGATACGTGAGGAACGTCAGCAATTCGCCTCGTCCCCGGACATAGTTCCATAAATTCACGCGTTTCCCATCGTCAGGCGAAGTCGGTTACCTGTTTGTGCGTAGTGACCGGGCGCGAGCCGTCAAAGAGTAATCGACGGCGTACGTTCGGCTCTGGACGACGCGCGGCGCGTGAATCGCCGGATTGTCCATCCCGCGCTTGTTTTCCCTCCGCTACCGGCCGCCAAACAATGCGATGCGCATTTCACACCGAGCAGCGCACGAATCCACGGTGGTGACAATTACTTACGCGATGCGGAAGGTTATGCCGCCTGCTCGACTGCCGAGTAGAACTCCGCATTGCCCGCGATCACCGTGCTCGACGTGCCGTCGACGCCGACGGGGATACTGCCGGCCAACGTGATGCGGGTCAGCCTGCGGTGTTCGCTTCCGTCGTAGTCGTCGATGGCGTAGTGCTGGGTGGCGTGGTTGTCCCACATCGCGACATCACCGAGTGACCAGTCCCAGCGGACGGTGTTCTCCAAGCGCGTCACACGGTCCTGGAACAGCCGGAACAGCGCGTGCGACTCGCTGCTGGACACGCCGACGATCTGCTTCACGAAGCAACCCAGCAGCACGGCACGTTCGCCGGTTTCCGGGTGCACATGCACCACCGGGTGCTCGGTTTCGAAGTAGGTGGACTCGAACTCGCGGCGGTAGGCCTTGGTGCCTTCGTCCAGGCGTTCCTCGGTGTCCGCGGCGTAGTCGTACTGGTTGGTGTGCCGCGCGCGCAGGCTCTCGGCCAGCCGCTTCAGCGGCTCCGGCAGCGAGTTGTACGCGGCGACGGTCGAGGCCCAGGTGGTCGAGCCGCCGTAACTGGGCAGCGTGACCGCGCGCAGGATCGACGCCTTCGGGACGCGATCGACGAAAGTGACGTCGGTATGCCACACGTTGGACCGACCGTGGTTGGAATCGATGGCGAGGGATTTCACGCCCGCGGAGGTGACGGTCGGGTGCGGGGTGGTCGGATTGCCGAGCAGTTCGGCGAATTCGTACTGCCCGTCCTCGGTCAGGTGCTGCTGGCCGCGGAAGAAGATGACTTTGTGCTCGTTGAGCGCCGCGCGGATGGTGGCCACGGTCTGTACGTCCAGGTCACCGCCTAGGCGGACGCCATCGATACGTGCGCCGATGTGGGCACCGAGCTTGACCACCTGCACGGCGGTGTCGGTCTCCGTTGGGTAATCGACGGACATACCAAGGCCTTTCGCGCCAACCGGATGCTGGAAGACAGACGAAACCATCCTCGGCCGGGCTTGACCAGTATTACGGTCACCGAGATCGGAACGGGCGTGGGCCGACCTCGCATGCTTATCATCCGGCTCGGCGCATCGAGTAACTCAGGTCGCGGCCCGGCGTGCTCGGAAAGCCGCTGTCTTGGCACGGTTCTGGCATGCGGTACTGCAGAAACGCTTGGTGCCGTTGCGGGAAGTGTCCAGGTAGACGCGGTCGCAGTTGGCTGCCGAGCAGAGACCGATCCGGTCGGCGTGTTCGCTGCCGAGCACGAAGGCGAGGCCGACAGTGCAGGCCGCGGCGATCCCGGCCGTCAATGTTGCATCCGCGGAGTGGAAATGCAGGTGCCAAGGCTGTGAGTCGCGCCGGAAAAGCGTTGGCCTGGCGCCGTATTCGATGATCAGCGCATTGACCTGCGCGGCGGCCGAATCCATGTCATCGTCGGCGACCGCGCTGAACACCTGCCACAGCTGACCGGCGGCGCGGGCCAGGTCTTGCGCGTCCTCCGGCTGGACGTGATAGCCGTAGGCCGCCGAGACCGCGTTGTCCAATCGTTCGAGCAGTTCCGCGCTGTCGGCCGCCGGCGGATACGGCCTGCCGCGGCGTTCACCGGGCACGGCGGCATTCACCAGGTCGACCCCGTCTTCGACCACACCCAACGTGTGACTGTCTAAACGCACTTGATCAGTCACCTCACTTTCGCTACAGTCGTTACTGTCGTTGAACAGTATGACAGTAACGGGAGTTGCTCATGTCGCTCACACCCACCCTCGCCCGGACCTGGATTGATCGCTGGGATCGCCAGCAGGAGGGATACCTGCCAGACCGCGAGATCATGTTCGCGGTGATCGCGGACGCTGTCGCCGCCAACGCCGACCACCCGGACCCGCTCGTGCTCGACGTGGCCTGCGGGCCGGGCTCGCTCGGTGCCCGCATCCGCGAACGGTTACCGCAGGCCCGCGTTATCGGCATCGATGCCGACCCGGTGCTGCTCGAATTGGCCCGCACGGCATACGGATTCGAACTCGTCGACCGCAACCTCGCCGATCCGGCATGGGCGGCCGCGCTGCCGAACGAGCCGATCGACGCGATCGTCAGTACCACCGCGCTGCACTGGCTCTACCTCGACCAACTCGCCGCGCTCTACGTACAGTCCGCCAAGCTGCTCCGCCCCGGTGGCATTCTGCTCAACGGCGACGATATGGCCACGGCCGCAACGGATATCGACCAACTCCACACCGCGATCGGTGCGCGCCAGATCGAACGCGAAGGTGTCGGCGATCGTGAGGGCTGGGTCGAGTGGTGGACGGCGGTCACCGCCGAGCCGGAACTGGCCACCGCGGTCGCCGAACGCGACAACCGCCGCTGGGAACATCCAGCCGACAGCGGCGTGACCTACGAGCAGCACGTGCAGGCCTTGCGGGCGGCCGGATTCCGGACCGTGGAATCAATCTGGCAATACGGTCGTCGTCGAATCGTCGCCGCCGTCAACTGACCGCCCGTCTCGGTTATCGCACGATCCTCCGATAGCCACACGCAGGACTCACGCAGGACTGATGGGCCGGAGCATCCAGCCACCCGTCAGCCCTGCTCACCGGCGGATCCACGAATTCGGGTGGCAAATTCTCGCTGCCGGTTTGCAGTCTGGCCTGTGGGTTATCCGGCGAACAGGAGGTGTGATCATGCCGAAGGAATGGACCGACAAGCAGGAACGTCAGTACGAGCACGTGCGGGATTCGGAGAAATCGCAAGGCGCGAGCACCCGCCGGGCCAAGGAGATCGCGGCGCGGGTGGTCAACAAGAATCGTGCGCAAGCCGGTCAGACGAAAACCGCCAGCCGCACATCGCTGCAGGACAAGTCGCCACAGCAACGCGGCGGCGAGCGCTCCGGCCGCCGCGGCCCGAAAGGGCCGACCCGCGACCAGCTCTACAACGAAGCTCGCCAACGCGGCATCAAGGGCCGCTCGACAATGACCAAAAGTCAGCTGGCCCAAGCACTCGGCGGCAAGAAGTAATTCTGCACAGTTGTGGTCCCGCTCGAGCGAGCGGGACCGCAACGTTCGGCGCGGTTAGCCATCGACAGCTAGCGCGGCCGACTCCACCCGGAATTCACGCTCCACCTCGGCCAACAGCACAGTGCTTCGCTGCCCGCCGCCGACCGGCTCGACCTCGGCATAGGGGACCGGGGCGTAGCGGACCGCTTTGACCCGCAACATCGTCGAGTCGTAGTCATCGAGTCGAATCAGAAGAGCACCGCGCGTGACCTGCATGGGAGTCAACCTTTCGAGCCGGGGATATGGTCGCCTGCGATCTACCCTCGGCGCCGCGGCGCAAACCCGGCTCACCCGTTCGGCATATGACAAGTCCCGAGGCGGTTTCTGCGTGGACCGCCCGGGTATTGCGACCTCTGACCGAGTCGCCGGGAGCGACTGTCGAAGGGCTCGACCCAGCGACCGCGGCGTCGAGCAACGAAAGGGGTACTTATGAGCACCTTGGCCGCCACCGTAGACGTCGAGGTACCGGTCCGCACCGCCTACAACCAGTGGACCCAGTTCGAGTCGTTTCCGCAGTTCATGGAGGGCGTCGAAGAGGTGCGACAGCTCGATGATCGGCACACGCACTGGCGCATCCACGTCGGACCGGCGACCCGCGAGTTCGACGCGACCATCACCGAACAGCACCCCGACGAACGCGTCGCGTGGAAATCCGACTCCGGCCCGCAGCACGCGGGCGTGATCACCTTCCACCGCCTCAGCGACAACCAGACCAGGATCACCGCCCAGATGGACGTCGACCCGGAAGGTTTCGTGGAAACCGCCGCTGACCTGCTCGGTGTGCTGCAACACCGCATCCACGGTGACATGCAGCGCTTCAAGCAGTTCATCGAAAGCAACGGCCAGGAAACGGGTGCCTGGCGCGGCGACATCGCCCGCCCCGACGCCTGACCGCACGCGCGTCGCGTCCAGACATTCCGATCTACCTGCTGGCTGTGGTGCGCGAACGAAAAGCATGCGCCGAGCGCGCGCAGCGATCGCCGGAGACCGATAGTTGCCGACCTCGATGCACGGATTAGCACTGTGCAAACGAAAGCATGCGTGGTTTCGCATAGTGTTTCGTAGGTGCACAAAGATGAAGCGAGTTGTTGTGCAAGCGGTTTCGGCGTAATTTGGCAATGAGGTGGACGGACGGTTTGGTAATACCATTCGGCTATTGATGCGCCATTGACAACTGGCGAATGGTGCTGAATTCTTGCCGGGTGACGGGGAACGGGCAGAGCCGGCGAAAACCGCCATCGCATGTGTTAGGAGAATTGATGACGTTGCCGCAGTGGCCGGACCAGGACATCACACAGCTACGTGAGGTCGCGGACCGAATCGCGACCCTCATCCAGCGCAACACCGAAGGTAGCGGGGGACTGCCGCGTTTCGTCGACGCGCTGCGCCAGAGCGGGCCGATCGCGGAACTGCTGATCGAGTACTCGGTCCGCTGGTTCAACGACAGCAACGGCGAATCCGTGCTGCTCGGGCCGGAACTGTATTGGCTCCTCACCGAAACCGTGCCGGTGGAGGACCGCGCACCGGCGGGCGAGGGCTTCGGCCAGTCGGGCATGAACTGCCACCCGGTTACCCGCACCAGGCAGATGCTGCTGATCTGCGTGCTGGAAAAGCTGTCGACCCGACCGTGGCGCCCGGAAACCCCGGAGCAGGCCGCGGCGATGGTCAAGCGTCGTTACAGCGACACCGCAACCCCCGTGTTGCCTACCCGCACAGCCCAACCCGCGGGCGTCGAAGGCGTGATCACGACCTCGCAGTTCCCGTAACGCCGACGCGCACGGCGTGTTTGCTGGGTTGATTGCCGGTCCGGCTCCGCGTGACCGCAGCGAGCGCTATCGCGAATAGGTCCCACACCTGCACTGCCTGTTGCACTTTGGGCCGAGGCCTGGCTCGCCGTGCGCACCACGACGCATCCACTGCCGGTGCGATAGGTCAGTACGCGGTTCATGAATCTCCCAGCGGCTGCGGATCCGGTCGGCACACTGCGTAAGGCCGGGCTGCTGCGCTTCGACGGCCATCCGATGGACGAGCTGCTCGCGCAGGTTTCGGCCGCTGTCAACACGACTCGGAGCCCGTACTGCGCGTCCGGCTGTTCTTCGGCCCAACGCACTCACCCGGTCACTGCGCGTGTGTAACGCAACGAATAGTGTCGGAGATATTCGGCGACGCGAGATCGAAACGGCAGCAGTTGCTTTTGCTGTCAATCGTTCAGGCGACTGTGTGTCGCGTCTCCAGGTGGGAGAGTTTGTATCTGACATCCTGGATGGGCTGGTACCGGTCACATTTCAGAATTGGCTGGTCCTGATTACCTCCGCTTCTACCTATCATCCGAAAGAGGCCCGCTATGGGTCAGGAGTTGATAACCGGCACACGAGTCGGCACGCAATTCGGTCACTATCAGCTACGCGCACTGCTCGGGGAAGGTGGCATGGGTGAGGTCTACGAGGCCTACGACATTGCCAAGGATCGCACCGTTGCGGTGAAGATCCTGCACGAGTCGCTGGCGAAGGACCCCATCTATATGGAGCGGTTCCGGCGCGAATCGCGTGCGGCCGCGCGACTGCGGGAGCCGCACATCGTCCCGGTCCACGACTGGGGCGAGATCGACGGTGAGCTCTACATCGACATGCGGCTCGTGCGGGGCCACAACCTGCGGTCGCTGGTAGCAGGCTACGGGCCGATCGCACCGGCCCGTGCTGTCGCACTCATCGAACAGATCGCCGCCGCATTGGACGCTGCGCACGCCGACACCCTGATTCATCGCGACGTCAAACCGGAGAACATTCTGGTGACTCGCGACGATTTCGCTTATCTGGTGGATTTCGGTATCGCCTACTCCGGTGCGGATCCGGCCCTCACCGAGTTGGGTTCGGCGATCGGCTCGTATGGATATATGGCGCCGGAGCGGTTGGATGATGTACTGGCCACCAATCGTGCCGACGTGTACTCGCTTGCTTGCGTTCTCGACGAAATCTTGACCGGCGAACGCCCCTTCCCGGCGCGCAGCGTCAGCCAACTGATCAAGGCGCACTTGACATCTCCGCCGCCACGGCCCAGCGCAATACGTCCCGATATTCCGGTGGGATTCGACGCCGTGATCGCTCGCGGCATGGCGAAAGTCCCGAAGGATCGGTATCCGACCGCCGGAGATCTCGCCCGCGCGGCTCGTGCGGCATTGTCGTCGCCACAGCGTGCCGACGCGACCGCGATCGTCAACCGCGCGATACCACCGACCACGGTCGGGCAGGCGTTGGCGTACGAGGCGACTGTGGTCCGGCCGATCAGTGGCTACGGGTCAGTCACTGATATCGCTTCTCGCGCAGGCCAATTACCTGCGTCGGATGGCGTCCCCTATAGGGATGTTCCCTACCAGGGCGTGCCTTTTCCGCCACCGGCGAGTCGGTCGAGCGTCTTCCCGGTGGCGGTCACCCTGTTGGTGGTGGTCCTGCTCGGCCTCGGTGGGGTCGTCGCATGGCTGGCCATCTCGCAGTCCAAGTCCAGCGAGGTCGCCTCGACGACGAGCGCTGAATCGGTCTCCGGATCCATGCAAGTCAGCACCGCGGTATTTCCCGCGGTCCCTGCTGCGGTGCCGGTCCTGCCGCCCAGCGCAACGCCGTGCGTGCCGAAGTACGGCCAAACGGGCGCGTTGACCGCCTCCGCCGTGGGCAACACTGTCACTTCCTGCGCGTTCGCCGAGGAGGTCCGTCGTGCCTACGCGGCTAGTGGTCCACCAGCGCCGCAGCCCCGCCCGGTCGTCGCGGTCAGCCCTGTCACCAGGCTCACCTACGTCATGACCTGCACTGCCAACGCAGGCTTGGTCACCTGCGGCGGAGGTAATGACGCGGTGCTGTACCTCTATTGAGACTCCGCGGTCTCGTAGGAATTCGGGGAGGGATGGGGGAACGCCCGGATCCGCGCACCGTCTAGGGCGGTCGGTGCGGGGCAGGGTGAGATGCGCATCGCACTCGGGGTGCGAAAGTTCGGGGGTCGGATAGGGTGTGCGGTGGCGCGGCCGCGGGGGTTGATCGGGGTCGTTCGAATAATTCAGGAAGTGCCAGTTGCGGGCAGGGGCTGTCCGGGCCGGTTGGGGGAGATTCGTCGCGAATCGCCACACGAACAGGTTGTTGGCTGGCCGGCGTACGAGGAGAAATCGATGCCTTACGCGGTGGTGGGTTTGTTGACCCTTGCGCTGTGGGTTTACTGTTTGATCGACATCATCACCTGCCCTGACGTGGGCATTCGCCATCTGCCGAAGATGGGGTGGCTGATTGTTGTGATCTTGGTGCCGACTATCGGCGCGCTGCTCTGGCTCTTTGCGGGTCGCCCGATCAATGAGACCGGTCCGCGGTCGACGACCAGTTATGCCGAGTACGACCGGCCAGGCCGTTATGTCGCCCAGGATCCGGAGGCCGACGCGGCATTCCTGCGCGGCCTGCGTGAGCGGGCCGAACAGCAGCGGGCCGAAGCCCGCCGCCAGGAAGCCGCTCGGCAGAGTGACTTGGACCGGCGGCGGGAACAGGGCGAACAGGTCTGACGGCAGGCTACGACGTCGGCGGGTTCCATCGTCGCGCCAGTTCGTCGAGTCGATCGCGAATTCGCCGAATTCTTTTGTCGGGGGCAATTTTCGGCGCGAACAGTGAAACTGTCAGCGGCGTGAGTGGCGTCTGCACGGGATGTGGCACGTCGACGTTCTGCAGGACGCTGCCGAGCTCGGGCCCGTAGCCGAGATCGACCACGATTCGATCGGTCCGGTACGTGCTCCGGGCTATGATCGGCCGGACCGCGAGTGCCGCGAGCTCGGGCATCAACCGCAGCAGCAGTGCGGGCGCGAGGCCGATGATCACGGTGGCGGCCGCGACCGCCGGGCATGCGACGAGGCCCCGGCTGAGCACCGTCCAGCCGATGGCGAAAGCGCGGGAACTCCGCGCGGGTAGCCGTCGCGCGATCGCGTCGCCGACCGCAGTCAGCCCCAACCCCGAAAGCAGCGCCCGCTCGATCCACACTACGGGCAGGTTGTAGTGCCGAAACACTAACTGCGAGAACGTTGCTCGCCCCTGTACTCGTTGCGCGAGCTGATGGGCGAGCACAGCTTCCAACTCCCGCGGCTGGAGTCGCTGCACCCATTCCGGAGTCGTGGTGATCATCCGGTCCGGCACCGCGAACTGCCGATCCGCCTCCTGCATCCACAGCATGTAGGCCGCAGCGGACACGCCCGCCTTATGCGCAACCTTCTCCCATGCGGCGGTCAGCAGGGGCTGTTCATCGGAGGTCGGCGGCCGCAGCCGGAATACGCGCAACAACCATCGCCGTCCCGACGCCCGGAAACACACCACACACCAGCAGATACACACCAGAAACCAGGCCACCGGCAGCGCGCCGGGCGCACCGACGCCGAGCGCGCGGCCGAGTCCGTAGAGCAACACCGTTATCGACGCCGCGGACGGTATCGCAGACAACAGCAGCACGATCCACGCCCGCACTCGGTCCGCGGTCGTCCGCCGGGCAACAGCAGTTCCGCCTGGGTAATTCGCCTTCGCGATCACTTCGGAGGTCATGCCCGACCGTACAGCGGATTCCGGCCATACCGTTAAACCACCGGTGAGCACCCGGTGGCCAACGACTTGCCATCAGTGCTCAGCGCCGCCGTCGCAGATGGTAGACACCGGCGACAGCGAGCCCCGCGGCGACGATCACGCCAGCGAGGGCCGGGTGCATGTCCTTCGACAGACTCTGCGCACGGTCGGGTCGGAGTATCCAGATACCAAGGGGCACAGCGTAAGCCGCGGCGAGCGCGCCAGCCCACGGGCGTAGCGAGCGGAGCCGGACGTCGCGCAGCGTGCCGATCAGCACGACTGTGACCGGGACGACAGCCACCATGGCGAATTGGCCGACGATCAAGACCGGCACCGCCCACGCGGCGATGATGACCGACCGAACGGCGGGGTAACGAGCGTGGTCTGCGCGGTTACGTAGCAGGGTTCCAGCGGACATGATCCTCTCCCTATCTCAGGCTTGAACGCCGAGTGTGGCCAGCAGCACATGCACGTCCGAGTTCACCCAGTACTCGGCGATCTTGTCCTTTTCGATCCGCAGGATGTCGGTGCCGGTGAATCGGATCGCGGTACCCGCGGGCGCGGTCGCGCCGGGGAACCCGCCGCCGTAGGTGCCGACGGCGATCCAGCGGAGCGCGAGATGGTCGCGATCCTCGATGGGCCCGACCTCCACGGTGAACACCAGTTCGGTGAAGGCGGCTCGGGTCTGCGCGATCCACTCGACCAACCCGTCCGACCCCTCGATCGGGCGATCACCGCCGCCGATCGGTGCGGCATGCACCTGGAAGTCGGGGGAGATGATGGCGTCGGCGAGCGAGTAGTCGCCGTTCCAGGTGGTCAACCAGCTGTCGAGCAGGCGCCGGAACGCGGCCTGGCCGGTGGTGTCGATGGTTGTGCTGTGCTGCTCCATGACGAGCCTTTCCTGTTGCGTTGGTGCGGGTTTCGGATTTGCGGGCACGAAGACGGCCGCGCCGGGGAGCCAATGTGTCGGCGTCGCACCGGGTTTGGGATTGTGCCCGTTACGGAAGTAACGCCCTTTCAGTTCCGGCGGCAGCGTGCCGTGCACGGTCGGCTCGAATGCGGTGCAGCTCGTCCGCCGTCGGTGCATAGTGGCCGGTAATGTACGGCTGTGATCGTGTTCCCATGCCAGTAAGTCTCGCGAGGGCAGGCACTGGCTCGCGTCGGTAATACCTACCTATCTGAATACCTACCTAGCGTGCGGCGAGATGGCGTTGTCCGCACCGAGATCGAGTACGTGAGCGAGCTTCAGCGAGTGAACCAAGGGCACAGCACGACAGCGTCGAGCGTCAGCGAGGCACGGTCGTGAGTTATCTGGTCGGGCGATCCGAGGAGACAGCGCGACTGCTCGCGTTGCTGCATGAGGCGCGAGAGTCCCGTGGCGGTGCCGTGATCCTGCTGGGCGAGGCGGGCATCGGCAAGAGTGCCCTGCTGGAGCACCTGGCCAAGGCCTCCTCCGGCTTCCTGATCATGCGAGCCACGGGTGCCGAGTTCGAGATGGAGCTGCCGTATTCGGCCCTGCACCAACTGTGCGCTCCGCTGCTCGACCACCTCGATGCGCTACCTGCGCCGCACCGCACGGCACTGCGGATCGCGTTCGGCATGGAGACCGGCACCCCTGACCCGTTCCTGGCCGGTGCGGCCGCCCTCGGCCTGCTGCTCGAACACGATCGACCCCTGCTCTGCCTCATCGATGACGCGCAATGGCTGGACCATGCCTCGGCCCGCGCCTTGGCCTTCGTGGCCCGCCGGATAGGCGCCGAGCGGGTGGCGATGGTCTTCGCCGCGCGCGAAAGCGTGCCCGGACTGGATCAACTGCCGCGGGTGGACGTCGAGCGTTTGAGCGAATCCGAAGCGCGTGCGGTGCTGGTCCGTGAGATTCCCGCCTCGCTGGACGTGCGCGTGCGCGACCGCATCCTGGCCGAATCGCGCGGCAACCCGCTGGCCCTGGTGGAACTGCCGAGGTCCGCGGGACTGGCAGGCATGGCGGGCGGTTTCGACCTGCCCGCACCCCGCGCCGCGGAGCGAAGCTTCCGCGCCCGCCTCGAGGTACTGCCACCCAAGACGCGACTGCTGCTGACCGTGGCCGCCGCGGAGCCGGTCGGCGATCCGGCCCTGCTGTGGCCCGCGGCGAAACTCTTGGGTGTCGCGGACGCGGCGGCCGACGAGGTGCCGATGGTCGAGTTCGGCACCCGGGTTCGTTTCATCCATCCGCTGGCCCGTTCGGCGGTCTACCAGGCCGCTAGCGCCGCCGAGCGGCGCAGGGCGCACGGCGCGCTCGCCCAGGTGAGCGACCCGGTCGCCGACCCGGACCGGGTCGCCTGGCATCGCGCACTGGCCAGTGTCGGCCCGGATGAAGAGGTGGCCGTCGCGTTGACCCAGTCGGCGACTCGCGCACGGGCACGCGGTGGCGAGGCTGCCGCGGCCGCGTTCCTGGAACGCGCGGCCGCGCTGACGCTCGACCCCGGCATGCGGTCCGAGCGGGTGCTGGCCGCGGTCGAGGCCAAGCTGTCGGTCGGCGACTTCGGCGTGGCCGCCGAGTTGCTCTCCACCCTCGACTCCGACGATCCGCGCGTGGACCTGCTGCGCGCCCGAATCTCCTTCGCCCGCTTCCGCGGTGGCGACCGGCCGACCGACCATCTGCTGCGTGCCGCCGCGCGACTGATCGAACACCAGCCGGCCCGCGCACGCGAGTACTACGTGGACGCCCTCGAGATGGCCACGCTCACCGGCGGCCTCGACGCGGTGATCGCCGCCGCGCGCACCGCGCCGGCCAACCCGGAACCGCACACCAGCGCGGACATCTTCCTGGACGGCGTGGTCGCCCTGTTCGTCGAGGGCCATGCGGCGGCCGCGAAGCTGTTGCGTCCGGTGGTCGCCGGCGGGGCCGACGAGGTGTGGACCCGGTGGCCGACCCTGGGCTTCCTGCTCGCTGTGGAACTGTGGGACGCCGACGCCATGGTCGGCATCGGCACCCGGGTCACGGCGTCCGGCCGCGAGCTCGGCTCCTTTCATATGTTGCCGATCGGGCTGGCCATGCTCGCCACCGTTGCCGTGCACGCCGGCGACTTCGGCGCCGCGACCGCGATGATCTCCGAGGAAGAGGCGATCGCGGAGGCCACCGGCGCCGCCCCGCTCGTCTACCCGCGCATTCACCTCGCGGGATTTCGCGGCAGGCGGGGTGAGGCCGAGGAGCTGTTCGGCGGTGTCGGACCGCACATGACCCTCAGCGTGCAATACGCCACCGCAGTCCTCAACAACGGCCTCGCCGACTATCCCGCGGCATTGCGGGCCGCGGCGCGAGCCGTCGCGACCGGCGATCTCGGGATGGCAGGCCAGGCACTGCCGGAACTGGTCGAGGCGGCGGTGCGCTGCCATCAACCGGAAACCGCGCGCGCCGCGCTCGCGTCCTTGGCCGAGCGGGCCGGTGCGGGCGGGCAACCGTGGGGACGCGGAATCGAAATGTACGCAAGGGCTTTGGTGGATGACGACGAGGACACCTACCGTCAAGCCGTGGCACTATTGGAAACCACGACGCTGGCCATAGCGGCCGCGCGTGCCCATCTGGTTTACGGCGAATGGCTCCGTCGCCAGGGCCGCCGCCGCGACGCCAGGGCAGAATTGCATCTCGCCCATGAGCAGCTGTCGGCGCTCGGCGCGGAGGCGTTCGCGGCGCGCGCGGCCGCCGAACTGCGCGGCACGGGGGAGCAGACCCGCAGTCGATCCGCCGACGTCTCCGATTCCCTCACCGTGCAAGAAGTACACATCGCCCGCCTGGTGGCCGAGGGTGCCACCTCCAAAGAGGTTGCCGCCAAACTCTTTCTCAGCCCACGCACCGTAGATGCCCACCTGCGCAACATCTTCCGCAAACTTGGCATCACCTCCCGGCGGCAACTGCGCGACCTGCCCGCCATCCGATAGCACCTCGACCACTACCTACGGCGGAGCCCATGATGATCGAGCTCGTACTCGCGGCGCTCGCCGTGTTGGAGGCCGTCGGCCTGGTCGTGCTGTTCGTGTTGCTGACGCGCAGTCGCCGCCAGTTCGACGAGCTCCAGCGCAAGGTCGACAACCGGCAGCTCCTGATGATCAGTGGCCGGGAGGCGGTGAAGACCGTGTGGGATACGGCGAACCTGTTGCGCAAGAAAGGTTTCCGCAGCGCGGTGCTGACCTCGATCGAAAACCTGGCGGGTTGGGCTCAGGTGGAACGACCAGACCTGGCCGGACTGACCCCGGACGGCGATGTCGTCCTCATGTTCTCCGATATCGAGGGATCCACCGCCCTCAACGAGCGGCTGGGCGACCAGTCCTGGGTCAAGCTGCTCGAACGCCACGACCGGCTGATCCGGCACCGCGTCACCAAGCACGACGGACACATCGTGAAGAGTCAGGGCGACGGCTTCATGATCGCCTTCGCCGAGCCCGAGCAGGCCGTGCACTGCGGCTTGGACATCCAGGGCGCGCTCGGTAACGGCGCCAAACTCAGTGGCCGCGAGCATGTTCGGGTGCGGATCGGCATCCACATGGGCAAGTCGGTCCGTCGCGGCGACGATCTGTTCGGCCGTAACGTGGCTATGGCGGCCCGAGTCGCTGATCAAGCGAGCGGCGGCGAGATCCTCATCAGCGAGCCGGTGCGCGAGGCGGTCGTCGACGAGCCGGATATCGTCGTCGTCGCTGAACGCGAGGTCGAATTGAAGGGTCTGCACGGCATGCATCTTCTCTACCTGGTCGACCGCGTGGGCTGAGGGTACGTCGTCACGGTCGCTGCCCGGGATGATTCCGTTGTCATCACCCAGCTGGTCCCCGCCGATGACGCGCGGTGACGGTTGCGCGAGTTGCCTCGGATCAACAGCGGCGGTGTCCTGGGCATCGGTGGTGAATTGCTCACCGTCCGCGTCGATCTCGACGCCGCTGGTGCTGCGGCAGCCTGCGGCTCCTAGCTCTTGGGGCCGAAAAGCATGGGTGCCAAGGTGCGTTGAGCGTAGGCGCGGACGGACTCATCGGTGCGTAGATCGATGCCCTGCGCGGTCGGCATCAATACGCAAGCCGCGAAGAGCATCGCGATAGTCTGGCCGGTTTCCTCGGGATCCAAATGCGTTGCCTGTCCATCGGATTGGGCCTGCCGAAGCTGATCGGCGATGACGGCGCTGCCGAGGCGTAGCAGTGCGGCGTCGTCGGCGAGGCCCGCGGCGATGAGCCGATCGGGTTCCAGTGCCGCGGTGCGCGCGATGACCGGGTGCTCGCGAGCCATTCGCAGGCAGGCGACGAAACTTTCCACCAGCCGTTCCGCCGGATCGTCGATGCCGTCGACGGCGCGTAAGACGGTGTCGGCCATCCGCTTTCCCTCGCGCATGGTGGCCGCCTCGATCAGTCCGTCGAGATCGCCGAAGCGCCGATACACCGTCACCCGGTTGACCCCGGCCCGCCGCGCGATCGCATCGATCTTCAACCGCGCGACCCCGCTCGCGGCCGCTTCCACGACCACCGCATCGAGAATCTTCGCCACCGTCCGGTCGGTGGGCTCCTCCGCGCCGCCGAGAATCCCGGCCGCGACGAGGGCGCCGATGCTTTGCTTCATGCAGGTCACTGTAATCGGCCCTGAATGAATGCAACGATATTCGGCTCGTTTGTTGCACCCGTTACATTTATTGTCTACGATGCGGGTAATTGCGGCGGCGCAAGTCGCCCGGTTGCGTAGACGCACGCTGGATGACTGGATTGCCAAGGGCCGCTGATGATCTCCGATAGACCGCCGCTCGTGCTGCTGCACGGCATCACCATGTCGGCGAGGGCATGGCAGGACGTGACGCCCTTGCTGGAGCCGCACCACGCGGTGGTCACCCTGACCGCCCTCGGGCATCGAGGGGGCGCGCCGGTCACCCGGCGTCCTGCCCAGGTCAGTGATCTGGTCGACGACGCGGAACGCGCGCTCGACGCTCTCGGGCTCGAACGAGCCCACCTGGCCGGAAACTCGCTGGGCGGCTGGCTGGCCATCGAACTGGCCCGCCGAGGTCGCGCGGACACCGTGTGCGCGCTCTCGCCCGCCGGGTTCTGGGAGGCGGGCGCGACCGGCCAGACCGCCGGCGTGCGGAAGCTCCGCCGCATGGTCGCGCTAACCCGCCTGACCAGTCGAATGCAATCTCTCGCACTACATTCGGGACTCGTTCGCCGGGTGAGTATGCGCGACATCGCCCGCCGAGCCGACCGACTCTCGCCCGCGCAAGCGCTCGACGCAGCACGAGACCTACTGGGCTGCACGGTAATCGACGACCTGCTGGGCAACCATGAACAGCTGGCGCCCCTGCCCGACCCGCCTTGCCCGATCACGCTCGCCTGGTCGGCGCACGACGCCATCCTCCCCGTCGATGTGAACGGCGCGATCGCCCGCGAACGAATTCCGCAGGCGCACTTCCAGATCCTGCCCGGCGTCGGTCACGTGCCGATGATCGACAACCCCGGACTAGTCGCCGGAACAATCCTCGCCACCACTGGAGCACGCACCAAGGGCTGACCGAACCGTAACCATTCATCGAACCTTGGCCGCACCGATCGACGCGAGCGCGATGAAGGACGGGTCGTGCTGCGCACGACCTGACCATCCTCAGTAGTAGGCCCGTGCTCCCCGGCGCGGGACCGGGACCTGGAGCGGACCGTTGGCGAGCCAGGCGCCTGCGGGCCAGACGACCGGGGCGAGTTTTGCGGCGATAGCGCGTTTGGCCTGGGTTGTCGGGTCAGTGCCGCGCATCTGGCGCAAGGCTTTGGCGGAGATGTCGCGATTGTGGATGCCCCATTGCCTGCTGTGGTCGGCCGCGCGTTCGATGATCTTTCGACGGCGGCCGGGGTCGGCCGCCTCGGTCGCTTGCGCGATCGCGGTGGCCGCGTCGGTGGCGTCGAAGACGCCGGAGTTCAGGCCGCGGCCACCCCAGGGGGAGAACAGGTGTGCCGCTTCCCCGGCGAGCAGGACGCGGCGATGGGTGTCGGTGTAGGAATCGGCGACGACCTGGTGGAAGCGGTAGGTCGAGATCCATTGGATGTGATCGCCGTACCAGGGATCGACCACTCGCGAGACCCACTCTCGCACACCTTCGGGGCTGGCTAGGTAGTCCACGTCGTCGTCGGGCAGGCACTGCAGGTCGATACGCATGCCACCGGCGAACGGCATGTGCATGACGTTGCGTCCGTCGAGCGCGGGGTCGTTGTAGTGGAAGTAACCGTTCATCGGTGTGGTGCCGTCGGGGTGTGCGTCGACGTCGACGATGATGAATGGTGTCTGGTCGGTGACACCCGCCATGCTGACGCCGATCGCCTTGCGGGTCACCGAACGTGCGCCGTCCGCGCCGATCACGTAGGAAGCGGTGAGTTGCATACCGTCGGTCAGCGTGATCGTCGCGCCGTCACGGGTCGTTTCGAGGTGCTGCACCGCTGCGTCCCACCGGAATTCGACGCCGTGCGCGAGGCATTCGGCGAAAACGATCTTTTCGGTCTCCCGCTGCGGCAGGCTGCTCGCGAGGTGTGGTAGCACCTTGCGAATCGGCGCGAGCTGCTGATTGAACACCCGACGGCCGCCGTAGTAGGCCTCGTAGCCGGTCGGCAGCACACCGGCATCGATGATCTGCTGACCGAGCCCTGGTCGAATCCCGTTCAGGCGCCGCAGCGTTGGGAACATCAAGGCGATCGCGCGACTGCCCGGCCGCACCCGATCCTGCGGTTCGGCCTCCACGACAACGACTTTCAGCCCACGCCGGGCCAATGCGAGTGCGGCGATCAGGCCGACTGGGCCGGCGCCGACGACGACGCAGGGCGAGGCGTCCGACGGTTGATTCCCCACTGCGACCTCCATGTCTCCGGGTGAGCACAACTAGATACGTGACCGTAACTACGCTATCGTACTTATAAAATCGAAGCTAGTGAGCGGCTACGAGTTCGCTGGTTTCCTGGCCGTGGCGGTCATGGGCAGAAACCGCCCGACGGGCCGTCCTCGATCAGCAGTTCAGGACTTGGTTGCGGGGCGTACGTGGGAACGGACCCCTTGCAGGCCGAACAGGATGAGGAGCTCGACTACGCCGCCGTCGGCGGTGCCCAGAAAGTGCGGTAAGGATGTGTCGAATTCGGCTGCTTCGCCGGGTGGCAACGTCAGATCGCGGTCGCCGACCACGAGGCGGAGGCGGCCGTTGAGCACGTACAGCCACTCGAAACCTTCGTGGGTCTGCAGCGTTGGCTCGAGCGGTTTCGGTTGTGCGGGAATGAGCATCTTGAACGCTTGGGTGCCGCCCGGTCGCCTGGACAGCGGGATGAAGGTCATGCCGTGGCGGTGGATCGGCTTCAGGTGGATTCTGGGATCGCCGGTGCGCGGGGCGCCGACGAGGTCGTCCAACGGGACGTCGTAGGTGCGCGCCAGCGGTAGCAGCAACTCCAAGGTCGCGCGGCGCTGTCCGCTTTCCAGCCGGGACAGCGTGCTTTCCGATACCCCGGTCGTCGCCGCGAGGTCAGCGAGGGTGATGCCGCGGTCGCGGCGCAGCGCGCGCAGGCGCGGGCCGACCACATCGAGTACGTCTTCGGTTTCGCGGTCCACGAGTCCATCTTGCCGGAACCGCAAGTTTGCGTGCCAAACGGCGGTGATGCTGGCGAAGCTGGGCTCATGCCGACCACCTTTCGCCGTAACCGTCGCGGCGACGCACCGCCGCCCCGAACCGGAAGTAGCGAGACCGCGATTCTGCGCGGATTCCTCGACTATCTGCGCACCTCGATCGCCGCGAAGGTCGACGGCGCCCCCGAACCGCAGGTTCGAACGGCCGCGGTGCCGTCGGGTACGAACCTGCTCGGCCTGCTCGAGCACCTGACCTTCGTCGAGCGCGCAACGTTCCTGGGGGACAAGGTGACCGACTGGCAGGCGACGTTCCGGGCCGCGCCGGAGGACGGCGTGGTCGATGTTGTTGCCCGATACCGAGAGACGGTCGAGCGTGCGAACAAAGTCCTCGACACCTGCGCCGACCTCGGCGCACCGGTCCCGAGGCCGCGGCCGGACCGTCCCGCTCCCAGTGTCCGCTGGGCGCTCGTCCACATGATCGAAGAGACGGGCCGCCACGCGGGCCACGCCGACATTCTCCGCGAACTCATCGACGGCGCAACCGGCCGCTGACCCCAAACACTCTCTCCAAGAAGGCATTACATGATCACCGCACAACAGCCGTCAGCGCGCGGCTCCCTTCGATCCGTGCGGGCGGTGGCGACCATCGCGCTCGCACTCCTGCTCACCATCGGTAGCGCGGCTTGCGCCACATCGGCCGCCGACGTTCCCGCCTACGCCCTAGCCACCCAGAATGACCCGCAGTTCGAGAAGACCTTCCGGCACGAGTTCGCCGATGTCGACGGCGTTCGCATGCACTACGTAACCGGCGGCACCGGAACCCCGGTGGTACTGATCCACGGCTGGCCGCAGACCTGGTTCGGCTGGTGGCCGATCATGCCCGCCCTCGCCGAACATCACACCGTCTACGCGATCGACCTCCCCGGCCTCGGCGACAGCACCGGTGCGCCGACCGGCTACGACAAAGCCACGCTGGCCCGATACGTGCACACCCTGATCGCCGATCAGCTCGGCATCCGTGACGCTCGCGTCATCGGCCACGACTTCGGCGCCGCAGTGGCCTATCAATACGCCACCCAGTTCCCCGCCGACACCACCCGCCTCGGTTACCTGGACCTACCGTTACCCGGCCCGGCGATCGACGCCGCCACGTATCGAACCCTCAGCTGGCACATCGCCTTCCACTCGCAACGCCGAGTCCCCGAGGCCGTGGTCGGCGACGATGTCCGTGAATACCTTTCCCTGTTCTACCCCCAGGTCTCCTTCGGCGGAACAGCTTTCGGCGGCACCTCGGACCGATCCCCGTTCACCGATGCCGAAATCGCCGAGTACGCAAGAACTTACAGTCGCCCGGAAACGCTGTCCGACGGCTTCGAGCTCTACCGCGCCCTCGACAAGGACGTCCGCGACACCGTGGCAGCACCCCCGACCAGCGTCCCCACCTTGCTCATGACCGCTCAGGGCCAACTCGACCCGATCAAATCCACCGCAGCGGCCCGCATGATCAACATCGTTCGCGCTGTGGACGTTCCGCACGCAGGCCACTGGCTGGTCGAGGAGAACCCACAGTTCGTGACTGCGGAGTTGCTGAGTTTTCTCGACGGCTGATCTGCCAAATGCCACTGCCAAACATCTGACCTGCACGTTCTTCTGGATTCGGCGGTCGTCTGCGTGCCAGAAAGGTAGTCCTCAGGATGTGGTGTCACCCCTGTGGGCTATCTTGCACGACGACCGGCGACTCGGCTGGGGCGCGTCTGGATGTGTTCCGCGTTCGGTGGATCTCGACAGGTAGGGGCGATGTAGCAGATGGAAAGCGGCGAGGATCGCGAGGCGAAAGAGCCGTCGCGGACGATGACCGGGTGGACGATGGCGCTGACCTGCGTGGCGATCGTCGCCTGCGGCGTGATCGTCAGCGGGTTGTTGCACAAGCCGGAGCCGGAGTTGACGACCGCGCCGGTGCCTGTGACCAAGCCCGCGCCCGAGGTGGACCGCACGTATGTCAGACCGTCCGTGGTGTTTCCGGTGGATATACCGGGTTGCGATGTGGTCGATCCGCCGGGCGACGGTAAGTCGACGGGCTACGCCGCGATCGACAAGTTCGGCTACGACAACCCCGCGTATCCGTGGTTCTCCGGTCCGAAGGCGGTCGCGATGTCGCGGGCACTGCAGGATGCGCTGCCGGACGGTGTCGATCTCCCGTTCGCCTCTCTCGAACAGTCGTTGTTCTTCCGGCCCATCGTCGATCCGGACACCGGGTCGGGTGAGCATCCCGACTTCGGCGGCTGGACCACGGCGAGCAGCGGACTGCTCCGCGGTGGTAAAACGGGTGACCTGATCGTGTCGGTCCGGAAGTCTGCCGCGCCTATTCCGCACTGTGTCGCAGGCGATCTGGATGAACGCAGGCATCTCGCCGACGGCACGACGGTCGATGTGCACGACACCTGGTACCAGGTGGGCAAGGTTCGCACCCGCACCCGCTCCGCTGACGCGTATCTGATTGACGGCACGGTCGTCACCACCTACGCCACCGACGCCGGCCAAAATGGCAGCAGCCATTCCGGCACGGTGCCGCTGACCGTCGATGAGCTCGCCGCCATCGCCACCGCCCCGGGGCTCCGCGTCACCGCATCGGTGCCATCGGGTACGCCGGACGTGCCGGAATCCTGCGGCACCTGGCCGGAGATCGGCGGCACAAAAGACAAAGACGCCGGCAAGATCGACGAAGACGCCGCGCGCCGCTTGAATGCCGTGCTGGCGCAGATCCCGCTCGACGGCCTGACTCTCGATCGGCCGCTGGGGCAACTACGACCGGCAAACATGGCGAGCGGGGTGTGCCAGGTCGTTCGGATAACTACGCCGGGGCGGCAGTCGCGGCTGAGCGTCGCAATCACTGTGGGACAGCGTCCGCCGGAGCAACCCATGAAGGCGTCGGAGTTCGGTGGTGACCGCGTCACCTCTCGGCAATTGCCGGACGGTACAGTCGTCGAGAATCGGGAGTCGCGGAACATGAAGACTCCGAATCAACCGGACGCGCAACCTGTTTCGGAGACGATCCGCACCGTCACGACTACCCGCAAGTCGGGCACCCGGGTCGAGGTGCGCTCCACCGCCGTAGAGCCCGCTGATCCGTTGTCATTCGAGCAACTGGAGTCGATCGCCGTGAACCCGGGTCTGGAGGTGCGGTGATGGCGCGAATTCCAGGTTTGCGTGGTCTGATCATCGCCGCGGCGGCTGCCGTAATAACCAGTGCCGGAGCTGTTGTCGTCCTGATGCAGCCTGCCGACAGCACAAAGAAGATCACCGGAACCGCGGCGGCGGCGCCGGGTCTCGCGTGGTCGGTCGACGCCGCCGCCACCCACGGCGGCGCGAAGGCAGAGTTCCGTGATCCCACGGGCGGAACCGAATACGACATGAGCAGCCCGGGATTCCTGGACGCGGGCGACACCCTCGTCACCGTGATCGCTACCTCGAATGGTGGCATGCACCTGCAGGATCCGAAGATGGTCGGCATCGATGCCGCGACCGGCACGGTGCGCTGGCAGACGCCGGCCGCCGACCTCGCTGGTTGTGGGCGCACTCCGGTCGACGGCCGTCTCATCTGCTTCACCACACCGTCCGCACAAGCCGCTGTGATCGGCTACGACATCGCCAGCGGAAAGGTCACCCGAACCCCCACGGATTGGAATGTTTTCGCGCTCGCGACGACAGCCGATCGCGTGTACGTCGCCGAAGGTGATGTCGAGTCCGACGACGTGCGTGTGCATTCCGGCACACTCGCCGACCTCGATGCGAACTGGTCCCGCCCGTTCGCCATGGGCACCACCTGGGACGACATCGACCCTGACCTGCTGGACGTGTCGCACGGACAGGGCCTGCTCACCCTCGGCGGCCAGGTCGCCGGATTCGACCTCGGCACCGGCGAACCCACCTGGACCTCAAACCTGAGCGGGTGCTCCCGCACCGCTGCGACAAGCACGGCGTTGGTCGTGCGCACCGACTCCGACTGCGCCGCGCACCACATCACCGGTAGCACGGTCCTCGACCGCACCGGGCAGGTCATCGCCAGCAGCAATAACGAAGCCGCCCACTACCTTTCGCTCGACCAGCCCACCGACGACACCATTCCCGTCCTGCTCGCAGACGGCGCGCATGACCGCCGCACCGGAAACCTCGTTTGGACCAGCCCCGATCTCATCACCAAGCTCAGCAACACGAACAGTGACAACGGCAATGCCACGATCGGCACCGCCACCGCGATCGTCGGTGACGCCGCGATACTCCGAGATAGCGACGCACACACCATGACTGGGCTGGACATGCGAACCGGCCGTCGGCTGTGGCAGATCCAGACCCAACGTTGGGGCACGATCAACGCATGGGACGGACAGGTGGTCATCCAGTCCGACTCCACCGGACTGTGGGCCATCGACCCGAAATCCGGCACCACGACATGGGACATCCCATTCCGCGCGGTGAACAAGAACCCGGACGCCCTCACCGGCGCCGGCCAGCTGACCGCCCATCACAACGGCCGCTACACCTACGCCACCCCCCACACCTTGATCGGCCTGCGCCCAATCAAGCGGTAAGGGTGCGGATTGTGTGCAGGGTTTGTGTAGCTGGCCCGAGGCGCAAGTGATCTGGGTGAGACTGGCCGAGTGAACGGGACGTGGGAATCGTGGGGCGGGGTAATTCTCGCCTCAATAGCCGCCATACCGGTAGCCGGTGTGGCGGCATGGTGGCTCGGTCGGTGGCGCGGCAGGCGGGCCGCGCTGTGTGAGGTCGGGATGGTGCTGGGTACCGCTCCGTGGCTGTGGATGATCCTCACGCCCAAGGGAACTGGACGTTCACTGAATCTCGTACCGCTACGTGACCTGGCCGAGCAACTGACCGACGACCGGGTGATCGAACAGTTCGGCGGCAATCTGCTGGTCTTCGCCGCACTCGGCTTCCTGCTACCGCTGCGCCTACCGTGGTTCGCCCGCCCGTACCGCATCCTGTTGACGGCAGCGGGCGCGTCGATCGTGGTGGAGACGCTGCAGTTCGCCCTCGCCATCGGCCGCCACTCATCGGTCGACGACGTGCTGTTGAATGCGGTCGGCGCCTACCTGGCCGCGCTGTCAGTGCACCTTTGGATCCGCCATGGCGGCCATGGCCGACGCGCGTTGCGCGGGCGAGATACCGCCGCGGATCAGGTCGGCGGCGCGGCGGAATTCGGCCGAGCGTAGTTCCGCGGCGCGCGTTGCGGTGACCGCGAGGAACGTCGAGTCGATGCTGGAGACGTGATTGGCGATGCGCTGGGTTTCCGGAATACCCAGGCCGGCCGCGATCTTCAGTGCCGCTTTCCAGCGTTGCCTGGCCACGGAGAAGTGCGCCGAGCAGTAGTTGACCGTCGCGATGGCATCGAAGGCCAGCACCTCTTCATACGGTGAACCGGACGCGTAGGCGATGTGCAGCGCCCGCTCGTAGTGGCTGAGTGCTTCTCGATACTGACCCTGTCGACGATGGACATCGCCGATACCGAGGTGCGTGCAGCACTTGAGGATCAGATCGTTGTTCCGCTCGGCCCGCGCCAAGGCCGTCCGCAGGCTGTCGAGCGCCGCGTCGTACTGCTTCACCGCGCAATAGACATTGCCGAGTCGAATCGAAAAGTAGTTGTGGAACAACGTATTCGACGGCATCGGTGTCAGCGACTTGCGCGCGTCCTCCAGGTGCACGAGCGCGTCGTCATATCGGCCGACCCGCATGTCGGTGTCGCTGATCCGCATCAACGCACAGGAACGCAGGTAGGGATCGCCGGTCTCGTCGGCGAGGCGGACCGCCTGCCGCAGATAGTCGAACGCGTCGTCGTAGAGACCCATCCGCTCATGGACCTGTCCCAAGCCCTGTAGCGCGTAGCCTTCCATGAACCTGTCACCGGACGAACGCGACAACGACAGCGCCTGGTGGTAACCCATCAGGGCATCCCGATACCGAGCCAGCCGGAAGTAGACCAGCCCGCTGTGGTGCATAGCCCTTGCGGCACTGGCATTGTCACCCATGCCATGGGCCAGCCGCACCGCATCGTCGAGCACCACGAGCGCCTGCCGACAGTGCCGCATCCGCCACAGGGTGTAGCCGAGATTGACCAGCAACCGGCACTCTTCCGCCTGTTCACCGCTGGTGCGGGCACTTTCGACCGCGTCGAAGTGCAAGGTGATGGCGTCGTCGGAGCAGCGCAGCCCGGTCACATAAGGCCACCACAGAATCTCGGAGAACAGCCCCGTGTAGTCCGACCAGCGGCCCCTGGTCGCCTCGCGCGCGATGGCGAGCAGGTTGAGCCGCTCGCTGTGCAACCAGGCCACGCATTCCTGATGACTGGCCAGCGCGGGCATCGGCATCACCGGCCTGGGCAGGTCGACGATACGACTGATCCGATCGGGCAGGATCTTGCTGCCGACCGCCCATGCGGCATACCGGTAGTAGTCGAACAGTCGCGTCAGCGCCGCAGCGCGGTCCAGGTCGGACGGCTCGACCAGAGTCGCGGCGTAATCGCGCACCAGATTGTGGAACCGATAGCGCTCGGAGACAACCTGTTCGAGCAGATGCACATCGACCAGCGCCTCCAGAATCTGCTCGGCGGCATCGATCCCGATATCGGCCAGTGCGGCGGTGGCGTAGGTATCGAAGTCGCGACCGGGGTGCAGACCGAGCAGACCGAAAGCCCGCTGTTGCTCGGCGGGCAGGTCTTGAAAGCTGGCGGTAAGCGCGGCAGCGACGCTGCGCGACCCCGCGGACAGGTGCTCGAGGCGATTGCTCGGATGTCGAAGCCGCTCCGCTAACCGATCGATCGGCCACACCGGCCGCGCACGGAGCCGACCGGCCGCGATGCGGATTGCCAGCGGCAGATAGCCGCACAACCGAACGGTCTCGGCCACCGCATCGGGCTCCGCCGACACGCGATCGTCTTGGACGATGGTGGCGAACAATGCCGTCGCGTCTTCGGGCGAAAGAACATCCAGCGACAG
This sequence comes from Nocardia sp. NPDC046473, assembly GCF_040645995.1. Lineage (NCBI taxonomy): Bacteria > Bacillati > Actinomycetota > Actinomycetes > Mycobacteriales > Nocardiaceae > Nocardia > Nocardia sp. NPDC046473. Next base: position 398,797 of record NZ_JBEYZJ010000008.1, read on the forward strand.
GGATTTGGCGGCTTCCAGATCGACCAGCCGACGCCGGCTCGTGATCAGCACCAGACAGCTCGGCGTACCGGGGAGTAGCGGCCGAATCTGCGCGGCGTCGGCGACATTGTCCAAGACCAGTAGCGCCGACAGCGCAGCGATTTCGGTGCGCCACAACGCCGCTCGGGCGTCCAGGTCTGGCGGTATCGACTCGCTCGGAACCCCTACCGCGCGCAATAATCGATCCAGCGCCACCATCGGATCTATGGGCGCGCTCTCGGCGGCATGCCCATGCAGGTCGAGATACAGCTGGGCGTCGGGAAACTGGCTGCTGAGTTGATGGGCGGCATGAATCGCCAGCGTCGTCTTGCCTACACCGGCCATGCCGTCGATGGCCTGGATGAAAACTGTCGGCCGGGCCTCCTCCGGCGGTATGTCGGTGAGCAGCCGAGCCATTTCGGTCGTCCGACCGGTGAAATCCGCGATATCACCGGGCAATTGGTTTCGGCTCTCGGGACGAGACTCCGTTCTGCCGACGGCGGCACCGAGCGTCGGAGCTATTTCCGCAGCCACGTTGGCGGTCGGCCACGGCGACTTCTGGTCGAGATCGGTGAAATCTACTCCGCTGTAATCAGATTCATTCCGACCGGTCTGTGTTTGAGGCGCCTCGACCGGCGGCTCGATCTCGTCGCGCAGGATCCGCCGGTGCAGTTCGCGAAGTTCGCGCCCCGGCTCGATCCCGAGCTCGTCGGCGAGCCGCCGCTGCGCGTCCTGGAAGACCATCAACGCCTCGGCTTGCCGGCCGCAGTGGTACAGCCCGAGCATGAGCAGCGTCCGAAACCGTTCCTGCAGTGGGTAGGAGCTGACCAGCGGCGCGAGCTCGGCGACGGCCTCGGCGTGCTGGCCGCGGGCCAGCTTGATCCCGGCGCGGTGCTCGAGCGCGGCCAGGTATCGCTCCTGCAGGCGCCGGCGTTCGGCCTCGATGATCGGACCCGCCAGACCGCTGAATGGTTCACCGCGCCATAGCGCCAGCGCCGCGTCGGTATGGGTGGCCGCGGCGGCGAGGTCGGCGTCGCGGCGGCATCGTTCGGCGGTCGTGATGAGCCGGTCGAACGCGACGTGGTCGGACAGCGACGGGTCGCCGTGCAGCACGTAGCCCGTATCCGCCCGCACCAGTGCGGGTTCGGTGACCCGGCGGCGCGGTGCCAAGGCTCGGCGCAGGCGGCTGACGTAAGTCTGTACTCCGTTGCGCGCGTCACTCGGTGGGTGTTCACCCCATACGCCATCGATGATCGCGTTCACCGATACTGGACGGTTCATTTCTAGCAGTAATGCCGCAAGGACGGCCTGCTGCTTCGCAGGCCCGAGCTCGATTTCACGGTCATCCCACCATGCCGTGAACGAGCCGAGCACGCCATATCTGATCTGTGTCTGCGCCATGGACAAGCCCTCCTGAACCATGTGCTGCCAGCGATGAGCATAGGGGGCGGCGGGCTCGCTCAACGCGGGATCGGGGGATAGTTACCACTTTGACCAGTCATTTACGCACTAGTACAGCCGCAGTTATGCAGCCTGCTACATCCTGATCGGGTGTGCGACAGCATGTTTCGGGGGGTCCGACGTCTGCGGCCGTCGACCGGCGGTGGGTTCCGCAACCGTGCACCTAGTTATGGTCAAGCGCCCACTTGTCGGTGTGACCAGCTGGTGCACTGGCTGCGGCATCGATCCGTGCGGCCGCGGGCTGCGGGCGGGCTTGTCGCGCACGGTGATTCGGGGGGAACTGAGTCGGGGTCAGTAGGGCGCGTTGCGGTGCTATCCGGCGATGCACGTGCCGAGGGTCGGTATCGGCGAAAACGAATTCTTTCGGCCAGCTGTAGATCGGTACCGCCCGGCAAAGGTGATAAGCGAGGGAGTTTGCCATGCAATCGGGAAACAAATCACTGCTGCGCAGCCTGACTTCTATTCAGAAAGAACTGTGGATAGCGCACGAGCTGGCGGATATTCCTAATAACTGTATTATTTACGTCGATATTCGCGCCGAGCTGGCATTGGACTATTTCTGCACCGCACTGCGGCACGCGTTCGCCGAATCCGAGGCGCTCACGGTGAATTTCGTCCGCGGCGCGGACGGGCCGATGCAGGTCGCGCGGGACATCAGTGATTGGACGCCGTCCTACCTGGATCTCACCGAGAAGCGGGATCCGGTCGAGGCCGCACTCGACTATATGGCCCGCGAACGCGAGGTCGGTTTCGATCTCGAGCACGACGCGCTGCTGAGCGTCGCGGTGCTCGAGGTCGGCGAGAATCACTACATCATGTCGATGTGCTTCGACCACATCATCATGGACGGCGTCGGCGTGGCCACCTGGGCCCAGCGGGTGCTCGATGTGTACGGTGCGCTGGCGGCCGGAAAGCCCATCGCGGCAGCGGGTTTCGCGCGCCTCGACGACATCGTCGACAGCGATGTCGAATATCGCCGCACCCAGCAGGCGGCGGATCGGGACTACTGGAGCCGCCAGATCCCGGCCGGCCTCGACCCGCTGCGACTGCCCGGCAGCGCCGACGACGACGTGGCGCCGGGCCGAATCGGTGGCACCTACGGCTTTTCCGGCGCGGAGCTCGGCGAGCTCATGAGCGTCGCGCAATCGGTCGGCGTCAAGCTGCCCTACCTGTTGATGTCCGTCGCGGCGGCGGCGATCCAGCGTTATGCGTTGCGCGACGAATTCTGTTTGCAGATACCGGTTTCCAATCGCGTCGGCGTCGCGGGTAGGACGCCGTGCCAGCTCTCGGACACCGTGCCCATGCTGGTCGAGTCGAGCCGGGACCTCTCGCTGGGGGACCTGGCCGTACGGATCCACCGCACCATCTCGGGCGCCCGAGACCACCTGAGATATGGGTTGTCGGACATCCGGCGCGACCTGAAAATGCCGAACACGCAGGGGAATCCGTTCGGCCCGGTGATCAATGTCATGTCGTTCTTCGGTGCGCTGGAGATGGCGGGCGGGACGGCCGATCTCCAAGTCTATTCGGCTGGCAACAGTGGGGATCTGACGATCGTGTTCTACTACGAGCGGCAGTCGTCTCGCGGTGGTTACCTGCGGATCGAGGGGGATGCCCAGCTCTATACCGACGACGATGTGCAGGGTTATCTCGGATCGATCGCTCGTTATCTGCGGCAAGCGATTTCCGATCCGGGTGTGCCGATCGGGTCGGTCGATGTGCTCGGGGCCGATCGCGAGTTGGTGGTCGAGGCGTGGAACGACACGGCGGTGCCGGTCGATCCGGATGCGACCTTGGTGGGGTTGTTCGAGGACCGGGTGCGGCAGGCGCCGGACTCGGTGGCGGTGGTGTCCGGTCAGGTCGAGCTCTCTTACCGGGAGGTCGATGAGCGGGCGAACAGCGTTGCGCGAACGTTGATTTCGCGTGGAGTGCGCCCGGACAGCGTGGTGGCGGTGGCGTTGCCGAGATCGGTGGAGCTGATCGTCGCGATCCTGGCGGTGTCGAAGGCCGGTGGCGCGTACCTGCCGATCGACCCGACCTATCCGGCTGAGCGGTTGGCGTTCGTCCTCGACGATGCCGCGCCCATCGCCGTTCTCACCGACGGCGAGACTTCGAAGGCGCTGCCGCACACCAAGAGTCCTCATATCTTTGTCGAACAAGTCGACGTAGCACGGTCTGTGATGGACCGGCCGACGACGCCGCGGCCCGGCAATCTCGCGTACCTGATCTACACGTCCGGTTCCACCGGGACCCCGAAGGGTGTCACCGTCACCCACCGCAATGCGGCCTCGCTCTTCCTGAGCACCGCTCCCTGGTGTGAGTTCGGTGCCGATGATGTCTGGGCTTGGTGCCATTCCCAAGCGTTCGACTTCTCGGTCTGGGAGATCTGGGGCGCGCTGCTGCACGGCGGCCGGGTGGTGGTTGTGCCGTGGGACGTGGTGCGCACTCCCGCGGAGTTGTGGCACCTGGTGGTCGGCAAGGGGGTGACGGTCCTCAATCAGACTCCTTCTGCGTTCTATGCGTTGGCGGAGGCTCGATCAGCGTGCGGCACTACTGAATCCGCGTTGCGGATGGTGATATTCGGCGGGGAGGCGCTGCATCCTGCGCACCTGCAGCCGTGGTATTCGTCCGGGCAGGGTGACCTGCCTGCCCTGGTGAACATGTATGGGATCACCGAGACCACGGTGCATGTCACCAAGCTGGATCTGTCGGCGGCGCATGTCACCCGGGGTGGCAGCCCGATCGGGTCGCCGCTCGGGAATATGCGGGCGTTCGTGCTGGATTCGTGGTTGGCGCCGGTTCCGGTCGGGGTTACCGGTGAGTTGTATGTCGCCGGTGCGCAGTTGGCGCGTGGTTATCACGGGCGGGCGGGGCTGACCGCGGGCCGGTTCGTGGCCGATCCGTTCGATCCGACCGGTGGCCGGTTGTATCGGACCGGGGATGTGGTCCGGTGGACCTGGGGCGGGTCGCTCGAATTCGTCGGGCGGGCCGACGATCAGGTGAAGATCCGTGGGTTCCGGGTGGAACCCGGCGAGGTCGAAACGGTGCTGGCGCAACATCCTTCGGTGTCGCAGGCGGTGGTGGTGGCCAGCGACACCGAGGGTGGCAAGCAGCTGGTCGGGTACGTGGTCGCCGATCGGAGCGGCGCGGTCGCGGGCAACGGTCATGGGCTCGATGGGGCAGAGGTGCGCAGGTTCGCTGCCGAGCGGCTGCCGGAGTTCCTGGTACCGACCGTCGTGATGGTGATCGACTCGGTGCCGTTGACGCCGAACGGGAAGCTCGATCGCGCCGCGTTGCCCGCGCCGGAGTTCGCGTCGTCGATGGCCTACCGGGCGCCGAGTACCGACGGTGAGCGCGCACTCGCCGTGCTGTTCGCCGAGGTGCTCGGTCTCGGCCGGGTCGGTGTGGACGACAGCTTCTTCGAACTGGGTGGTCATTCGTTGTCCGCCACCCGGCTGATCAGTCGGATCAGGGTGGTGTTGGGCGTCGAGGTGCCGATTCGGACGGTCTTCGATGCGCCGACGGTGGCGCAGCTGGCGACCCGGCTCGACACCGGGGTGCAGATGCGGCCGACGCTGCGGGTCCGCCCGCGGCCGGACGTGGTGCCGCTGTCGTTCGCGCAGCGGCGGTTGTGGTTCATCCACCGGATGGAGGGGCCGTCGGCCACCTACAACATGCCGTTGGCGGCGCGGTTGACGGGCGCGTTCGATGCGGTGGTCTTCGCCGCCGCGCTCGGCGATGTCGTTGCCCGGCACGAGAGTCTGCGCACGATCTTTGTCGAGGTCGATGGTGTCCCGACTCAGCAGGTACTCGATGCCGGTGTCGAGGTACCGATCACGGTGACCGACGTGGACCCGTCCGGCGTCGATGCCGCGGTGGCCGACGCGGCAGCGCATCGGTTCGACCTGGCCACGCAGATTCCGCTGCGGGCCAGCATGTTTCGGTGCGGCGCCGATGAATGGTTGCTGGTGTTGCTGATTCACCACATTGCTGGTGATGGCTGGTCGGCGACGGTCACGTTGCAGGATCTGTCCGCGGCATATGTGGCGCGCAGGGACGGGCGTGCTCCTGGGTGGGAGCCGATGCCGGTTCAGTACGTGGATTACGCACTGTGGCAACAAGAATTGCTCGGCGCGTCGACCGATCCGGACAGTGTGCTGTCGCGGCAGTTCGAGTACTGGCGGACCGAGCTCGACGGTCTGCCGGAGCAATTGCTGTTGCCGACGGACCGGCCGCGGCCACGGGTGGCCAGCTATCGCGGTGATGCGGTGGTGTTCGGCATCGATCCGCAATTGCGGGCTGACGTGGAACGGTTGGCCGGTCGTGCGGGTGCGACGGTGTCGATGGTGTTGCAGTCGGCGTTGGCGGTGTTGTTGTTCAAACTCGGTGCGGGGGAGGATATTCCGATCGGGTCGCCGATCGCCGGCCGCACCGATGACGCGCTGTCCGAGCTGGTGGGCTTTTTCGTCAACACCTGGGTGCTGCGCGCCGCCGTCGAACCGGCCGCGTCGTTCACCGAGCTGCTGGGTCAGGTCCGGGCAAAAGCGTTGGCCGCCTACGAGAATCAGGATGCGCCGTTCGAGCTGCTGGTCGAGTTGCTCAACCCGGCCCGTTCGGCGGCGCACCATCCGCTGTTCCAGGTACTGCTGACGTTGCAGAACAATGCCGTGCCCACGCTGGAGCTGCCCAACGTCGCGATCGAGCCATACACCGCGCCCGTCACCACTTCGCGATTCGATCTGACCTTCAACATCGGTGACGCTGTGGCGCTGCGGGACAACGGGAACGCCCCGGCCGCGCTGGGCTGGGACGGATACATCGAATACGCTACCGAATTGTTCGATCGGTCCACGGTCGAGGCGATGGCGCGGCGACTGGTGCGGATACTGCAGCAGTTGGTGCTGGCACCGAAGGCCCCGGTCGGGTCGATCGACGTGCTCGACGGCGACGAACGTGACCTGGTGCTGCGCCGGTGGAATGACACCGACGTTCCGGTCGAGTGCGACGTCACCGTTGTCGGGTTGTTCCAGGCACAGGTAGCCGCGACCCCGGATGCGCTCGCGGTCGTCTACGCGGACACCGAGGTGTCGTACCAGGACCTCGATATTCAGGCTGATCGGCTCGCGCAGGTCTTGATCTCGCGTGGCGTGGGTCCGGATTGTGTTGTCGCGGTGGCGTTGCCGCGGTCGGTGGAGTTGATCGTGGCATTGCTGGCGGTGCTGAAAGCCGGTGGCGGGTATCTGCCGATCGATCCGGCGTATCCCTCGGATCGGCTGGCGTTCATCTTCGCCGACGCTGCTCCGGTCATCGTCCTCACCGATCGCGTTACGGCAAACACCTTGCCCCGCAACACGACACCACACCTCTATGTCGACGAGCTCGATTCGGTCAGTAGCACTCGGACCGTCACCGTACGGGCGGGCAATCTGGCGTATCTGATCTACACGTCCGGCTCGACCGGCGTTCCCAAAGGTGTTGCCGTCACGCACCGTAACGTCGCGAACCTGGCCGCTCAGTCGTGGTCGACCGGTCCCGGTGAGCGGGTCCTGGTCCATTCCTCGGTTGCCTTCGACGCCTCCACCTACGAGATCTGGCCCGCGCTGATCAGCGGCGGCGCCGTGGTGTTGGCCCGTGAGCAGCGATCCGACCCGGTCGAGATCACCCGGCTGGTCGCGGCTCGGTCGATTACCAAGATGTTCTCGACACCGGCCTTGCTGTCGGTGCTGCTCGACCAGGTCGAGGCGGTGCCCGGCAACCCCTTCCGGAGCTTGACCCAGGTGATCGTCGGAGGCGCCGAACTCACCTCGGGCTTGGTGCACCGACTGCGAACGAGCACCGCGGGCATCGGGGTATTCAACGGTTACGGCCCGACCGAAACCACGGTGTTCACTACGGTATTCACGGCCGACGGCGAATCCGACAGCGGTGCCTCGGTGCCGATCGGGTCCGCCTTGGCCAATGTGCGGGTGTTCGTGCTGGATTCGTGGCTGCTGCCGGTCCCGATCGGCGTTGCCGGTGAGTTGTACGTCGCCGGTGCGCAGTTGGCGCGTGGCTATCACGATCAGGCTGGGTTGACCGCCACCCGGTTCGTGGCCGATCCGTTCGATCCGACCGGCGGCCGGTTGTATCGCACCGGTGACGTGGTGCGCTGGAATGCCGCCGGGCAGTTGGAGTTCGTGGGCCGAGTCGATGATCAGGTCAAGATCCGCGGCTTCCGGGTGGAGCCCGGCGAGGTCGAAGCCGCACTGACGCAGCATCCTTCGGTAACCCAGGCGGTAGTGGTAGCGGTCGAGGCCGAGGGCGGCAAGCAGCTCGTCGGCTATGCGGTCGCTGATCGAACCATCCCGGTCGCGAGCAACGGCCATGCCAGTAGGACTGCGCTCGACGGTGCCCAAGTGCGTGCGTTCGTGGCGGATCGATTGCCGGAATTCATGGTGCCGTCGGTGGTGCTGGTGATCGACTCGGTGCCGCTGACCGCGAACGGGAAACTGGATCGCGCGGCGCTGCCGGAGCCGGAGCTGATGTCCTCGGTGCGGTATCGCGCGCCGGGCACCGAGCGCGAACGGGTGCTGGCCGAGTTGTTCGGTGAAGTGCTCGGGCGTGACCAGGTCGGTGTGGACGACAGCTTCTTCGAGTTGGGTGGTCACTCGCTGCTGGCTACTCGCCTGGCGAGTCGGATTCGGGTGGTGTTGGGCGTCGAGGTGCCGATCCGGACCGTTTTCGATGCGCCGACGGTGGCGCAGTTGGTGACCAGGCTCGATGCGGGTGTCGAGGTGCGTCCGACATTGGTGGCCGGGCCGCGTCCGGACGTTGTGCCATTGTCGTTCGCGCAGCGGAGGTTGTGGTTCATCCACCGGCTCGAAGGGCCGTCGGCCACCTACAACATGGCGCTGGCGGTGCGGTTGCACGGGGCGGATATCGCGGCGTTGCGTGCGGCGATCAGCGATGTCGTCGCCCGGCACGAAAGTCTGCGTACGGTCTTCGCCGCTACCGATGGCGTGCCGTCCCAGCGGGTAATCGACGCCGATCGCGTCGAGATCCCGTTCGCGGTGACCGACGTCGGGACCACTGACGTCGGTATCACCGAGCTGGATACTTCGGTGACCGCGGCGGTGCGCTACGGCTTCGATCTGTCGTCGGAAATCCCATTGCGCGCCAACGTGTTCCGTCATGATGCCGATGAGTGCGTGTTGGTGCTGTTGATCCATCACATCGCCGGCGACGGCTGGTCGTTGACGCCGCTGTTGCGTGACTTGTCGGTGGCGTATGCGGCGCGTCTCGAGGATCGGGCGCCCGGATGGGGACCGTTGCCGGTGCAATACGTGGACTACACGTTGTGGCAGCGGCAACTGCTCGGCTCCGCCACCGATCCCGGCAGCCTGCTGGCGCAGCAGTTCAACTATTGGCGGACAGAACTCGATGGACTGCCCGAGCAGTTGCGACTGCCGATGGATCGGCCGCGTCCGCGGGTGGCCAGCTATCGCGGGGATATGGTGCCATTCGGCATCGATCCCGAGATCCGCACTGCGGTGGAACGATTGGCCGGTCGTGCGGGTGCCACGGTGTCGATGGTGCTGCAGTCGGCGCTGGCCGTGCTGCTGTTCAAACTCGGTGCCGGAGAGGATATTCCGATCGGCGCCCCGATCGCCGGGCGCACCGATGAGGCCCTGACCGATCTGGTCGGGTTCTTTGTCAACACCTGGGTGCTGCGCGCCGCCGTCGAACCAGCCGCGTCGTTCGCCGAGCTGTTGAGCCAGGTCCGGGCGAAAGCGTTGGCCGGGTACGAGAATCAGGATGTTCCGTTCGAGCTGCTCGTCGAGTTGCTCAATCCGGCCCGCTCGGCGGCGCATCATCCGTTGTTCCAGGTGACGATGGCATTCCAGAACAACACGCTGCCCGCCCTCGACCTTTCGGGTGTGCGGATCGAGCCCTACCCCGCGTCCACCGCGACCGCGCGGTTCGACCTGTTCTTCAACATCGCCGATGCGCCCGCCGGTGCCGGGTGGGACGGGTTCGTCGAGTACGCGACCGAGTTGTTCGATCGGTCGACGGTCGAGACGATGGTGCAGCGGTTGGTTCGCTTGCTGCAGCAGCTGGTGTCGACTCCGGAAGTCGCGGTGGGGTCGATCGATGTGCTCGGCGCCGCCGAACGCGAACTGGTACTCAATCATTGGAACGACACCACCGTCGCGATACCCGACACCACGCTGGTCGGGCTGTTGAAGACCCAGGTCGCCAGAACGCCGGACGCGGTCGCGGTGGTCTGTGCGGATACCGAGCTGACCTATCGGGAGCTCGATGTCCGAGCCGACCGGCTGGCGGGTGTGCTTGCCTCACGTGGGGTGGGGCCGGATGGTGTTGTCGCGGTCGCGTTGCCGAGGTCGGCGGAACTGATCGTGGCGCTGACGGCGGTGTTGAAGGCGGGCGGGGCGTATCTGCCGATCGATCCGGCCTATCCCTCGGATCGGTTGGGGTTCGTCCTCGCCGACGCCGCGCCGGTGGTCGTCGTGACCGACTCCGCGACCGCGCCCTCGCTGCCGCACTCGACAACTCCTTGCCTCTGCATCGATACAGTCGACGCGGAGTACTGGTCAGGTCTGGACCGGGCTGTCGCAGCGCCGCAGAACTTGGCGTATGTGATCTACACGTCCGGTTCCACCGGAGTTCCGAAAGGCGTTGGTATCACCCACCGTAACGTGGTGAACCTCGTCGCTCAGGCCTGGACGACCGGCCCCGAGGATCGTGTGCTTGTGCATTCCTCCGTCGCATTCGATGCCTCCACTTACGAAATCTGGCCTGCACTGTGCGGTGGCGCGACATTGGTAGTTGCCGGTGCGCAGCGCTCGGATCTGGTGGAGATCACTCGCCTGGTGCAGACCCGGTCGGTGACGAAGATGTTCGCGACACCACCGTTGCTGTCGGCCCTGGTCGAGCACGCGGAATCGTTGCCCGACAACCCCTTCCAGAATCTGCGGCAGGTGAATACGGGTGCCGACACGCTCACCACCGAGCTGGTCGGCGCACTGAAGGCCAAGTGCGGCGTCGGCCGGGTCGAGAACCTGTACGGCCCGACCGAGGCGACCGTCGACGTGACCGCCTATCGAGTCCCCGTCGACGCGGTGGGCGCGGTGGTGCCGATCGGCACACCGGTGGCCAATACGCGGGTGTACGTGCTGGATTCGTGGTTGGTGCCGGTTCCGGTCGGCGTGGCCGGCGAGCTGTACGTCGCCAGCACCCAGTTGGCGCGTGGTTATCACGGTCGACCGGGGCTGACCGCGGCCCGGTTTGTCGCCGATCCTTTCGATCCATCCGGTGGTCGGTTGTACCGGACCGGGGACGTGGTGCGCTGGAACAGCCTGGGCGAGTTGGAGTTCGCGGGCCGGGCCGACGATCAGGTGAAGATCCGGGGCTTCCGAGTGGAGCCGGGTGAAGTTGAAGCGGTGCTTGCACAACACCCTTCGGTGACCCGAGCGGTGGTGGTGGCACGCGATACCGACATCGGCAAGCAACTGGTCGGATACGTGGTCGCCGACCAATCCGGGCCGGTCGTCGGCGAAGACGAATTGGTGGGGCAGTGGCGTCGGGTGTACGACGATCTGTACTCCGGCATCGACATCAGTAAAGACGATGGCACCCAACGCGTCTCAGGTGAGGTAGCCGAGTTCGGTTCGGATTTCGGTGGCTGGGACAGCAGCTACACCGGGGCGCCGATTCCGCTGGAGCAGATGCGGGAATGGCGGTCGGCCACGGTTGCACGGGTTCGCGGACTGAAACCGCGGCGCGTGCTCGAGATCGGTGTCGGCTCGGGCTTGTTGATGTCGCAGTTGGCACCGGACTGCGAAGAGTATTGGGCGACGGACTTCTCGGCCGCGACCATCTCCTCGTTGCAGCAACAGCTGGCGGAACTCGGCGCGGGATGGACCGAGCGTGTCGTGTTGCGGGCACAGGCAGGAGATGACTCGGACGGGCTGCCGGAGAGTCATTTCGACACGGTGGTGTTGAACTCTGTCATCCAGTACTTCCCGAGCCAGAACTACCTGCGTACAGTCCTGGAACAGGTAGTGCGACTGCTGGCCCCCGGTGGCGCGGTCTTCGTCGGCGACGTGCGCAATCTGGCGCTGCTGGAGGAGTTCACCACCGCCGTACAGATCAGTCGCAACGGTGGCGATGATCCGGTAGCGGTCGGTGACCGAGTCCGTCGAGACATCGCCGCCGAGCAAGAGCTTTTGCTGGCGCCGGAGTACTTCGTCGGACTGCGGAGCGACGCAACGGGATTCGATGCCGTCGACATCCAGCTCAAACGCGGCCTGTCCGTCAACGAGCTGACTCGCTACCGCTACGACGTGGTCCTGCACAAAGCTCCGACGAAACCACTGTCGGTCGCCGATACGCCGAAAGTCGGTTTCCGCGGCCACGATTGGCTGCGCACCCTGCTGCACACCCGACATACCGACGTCATTCGGGTCACCGGGATCCCGCATGCCGGACTGGTCGGGCAGGTCGAAGCGACGCACCGAATCCGGGCAGGTCTGCCCGGCACCACCACCGACGAACTCGGTGTCGATTTCGAGGGAATTCTCGAGACCAGCACCGACCGCGCGGGCTTGGTGCCTGAGGACCTGTACCTGCTGGGACAGCATTTCGGCTACACGACCGCGGTCACCTGGTCGGCGGAGCCGGACCGGATGGACGCCGTCTTCATCGATATTGGGACCGCACAGGGCCAACCACTGACCGATGTGTATGTCGCGACGGCACCCGTGGACGATCCCGGTGCCTACGCCAACAACCCGCACGCCGGCCTGCTGGCCGCCGAGGTGCGCCGGTGGGGGACCGAGCGGCTGCCCGAGTTCATGGTGCCCGCGACGGTGCTGGTGATCGACGCGGTGCCGCTGACCGCGAGCGGCAAGCTCGATCGTGCGGCGCTGCCGGATCCGGAGTTCGGCACCGCACTCGAGTACCGCGCCCCGCGCACCGAGCGGGAGCGGGTCCTGGCCGATCTGTTCGCCGAGATCCTCGGACTCGACCGGGTCGGTATCGACGACAGCTTCTTCGCGCTGGGTGGTCACTCGTTGCTGGCCACCCGTCTGGTCAGCCGGATCCGGGCGGTGTTGGGCGTCGAGGTGCCGATCCGGACGGTCTTCGACGCGCCGACGGTCGCGGAGTTGGTTCCCCGGCTCGATGCGGAAGTGCACGTGCGCCCCGCCTTGCTGGCTCGGCCGCGGCCGGACGTGGTGCCGTTGTCGTTCGCGCAGCGCCGGCTGTGGTTCATCCACCGGTTGGAAGGACCGTCGGCCACCTACAACATGGCGTTGGCGGTGCGGTTGCACGGCGTGGACGTGTCGGTGTTGCGCGCCGCGATCGGTGATGTGGTCGCGCGGCACGAGAGCCTGCGGACGGTCTTCGTCGATGCCGATGCCGATGGCGTGCCGTCGCAGCGGGTGCTCGACAGCGTCGAGGTGCCGGTGCACCTCACCGAGGTGGCTCCCGTCGAGGTGGATGCGGCGGTGACCGCCGCGGTGCGCTACGGATTCGATCTGTCCTCCGAGATTCCCATCCGCGCCAACGTTTTTCGCTGCGACGCCGACGAGTGCGTCGCCGTGATTCTGATCCATCACATCGCCGGTGACGGCTGGTCGATGACGCCATTGTTGCGGGACCTGTCGGAGGCGTATGCCGCGCGCCTCGACTATCGAGCGCCGGCGTGGGAGCCGTTGCCGGTGCAGTACGTGGACTACACGCTGTGGCAGTACGAGGTGCTCGGCTCGGCGAACGATCCGGACAGCCTGCTGTCGCGGCAGTTCAACTACTGGCGAGCCGAGCTCGACGAATTGCCGGAGCAATTGCAGCTGCCGACGGACCGGCCACGCCCACTGGTGGCCAGCTATCGCGGCGACATGGTGCTGTTCGGGATCGATCCCGAGATTCGTACCGCGGTGGAGCGTTTGGCCGCCAGTGCGGGCGCGACCGTATCGATGGTGCTGCAATCGGCGCTGGCGGTGTTGTTGTTCAAACTCGGTGCGGGGGAGGATATTCCGATCGGATCGCCGATCGCCGGCCGCACCGACGAAGCCTTGACCGATCTGGTCGGGTTCTTCGTCAACAGCTGGGTGCTGCGGGCGAAGGTGGCCTCGGCGGCGGCATTCAGCGAGATCCTGGCTCGTGTCAGGTCGAAAGCGTTGGCGGCCTACGAGAATCAGGATGTCCCGTTCGAGTTGCTGGTGGAGTTGCTCAATCCGGCTCGTTCGGCGGCGCGTCATCCGTTGTTCCAGGTGTCCTTGGCATTTCAGAACAACACACTGCCTGACCTCGAGCTGTCGGGAGTGCGGATTCAGCCGTATCTCGCAACGACCGCGACCGCACGGTTCGACCTGTTCTTCAACGTCGCCGACGCGCCCGCCGGTCAGCAGTGGAACGGGCTTGTCGAGTACGCGAGCGAGCTGTTCGACCGGTCGACGGTCGAGGCGATGGTGGCTCGGTTCGTGCGGATCCTCCGGCAGATCGTGTCGGACCCGGCCGCTCCGGTCGGGGCGATCGACGTGCTCGATACCGACGAACGTGAGCAGGTGTTGTACCTGTGGAACGACACCGCCGTTTCGGTCGCCGACAACACGATGGTGGGGTTGATTCGGGCGCAGGTCGCGCGGACACCGGACGCGGTCGCGGTCGTCTGCGGCGACACCGAAATCTCCTATCGCGAACTCGACACCCGCGCTGGTCAATTGGCGCGGGTGCTAATCTCGCGTGGGGTGGGCCCCGACACCATTGTCGCGGTCGCGCTGCCCAGGTCCGCGGATCTGATCGTAGCCTTGCTGGCGGTATTGCGGGCCGGTGGTGGGTATCTGCCGATCGATCCGGCCTATCCGTCGGATCGGCTGTCGTTCATTCTCGCCGACGCCGCTCCGGTCGTCGTCGTGACCGACTCGTTCACCGCAAAGCTGTTGCCCGACAGCACAGCTCCGAATCTGTACCTCGACAGCGCCGATGCGTGGGACCGGTCCGGTACGGATCGGGTTGTCGCGGTGGGGCCGCAGAACCTGGCCTATGTTATCTACACGTCCGGCTCGACCGGTGTGCCCAAAGGTGTTGGTATCACGCATCGTAACGTCGCGAGCCTAGTGACATCGGCATGGTCGACCGGCCCGGACGATCGGGTACTGGTGCATTCGTCGGTTGCGTTCGATGCCTCCACCTATGAGATATGGCCCGCTCTGGCCGGTGGTGCCACGCTGGTGGTGGCCGGTGAGCAGCGGTCGGACCTGGTGGAGATCACCGGGCTGATCGCGAGTCGGCGGGTGACGAAGATGTTCGCGACGCCACCCCTGCTGTCGGCGTTGGTCGATCACGTGGAATCCCTGCCCGGCAAGCCTTTACAGACCTTGCGTCGGGTCATCGTCGGCGGTGCGGAGCTGACCGCGAATGTCGTCGGCAAGCTGAACGCGAAGTATGCCGATGTGCAGGTCATGAACGGGTACGGGCCCACTGAGACCACGGCGTGTGTCACCGACTACGACGCGGTGGACGACCTTGACGGTGCTGTTCCCATTGGTTTGCCGGTAGCCAATACCCGAGTGTTCGTCTTGGACCCGTGGCTGATGCCGGTTCCGGTCGGGATCGCCGGTGAGTTGTATGTCGCCGGTTCGCAGCTGGCGCGGGGCTATCGCGGTCGGCCGAGCTTGACCGCGGCCCGGTTTGTGGCTGACCCGTTCGATCCGGCTGGCGGTCGGCTGTACCGCACCGGTGATGTGGTGCGGTGGACGTCGGCCGGAGTGTTGGAGTTCGCGGGGCGCATCGATGATCAGGTGAAGATCCGAGGCTTCCGGGTTGAGCCAGGAGAGGTCGAAACTGTTCTCGCGCAACATCCTTCGGTGTCCCACGCCATAGTTGTGGCACGAGACGCCGACACCGGCGGCAAGCAGCTGATCGGCTACGTAGTGGCCGACCGGTCGGGGCCGGTCGTTGCCGAGGACGAATTGGTGGGGCAGTGGCGTCGGGTGTACGACGACCTGTACGCCGGAACCGGCAACGGAAATGGGAACGGGAATCGACGTGTGGCCGGGTTCGGTTCGGACTTCGGCGGCTGGAACAGCAGTTACACGGCCGCGCCGATTCCGGTGGAGCAGATGCGGGAGTGGCGCTCGGCCACGGTGGATCGCATCCGGGAGTTGGGCCCGCGGCGGATACTCGAGATCGGTGTCGGATCCGGTCTGCTGCTGTCGCAGTTGGCGCCGGACTGCGCGGAGTACTGGGCGACGGATCTCTCGGCAGCGACCATCGCGACTCTTCGGCGGCAGCTGGGCGAGCTGAACGCCGGCTGGGTCGATCGGGTTGTGCTCAACGCTCAGGCGGCGGATGACACCACCGGATTGCCGGACGGCTACTTCGACACGGTGGTGTTGAACTCGGTAGCGCAGTACTTCCCTGGCGAACGGTATCTGCGTCAAGTGCTCGAGCAGGTGCAGCGGCTGCTGGCTCCCGGTGGTGCTGTCTTCGTCGGCGATGTGCGGAATTTCGCGCTGCTGCCGGAGTTCACCACCGCAGTACATCTGAGTCGCCACGGTGGGGATGACCCTGCGGTGGTTGACGATCGAGTCCGTCGAGATATGGCCGCCGAGAAAGAATTGCTCCTGGCGCCGGAGTACTTCCTGGCGCTGTGCGACCAGGAGATCGGGTTCGATGCCGTCGATATCCAGCTCAAGCGTGGATTCTCGGTCAATGAGTTGACCAGGTATCGCTACGACGTGGTGCTGCACACGAGCCCACCGAAACCAGTGTCGTTGGCGGATACGCCGAAAGTCGAGTTCCGCGACGACGATTGGTTGCGCACGCTGCTGCACGCCGAACACCCGGACGGCATTCGCGTCACCGGAATCCCGCACGCCGGGCTGACCGGGCAGATCGAGGCGACGCATCTGATCCGGACCGGTCACTCGGTCTCGACCGGCGGGCAAAACGATCCGCGTGCAGCGGATTTCGAAGGAGTCCTCACCGCCACCACGGATCGAGCGGGCGCGGGCTTGCTGCCCGAAGATCTGCACCTGCTCGGCCAGCAGCTCGGGTACACCGCTGCGGTCACCTGGTCTACGAAACCGGGGTACATGGACGCGGTGTTCCTCGACACTGCGACGGCGGAGGGGCGACTGCTGACCGACGTGTATGTGTCGTCGGCCGCGACAGCCGACCCGGCCGCGTATGCGAACAATCCGCAGGACACCCTGCTGCCCGCTAGCGTCCGCGGATTCGTGGCCGAGCGGCTGCCCGATTTCATGGTCCCGACGGTGGTGCTGGTGATTGCCGCGGTGCCGCTGACGGCGAACGGCAAGCTCGACCGCGCGGCGCTGCCGGATCCGGAGTTGGTGTCCGCGCGGGAATATCGCGCCCCGCGCACCGAACGAGAAAAGATCTTGACCGAGTTGTTCACCGAGATACTCGGCGTCGGCCGGGTCGGTGTGGACGACAGTTTCTTCGCGCTGGGTGGTCACTCGCTGTTGGCGACCCGCCTGGCCAGCCGGATTCGGGCGGTGATGGGTGTCGAAGTCCCGATCAAGGTGATGTTCGAGGCGGCCACGGTCGCCCAGCTCGCCGGCCGCTGGTCTCAGCTGGCGCCGTCGCGCCGCCCGGCTCTTCGCCGGATGAATCGAGAGGTGGGTCTGTGATGATCCCATTGTCGTTTGCGCAGCGGCGGTTGTGGTTCATCCACCGGCTGGAGGGACCCTCGGCCACCTACAACATGCCCGTGACGGTTCGGTTGACGGGCGCGTTCGATGCGGCGGCGTTCGCTGCCGCGGTCGGCGATGTGGTCGAGCGGCACGAGAGCCTGCGCACGGTGTTCGAGGAAGTCGACGGGGTGCCCGGTCAGCGGGTGATCGACGCCGACCGCGTCGAGGTGCCGGTGACGATCATCGACGTGGATCCGGCCGAATTGGCTGCGGCGGCGACCGCGGCGTCGCGCTACGCGTTCGATCTGTCGACGGAAATTCCGATACGCGCCAACGTATTTCGATACGCGATCGATGAGTGTGTGGTGATGTTGCTGATTCACCACATTGCCGGTGACGGCTGGTCGATGGCGCCGTTGCTGCGGGATATGTCGGTGGCGTACGCGGCTCGTCGGTCCGGGCGGATGCCCGCGTGGGAGCCGTTGCCGGTGCAGTACGTGGATTACACACTGTGGCAGCAGGAGTTGCTGGGCTCGCAGTCCGATCCGGACAGCGTGTTGTCGCAGCAGTTCGAGTACTGGCGAGGCGAGCTCGACGGGCTGCCGGAGCAGCTCCGGTTGCCGACCGATCGGCCGCGGCCCCGGGTGGCCAGCTATCGCGGTGACATGGTGGTCTTCCATGTCGATCCCGAGATCCGCACGGCTGTCGAGGGATTGGCCGCCCGCGAGGGGGCGACGGTCGCGATGGTGTTGCAGTCGGCGTTGGCCGTGCTGCTGTTCAAACTCGGTGCCGGTGAAGACATTCCGATCGGCTCGCCGATTGCCGGCCGGACCGATGACGCGCTGACCGAGCTGGTCGGGTTCTTCGTCAACACCTGGGTGTTGCGGGCGGCGGTCGCGCCGGGGTTGTCGTTCGCCGAGCTCGTGGGTCAGGTCCGGGCGAAAGCGTTGGCGGCCTACGAGAATCAGGATGTTCCGTTCGAGTTGCTGGTGGAGTTGCTCAACCCGGCCCGGTCGGCGTCGCATCATCCGCTGTTCCAGGTGCTGCTGAGTGTGCAGAACAACACCGCGCCCACCCTGGAGTTGGCGGGCGTGGAGTTCGAGCCGTATGCGTTGGCGGCGGTGACATCGCAGTTCGATCTGACGTTCAACGTCGGCGATGCCCCGGCCGGGTGGGATGTGTACGTCGAGTACGCCACCGACCTGTTCGATCGGTCCACCATCGACGCGATGGTGGCGCGGTTGGTCCGGATACTGCAGCTGGCGGTGTCGGAAGCCGATGTTCCGGTGGGATCGATCGATGTCCTCGATACCGACGAACGAGCGTTGTTGTTGCACAGGTGGAACGACACCACTGCGCCGGTTGATGCGGACGTCACTGTGGTCGACCTGTTCCGGGTGCAGGTTGCCCGGACGCCGGACGCGGTCGCGGTTGTCTGCGCCGGCACCGAGGTGACCTATCGGGAACTCGATGCGCGGTCCGACGCGTTGGCCAGCGTGCTGATCTCGCGCGGCGTCGGCCCGGATCGTGTTGTCGCGGTAGCGTTGCCGCGGTCGGTGAAGCTGATCGTAGCGTTGCTGGGTGTGCTGAAGGCGGGTGGCGCGTACTTGCCGATCGATCCGGGGTATCCCTCGGATCGGGTGGCGTTCGTGCTCGCCGATGCCGCGCCGGTCGTTGCGGTGACTGATTCGCTGACCGCAAATGCGTTGCCGCAGAATGCGACACCGCACCTCTGTCTCGACACGGCCGATGTCGGTGAAGTGCGTCCGGATCTGACCAGCGCGGTAAGACCGCAGAATCTGGCGTACGTGATCTACACCTCCGGCTCTACAGGTGTCCCCAAAGGTGTGGGTATCACGCACCGTAACGTGGTGAACCTCGTTGCTCAGGCCTGGTCGGCCGGTGCCGACGATCGGGTGCTGGTGCACTCCTCGGTCGCGTTCGATGCCTCGACCTATGAGATCTGGCCTGCGCTGTGTGGTGGCGCGACGTTGGTTGTCGCGGGCGAGCAGCGGTCGGATCTGGTGGAGATCACCCGACTGGTCGAGACCTGGTCGGTGACGAAGATCTTCGCGACGCCACCGTTGCTGTCGGCGCTGGTAGATCATGTGGAGTCGTTGACCGACAACCCGTTTCAGAGTGTGCGGCAGGTGAATACCGGTGCTGACACGCTTACTTCGGGGCTGGTTGACGCGCTGAAGGCCAAGTGTGGGGTCTATCGGGTCGACAACCTTTACGGTCCGACCGAGGCGACGGTCGATGTGACCGCGTATCGCGTGCCCGATGATGTGGTGGGCGCGGTGGTGCCGATCGGCATGCCGGTAGCCAACACTCGGGTGTTCGTGCTGGATTCGTGGTTGGTGCCCGTTCCGGTCGGGGTTCCCGGCGAGCTCTATGTCGCCAGTGCGCAGTTGGCGCGCGGCTACTACGGACAGGCCGGGCTGACTTCGGCGCGGTTTGTCGCCGACCCGTTCGATCCGGCTGGTGGACGGCTGTATCGCACCGGCGATGTGGTGCGGTGGACCTCGGCGGGCGTGTTGGAGTTCGCGGGCCGCGTAGATGATCAGGTGAAGATTCGCGGCTTCCGCGTCGAGCCGGGTGAAGTCGAAATGGCTCTGGCGCAACATCCTTCGGTTTCCCAAGCGGTAGTGGTGGCGCGCGCGGTCGACGGTGGCAAACAGCTGGTCGGATATGTGGTCGCCGATCGGACCAGTTCGATCGCAGGCAACGGACGTACAGGTGCGCCGGAACTGGACGGCGCGGATGTCCGCCGTTTCGTGGCCGAGCGGTTGCCGGACTTCATGGTGCCGTCGGTGGTGCTGGTGATCGACTCGGTGCCGCTGACCGCGAGCGGGAAGCTCGATCGGGCGGCCTTGCCGGTCCCTGAACTGAGGTCGTCGGCGGCGTATCGAGCGCCGAATACCCTGCAGGAACAGATGCTGGCCGCACTGTTCGCCGAGATCCTCGGACTGGAGCGGGTCGGTATCGACGACAGCTTCTTCGCGCTGGGCGGGCATTCGCTGTTGGCTACCAGGCTGGCCAGCCGGATTCGGGTGGTGTTCGGCGTCGAGGTGCCGATCCGGACAGTCTTCGATGCGCCCACCGTGGCGCAGTTGGTGACCCGGCTCGGTGACCATGCACAGCTGCGTCCTGCGTTGCTGGCGGGGCCCCGTCCGGACGTGGTTCCGTTGTCGTTCGCGCAGCGGCGGTTGTGGTTCATTCATCGCCTGGAAGGGCCGTCTGCCACCTACAACATGCCGATGGTGGTGCGGCTGCACGGGGTCGACGTGTCGGTGTTGGCCGCCGCGATCGGTGATGTTGTCGGCAGGCACGAGAGTCTGCGCACGATCTTTGTGGAAGCGGACGGTGTCCCTGCCCAGCGGGTGCTCGATGCGGGCAGTGTCGACGTGCCCGTGCACATCGCTGCTGTGGATCGCGCGGATGTCGACGCGGCGGTGACCGAAGCGGTGCGCTACGGAATCGACCTTTCATCGGAAGTTCCGATACGCGCCAACGTGTTTCGATGTGCGCTCGACGAGTGCGTGGTGGTCCTGTTGATTCACCACATTGCCGGTGACGGCTGGTCGGCGGCGCCGCTGTTGCGCGACCTTTCGGTGGCTTACGCCACTCGCCTCGAGGATCGGGCGCCGGAGTGGGCGCCGTTGCCGGTGCAATACGTGGATTACACGTTGTGGCAGCAAGAGTGGCTGGGCTCGTCGACTGATCCGGACAGTGTGCTGTCTCAGCAGTTCGACTACTGGCGTGCCGAACTCGACGACTTGCCCGAGCAGCTGCGGTTGCCGATGGATCGGCCGCGGCCACGGGTGGCCAGCTATCGCGGTGATGTCGTGCCGTTCGCCATCGATGCGGAACTGCGGGCTGATGTGGAACGGTTGGCCGGTGGTGCGGGTGCGACGGTGTCGATGGTGTTGCAGTCGGCGTTGGCGGTGTTGTTGTTCAAACTTGGTGCGGGGGAGGATATTCCGATCGGGTCGCCGATCGCCGGCCGCACCGATGACGCGCTGTCCGATCTGGTGGGCTTCTTCGTCAACACCTGGGTGCTGCGCACGGCGCTCGCTCCGGATGCGTCGTTCCGCGAGGTCGTGGGTCAGGTTCGGGCAAAGGCGTTGGCGGCCTATGAGAATCAGGACGTCCCGTTCGAGTTGCTGGTCGAGTTGCTCAATCCCGCGCGGTCGGCGGCACATCATCCGTTGTTCCAGGTGTCGTTGGCATTTCAGAACAACGCTGTGCCGACCTTGGCGCTGCCCGGGGTGCGATTCGAGCCCTACCGCGTGTCCATGGCGACTTCACGGTTCGACCTGTTCTTCAATATCGCCGACTCGCCCGCCGGACAGGAGTGGGGCGGGTTCGTCGAGTATGCGACCGAGTTGTTCGATCGGTCCACGGTCGAGGCGATGGTGGCGCGGTTGTCGCGGATTCTGCGGCAGGTGGTGTCGGATCCGAGTGTGCCGGTGGGGTCTGTCGATGTGCTCGGTGGCGATGAACGTGAGTTGGTGCTGAGCAGGTGGAACGACACCGCGGTGGAGGTCTCGGAAAGCACCCTGGTCGAGTTGTTCGAAGCACAGGTCGCCTCGACTCCGGACGCGGCGGCTGTGGTCTGCGGGGAAACGGAGCTGACCTACCGGGAGCTCGATACTCGCGCTGATCGGCTTGCGCGAGTGCTGATTTCGCGTGGGGTGGGTCCCGACACCGTTGTCGCGGTGGCGTTGCCTCGGTCCGCGGAACTGATCGTGGCGTTGCTGGCGGTTTTGCAGGCCGGTGGCGGGTATCTGCCCATCGATCCCGGGTACTCCTCGGATCGGTTGGGGTTCATCCTCGCCGATGCCGCACCGGTCGTCGTCGTAACCGATTCCGTGACGTCACAAGCGTTGCCGCGGACCGAAGCGCCACACCTGTGCCTCGATACGAACGACGACTGGTCCGGTGCGGAGCGCGCTGTCCGGGCGCGACCAGAGAATCTGGCGTACGTGATCTATACCTCCGGATCGACGGGCATACCGAAAGGTGTTGGTATCACGCATCGCAACGTGACCAACCTCGTTGCGCAGGCATGGTCGACCGGCTCCGAGGATCGCGTCCTGGCGCATTCGTCGATCGCGTTCGATGCCTCGACCTATGAGATCTGGCCCGCCCTCTGCGGTGGTGCCACAGTGGTACTGGCGAGTGCGCAGCGGTCGGATCTGGCGGAAATCACCCGGCTCGTGCAGGACCGCTCGGTGACGAAGATGTTCGCGACGCCACCGTTGTTGGCGGCACTGGTCGACTATGTGGAGTTGTTGCCCGGCAATCCCGTGCGGAGTCTGCGGCAGGTGAACACCGGGGCCGACACGGTCACCTCGGGGCTCGTCGAGGTCTTGCGTGCCAGTTGCGGCGGCGTGCGTATCGACAACCTCTACGGTCCGACCGAAGCGACGGTCGATGTGACGGAATTCGTCACGCCCGAGGACAAATTGGCCGCGGTGGTGCCGATCGGGGTTCCGGTCGCCAATACGCGAGTGTTCGTGCTGGATTCGTGGTTGATGCCGGTTCCGGTGGGGGTCGCCGGTGAGTTGTACGTGGCCGGAGCGCAGTTGGCGCGGGGCTATCGTGGCCGGGCCGGCCTGACCGCGGCACGGTTCGTGGCTGATCCGTTCGACCCGACCGGTGGTGGCCGGTTGTATCGCACTGGGGACGTGGTGCGCTGGAATGCCGACGGGCAGTTGGAGTTCGCGGGCCGGGTCGACGATCAGGTGAAGATCCGCGGCTTCCGGGTCGAGCCCGGTGAAGTGGAAAGTGTTCTGGCGCAACATCCGTCGGTATCCCAAGCCGTTGTCGTAGCCCGTGGTACCGACAGCGGCAAGCAGCTGATCGGGTACGTGGTTACAGACGGGGCCGAACTCGACGGTGCGGCTGTGCGCGCGTTCGCATCCGAGCGGCTGCCCGATTTCATGGTGCCTGCGGCCGTGCTCATCCTCGACTCGGTGCCGTTGACCGCCAACGGAAAGTTGGATCGGGCCGCGTTGCCGGAGCCGGAGCTCACCTCTTCGGCGCGGTATCGGGCACCGCGCACCGACCAGGAGAAGATCCTGACCACGGTGTTCGCTGAGCTGTTGGGGCTCGACCGGGTTGGTGTGGACGACAGCTTCTTCGAGCTCGGCGGTGACAGCATCCGCTCGATTCAGGTGGTGTCGCGGGCCCGGGAGCTCGGGGTCGAGATCAGTCCCCGTGAGGTGTTCGAGCACCAGACGGCGGCGGCCTTGGCCACGGTGGCGGTCGGGCGCGCGCCCGCCCTGGTCCTGGCGGAGTTGGCCGGTGCCGGTGTGGGTTGGCTGCCGCTACTGCCGGTGGCTCGGTTCGTGCGAGATTCGGGCGCGGGGTTCGACAGGTTCACGCAGTCGCTGCTGCTGGATCTGCCTAGCGGAATCGATCGAGCAGGACTGCTGGCGACGTTGGCCGCGGTGATCGATCGGCACGATGTCTTGCGGTCGCGATTGGTCGATGACGAGCGCGGTGCGGGGCTCGAGGTTGCGCCAGTGGGCGTGATCGATGTAGATCGGCTGCTGCATCGCGTTGAAATAGCCGCCGCCGAACAGCATTCAGAGGTGATCGCCGAGGAAGTGCGTGCGGCAGTATGTCGGTTGGCTCCGGCGGCAGGCGTGATGGTTCAGTTCGTGTGGTTCGATGCCGGACCCGCTCGGCCGGGCTGGCTGTCGATCGTGGCTCATCATCTGGTGGTCGATGGTGTGTCGTGGCGGATTCTGTTGCCGGACTTGGCGTCTGCGTGGCAGGACGTGTCGGCGGGGCTGTCTCCGGTGTTGCCGGCGGCGGGGACGTCGATGCGGCGGTGGGCGCACGGGTTGGCCGAACAGGCCGCCGCGCCGCGACTGGTAGAGCAATTGTCTTGGTGGCGTTCGGTTCTCGACGGGCCTGAGCCGATCCTGGGCGCCCGGCCGCTGGATCCGGACGTCGATGTCATGGCGACCGTGGACTACGTCAGTGTGCAGATTCCGGTGGCGGCGAGCGAAGTATTGCTGACCGCGCTGCCGATGGCGTTCCGCGGTGGGGTCGAGGATGGGTTGCTGGCGGCCCTGGCGGTCGCGATCACTCGCTGGCACGACAACCACGGTGTGGGCGCGGGCTCGGTGCTGATCCGCTTGGAAGGCCATGGCCGCGAAGAGGACACCGTGCCCGGTGCCGATCTGTCGTCGACAATCGGCTGGTTCACCAGCATGTTCCCAGTGCGGTTGGTGGCGAAGGCAA
The DNA here is from genome assembly GCF_040645995.1 of Nocardia sp. NPDC046473. Classification (NCBI taxonomy): domain Bacteria; kingdom Bacillati; phylum Actinomycetota; class Actinomycetes; order Mycobacteriales; family Nocardiaceae; genus Nocardia; species Nocardia sp. NPDC046473. The sequence continues at coordinate 423,195 of NZ_JBEYZJ010000008.1, forward strand.
CCGAGTGGGACGAGCTCTGTGCCGGAGGTCCGGCTGCGGGCGCTTTGCTCAAGTCGATCAAAGAGCAACTGCGTGCGGTGCCGGACAAGGGCATCGGGTACGGGTTGCTGTGCTACCTCAACCCCGCGACCGCCGCTGTGCTGCAACCGTTGCCGAGCGGCCAGATCGGATTCAACTACCTCGGGCGGTTGACCGCCGCGGATCTGTTGCCGCAACGGCTGCAGGGCGCAGGCTGGACCCCGGCCGAGGGTGGGGCGGGATCCATTGCGGCCCCGGACCCGGCGATGTCGGCGATGGCGGTGCTGGATGTCAACACGATGGTCGTCGACACCGGCGAAGGCCCGGTCCTGCAAGCGGTGTTCGCGACGCCCAGAGGGGTGCTGTCGAAGACCGAGACCGCGAACCTGGCGGACCTGTGGCAGAGCGCGGTGCTGGGGTTGGCGGAGCATGCCGGCACGACCGGTGCGGGTGGTTTGACGCCGTCGGACCTGTTGGTGCGGTTGGGGCAGCGCGAGATCGAGGTGCTGGAGGCTCGCTATCCGAGTTTGGTGGATGTGTGGCCGTTGACTTCGATGCAGTCGGGTCTGTTGTTCCACCATGTGCTGGCGGATTCGGGGCTCGACGCCTACCACCTGCAGGTGGTGTTCAGGTTGTCCGGGCAGGTGGATCCCGAGCGGATGCGCAAGGCCGGGCAGGGGCTGCTGGATCGGTATCCGAACCTGCGGGTGGGCTTTGTCGCGGGCGCCGTTGGTGATCCGGTGCAGGTCGTCGTCGACGGTGTCGAATTGCCTTGGCGGGTAGTTGATCTGCGCGAGCTGATCGAGTCCGAGCGCGCTGCGGCTTTGGAGCGGTTGCTGATCGCGGATCGGCACACGCATTTCGAGATGGCGGTGCCGCCGCTGTTGCGGTTGACGCTGGTGCTGATGAGCGAGCAACGCTCGGAGCTGATGCTCACCGCGCACCATCTGGTACTGGACGGCTGGTCGCTGCCACTGCTGCTGCGGGACCTCTTGCGGCTCTACGGGTCCGGTGGTGATGTTTCGGCGCTGCCGCAGGCGCCCGAATACAAGCACTTCCTGAAGTGGTTGTCCGAGCGGGACTCCCAGGCCGGTGTGCGGGCCTGGGTGGACGAACTCGACGGCGTGTACGAGCCCACGCTGCTCGCCAGTACGACCGGCAGCGCAGCGGGTGCCGAGGTCGAGCAGGTCGAGGTACCGCTCACTGCGGCAACGGCTTCGGTGTTGCAGCGGCGGGCCGGTGCACTGGCGATCACCGTGAACACCGTCGTGCAGGCCGCGTGGGGAATCCTGCTCGCCAAATCGACCGGCCGCCACGACGTGGTCGCCGGCGCCACCGTGTCGGGGCGCCCGCCTGCCATCGCGGGTGTGGATTCGATGGTCGGGTTGTTCATCAATACCGTGCCGGTTCGCGTGCGGTTCGGTCCCCGCGACACCCTCGGCGACGTGCTGCGGGGCTTACAGGCCCGGCAGGTCGCGCTGCTCGACCATCATCACGTCGGCCTGAGCGATATCCATCAGGCGACCGGGTTGCCCGTCCTGTTCGACACGCTGATCGGGTTCGAGTCCTATCCCGTCGACCAGGCCGGGATCGGCGCGGCCGCGACCACCAGCGGCATCGCCATTACCGATCTGCGGCCCAACGCGCCAACGCACTACCCGCTGACGGTCGTCGCGGGTGCCGCGCCCACGCTGCAACTTCGGCTCGAATACCGCACCGATGTATTCGATCGGGCCACCGTCGAGGCGCTGGCGGCGCGGTTCGTGCGGATACTGCGGCAGGTGGAGTCGGACCCGAATATCGCGGTGGGATCGATCGATATTCTCGGCGTCGACGAACGTGAGTTGGTGCTGCATCGGTGGAACGACACCTCGGCCGACATTCCGGATACAACGGTTGTCGGGCTGTTTCAGGCGCGAGTGGCCGCGAGCCCGGATGCGGTGGCAGTCGTCTGCGCCGATGTCGAAGTCTCGTACCGCGAACTCGACTCTCGCGCTCGGTATTTGGCGCATGAGCTGATCGTGCGCGGCGTGTGTCCCGACACCATTGTCGCGGTCGCGTTGCCGCGGTCGGCAGAGCTGATCGTGGCGATGGTGGCGGTGCTGCAGGCTGGTGGTGGGTATCTGCCGATCGATCCGGCCTATTCCTCGGATCGGCTGGCGTTCGTGCTCGCCGATGCCGCGCCGGTTGTCGTCGTCACCGATTTCGCCACCGCAGAAGTGTTGCCTGACAGCGCAATACCGCGCCTCTACCTCGATGCGCTCGACACCGCCGACGCGCAGGAATGGACTGGTCCGGCTGCGGTGCGGCCGGGGGACCTGGCATATCTGATCTATACCTCGGGATCTACGGGTGTACCGAAAGGTGTTGGTATCACGCACCGTAACGTGGTGAACCTGGTTGCCCAGGCGTGGTCGTCCGGTCCGGAGGATCGGGTGTTGGTGCATTCGTCGATCGCGTTCGATGCCTCGACCTATGAGATATGGCCTGCACTGTGTGGCGGCGCGACTCTGGTGGTCGCCGGTGAGCAGCGGTCGGATCCGGTGGAGATCACACGACTGGTGGAAACCCGAGCGGTGACGAAGGTTTTCGCGACGCCACCGTTGCTGTCGGCGTTGGTCGATTACGTGGAGTCGTTGCCGGACAATCCGCTGCGGAGTTTGCGGCAGGTGAATACCGGGGCGGACACGCTCACCGCGGAACTGGTCGGCGCGCTGAAGGGCAAGTGCGGGATCGAGCGGATAGACAACCTGTACGGCCCGACCGAGGCGACGGTCGATGTGACGGCTTATCGCGTGCCTGAGGATGTCAGCGCAGTAGTTCCGATCGGTATCCCGGTGACCAACACTCGGGTATTTGTTTTGGATCCGTGGCTGATGCCGGTTCCGGTCGGCGTGGCCGGTGAGTTGTACGCCGCTGGCTCCCAATTGGCACGTGGCTATCGCGGTCAGGCAGGTCTGACGGCGGCGCGGTTTGTGGCTGACCCGTTCGATCCGTCGGGTGGTCGGCTGTATCGCACCGGCGATGTCGTGCGCTGGAATGCCCTCGGGCAGTTGGAGTTCGTGGGCCGGGTCGATGATCAGGTCAAGATTCGCGGCTTCCGGGTGGAACTCGGCGAGGTGGAAACCGTTCTGGCACAGCATCCGTCGGTATCCCAAGCGGTCGTGGTGGCACGAGGCGTCGGCAACAAGCAGGTGATCGGATACGTAGTCGCCGACCGTGCGGGTGCTGACGGACTGGACGGGGGAGCGGTGCGGCGGTTTGCCGCCGAGCGGCTGCCGGACTTCATGGTGCCGACGGTGGTGCTGGTGATCGACGCGGTGCCGTTGACCGCGAGCGGCAAACTCGACCGCAAGGCGCTGCCGGATCCGGAACTGAGCTCGTCGGTGGCGTATCGCGCACCGCGTACGGATCAGGAACAGGTGCTGGCCGGTGTGTTCGCCGAGGTGCTCGGCGTGCCACGGGTGGGTGTGGACGACAGCTTCTTCGAGCTGGGTGGCGACAGTATTCGCTCGATTCAAGTGGTGTCGCGGGCCCGGGAGCTGGGGGTGGAGGTCAGTCCGCGGGAGGTGTTCGAGCATCGGACGGCAGCGGCGTTGGCGGCGGTCGCGCACACCCGTGCGGTGAGCGGGCCCGTGTTGGCGGAGCTGGACGGTGGTGGCGCCGGGTGGATGCCGCTGCTGCCGGTGGCACAGTTCGTGCGGGACCTGGGCGCGGGATTCGACAGCTTCACGCAGTCGATGTCGCTGGATCTGCCGGTGGGGATTGATCGGGCCGGGTTGGTGGCGACGTTGGCCGCGGTGCTCGATCGGCACGATGTCTTGCGGTCGCGGTTGGTCGAGGACGAGCGTGGCGCGGGGCTCGAGGTCGAGCCTGCGGGCGGCGTGGATGTGGATCGGCTGCTGTACCGCGTCGAGATAGCCGCCGTCGAGGAGCAGTACGGCGATAAGGCCGAGGCGATTATGGCGCAGGTGGGGGCTGCGGTCGAACGGTTGGCGCCTGCAGCCGGGGTGATGGTGCAGTTCGTGTGGTTCGATGCCGGAAATACCCGGCCGGGCTGGCTGTCGATCGTGGCTCATCATCTGGTGGTTGATGGTGTGTCGTGGCGGATTCTGTTGCCGGACTTGGCGTCTGCGTGGCAGGACGTGTCGGCGGGGCTGTCTCCGGTGTTGCCGGCGGCCGGGACGTCGATGCGGCGGTGGGCGCACGGGTTGGTCGAGCAAGCGACCCGACCGGAGCGGGTGGCCGAGTTGCCCTGGTGGGCTTCGGTTCTCGATGGGCCCGAGCCGATCTTGGGTAGTCGGGCCTTAGATCCCGTCGTCGACGTGATGGCCACCGTCGAGCATGTTCAGGTCCAGATTCCGGTCTCGGTGACCGAACCGCTGCTGACCACGTTGCCGGCGGTGTTCCATGGTGGCGTCGAGGACGGGCTGCTGGCGGCGTTGGCCGCGGCCGTGACCCGCTGGCGTGACGAGCACGGTGCGCGTGCGGAGTCGGTGTTGATCCGGTTGGAAGGCCATGGCCGCGAAGAGGATACCGTGCCCGGTGCCGACCTTTCCCGCACCGTCGGCTGGTTCACCAGCGTGTTCCCGGTGCGATTGGCCGCGTCGGCCTCGGAGTGGGAGCAGCTGTGCGCCGGTGGTCCGGCTGCGGGCGCGTTGGTGAAGTCGGTCAAAGAACAACTGCGCGGCGTGCCAGGCAAGGGCATCGGATTCGGGTTGCTTCGGTATCTCAATCCCGAGACAGCCGCTGTGCTGCAACAGTATTCGACCGGCCAGATCGGCTTCAACTACCTGGGCCGGGTCACCTCGATGGACCTGCTGCCGCAACGACTGCGCGGCGTGGGCTGGACGCCGTCGGCCGAGGTCGGACAGCTGATCACGCCGCTGGATCCGGCGATGCCCGCGATGTCGGCGCTGACGGTGAACATGTTGGTCGTCGATACCGACGAGGGGCCGGTGCTGCAGGCCGTATCCGCCGCGCCTGCTGGAGTGTTGGCAGAGACCGAGATTCGGGAGTTGGCCGAGCTGTGGCGGAGCGCGGCGATCGGATTGGCCCGGCATGCCACTATGCCGGGCGCGGGTGGCCTGACGGCGTCGGACCTGTTGGCGCCGTTGGATCAGGGTGAGATCGAGGTGCTGGAGGCTCGGTATCCCGGGTTGGTGGATGTGTGGCCGTTGACTTCGATGCAGTCGGGGTTGCTGTTTCATCAGGTTTTCGCGGGTTCGGGGTTCGACGCCTATCACATGCAGGTCGTTTTCGGGCTGGCCGGACGAGTGGATCCGCAACGGATGCGGGTGGCCGGTCAAGGGCTGCTGGATCGGTATCCGAATCTGCGGGTGGGCTTTGTCGCCGGCGCCCATGGTGATCCGGTGCAGGTCGTGGTCGACGGTGTCGAATTACCTTGGCGCGTGCTGGATTTGCGTGAATTCGACGAGCCTGCACGTGCGGTGGCGGCGGAGCGGTTGCTGATCGAGGACCAGCACACGCATTTCGACGTCACGGTGCCGCCGTTGCTGCGGTTGACGCTCGTGCTGCTGACCGACGATCGGTCGCAGCTGGTGTTCACCGCCCATCACGTACTGATGGATGGCTGGTCGCTGCCGCTACTGATCCGAGATCTGTTCGGCCTCTACGGTTCGGTCACTGCGTTGGCGCAGCCGCCCGCCTTCAAAGAGTTCCTGAAGTGGTTGCGCGAGCAGGATCTCCGGGCCGGTGTCCAGGCGTGGACTCGGGAGCTCGACGGCGTGCGCGAGCCCACGCTGCTTGCGGGCCAGGCCGGGAATGCTGTCGCGGGCGAGATATCACGGTTCGACGTGCCGCTGTCGGAGGAGACGGCGCTGGCATTGAGCCGGCGGGCCACGGCCCTCGGGATCACCCTGAACACTGTCGTGCAAGGTGGGTGGGGGATTCTGCTGGCCGTATCGACCGGCCGTCACGACGTGATCACCGGCGTGACCGTGTCGGGTCGGCCGCCGGTGCTGGCGGGCGTGGATTCGATGGTCGGGCTGTTCATCAATACCGTGCCGGTGCGCGTACGGTTCGGTCCCGGCGACACCCTCACCGATGTGCTGACCGGGCTGCAAGCCCGTCAGGCCGCGCTGCTGGATCATCATCACGTCGGGCTGGTCGATATCCACCAGGCGACCGGGTTGAATGTCTTGTTCGACACCCTGATCGGGTTCGAGTCCTATCCCGTCGATCAGACCGGAATAGGAGCGGCCGCGGCGTCAACTGGTGTCGCGATCACCGACGTACAACCCAAAACACCGTCGCACTATCCCCTGACGGTCGTGGCCAATGCCGCCCCGGCCTTGCAACTGCACTTCGAGTACCGCATCGACTCCTTCGATCGGGCCACGGTCGAAGCGTTGGCAACCCGGTTCGTGCGGATACTGCGGCAGATCGTGACGGATTCGGATGTCGCGGTGGGAGCGATCGATGTCCTCGGTAGCGAGGAACGCGAGTCGGTACTGCGTCGATGGAACGACACCGCCGCCGATATTCCCGACACCACCATCATCGGACAGTTTCAGTTGCAGGTCGCCGCCGCTCCGGATGCGGTCGCGATCGTCTACGGTGACGACGAGCTGACATACCGAGACCTCGACCTTCGTGCCGATCGCCTTGCCCGAGAGCTGGTTTCGCGTGGAGTTGGTCTGGATAGCGTTGTCGCGGTCGCGTTGCCGCGATCGGTAGCGCAGATCGTGTCGTTGCTGGCGGTAGTGAAAGCCGGTGGCGCGTATCTGCCGATCGATCCGGCTTATCCCTCGGACCGATTGTCCTTCATCCTCGGCGACGCGGCCCCGGTTGTTCTCGTGACCGATTCCGCTACGGCCCACTTGTTGCCCGCTTCGGAAACACCGCACCTCTACCTCGAGACGCTGGCGCCGGACGGGCCCGGTCTGGGGCGAATTGTCGCGGTGGGGCCGCAGAATCTGGCGTACGTCATCTACACGTCCGGCTCCACCGGTGTGCCCAAAGGCGTTGCCGTCACGCACCGCAATGTGGTGGCATTCGCGACCAAGCAGGAGTGGCGGGGCGGTGCACACGACAGCGTGCTGGTGCATTCCTCGGTCGCCTTCGATGCCTCTACCTATGAGATATGGGTTCCGCTGTTGGGCGGCGGCCGGGTAGTTGTCGCGCCGTCGGAGCGCACCGATATCGCGGCGCTCGGCAGATTGCTCGTGGGAAGCGGGGTTACCGGGGCATTTCTCACCACTCGATTGTTCGAATTGTTCGTCGATCACTGCCCCGAGGCGCTCGCCGGGCTTCGCCAGGTGTGGACGGGCGGCGAGGAGATGCCGACGGAGGTGTTCGATCGTGCGTTGCGGTTGTGCCCGCAGACGCGCCTCGTGCACACGTACGGGCCTACCGAGACAACGACTTTCGCGATTCGACGGTCGTTCGACCCGGGGGAACGCTTCGAGGGCGGTTCGGTGCCGATCGGGTCGGCGCTGGCCAATGTGCGGGCGTTCGTGCTGGATTCGTGGTTGGCGCCGGTGCCGGTCGGGGTCGCTGGTGAGTTGTATTTGGCCGGTGCGCAGTTGGCCCGGGGTTATCGCGGACGGGCGGGGTTGACTGCGGCGCGGTTTGTGGCCGATCCGTTCGACCCGGCTAGTGGTCGGTTGTATCGCACTGGTGATGTGGTGCGGTGGAATGCCGCGGGGGAGTTGGAGTTCGTCGGCCGGATCGATGATCAGGTCAAGATCCGGGGCTTCCGCGTCGAGCCCGGTGAGGTCGAAACCGCACTGGCCCAACATCCTTCGGTCTCCCAGGCCGTCGTGGTGGTGCGTGACACCGCCGTTGGCGGCAAGCAGCTGATCGGCTATGTGGTCGCCGACGGCATCGATGGCGGCCAGGTGCGCCGGTTCGCCGCCGAGCGGCTGCCGGAGTTCATGGTGCCCGCGGCGGTGCTGGTGATCGACGCCGTGCCGCTGACCGCGAACGGGAAGCTCGATCGAGCCGCGCTGCCCGTGCCCGAGCTGGTGTCCTCGGTGGCGTATCGGGCGCCCGGCACGCTCCAGGAGCGGATGGTGGCCGAACTGTTCGGTGAGGTCCTGGGGCGCGCGCAGGTCGGGGTCGACGACAGCTTCTTCGAGTTGGGTGGTCATTCGCTGCTGGCTACCCGGCTGATCAGCCGGATTCGGGTGGTGCTCGGGGTCGAGGTGCCGATTCGGACGGTGTTCGATGCGCCGACGGTGGCGCAGTTGGTGAGTCGGCTCGATGCCGGGGTGCGGATGCGTCCGGCGTTGCTGGCTCGGCCGCGGCCGGATGTGGTGCCGTTGTCGTTCGCGCAGCGGCGGTTGTGGTTCATTCACCGGCTGGAGGGGCCGTCGGCCACGTACAACATTCCGCTGGCAGTGCGGCTGCGCGGGGTGGATGTGTCGGTGTTGACCGCCGCGGCCGGTGATGTCGTCGCGCGGCACGAGAGTCTGCGCACTGTCTTCGTCGAAGCCGATGGTGTCCCGACCCAGCGGGTGCTCGAGGTCGGCAGTGTCGAGGTCCCGGTGAAGGTCACCGAGGTGGCACCTGCCGAGGTAGATGCGGCGGTGAGCGGGGCGGTGCGATACGGGTTCGACCTGTCCACCGAGATCCCGATTCGGGTCACGGTGGTGCGATACGGCACGGACGAGTGTGTCGTCGTGCTGTTGATTCACCACATCGCCGGTGACGGTTGGTCGATGTCGCCGTTGCTGCGGGATCTTTCGGTGGCATATGCCGCGCGCGCCGAGGATCGCGCGCCGGGGTGGTCGCCGCTGCCGGTGCAGTACGTGGATTACACGTTGTGGCAGCAGGACCTGCTGGGTTCGCAGACCGATCCCGACAGCGTGCTGTCGCAGCAGTTCGACTATTGGCGTCGTGAACTCGACGGGCTGCCGGAGCAGCTGCGGTTGCCTATCGATCGGCCGCGGCCGCGGGTCGCCAGTTACCGCGGGGACATGGTCGTCTTCGGCATCGACGCCGACACCAGGGCGGGACTGGAACGATTGGCCGCTCGCGAGGGCGCGACGGTGTCGATGGTGTTGCAGTCGGCGTTGGCGGTACTGCTGTTCAAACTCGGTGCGGGGGAGGACATTCCGATCGGCGCACCGGTGGCCGGCCGCACCGACGAGGCGTTGACCGAGCTGGTCGGGTTCTTCGTCAACTCGTGGGTGCTGCGGGCGAAAGTGGCGCCCGCCGTGTCGTTTACCGAGATTCTCGGCGAGGTCAGGGCGAAAGCGCTGGCCGGGTACGAGAATCAGGACGCGCCGTTCGAATTGCTGGTGGAGTTGCTCAACCCGACGCGGTCGGCGGCGCATCACCCGCTGTTCCAGGTGTCGTTGGCATTTCAAAACAACACGCTGCCGACGATGGACTTGCCGGGAGTGCGGGTCGAGCCCTACGACGCGTCGATCGCGACCTCGCGGTTCGACCTGTTCTTCAACATCGCCGATGCGCCCGCCGGTCAACAATGGGGCGGGTTCGTCGAATACGCGACCGAGTTGTTCGATCGGTCCACGGTCGAGGCGATGGTCGCACGGTGGGGGCGGATACTGCGGCAGGTCGTATCGGACCCGGGTACGCCGGTGGGGTCGATCGACGTGCTCGACGCCGATGAAGGTGACCTGCTATTGGTCAGGTGGAACGACACCTCGGTCGATGTCGAGGACCGCACTCTGGTCGAGCTGTTCCAGACGCACGTCGCTCGTACTCCGGATGCGGCAGCGGTGATCTGTGGTGAGACGGAGTTCTCGTATCGAGAACTCGATACTCGCGCGAACACGCTTGCGCGCGTGCTGATCTCGCGCGGAGTGGGTCCGGATGATGTTGTCGCGGTCGCCTTGCCCAGATCCGCGGAACTGGTCGTGGCGTTGCTGGCGGTGTTGCAGGCCGGTGGCGGGTATCTGCCGATCGATCCCGGGTATCCCTCGGATCGGTTGTCGTTCATCCTCACCGACGCCGCGCCGGTGGTCGTCGTGACCGACTCCAGCACCGCGGGACTGCTGCCCGATACGGCAGCACCGCGTCTGCACCTCGACACACTCGACTCAGCGGGTCCGGCTCTCGTTGTCGCAGCGGGACCGCAGAATCTCGCGTACGTGATCTACACATCCGGCTCCACCGGCGTCCCTAAAGGTGTTGGTATCACGCATCGTAATGTGGTGCGCCTGGTCGCCTCGGCGTGGCAGACCTCCACCGCGGATCGGGTGCTTGCGCATTCTTCGATCGCGTTCGATGCCTCGACCTACGAGATCTGGCCCGCTTTGTGTAATGGCGCCACGGTGGTGCTGGCCGGTGAGCAGCGATCGGATCTGGTGGAGATCGCCCGGCTGGTGGAAAGCCGCTCGGTGACAAAGATGTTCGCGACACCACCGATGATGTCGGCGTTGATCGATCACGTCGAATCGTTGCCCGACAATCCATTGCGGACGTTGCGCCGGGTGCTCGTCGGTGGTGCGGAGGTGACCGAGACTGTTGTCCGGAAGCTGACCGCGCTGTGCGCCGGTGTCCAGGTCATGAACGGTTACGGGCCCACCGAGACCACGGTGTGTGTGACCGATTACGACGCGGTGGGCGACCTCGACGGTGCGGTGCCGATCGGTACGCCGGTGGCCAATACGCGGGTGTATGTGCTGGATTCGCGGTTGGTGCCGACTCCGGTGGGCGTTGCCGGTGAGTTGTATGTCGCCGGTTCCCAGTTGGCGCGTGGCTATCGCGGACGAGCGGGGTTGACTGCGGCGCGGTTTGTGGCCGATCCGTTCGATCCGGCTGGTGGTCGGTTGTATCGCACCGGTGACGTGGTGCGGTGGAATACCGGCGGGCAGTTGGAGTTCGTCGGCCGGATCGACGATCAGGTCAAGATCCGAGGGTTCCGCGTCGAGCCCGGTGAAGTGGAAACGGTGCTGGCGCAACATCCGTCGGTATCTCAGGCGGTGGTCGTGGTGCACGACACCGACACCGGCGGTAAGCAGTTGGTCGGGTATGTGGTTGCGGACCAGGCCGGGCCGGTGGCCGGTGAGGATGAGCTCGTCGGTCAGTGGCGTCGGGTGTACGACGACCTGTATTCGGGTGTGGACAGCGGTGTCGAGGTCGGCGGGGCGGATCGTGCCGGGTTCGGCGCGGATTTCGGCGGTTGGAACAGCAGCTACACCGGGGCGCCGATTCCGCTGGAGCAGATGCGTGAGTGGCGGTCGGCCACGGTCGACCGGATTCGCGGCCTGAAACCGCGACGGGTGCTCGAAATCGGCGTCGGTTCAGGTTTGTTGATGTCGCAGCTGGTACCCGACTGCGACGAGTATTGGGCGTCGGACTTCTCGGCGGCGACGATCGCCACGCTGCGCCGACAGGTGGCGGAACTCGACAGCGAGTTGGCCGATCGCGTGTTCCTGAGTGTGCGCAGCGCCGAGGACACCGACGGGCTGCCCGAAAGTTACTTCGACACAGTGGTATTGAACTCGGTCATCCAGTACTTCCCGGGTGAGCGGTATCTCCGCCGGGTCCTCGAACAGGTATTGCGACTGCTGGCTCCTGGCGGTGCGGTGTTCGTCGGCGACGTCCGCAATCTGGCGCTGCTGGAGGAGTTCACCACCGCCGTGCAGATCGCGCGCAACGGCGGCGACGATCCCGCTGCCGTTGCTGATCGAGTTCGTCGCGACATCACCGCGGAACAGGAGCTGCTGCTGGCACCGGACTACTTCCTGGCGCTGCGTCGCGTCCTCGACCTCGGTGCCGTCGATGTCGAACTCAAACGCGGATTCTCGGTGAACGAGCTGACCCGGTATCGCTACGACGCGGTCCTGCACAAGGCGCCCGCGACGCCGGTCTCGGTGACCGACACGCCGAAAGTGGAGTTCTGCGACCATGTTTGGTTGCGGGCGTTCCTGCGCACGCGACGGCAGGCCGGCGTTCGCGTCACCGGTATCCCGCACGCGGGGCTGACCGGCCAAATCGAAGCCACCCAGCGCATCCGAACCGGGGAGCCGGTGACCGCAGGTGGGCAAACGGCCCCGCTCGCAGTGAGTTTCGAAGGAATAGTCGCTGATCACGCCGCTCGCATGGACGAGGGCTTGCTGCCTGAAGACCTGCACGTACTCGGGCAGGAACTCGGGTACACCACCGCGGTCACCTGGTCCACGCAACCGGGCCACATGGATGCGGTCTTCCTCGACGCCGTGACAGCGCAGGGCCGATCATTGGCCGACGTGTACGTCGCACCGTCACCGGTCGGCGATCCCGCCGGGTACGCGAACAGCCCGCACGCGGGTCTGCTCGCCGCCGAGGTGCGTCGATGGGTGACCGAGCGGCTGCCCGAATTCATGGTGCCCGCGACGGTGATCGTGATCGACTCGGTGCCGTTGACCGCAAACGGCAAGCTCGATCGCAAGGCCCTGCCGGACCCGGAGTTGGTGTCCGCGAAGGAATTCCGCGCTCCGCGCACCGAGCGAGAACGGACGCTGACCGAGTTGTTCGCCGAAATTCTCGGACTCGACCGGGTCGGTATCGACGACGACTTCTTCGCCCTCGGCGGCCACTCGCTGCTGGCGACCCGCCTCACCAGCAGGATTCGGGTGACATTGGGGGTCGAGGTCCCGGTGCGGGTGATATTCGACGCGCCCACCGTCGCCGAACTGGTGACCAGGCTCGACGAAGGTGCTTGCGCGGGTACCGATTTCGATCCGGTGCTGAAACTGAAGAGCACCGGATCACGCAATCCGCTGTGGTGCCTGCATCCCGGCGGCGGTCTCGGCTGGTTCTACCAGCAGCTCGGACGCCACCTGCCCGACCGGCCGGTCTTCGCCATTCAATCGCGCGGACTGGACGGCGGTCCGGTCGCCGAATCCTTCCAGGAAATGCTGGCGGACTACATCGACCACATCCTGAGCTTCCAGGAAGCGGGCCCGGTCTATCTGCTGGGCTGGTCGTACGGCGGAATCCTCGCGCACGCGTTGGCGTGCGAACTCGCGCAGCGTGGCGTGCAGGTCGGATTCCTCGGCATCCTGGACAGCAAACCGCCGGTCGCGTCCGCCGCCGAACCCGACGTGTCCGAAGACGACGCCATGGCAGGCATCCGAGCCTGGGCTGCCGACAGATTCGGCGACCAACTCGAATCTCCCGATATTCAACGCCTGGTCGAGCAGGCGACCAAGGTGCTCATCAACAACAGCAAACTGCTCGATGGCTACACCGCACCCTGCTACGACGGCGACATGACGATATTCGGCGCAGCCCTGGACGAAGCAGGCAATCGAAAGGCCGATTTCCAGACCGACCTCGAGCAAGCCTGGCACGGCCATATCGGCGGCCGGATAGAAGTACTGGAGGTCGAGTGCGCGCACGGCGATTTCGATCGCCCGGAAAACATGAACCTGGTAGGCCGATTGCTGAACAACCTGCTGCGGTGAGGTTCTACCCGCGGAAGGGGCGGTGGGACAAGCTTCGGTGGACCATTTCGGTGAGGGTGACTATGTCGAAGACGGGAAGGTTGAGGCGGGCTTGGATGGCGTGGGCGTAGGGGACCAGGTCGGTGCATTCGATTACCAGGGCGCCCATGTCCGGGTTGGCGGCGGCCAGTTGGTCGATTTCGTGAAGTACTTCCTGGCCGAGGCGTTCGGCGTCGAGGTTGTTGCGGCGGCCTTCGAGGATGACCTCGCGGAATTCTGGTCGGCTGTCCATTCCGGCTATGCAGAGGGGTATGGATTCGCCGCCGATGGCTGCCAGGTGGCGTTGGGTGAGGGCTGCTTTTTTGGCGACCAGGAGGCCGACTTTTCGATCTGCGGCGAGCATGCGGTGCACCATGGGGAGCTGGATCAGGCTGGAGCTGTACAGCGGGATGTGGACGGCGTCGGCCAGTTGCTGTTGGAAGATGACGAGGAAGCCACAGCCGCTGGTGATCGCCGCCACCCCTTGGGCTTGCAGTTCCTTGGCCGCGATGATGAACGGCTCCAGCAGGGTTGGGTCGGCCTCGGTGACCATCCGCTGTGGCGTTGCGCCTTGCACCACCTGGTAGCGCACGGGGAAGTCGAAGGTTGCTCGGTTGCGGATGTGGCCGGGGATTTTTGTGAATGCGGTGTCGAGGCAGAGGACGCCGATTGTGGTGTCGCCTTTGACACCTGGGTGTTCGATCACTGTTAACGCCTTATGAGATTGTGCTGTCGAAACGGTCCGGCCGCAGTGGGGCCGGGTCGGTGGTGGGTTGCTCGCCGGCCAGGATTTGGCCGATGAGTTCGCCGCCTGCGGGCGCGAGGCCCATGCCGATGTGGCCGTAGCCGACTGCGATCAAGAGGTTGCGCAGAGCGGTGCGGCCGATGAGTGGCACCCCGTCCGGCGTGCAGGGACGCAAGCCGCTCCAGGTCTCGCGGGTCGGGGTTTTCTCCAGGTCGGGCAGGTACTCATTGACGGTACGCAGCATTCCTTGTACGCGCCGTTCGGAAATGGCGGTGCTCATTCCGGTGAGCTCGAGCCTGCCGCCGATGCGCAGCCGCTCACCCAGGGGCACCATCGCCATGCGGCCCTCGCTCAGCAACACCGGCCGACTGGGGCCGCTGGGTGGCATATCCATGGTGACGCTGTAACCCTTGATCGGTTGCAACGTCAGGCCGATGCCCGCCATCCGTGCGCACTCGGTCGACCACGCGCCTGCGGCGACGACCACGTCGCGAGGGCGAAAGTCCCCGCGATTGGTCTGTAGCCGTTCGATTTTCCCCGCTTTGATCTCGAAGCCGGTCAGATCGGTGTGTTCGCAGATTTCGACGCCCATCTCGCGCAGCATCCGGCCGAATTCGACGACGAACTCCGGCACATGCAGATACGCGCCTTCGGGGTTGTACAGGGCACCGCGGATGTCGAAGCGGGTCTTCGGCTCGAGCTCGTCGAGCTCTCCGGGGCCGAGGACGCGCAGCGGAACTGCGTTGGCGACGGTTCGCGAGACGGCCCGGCCGGCGTCGGCAAACCCCTGCGCGGTCTTGTAAGCCAGCACGATGCCCGGCGACTCGAAAGTTGCGGCAATACTTGGTGATTCACATAGTTCGAGCAGTATCTCCAGACTGCGCTTCTTCATCCCGATCAATGCGCGGAACCCGGCCGCTGCGGCCGCCGGGGTGCAGGCTCGACCGAAAAGCCGGAGCCAGCGCAACAATTCACGGTCGGCTCGCAACTCGAGGTAGAACGGCGCTTCCGCACTCAGCATGCCGAGCGAACGAAACGAACGCATCCCAGGTTCGGCCAGCGGTGCGGCGCCATGGGTGCCGACGAAACCGGTATTCCCGTAGGAGCACGACTGCGGCCCACCCAACCCACCACGCTCGAGCACTGTCACGGCGGCCCCACCGCGGCGCAGGTGATAGGCACAGAACAACCCGGCGACCCCGCCGCCGACGACCACCACATCCGGGTCGCTGCGAACAGGGGCCGCCGCCTCACTCGTCACGGATCCGACCTACACGGTCACGACGAAGAAGTTGGTGGGTAGGTTGACCACGACCCGCTCGTAGATCTGCGCCATGACTGCGTCACCCGGCTCGGCGAAGGTCCCCGGCGGCGGCTCGGCGAAACGGATCACCGAACGTCCCGCATCGAAAAGCTGTGCCCCGTGGCCGAAGTCGCCGACGATGGCGCTGCCCGGCTCGACCAGGCGGGTGCGGCAGATGAAGACGCCGTTCTCCTCGAGGTCGGCCATCAGGCGGCCGGTGCCCATGGCGCGGTAGTAGTCGACCGGGTTGATGATCAGACCGTCGGCGGTGCCGCCCATCTGCTCGACTTCGTTGCAAGCCCACAGGATCGTCGAGGCGAAGGGGCCGGGGTTGGTTATCCGTGCGATGCCAGGAATGTTCAGCAGGCCGCCCTCGCCGCTGATGATGGTGTAGTTCTCGGCGGTGCAGAGCCGGACGATCAACCGGTAGTTGATGAACGATTCGAAAGTCTCGGGGTCCTCCCACATTTCGGGCGGCACCTGTACCCAGGCGGTGGTGGGGAGCAGTTCCGGGATCGGCGACTTGTGGAATCGGCTGGCCAGTTCGCGGCGGACCTCGGCACCCTCGATCGGCGCGTCGTCGGTGCCGGGCGCGCTCTCGTGCCAGTAGAACTTGCGTGGATCACGGGACAGGTCAATGGCTTTGAGCACATTGCGGGCGGGATAGCGCGGTTTGCGGCGCGAGCTGGTCAGGGTGTCGGTGATGGTCACGTCGTACTCGACCGACGCGTCGCGTCCCTGCTCCGCGCAGGCCTCGACGAACATCCGCCCCGGCGACAGTTCCTTCTTCCGGTCCGAAACGACCTGAGCCAGCGTCTCTTTGATGCCTTCGGTCTTCAGCATGTAGTGATTCCTTCCCTGTCATCGGCAAACGGTGCCGAGAGCTGTGCTGTTCACTCCGATTTCGCGGAGCCGGTGACTTCGGCTTCCCAGGGCAGGTGCGCCGAGGTCGGGCCGAGCACGCTCGCCCCGCCGTCGACCAACTGGACCGTGCCGGTGAGGTAGGAGGCCCGCGCGCTCGCCAGGAAGGCGGCCACGGCGGCCATCTCCTCCGGGCGGGCGATCCGGCCGACCGCCGTGTGGGTGCCCATCGCGTCGAACTGTGCTTCGCGCCCGCCGTCGATAGCTCGTTGTGCCGCAACGCGTTCCAGCAGGGGAGTGCGGGTCGCGCTCGGTGCGAGCACGTTGACCGTGACACCGTCCCGGCCCACCTCGGCGGCGAGGGACTGGGCGAACCGCACGATGGCCGCGCGGGTGACGCCGGACATGGCCAGGCCGCTGATCGGGACGCTCGCCGTCTCCGACGCGACGAACAGCAGCCTGCCCCAGCGCGCACTCCGCAGGTGCGGCAATGCGGTAAGTGCCAGGTCGACGGCGGGCAGCAACACCCCGTCGACCGCCGCCCGGTAGTCCGATATCTCGAAGGCCGCCGCATTGCCGGTCGGCGGAGTGCCGCCGCTGACGACGACGATGTGCAGGCCGCCGAACTCCGTGGCGACCTCGTCGATCCAGCGGTGGGTTGCCGCGCTGTCGGTGATATCCACACTGGTCGCGTACACCCGGCCGCGCGCAACCTCTTTGACGGCCCGTTCTGCCGCCACGAGCCGTTCTGGGTCGCGCGCGCCGATGGCGACATGCGCACCCTCGGCGGCCAGCTCCCTGGCGATCGCCAGCCCGATCCCGCTCGATCCGCCCGCTACCAATGCGACCTTGTTCTCCAGTCCCAGATCCACTCGGCTAGCCCTTTCCGTCCGCAGTGCCGAACTCGTATCCGTACCGGCGCGCGAGCGGCCACGACAGGGCCGCGACCGTGCGCTTGGCCGACCTCGGCAGCTTGGTCCGCCAGGAGTCGTCGGACGGACGGATGACGGTGGCGCCGATGTTGAACCGGTCCGGGTTCCCGGTGACCGTGTGATTGGTGTGCAACTCGACCGTTCGATCGGTGAGCGGGTTGGCCGCGGTGTCGCTGTCGATCAGTCGCAGCAGTTGGTCGATGGTGCCCGCCGGATCGGCGATGAAGTCCTCGTACCGCAGGAACATCGACCGTTCCGGATAGCTCTTGATGATCGCGTGCGAGGCCAGATTGAAGCCGGTCCAGTAGCCGGTGCTCTTACCCGGCCCCATGGCGTACACGTATTCCTTCGGCTTACTCCATGATTGGGCCACCGCGCGGGGATCACGGACGAGATGGACGTAGTACGGGGTGATGCCGTCCAGGTAGGCGAGCAGTGCCGCTTCGCCGGGGACCTTCGAGGTATCGACGATCACCCGCGATTCAGTGCGTTTCGCGATGGCCTGGTAGATCTCGGTCATCAAGGCGGCATGCGCGCGGAGCTGCTCGCTGCGCAGGCCCCGGAGCACCCGCCAGGTGTGCCTGGTTCGAACGCTGCTGAGCTGACGCCCGATGACGGTGTCGGCGTGCTCCACCAAGGTGGTTCCCGCGGGTTGGCCGACCGGCAGGATCGTCGACCAGACCGGGCAGTCGACCAGCTTTCGCCCGCAGCCGCAGTCCTCGTTCACCCCGCGGCCCGCCGCGTTCTTCCACAGAAAATGCAGCTCACCGACATGGAACAGGCCGGGGATCTCGTTGAGGATATTGCCGATGATGGTGCTGCCGTTGCGGCACCAGCCGGTGATGCACAGGACCTTCAGCGGTGCGCTGCCCGATGGTGTGTTCGTCATATCGCCTTTTCCGTAATCACCGATTGCCGGATCGTCATGGCCAGCACCGAGGCCGCGAGCGCGCAGGCCGCACCGACCACGAAGACGGCCGGGTAGCCGAAGCCGGCTGCGATCGCGCCGGTGGCCGGGCCCCACACGAATAGGCCCAGATCCCAGAACGAGGTGTATGCGCCGAGTGCCGCACCCTGCTTGGAGCTTTCGGTGTTGTTCATGACCATCAAGGCCAGCGAGGGATGCAGCAGCGAGAACCCGACCCCCATCACCACGGCCCCGAGCACCGCCAGCGGCAGGTTCGGTGCCCAGGCGATGATCAGCAATCCCGCGGCTTCGCCTGCGCCACACCAGGATGCGACCCGGCGCGGTCCGAGCCTGTCCGGCAGATGCCCGATGACCAGGCGGGTGCCCGCGTACACGGCGCTGAAGGTGCTCAAAACGATGACGCCCGAGTCGATTCCGCGTTCCTGCAGGCCGGTGATGACAAACGCGGCCAGGCCGACATAGCCGGCGGCGCCGAGTGCGAGGCCGAGGCCGGGCAGCACGGCGGGCCGCAACATCAGCCCGCGTCCGCCGCCCGAGGGCTCGACGTGCGGTTGCGGTGGCACGATGCTGATCAGGACGAGACCGACGAGCGGTGCGGCGACGCAGAATGCCCACACCGCGTCAATGCCGAAGTGCCGCAACACCGCACCGAGCGCGGTACCCAGCGAGATGCCGCCCCACATGGCGACGCCGTACAGCCCGATCACCTGACCACGCCGACTGTGCGGCGCCAGCGAGACGGTCCACACCGCGCCCGCGACGAACAGCGCCGCCTCGCCGACACCGGCAAGCAGCCGCGCCACCATCAGGCCCGCGAAACCGATCGGCAGGAAGTAGAGCAGCCCGCCCGCCGCGATGGCGAGCGCGCCGCACCGCATGACGGTGCGATGTCCGTGCCGGTCGGCCAGCCCGCCGAAGATCGGCCGGGTGAGCAGCGCGGTGAGGGCGGTGGCGGTGACCGCGAGGCCGACCGCGAGATCGCCCGCGCCGAACTGGTCCCGCACGTGCGCGGGCAGCACCGGAATCGCCGCGGACAGGCCGAGGTATCCGCAGAACAGGCCGCCGAACACGCCGGCCAGCGCCAGGCGCGGGAACGCTCCCGTTTCGGAGGGCGCCGTCATCGGTGTCCGGCCCGCGCGGAACTGGTGGCTTCATCGGTGGTTGCCGCGAGCGCGCCGACGACCTTGCGTACCGCCGCGACGAGGTGGTCGCAGTCGGCCTCCGACAGCGTCGAGGAGAGCGGAATATCTACTGCCCGTTGCAGATAGCTCGTCGCGTTGGGCAGCAGTTCCTTGATGGCCGCGGTGTCCGTGCCGGGGAACATGAACCGCCAGTTCCAGAAGGCCCGGATATTGTGGTCGGCGTCCGAGCCCAGGTTGCGTGCTTCGATGCCCTCGTGGCACAGCGCTCGCGCGAACCACTGCGCGGCGCCGGCGGGAACCAGGAAGATGAACGCCTCGCCCAGGTAGGCGCCAGGCGCGACCGGCCGCCGGATGTGAATCCCTGCGATATCGGCCAATGCTGTTGCGACGTAATCGTAGTTGCGTCGGAAGGCGGCCAGCCGGATCGGCAGCCTTTGGAGTTCGGCGCGCAGCAGCGCGGCCCGGATTTCGTCCATTCGGAAACTGAGCAGCGGCAGGTCGAGGTCGGTGGCGATCGGTGGTTCGCCGTCCGGGAAGTGTCGCCGCAGCCGACCCTCGTAGGCGCCGGAAAGCACGGTGGCGCGGGCGAACAGAGCGCTGTCGTCGGTGAGCAGGAAGCCGCCCTCGCCACTGTTGAGCGCCTTGTCCGACTGGGTGCTGAAGGCGCCGGCCAGGCCGAAGGTGCCGAGTTTGCGACCGCCGAGTTCCGCGCCGAGCGCCGGGACCGCGTCCTCGAATACCGGCACTCCCATTTCCGCGGCGAAACTGATCAGCGCGGCCATATCGCCGGCGAAGCCGCGCATATGTACCACCATGATGGCCTTGACCTGTGGGGTCCATCGGCTGCGTAGGTCGGCCACGTCCAAATGGAGGTTTTCGTCCACATCGACCAGGAATGGCTGACAACCGGCGAGGATGATGGCGCTCGGTGTCGCGGCGAAAGTGAAACCGGGACAAGCGATCAGGCTGCCGGGTTCGATGCCTGCGGCCATGATGGCCAGTGCCAGGGCGGTCGTGCCGCTCGATGTGGCCAGTGCGTGTTTGCAGTCGAAATAGCGGCACAGTTCCGCTTCGAACTGGCTGCACTCGGTCTCGTGCGCGGGACGATAGTCATACCTGAAGTAGAGGTGGCTGCGGATCGCACGCAGCGCCGCCTCCTCATCTTCGGGATGGACGCACACCGCACCGCGGTCATAAGTCGGCCATGGCTCCAATCGAACGGGATTTCCACCGTCGAGGGCGAGTTGTGTATCGGCGGCATTCCGCGCGCCGGGCAACTGCCGATTTGCCGCCGAATGGTCGACTTCGTTGTCCGCCATTGTAATTCCCTGCCCAACTACCCGTAAAACTCGGCGAGCTACTGCCCGCCTCGCCCGCTGCGCTCCTCCTCCGAAACGCAGCAGGACGTTTCGGGCAAACGGTACACCGAGTTTTCATTCCGGATACCCGAAATCGATTGCTCGGCAATGACATCGGATCTTGGGGCTTGCCCGAGATCGACTTGTCCGGGTGGCCAAATGTGTTGATCGATAGCGATCGATTCGGGATTCAGGTTTGTGTATTCGATCGGCGCGTAGGCCCGGGAAACGTCCGCTCTCGGTCGAAGAGCTGGATTTGGCGCGGCAGCTCGGCGCCGACCGCGCCGAACAGGGAGTGCCCCTGGAAGCGTTGCACGAGGGCATGCCTGTCGGCACTACCGTGGCGCTGTCAGCCCTTGTCGAGTACTTGCGCAAGGCGGGTTCGGATCCGAATTCGCTGGTCGATCCGGACCTCGAACAGCTGCGCCGAGTCGGGCTGGATCCGGCGGGGCGCGCACTGTCTGGTTACTGCGGAATACGGAGTACAGACCGCGCAGCGGCTCGACGCCGCAGCGGGCGCGCTGCATGTGCACACCAACACGGTCAAGTACCGCCTGCGCCGACTGTGGGGACTGACCGGGATGTCGCTCGAGCCACCGCCGGGCCGGGTGCTGTCCAGCACACCCTGCGCTGGGGGTGGGCGCTGCGCGGCTGGCAGCACGACAACGGGTAGCGATGTCGTGTCGAGCGCGGATGGGCGTTGGATTCGCGTAGCGTGAGGCTGTGACCACGTGTGATGCGCACGATTGCCCGGGTTTCTCAGTCGAGTCGGCGCGTTAGGCCGGGCGGTGGCTGCCGAGAGGGCTCGCCTCGCCGGTCTACTGGCCGTCGTCGGTCTGGTGCTGTGTGGTTGTTCGGATCATCCCTTCGCGCCCAAAGACGGACGACCGCCGCGTGCAACGCTGCCTGCGGCGGAAGCGGTGGTCACGGCCTCGCCGCAAGGGTTGCGACTGCGTGGTGCACCGTGGTGGCCCGCCGGGTTCAACGCGCCGCAGTTGGCGACGAACTGGTCGGTGAACTTCGGGTGTGGCGCGCAGACCGACCTGGACAGCTACTTCGGTGCGCTGCCTGCCAATTCGTTGACCCGCTTCAACCTGTTCCAAGCCTTGGCGATCAATAAACGAACCGGCGCAGTGGACTTCAGTGCGGCGGACGCGGTGTTCACGGCTGCCGAGAAACACCGGCAGATCGTGCTGCCGGTGCTGTCGCCGCAGGACGGTGGTTGTGCGGATGAGCAATTCAAACAGCGGCAGTGGTACGTCAACGGCTGGACCACCGTCAGACCGGTTCCCGGTCGGGCCGTGATGAGTTTCCGTGACTGGACGAAAACCGCGGTAGATCGGTGGAAGAGTGTTCCGGTCCTTGCCGGGTGGGAACTCGTCGGCGAACCGGAACCGAGCAACTGTACGGGAAACCACTGCGATCTGCCCGCCCGCACCTGCCCACCGGATGCGGCGGCGGTGCTGCGCAAGTTCATGGATGACGCGGGAACCATTGTGCGCGAGATAGATCCGCACCGGCTGATCTTCGCCGGGTACGCGGGCGGCGGCCAGTGCGGCACCCAGGGCGATGAGTTCCGCACGGTCAGCGCGTCACCTCAGATCGATGTCGTCGAGTACCACGACTACACCCGTGACTCGCTGCCCGGAGATCAATGGAACGGCTTGGGCGTTCGGCTGCGCCAGGCGGCCCAACTGGGAAAACCATTGCTGGTGGCCGAGATCGGTGAAGAGGCCGGATCCTGCGGCAGTCCCGAAGACCGCCGCGCGCACCTGGACGCGAAGTTCGTCGCGCAGCGCGCCGCCGGGTCGGCCGGGGCGCTGATCTGGGCCTTCGTGCCCGACTCGCGACCCGATCAGTGCACCTTCGACGTCGGCCCCGACGACCCGCTCTGGTCGCTGGCCGCCGAGCGAACCACCGTGGGGTGAGCGCTCAGTCCGCGCCGAGTACCCGGTAGACGCGCCACTCCGGCTGACCCGCACCATCATTGGGCACCTCGAGCACCAATGTCGCGATGCCGCTGCCGTTCTCGTAGATCGTGGGATAGCGCCGATTCACCGCGTCCGAGGTGCCGCGTCCCTTGTTCGGCACGGCCAGAATGTATTTCACGCCGCGTTCGGCGGGCCGGTTGAGTATCCGGACGAAATCGCGATCCGAGGGCACCACGAATTGGTCGGGCCGATGCGATGCGACGACAACGGCGAAGCCGTACACGGTATCCATCAGCACCGCCCCGCGCGGCAGGTTCATGGCGTCGAGGTAGTTCGCCAGCCGTCGCTCGGTGGCGAAGGTGGCGGCGATCCGGCGTTCGTCGGCCCGGCGCTCGGACGCGTTGTCCGGATCCGGGAACAGCACCGCGCCCAGCGAGTACTCCTGCACCGAGATGGCATGACTCGACATTCCCCACGCCGTCAACGGAATAGCGCCCGCCAGCAGCGCGAGGGTCAGTGCCATGCCGACGGCCGGTGCAGCCCAGCCCGGTCGGACGCGGTGTTTGCCGGAGATCGGTTCCGGTTCCGGTGTAGCCGTCGCGGCGTGCCTGCCGGGCCTGCGGCTCGGCGGAAATCCACGCGCGGGCGCCACCTGCAGTGCCAAGACGGCGGCCAGCGGTATCGCCGCCACATAGAACCGCAGGAACGCGAAGGTGGACCCGCTCGCGTAGCTGAAAGCTTGGAAGGCCAGCACCGAACCGCACAGCAGGATCGGCACCACCACCTGCGGGTCGCGCCTGCGCACCGCGAGCGCGCCGACGATCGGAACCAGCAGCGGCAGCAGCGGTCCGAGAATGAGCGTCGCGGCCGTCGAATACTCCAGCGCCGCAGTGGTTTCGGCCGCCGAAGAACTCGACTGCTGCAGGATCGACGAGTTGCCGTACTGCGAACTGAACTGCTGGAACGCCTGTCCGGTGATCAACCAGCTGGTGGCCGCCCACACTACGAACGCGGCCGCCACCGGCAGCACGACGAGGATGAAATCCATCACGGCACAATGCCATCGGTGGCTCTCGCCGCGACTGCGCCGAGAGGTGACCACGAATACCAGCGCACCCGCGGCGGCTGCGGGCGCCAGTGCGTCGTACCGGGTCAGATAGGCGAGCCCGAGCGCGATACCGCACGCCGTCAGGTCGTTCGCATCATCGGTACGCATCCACCGGATGAGCCTGCGCATCGCCCAGCACAGGCAGAACAGGAACGGCGCCTCGCTCATCCCGTTCGCGCCGTAGAACACCACCATCGGGTTGATCGCGAACAGCAGCGCGACGCCCCCGCTGAGCCACAGCGGCGCGCCGCGATCGGTGCCGATGCCGAATACCATCACCACCGCGCCGCCCATGAACAACGCCGACATCAGCACGCCGGACAGTCCCCACACCGTGATGCCCGGAAACCGCTGCGCGAGTGCGACCATCGGCAACTGGGCCAGCGACGTCAACGGCGTGAAGACGAATCCGATCGCCGACAGATGCGGATCCCGGCTGTACAGCGTCGCCTGGGTGGCGGACACCCGGCTGAGCGCGTCGCCCATCAGGAAACCGTTGCCCGCGCTCAACCAGGTGCCCGCGGCCAGGTACAACAGCGTCGACGCGACGAAGATCCAGCGCGATCTCACTCGCTGTCCTCCTTCGTGCCGAGGCCGTGAAAGGTCTTCTCCCAGTAGGACGGATTACGCACCAGCTGGTAGCAGCCCTTGGCCGCGGCGATGCTCATCAGCAGCCAGTACAGCGGCACCGTCAGGCAGGCGACCAGCAGATCCGACCGGTTGTTCTCCCGGCAGGCAAGCAGATTCATGTAGATGGTCGCGCCGTTGCCGATGATCATCGCGATCAGCGAGGGAAAGTAGACGTAGGCGGGGAAGAGTTGGCCGATCACCGCGGGCTGGCCGAGAATCCAGGACAGCGTGATGAACCAGAACACCAGGTTCAGGCAGGCGATGATCGGGGTGCCCGCGAGGATCAGGGTGAATCGGATGAAGCTGACCGTGCCGATGCTGCGCCACAGTCGGATCGGCCGCCGGGTATGCACCAGCCAGGTCTGCAGATAGCCCTTGTACCAGCGGGACCGCTGCCGCACCCAGTTGATCGGATCCGGATTGGCCTCCTCGAGCGTGGTCGAGTCGATCACCGCCGTCCGATAGCCCGACACCGCGATGCGTACACCGAGATCGGCGTCCTCGGTGACGTTGTACGGATCCCATGCACCGATAGCGGTCACCACATCGCGCTTGAAGTGATTCGAGGTGCCGCCCAACGGAATCGGCGCCTTACTGCGCATGAGCCCTGGCAACAGGAAGCCGAACCACAGGCCGTAGTCGGCGGTGAACCAGGCGGTGAGCAGATTCTGCCGCCCGTTGTGGAAGGCGAGTTTGGCCTGGATGCAGACCACATCGGGCGGCAGATCCGCGAAAGCGGCCACCACGCGGCGCAATTGGAGCGGATCGGGGATGTCCTCGGCGTCGTAGATGGTGACGATATCGCCGGTCGCCTGATGCAGACCGTAGTTGCAGGCCTTGGGCTTGGTGCGCGGCTGTGCTTCGGGCACAAGGACAATGGTGACGTGGTCGACGCTGGCCAGCGTGCCGATGCCGGCGCGCCGGGCGGCCTCGATGGTGGGGGAGTCGTCCTCCTCCAGCAACAGCAAGACCTGCAGCCGGTCCTTGGGATAGTCGAGCGCCGTCATCGCGCCGATCAGATCGCCGACCACCTCCGGTTCGCCATAGGCCGGAACGAGAATCGTGTACGGCGGCAGTTCCGCGTCGGTCAGTGCCAGCGCGCGTTCATCGCTGACGGTCATGATCGCGTCCCTGGCCATACCGCGCTGGAAGATCAGCAGGCGATCGCCCATGGCGGTGAGATAGCCGAGGGTGCACAGCGCGACGAGCACCGTGCAGGTGCCCATCGGGAAGAACACCGCGCACACCGCGACCAGCAGCACCAGGCCCAGCGCGGTATTGCGTTGCCACGGTAGGAAAGCCACCGAGGCCGACGCCATCGGGTCGGATTCGCGCAGGCCGTGCACGGCGGAATGCAGCGCGCGGGCGCTGGCCGATCCTGGTTCGGGGCCGCGGGTCGCCGTCACTTCGCCTCGGTTCCGGCGACGATGGCCCGTGCGACGGAGAGCAGCATATCCCGGTCCTTGTGCTCGGCGTCGGAGTCGACGTCCTCGGATTCCGAGTCCAACACCACGGCTTTGCCGCGCAGGAACTGATGCAGGAAGTTCTCGAAGATGCCGAGCATCGAGGGCTGCGGCGGCGGGAACGCGGCATCGGACTCGTGGTTGTCGGCCGCGATCAGGCTGATTCGCTCCGAGCCGTCGGTGCCGCTCCAATTCCAGGTCAGCCAGGTCCAGCTGAGCAGCCGCCGATCGTCGAGCACGGTGTTCAATCGGGCGGTGATGCCGTGGCCCAGGTCGATCCGGGTCGGCGGGCTGATCCGCGGCTGGGGCATGTTGTAGAGGACGAACTCCGGGTACCGATCGATCGCGTACTGATCCTTGGCGCGCACCGTGTCGATCACCAGGCGGCGACGGCGAGATTCGTTGTCCCACAGTGGGTTGGGCTCCTCGGCCCGCAGCAACTGCCTGGTCATCGAGGTGCCCTGGCCGAAGTAGTTCTGCGCCCACGGATAGTGCCGCTCGCTGAGCTGGTCCCAGCCGGGTGGCACGGTATGCGGCTGTGCGACAACGAGTCCGGGGCGCGTGGGAAAGTTGCGGTCGTAGTCCGGCGGAATCGGGATGATCATGATGAGGATCGCGGCGGCGGCCACCGTCCCGGCGGCGGCCCAGGCCTGCGGTGCGGTGAGCGGGTCGAGCTCGCGGTCCAGCGGGGTGAGCGACATCCCGCGGCGGCGACGCCAGTCCACGTACATCACCGCCGCGACGACCAGCACCGCGACCACCGACGGAACCGCCTGATAGACGAGTACGCGGGCCGTCGGGAACCAGATCCGCAGCACAACGAGCACCGTACAGCCCACGGCGAAGGCCAGCCCCGCGCCGACCCAGGCGCGGGTTCTGGTGCGGCCCACCGCGATCGCGGCCGCGAACGCGGCGAACAACAGCATCGTCGCGCCCGCCGAGACGCTGCCGCCGCCGACGATGACGCGCATGGCCCGGTACGGCGGCGGGAACGCGGCGAGCAGCAGCAGCCAGCACGGCCAGTACCGGGTGGTCGGGCGCAGGCCGAACAGCAGAATGCACGCGGAGACGACGAACAGCCAGGCCGCCAGCAGGTCCAGGTGCAGCATCTCGTACAGATAGCGATAGCGCGGCGTCAGCAAACCCAGTGTGCAGGCGGACAATCCGAGCCCGATCACGCCGACGATCAGATCGGTCTGCCGGTCGTGAATGGGCAGTTCCGGCCCGCGGCGCAGGGTGATGCCGATCGCGGAGAAGATCGCGAGCACCGGCAGGACGAAGACGAAGCCGATGCTCGACCCGGTCCAGGTGTCGTGCACCAGCCGGACCCAGGTGGTCCAGAACGCGGCGGCGGTGGCCAGCAGGATCAGCACCAGTCGCGCCGCGATTCTGGTGACGGTCCCGCGGACGTGTCCGCGCGCTGCCGGGTCGGCGGACATCTACCGCCTGCCGCGCCGCACCAGTACGACCACCCCGGCCAGCACCCCGAGCAGCACCACTGCGGCACCGGCTCCGGTGAGAATCTTTGCCAGGGAGGTCATTTCGGAGCTGTCGGTGGTCGTCGGGGCGGCGGTGGCCGGGTCGAGGAACTCCGGCTGCCGGTCCCCGGCCTGGAACAGGACCGCGCCGTGCAGGCGGGACCAGCGGTTCAGATCCGCGTTGAGCCAGCCGAGTACCCGGTCCAGATGTTCAGGGGTGTCGCTCGATGCGCCGACGACCACGGTCCGCCCACCGGACCAGGTGCTTTGCAGCGACGCGAACGGTGTCTTCGGATCGGTGGTGATCCTGGCGATCGTCTTCCCGTCCTCGCCGGTCAAGGCCAGGCCCGCGTCGGTTTGTCGGAGCGGCAGCGAAATCGATTCCGGCACATCGCCGTTAGCCGATATGAGGACCGCCGGTGACTTGCTTGCGACCGCCTGGTCGAAGGTCACCAGCTCCGGTCGCAATGGGATGGTCGTCAGCCGCTGCAGTCCGGTCAGTACGGTCACCGCGCGCACCGTGTCCGCGAAACCCGGTGTCCGCAAGCCGATTTGCACGTCCGGCAGCAGCGCCTGCGGTAGCGCGCCGAAGCCGCCGGGGATCGGCGGTGTCGCGGTGGCGCTGGTGACCTCGCTGCTCGGATCGATCGTCAGCGTCAGCGGTGCTTCCAGGCCGCAGCCGTGGGTGAGCCCTGCTTGCTGGAAGGTCACCGACAAGGTGGTGAAGCGGCCGAGGGCGGCGTTCGGGATGGAGATCCACCGGTCGATCCGGCCCGAGCCGTCCACCGGCCAGCTGTCGATGTAGGTGGTACCCGCGCTCACCGTGAGCTGACCGTTCAAGGTGTCTGGGAGCGGGGTGTAGCTGCCGCGCAACCGAACTCGCACATCCTTGGCGGGCCGCCCGAGTCGCGACTGGTCGATGCCCACATCCACGCGCACCGGGCCGATCGCCGTCGAGCTGAGCTGGGTCTGACCTAGTGCGCCGAGAGTCGTACTGTCCGGCGCGAGTTGGGGCGCGGGCGGCAGTGCCACCGCTGTCGCGGCCGAGGAGATCGCCACCTTGGCCAGATCGCTGACCAGCAGCCGCATCTGGTCGGGCAGGGTCTTCTCGTTGCCGTTGACGGTGAGCACCGGTGTCGGCCCGCCCGCCAAACGCAGTCCGAAATCCGCCGATTCGCCGATCACCACTTGCCGCTCCAGCAAGCCCGGCGGATGATCGGGCACCGCCGCGCCCGGCTGCGTCGGCCGGACATCCACCGCCACTTGCTGATTCCCGTACCGGGCGATCACCGCGGTGGTCAGCGACATCGCCGCGGCACTCTCCACCTTCTTCGGATCGGCGGGCAAATACACCGTCAGCTTCTGCAGTACCGGTGGCAGGAAGTCCGCCACCGTCGTGGGCTGCTGCTCCTCGCCGCTGTAGATGACGCCTGCCTCGACCATCGTCAACGGCCGCCCCAGCCAGTCGATGACGCACGCACCCGCCTCCGAGATCAGCGAGGAGGTGACCGTCACCGAGATCGCGTTATCGACGACCTCGGCCCCGCTCAGCGACAGCCGGATCGGCCCGCGCGGCACCAGCGGCAACTCGACCCGATCGATCAGCCGCTCACCCGAATGCACCTCCAGCGACCCGCGCGCCACGTGCGGCGGCAGTTGAATCGTGCCGACCAGTGCGGTCGGCACCAGACCGGGTAGCAGCGGGATATTCACCGAAACCTGATGCTCGGCCCCGGGGAATGTCAACGAGGTACCGAGCCCGAGCGCAGGCAGCCCGAGCGGCACATCACCCGGCTCGGCCGTCGCGATCGGCGCTCCCGACAGCGCCAACGCCGTGGCAACCAGCGCAACCGACCGCCGCCAACCCGGTAGTCGCCGCGCTGTCGCGCCGGAGTGTGCACGCAAGGTCATGAGCGGTCTCCCTGCTGTCAACCGCGGCGAACAATCCAGCCGACACCGGCCAGCACCGCATGAGCGAATCCTTGACCTACCGCTCGGATTCTAGGGTGGACCTGCACAGTCGTGTTTACGACAT
Organism: Nocardia sp. NPDC046473; assembly: GCF_040645995.1. Classification (NCBI taxonomy): domain Bacteria; kingdom Bacillati; phylum Actinomycetota; class Actinomycetes; order Mycobacteriales; family Nocardiaceae; genus Nocardia; species Nocardia sp. NPDC046473. The sequence continues at coordinate 452,530 of NZ_JBEYZJ010000008.1, forward strand.
GCCAAAAGTGGGTGTTAATTCGCCATCTGGCAACTACGTGGCGTTGAGTCTGCTCGCTACCTCGCCGAGGCCGTCGGCGATGGCCTTGCGCTGTTCGGGAGTCAGTACGTCGATCAGTAGTTCGCGTACCACTGCGACGTGGCCGGGGGCTGCAGCCTCGAGTTTGCGGAGTCCGGCGGGGGTGACGGTGGCGATGATGCCGCGGGGGTCGCCGGGGGCGGGACTGCGGCGGACGAAGCCGGCCTTGGCGAGCTGGTCGATCTGGTAGGTGAGGCCGCTCTTGGAGGCGAAGAGGGCGGCGGAGAGTTCGGTCATCCGGAGTTCGTTGCCCGGGGCCCTGGCCAATCGGACGAGGACCTCGTACTGGGCGTGCGACAGGTGGGCCTCGTCCTTGAGCTGCTGTTCGATGCGACGATTCAGCAGTGCGGTCGCGGCGAGGAAGGCTTCCCAGGCGCGCATCTCTTCGTCGTCCAGCCAGCGTGGCTCGGCCATGCGCCCACCTCTCGTGGTTGTTCAAATTCGAACAATAATCTACCATTGGCGATAGATGTTCAAATTTGAACTACATGGAAGGGGTGAGAGCGATGCGGATGCCCGTTGTCTACCTGTCGCATGGCGCTCCGCCGCTGGCCGATGACGCGATCTGGCCGGGCCAGTTGGCCGCCTGGTCGGCGGAGCTGCCGAAACCCGAAGCGGTGCTGATGATTTCGGCACACTGGGAGGATGCGCCGCTGACCATCGGCGCGACGACCACGGTTCCGCTGATCTACGACTTCTGGGGCTTCCCACAGCACTACTACGGGGTGACCTATGCCGCGCCGGGCGCGCCGCAACTGGCCGAGGACGTGCGTGGATTACTGCGCGGACCCGGCATGTCGGTGCACGACGCGCCCGATCGGGGACTCGACCACGGCGCGTACGTGCCGCTGGTGGAGATGTACCCGAATGCCGACGTGCCGGTGCTGCAGATGTCGATGCCGACCCTGGACCCGACGGGCCTGCTGGAGATCGGCCGCAAACTCGCACCGCTGCGCGACCAGGGCGTGCTGATCATCGGCAGCGGCTTCTTCACACACAACCTGCGGGCACTGAACGATGACGGCTCGGTGCACCCGGTGATGGCCGAGTTCGACGAGTGGGGCCACCGCGCGCTGGACGCGGGCGACATCGACGCCCTGCTCGACTTCGAACACACAGCGCCCGCAGCGCAATTGGCGCACCCGCGCACCGAACACTTCGCGCCGCTGTTCGTTTCACTCGGCGCCGCCGACACCGACCTGGCCACGCAACGCAGCGTGATCGACGGCTTCTGGCTCGGCCTGGCCAAACGCTCCCTCCAATTCGGCTGAATCCGGCCGACCGCACCCCCCACCGAAAGGAACACCAGATGAGTTACACCGCAACAACTTCGCGCACCGAATCCACCTCTGCTCCGATCGAGACGACAGGGCATGCCGCTACTCCGCATGCCTATGACGCCGGACTGCTCCTGTTGCGCATCGCGGTCGGGCTGACCATGGCGGCTCATGGTGCGCAGAAGCTGTTCGGCTCGTTCGGTGGCGGTGGTCTGGACGGGACCGCGAAGTTCTTCACCAGCAAGGGATATCCGGCCGGTGAGGCGATGGCGTTGGTGGCCGGTGTGACCGAGACCTTCGGCGGGCTCGCGCTCGCGATCGGACTGCTCACCCCGCTGGCAGGTGCCGCGGTGGTCGGCACACTGCTCAACGCGCTCGCGGTCAAGGGCACCGGAGCCTTCTTCGCGCCCAAGGGCATCGAGTATGAGTTGATCCTGACCGCGGCTGCGGCGGCGATCACCCTGACCGGGCCGGGACGCTACGCCGTCGATCGCTTCGTGCCTGTATTGCGCTCGCACCGACTGGTTTACGGCCTCGCCGCGATCGTGCTCGCCGTGCTCGCCGCCGGCGCCGTACTGGTGGTGCGCACCTAAAACGCCAGTTCCAGGCGACTTTTCCCCCGATCGGGGGAGGCATAAGTCCGACTCTCGGGCGACGTGGACGGCTACGGATCCTCCGTACCGTCGAAGGCCCTTGGCAGGTTCGATTCCCGCGATCCGAGCGGATTCGCCCTGTCCACCAGCGTCGTTCGCCAGGAGGATTGTGTGTTTTCCGCCGTCGTATCGGCTTTTCGGGCTCCGGACTTACGGCGGAAGATTCTCTGCACCTTGGGCTTGCTCACGCTGTACCGGTTCGGCGCGACGCTGCCGTCACCCGGTGTGGATTTCAAGTCAGTGCGCACCTGCATCGCGATCGCCTCCGGTGGTGAATCCGCGGGTATCTACCAACTGATCAACCTGTTCTCCGGCGGTGCGATGCTGCATCTTTCGGTATTCGCGATCGGGATCACGCCCTACATCACCGCGGGCATCATCATTCAGCTGCTGACCGTGGTGATCCCGCGATTCGAGGAACTGCGTAAGGAAGGCCAGACCGGCCAGGCGAAGATCACCCAGTACACCCGCTATCTTTCGCTGGCGCTCGCGGTGCTGCAGGCGTCGACGTTGGTCGCGCTGGCCGCGCGGGGACAGCTGCTGCGTGGGTGTCCCGAGCACATCCTGTCCGACACCTCGCTCTTCGGGATGATCATCATCGTGCTGGTGCTGACCGCGGGTGCGGCGCTGGTCATGTGGTTCGGCGAGTTGATCACCGAGCGCGGCATCGGGAACGGGATGTCGCTGCTGATCTTCACCGGTATCGCGGCGCAGATCCCGAGTCAGGGTAAGTCGATTCTGGACAGCAAAGGCACGTTGCTGTTCGCTGCCGTGTGCGTCGCGGTGTTTCTGCTGATCGTCGCCGTGATTTTTGTCGAGCAGGGCCAGCGGCGGATTCCGGTGCAGTACGCCAAGCGGGTGGTCGGCCGGAAGATGTATGGGGGTTCGTCGACGTATCTGCCGCTGAAGGTCAATCAGGCCGGGGTGATTCCGGTGATCTTCGCGTCCTCGCTGTTGTATGTGCCGCAGTTGCTCGCGCAGCTGACCCAGCGCAGTTCGGGCCCACAATCCCAGTGGCAGGAGCTGATCCAGAAGTACCTGGTCAATCCGGGCAGCCCGGTGTATGTCGCGATCTATTTCACGATGATCGTGTTCTTCACCTACTTCTATGTGGCGGTCACCTTCAATCCGCAAGAACGTGCCGATGAGATGCGGAAGTTCGGCGGGTTCCTGCCGGGCTTGCGGCCGGGCAAGCCGACGGCGGACTATCTGAATCACGTGCTCAGCCGGATCACCCTGCCCGGTGCCGGCTACCTCGGTGCCGTGGCGGTATTGCCGAACCTGCTGCTCGGCATCGGATCCTCCGGTACGACACCGAGTCTTGCGTTCGGTGGCACCTCCGCGCTTATCGTGGTGAGCGTCGGACTGGATACGATCAAACAGCTCGAGAGCCAAGTGATGAACAAAAACTACGAAGGGTTCCTGCGCTGAAGATGAATCCACGATCGGACTCGGCGTCGAATCACCCGTTGCGCAAGGTCGCTTCGTCATTTGTCCTCGCTATCACCGCAGCGACACTGTCGGTGACCGGTGTGCCCAGTGCGTCGGCGGCGGCGAGCAGCGCGGTCGATACGCATCCGCCGGTCGACCGGCATATCGATCGGTCGCAGGTCGACACCGAGTCCACCTCGCGCGCAACGATTTCGGTATTGCTGGCCGACAATCACGCGGTCTTCCGTACGGGTCTGCGGGCCGCGATCGGCACCCAGCCGGACATCGAATGCGTCGCCGAGGTCGACCACGGGGTCGCCGCGATCCGGGAAATCGAACGGCTCCGACCGGACGTCGCGCTGCTCGACCTCGATCTGCCCGGTCTCGACGGTCCGGCCACCATCGACGCGTTCGCGGCACTCGGTGGCGCCACCCGCATCCTCACTCTCGCCAGCTCGGGCACCGACGAAAACCTGTACCGCGCACTATGTCTCGGCGCGTCCGGGTTCCTCGTGAAAACGCTGCCGTCCACGGGTTTGATCTCCGCGGTCCGGATGGCGGCCCGCGGCGACGCGCTGATCGATCCCAGCCTGACCCGGCGCCTGGTCACCCGCCTGGCCACCGGGATCGAGCCGTTCCCTGCCGCGCCGGAGGTCGAGACCCTCACCGCGCGTGAGCATCAGGTGCTGATGCTCATCGCGAGGGCGTATACGAACCCCGAGATCGCCGAGGCGCTCGGCGTCGGCGAACAGACCGTGAAGACACATGTCTCGAATGTGCTGGCCAAGTTGGGCGTTCGCGATCGGGTGCACGCGGCCGTCTACGCGCACACCCGTCGCATTGTGCCGCAGGAGGCGCTGTCCGCGCCGGATACGTTCCCGCAGTATCATATTCGCGGCAGTTCAGCTCACGGGGTGGCGGGAATGATCGGCGGGACGTAGTCGAACGTCAAGCCGAGCAACCACACGAGCAGCAGGATCACCGGCAGATGGAAGATGAACTGCAGGAAGGTGAATCCGACCAGATCGCGCGCCCTTAGCTTGAGCACCGCGAGCAGCGGCAGCATGAAGAACGGATTGATGAGGGTGGGCAGCGCCTCGGCCACGTTGTAGATCTGCACCGTCCAGCCGAGGTTCATGTGCACGTCGGTCGCCGACTGCATCACGTAAGGCGCTTCGACCAGCCACTTTCCGCCGCCGGACGGGACAAAGATGCCGAGCACCACGGTGTAGACGGCGATCACGATCGCGAAGCTGCCGCCGCCACCGAGGCTGGTGAAGAACTCCGCGAGGTGATGCGAAACCGTGAACCCGCCACGACCTTTCGACTTGGTGAGGATCGCGGCCATGGCGGCGTACAGCGGGAACTGGACGAGAATGCCTGCCGTGGCGGGCACGGCCAGGGTGACCGCCTGCAGGAACTTGCGCGGCGACCCCTGCAGCACCAGGCCGAGGATCAGGAAGACGAGCAGGTAGTTGTTCAGGCTGCTGACCACGGTGAGCACCGGCTTGTCGAGTAGCTGGAAGACCAACCAGGCCAACGTCAGCAGGCCCGCCAGGATCGGCAGGATGTGGCTGTATTCGAGCCATTCACCGGGCCGGGAGCGCGGCGTCACCTCCTCGGGCTGGTCGTCCAGGTCGACCTCGAGAATCTCGGCGGTCTTGATGGCCTCGCCCTTGGGGGCCGAGAAATGCGCGATCACCGCGGTCAACGCCATGAGGATGAGGCACATGAGCAGGGACTGCCAGGTGAAGATGGTGCGCCCGAAGTCGAGCACGCCGGTGATCTTCAGCAGGGCCGGCGGCAGCGAGCCCGCGGTCGCCTGCAGCTGCGCGGCCGAGGACGAAAGGCCGAGTGCCCACACGCCGCCCAAGCCCATGAAGGCCGCCGCGCCGAGTGCGCGATAGTCCACGCGCAGGTCGGTGCGCCGTGCGATCGCACGGCAGAGCAGGCCACCGAAGACCAAGCTCAGGCCCCAGTTCAGAAACGAAATCGACATGGAAAGCAGTGCAACGAAACTCACCGCGCTTGCCGCGGACTTCGGGATGACGGCGAGCCGGTCGATCAGCCGGGCGACCGGTGGGGAAGTGGCGACGACATAGCCGGTGAGCACCACCATCGTCATCTGCAGGGTGAACGCGGTCAGATCCCAGAAGCCGTCGCCGAACGCGGTGGCCACCGATTTCGGTGACGAGCCGTTGGCGAACGCCGCCAAGGCCACAATGAATACCCCCGCTAATGCGAATACATACGCGTCGGGGAACCATTTCTCTGTCCACCGTGCGAGCGACTGCGCGATCCGCGCGAGTCCCGTTTCGGCAGGGGCTTCTTCGATGGTGGACGTCATGGAGTTGTTCCTCTACTTTCCCAACGCTGCCCGCACGCGTGTGACGCACCGCACACGGGTTCGGTTGGTCAGTATTAGTGTTCGTCTGCGCGCAGACAAGGGGGAAATGCGCAGGTGTGATCTGCGAAAGTGCAGAAACCGCCGACGGTCTGGGCAGTCTGTAGAGTCGCACGGGCGAAGGAGGTCGGGTCGATGGATCGCGGTCGAGGCGGGGTCAGTAGGCGGACAGTGCTGTGGGCGGTCGCTGGGGCGGGTGTCGGTATTGTCGCGGCACCGGCGTTTGCGTCAGCGGAGGCGGGGGAGTGCGCACAGCGGGCGGGGCTCGCGGAGCAGGCGATTCTGGCACGGCATGTGCGTCCGGTATGGGGTTTGCCGGGCACCTTGCTCGGTGTGACCGCTTGGCCGCCTTCGCCGTTGGAAGAGGCCTTCGACGAGTGGAATTACTGGTTTCAGGCCCACCTCGTGGATTGTGCGGTCGACGCCGCGCTGCGCGCTCCAGCGGCTGAGCGAACCGACCGTGTTGCCGCGATCATCCGCGGTATTCGCGCGCGTAACCTGACTGGCTGGACGAATCAGTACTACGACGATATGGCCTGGCTGTTGCTGGCGCTGGAGCGAGCCGATCGGTTGCTCGGTGTCAGGTTCACCGACGGTATCCAGGATCTGCGGGCGGCGCTGGATGCGGGCTGGGATCCGGAGATCGGTGCGATGCGGTGGCGAGTCGGGTCCGACTACTACAACTCGTGCACCAACGGGTCGAGTGGCATCGCGCTGGCTCGGCTCGGGGACGTCGCTCGCGCCACCCAGATCGCTGATTTCCTCGATACTCGGTTGCGGGCCAACGACTCTGGTCTGATCATCGATGGTGTCCATGAACCGGGTGCCCGAGTCGAGTCTGCTGTTTACAGCTACAACCAAGGTGTTGCCATCGGGTTGGAGACCGAATTGGCAACGCGTACAGGTGGTTCCGAGTATCGACGCCGAGCAACGGCGCTGATCGCCGCGACCGGTCGCGCAATGACCAAGAACGGCGTCATTGTCGGCGCTGGTGGTGGTGACGGCGGGCTCTTCATGGGCATCCTGGCCCGCTACCTCGCGCTGGCCGCAATCACGTTGCGCGACAACTCGGCTGCACGCATCGTGCATGCTTCCGCTCAGTCGGCCTGGGCGCACCGAGTCGACGTGGATGGTCTTCCGCTGTTCAGCGCGGACTGGTCCGAGCAGGCGCGAGTGCCGGACCAGCCGGAAACCCCGTTGCATCTGTCGAATGGCAGAGTGGCCGCGTCGGCGAACCCGGCTCGCGATCTGTCAGTCCAGCTCAGTGGCTGGATGCTGCTCGAGGCCGACTATCAACTCACCGCCGCCGGACTCTAGCGGAATCACCGGCCCGTAGGGTCGGGCCGGTGGAATTGCGTCAACTCCGGTACTTCGTGACCGTCGCCGAGGAGCTGCACTTCGGGCGGGCGGCTGAGCGGCTGCATATCGTGCAATCGGCGGTCAGTCAGCAGGTTCGTCAGCTGGAACGCGAGTTGGGTGTCGAACTGTTCGATCGGTCGCCGCGGCGGGTCGTGCTGACGGAGGCGGGCGCGCAGTTCCTGCCGGGCGCGCGGGACGCGCTGGCTGCGGCCGCTCGCGCGAAGGCCTCGATCACCGGGTTCGTCGCGGGTACGACGTTGCGGTTGGGGACCAGCACCGGCCTGGGTGATCATTTGGATCGCATCATGGAACGTCTGGTGCCGCAGGTGCGGGTCGAGACCGTGTCGGCGTCGACCCGTGTCCGGGTCGAGCAGGTGCTGGACGGGCGACTCGATGCCGCGTTCGTTCGCGGTCCGATCGACCATGCGGGTCTGCGCCGCATTCCGGTGTGGGATGACCCGCTGCTGGTCGCGCTCTCGGCGCGGCATCCGCTGGCCGGTGCACCGGAACTCGCGCTGGCCGACCTCGCTCCGTATCCGCTGCGGCTTACCGAACGTCGCGCGAACGCGCCGCTGGTCGACCTCGTCATCGACGCCTGTCACGAGGCCGGGTTCGAGCCGGTGCCGGGACCGGTCAGTTCCGCGCTGTCGGACACTCTGGCGATGATCGGCTCGGACACCAGCTGGACCGTCGTCTACGCGGCGCACGCGCGACAGCTGCGCAGCACCAGGGTGGTGTTCAGTTCGCTTGCCGCGCCGGGACTTTCGCTGGACACCGCACTCCTCGTGCGCAGCGAAGCGCCCCCTCCGGCGCTGGAGATCCTGCTCGCCGCCTGCGAATTCGACGATCACGATCGGTGATCGCTGCGTGCGCGAACTGGCTCTTGGACAGGTCGTCGATGTGCAGCAGATTTGTCGGTAGGCCCGCTCGACCGGAGCGGGCACCGAGAAAGGAACCGCGATGCCGAACGTCATCGTCCAGCAGCTGCCCAAGACCGATGAAGCCAAGCGCGAGCTGGTCCGCCGGATCACCGACGCGTTCGTCGACGCGTACAAGTCGCCCGCCGAATCGGTGCACGTCTGGATCGAGGAGTACCCGGCCGATGGATACGCGGTCGGCGGAAAGTTCATTGCCGACAAGTAGTCGGTCGGCGCGACTGGGCCCCGCCGGACATCGGCGGGGCCGGTCGTCACCGGATCACGTCAGTCGCCTGCTTGCTGGGCAACAGCAGCAGATTCAGCAGGGCGGCCGCCGCGGCCATCAGCAGTACACCGTCGAAGTAGTGGAAGATCATCGCACCGAGATAGGTCGGCCCACCCCAGGCATTCACGGTGAAGTTCGGGTCGAGGCCGCCGAGGATCTGCGCGCCGATCCGGAACGGGCTGTACACGAGCAAGGCGATGGGCAGGATGCTGAGCAGCAGTCGCAATAATGCGGTCGGGTGGGTCAGGACCGAACGCAGCGTCCGCACGAGTCGTTGTGCGGCAGTGATGCTTACGGGAGCAAGCAGTAGGCGGAACGGATGATGACCGCGTCGACGCACTACGACGACGAGGGCGGCAACGAGTGTGAACAGCACGAGGTGCGGCCACCACGCGGCCGTACCTTCGACATGCGTCTCGTGTTCCGAAGACCGGCTGAGATAGCTCACGCCACCGAACACGATGCCCGCCACGAGTGACGTGGCGGCGATGGCCAGCAGCGGGCGCGACAGTGTGCCTTCGGCGCGAGCACTGAGTGATCTCGACCGGGTGCCGTATGTGTTCATGCCCCAACTTTGTCTCACTGACCTGGGCGTTGTCGTCATCCCCAGGCAGCGAGATCGGCGTCAGCCCCGGACGGATGCCGTGCGACCTGTCCGACTTGCGGATGATTCGCACGCTCGACCTCGGGGCGATGTGTCGACACCGCCGGGCCGATTACCGTCTGCGCTATGGCGATTACTACCTTGCCGCTGGAACAGACCGCGCGGCCGTGGCATCAGCGGCTGACGCCGTTGCGGCACCGACCGGGCAATGCGGGGCCGGACGTGATCGACCTCGCGATCGCGGCCGGCTGTTTCGCGGTATTCACCCTGCCGCTGCTGGTGGGCACGGTCAGCGGGATCGGTTCGATTCCCGCCATCGCGACGCTCGGCGCCGCGGTGGTCGCGCCGCTGCTGGTCCGGCGTCGCTGGCCGCTCGCAGTGCTCATCGCGGTGACGGCTGTGCTGTGCCTGGCCTCGCTACTCGGCGTTCGATTCACACCGTGGGTCAGCAATACCGGTCCCGCGTTCGGCGTCGCGGTGCTCACGCTCGCCGACCTCCGATCACGTCGCGATTCCTTGCTCGTGACCGGTCTCGCGCTGGTAGCCATCTGTGTCGCCGCGTTGCTCGGTATGCACCTGCATCCCGATCAGGAACAGGACTTCGTGCAACTGCTGATCGCCATCCCCGCCTGGCTGACAGGCGACATGATCCGCACCCGGCGTGACTATCGGACCAGTATCGCCGCGCAACAACGTCATCAGGCCGCGGAGGCGGAACGCCGGATTCGCGCCGAGGAACGGTTGCGAGTGTCGCGCGACGTGCACGACTTGATCTCGCACACTTTGAGCATGGTCGCGGTCCGATCCGGAGTCGCTCGGCTGCTGCTCGACGAGCAGCCGGGTGAGGCACGTGCGGCACTCGGCGCGATCGAGACGGCCAGCCGTTCCGCGCTGAACGAACTGCGGCGTGTGCTGGCGCAGATCCGTGAACCGGGGTGCCAGCCGTCGTCGGATGAACCGGGGCTCGCCGAGATCGCCGAGCTCGTCGACCGGCTGCGCCATGACGGTCTGGTCGTGGAGTACCACGTTGTCGGTGAACCGATCGGCTATCCGGCGTTGCTGCAGACCACGGTCTATCGCATCGTGCAGGAGGCGCTCACCAACGTCGTCAAGCACGCGCACACCGCCCGCGCGCGGATCGAGATTCGGCACACGCCAACAGAATTGGATGTGTCTGTCACCGATGACGGACCGGTGACCCAGACCGGGCAGCCCGACGGCAGTGGCTCGGGTCTCGGCCTGCTCGGTATGCGCGAACGAGTGTCGTTGTTCGGCGGCCGTTTCGAGTCAGGCCCGCGACCCGAGGGCGGGTTCGCCGTCGCCGCGCACTTCCCGATCGATGAGGATCACGATGTCAGCTGAGACCGCCCCTGCCCCGATCCGGGTATTGATCGCCGATGACGAAGCGCTCGTACGAGCCGGGTTCCGCGTCCTCGTCGATTCCGCGCCGGACCTCACCGTCCTCGGCGAGGCGGGCAACGGCGGGGAAGCGGTCCGGCTCACCCGCCAGCTGCGCCCCGATGTCGTGCTGATGGACATCCGGATGCCGATCATGGACGGCCTGGAGGCGATGCGTCACATCGCGGCGGGCGGCATCGATGGCCCGCATGTGTTGATCGTGACGACCTTCGACCAGGACGAGCATGTCTTCCAGGCATTGCGCAGCGGCGCAAGCGGTTTCATCCTCAAAGACTCGCCGCCCGAGGAACTGCTGCGCGCGATCCGAGTCGTCGCCAACGGTGATGCCCTGCTGACGCCCAGCATCACCCGTCGCATGATCAGCGCGTTCGCCCGCCAGCCCGCGGCACCGTCCGCGCTGCCCGGCGCGTTGGCCGCACTCACCGACCGCGAGCGAGAAGTCTTCGAGCACATCGCCGCCGGACGATCCAACGCCGAAATCGCCGAAACGCTCTACGTGAGTGTGGCGACTGTCAAAACCCACGTCGGCCGCCTGCTCACCAAGCTCGATGCCCGCGACCGCGCCCAATTGGTCGTTCTCGCTTACGAAACGGGCATCGTAGTGCCGGGTAACAATTGATCAGTCCGGCTTTGCCGGTGTCTGGACGGCGATTTCGTCACCCAGGTCGTAGCCGCCGGTGAGACGCAGTCCGTCGCCGCTCCAAAAGCGGCCCGGGTCATACCAATTGGGGCTGCGGGTGTCCGGCAGCAGTCCCATGGACTGGTAGGTCGCGGCCACGATCTCCGCGCAGTACGCGCTCTCCAGTTCACGGGCCGCCGCTTTGCGTGACTTGGGGCGCGGGAGGCTCACCCGGCCGCGCAGCCAGCGTCCGGCAAGACCGGCGGTCGAGGGAAAGGGCGTGCCGTCGAGGCGGGCGATGGTGCGCAGCAGGCTGTCTTCCATCTCGGGTGTGGCGGGCAGGTTCAACTGGCGCAGCCAGGCTTGCTGACCGTAGCGGTGCGCCCACACCAGCACGGCATCGCGCAGATTGTGCAATTGGACGCCGCGATGTGCGGTTCCGGACCACATGTCGGTCAGCGAGTGGCCGAGCTCCGCGTGCCAGATCAGCGCTGGCATGTCGTCGAGCACGACCGACATGCCGACGTGGTTCACCGGACTGTTCGTCGTCATCCTGATCGCCCGGTCAGCCCTCGAATGCCCACGGAACAGCCAGATGTCGCCGGTCCTCGTGAGCTCGAGCGCCCGGTCGAGAGTGATGGTCGTACCCGCCATACGAAGTAGCCTATGCGGTATGAGGTGGTGGAAGGCAGTGGGATTGGCGGGTGCGGCCGGTGTGGTCGCCACCGGTGTGGTGGTCGTGCGCGCCGAGCGTCGTCGTCGCGCGTACACCCCGGACCAGGTCCGCGAACAGTTGCATGTGCGGTTCGCGCAGGCGACGGCGGCGCAGGAGGCCATCGAAACCGCAGCGCCGGCACCGCGGGACGGCATAAGTGCGCGGCTACGGCGTTGGTTTCGGCGCTGACCGCACAGCATCGGCGCTGAACTGACGCAATTCGCTGCGCGCGGACGATATTCGGTGTTCTGATCGGAGCAGCCCGACGGTGTGGCGGGCTGCGGTGCTGAGCCCCGGAAGGCAGTGACGACATGCGCGCAGCGGTTTTGGCGACGGTCGGCGAGATCACGATCGAGGAACGCCCGGTGCCCGAACCGGGTCCGGCCGAGGTGCTGATCAAGGTCAGCGCGGTCGGGGTGTGCGGTTCCGACGTGCACTACTACGAGCACGGCCGGATCGGCGGGCACGTTGTCGAACAACCGCTGGTGCTCGGCCACGAGGCGTCCGGCGTGGTGATCGGGCTCGGGGCCGACGCGCGACGACATGCTGTCGGGCAACGGGTTTCGCTAGAGCCCGGCGTGCCGGACTTCACCTGTGTTCAGTGCCGGGCCGGCCGCTACAACCTGTGCCCGGGCATGCGGTTCTTCGGGACGCCGCCGATCGACGGCGCGTTCTGCGAATACGTGGTGCTGCACGAGCAATTCGCGCATCCGGTGCCGGATTCGATGACCGACGAGGCGGCCGCGCTGCTCGAGCCGCTGTCGGTCGGCGTGTGGGCGTGCCGAAAGGGGCGGGTGAGCCCGGGCGATCGGGTGCTGGTGAACGGGGCGGGACCGATCGGGCTCGTGGCCGCGCAGACCGCGCTGGCCTTCGGCGCGGCGGAGGTGGTGATCACCGATGTGAACCAGCGGCGGCTGGCGCTGGCCACCGAACTGGGATGCACGCGAGCGGTGGACGTCGGCGGCACCGAGCTCGGCGCGATCGGGTTCGAGCCGAATGTCCTGGTGGAATGCTCCGGGTATCCGCCCGCGATCGGTGCCGCGATCCGCACGGTGGCCAGGGCCGGGCGGGTCGTGCTCGTCGGCATGGGCGGCGACGACGTGCCGTTGCCGCTGCCCTACCTGCAGGAACGTGAGCTGGAGCTGACCGGGACATTCCGCTACGCCAATACCTGGCCGACCGCGATCGATCTCGCGGCCAGCGGACGGGTCGACCTCGACCGCCTGGTGACCGGCAAGTTCGGGCTGGATCAGGTGGCGGCGGCATTGACGAGTGCCCGCGTCGATCCCGGCTCGATCAAGCCGATCGTGCGGCCGGGCAGCTGATCGGTCGTCGGCGGAGCGTCCCGAAACATCATGCCCCGCAACATTGCACCGCATGCAAGTTTGCGGCCCGAGCCAATCGGCCATGCCCGTCGGCCGATACCTTTAGAGTCGAGACCGGCCGGAATGCCTCCGGCGACTACGGAAGGGGTCGCGATGTCGAAAACCATCAACTCCGAACGTCTTGCGCGCTGCGCCGTGCTCGCGGTGGTGGCCGGCGCGGCACTGCTGGTCGGTTCGGGTACCGCCGTGGCCGACGATTGGCCCTCGGACGGCGGCGGCGCGCTGTCGGTATACGAGACGAAGAACTTTGCCGTGCCGAGCGACCCGGACTACTGGAATCCGCTCTCCGACCGCAACCGGCTGAGCTCACCGTTCGGCACCAGCACCCGCATCGTGTGCACCAGCTTCCATGGCGTTCAACAGGACTGCTGGCAGGCCGACGGTGACGGCAACCCGCACAAGCTCAACAAGGCTCCACTGGACGTGCCGTGGGCCGGTTCCGCCCAAACCGGACATTACGGCCCCGTTCACTACGTTTACCCGGGCTGAGTTCGCCCAATTTCAGTGGGTCGTAGCGTGCCGTAAGTGGCGGCGCGCAACACCCATTCGATCGGACCGTAGCGGTGTCCGCGGATGTACCAGGCCCTGATGGCCAGTCGTCCGGCATAGATGGTGACGGCGAGGCCGAGCACCGTCCAATCCGAAAGACCTCCGGCGAGCGCTGTCGAGCACCGTAATGCGTTGTGCTGGAGGGGATATCGGTTGATTCACGCCGACCGAGGCTAGGTGTCCCGACTCGGCCGCGAATCGGGCCACAGGCTGATCTGCGCATACCTCCCAGGGAGGGTTTCCGAGCACTGCGGGCCTTCTTACGTGGCTTTGTCATTGGTCTCGCATTGCTTTGCGGACGGTCGCGCAGGATCCATGGCGAATACCCGGTGGCGGATGCCGCCGGAGGTGCGGAATGGATGAGGAGTTCGGAAGATGCGCGTGGTAGCCGCGATCATGCTCGCCCTGACGTTGCCGGCGGCGGGAGTAGTTTGGGCGCTCGACAGCGAAGCGCCGCCGCCGAGGTCGTCCTTAGCGAGTCCGATGACTCAATTGCCCACGCCAACTGGATCGTTCGCCGTCGGCCGCAATGTGCTGCACCTCGTCGACGGCGCCAGGAAAGACCCGTGGACACCGACACAACCCCGCGAGCTGATGGTCAGCATGTATTACCCGGCGCAGCAGAGCGATGGGGTCCGCGCCCCGTATGCGACCGACGAGGAGAGCCGGTTGCTGATCGAGGGCGCGGAGTTGGCGGGCGCTCCGGTGCAGGCACTGAGTCAGGCCGGAACCAACGCCGTGGTGGATGCCGCGCCGGTCAACGGCTCCTATCCGCTGGTGGTGCTGTCACCCGGCTTCACCGCGCCCCGATTCACGCTCACCGCGGTGAGCGAGGAGCTCGCCAGCCGCGGCTATGTGGTGGCCGCCGTCGACCACGCCGGTGAGACGTTCGGGACCGAGTTTCCCGGTGGTCGGATGTCCACGTGCGTGGCGTGCCAGCGAATCGGCGACGACGGTGTCTTCACGCTGATGGCCGAGACCAGGGCACGTGACACCGTGTTCTTGCTCGACCGTCTCACCGGCCCCGCCCCGATCTGGTCGCATGCTCGCCTGATCGATGCCACGCGGATCGGCATGGCAGGCCACTCGATCGGCGGGGCGAGCGCGGCTGCGGCGATGGCGCTCGACGCCAGAGTGCGGGCGGGCGTGAACATGGATGGCTCGTTCCAAGGTGTCGTGCCGACCGGCGGGCTCGGCGAGCGTCCGTTCCTGATGCTCGGCGTCGATGGCCAGACCAGCCCGGGCGGCGGGGATTCGTCGTGGGATGAGGCGTGGACTCGATTGCACGGATGGAAGCGATGGTTGACTGTCGTCGGCGCGGAGCACGACTCGTTCGCCGACACCGGCACGCTCGCTGAGCAGGCCGGTGCGTCGAGCAAGGCGGCGCTGCGCGGTAATCGGGCAGTCGATCTCACCCGTATCTATGTCGCGGCGTTCTTCGATCAGCATCTGCGCGGCATCGAGCAACCGTCGGTGGATGCGCTGGCCGCCGCCTTCCCCGAGGTCCGGGCCAACAATCCGTGAGACTGAAGCTGCGGGATGGTGCCCAACGGTGCTGGGGCACGAGGTTTCCTGCGGCGTGCTGGCTCGTCCGGTCGTGGCGGATCGGCCGGAACTCGGTGAGCACCGTGCCGTCGGGCGGTGACGGCGCGGCGCTGGGGATGGCGGTGGTCTGCAACGATTACGCCACGGCATGGTCGCCGGATCTGCCACCGGCGCAACGAGAGTCGCGGTACCAGCAGGCTTTGGCCGCCACCGCGCCCGGACTGGAACCGAGCGGATGCGTCATCGGCATCGCCACCCGGTTCATCCGCACCACTGCCCCCGGCGACCTGGCCTGCCTGGATCGCCTGCCGCCGATCGCGGTGACCGCGGTCCCGAACTGACGACCTGTGCCGATGACCGCGCCGCAGACCAGCAGCAAGGCCGTCGTCGGCATCATCGAAACCGCGGCCGCCAGGACGGCCTGATCGGACCCGTATGGCTGGATGTGGGCGGCCGATACCGAAACGGTGTAATAGTCGGACGGTATGACCGATAGTCAGGGCATGAAACGAATACTCGCATGCGTAGGTATCGGTGCCGCCGCTCTGATGTTCGCTGCTCCGATCGCCTCCGCTGACCCCGACGCCGACGCCAGGCTTGCCAACCGGCATGACTGGTCCGGCGAGTTCATGTCGCAGGACAACCTGCGCCTGTCGTCGCGGATTGTGATCAGCCCCTACGGCACCAGCCGGCCGATCATGTGCAGCGGGGGAGACGGGCACTACTCGCTGTTCCCGTACGACTGCACTCAGAACGACGACAACGGTGTGGCCCACCAGCTGGACCGGGTCATCGCGCTCGGCGGCGGTGGCGTCTGGCTCTATCGCTGATCTCGTCGACATGAAGGTTCCGCCTGCTCGGCAGGTGGAACCTTCATTCTGTTCGAGGCCGGTCGGCTTCGTGGAGATCCTCGGGGAGCAGGCTGAACAGCATGGTGTCGCGCCGTCCGCCTTGAAAACGCATATACGAACGCATGATTCCCTCGAGGAAGAACCCGGAACGCACCGCGACGCGCTGCGAGGCGATGTTGTCGGGGGCGCAGGTGAGTTCCAAACGGGCGATGCCGAGTACGTCGAAGGCCCAATATGCCAGCAGGCGAACGGTTCTGCTCGCCGCGCCACGGCCACGGGCCTGCGGTACGAGCCAGTAGCCGACGCCCGCGCGTTGCTGTTCGAGATCGATGTCGTACACCGAGCATCCACCCCACACCTGGCTGGGATCGGTGGCGTCGACAATGGCGAGGCTGAGTTTCTCGCCGCGTTCCCACTCCCGCTCTTCCTGATCGGCCTGCTGCCGCAGGCGTGCCGCGGTGACCGGCTCGCTGGTCGACAACGAAAAACGTTGGAACTCCGGATCGGCGTAGCCCGCGAGCCGTTGCTCGATATCGCTCGCCTGCCAAAGGCGTAGCGCGACAACGCCATCGGTTAGTGGCGGATCTGGTACCGGTAGTACTGCCATGTCCGACACGCTAACCGACACTCGCGCAGAATTCGCGCACAGCGTGCGCGATCAACCAATGTAGCGAATCCGGCGTGACCTTACGATGATCGAGCCCGGCCGCCGATGTTCCGTGCCGTGGAACAGCGTCTTGTCCGTTTCGGCGACCGAACAGAGGCTGTACCCCAGCGCGTTCCGAGGTGAGCGCGGTTTCGATATCCACGGTCGCCGAGCAGTCACCGTGGATCGTCCTCGGGTGCCTGCGCCGTAGCAGGCCCCGGTGGATGCCGACCGCGAGTGCAGGGAGTCCCCGTGTCAGCTTCAGCTGAAGTTCCTATCGCCATTGTCGGTATCGGCTGCCGTTTTCCGGGTGGTGTGCGCACTACCGGCGGGGCGGGGCGGCCATGATCAGTGCAGCGGAATTCATGCAAGGCAGTTCGCTGCAGAACTTCGGCAGCGGATCGGTCTTGGTGACCTTCGTAATTACCATTGTGGCACTGGTCTTCTGGGCAATTGTGGAGTGGCGAAATCATCGGCCACAATTGGCGGTACTGGTCATCAGCGCGTTGCTCTCGTGTCTCGGTGATGCGGGCGCGAGCATGCTGGTCATGCTCCGCGCCGCTCCCGAGGTGAGTGGGCCGGTGCTGTACCGCGCATTCGATGCCGAGGCGACGTTGGTGACGTCGGCACCGTTTCCGGTCTACCTATCCACCGTTGGCTATCTGGCGTATCGGGCCTTCGAGCAGCGCTGGACGCGCCGAAGGTTCTGGCTCGTATTCTCGTCGATTGTGTTCGCCGACATAGCATTCGAGTACCTGATGTTGCGTGTATTCGATCTCTATTCCTATGCCGGAAATCAAACGCTGCAACTATTCGGACTTCCGTTGCTGTGGCCGATGACCTACGTCGCGACCAGTGTGCTGCTCGGTGCTGTGCTCTACCTTCTCCGCCGGTACCTCCGCGGTCGGCGGATGCTGCTGGCTATTCCCATGCTCGCGAGTGGCTATCTGGGATTCCCGCTGCTGCTGTGCTGGCCCGCGTTGGTCGCCTTGCACGCGGATATCGGCCCAGTGCCCAGGCTGATCGCCGGTATCGCCGGCGTCGGTTGTCTGGTGACCACGGTGTATGCGCTCACCTCGTTGCTCGACCGAACCGACGTCGAACCGGCCCGTGGCCGTGTCGCCTACCAAGGAGGACCTCGTGTCAGGGAACAGTCATGCGGTAATCCTCGGTGCCGGTATTGCGGGCCTGCTCGCCGCACGGGTGTCAGCCCAGCGCTTCGACGCTGTCACCGTCGTCGAACGCGGTGAGCTGCCGGACGCGCCGACGCGGCGCGGATCGCGACCGGCAATTCACTCGGCGGATCGGGTTCGGAACGACCAGAGATAGACCGGAAAATGGCGACCGTCCAGTTCCACGTCGAAGCCGGTCGGATCGAAATGTTCGTATCCGCTCATACGCGGCACCTTCACCGGTTCGGTTGCGTCGTCCGCATCGATGTGCCAGAGCTGGGGTTCCGCGGATGGTCCACCGACCAGGACGATTTCGATCTTTTGTGACACCGTGATCACCTGTCTTGCTGTTCTCTAGAAGGTCGGGGGATCCCAACTACTCCAGGACCTTAGGTATGCGGCCGCAGGCGCTGAAGCGCGTGTTCCGCTCGATGGAACATCAATCGAATGGTCGCATCGGGTTGTGACGCCGGTAGTCCCCGGCATCGGTTACTTCCGTTAAATCTCGTGAAATCTTCTGTTCCTGGCGCAAAATGCGGGCCGGTAGCTGCGGCGCAGGCCTTTGCACGGTGCGCGTGCAAAGGCCGCAGTGGCAGTGCCGCTTCGAGTCGTCGGCGACGTAAAGTGACCGTTCGCGGGCTCGGGAACAGGGCTTCGTAAGGAGTGGAAATGGTGATTTCACGGGGGCTGGAACGCCCGCTCATCAGCACGCGCAACGGTCATGAACTGTCGTCGGGTACGGCAGCTCACCGAGGTGAGATCCGGTGCGATGACTGAGCCGTCGGACGCCGACAACCTGGTGAGTCGAGCGGCCCGCGTGCTGGATCTGCTGGGGGATGAGGCGACGCCGGTGGCGCTCTCGCACATCGCCCGCGGGGCCGGTATCCCGAAGACCACGGTGTGGCGGCTGCTCAAGATCCTCAGCGCCAACGGTCTGGTCGAGCGGCAGGAGGTCGGCTACGTGGTCGGGCCGCGGCTGGTCCATATCGCGGCGCTGCCGGAGGACCACGAGCTGCTCCGGGCGTCGGCCGTGCCGTTCCTCGTCGATCTACACGTGCGCACCGGGGCGATGGTTTCGCTCGGCGTGCTGGTCGGTGCGGAAGTGCGCTATCTGGAACGGATTTACGGGCATATGGCGGCGCGGACGCCGTCCTACGGCCGCACCTTCGCGCCGGCGCACTGCACCGCGATCGGCAAAATCCTGCTGGCCTACACGCACGACCACGGCATCGAGCTGACCCAACCGGGCGCGCTGGTCGCGGTGACGCCGCGGTCGATCACCGATATCGATGAGCTGACCGCGCAGCTGGATGCGGCCCGCAGCATCGGAATCGCTGTCAACGACGGGGAATTCGTGCGCGGCGTGCGCTGCGTGGCCAGCCCGGTGCTGGACCGGCAGCGGCATCAGCCGATCGCGGCGGTGGCCATCGGCGACGCGACGTCGAGTCTCGACGTGGAGCGGGCCAGCAGGCAGATCCGGCAGACCGCCTTCGCCGTGTCCGTCGCGGTCCGGGCGGCGGCGCACGCGCGGCATGCGTCGACCCGGCAGGCCGATATGAGCCGCAGCTGCTGATTGATGGGATGATCGGTGGATGAATGCGGGTGTGCGGCGAGTGGCGTTGGTGACCGGAAGTTCGCGTGGGCTGGGTCGGGCGATCGCGCTGCGGCTGGCGTGGGACGGAATGTCCGTGGCGGTCAACGGATTACGCGAGAGTTCGGCGGCGCGCGAAGTTGTGCAGGCGATTCTGAACGAAGGCGGCGAGGCCGACCTGTTTGCCGCCGATGTGACCGATGAGGATCAGGTCGCGGGGTTGGTCGAGTCCGTCGGAGCGCGGCTGGGTCCGATCGACGTGCTGGTGTTGAACGCGACCGGCCCGCAACCGGCTGCCGCGATCACCGATACCGTTTGGGACGATCATCTGGCGCAGTTGAAGTTCTTCGTGAAGAGCCCAGTTCTGTTCGGGCGCACCGTGATTCCCGGCATGCAGGAGCGACGATTCGGTCGGGTCATCACCATTGATTCCGAGGTTGCCCATCGCCCGCCGCCGGGCAGCTCCGCCTATGCTGTCGCGAAGAATGCCCAGATCGGTGTGGCCGAGAGCTGGGCACGGGAGCTGGCTCCGTTCGGCATCACCGTCAATACCGTTGCGCCGGGCTACATTCCGTTCGAGCGACACGATGCGCGACAGGAAGAAGTCGCGGCGATGGATACCGACGCGTATCTCGCGTCCGTGCCGGTCGGCCGACTGGGAGCCGTCGACGATGTGGCCAACGCCGTCAGCTTCTTCGCCTCCGACAGTTCAGGTTTCGTGACCGGTCAGCGCATCCTGGTCGACGGTGGCCGCAGCCTCGTGGCCTGAGCTTGCCGCTCGTGTTGGTCAGGCGAAGCTCTGCCTTGCCGGACGGTCGCGTCCTGCCCGGGCGGAGTTGTCACGCAGATGTGTCACCGATCCGGACATACGTTCATCTGATGGTGGTCTCGTCGCTCCATCCTGTATAGCGGCAGGCAAGCCGCAGGGTGCCGACTTCCGATACCCGATGTAGTCGGCCGCGGCTCGGCAGGCGACAGTTAGAGCCAAGAGAACACCCACTGCTAGCAGGATGCGTAGGCGCCCCGTGGTAACAGGACGAACTACCGGCTCGGCGGCACCGAGTTCCGCCGCGACCACGAGTACGGTCGCGGACGTGTTGGACTACATGGATCCCGGCGGCGACGACGCCGCGTCGACGGTGCGGACCCGTCCGCCCAAGCGCGGCAGTGAATACGCGGTGCTCTTGCGTCGAGTGCGGGACGCGGGACTGCTCGACCGGCAGCTGCGGTATTACCTCGGCAAGACCGCGGTCATCGGCGGCGCGTTCGTGGCCGGATGGGCTGCGGTCTTCCTGCTCGGTGACTCGTGGTGGACGCTGATTCCCGCGGTGTTCCTGGCGGCGGTGTTCGCGCAGATCGCGTTCCTCGGCCACGACGCCGGGCACCGGCAGATCTTCGGCACCCGGCGGGCCAACTATCTGTACGGGGTGATCGCGGGCAACCTCGGCATCGGGCTGAGCATCGGCTGGTGGACCAGCAATCACAACCGGCATCACGCGCACCCGAACACCGAGGGCGCCGATCCCGACATCATGGGCATCCTGGCCCACTCCAGTGATCGAGCGAAGACCGGTAAAGGGTTCCGGCGCTTCATCTTCCGCCACCAAGGCTGGCTGTTCTTCCCGATGCTGTTGCTCGAGGCGGGCAGTCTGCATTTCTCGAGTGTGCGGGCGGTGCTGCGCTGGTCGATCCCGAACCGCGTCTGGGAGGGCGTCCTGCTCGCCGCGCACGCCGCGGGGTACCTCGCCGCGGTGTTCCTTATTCTCTCGCCGGCCAAGGCGGTGGCGTTCATCGTGGTGCAGCAGGGCCTGTTCGGGTTCTACATGGGCTGCACCTTCGCACCGAACCACAAGGGCATGGCGGTGCTCGCCGAAGACGACGCCACCGACTTCCTGCGCCGCCAGGTGCTCACCTCCCGGAATGTCCGCGGGAGTTTCGTCGTCGATACCGCGCTGGGCGGCCTCAACTACCAGATCGAACATCACCTCTTCCCGTCCATGCCCCGCGTCAATTTGCGCCGCGCGCAGCCGATCGTGGCGCAGTTCTGCGGCGAGATCGGGGTGCCCTATTGCGAGACGGGCCTGTTCGACTCCTATTCTCAGGCGCTGCGGCACCTACATACCGTCGGCCAAGCGACTCGGCCGGTCAGTTCGGTGAATCCGGCTGAGGCATAACAACACACATAATGGATCGATAATGCCAGGCCTCGCACGTTTCGACGTGCGGGGCCTGGCTTATTTGTGCGGCGTGATGACTTTCCGATGATCTTTTGATGATGAGAATGGACGGGACGAACTGCCAGTTCGGTTAGCTGGGTCCGTCACGAAAACGTGCTTGCAGGTGTCGTGTACCTCTGATGAAGCGCGGAAAGAGTTGATCGCCAAATGTGTTGGTGCGCGCAGAGCGAGTCTTTCAGATCAAGGCTTGCATGCGATCTCACCGAGGAGAACGTCGTCCATAGACCCGGATATGCTCCCCCCAACCGGGGGGATGAGCGGTCTGCCGAGCCTGTCGCTGTCTGTGGTTGCCTCGCGCTGACCTGCGAGTATTACTGATGCATGCGTACTGAGTCTTGCAGATCGACAGGCTCGAATCGAAGTAGGCAGATTAGCGGCTAATTTACATGGATGTCATAAACGTGTATTTCATTGGCTACCGGTTGACCGAATCGAGTTAGCCCCGTTAATGTGATTCGCGGCTCCGCAACTCGATCCCAGTTCTCCGGGGTCGTAGGCCTCAAAGTCGAGGCAATATCCTTATGCGGGGAAGGATTCGATAACCGTCGTGCGGGGCCGCGATCGATGTTGGGGTTTTCATGAGCAATTCATCGGACTATCCGCATGCTCCTTTAAGTAATTGGATGGACCTGCTAGACCTACGTGCCAATGAACTTGCGGATTGCACTGCGTTTGTTTTCCTCGACGAAGAGGGACAGCAGTCGGATACGCTCACCTATCATGCTCTGCATCAGCGTGCCAGAGCCTTCGCGCACCGTCTGACCAGCGAAGTCAGCGCTGGCGACCGGGCGCTGCTGCTCCATCCACCCGGACTCGAGTATGTGGTCGCTTTCTATGGCTGTCTGTATGCCGGAGTGATCGCAGTTCCCTTGTTCCCGCCGGAGCGAAATAGGGCCGAGCACGTGGACGTGGTGGCGCGGGACTGCGCGGCAAGTGCAGTCGTGACCAGCGCGAACGTGGCTGCCGGAATGGATTCGCTGTCCGACGACCTGTTCATCAAGGGTTTACCGCGAATTGTCGAATCGGCCGCGGTGAAAGCTGGTGAAGCGGTCGCCGACGAGGCGAAACAGACCGCGTACCCGGAATTCCAGGTTACTGATATCGCCTATCTGCAATACACGTCCGGATCGACGTCGACGCCGAAAGGCGTGATCATCGACCACACGATGGCGCTGCACCAGTGCGCGGAACTGGTCTACGGCTGGGGCGTGGACAGCACCAGCGTGGTGGTGTCCTGGTTGCCGCACTTCCACGACTTCGGCCAGGTGAGCAGCGTGCTCATGCCGGTGTTCACCGGCACCAAGGCGGTGCTGATGGCGCCTGCCACCTTCGTGAAGAGTCCGATCCGCTGGCTGGCCGCCGTCTCGGAATACCGAGGCACACATAGCGGTTCGCCGAACTTCGCGTTCGACCTCTGCGTGGACAAGACCACGCCGGAGCAGCGCGCGGGGCTCGACCTGAGCAGCTGGCGGCTGGTGTCCAACGGCGCTGAGCCGGTCCGCAAGGCCACCCTGGATCGCTTCCGGTCCACCTTCATTCCGCACGGCCTGCCGCGCACCGCACTCACCCCCGGCTACGGACTCGCCGAAGCCACCCTCAAGGTGACGTCCGGCTCGTCCGGCGTCGCGTTCACCTCGGCCCATTTCGACGAGACCGCGCTCGGTCTGCGTCGGGTCGAGCCGGCGACCGGACCGGCGAGCACCGAGCTGGTCGGCTGCGGCTGGGCCGTGATGGACACCGAAATCGCCATCGTCGCACCGGAATCCGGCGAACGCCTGCCCGCCGACACGGTCGGCGAGATCTGGGTGAGCGGACCGATCGTGTCCCCGGGGTATTGGGGACGGCCGGAGGAGAGCGAACAGACCTTCCGCGCGACGATCGCCGGCGCCGACGACGGCAAGACCTACCTGCGCACGGGTGACCTCGGATTCCTGCGTGACGAAGAGCTTTTCATCTGCGGCCGGGTCAAGAACCTGATGATCGTCAACGGCGTGAACTACTACCTGGAGGACATCGAGGCCACCGTGGTCGTCAGCGACGATTCGCTGCGCGCCGGCGCGGTAATCGCCTTCGCGGTGGACCGGGACGGTCAGGAAAACCTGGTGCTGGTCGCCGAACATCGCGCCGACGCCAGTCCGGCGCAGCTGGTCACCGTGGTGCACGACGCGGTCGCGCGCAAGCACGCGCTCGCGCCGTCGGTGATCGTGTTCATCAGCCAGGGCACCATTCCACGCACCACCAGCGGCAAAATGCGCCGCCAGCAATGCAAGGCCGATTTCCTCGCGGGCCGTTTGAGCGAGGTCCACCGCTGGGAGGGTCTGGTGACCATCACCGAAACATCAACCGCGCACGACAATTCGGGCGCGCCGGGCATGCCGTCGATGCGCGAACTGGTGCAGCAGGGCCTGCTGACCCAGGTGCACGAGTGGATCGCCCAGCACATGGGTTCCGATGTGGCGCAGGTGGATACCGGCCGCTCGCTGGTCGAGCACGGGCTCGGATCGGTCGACCAGATGAACCTGCACGACCACCTGGAAACCTGGTCGGGCAAGCGGTTCCCGCCGGAACTGATGTGGGACGCCGAAACGATCGACGACATGACCGGCCGCATCGCCGACCATCTCGTGCCCAATCCCACTGCGGCGCCGCTCGAAACGCCGGTCACCGATCCCACCGGCGTAGGAGCTCAGTAGCGATGAAGATTCGTTCGGTGGCCGCGGGCTTACCCGCCCGCACCGTGACCAATACCGACATCACCGACCTGATCGCCGAACACAGCGCGGACTACTTCGAGGGCGACCTCGACGCCGCGCTGCGCAAGGTCGACTACTACCTGCGTTACGCGGGTTCGGAATCGCGGCAGTGGCTCGACGCCGGGGAACGACCCATCGAACTGCTCCGCGACGCGGCCAATTCCGCACTGGCACAGGCAGATCTGCGCCCGGACGACATCGACCTGCTGATCTACACCGGCATCGGCCGCGGCTTCATCGAGCCGGGCGGCGCGTATCACTCGGCCGCCGCGATCGGCCTGACCAACGCGCACTGCTTCGACATCCTCGATGCCTGCATGAGCTGGACCAGGGCCGTGCAGGTCGCCGAATCCCTTTTCCGGACAGGGCAATTCCGCAGGGCGATGATCGTCAACGCGGAGTTCAACCTGCGCTGGGGCGGCGCGGTGTTCCCGCACCTGTTCCGGATGCGGCAGTTGGAGGCGCTGGAATCGACCTTCCCCGCCTACACCCTCGGCGAGGCGGCCACCGCGACCGTGCTCACCGCCGAGGACAACGAGCCGTGGGAGTTCCACTTCGCCTCGCGCCCGGACCTGGCCCCGCTGTGCAACGTGACGCTCGACGGCTACGAGGGCTATTGCGAGCCGTCGGACAAGCTGGCCGCGAACGGCGTCGGCTTCTTCACCTCCTACGGCTTCGAGATGCACGAGGCGGGCGCGGCCGACGCGCACGCAGTCTTCGAGCGGCTCGACGTGCCGATCGACGAGGTGGCCGCGCTGTTCACGCACGCGTCGAGCAAGCGCTATTGGCAGAGCATGGCCGACAAGGTCGGCCTGGGCGAGGTGATCCATCACGTCTACGACACCACCGGCAACGTGGTGTCCGCGTCGGTGCCCGCCGCCATCGCCTCCGCGGTCGCGGCCGGGCGATTACGCCCCGGCGACCGGGCGGTCGGCTGGGTCGGCAGCGCAGGCATGTCCTTCGGCGCGTTCTCCTTCGTCTTCTGAGCCTGATCGGAACTGGTTAACCATGCTCAAGCATCTGGCCAAGGCGGCCACCTTCTCGGCGCTCGGCGCCGCGGAGTATTCGATCGCGGCGCTGCGGCAGCGCGACGTCAAGGGCGCCGAGCAGCGGCGCGCGGACGCCATCCTGGAGTTCCTGCTCCGGATGGGCCCGATCTATATCAAGATGGGCCAAATCGCCGCCACCCGTTCGGATCTGCTGCCGCCGTCCTGGGTGGACACCCTGCGCGTGCTGCAGGATCAGACGCCGCACATGTCGAAAGAGGCGTCGCGCCGGGCGATCGAACGTGAGCTCGGCGGCCCACTCGAAAACACCTTCCGTTCCCTGGATCTGGACCCGGTGGCCAGCGCGTCGGTCGCGCAGGTGCACATCGCCGAGTTGCTCGACGGCCGTAAGGTCGCGGTGAAACTGGTCAAAGACTCGGTGCCGCAACAGATCGAGGAAAGCCTCAGCGCCATCGGCTCGGTGCTGAAGGTGGTGCACCGCGCCACGCCGCGGGTGCGGGAACTGAACCTGCCCAAGCGATTCGACGAGGTGGCCCGGTTGCTGCGGCCACAGGCCGACATGACCTACGAGGCCGAGCAGCAGCGGCGGATCGGCGCGAACTTCAAGGCGCACCCTTACGTTCAGGTGCCGACCGTGCTGCCCGAACTGGTCACCTCGCGCATGCTGGTGATGCAGTTCATGGATGGCATCCCCGGAAAGCTGTCGGAGACAGTCGGATTCCCGCGTGAGCGGCTGGCGCAGCGGCTGCAGGACGTGATCTACACGATGCTGTACATGCACGGCATCTGCCACGGCGATCCGCATCCCGGCAATGTCATGTTCACCGCGGACGGTTCGCTGATCCTGCTGGACTACGGCGTCACGGTGGAGCTGAGCGAGGACGAGAAGTGGGGCCTGTCCTCGTTCTACTACGCCTGCACCCGCAAGGAGTGGGACGTCGCGATCGACCGCTTCACCCGCTATTTCGTGTTGACGAACAAGAAGCTCGACGCGAACCGCGAGACCTATAACGCCGAGATGGCCGAGGTGCTGCGCTACCACTTCGACATCAGCTCGAATCAGTGGTCGACCGTGTCGTACTTCAACGATGTGAGCAACGTGCTGCGCAAGTACGACGCGCAGTACACCACCAACTTCACCAAGGTCGAGCTGGTCTTCCTGTCCTGTGAGGGTTTCGCCTCCCAGATCGACCCGAATATCGACATCTGGGCCAACGCACGCAAGTTCACCGATCGCTACTCGCCGTACATGAACGCCGAGATCGAAAAGCGCTTCGAGACCGGCTTCGCCGCGCAGATGCCGACCTCGCTGGCCATGCGCGACCGGGCCCGCGACACGCTGGTCGCGCCGACCCACATCGACCGCTACTTCTTTCCCAGCGGGTTCCCGGTGTTCGTCAAGGAGGCCGCGGGCGGCAGCGTGCGCGACTTCGACGGCAACGAATACCTCGACTTGTCCGGCGGTTACGGCCCGCACCTGCTCGGCTACGCCCACCCGGTGATCAATGCCGCGATCACGGCGGGCACCGAACGCGGCCTGGTGAACGGTATCGGCAACGCGGCCGAGATCGAGCTGGCCGAACTGCTGGTCGATGCGTTCCCCGCCGCGCAGAAGGCGGTGCTGTGCAACTCGGGCACCGAGGCGATCATGATCGCCACCCGGATGTGCCGCGGCTACCGGCGGCGCACCATGGTGGCCAAGTTCGAGGGCCACTACCACGGCTTCTCCGATCAGGGCATGGTCAGCTCGTGGTTCCGGTTCTCCGGTGACAGCAAGCGGCCCGAGCCGGTGGCCGGTTCGCTCGGCTCCGACCCGGGCACCGTGGACAACACGGTGGTCATGCAGTATGGCGACATCAACGGGCTGGCCCGGCTGCGCGAGCACGCCGACGAACTGGCCTGCGTGATCCTGGAGCCGATGCCGACCTCGGTGGTGGCGTTGAAGCTGGAGTTCCTGCGCGAATTACGCAAGCTCTGCACCGAACTCGACATTCCGCTGATCTTCGACGAGGTCGTCTCCGGCTTCCGCGTCGCCTACGGCGGGGTGCAGGTCTTGGCCGACGTCCACCCGGACATCACCTGCCTCGGCAAGGTGATCGGCGGCGGCCTGCCGTGTGGCGCGGTGGTCGGCGCCGCGCGGATCGTGGACCTGGCGAAGAGCTCGCAGGATCCGTTCTACGACTACGAGAACAAGGTCTTCGCCGGCGGCACGCTCAGCGGCAACTCACTGACCTGCACGGCCGGGCTGGCCGCCCTGACCTATCTGCGTGAGCACCAAGAGATCTACGTCGAACTGGAGGAGAACACCCAGCGCCTGGCCACCATGCTGCGCGCGGCCACCGAGCAGCGCGACATCGCCTGCCGGATCAACGCCCGTAACTCGATTTTCTCGCTCAACTTCAGCCACCGCGAGGCGGGGCTGTACCGAGAACGGATGGCGGGCAGCAACTTCAAGGCCACCATCGCGCTGGCCTACTACATGCGCAAGCATCAGGTGTATCTGCCTGAGCTGCACAGCTTCCTGATCAGCGCCGCACACACCACCGAGGACCTCGACCAGATCGCGAATGCGTTCGAGAAGAGCCTCGACGAGATGCTCGCCGATCAACTGTTCGTCGTCTGACCCCGTACCAACGAAACATCGGGGGTCAATCATGGGAGATAGCAATGCGATTCATGTCGAGGGAACGAGAGACCGCCGAGCGGTACGTGCCCGGACTCGATGCCAAACTGGGCGAGGTTGCGCTGGAC
Organism: Nocardia sp. NPDC046473; assembly: GCF_040645995.1. Lineage (NCBI taxonomy): Bacteria > Bacillati > Actinomycetota > Actinomycetes > Mycobacteriales > Nocardiaceae > Nocardia > Nocardia sp. NPDC046473. The sequence continues at coordinate 480,779 of NZ_JBEYZJ010000008.1, forward strand.
ATCCTCGAATCCACCGATAGTCCTGGACTGAGCCTGTTTCGGGCGGCCGGCGGCGCGGGCCTGCTGATCGGTAAGGAGGCGGGTGGTCTCGGCGCCTCGCTGCTGGAGGCCGCGCAGGTACACCGGGTGCTCGGAAGTCGTTCGCCCTCACTGGCTATCGCGGTGAACATGCACTCGTGCACGGTCGCCGCGATCCCGCCCGGCCCGACCACCGAGGCGATGCTCGGCATGGTCGCCCAGGGTGGCCTGTACCTGGCGTCGGCGTTCGCCGAAGGCGTGCCGAGCGCGAGCGTCATCGCGCCCAAGCTGCGCGGCGAGCGGGTGCCCGGCGGCTGGAAGCTTTCCGGCAGCAAGAAGCCGTGCAGCCTGTCGCGGTCGATGGACATCCTCACCGCGAGCGTCATGTTGCGCCCGGACGGCGAGGACGAGGAACAGCTTGCGCTGGTGATCATTCCGGCGGATTCGCCGGGCCTCGAGGTGCGCCCGCTCGGCAACGGGCTGGTCTTCCCCGGCTCGGAAACCGAAGAGGTCGTGCTGACCGACGTCGAGATCCCCGAGGAGTCGGTGTCGTTCTTCGGCAAGACCGACAGCTTGAACGCCGCGTTGACCGCGGGCTGGCTGACCTTCGAATTGCTGGTGTCGGCCTGCTATCTCGGCATGGCGAGCGGACTGGCCGAGCAGGTGCTCGTCCAGCGGCGCGGCAGTGCGGTCGATCGGATGCTGCTGGTGAGCGAGCTGGACGCCGGGATGGCCGGAATCGAGTCCGTCGCCACCGACATCATGAACGGTCGCGCCGACGCCGAAACCGTCGCGCGCGCTTTGCATGTGCGGTTCGCGGTGCAGCGCACGGTCGAGCGGACCTCGGCGCTGGCCACCGAGCTGCTCGGCGGCGTCGGCTTCATGGTCGGCTCGAGTGCGCTGTTCTACACCGCCTGTCGCGGCCTGGCCTTCCACCCGCCGTCCCGGGTGAGCATCGCCGACCCGCTGGACCGGTTCCTCGCCGGCGAGGCGCTGATCGTCACGTGAGAGCCACATCGGGAGAACAGGATTCGAGGTCGGACTGATGGAGAAAGACCCGGACACGGCGGTCGTCGTGCAGATCGGGCGTGGGCCGACCGGGACGGCGCTGGCCAGGCAGCTGCTGCCCGGCTTGGCCGCGGGCTCGCGCTATGTGGTGATCGACCGTGACCCGGCCGCACCGCATCTCGCGTTCGGCACACCGGAGCCGACGCACCTGTTGAACACCAGGGCGGCCAAGTCGGCGCTGAATCTCGGTGACCCCGAGGAACTTCAGCGCTGGCTGACCGAACAGGCCGCGGTGACGGGGGAGCCGGTCGCGGAGTTCCCGTCCCGCGCGGCCTTTGGCCGTTACCTGCGCGACGTCTTCGATCAGGCGGTGAAGCAGGCGGCGGCCGCTGGAGTGGTGGTCGATCTCGTTCAGGACGACGCCGTCGGGATCACCGGCGAGCCGGGAAACTGGCTGGTGCACTGTGCCGGTGGCGGGAGCTACCGGGCCGATCGGGTGGCGATCTGTGTCGGGATGCTGGCGCAGCACGATCCGTTCCCCGAATTGTCCGGGCAGCCAGGGTATTTCGACGACCCATGGCGGCTGCCCGCAGTCCCCGCCGACGCCGGCGTCGCGGTGCTCGGTACCCGGCTCACCGCGATCGACACCGGACTGACGCTCGCGGCGCGCGGCCACAGCGGCCCGGTGCTGTTCGCCTCCCGATCGGGGCGGCTGCCCCGGCTGCGCGGCCCGGAGACCACCGCGCCGGTACCCCACGTCGATCAATGCATGCGCGCCGCCGCGGATGCGGGCACGTTGCGGCTGGCGGACTTCGGCCGGGCGCTGATGGCCGACATCGAGGCGGCGTCGGCCGAACCGCCGGACTGGTCGCAGGTCCGAGACTGCGGTCCGACCACCCGGGCGACGCTCGCCGCCGAGCTGGCCGAGGTCGAGGCGGGCACCGAACGCGGCTGGCAGCAGGTGGTCAACGGCGCCTCCCCGCTGCTGCTGCCCGCCTGGCAGCTGCTCGCCGAGGCCGATCGAGTGGAGTTCTTCGCCGAGTGGCTCACGCCGCTGCTGGTGCACGGCGCGCCGATCCCGCCGGAGACCGCGCGGCGGGTGCTCGACGCGATGGACGCCGGGCGGTGGCAGGTGCTGGGCGGGCTCTACCACGTGGTGGCTGACGCCACCGGGTTCGAGGTATTCACCGAGGACCATGTGCAGCAGGTGGACGTGGTGATCAACGCGACCGGCTCGGCCACCGACGAGCCCGCGCTGCGCACCGAACCGTTGCTCGCCGCGCTGCTCGACGCGAACCTGCTGACGGCGCATCCGCTCGGCGGGGTGCGCATCGACGTCAGCACCTTCGAGCCGCTCGACGGCGCCGGGGCGCCGGTGCGCGGCATCCACGTGGTCGGCGACCTGACCCGCGGTGCGGTGCTCGTCACCAACGACGTGATCGCACTGTCATTCCAGGCCGCACTCGCCGCGACGGCGATGCGCGCGAAGAACGAAGCAGGGGTGCATATTTCATGACAACACCGGCCGTGACCAGCACGACCTCGCGAACGAAATCGCTCGTGCTCGCAGTGCTGTGCCTGTGCGTCATCGCGATCTACATGGACGCGATGATCGTGAACCTGGCGCTGCCGAGCCTGGTACGCGAACTGGGTTCGAGTACCAGTGGGCTGCAATGGATCATCGACGCCTACGCGCTGACCTTCGCGGCGCTGGTGCTCGCGGCCGGCAGCCTCGGTGACCGATTCGGCAGGCGATCGACACTGTTGGCGGGTCTGCTGGTCTTCACCGTGGCGACCGGTATGGGTGCGCTGTGCACGTCGACCGGTCAGCTGATCGCCGCACGCACGGTGATGGGTCTCGGTGCGGCGCTCATCTATCCGTCGACGTTGTCGATCCTGACCAACGTCTTCGTCGAGCGCCGCGAGCGTGCCGCGGCGATCGGCGTCTGGGGTGCGGTGTCGGGCATCGGCGTGGTGCTCGGCCCCATCCTGGGCGGTGTACTGCTGGAGCACTTCTGGTGGGGCAGCGTGTTCGTGGTGGTGGTGCCGGTCGGCCTGGTGTGCATCCTGCTCGTCGCGCTGCTGGTGCCGAATTCGCGGGATCCGGAGACGCCGGGCCTGGACTTCCCGGGCCTGGTGTTGTCGACGACGGCGATCGGGCTGCTCGTCTACACCATCATCGAAGCGCCGAACCGCGGCTGGCTGAGTGCGCTGAGCCTGCTCGGATTCGTCGGCGCGGCAGCGCTTTTCGCCGGTCTGGTGTGGCGCGAACTGAACACCGCGCATCCTATGATCGACGTGCGGTTGTTCCGGAACCTGCGGTTCTCGGCCGCCTGCGCGACGATCACCATCACCTTCTTCACGCTGAACGGCTTCACCTTCCTGGTGACCCAGTACTTCCAGTTCCTGAAGTCCTACACCCCGCTCGGCGCCGGTGTCCGGCTCATCCCGGTGGCGGTCGCGATCATCATCGGCTCGGTGGTCGGCGGCAAGCTGGTGATCAAGCTGGGCACCCGGATCGTGGTGACGGCGGGGCTGGTCCTCATGGCCAGCGCCTACGCCTGGTTCTCGATCGACGGCATCGAGACCAGCTACTGGCTGATCGCGGCGCAGATGGTGGTGATCGGGCTCGGCATCGGCTCGGTCGCGGTGCCGGCCACCGAGGCCATCATGGGCGTGGTGCCCGCCGCCAAGGCTGGCATCGGCTCGGCAATGAACGATGCGACAAGGCTTTTCGGCGGCACCCTCGGCATCGCCGTGGTCGGCAGCGTGCACCACTCGCTGTACAACAACAAGCTGCCCGACGGCAGCGTGCCCGGCGTGCCGCCGGAACTGCTCGAGCACAGCCGGGACTCGGTGGGCGCGGCACTGCAGGCCGCCGCGGGTCTGGCCGCCCGCGGCCAGAATGCGGTGGCGGAGGCACTGGCCGACGGCGCGCAATCGGCCTTCCTGCACGGCTTCCAGGTGTCCTGCCTGGTGGTGACGGGCATCTGCGCGGTCGCCGCCGTCGTGGCCGGCACGCTGCTGCCCGCCCACCCGCCGGTGCCGGAGCCCGCACCCGCCGACAACCAGGCCGACGTGGCCAACGCATGACAACACGCTTTGCTCGGAGAGGTACACATCATGAAAAGTGCTGAAACCAACGAACGTTGGCTGCTGTACAGCACCTGCGACGAAGACTCCCGCTCGGAGCTGCGCGCGCTGGACATCGCCGAGGGCGACAACGTGCTCGCGGTGACCGGCAGCGGCTGCCGGGCGCTGAGCCTGGTGGTCGGCAATCCGGCCACCGTCACCTCGGTGGACAGCTCGGCCGGGCAGACGTATCTGCTGGAGCTGAAACTGGCTGCCATCCGGCACTTTTCGTACGACACGCTGCTCGAGTTCCTCGGCGTCGACGAGTCCGCGCACCGCTGGCAGCTGTTCGAGGAGCTCGCACCGAAGCTCTCGCGTGGCGCGGTCTCCTATTTCACCAAGTACCACAAGGCAATCGAGAAGGGCGTGCTCCAGGCGGGCCGCCATGAGCAGCTGTATGTGCGGGTGGTCGCCCCGGCGATGCGGCTGCTCTACGGCGCGGGCATGCGTGAACTGTTCACCGCGCCCGATCTGGAGACCCAGCGCCGGATCTACCGCACCCGCATCGACGGCAGGCTGTGGCGGGCCATGGTGCGCAACGGCTTCACCGAACGCACGCTGAAAACGGTGCTCAACGACGACTCCTATCGGGTGGTCACCGACGTGCAGTCCTGCGGCGACTACGTGCTGGAGCGGCTGGACCACACGCTCACCAATCACCTTGCCAAGGACAATGACTGGGTCACCTTCATGTTCAACGGCAAGTACCTGAACCGAGAGGTGCTGCCGCACTATCTGTTACGCGACAGTGTGGCGGCCATCCGGGCCGCGGACACCGCCGTGAACGTGGTCAGGGCCGACCTGATGGATCACCTGCGCTCGCTGCCGGACCGGTCTGTCGACAAGTTCTCCCTGTCCGACGTGACCAGCTGCATCGACCGGGAGCAGTTCGGCACCCTGATGAAGGAGGTCGTGCGGGTCGCACGGCCGGGTGCGCGGATCGTCTACCGCAACTTCCTGTCCAGGCACACGCCCGCACCCGAACTGCTCGACCTGCTGCACCGCGACGACGAGCTGTGTGCGGCGCTCTACCACGACGATTACGCGTTCGTGTACCAGTTCGAAGTGTTCACCGTCGCGGCCTGAGCGCATCATGGAACGCTCACTGGACTGGGTGGACGGCACCGTCCACGCCGTGGATCAGCGCGCACTGCCCGGCGAATACCGGGTCGTCGCGCTGGGCACGGTCGATGAGGTCATCGCGGCCATCAAGACACTGACCATCCGCGGCGCGCCCGCGATCGGCGCGGCCGGGGCACTCGCGGTGGCGCTGGCGGCCCGTGAGCACGGCGACGACCATGCCGCGGTGCGCGCCGACGCCGAGCGGATCGCGGCGGCCAGGCCGACCGCGGTGAATCTGGGCTGGGCGGTGCGCCGGGTGCTCACGTCGCTGGCGGATGGGCCTGCGGCGGTGCTGGATACGGCGCTCGCGCTGCTGGCTGCGGACGAACAGGTCAACCGGACGATGGCGGCGCGGGCCGCCGACGAGGTGCTGGCCTTGTCGAGCCGGGATCGGCTGCGGGTGCTGACCCATTGCAACACCGGCAGATTGGCGACCGTTGCCTGGGGCACCGCGCTCGGTACGATCCGTGAGCTCGCCCAACGCGGCAGGCTGGAATCAGTACTCGCGGGGGAGACCAGGCCGCTGCTCCAAGGCGCCAGGCTGACCGCGTGGGAATTGGCCGAAGCCGGTATCCCACATCGGATTTGCGTGGATTCCGCGAGCTCCGCGGCCATCGCGGCGGGTCTGGTCGACTGCGTGCTGATCGGCGCGGACCGGATCACCGCCGAGGGCGACGTCGCCAACAAGATCGGCAGCTATCCGCTGGCCCTGGCCGCAGCGCGAGCGGGTATCCCGTTCGTCGTCGTCGCGCCGGAATCCACTGTGGACGAGACGATCTCGGACGGTGCGTCGATCGTGATCGAGCAGCGCGCCGCTGTGGAGGTCAGCTCGTTCGCCGGTCAGCCGGTCGCGCCCGCCGGCACCGACGCGTACAACCCGGCCTTCGACGTGACACCGCGCGATCTGGTGACCGCAGTGGTCACCGAACGACGCACACTACGTCCGGCGCTCGGCCACGGCATTCCGGCGGCCGCCGCGCGGCTGTATCGGCGCGGCTGGTTGGACGGCACGGCGGGCAACCTCTCGGTGCGAGTGCCCGGCGGCCGTGCGCTGATCACGGCGAGCGGCCGGAGCAAGGGTGAGCTCAGCGCGGCCGATCTGGTCGCGGTGGACGCGGAAACCGGTGCGCCGGTAGGGGAGTCGGGCCGACCGTCGGCCGAGGTCAGCATCCACGCCGCGCTCTATCGCACGTTCCCGGACTGCGGCGCGATCGTGCACGCGCACCCGCCGCACGCCACCCTGGTCGCGACGCGGGCCGGGCCGGGCACGGTTCGGTTCGGCGACTTCGAGATCGTCAAGGGATTCGGGCCGCGCGGCGCGGGGCCGCTCGCGGTGCCGGTGCTGGCCAATCACGCGGACGTGCCGCGCATCGCAGCCGAGCTCGCCGCGTTGTGCACCCCGGACTCGCCGCCCGCACTGCTGATCGACCGGCACGGCGCGACCACCTGGGGGCCCGATCTGGAGACCGCACTCAATCGGATGGAGTGCCTGGAAATGCTGTGCCAACTAGACCTACGGAGCACAACGACCGAAGGAGGTCAGTCATGACCATCGTGCAGGTGATGGCCGAAGACGATCGTAACGACGTGCTGGTACGCACCACCGATCGCGACGAGATCGTGAAACTGTTGCAGCCGTTCGGTATTCAGCTCGACCAATGGCCGACGAAGGAACTCGACGACAGCGCCGAGGAAGCGGAGGTGATCGCCGCCTACCGCGCCGAAGTGGACGCCGTGTGCGCCTCGGGCGGGTACCAGCTGGTGGACGTGGTGCGGATGGTGCCCGATCCCGAGAACGAGGGCTGGCGGCTGCGGGCCAAGGGCGCGCGCGAGCGGTTCCTCGACGAACACCGGCACGCGGAGAACGAGGTTCGCTTCTTCGTCGAGGGCCGGGGTTGCTTCTATCTGCACCTCGGTGACCGGGTGTTCGCGGTGGTCTGCGAGGAGGGCGATCTGATCTCGGTGCCCGCCGGGACCACGCACTGGTTCGACATGGGCGCGGTGCCCCGGTTCTGCGCCATCCGGTTCTTCGAGGAGGCGGACGGCTGGATCGGCGATTTCACCGGCGACCCGATCTCGGGCAAGATGCCGACGCTCGACGAGCTCACCGCGTGAATTCGGCGTCGGAAACGGCTGCACACCAGGGGATCACCCGATTCGCCTGGAACGAGTTGGGAGAGATTGCGAATGACATCGACCAGTAATCGGAGCAGGTTGATCCGGCGCAGCGTCGCGGCGGTCGCGTTGTGCGGCATCGCGTTCGGTGCCGCGGCATGCGGGGAGGAGGCGAAGTCGACCACGCCGAGCAGTTCGGTGGCACCGTCGCCAGTGCTCGCGCCCGCGTCGTCGGTCGCGCCCGCACCATCCAGTGCGGCACCGGAAGTCGCGCCGCCGCCCGCGCCCGCGCCCGCGCCGGAACCAGCCCCTGCGCCCGCTCCGGCCCCTGCCCCCGCGCCTGTCCCGGCTCCAGCCCCCGCGCCGAAACCTCAACCCCAGCAACCTCAACCGCAGCAACCGCCGCCGCCCAAGCCGCAGCCGCCGACGTTGCCCGATCCCGGATTCGAACCGAAACCCGGCTACTGACTCTGCCGCGCACCCGACAAGGAAGCACATGAAGCTCTCGACCCGTTACCGCGCATTGGCCGCCGCCACCATGAGCATGGCGTCCGCGCTGCTGCTGGCCTCGGCCCCGTTCGCCTCCGCCGAGCCCGATGGCGGGAAATCCCTTGTGGTGCTCGGTGACTCGTTCACCGCGAACGGCGATATCGCCGCCGCGCTGGAAAACGTCTCGCCCGGTGCGCAACCGGACTGCTCGCACGGCCCGACCTCGTGGCCCACCCAGCTGGCTCAGGGTCTCGGCATCTGGGGCACCAACGATTTCGTCGACATGTCCTGTCGGGGCGCCTCTTTGGTGAGCGGTCCCGGATTCACCCTCGCGCACGAGGCACGCGGCGCGGACTCGCAGGGCTCGTTCGGACCGCGGACCAAGACGGTGCTCATCCAGACCGGCCTGAACGATGCCTGGGGCGAGAACACGGTGCGGCTGCGGCAGACCCTGCTGAACTGCGTGCTCGACGTGATCCGTGGTTGTGGCCCCGAGGCCGCGGAACAGGGCCGTGCCACCGACTTTCGCGGGGTGAACACCCAGGAGTACGTGAATCGCATCAAGCCGGTGGTGGATTACGTGCGGTACTACGCGCCCAACGCGCGGATCGTGTTCGTCGGCTACCCGGAGATGAACGCCCCCGGTCAGCAGACCTGGTGCGTCGATGTGCTCGGCGTCGGCTCCATCGTGCAGACCAGGGCCGGCTCGGCCATCCAGCTGTGGGACCGGATGGACGTGGCGCAGCGGGAGGCGGCCCAGCTCCTCGGTGTGGACTTCTTCGACGCCAAGGCGGTCACCGCCGGGCACGGGTTGTGCTCGCCGCAGCCGTGGCTCGCGGGCATTCTCGACCCGCGCAGCGAGCTGATGGGCACCCCGGTGCATCCGTCCTCGCACGGTGACGGCGTCGTCGCGGCGGCGCTACAGCGGCTGATCGCGGGCTGATCATGGTGAGCGCGCCGGTGGCGGTATCGCGGGAGGTCGAGCGGCGGCGGCCCGCGCTGCCGTCGCTGACGGGCGCCAGGTGGTGGGCCGCGTTCGCGGTATTTCTGTTGCACGCCTTGGTGTTTCTGCCGGTGTATCCGTTCCAGAAGTCCGAGCTGTTCCGGCACATCCACCAGGTGATGCCGATGCAGCTCGGCGCGGCGGGCGTGACGTTCTTCTTCGTGCTGTCGGGGTTCATCATCTTCTGGTCGTTCAAGCCGGGCAGTTCGGTGCCGCGGTTCTATTGGCGGCGGGTGCTGAAGATCTATCCGACGCACCTGGTGGCGGCGCTGGCGTTCATCGTGCTGGCGAGCGTGCCGCTGCATCGGCTGGTGCTGTGGGTGCCGAATCTGCTGCTGGTGCACACCTGGGTGCCGAAGTGGACGACGGTGGGCGGGCTGAACGTGCCGTCCTGGTCGCTGTGCTCGGAAATCCTGTTCTACTTCAGCTTTCCGCTGCTGCTGCCGTTGGTGCGGCGGATACCGAGCGCTCGGCTGTGGTGGTGGCTCGGCGGGCTGCTCGTGCTGATCCTGGCCATCCACACGGGGTACTACCTCTGGGTGGACGGACCGAAGGGCATCGCGAATACCTTTGCCCCACGGCTGGTTCCGGGTGACGACTCGCCGTACTTCGAGTTACACGCGTCGCAGGCGTGGTTCCGGCAGCCGGATATCCCGGTGTCGCCGTCGTATTGGCTCAGTTACAACTTCCCGCCGTCGCGGCTGCCGGAGTTCTTCCTCGGCGTGCTGGCCGGGCGGCTGGTGCTGGAGGGGCGCTGGCGGCTGACCACTGTGCGCTGGCCGCTGTGCGCGCTCGCCATCGCATACGTCGCCACCTGGATGGTTCCGGTGAACTACAAGATGTCGGCGCTGCTGGTCGGCCCGATGACGGCGGTGGTGGCCACGCTGGCGGCGCGCGATCTGGCCGGCATTCGCGGGCTGAACTCGATGCCGCGGATGGTGTGGTTAGGCAACATCTCCTACGCGTTCTACCTGATCCAGTTTCCGGTCATGGTGCTGGTTACTCGATTCTTCGTGGGCGGCAAGCAATTCGGGCTGTTCGGCTGGCTCGGCTGGGCCGGGCTCAGCCTGGTGCTGTCGACGGTGGCCGCGGCGGCGATCTATCACTGGGTGGACGATCCACTGATGCGCCGGTTCTCCGGGCGGCGGTCCAAGCGCGGCGCCGACGATTCCGGCGCGGAGGTGACTGTCGGTGCGCCACAATCGAAACCAGCATCGGCGCGGTAGCCGGGCTGCCCATCGGCAGTAGACATACATGCGGTATGTATGTAAATTTCAGAGTGCCTACCACACCGGAGGGAACATGGGACACAGTACTTCGCTCGGCCCGGCACATGAGGTGGATCTGCCCAGCGGCCGAATTCGCTACCACGACACGGGATCCGGCGCGCCGGTGGTCTTCGTGCACGGGCTGCTCGTCAACGCGAATCTCTGGCGCAAGGTGGTGCCCGCCATCGCCGCCGCGGGTCATCGCTGCCTCAGCCCCGACTGGCCGCTCGGTGCGCATTCGATCCCGGTGCCCGACGCCGACCTCTCGCTGCCCGGGCTGGCCGACCGGATCGCGGACTTCCTGACCGCGCTCGACCTCACCGACGTCACCCTGGTGGCCAACGACACCGGCGGCGCGATCGTGCAGATGCTGCTGAGCCGGAGCACCGATCGGATCGGCCGGGTGGTGCTGAATTCGGTGGATTGTTACGACCGATTCCTGCCGCCGCCGTTCAACATTCTGCCGCCGATCGCGCGGATCCCCGGATCGATTCGCCCGGTGACCGAACTGCTGCGTATTCGCGCGCTGCACCCGCTGCCGATCGCGCTCGGCTGGGTGGCCAAACATCCTGTGCCGCATGATGTTATCGACTCCTACCTGCTGCCGAGCCGCAACTCCGGCGCCATCCGGCACGACCTGCGCCGCTTCCTGAAGGCCGTGAGCAGCCGCTACACCCTCGAAGCCGCGAAGCACTATCCGGAGATCAAGATCCCGGTACTGCTCGCCTGGGCCAAGGACGATAAGCTGTTCCCGATTCCGCTGGCCGAACGGCTGGTCAAGGAGCTGCCGAACGCCACCTTGCGTTTCATAGAAGATTCCTATACAGCGAGCCCTGAGGATCAACCGGAGTTGCTTACCGAGCTTATTTTGGAGTTCACTCGGCTCCATGCAACACCGTAGTCAAGAAGAACGTTCGCGTAGTACTCGGACTGTGCTGGAGCAGGCAGGCCGAAAGTTGTTCGCCGAAAACGGCTTTACCGCCGTCTCGGCGGAGCAGATCGTCATCGCCGCGGGCGTCACCCGGGGTGCGTTGAACTACCACTACGGCGACAAGCGTGGCCTGTTCCTGGCCGTGCTCGAGCAGCTGGAGGTGGAGAACACCGAGGAGATCGAGGCGGCGATCGCCGCGGCGCCCGCGTCGGATGATCTGTTGGCCACCATGGCAATCGGGCTCGGTGTCTTCCTGGAGATCTGCCAGCGGCCCGAGATGGTCCGGATCGCGCTGTCGGACGCGCCCGCGGTGCTCGGGTGGCAGGCGTGGCGGGAATTCGAGGCCCGCCACGGCCTCGGCCTGATCGTCTCGCAGCTCGAAAGTGCCCGTGCCGCAGGGCTGATCGTCGACGCGTCGATTCCGATGCTGGCGCAGTTGCTGCTCAGCGCGGTCACCGAGGCGGGGTTGATCGTCGCGCACGAACCCGATCCGCGCACCGCGCAGGTAGAGGCGCAGCGGGCGCTGATGGCGCTGATCGCGGGCCTGCTGCGCTGAGGTCGGCGGCCGCGTTCGGGCTGTGCCGACCCGTCGCCAACTCGAAATCCGTGCGTCAACGCAAATACTCCTCCCGTACTGTCGAACAGGCTGGCGCCGGACGGACTTTCTGGGGACACTGTTCCCTAGCTGCGGGGACGTTCCCGACGACAACTTGAAGTATCCACCTGAAGAAAAGACAGTCATCGGCGCTCAAACGGACACCGAGCGCCTTCGCCGACCGGGCATGCCCGGCAGTGAACACGGAGTACACGATGTTATCGCGATGGAAGAACACCGCCGCTTGTGCGGCAGCGATGGTCACGGCCGCCCTACCGATCGGCGTCACCGCGACCGCTCAGGCCGCCCCGCAGGACTGCCCCGAAATGTATGTCGTAGCGGTTCCCGGTACCTGGGAGACCTCGAACACCGATCCGGGCAAGGGGATGCTCGCCGCGGTCGCCGACAACTTGCCGGGCAACGTCCGGACCGACTATGTGGTGTACCCCGCGACCGCGTTTCCGTGGGAGGGCGACGTCTACGGTCGTTCCAAGGGCGAAGCCGTCGACCATGCGCGCGGGCTGATCTCCACCATGGCGCAGCACTGCGACAACACCCGATTCGCGCTGCTCGGCTACAGCCAGGGTGCGGACGCGGCCGGTGACCTGGCCGCCGAGATCGGCACCGGACTCGGTGTGGTGTCGCCCAATCGCGTCGCGCTCGTCGGGCTCATCTCCGATCCCCGGCGCTCGCCCACCGACACCCTGATCGGCCCGCCCGTCGCGGGTGCGGGTGCGGGTGGTCCGCGCATCGGCGGCTTCGGCTGGCTCAGCCCGCAGACCTACACCTTCTGTGCTGCGGGCGATCTCTACTGCGCGACCCCCGACGGCGACTTCGCCGCTCGCTTCGCCGGCCTGTTCGCCCAGATCTCCAACCCCAACCCCGCCCTGTTCGGCAATTACCAGCAGCAGGCGAACCAGCTCATCGCCGACGCCCTCGCCGCCGGCGGTCTCGGCCTGCTCTCCGACCAGCTCAACAACTCGGCCTACGAAGAACGCAAGCGTCAGGTCGACGACTTCCTGAAGTCCGGCATCCACCAGAGCTACCCCGGCTACGCCATCGGCGGCGGCGCCACCCCGCTCACCTGGCTGCGGCAGCGCCTGATCGAGGCGAGCCGCTAGAGCTGACAGCGGTCCGGCGATTGCCGCCGGACCGCAGCCACACTCAACGGCCTCGAACAAGCTCACAGAGCGTGGCCACCTCGGCGGGGTCGGTGTCGAAATGGTCGAACCCTTGGGGGACACCGACTCCCGCGAACAACGCCGCACTGTCCGCATCCCCGGAAACCGGCGTTCGCACCGCCGCATGCAAAGCCGAGACGCCGGTCGCCTCGATCGCTTGAACCGCATTCGACGGCCGCACGCCGCCACACGCCATCACCTCGATCGCCCCACCAGCCTGCCGCACCAGCTCTTTGATCACCGGGGCGCCATCCAGAACAGAACGCTGCCTACCCGAGGTCAACACGCGGGTGAACCCGAAGGCGATCGCCTGATCCAAGGCACGCTCCGAAGAAGCACTGACATCGATCGCCCGATGAAACGTGATCTCCAAGCCCTCAGCCGCATCCACAAACGCCGCACAAGCCGGGTCCAGCGCACCGGCCGCATCGATCGCACCGATGACGACACCGTCCGCACCCGCCGCGCGAGCCGCATGGATATCCCGCACCATCACCGAAACCTCGTCACCCGAGTACCGGAAATCCCCCGACCGCGGCCGAATCAACACGTGCACTTGGGTATTCGCGGTAAGCGCCACCGCCTCCTCGATCAACGCCAAACTCGGCGTCAACCCCCCATCCGACAACCCACAACACAACTCGACCCGATCCGCCCCCGCCTCCTCAGCAACCCGCACCCCACCAACCGACTCAACACAGATCTCGATACGCACAGCAGCGAGTATCCACCACCCGCGACCCCCGGGCCTGACTTGACGTAGGTTGCATGCTCTTGACTGATGCTGCGGCTTGCGTCAAGAGCGTGGTTTGTGCGTCAGGTGGGCGAAACCGCAGGTGTCCGTTAGCTTTCGATTGGTTTTGGATTGCGGGTGAAGCGGACGGTGTCGTGCCACCGATCGCCTCGGGTGTTGAGGAGGGAAAATCCTTCTGGTTCAGCCAGTTTCTGTAGTTGGGGCACGCTCATGCGGTCCGGGTCCGGGAAGTGTTCGAAGAATGCGAGTTGTGCGCCGGGCTTCAAGGCGCGGGCGAGGGCGCGGATGCATGCGGGCTTGTCCGGGACTTCGCCGATCACGGCGGCGAGGAACGCGACGTCGAACGAGTCGTCCGGGAACGGCAGGCCCGCACCGGCATCGCCACTGTGGAAGCCGACGTTGTCGCATCCGGCAGCCGCCAGTTTCCGGCGGGCCTTATCGAGCATTTGCGGCTGGATGTCGAACAGTTCCAGTCTGCCGTCGGTGAGCTTGCGCGCGAGTTCGAGGCTGTAGAAGCCGGGTCCGGGGCCGAGCTCCAGGACCTGTTCGGTGCCGCTCAGTTCGAGTTGGTCGATGGTGTCTCGCGGATTGGTGAAGAGTCGCCGCACCGGATTGTCGAGCAGGAATGCGGCCTGATGCGGGTACGGGAAGTCGCCGACTCGCCGCGTTTGCCGGAGCAGCGTGTCCAGCCAGGTAGTCGTCATGAGTGCCTCCAAGGGGCGTAGTAAGGCTCACCTTACTTCGCGGAATCCTGTTGCGCTACAACCTCGATGGATGGGATCTGCGCAGACCCGCCACGTTGGCGCAGTACGGGCTGCGGTTACCGGTCGAGGCCGGTTAGGACACGGATTCCGGTTGGAGTGCCAGCATGGCGGCGAGCAGTTGATCCCAGGTGGTGGCCGGGAGTTCGTGGCCGATGCCGTTCAGTGGGAGCAGGGTGGCGCCGGGGATCTCCCGAGCCATGGCTTGTCCGTTGCCGTACGGAAAGAACGGGTCATCGGTACCGTGCGCAACGAGAGTCGGCACAGTGAGCTCGCCCAGACGCTCCCGCCAACGGTCGGCCTCGACATACGCGAAGTTGAAGACGCTGGAGGCCATGTTGGTCGTACGGTCGACCATTCGGCTTTCCTGCTCCCGCGCCTGCTGTTCGTCGAATCCATTCGTGCCCGCGCGTATTCGGGCCTGTTCGACACGATAGTCGATCACCGCCGCCCGATCGGACCAATCCGGAGCGGGCGTATTGGTGATGAACTCCGTGAGTCGGTGGGAGTGTTCGGGCAGATCCGGGTCCGCCGGGCCGGGCGAAGTTGGACGGGTGTTGATCAAGGTCAGGGCGGACACCCGGTCGCGATAGTCGAGCGCGGCAAGCTGGCAGATCCATCCGGCCACCGAGAAGCCCACCAGATGAGCTCGCGGAAGTTCGAAAGCATCCATCAGTCCGATGAGGTCCGAGACCAGATCACGGAGGCGATAGCCGGGCGAACCGGTCGGATAGGCAGTCGACCGGCCGGTATCGCGGATGTCATAGCGCACGACGAACCGGCCGGCACCGGCCAGTCGATCGCAGAATTGATCTTCCCAGCACAGTCTCGAAGTGCTCGGCAGCAATACCGGCGGCTGTCCGTGATCCCCGAAGGCGGTCACCCACAGCTCGACATCACCGACGGTGACCACGTGCTCGGGTGATCGTTGAACATGAAGCGGCATGGCGACTCCTCAGCGGTTGCGTCTCCTGTGCAGACCACCGCCATGGCCGAAACTCATCGGTCCGGGATGTCGGTTCATGAGTACCGCCGTACGCCAGGAGCCGGAGTCAGGCCGTGCGGGAGTCGCGCAAGGGCGGAAATACGTCCAGTGGATCGGCGATCACAACGGTGTTGCCGCCCAATTGCTTTGCCCGGTACATGGCCGAGTCCGAGCTGCGGAACAAATCAAGCGGTGTCGTTGCGAGATGCTGCTCGCACTGGCGACCGGGCTCGAATTCTGCGGCGCCGACGCTGGCGGTGATGGCGCTCGGCAGGCCGGGCGTGGTTTCGATCGCGTGCCGTAGTCGTTCCGCGACGGCGCCGATATCCGCACCGTGCAGGTGACCGACCACCATGAATTCCTCACCGCCGGTGCGCACAACGATGGCGTCGGGTGACGCCGCCGTCCGCAGGCGCGCGGCCGTCCGCACCAGCACC
Organism: Nocardia sp. NPDC046473; assembly: GCF_040645995.1. Classification (NCBI taxonomy): domain Bacteria; kingdom Bacillati; phylum Actinomycetota; class Actinomycetes; order Mycobacteriales; family Nocardiaceae; genus Nocardia; species Nocardia sp. NPDC046473. The sequence continues at coordinate 496,578 of NZ_JBEYZJ010000008.1, forward strand.
TCGTCGCCGAACGAATGACCGAAGGTGTCGTTGACGGTTTTGAACCGATCCAGATCGAGGGTGACCACGTAGACGCCTTCGTGGCAGCGTCGTCCGAAGAAGCGCGGCAGGTGCGAGTCGAGGCCGCGCCGGTTCAACAGCTTGGTCAGCGGATCCGACAGTGCGTCCACCCGCAGCAGCCAGTTGTAGAAATGCACGATCGGCAGCAGCACACCGGTCACGACGAGGACCACCAGAATGGCGACCATGCCGAGCGCGTGATCGCCCTTGCCGTGTCCGTTGGTCGTCGGCACGCCGTGCACCATCATGTAGGCCAACGCCATAATCGACAGCACTGACCAGCCGATATGCAGGGCCAGGACCTGCGGGCTGTGGAAGATGGTGATGTATCCGCCGGTGATCACCAACAGCACGCACCCCATCGCGCCGAGCAGGCGATCCTGGATCATCACGTTGTTGGCGGTGATCGCGAGATCGACCCCGCCGATCCAGAGCAGCGACTCGAGCTCGCACGGCCACGGCAACAACCACCAGCGCAATGTCCACACACCTGCCATCACGACCACGAGGACGGCCTGCGCCTGCCCCACGGCCCCGTGCTGGCCCGCGTGCGAGATCAGCGCCAGGATGGTGATCATTCCCATGACGATGCCGCCCGCGCCGACCATGAACTTCAGCGGTCCGAGCGCGGAGTGGGATTCGAGCGTTTTGATCAGCCAGCGGTAATCGACCCGGTATCGCCACCAGGTGCGAACCATCGTTCGACTGTTGGTCACCGATCCACCGCCTTCGGCTGGCAATCTCCGGTCTGTGGTGTACTGCCTGACAAACGCTGGTTCTCGGGAGAGTTTAGCTGTAACTGTGAGTAACTGGGAATTTGCCTCCAGAGGAGAAGCTGCGGTCACGCCGGATTGCCCGGCCCGAACCACGCCGGGATCACGTCACGGACGAATGAACTGATGCACTCGGCGGTCGGCCCCGACAGTATTTCGCCGACGAAATAGACGCCATCCCGTCCCTGGATATCCGCGACCCGATCGAACCAGCCGTCGCGGACCGCGGCCGCGCTCGGATACGCGGGCCATTCGGCGATCGTCTCGGCGACCAGCTCCGGGTCGTGGAACAGGAACAGGCTGTCCTTGGCGAGGGACCACGCTTGCGCGGCGGATATCGAGGTGTCGGAGTTGCTGAAGCAGACCCAATACGGTCCCGGATGTTGTTTGTTGGCCGCGGTGATGCGGTGCATGGCCTGTTCGGGATCGGTGTCGGTGTAGCTGCCGTAGGGGTCGATCACCCAGAAGCCGAGGGGCTCAACGGAATCCGGCCGGTGCGGAAAACTGATGAGTTCTTCCCGTACCCGGATGAGGTAGCTGCGCGTCCACTGCCGCGGGCAGTTCCGCTCGGCGAACACTTCGTGAATTGCCCCCTCGGGGAACATTTCTCGAATCTGCGCGGGCCGTGCGGTCACCACGACTCGCGCATAGGTCGCACTGTGTTGCTCCCCGTCCACGGTGTAGGAGACCCGAACCCCTTCCGGCTGAACGGGTTCGATGCCGGACACTTGGCTGTTCACCGTAACCGTGAGCCGGTGGTCATCGGCTATCCGGCGCAGGAAACTGATGAACCCCTCTCGAAAGCTCAGACTCACCGGTCGATGGGAGGTCAACTGGGCGACCAGCGACCCCGGCATCCGTGCGAGCAGTGACTCCTTCTCGGTCGGATTCAGCGACAGCACCAGCTTCGCCAACTGCGAAACGTGCCCGGAGATATGCGCGTTGATATTGATGACCGTTTCGGCGGGCTGACGCGGTCGACGCATATTGGCGTAGATCACCAGCCCCTGCAGTACCTCGCCGACCAGCGGTGCGTGGCGTGCCCGATAGGTCTCCCACGTCTGGCCGGGAACACCATCGAACGCCAATCCGCTTGCCCCGGGCCCGTGTCTGTCCCGGAGTGCCCGTTCGATGATGTTCCATGCCTCGACCAGCTGATCGATCACCTGCTGCGGGGACAGGGTCTGGAACAGCGCCAGCAAGTGTGGCGGCACCGCGAGCTGTGGTTTGCCGGAATCGGATCTGCCGACGAAGTACAGCGTCTCGGTCTTCGTCGGCACCGGATGATTGCGCAGCAACTCGTCGATGGCGGTGCCGGCCATGTCCGCGCCGAACGACTGCTGAATGACCAGATGGGATTGGAAATCGTAGATGTCGTCGTCGATGTCGACGGTCTGGCAGTAGCCGCCGAGCTGCGCACCGGCCTCGAGAATATCGATATTCTCGAAGCCGAGGTCGCGCAGCTTCGCGGCGGCCAGGATGCCGCTCTGGCCCGCGCCGACGACGCAGATGGGTGCCGCGAGATCCATGGGGGGCTCCTACGGGTTGGGCGAATGCCGGGGCCGTAGGCGGTGGAATGCGGGGAGGGATTCGCATGCAAACGCGCTCATGACGGGTCCTCGGCAGGGGGATGGTCATGAGTATGCGGCAGCTACGGTGTCGGCTCGGCGGTTTCAGGTGCGGATCAGCGTGGCCACGGTATCGACCAATCGCTCGATATCCTCGTCGTTGTTGTAACCGTGCGGCGAGATGCGCAGCCCGCCGGCGCGGGCCGAGACCGCGATGCCATTGGCCTGTAATTGCTTGGCCAGCAATGGGATCGGCGGACCGTCGAGGTGCACCGCGACGATGCCGGATCGTCCTTCGGTCGAACGGTCCGACAGTACGGTCGCGCCGATCGAGGTGAGGCCCGCGCATGCCAGATCGCACAGCCGATCGACATGCGACCAGATCGCCGGGATGCCCGCCTCGTGCAGCAGATCGATCGACGAACCGAGCGCGGCGATGCCGGTCACGTTCGGCATCCCACCTTCCAAACGCCGTGCCGTGTCGTCGAATATCAGCTCGAGGTTGTCCCACTCCTCGCGGTGCGCCACCGAATTCCAGCCGGGCTCCAGCGGCCGCAGCAGATCCAGCCGCGAGCCCCGCACGTACAGCACGCCGCAACCTTCCGGACCGAGCAGCCACTTATGTCCGTCTGCCATCGCGAAATCGACGCCCCAGTGCGCCAATTCGGCCGGGAGCACGCCGAGTCCCTGTATCACGTCCGCGCACAACAAAGCTCCGACCGCACGGCACGCCCGCCCCAGCTCGGCCAGGTCGACCCGCCAGCCGCGCCCGAACTGCACCCAGCTGGTGACTACCACCTTCGGCGGCGGCCCGTCCTGAATCCGATCGACGAACGCCTCGACGGTGAGCCGCCCGCTCGGTCCCTCGGGCCGAACCCGGTCCACCAGCACACCCCGATCCGCCAATGCCAGCCATGGATACAGCGTCGACGGAAATTCCAGATCCGGCACGATCACCCGGTCGCCGGGAGCCCAGTCGAGACCGTTGGCAATCATCCCGAGCCCGGTCGTGGTGTTCTTGACGAACGCGACATCGGCCGACGGCACTCCCATCAACCGTGCGGCGGCCGAACGCACCCGCTCGACCTCGGCACTGTGCGCCGCATACGTGAACTCGCCATCCAGTGAAACCTCGGTAGCCCGCCGAACCATCGCATCGACCGACGGCTGCGGCAGCGGACTGATCCCGGCATGGTTGAGGTAAGCCCACCGGCGCGCGGCCGGAAAGTGTTCGCGGACAAGGGGAGTAGTACCGACCCTCACCGTCCCGATCGTCGCGGTCATCTCATCGCCTCCAAACCAAGCGGACATTATGTCCACTTCTTGCCGCCTGAAGACTACGGCTTAACCGGTCATTACGTCCACTTATTCGCGGATGAGTTCACGGCGTCGTGACGGTGCCGGTCGACTGGGCCGCGGTTGACGGACGTTATCGTCGGTTGTGACTGAAACGGTGGGTGTGGTGTCGATGGGGTTGGTCGTGTGCTGATTGGTCTGGTTGCCGCGTTGCTCGCGTGCGTGGGGTATGGGGTGGCGTCGGTGCTGCAGGCGTATGCCGCGCGGCGGTCGGCCGCGGCGGCGGAGGCGCGAGGCGCTGACGGGCAGCTGACCGAAACCGGTGCGCCCACGGTTGCCTCCACGGTCGCCGCGGTGTTGACGGTGTGGTTCATCATCGGCAGCGCACTGGATGTGGTGGGGTTCGTGGGGAATGCGGTGTCGGCCCGACTGATTCCGCTGTTCTTGTCGCAGACGATCATGAGCGCGAATCTGATCATCACCGCGGTGCTGGGGATCTTCGTGCTCGGTATCCGGTTGCACCTGCGGGACTGGGTGGCGATCTGTGCGGTGATCCTCGCCCTGGCCGCGCTCGGCGGCGCCGCGGGGAATGAGGGCGGTGGCAGCGATAATCCGGTCATGCACTGGGGCGTGCTGATCGCGGCGGTGCTGTTGTTCGGCGTCAGTCAGCTCGTGGTGCGCAGGCTCGGGTCCCGAGGCGCGGTGGCCGCGGGTCTGGCCGCCGGAATGTTGTTCGGGGCCTTGGCGATTGCGGTGCGCATCGTGCAGGGGATCGATCCGTTGAACGTGCCGGCGCTGCTCGCCGATCCGGCCGCGTGGACGATCGCGATCGCCGGCATCGGCGGCTTCTACCTGCATACCGTTGCGCTGCAACTCGGTTCGGTGAACGGCGCTACCGCGGCGCTGGTGGTCGGCGAGACGGTCATTCCCGGAATCGTCGGAGTCCTGGTGCTCGGCGACACTTCGCGACCCGGACTCGGGTGGCTGGCGGGGCTCGGCTTCGTTCTCGCCATCGGCGGTGCGGTGGCGGTCGCGGTGTTCGGCAACCTGTCCCAACTGGAACACGCGGACGCGTAGCGGTCTAGCTGACCGCGTCCCGAAGGGTGTCGCGCAGCCAACGCTGTGCTGGGTCGGCATCGAGCCGTGCGTGCCAGAGCAGTCGTATCGCGAGTTCGGGCAGGGCGGCGGGGATGGGAAACCAGCGCAGGCCCAGTGCCTCGCCGTACTGTTCGGCGAGGCGTTGCGGCGCCAATCCGACGTAGTTGCTGGCGGAGACCAGGAGCGCGGCAATGGCGGAGGTGGGCACGACGGCGGCGACCCGGCGGTGCAGGCCCTCGGCTTCGAGCACATCGTCGAGCGGTCCGCGGGCCCGGCCCCGGCGCGAGGCCGAGACGTGCGGAAACTGGCACAGCTGTGCCAATGTGGGGCGGCGATGCTGGCCGAGCGGACTGTCGGCACGGACGATGCCGACTATTCGCTCGTGATAGAGCACCGCGGTCTGGATATCGGGAGCCGTGACGTCGCCGACGCCGATATCGAGGTCGACCGAACCGTCGCGCAACGCCTCGATGCTTTCACTGCCTTCGGTGACGAAGCGCAGCGTCACGCCGGGCGCGACCGCAGCGGCCTCGGCTGCCACCGCCGCCAACGTCGCGGCGACACCGTCGTTGAGGCGAATCGTGAAGGTACGCTTCAGTTCCGCGACCGTCACCTCGCGGTCGGCGCTGATCAGCGCCGCCGCTTCGTCGAGCAAGGAACGCACCCGCGGCGCGGTGCGCAATGCGAACGGTGTCGGCGCCATCCCGCGACCGGCGCGCACCAGGATCGGATCGTGCATCGCGCGCCGCAGCCGGCCCAGCGCGCGGCTGGTCGCGGGGATGGACAGGTGCAGGCGTTCGGCCGCCGCCGTGACGCTGCCATCCTGGAGCAACGCATCGAACACGCGCAACAGGTTCAGGTCGAGCTGTTCGGGCATGATTGCATCGTACGCAAGTATCTCTTGTGAAAGTTGCGTGGCACGGAAACCGATGACATTCATAACGTCGTACCCATGCCATTCAACGTCTTGCTCCGCGACCGTCCACCGACGTCGCGTGAACCCTTATCCCGTCCGGTCGCACAGCGCGGCCTGCTCGCGGTCATGTGTGCCTGCGTCGTGCTCGTCGTTGGCATGGTCGCCGCGATCAACCTCGCCGTCCCGATGCTCGCCGCGAGCGCACTGCATCCCTCCGCGTCGACGCTGGTCTGGATCGTCGACACCTACGTCATCTTCTTCGCCTGCCTGGTGATTCCCGGCGGGGCCGCGGGGGATCGCTTCGGCCGCAAGGGCGTCCTGCTGGTCGGGCTGCTGCTGTTCGCGGTGGGCGCGCTGCTGTCGGCGGTCGCGCCGAACGTGGCCGTGCTGCTCGTCAGCCGTGCGATCACGGGGATCGGCGCCGCCGCCGTGTTGCCCAACACGCTCGCTGTCCTGCTGCATGCTGTGCCCGTCGAACGCAAAGGTCCGACGATCGCGGTGTGGGCGTCGATGACAGGCATCGGCGGAGTCGTCGGCAATGTCGGTGGCGGAGCGGTGCTTTCGGGCGGATCGTGGCGCTGGTTGTTCATTGTCGCCGTGCCGATCTCGCTGGTTCTCATCGCCCTCGTCGGGCGTATTGCGCCGGTGTCACCGCGCAATGACCGCCGCCTCGACCTACCCGGTGCGCTGTTGTTTGTTGCCGCGTCGGTGGCACTGCTGCTCGGCATCGTCCAGGGGCCGGAGTCGGGCTGGGGCAGCGCGGTCGTCGTCGGCGGGTTCGCCGGTGCCGCAGTGCTGTTCGCGGTGTGGACATTCGTCGAACTGAAAGTCGAACACCCACTGCTGGATCCGCGCCTGTTCCGCGTTCCCGGCCTGCGCAGCGCCTGCCTCGGCATGACGGCGGTGTTCTTCGGCATGTTCGCGCTGTTCTACATCAACGCGTCATTCCTGCAGTACGGCATGGGATTCAGCGTGCTGCGCACCGGTCTCGGCATCATCCCGCTGACCATCCCGGTTATCCTCGGCGCACGACATGTCGGCAACCTGGCACAGCGCATCGGCATCGACGCCACTACCGCGCTGGCCTTCGCCTTCGTCGGCGGCGGGCTGCTCGGCCTATCCACGAGCAACGCGCAGACGCCGTACCTCACCTATGCCGCCTGGCTCGTCGTGACCGGAATCGGTGTGACGCTGGCACTTCCGACCCTCTCCGGCGCGATCGCCGGCTCGCTGCCGCACGCCCAGGCCGGCGTCGGCGCCGGATTACAGGCCACCACCCGCGAATTCGGCAGCGCCCTCGGCGTCGCGGTGATCAGCACGGTCCTGACCGCACGGTTCGTCGCCGCCCTACCCGCGGACATCCGCGCCGACCACGATCCACACACCGTGGCCCAAGCCCTCGCCGCCAGCAAGCCAGACCGCGCCAATGACGTTGTCGCAGCGTTTATCTCAGGTGCTGACACCGGGTTGCAGATGGTCGGCGTGACCGTCCTCGTCCTCGGCGCACTCGTCGTCCTGCAGTCGCTGTTGTCCCGGCGTGGGCACCAGGCGCAGCAGTGAGTGCATACGATTGCGCAGCGCTTCTGATCACTGCGCAGTCGTATACCTCGATACTTCGGCCTGCCATCGCCTGTTACCCGCTATCGCGTGCCGCATCGTTTCCACTGCGGCGTCGACAGCGGCACGGTCGAGCTCCCTGATTGTCCGGTACATCTCGCCGTCCCGGAGCGTGCGCTCGGTCTCGATGAAATCCGAGATCCGGGTCTCGATCATTTCCTTGGCTGCGTCGAAGGCAGCGGTGAGCGAAGTTCCATTCTCTGCCTGGAGGGCGTGCAGCAGATTGACTTCGCCCGCCGCGTCCTCTCGATGGTACGACCCGAGGTCATTCGTCCAGCCGATGATGTCGCAGCAGCACTGGCGCAATTGGTGAATATGCGGATCGTTGTACAGCGCGTCGGACAGTTCGTAGTGGCCGGCGAATTCTGCCAGGTCGAGAACCGTCAGCGCACCGATGGTCTCTCGGCGGATGGCAATGCACTCCCGAATTCCCGGGATCCGGCCTTCTTCTCGATTCTGCTGCTCGGCGGCGGAGGCGAAGACCAGGTTCCAGACGTTCCGACGAAACCGGGCGCGCCAGCTTTCCGACTGTCTCGGATAGATCCGCTGTAGCACCTCGGCCAGCGCAATGAGGTCGGGATCGTCCGTCGATGTGGTGTGTCCGGTCTCGAGGACGTGCTGTACCCGATAGGCCGCGGCATGTACATCGGCAAGGGATGAATCGCCGTCAGCGGCTCGGTCGTCGTACATGAGAACTACTTCACCCACGGCGGTGAGGGTAACGAGATCCTCGAGACCGGCGTCCGGGAAAAGGTAGCCGACGAGCCTTGCGACCTGGGCTTCCTCGGAACGCTTCTTGTCTTCTTCCGTGCGGTGTCGGTATACGTGGCCGAGCCATGCGCGTGCGTGTTCTTCGGCCAACTCCCACTGCGGATTGCTTCGTGCCTTGAACGGCAGTGTGGGAATTATTGATGCCGTATCCGGCACGATCACAGTTGCCTCCAGTCGAATATCGGTGTCTACGAGCACGAGATGGACGACGTGCGGGTCGGTGGCAAGTCGGTATCCAGACCGCCGAATCGGCGGTCGCGGAGCTGGTATTCGCGGATCGCGGCGACGAGATGGTCGAAAGTGAAGTCGGGCCAGAGCACGGGGGTGAATACCAGTTCGCTATAGGCGAGTTGCCAGAGCAAGAAGTTCGAGATTCTGCTCTCACCGGAGGTGCGTATGACGAGATCCGGATCGGGCATGTCCGGCGCGTACAGGTATCGGCTGAACAGGGCATCGTCGACCGCCGGGCCGGTAACACCGTCATCGATCATTCTGCGAACGGCATCGATGATTTCGGTGCGTCCGCCATAGTTGAATGCGACCGCCAGTGTCATTCCAGTATTGTTCGCTGTCGTGGTCAGTGCATGGTCGATTGCCGCGCGGACGTTACGCGGTATGCGCGGGTCCGGACGCCCGATCCATCGAATCCTGATATTGCGGCGGTGGAAATCATCCAACCGGCGGTATACCCCTCTTTCGAGCGCGCCCATGAGATAAGTGATCTCGAGCTCTGGCCGCTGCCAGTTTTCGGTGGAGAACGCGTAGAACGTGAACCATTCGATCCCCAGTTCGGCAGCGCCGAATATTATATCGTTGATCGCAGGTTCGCCGGCGTCGTGTCCTTTGATTCGGACTTTTCCGTGCTGTTTGGCCCATCGCCCATTTCCATCGGGAATGCACGCGATGTGTCGAGGCATATTAGCGGGGTCGAGGCGTGACCGAGAAAGCATCGTGAACTCCCTTGTCTATGTGGCCTAGAGGAGAGGTGGGAAGGCATGGTCAGGCGCGGTGTGCGTATTCGGCCGGTAGACCGAGTTGTGGGAACCACCAGTTCCACCGGCCCATGATCTGCATGAGAGCCGGTACCAGGACCAGGCGGATCAACGTGGCATCGATGATCAATCCCGTGGCAATAGCGAAACCGAATTCGCGAACGCAGTTGATTTGCGAGACCACCAGACTGCCGTACGCGATCGCGAGAATTACCGCGGCCAGCGAGATGGGGCGGGCCGTGCTCTGGATACCGATTATGACCGAAGCGCGATTGTTTCCGGTGATCAGATACTCCTCCTGGATCCGGCGAACCAGGAACAGTTCGTAATCGGTGGAGAGGGCGAATAGCAGTACGAACACCGTGAGCGGCACTTGCGGCCAGATCGGCGGACCAGAACCGCCGGGCTGAAAAATCAGGACCATCAAGCCATATGACGCGCAGGTGGCGAGCAGACTCATGACGATCGCCTTGACCGGCAGCAGCAGACTTCGGAGCACACCGGCCAGCACCGCGAACAGCAGTAGGAGAACAGAACCCACGACCCACCACAGCTTCGTCGAGGTCTCGGTCACGACGTCGTAGCCGACGCCGCTGGGACCACCGATCTGCACCGAAACACCGGCGGGCACCGTCGCGGGCGCGATCTGGGTATGAATCCGTGCCATCAACTGCACGAATGCCGGTGAGTACACCGGATATTTCGGCAGCAGGAGGAAGACGATGCGATCCTCGTCGTCATCGATCCGGGTCATCACAACCACATCAGGATCCGCCGCGAGGGCGTCTGCGAACGGCTGGAGGTCCACCGCGGCAGCGCCCACGGGCTGTTGCACCAACACGACTGCCATACCTGACCCGCCGGGTACCTCGCGCTCCGCGACAGCGAGGGCGGCGAGATATGGAGTGTCGGTGAGCGCGCGCCGTTCGATGTCCATGCCTATCGACATATCGCTGGCAGGTACGGCCGCGCAGAGCAATGCGACCGTGACGGCTACGGCATATCGCCAAGGGTGTCGCATCAGATGCTCCGCCCAGCGAGACAGTCGCCCGCCCTGGGTGGCCGCGGCGGCGGTGCCTGGAATCCACGACCTGAGCCGTCGTCGCCGTTGCAGCCACTCGGTTGCCGAAACCAGAACGGCGGGAAGGAGAGTGGCCGAGGCCAGCGCGGCGACGACCGTCGCCACCATGGTGCCCGTAGCGATCTGCGCGAAGACCTGCCAGCGGACCATGAACAGACTGACGACGGCCAGGAGCAGGATCAGCGCCGAATACAGCACCGTCCGTCCGGTGGTGGCCATTGCGGTGGCGATGGCCCGTTCTGGTTCTGCTCCGGTCGCGAGTTCCTCTCGGTATCGATTCATCACGAACAACGCGTAATCGATCCCGATGCCCAATCCGGCGGCGTTGATGCCGATCAGCAGCGTGCCGTCGATGGTGAAAACCTTTGTCAGCAGAGCGAACAACCCCATGGTGCTGACGATGGAACAGCCGGCGATGCCGACGGGTATCAACGCCGCGACCGGTGTGCGCAGACCCAACCACAACACCGCGATCGCCAGCGGAACGGCGATCAATTCGATGTGCATCAGATCGGAGATCGCGATCTGTTGGACGACGTGGCCGAACCCCGACATGCTGAGCACCGCCGCCTGAACCGTGCCGCCGGACGCGGCTTCGGCCGATCGCTCGGCAGCAGCCTGTAAGGCGGGGGCCTGTTCTTGACGCTGTCGATCGTCGCCGGAAGCACCGACGAGCAGGTATGCCGCGTGCTCGTCGTGCAGGACGGATCGGAACGGTTCGAGTGTCTCGGCCGACGCATAGAGGTTGTCGGGGTCACCGGCCACGGGTAACAACAGCACGCCGGATACACCCTTTTGGTGGCCCAGCGCCGACATGGTGTCGCTGATCGCCTTGCGAAACTCCGGTTCTGTTGTCCGATGCATCGGCGAATGCAGTACCGCGATCATCTGTTCCTTGCCGATCGTCGGCAGATCCTCGGCCAACAGCTGGCTCACCTGTTGCGATTCGGAGCCGGCGACCTCGATCGCGGGAGCCACGAACGAGCTGAGCAGGTGTGGCAGTCCGAGCAGTCCGACAGTGACGGCGATCAGCCACCCTGCGAACACTCGGCGCCGGTGCCGGACCATCGTCACCGCCAACCGTGGCAACACATTCCCGCGCTCGACCGGCCAGACCTTCGGGGCCGATCCATTGAGTTGCCCAAACCTCATGCCGACTGTGCCTCCGCTGTTCTCGACGTCTGTGCAGCAGTGGAGCTGGACGCCGCAGTTCCTGCCATCGGGAAGGTTCTTCCGACATTCCGCATTCGTTGCCGGTGCGTCGACGGATGGCTCGGATCGGCGATCGACTTCGCGACAAGATCGCTGTGCCAACCGAATCCGGCGTAGTTCGCGGCGGCGAGAGTCGTACCCATCCCTGTCAACGCCCGCAACGAAGACGGTATGGATCGGTTGCTGCTCGGCCGGAACGGATCCACCAGAGGGAGGGCGACCCGCTGGAATCCGACGTCTCAGTCATTCCGGATGGTAGCGTTCGGGCGCGATCGGATTCATCTGTTTTGTCTGGATCACGGCATTGCGGTGGGTGCATGCCCACTTCGCATGTGTCGTCTGACCGTATGGACGATGGAAGGGATTGCAGTGGAGATCAATCGAGAAGAGCAGCGTTCTGTTGTGGTGGCCGGCGGGCGAAAGCGGTCGCGCGCCGGTGTGCTCCTGGTCGCGGGATTGCTGGGCGCGTCCGCACTCGGCTATGGAGTCCTCGCGGCCCCAGGTTCGATGGCGGCGGATACCAACACCGTCACCTGCAAGGGCAAGGGCAAGGTGGAGGTTGCGAAGGATGGGGCCGATTACTCCATAACCGCTGAGATGGCGGACGTGGAGGTATCGGGCGAGGGCGACGCGTGTAAGAAGCCGGGTTCCACAGATCCGTTCAAGGCTACGACCAAGACGATCGCGGTCAAAGAGACGGATAGCGGGTGCGTCATCACCGGCACCGCCAACGCACCCAAAGACCAGTCACAGTCCGACACCGACGCCAAATTCACGCTCACCATCCCGAAGGATGGGAAGCCTGCCACGCTGAAGGTGAGCGGCAAGGTGTACCCGAACAGTGCCGTAGACGCCGACGATAAATTCGAGGGCAGCGGAACCGTCAAGGGTATAAAACTCGAGACGTGCGACAAGACCAAAATTCCGGTGGGTACGTTTACGGCGACGGGAAGCGCTGACGTCACTACGCCGCAGTAAACAGCGGCGACCTGCTCCTTCGCCTAGACGCAGGCCACATCGTTGCCGCGCCGCGCCGATGGCTTTCGGCGCGGCGCTTCTGTTGCGGGTTCGGCCGCGTCACCGCATGAGGGAAGATGGCTCGATGCCCAGGCAAACGGATCGGACAGGGAAGGTTGGTCGGCCACCGCGGCTCTCGCGGGAGGCGATCGTCGAGGCCGCCGATCAGGTGTTGCGGAGCGAAGGAGCGGACGGGCTGTCGATGCGGCGGCTGGCGAAGGAGCTCGGCAGCACGCCGATGGCGCTGTACCACCATGTGCGGGACAAGGACGAGTTGCTGCTGCTCGTGCTGGAGGCGCACGCGCAACATATTCCGGTGCGGCAGTTCCCCGACGACCCGCGTGAGCGGCTGATCGAGGTCGCGTTCACCCTGTACGAGGGACTGGCCGAGCGTCTATGGATCATCGAGGTGCTGGCGTCCGACCCCGTGGTGGTGCCCGCGGCCATGGGGATGGTCGAGATGATCATCGCCGCGGCCGTCGACTACGGCTGCACCCTCGAAGAGGCGGTCGATGTGTATCGGACCATCTGGTACTACATCGTCGGCGATCTGATCGTCCGGGCGAGCCGAGATCGCCGGCGGGCACGGCTGGCGGCCTCGTCGGCCACCGAACTGGGCATTGCTGAGCTCGAACTGGCGGAACTGCCCACGCTCGCGACTATCGGCGACCAGTGGGCCGACCTGACCTCCCGCGATATTCATCGAAAGAGTCTGGCGGCCTTGGTGAACGGCCTGCTGCCGCCACGATGACCAATCACCACACCACGACGGAGCGCAGCACGTCGCCGTGCCGCATGGCGGTGAAGGCCTTTTCGACCTCGCCGAGTGAGATGCGTTCGGTGACAAAGCGTTCCAGGGGGAGTCGGCCTTGTCGGTAGAGGTTTATCAGCATCGGGAAGTCGCGTTCGGGTAGGCAATCGCCGTACCAGGAGGACTTCAGCACGCCGCCGCGTGAGAACAGATCGATCAGCGGCAGGTCGAGGGTCATATCGGGAGTGGGGACGCCGACCAGCACTACGGTGCCCGCTAGATCGCGGCCGTAGAAGGCTTGCTTCCAGGTCTCGGGGCGGCCGACGGCATCGATCACCACGTCGGCGCCGAAGCCGTCGGTGAGTTCCTGTATCCGCTCGACCACGTCCTCGGTGCTGGCGTCGATGCGGTGGGTCGCACCGAATTCACCGGCCCAGGCCAACTTTCGGGAATCGCGGTCGACGGCGATGATCGTCTTGGCACCGGCCAGCCGGGCTCCTGCGATGGCGGCATCGCCGACGCCGCCGCAGCCGATCACAGCCACACTGTCGCCGCGGGAGACGTTGCCGGTGTTCATCGCCGCGCCGATGCCCGCCATGATGCCGCAGCCGAGCAGACCGGCGATGGCGGGATCGGCTTCGGGATCGACCTTGGTGCACTGCCTTTCGTGAACGAGGGTCTTGTCGGCGAACGCACCGATGCCCAGGGCGGGCGTCAGCTCGGTGCCGTCGGCGAGGGTCATCTTCTGGCCGGCGTTGCTGGTGTCGAAGCAGTACCAGGGGCGGCCGCGTCGGCACGCGCGGCACTCGCCGCAGACCGCGCGCCAGTTGAGGACGACGAAATCGCCTATGGCAACATGGGTTACAGCCGTGCCGACTGTCTCCACGATTCCGGCCGCCTCGTGGCCGAGCAGGAACGGGAATTCATCGTTGATGCCGCCCTCGCGGTAGTGCAGGTCGGTGTGGCACACCCCGCACGCTTGCACGCGCACCACGACATCGTGCGGCCCGGGGTCGGGGATCACCACATCGACCAACTCGGCCGGCGTTCCTTTGCTGCGAGCGATGACGCCGCGCACGGTTTCGGACACAAATCCTCCTACGGTGTTGCGATGGCTGCGGGCCGCCGCTCGATCTGCTTGCGGTAGCGGGTGAACAGGCGGGCATTGTCGATGGCGAAGACGGCCACCGGCTCGCCCTCGCGTTCGTAGAGTGCGGTGCACGACGGTGTGGACGCGTCGCCGTCGATGAAGCGAACCTCGTCGTCCGGTCGGCGGTTGCCCGCGAATTGGATCATGCGGCCGTACTGCCGGGACCAGAAATAGGTGGTCGAGATGTTCGCGGGTGGTGCGCCGACAATGCACGCTGCGGCGATGCGGGCCTGTGCGGTTGCATTCGACCAGTGCTCGCAGCGGTGGTGGGTGCCCAAGGCGTCCTGGTAGGCGCGGGCACAGTCGCCGATGGCAAAGATATCGGGAATTGTTGTGCGGCAGTGTGAATCGGTGACAAACCCGTTGTCGATGTGCAGGTCGGAATCCTGCGCCCATTCGGTGTTGGGGACCGCGCCGATGCCGATGATCACGGCGTCGGCGGCGAGCAGTGTGCCGTCGGTGAGGCGCACCGCGCTGACGTGTTCGTCGCCGAGGAATTCGGCCACCGCTACGCCGGCGCGTAACCGGACGCCGTTGGCCGCGTGCAGATCCGCGCACAGCGCGCCGATCCTTGGCCCGAAGACACCCGACAGCGGATCGGCAGCGAGTTCGACAATAGTGGCCTGCACGCCGAGAGTTGCTGCGGTCGAAGCGAGTTCGGAACCGATCAGGCCGGCGCCGATGATGACAACGGTGCGCGCGGTGCGCAATGTGGTGCGGATCGCGCGCGCGTCGTCGACGGTGCGCAATGTGTGGACGCCGGCCAGTGCTCGAGCGCCCGGCAGCGTGCGGGCGCGAGCACCGGTGGCCAGCACCAGCGATCGCCCGGCGACCGTCGTACCGTTGTCGAGAAAGACGCCGGGACCCGTTGCGGTCGAGGCGATTCCGATCGCACGCTGTCCGAGTAGCCAACAGGTACGAGGATCGTCGGTCTCACCCAACGCGATATCGACGTCGCCGTGCAGGAACTCCTTCGACAGCGGCGGCCGGTCATAGGGCGGATGGATTTCGTCACCGACCACCGTGATGCCGCCGTCATAGCCCCGTTCACGAAGGTCGTGCACCAGCGAGAACCCGGCCAACGATGCACCGACCACAACTACGCTCACGACTCCACCTCGCTAACGCTCGGCTCCGTCGTGCGCATTAGCGCGCTGTGTCTTCGGTTCGCTCGCTGACGCTCCCTCACGACTCCACCTCGCTAACGCTCGGCTCCGTCGTGCGCATTGGCGCGCTGTGTCTTCGGTTCGCTCGCTGACGCTCCCTCACGACTCCACTACTCACGACGGCACCCTGCTGACGACGACGTCACCATCGAGTATTCGTACCGCATACGTGCGCACGGCGATCTTGGCCGGCGGGCCCGAGACTCGACCGGTGCGCAGGTCGAAACATGACTCGTGCAGCGGACATTCGACGGTGCAGTGCTCCACCCATCCATCGGCGAGTGACGCATCCTGGTGTGTGCAGGTGTCGTCGATCGCGAACAAGCCCTCGTCGGTGTGGAACACCGAGATCGGCGTTCCACCGTCCGGCCGCACGGTGGCGACCTCGCCGACGGGCAGGTCTTCGAGGCGGGCGACGAACAGTTCCGTGCCGGAGGTCGCCGCGGGCTTCGCAAGGGATTCCATAAACCCTCCATGAGTTGCTTAGAGCGCAACATGTATCGCGATACGCAACAGTGTGAATCAGCGTGGAGCTGTCGTCAACCCCTGAATCCCCCGGTAAACAACTGGTTTCCGACGGTTGACAGCATGCCGCGACAGGCGGACTATTTGTTGCGTAATACGAATTCGTTGCGCTACTAGCAACAACGGAGGCACCCTTTGGCTCACCCGAAAGTCGTCATCATCGGAGCCGGGATCGTCGGGGCATCGCTGGCCGACGAAATGACCGCCCGTGGTTGGGCCGACATCACCGTGCTCGACCGGGGCCCGCTGTTCCAGACCGGCGGATCCACTTCGCACGCACCAGGATTGGTGTTCCAGACGAACCCGTCCAAGACGATGACCGAGTTCGCCTGCTACACCACCGAGAAGTTCGGCGCGCTCAGCCATCCGGCGGGCCGCGCGTTCGATCCGGTCGGCGGACTCGAGGTGGCGACCACACCGGCGCGCTGGCGGGATCTGCACCGCAAATTCGGCTGGGCGCAGTCGTGGGGGATCGAGGGGCGCCTGTTGAATGCGTCCGAATGTGCCGCACTGTACCCACTGCTCGATATCGATCATGTTATCGGCGGATTCCACACTCCGGCAGACGGTTTGGCGAATGCGGTGCGTGCGGTGGAGGCGCAGGCGCGGTCGGCGACCGCCCGCGGCGCACGGTTTCTGCCCAATCAGGAGGTGCTCGGCATCGCCGAGAGCGGCGGTCGAGTGGTCGGCGTGCAGACAGCCGACGGAGTCATCGCCGCGGACATCGTCGTGTGTGCGGCCGGGTTCTGGGGCGCTGAGCTGGCGAAGCGGGTCGGGCTGGTGCTGCCGCTGGTGCCGATGGCGCACCAGTACGCCAAGACCGGACCGCTGGCGGCACTGTCGGGCGCAGCGGGCGCGAGCCTGCCGATCCTGCGCCATCAGGATCAAGACCTCTACTTCCGCGTACACGACGACCGAATCGGCATCGGCTACTACGGCCACCGGCCGATGCCGGTCGACATGTGCACCCTGGCGTCGGCCACCGCGGACGAAGCGATGCCATCGATGCTGCCGTTCACCGATACCGACTTCGTCCCCGCTTGGCGCGAATCGATGGAATTGCTGCCAGCACTAGGTGATTCGAAACCGGAAGAAGGATTCAACGGGATCTTCTCCTTCACTCCCGATGGTTTCTCGATCATGGGTGAACACCGTGACCTCGCGGGTTTCTGGGTCGCCGAGGCTGTTTGGGTCACCCATTCCGCCGGGGTCGCCAAAGCTACCGCGGAATGGATCATCGACGGTGCACCGAGTACCGACGTGCACGAGTGCGATCTCTACCGCTTCGAAGATGTCGCGCGCAGCGGGCAATTCATCATGGAGACCAGCTCGCAGGCCTTCGTCGAGGTCTACGACATCATCCACCCGCACCAATATCGAACTGCACTGCGCGGCCTGCGCACCAGCCCGTTCTATGCCCGGCAACAGGAATTGGGCGCGTTCTTCTTCGAGGGCGGCGGCTGGGAACGACCCGCCTGGTACGAGGCCAATGCTGAACTGACGCAACGACTTCGCGCCGACGGCATGCTGGTCCCGGATCGGGACGACTGGTCGAGCCGGTTCTGGTCGCCGATCGCCATCGCCGAGGCGCGTTGGACCAGGGAACGGGTCGCGATGTTCGACATGACCCCGCTGACCCGATACGAGGTGGCGGGTCCGGGCGCACTCGACTTCCTGCAACAGCTCACCACGAACAACGTGGACAAGAGCGTCGGCTCGGTCACCTACACGCTGCTACTCGACGAGACCGGCGGTGTCCGTAGCGATCTCACCGTCGCCCGACTCGCGCCACAGCGCTTCCAGGTGGGTGCCAACGGCCCGATGGATTTCGACCGGTTCACCCGGCACCTGCCCGCTGACGGCTCGGTGACACTGCGCGACATCACCGGCAGCACCTGCTGTGTCGGCGTGTGGGGCCCGAACGCCCGGGACCTGGTGCAGCCCTTGTGTTCCGATGATCTCTCCCATCAGTCCTTCAAGTACTTCCGTGCGTTGCACACCTACCTCGGCGCGATTCCAGTGACTATGCTGCGCGTGTCCTACGTCGGCGAACTCGGTTGGGAGATCTACACCACCGCCGAATACGGCAACGCACTGTGGGATCTGCTGTGGGAGGCGGGCGGCGCCCACGAGGTCATCGCGGCAGGCCGGATCGCGTTCAACAGTCTCCGCATCGAAAAGGCGTACCGCAGTTGGGGAACCGACATGACCGCGGAGCACCTGCCCGCGGCGGCCGGTCTCGACTTCGCGGTCCGCATGACCAAGCCCGACTTCGTCGGCAAGAGCGCACTGGAGCAGGCCGAACCACCAGCAAAGGTCCTGCGCAGCATCGTCTTCGAGAGCCCATCGGCGATCGTCCTCGGTAAAGAGCCGGTCTATGTCTACGGCTTGCTCGGGGGATATGTGACCAGCGCGGGCTATTCGGCCACCATCGAACGCTGCATCGCCTACGCGTGGCTGCCCGCCTCCGTCGTCGTGGGCGATGCGGTCGAGGTCGAATACCTCGGTAAGCGCTACGTCGCGACGGTGCACGCCGAGCCGGTGGTGGATCCCGAGATGTCCAGGATCAGGAGGTAGCGACATGGCTACGGCGACAAAGGGATACGACGTCATCGTGATCGGCGTCGGCGGCATGGGCAGTGCCGCCGCCTATCACCTCGCGGCGCGTGGGCAGCGGGTGCTCGGACTGGAGAAGTACACGCCCGCGCACAATCGGGGCTCGAGTCACGGCGGCTCCCGCATCATCCGGCAGTCGTATTTCGAAGACCCCGCCTATGTTCCGTTGCTGCTGCGCTCCTACGAACTCTGGGCGAAGCTGGCCGCGGATGCCGATCGCGAAGTCGTCCGGCTCACCGGCGGCCTGTACCTCGGCCCGCCGGACAGCCTGACCGTCGCGGGCAGCCTGCGCGCCAGCCGCGAATGGTCACTGCCGCACGAGGTCCTGGATGCCGCCGAGATCCGGCGGCGCTTCCCGAACTTCACCCCGGCCGCCGACGACATCGCCGTGTACGAGTCCAACGGCGGATTCGCCCGCCCCGAACTGACGGTGCAGGCGCACATCGACCTGGCGCTGCGCGCCGGTGCGACGCTGTCGTTCGGTGAGGAGGTGCTCAGCTGGGCCGAAACCGACTCCGGCGTAACGGTAACGACAGCCAGGGCCACCTACCGAGCGGATCAGCTCGTCGTCTGTCCCGGCGCATGGGCGCCGCAGTTGTTGGCCGACTTCGGAATTCCCATCACCATCGAACGTCAGGTCCTGTACTGGCTGGACCCGGTCGGCGGCACTGCGGCTTTCGAAGGCCAGCCCATCTATATCGCCGAAAACGACTCCGGCACGCAGATATACGGCTTCCCCGCCATCGATGGACCGGCAGGCGGCGTCAAGATGGCGTTCTTCCGCAAGGGCATCGTCTGCACACCGGACACCATCGATCGCGTCGTGCACCCGCACGAGATCGACGAGATGCGAGAACGAGTCGCCGCCCTGCTCCCCGCGCTGGCCGGTCCATGCGTCCACACGGCCACCTGCATGTACTCCAACACACCCGACGAACACTTCGTCATCGCCCGCCACCCTGGCGGCACCCGCGTCACCATCGCCTGCGGTTTCTCCGGTCACGGCTTCAAATTCGTCCCGGTGGTGGGGGAGATCCTGGCCGACCTGGTGATCGACGCGAGCACCGAGCACCCCATCACACTTTTCGACCCGCAGAGGCTGGTGACCAGTGAAAATAGCATCGCATAGCGATTCCATGGGGGGTGGCGGTCGAGCGACGGGCGGGCCCACAGCGGACATGACCCCGGTGACGACACCGGCCCTGATCCCGACCCTCGGCGGCAGGTGGTACGTCGACGACGCCATCTTCGCCGCCGAACAGGAACAACTCTTCGAGCGAATGTGGTTCTGTGCTATCAGAACCGGCGACATCGCACAGGCCGGTCAATTCAAACGCGTACAGGTCGGCCGCGAAAGCGTCCTGATCGTGCGCGGCCGCGACGGCGCACTACGTGCCTTCCTGAACATCTGCCGCCACCGCGGCGCGATGCTGTGCACGCAGGACCAGGGCCAGGTTCGACGCAACCTACAGTGCCCCTACCACGCCTGGACCTATGGACTCGACGGGAAACTGCTGGCCGCGCCCAACATGGCCGCACTGAAGGACGCCACCGGCGCCGACATCGATCGGGTCGCCTACGGCCTGATCGCGGTCGCCCTGCGCGAGTGGCTCGGCTACGCCTGGGTCTGCCTGGCCGACGACCCGCCGGTGTTCGAGCACGAGGTGATGGGCGCGGTCACCGAACGCCTCGGCGACCCGGCCGCGATCGACGCGTACGAGATCGACACCCTGGAGGTGGGCCGCCGAGTCGTCTACGACGTGGCCGCGAACTGGAAGCTCATCGTGGAGAACTTCATGGAGTGCTACCACTGCGCGACCATCCACCCCGAGCTCACCGAGGTGCTCCCCGAATTCGCGCAGGGCCTGGCCGCACAGGTGTTCGTTGGTCACGGCGCGGAATTCGGCGCCGATATCGCCGGATTCACCGTCGACGGATCGCCGGGTTTCGATCGGCTGCCAGGGGTTACTCCGGAACAGGACCGTCGCTACTTCGCCATCACCATCCGGCCGACGGTTTTCGTCAATCTGGTCCCGGATCACATTATTTTCCACCGGATGTTCCCCGTATCCGCGGACCGCACTATCGTCGAGTGTGATTGGTTGTACACCAAGGATGTGGTCGCTGCGGGACGAGATGTGTCCCGTTCTGTCGAATTGTTCCACCGGGTGAACGAGCAGGATTTCGCGGCATGCGAGCGAACGCAACCCACAATGTCTTCGCGCGCCTACCGTAAGGGCGGGGTGCTGGTGCCCGCCGAGCATCACATCGCGGAGTTCCACGAGTGGTTGTCCTGTCGTATCGGTGACGTGAGGTGACGTGAGAATGAATGGTGATCCGGATCTGTTCATCGGCGGTCGATGGACGCATGCCGCGGACGGTGGGGTGCGCCAGATCATCGATCCGGCCAACGGCGCCGTCGTCGCGACGGTGGACGAGGCGACGCCGCAGGACGCGCGCGACGCGGTAGCTGCGGCCCGAGCGGCGTTCGACGAGGGCGGTTGGGCGGCAACGCCGGTCGCCGAGCGGGCGGCGCTGCTGCTGCGCATCGCCGACCTGCTGGCCCGCGACAAGGACCGGCTGGCCAGGCTGGAGACGGCGGACACCGGAAAGACGTTGGTGGAGAGCGAGATCGACATCGACGATGTGATCTCGGTGTTCCGCTACTACGCGAGCACGGTCGCGGTGCAGGCGGACCGGCTGATCGACGTGGGTGATCCGGCGGTGATCAGCCGGGTGGTGCACGAGCCGATCGGCGTGTGCGTCCTCATCGCGCCATGGAACTACCCGCTGCTGCAGATGTCGTGGAAGGTCGCGCCCGCGCTGGCCGCGGGCTGCACCATGGTGCTCAAGCCGAGCGAGGTCACCCCGCTGAGCACGATCGAGTTCGCGCGACTCGCCGAGGAGGCGGGCGTACCCGCCGGGGTGCTCAACCTGCTCCAAGGCAGCGGCGCGGTGCTCGGCACGGCGCTGACCGACAATCCCGAGGTCGACTTCATCTCGTTCACCGGCGGCCTCGCCACCGGCCGGACGATCAGCAAGGTGGCCGCCGAGCACGTCACGAAGGTGGCGGTGGAACTCGGCGGCAAGAACCCGCACATCGTGTTCGCCGACGCCGACTGGGAAAGCGCCGTCGACCACGTGCTGACCGGTGTGTTCCTGCACTCCGGGCAGGTCTGCTCGGCAGGCACCCGGTTGATCGTCGAGGAGTCCATCGCCGAGGACTTCGTCGCCGAACTGGCGAGCCGGGCCGAGC
Source organism: Nocardia sp. NPDC046473 (assembly GCF_040645995.1). NCBI lineage: Bacteria > Bacillati > Actinomycetota > Actinomycetes > Mycobacteriales > Nocardiaceae > Nocardia > Nocardia sp. NPDC046473. The sequence continues at coordinate 518,443 of NZ_JBEYZJ010000008.1, forward strand.
GGATCCGGGTCGGCCCCGGCCTCGACCCGGCCACCGAGACCGGCCCGCTGGTCTCCGAGCAGCATCGCGCGAAGGTGGAAGCCTATGTCGCGCTGGGTATTTCGGAGGGTGCGAAGCTGGTGACCGGCGGCGCGCGGCCCAGCGACCCCGCATTGCGGGACGGAAGTTACTACCTGCCGACGATCTTCGATCGGTGCGACCGATCGATGCGCATCGTGCAGGAGGAGACCTTCGGCCCGATCCTGACGGTCGAACGATTCGAGACCGAGGCCGAGGCGATCCGGCTCGGCAACGACACCGAATACGGCCTCGCCGCCGGCGTGCGCACCTCGGATTCGGCCCGCGGTGAGCGGGTGGTGCGCGCGCTGCGGCACGGCACGGTCTGGCTCAACGACTTCGGCTATTACACCGCCGGTGCGGAATGGGGCGGGTTCAAGAAGTCCGGCAACGGACGCGAACTCGGCCCGACCGGCCTGGCCGAATATCAAGAAATCAAACACATTTGGCACAACACGGCACCTAAGCCGGCGGAGTGGTTCAAGGGCGTCTGATCGTAAGTTTCACAATCTCGGCCGGACAGCCCGTACGGCCGCCCGCGGAAGGCACGGTAAGCAATGGTGGTCAAAGAACCCGGTGTGTCCGACGACAGCGGAATGGAGGATTTCGGCTATAAGGAATCCCTCGACCGAAGTATAGGCAAATTCGCCAGCTTCGCGGCGGGGGTCAGCTATATCTCGATCCTCACCGGCACATTCCAGCTGTTCTATTTCGGTTTCGGCAGCGCGGGTCCCGCGTATCTATGGTCCTGGCCGATCGTTTTCGTCGGACAGCTGGCTGTCGCACTGTGCTTCATGGAGCTCGCGGCGCGCTATCCGGTCGCCGGATCGGTATACAACTGGTCCAAATCGCTCGGCAGCAGAATCGTCGGCTGGTCGTCGGGCTGGTTGATGCTGACCGCCTCGATTGTGACGCTGTCCGCCGTCGTGCTCGCGCTACAGCTGAACCTGCCCCGGCTGTGGAGCGGCTTCCAGATCATCGGGGACGGCACCGGCGAATACGACTACGCCACCAATGCTGTAGTGCTCGGCACGGTCATGATCGTGTTCACCACCACGGTCAACGCGCTCGGCGTCCGGCTGATGGCGATGATCAACAGCGCCGGCGTTTTCATCGAGCTCATCGCGGCGGTGCTGATCGCGATCATCTTGGCGGCCAACGCGACTCGTGGTCCGCAGGTGTTCTTCTCCACTCACGGTTACGGCGCGGGGGAGTCCGGCGGTTACCTCGGCGCGTTCCTGGTGGCCTCGCTGGCCTCCGGCTACGTGATGTACGGCTTCGACACCGCCAGCTCGCTCGGCGAGGAGACGGTGGAGCCGCGGCGCACCGCGCCCAAGGCCATCCTGCGGGCCGTGCTCGCGTCCTTCGTCATCGGCGGCGCGATCCTGGCCTTCGCGGTAATGGCGGCGCCCGATCTCGACGATCCGCAGATCGGCAGCTCGAGCGGTGGCCTGCAATACATTGTCGAACAGGTGATGTGGGGTCCGCTCGGCACGATCTTCCTGTGCTGCATCGTGATTGCGGTGACAGTGTGTTCGCTCGCCGTGCACACCGCTGCGATCCGGCTGACCTTCGCCATGGCCCGGGACAACGCGCTGCCGTTCGGTGAGAAGCTCGCGCGGGTGCATCCCAAGACGCAGACACCGGTGGTGCCCGCCGTCTTGATCGGCGTGCTGGCCGCGTTGATTCTGGTGGTGAATATCGGTCAGCCGAAGATCTTCACGGTACTGACCTCGATCGCGATCATCATGATCTACCTGGCCTATCTGATGGTGACCGGGCCGATGCTGAAGAAGCGGTTCCAGGGGCAGTGGCCGCCGAAAGAGCTTGCCGCAGGCGGCTATTTCACGATGGGGCGCTGGGGGATGGTCGTCAATATCATCGCCGTGGTGTGGGGCGTCGGGATGGCAACGAACCTGGCGTGGCCGCGCGAATCCGTTTATGGCACACCCTGGTACAACACCTGGGGTGCGTTCGTCTACATCGGCGCGATCCTCGGCGCCGGGCTCGCCTGGTACGGGCTCAAGGGCCGCAAGCGAATCGGCACTTTAGCTTCACACGCAGTGGAGGTGCGCAGCAATGTCTGACACGGTGTTCGACTATGTGATCGCGGGCGGCGGAACGGCCGGGTGTGTGCTCGCCGCCCGGCTGAGCGAGGATCCGGACGTGTCGGTGTGCCTGCTGGAAGCGGGCCCGTCGGACGTCGGCGATCGCGCCATCCTCGAACTCACGCAGTGGATGCATCTGCTCGATTCCGGCTACGACTGGGACTACCCGGTCGAACCGCAGGAACGCGGGAACAGCTTTCTGCGCCACGCCCGCGCGAAGGTGCTCGGCGGATGTTCCTCGCACAACTCCTGTATCGCGTTCTGGCCGCCTGCGGAGAATCTGGACGAGTGGGCGGCACTGGGCGCGAAGGGGTGGGGCGCGGCCGACGTCTTGCCGTACGTCACGCGGCTGGAGAACAACGACGCGCCCGGCGATCAGCACAGCCGCAGCGGCCCGGTCCGGCTGCGTGATGTGCCGCCGGACGATCCGTGCGGCGTGGCGGTACTCGCGGCGGCCGCGGCGGTCGGATTGCCGACGGTGCAATTCAATCGAGGGGCCACCGTGCGCAACGGGGCGGGTTGGTTCCAGATCAATGCCGCCGAGGACGGTACGCGCATGTCGACATCGCATGCGTACCTGCACCCTGTGCTGGATAAACGCCCCAATCTCGAGGTACGCACGGACTGCTGGGTGAGCGAGATCCTCTTCGACGACACGCGCGGCGCGACCGGTGTCCGGTATCAACGCCCCGACGGCATCGGCTACGACACGGCCGCGGCACGGCGCGAGGTCATCGTCACCGCCGGCGCCATCGATACGCCGAAGTTGTTGATGCTGTCCGGGATCGGGCCCGCCGAGCACCTGCGCGAGATCGGCGTCCCGGTGCTGGTCGACTCGCCCGGCGTCGGCGCGAACCTGGACGATCACGTGGAAGGCCTGGTGTTCTGGGAGGCTGCCCGGCCGATGGTCGAGACCTCGACGCAGTGGTGGGAGATCGGTCTGTTCGCCACGACCGACGAGTCGCTGCGCGTGCCGGACGTGATGATGCACTACGGCAGCGTGCCGTTCGATATGAACACGCTGCGTCGCGGCTATCCGACCACCGACAACGGCTTCTGCCTGACCCCCAACGTCACGCAGGGCCGCTCGCGCGGCACGATCCGGTTGCGCAGCCGCGACTTCCGCGACCGGCCCAAGGTCGATCCTCGGTACTTCACCGATCCGGACGGCCACGACGAACGGGTGATGCTCGCCGGCGTCCGGCTGGCCCGCAAGATCGCCGAGCAAGCGCCGCTGCGGGAGTGGATCGCCGCCGAACTCGCCCCGGGACCCGATGCCACCACCGACGACGAGTTGATCAGCTACATCCACGCCACTCACAACACCGTCTACCACCCGGCCGCCACGGCCCGGATGGGCGCGGTCGACGATCCGATGGCGGTGCTCGATCCCGAGTTACGAGTGAAAGGGGTGTCGCGACTGCGGGTGGTGGACGCGTCCGCGATGCCGAAATTGCCCGCGGTGAACCCGAACATTACTGTCATGGCCATGGCAGAGAAGTGCGCGGATCTCCTCCGGACCACGTGAGCCGGAGATGCCTGCGGAGGGCGAACTAGCGGCGTTCCTCGGCGGGCACGCACCGTTCCAATCGATGTCGACCGCCGAGCTCGATCGGCTCGCCGCGGCCTCGTCACGGCACGAGTTCGCGGCGGGCGCGGTGATCAGCGACTACTCGACGCAGGTGCCCGACGATATCTGGATGCTGCGGACCGGCCGGGTCATCCTGCGGCGCAGCGGTCCCGATGCCGCCAGTTCGCCCCGGGCCGACGACGGCCGCACGATCGATACCATCGAGGCCGGTGGGATCTTCGGCTATGTGCCGCTGCTCACCGGTGGTAGTGCCGAATTCGTCGCGCTGGCAGCCGAACCCAGCGTGCTGATCCGGTTGCCCGGTGCGCTCGTCCGCGCGCAGTTCGCGCAACCGGACGGGCTGGCGTTTCTGGCGTCGTCGGCGTGGAAGACGGTGTCCGGCAACCGGACCCCGATGGCGCAGGTGCTCGGCACCCGTCCGGCGGCTGAACTCCTCACGACGGCAGCGGTTTTCGTGACGCCCGACACCAGCGTTCGAGACGCGGTGATCCGGATGACCGAGCATCGCGTCTCGTCGGTGCTGATTCGGTTGCCCGACGGCGACTTCGGCATTTTCACCGATCAGGACCTGCGCGCCAAGGTGGTGGCGGCGGGGCTGTCGGTCGATGTGCCGATCGCCGCAGCGATGAGTGCACCGGCCCGGCGGGTCAGTGCCGACCTGCCCGCCGAGACGGTGCTGATGGAGCTGCTCGAGGCCGGTCTGCGGCATATGCCGGTGGTTTCGCGGCGCGGCGAGGTGCTCGGCGTGCTCGAAGACTCGGAGCTGCTCGCGGCGTCGGCGCGGCAGAGCTTCGTGCTGCGTCGCGCGATCGGCGCGGCCACCGATGCGAACCAGCTGGCCCGAGCGGCTCGCGACATTCCGGGCACGACAGTCGACTTGTTCCGCAACGGGACGAAGGCGTCCGCGACGAGCGGCATTCTCTCCGTCGTGATCGACTCGGTGATCCGGAAGGCGCTCGAACTGGCGCTGGCCGAATCGGCCGACGCGCCGAGCGTCGGGTTCGCGTGGCTGACGCTCGGCAGCATCGCCCGACGTGAGGCGATGCCGTCCTCGGATGTGGACAGTGCACTGTCCTGGGCTGATGAATTGTCCACGGCCAGTGAACAACTGCGTGCTATCGCCGAACGAACCCATGCCATCCTCGATGCGTGCGGGTTGCCCGCGGACAGCAACGGGGCGATCGCCTCGAGGCCGAAATTCGCTCGCTCCCGATCGGATTGGACGAAAGCGGCGGCCCGCTGGCTCGATGATCCGCTGATCGATCGCGGGTTGGTGATGTCGTCGCTGCTGATCGATGGGCGCGTGGTGTGGGGTGATCCCGCGCTGCATGCGGTGCCCGCCGTGTTCAGCAGAATGCGGGCCGACTATCCGAATGCGTTGCGCCTGCAGTTGCTGGACGCGTTGTCCGGGCGGGTGCGGGCGCGATCGCTGCGAGACGTGCTTTCCCGGCGCGGCGGCACCTTCGACCTGAAGAGCCACGCGCTGGTTCCGATCGTCAACCTCGCCCGCTGGGGTGGGCTGGCGGCCGGGGTGACCGCCGCCACGACGCCGGTGCGGTTGGCTGCCGCGGCGTCCGCCGGTGTCATCGCCGATCGCGATGCCGCGGTGCTCACCGAGGTGTTCGTCATGCTGCAGCGGATGCGGATGGTGCATCAGGTCGAGCAGCTGTCCGCAGGCCACCGGCCGGGCGATATCGTGCTGATGTCGGAGTTGTCCCCCTTGAATCGGAGCCTGCTCAACGACGCGCTGCGGGAGATCGCCGCCGTCCAGCGACGCGTTCGAGGTATCGCTATGACATCGGCTTAGAATGACGGCGTCATGGCGAAACAGGATGGTGAGGACCAGGGCCGGACCGCTGCGGTGCAGTCGGTCGACCGCGCACTGCTCGTGATGGAGATCATCGCCAAGCTGGGCCAGGCCGGCGTCACGGAGATCGCCGCCGAACTCGGTGTGCACAAATCTACCGTCTCCCGCCTGATCGCCGTGCTGGAATCGCGCGGTTACGTCGAGCAACTCTCCGACCGCGGCAAGTACCGGCTCGGCTTCTCCATCGTCCGGCTGGCCGGATCCACCAGCGCGCAGGTCGATCTCGTCGGGCAGAGCCAGGGCGCGTGCAACGCGCTGGCCGCCGAAACGGGGGAGACGACGAATATCGCTGTGCTGGACGGTAATCGGATCATCAATATCGTGGAGGCGGCGGGGACCGGGTCGATCGCGCTGCGGTCCTGGGTCGGGCAGAGCTGTCCGGCGCATGCCACGTCGAGTGGCAAGGTGCTGCTGTCGGGTCTGGAACCGGCGGTGCTGCGCAAGCAGGTCGGGCCAAAGTTGGAGGCGTACACCGACAACACGCTGACGAAGGTCGCTGATCTGGCGGCGCAGTTGGTGGAGGTCCGGGAGAACGGATGGGCAAGTGTGCGTGAGGAACTGGAGATCGGGCTGAACGCCGTCGCCGCTCCCGTGTTCGACAGTAACGGGGTGATTGTTGCGGCACTGAGCGTTTCGGGGCCGTCGTATCGGCTCGGTCCGGATCGCTTCGCATCGACGGCCGAACAGGCGATCGCGAGCGCCGCGGACATCAGTCATCGGCTGGGCTACTTCGGCTGACGATCTGGGGTACGGTTTCGTCATTGACAACGCGCGCGGCCGCCGACAATACTAGGTCGCGTGTCGCGCCTTTGTTGCGCTATACGCAACAACTAGCTGCATCCGACAACTGAATACGCCGCACACGCAGCGGGAGATCTCCATCCCAGCGATGGAGAGCCGAAGGAGCAACACCTCCCGGGAATCTCTCAGGCCCAGTACCGCCGCGCATAAGGCAACTCTGAAAAGTAGTGCACCACGCACTCGCCGACGGGGCAAACGCGATCCGCGTGAATCTCTCAGGCCATAGGACAGAGCGGGAGGAGCCACACCCAACGCGCGTATGCGTCGACGAAAGGCTCCCCATGGCTGATCCTGGCTCTGCCCTCCGCACCGAACTCGACGTCTCGCTGCGCGAATTCGACCCGGTCATCGCCGCGCTGGTCGACCAGGAGACCAGTCGTCAGCAGCGCGGACTGGAGATGATCGCCTCGGAGAACTACGCGCCGCTCGCGGTGATGCAGGCCCAGGGCACGGTGCTCACCAACAAGTACGCCGAAGGCTATCCGGGACGCCGGTATTACGGCGGCTGCGAGTATGTGGATCAGATCGAGACGCTGGCCATCGATCGGCTGCGTGCGCTGTTCGGCGCCGAATACGTCAACGTGCAGCCGCATTCGGGTGCGCAGGCGAACGCGGCGGTGATGCACGCGCTGCTGCGCCCCGGCGACGGCATCCTCGGGCTGGCGCTGGATCACGGCGGTCACCTCACCCACGGCATGAAGGCCAACTTCTCCGGTCGGCTGTATGACGTTGCGGCATACCATGTTCGGGCCGAGGATCAGTTGGTCGACATGGCGGAGGTGGCGCGGCTCGCTCAGGAGCACCAGCCGAAGCTCATCGTCGCGGGCTGGTCGGCCTACCCGCGGCACCTCGACTTCGCCGAATTCCGGCGTATCGCCGACGAGGTCGGCGCGTACCTGATGGTCGATATGGCGCACTTCGCCGGTCTCGTCGCGGCCGGGCTGCATCCCTCGCCGGTGCCGCACGCGCACGTCGTCACTTCGACCACGCACAAGACGCTGGGTGGGCCGCGTGGTGGATTCATCCTCGCCACAGCGGATTTGGGCAAGAAGCTGGATTCGGCGGTGTTCCCCGGACAGCAGGGCGGACCACTCGAGCATGTGATCGCCGCCAAGGCGGTGGCCTTCAAAATGGCGGCCGAACCGGCGTTCCGCGAGCGGCAGGAGCGGACCCTTATCGGCGCGCGCGTGCTCGCCGATCGGCTGCTGGCCGAGGACTGCCGGGCCGCCGGTATCGGTGTCGTCAGCGGCGGCACCGATGTGCACCTCGTGCTGGTCGATCTGCGCGATGCGGAACTGGACGGTAAGCAGGCCGAGGATCTGCTGCAGACGTTGGGAATCACGGTGAACCGCAACGCGATTCCGTTCGATCCGCGTCCGCCGATGATCAGTTCCGGACTGCGGATCGGCACGCCGGCGCTGGCCGCGCGCGGCTTCGATACCGTGGCGTTCGCCGAGGTCGCCGACATCATCGCGACGGCGTTGTGCGGTGGGGACGCCGCGGCGCTCACCGCGCGGGTGGACGCGCTGGCCGAGCGGTTCCCGCTGTACCTCGGGTTGCGGAACCCGGCGTGACGATCAGCGTCTTCGACCTGTTCCGGGTCGGCATCGGGCCATCGAGTTCGCACACGGTCGGGCCGATGCGGGCTGCGGCCGCGTTCGTCGAACGGCTGAAAGATGCCGACGTGCTGCACGAGACGGTCGCGATCCGCGTCCAGCTGTACGGATCGCTCGGCGCGACCGGACGCGGGCACGGCACCGTCGAGGCGGTGGTTGCCGGGCTGTCGGGTGCGCAGCCGGAGAGCATCGACCCGGACACGATGAGCGCGACCGTTGCCGCGGTGCGCGCCACCGGTCAGCTGTTTCTCGGTGGCGCGCAGTCGATCACGTTCGCTGTCGACAGCGACATCGAACTGCTCGGCCTGACGAGGCTGGCATTCCACACCAACGGCATGCTGTTCGGCGCGTACGACGATGCCGGGCAGGTGCTGCTCGAGCGCCAGTACTTCTCGGTGGGTGGCGGTTTCGTCCTCGACGAGGAGGAGATCGACGGCCGGACCGTCGCCGCGCCGGTCACGTTCGCACATCCCTTCGGGTCAGCGGACGAGCTGCTCGCGATCACCGCGGCCACCGGTCGGTCGATCAGCGCGGTCGTGCTCGCCAACGAAATGTCTTGGCGCAGTGCGGATCAGGTTCGAGCGGACCTGCTCGACATCTGGCAGGTCATGCGCCGCTGCGTCGAACGCGGAATGTCGACGGGCGGGGTGCTGCCCGGCACACTGCGAGTGCGACGGCGCGCCGCGACCCTGTTCGAGCGACTCGGCGCCGAAGCGGAGGAGAACGACCCGCTGCGCGCGATGGAATGGGTGACGCTGTACGCGATGGCGGTCAACGAGGAGAACGCCGCGGGCGGACGGGTCGTCACCGCGCCGACCAATGGCGCCGCAGGCATCATTCCCGCTGTCCTGCACTACATTCAGCGTTTCATCACCGACGACGAGGACAGCATCGTCGAATTCTTGCTGACCGCAGCCGCCATCGGCCAGCTCATGAAGGAGAACGCCTCGATCTCGGGTGCCGAAGTCGGCTGCCAGGGCGAGGTCGGTTCCGCCTGCGCCATGGCCGCAGCGGGCCTGGCCGCCGTGCTCGGCGGCACACCCCAGCAGATCGAAAACGCCGCCGAAATCGGCATGGAACACAACCTGGGCCTCACCTGCGACCCCATCGGCGGCTTGGTCCAGATCCCCTGCATCGAACGCAACGGCATCGCCGCCGTCAAAGCAATCACCGCCGCCCGCATGGCAATCCGCGGCGACGGCATCCACCACGTCTCCCTCGACCAGGTCATCCAAACCATGCGAGCCACCGGCGCCGACATGCTCGACAAATACAAAGAAACCTCCCGAGGCGGCCTAGCCGTAGCCGTCGTCGAATGCTGACCCCACCTGAGCCCCCCGCCGCCCCGCCATCGGCAAGATCCGCACCCCAGCCGCCCAGCGCCAGCGCGTATCCACGGCGCCAACAGCAAGGACCCCCTCCCGCGCACGACTTCTGCACCCGCGCACAAATTTGCTAGCAATACCGTGCGCAGCTGCACAATTCGTGCGCTGCGACGCCCCCCGGATCACGCGGAGGGCTGACCACTGACTACTCGCTCTGTCCAAAGCGCTTGGAACGCAACCACAGCCAGATGACCCCCTCTGGAACCTGACCCCCGGTCGCCAACGCGACCGCCGTAGGCAAGATCTGCACCTTCACTCGGGATCTGCACCGGCTTTAGGGCCCGAGTGCAGATCCCGAGTGAGGGTGCAGATCCGCGGTCTCAACGGCAAGGCAGCCCCCCGCGCACGCTTTCTGCACCCGCGCACAAATTTGCTAGCAATACTGTGCGCAGCCGCACAATTCGTGCGCTGCGACAACCCCCGGATCACGCGGAGGGCTGACCACTGACTACTCGCTCTGCCCAAAGCGCCTGGGACGCAACCACAGCCAGATGGCCAGGCTGGAACTGCCATCACCCTGCCTCTCCTTCCTCCAAAGCTCTTGGGACGCAACCACAGCCAGATGACCACCTCGGGAACGCGACATTGCGCGCCTGACCGTTAACTAAAGCCGGGTACGGCAGGCGGCGTGCCCAGCACTGCTTCACAGGAAAACGTGGATAGGTCTTCAGCTCACTGGACTGTTCACCTCTGGAGTCCTGAGTAGCAGTTGCCCGATGGGTGCACCTTTTCGGGGGTTCTGGGTGTACTGGTTCGGGTTGGTGTGCTGAGAGATTCTCCGGTGGTGTGCTGTTCCAGGGGTTTTCGACTGGTTCATCGGATGACCGGAGTAGTGCTGGGCGCGTGAGGTGGGGTCCCCGACCTTAGTTATCGGTCAGGTGCGTGGTGTCGTGTTCCGGAGGTGGTCATCTGGCTGTGGTGCTGTTCTCGAGCGCTTTGAAGCAGTGAGTGTGTCGTGTGGGTGTTTTCGGGGCTGCTGGGGCTCCGATGTGCACTTTTTGTTCTGGCCGAGCACTGTTTCTGGATGCTGCTCACCTCTTATACAGAGTGAGCGGCTTACAGAAACAGTGCTCGCCTGAGCGAAGGGGGGTGGGCGCGGTTGTGGCGGGCGAGGTGATCCTCGTGCGGCTTTGGTGCGGGGTCAGGGCTTGGGGTCGGGGACGATTACGACTTTGCCGGTGATGGTGCCGGATTCGGCGAGGGTGAGGGCGTCGGCGGCCTGGCTCAGCGGGATTCGGGCGGCGACCTGGGGGCGCAGGGTGCCGTCGGCGGCGAGGGCGAGGACCTTGCCGAGGTCTTCGTTGAGGTGGTTGCGGAAGCGGGTCAGGTTGCGCTTGCCTGCCCAGATGTTGTAGAAATGCGCGTTTCGCTTGTTGGGCAGGGTGTTCCACAGCATCAGCTGGCCGAACAGCTTCAGCACCGGCAGTCGGGAGTTGCCTTCGTCGTTCTTCGTCGAGGCGGTGCCGTAGGCGACCAGGGTGCCGTGGTCCGCGAGCAGCCCGAAGGAATCGACGATGCCGGGGCCGCCGACGTGATCGAACACCGCGTCGACACCCTGCGGTGCGAGCGCCCGAACCTGTTGTGCCACATCGCCGCGGTAATCGACGGGGCTCGCGCCCAGCGCCTCGACGATCGCCGCGTTCTTGGCCGAGGCGGTACCGATCACCCGGATGCCGGCAGCTCGGGCCAGTTGGACGAGGGTCGAGCCGACGCCACCGTTGGCGCCGTGCACGACAATGGTCTGGCCGCGCTTGACCTTCGCGATCCGGTGCAGCATCTGCCATGCCGTAATCCCGTTCACCACAAAGGTTTCCGCCTCCGCCGGATCGAGCGTCGACGGCACCGGGATGAGGTCCGCGGCGTCGAGCACGATGTGGCTGCTCCAGCCGCCCACCTTGGTCAACGCGGCGACGCGGCGGTCGAGCAGCGTCTCGTCGACCGACGTGCCGATCGCGGCGACCGTCCCGACCAGGTCGTAACCGGGCACGAAGGGAAACGCGGGCTGGTCGTAGTACTTCCCGCGCCGCATCTGCTGCTCGGCGAACGAGACGCCGGAGGCTTCGACGCGGACCAGGACCTGGTCCGGGCCCAGCGGCGGCAGCTGACGCTCGGTGACCTGCAGGCCTTCCGGCTCGACCTGGCCGGGCAGGACGATCTCGATTGCGGTGACTGGCTGCGTGGTGGTGTTCATCAAGACTCCTAGTGTGTGACTGGTCAGTCACTCTGTGGGCGGAAAAAGCGCCCCGACGTCGGGGCTCGGTGGATCTAGTTGGCGTTGGGGTGGCGCATGCCGTCGGTGAGTACCGCGGCCCAGTCGCCATCCTGTCCGTCGAGTTCGAGGGTGACGATGAGGTGGCAGAGCTGGCCGTAGGCCATGAAGCGTTGGACAGCGCTGTCCTCGGCGCCGGATCGTGTCTTGGCGAATTTCGTCACTCGGGCGAGTCCGGTTCGCATCGCGTCCGCGATCTCCGGGATGTCCGCGGCCGATTGCGCATGCACCTGCAGCATCAGCAGGCTCTTGTCCGCGATGAGTTGGGCATACGCGCCGCCCATTGCATACAGGATCTCGTCGGGGCCGGCACCGTCGGCGCGGGCTGCGCCTGCTGAGAGTGCCTGCTCGACGAGTTCGAAGCAACGGTCGATCGCCGCGACGAACAAGGCGATCTTGCCGGGGAACAACTTGAAGACGTACGCGGGAGAGATCGCCGCCTTGGCGGCCACGTTGTTGATCGGCGTGCCGTGGTAGCCGGTGCGGGCGAATTCGGTGATCGCCGCATCGACAACAGTGTCCCGTCGAAGCTCCGAGGTGGAGAGTGTTGCTCCGCGCTTTGTCATGTGAGTGACTGTACACTCACTCTTGGAAGAGCGTCAAGCCGTGGCAGATGAGTTGGTACCGAATGCGCTGGTAGCGCAGAACTATTCGGCCGGCGACCGACTAGCGGGACGCCCGTCCACGCCAGCCCCACACGGCCAGCAGCACCCCGCCGATCAGCACGATCGGGCCGATGATCGACCAGGTGACGGTGTTGCTCATCGGACTGCCCGAGACCACGCCGAAGCCCTGCAAAGACCAGAGAAGTCCGGCGAGTCCGATGATGACGCCGAGCGCGACAAAAATGGGGCTGCGCATGAGGCTGCCTTTCGTTTCACCGCGCGACGGCGGTTTCCGAGTCAACAGTAGCGCCGGTCGGCCCGTTGCCGGGGAATCGGTGGATAGTGGAGAGGTGCCCGTAGCCGAGAGTCCTGATCCGAAGCGCCTTGGTGCGCCGGTCGGACGGCGCGTGGTGCTCGGGCTGCTCGCCGCCGGTGCCGCGGGCGTGCTCGGCGGCACGCATATTCAGAAGGGGTTGTCGGCGGTGCTCGGGCCGATCGGCAACCGCGATCCGACCGGGCTGGTCGGACTCTTCCCACTGGGCAACACCTTTCGCTTCTACTCCGTCACCAGCAGTGTGCCCAAGCGCGACGCGAGTGACTATCGGCTCGACATCACCGGCCTCGTCAACGCACCGCGCAGCCACTCGTTCAGCGATTTGCAGGCGATGCCACAGCAGGAGCTGGTGCGCGACTTCCAATGCGTCACGGGGTGGCGCGTGCCCGAGGTGCGCTGGCGGGGTGTCCGGTTATCCGATCTCCTCGATGACGCCGGCGTGACCAGTGCCGCGAAGGCGGTGCGGTTCACCTCGTTCGACGGCACCTACTCCGAGAGCCTCACCCTCGAACAGGCCAGGCGTGCCGATGTACTCGTCGCACTGGAGATGCTCGACGGCCCGGTCACGCACGATCACGGGGGACCGGTCCGGCTCTATGTCGCACCGATGTACGGCTACAAGAGCTGCAAGTGGCTCTCCGGAATCGAGTTGACCAAGGATGTCGTGCCCGGCTATTGGGAGCATCGGGGCTACTCGATCGACGGATGGGTCGGCCGATCGAACGGGCGTAACGATGACCCCACCAGCTGACCCGACCGCGCGCGACCTGCACCGGTTCAGCCGCGCCGAGCGCTGGGTGCATTGGCTCACCGGTGTGCTCGTCCTGATCTGTATCGTCACCGCCGCGATCCTCTACAACGGCTCGCTCGCGGTGCTGGTCGGCAACCGCCATATTGTCGAAATCGTCCACGTCTATTGCGGTTTCGCACTACCGGTGCCGATCCTCCTCGGCCTGGCCTCGCGCGCCTATCGCGCCGATCTGTCGCGACTCAACCGCTTCACCCACGCCGACTGGTTGTGGCTTCGGTTCAAAGGTCGCCGCCTGTCCGGCGAAGAGGTCGGCAAGTTCAACGCAGGCCAGAAACTCAACGCGGCCCTGAGCGCCGGATCGATTTTCGTACTGCTGGGCACCGGCGTGATCATGTTCTTCCCGGACTGGACCCGCCTGGCCTGGCGTACCGGCGCGACATTGATGCATGACTGGTTCGCCTTGGCCTTCGGCATCTTGGTCGTCGGCCACCTCATGTACGCGCTGCGCGACGCGGAAGCCATGCGCGGCATGCTCACTGGCAAAGTCACGAAGACCTGGGCGGAGCAGGAGCACGTGCGGTGGGCGCAAGAGCACGACGCGGCCGAATAGCGCCGCATGGGGTGATCGTCTGAACTCGTTGCCGCCTGCGAGAACTCAGGATCGGGTACCGGTGCGGCGGGAACGGGCGTACCGGGCGCGTTCGCGGGTGAGGGTGAGGATGTGGTCGAGGAGTCCGGGGCTGACTCCCGCGGTCGCCGTCGAGTATGGGGACGTGTCAGTGTAGGCGCCGCCTGCGACCAGGCTGTGTTTGCTGCGAAAAGTGACCAGGGCGTTCATGATTCGGATCACGCCGTCCATGGCGTCGGCCACCCGGGTCGCGGGTGGGCCGGTAGGGCGTTCGAATTCGCGCGCGAGCCGGGTGACCAGGGATGAGGCGCCTGCGGTGTACTCGAACAATCGACGCCATTGGGGTAGGCCGTATTTCACGAGATCGTGGTGGAAGTACCTCAGGTCGGCATCGCCGTGGTCGGAGGACCATACGAGGCGGTCGATCAAGTAGAGGGGGACGTGCACGGGCGCGGGCCCATAGAACTGGCGGTCGGCGACCGTCACGTCGGTCATGAACGGCCCCAACCGGGCGGCGTAGAACTCGACCGGGTCGACATTGCGGTAGACCTCGTTCATCACCTCCGGCAAGGTTTCCAGTTGATCCGCTGCCGCGTGGCAGATCTCGCCGAACGCGATGTCGCTCGGGCGCAGTTCGGCCAATCCCGCGAGCGTCGGCGCGATTTCGTCGATCAGCAGGGTGCTTACGCGGACGGCGTCGATCAGCACGCTCTCCTGCCTGTCGCCGAGGAACATTCGCTGACGTTTGCCCGGCGGGTTCCAGACGCCGTAGTGCAGCACGGTATTGCGCGGGACCATGTCCACCGAGAGGCCCCAGGCCAGCAGCGCGTCCGTGGCCTCGGGCACGGCTTCGAGCGGCTCGACGCCGTGGCGCTGCAACGACGAGAGGAACATGCCGGCATCGCGCATTGCCGCGAGCCGCTCGGGAACCCGCAGCAGTTCTACCTCACGGGCCTGCCAGATCAATTGCCGAAACGACTTGGCGAGTTCGCGCACGTCGGCGGCGGCATTCATGGCGGGCAAGTTCGCCAACAATGCGTCGGCGGAGAGTGGATCCCGGCGCGCAACCTGGTGACACGACGATTCATCGAGCCGTATCGAGCGTGCTCCGCTACTACCTGGATTGACGTGTGCAGACGGTCGAGACCGCTTTCGAAGGGCTGGCATCAGGTCCTATCTTCGTTCTGCGAGTCATCATCTCTCGCAGGTGGTCGTGCGTGGATGCCGTCACCATCGTGCGGTCCGAAATAAGTGTCCAGCAAGGCAAACAAACATCCCATGAGTTGTCAATGTGGAGTTTGGCAAACTTCTGGTAAACGAAAGCGGTGACACCTTTTGTGTGAAGTCGAGAATTCCCCAGACGACTGGGGAAGCGGCCGTGGCCATGTTCTAGAACTGGACGTGTGACCATTAAGCTCGTTGTCGGTCAGGCGAGCGGAGAAGCCAATGCGCGGAGTCATGAGAAAGACGATGGCCGGAGTGCGGGCACGCGGGCGACGATGGGCGGTAGGGGCTGTGGTGGCCGTGATCGGGTGTGCCGGTCTGGTCGCGCTCCCCGCCCCGGCGCAGTCCGCACCGGCCGGGCCTTCGATCAGCAGGATCCAGGCCGAAGGGAACTATCTCGTCGATGCGCTCGGGCGCAAGGTGCTGCTGCACGGCGTCAACAATGTCGACAAGCAAGCGCCGTACATCGAACCGGGCGACGGGTTCACGCTGACCGACGCGGACGCGACATTGCTTGCCGGACATGGCTTCAACACGGTCCGGCTCGGCGTGAGTTTCGACGGACTGATGCCGACGCGCGGCGTCGTCGACACCGCCTACCTCGACCGCATCGGCACGGTGATCGATACCCTTGCGGCACACGGCATCTACACCCTGCTCGACAACCACCAGGACGGATTGTCGAAGATCTGGGGCGGCAACGGTTTTCCGGAATGGTCTCTACGATCGCGACCGGCGGTCTGGGAACCGAATCCCGGTTTCCCGCTGTACTACCTGATGCCCAGTATGAACCGTGGCTGGGATGAGGTGTGGGACAACAGCAATGGGGTGCTCGACTATCTCGGTACCGCGCTGGCCGCCCTGGCCGCGAAGGCGAGTGGACGCGCCGGGGTGCTCGGCATCGAGCTGATGAACGAGCCGTGGCCCGGATCGGCGTTCCACACCTGCTTCCCGAACGGCTGCCCCGGCTTCGACACCAAATATCAGGCGGCCATGCAGAAACTGACCGACGCGGTGCGCGCCCGTAACACCGGCATCCCGGTCTTCTGGGAACCGAATGTGACCTGGAACGAGACCATGCCGTCGAATCTCGGCAAGAACCCGCCGATCAGCTCACCCGGCATCGTCTTCGCCCCACACGACTACTGCATCCCTAGTCAGCTCGCGATCTACCTCGGTCTCCCCGAACAGCTGCGCGGGCTGTGCCCGGTGCAGCAGGACAAGACCTGGGGCAATATCGATGCCTTCACCAAGAGAACCGGAATACCCACGCTGGTAACGGAATTCGGCGACGGCGATGCGACCGTGCTGCGCAACACCGTCACGCGGGCCGACGAGCGGTTCATCGGCTGGCAGTACTGGCACTACGCATCCAGCTTCGGCCCGGGCGGGCCCAAGCCGGACCCGTTCCTCGGCGACATCGGCCGCGACCTGGTGCGCACTTATCCCCGAGCCACTGCGGGCACACCGGGCCGACTTGTCTTCGATTCCGCCACCGGCGATTTCGCCTATACCTACACTCCGAAAGCTCTCGCCGCGCCGACCGAAATCTACGTCTCCGATCTGCACTACCCGAACGGCTACGAGGTCCGTGTCGACGGCGGCGCCGTCACCTCGGCTCCCGGGGCCAGGGTAGTCACCGTGGAAGGCAACGGATCAGCGTCGGTCACCGTACGGATCAACCGACCCGGCTCGGCGGGGGTCAAGGTCGGCTCGTAGTCCCTGGGCTCGAGCGCCGACGGTGAGCGGATCGCCTGCCACAGCGTGCGGTAGAAGTCGAGGTAGGTGCGTTCTACGTGGAGCGCCCGTTGCCGAACCTCGTCATGACGTGCGGGTAATTGGTTGAGTGGCACCGACATTGCGGCGTGGTGTTCGATGTGCAGGTTGTTGCCGTTGGTGAACCAGGTGCTCAAGCGGCTGCCGCGGATCGAGCGGGTGTTGCGGAGGACGTCGGTGGTGTCCGGGTCGCACAGGATGTGCTCGGGCAGTTCGACCAGGAAGTGCATCGGGACGGCGAACAGCAAGGGCAGCAACCAGAGTCGGAGAACCAGTTCGTACTGTCCGGCCACGGCGAGGGTTACGGCACCGAGTAGTAACCCGCCGAGGATCAGATGCTCGGTGACGGCCCGGCGGCGCATCGTGTCGCTGATGTCGCCTTGTTCGTACCGCCAGCGTCCGGTCGCCGCGCGCAGGATGTCCCGGACGACGACTACGAGCCGCGCATAATCGAACATGCCGCGCGCCAGCAGGCCGACGGTCAGCGGCTTTCGGGTGTCGAAGCCGAAGAACTCGGTGTCGCTCGGTGTTCCGAGATAACGATGGTGCTGCAAGTGGCGCACGCGATAGTTGGTGTAGACGACCAGCAGCGGCATGCCCAGCGGTACCCCGACCAGCCGGTGCGGTCCTGCCGTCCGAAAAGCGGAGTGGTGCAACGCCTGATGCTGCAGCTCGACGGCGTGCGTGTACATGGCCGCCAACAGCAGCACCCCGGCGATCAGCGCGACCGGCTCCGGCCGCAGCGCGAGCACGACGCCGAGCGCGGTGAGTGCCGCGAGCACGGCAAGTTTGGCGAGGAAGACGCGTTCGTCGGCGGCGGTGGTCCGGGCACGAGAGAACAACAGGCCTGGCGGGTGTTTCATGAGATCTTCTCGGCTCGGGTCAGCGGCCGCTGAGCAGGACGACGTGGGTTCCGGTGAGGGTGGTATTTCGGGCATGGCCGAGCAGCCCGGCGAGCGCGACCGCCCCGGAAGGCGTGGGCTGGGCACCATGCTCGGCCAGCAGATCCCGGGCGGCCAGCAGTTCGGTGTCGTCGGCTCCGAACACCGCGCCGCCGGTCTCGGCCACCGCGGCCATCGCCTCGGGACCTTGCAGCGCATGCCAATTGACCAGTGGCTGATTGTGATCGGTGGTGACGACGCCGTCCGCGGGCAGCATTCGATATTCACCCGGCCAGCTGGTCACCACCGGATTGTTGGCGGCCGAACCGACGCCGTTGATCGGCACCGACCAGCCGATGGCCCGCAGCTGCCGGTGCACCGCGATGATGGTGGTGCCGTTGCCGACCGGAATCCACAGTGCGGCAGGCGGTTCGGCGAGCGCGGCGCGCAGCGCGTGCACGACGACGCCGTGGCCCTCGAACACCGCGTCCACGTACGGGCCGTCGACGTTGCCGTCGATCGAGCCCGCCTCCCTTGCGAGAAGCCGGGATTCGTCGACGGCGTCCTCATAGGTGCCGGGGACCAGGTGCACGTCGGCGCCCGCCTCCCGCATGAACGCGCCGCCGTCGCTCCACCCGGTGGGCAGCACGACGGTGCAGGCGAGCTCGGCCGCGGCGCACGCCATGGCCATCGCCCGGCCGTAGTTGCCGCACGTCGCGATGACGACCCGCCGGTAGCCCTCGGCCATCGCGCGGGCGACCACCGCGCGGGCGGCTGGTTCCTTGTGACTGCCTGAGGCGTAACGGGTTTCGTCCTTGATCAGGATCCGAGTTCCTGGCACGAGCGCACCGGCATCGATGAGCGGCGTGGCGTACGCGTCGGTGGGCGCGGTGGTCAGGGGTGAGGCGGGCACGGTCGGCCTTTCAGCGGAGAAGTTGAGCGTCGGCAAGGCGTTGCAGGTCGTCGCGAGAGTCGATCTCGGCGGGCGGCAGGGCGTCGGGCAGGTGGTCTTCGAGCAGGCGCAGCCGGGTGTCGAGCCAGCCGCGCACCGCCCAGGCGAGTTGCAGCAGGCCGCTGAGCACGACGAGCAGCGCCAGCCCGCGGCCGGGACCGACTCCGATGAGGTGGCCGACGGTGCCGGCGAGCGGGCCGTCGGGTTCGAGCAGCGGTCGCACGTATCGTTGCGCGATCGGGCCGACCAGCAGGTAGCCCAGCGGCATGGTCAGCATCATCACGGTGATGAAGATGGACAGCACCCGGCCCTGCAGTTCGAAGCCGACCTTGGTCTGCACCACGGCGATCCAGTGCCCCTCGGCCAGCGATTCGCCGAAGGTCAGCAGGAACATGCCCGCGATGACGAAGACCGGCGAGCTACCCGAACCGACCACGGTCATGCCGAGGCTGCCGATGCCCATGAAGATGATCAACCCGTTGGTCCGGCGCACGGTGCCGCCCCACAGGCCCATCACGAGACTGCCGGCCAGCCCACCGAAGCCGCCCGCGCCCAACGCGATTCCGAGCACGGCCGGTGACTGTTCGATCAACAGCATCGGGGTGATCACGGCGAAGCCGAGGGTGTAGAACGCGTGGTCGATGACGAAAAAGCGCAACGCGGCGCGCATTCCGGGACGCCGGGTGATGTAGCGCCAGCCGTTGACGATCTCGCTGCGGAACGTCTCCTCCCGGCGGCGGAACATCAGATTCGGGAACCGGACCAGCAGCAGGGTCGCCACGCCGACGGCGAAAGTCAGCATGTCGAGCAGGATTACGCCCGCGATCCCGATCAGCCCGATGAGCCCCGCCCCGAGCATCGGCGCGAACACCAGTCCCACACCGACACCGAGCTGGCTGATGCCGTTCGCGTGCCCGAGATACCGCTTGGGCACGAGTTGGGCGACGGCGGCCAGGTACGCGGGCCGCTGGAACGCCCCGGCGATCGAGGTGACCGTGACGGCCAGAAATATCTGCCACAGTTGCAGGCCGCCGGTAAACACCAGCACCGCAAGGACACCCATCGACACTGCGGCCGCGCCGTCACTGATCAGCATCACCCGGCGGCGGTCCCACCGGTCGGCGGCGGCACCGGCGATCGGGCTGACCAGGATGCCCGGCAGCAGTCCGATCGCGTTGACGACGGCGAAGTCGGTGATCGATCCGGTCTGCTGGAACACCCAGATGCTGAGCACCAGCGCACTGAGTCCGCTGCCGACCATGGAGATGAACTGACCGAGGGCGACGAGGGCGAACTTGGACAGGCTGGGTGGCGGTCCTGCGGCCGGAATCGATACCGGTTCAACAGGTTCGGTGTCGCGCTCGGCGAAATCGACGAGCGCTTCGGCCAATGGCTCGGCGTGGCTCTTCACGAAAAAGTGCCCGGCTCTTGGTAACACGGCCAGATCGAGCGGTCCCTCGGTGAAGTGCCGCCATTCGTGATGACGTTCCGTGTAGTGCTCGGTGACCCGATCCTTGGCGCCGACCACCGCCAGCACCGGTGTCCGCAGCGGAGTCTGTGGGTCGGTGTACGCGGCGGTGAAGTACTCCTCGGCGTCGCGGGCGTCGTGGCGGACATTGCGCAGCACGAACGCCTGCTGCTCTGCGTCATCGATGTCGACGAACCCGCCGCGGCCACGGAGATAGGTCAGGTACTCGCGATCGGAGGTGAGCCGGTCGGTCGGCACGAGTCGGTAGAACCAATCGAAGAACCGGCCGGGCAGCCGTGCGGTCGGGAACCCCGCGCCGAGCGCGACGCCGATCAAGTCGATACCCGCCGCCTCGGCCTGCCGCGCCAGCTCGACGGTGAGCGCGACACCGAGGCAGTGGCCGTACAGCAGAATCGGTCCGGCGATCGCGGGCAGCTCGGCCAGGATCAGTTCGGCGACTACTGTGCCGGGCAACAACTCCTCGTCCGGCCGGGCGCGGTCGTGGCCGGGCAGTTCCGCCGCGTACAGCGCCCAGTTCGCGGGCAGTGCTTCGGCGAGTGGCTGATAGGCGACGGCGCTGCCACCGGAGTATGGCACCGCGACGACCGTGATGCCGTCGGTGGTGGCGTCGATATCGGTGAGCCGGTGCAACATTCGTCGTTGGGCGGGCAAGCCGGGGGAGCGGTCGTCGAGCAACGCGGCCAGCCGCCGGACTGTCGGATACTGATACAGCTCGATCAGCGCAGGCGCCGGCTCGAGACGTCGAATCACCTTCAGTGCGGCGAACGAGTCGCCGCCGAGCGCGAAAAATGTGTCGTCGATACCGAATTCGGCAACGCCGAGCACCTCGCGCCACACCGCCGCGATCTGCAGCTCGGTCGCGGTGCGCGGTGCAGGCCCGGCCACCGAGCCGAGGTCGTCGGGTGGTGCGGGCAGTCGGGGGCGATCGAGTTTCGCGTTCGGCGTGAGCGGGAGTGCGGCGAGCGTGAGCACCCGCGCGGGCACCATGTGCGTCGGTAACTCGGTGGCGAGCGCCTCGCGGATCGCGGCCTCGTCGGCGTTGGCGCCGTCGCGGGTGACGACGTAACCGATCAACCGGGCCAGCCCGGATTGCGGCGTGTGCATGGTGACCGCACAACCGACCACATCCGGCAGCGCGCCGAGCGCGGCCTCGATCTCACCGATCTCGACTCGGTAGCCGTTGACCTTCACCTGCCCGTCGAGCCGACCGAGGAAGTCGACCTGGCCGTCGAGCCGCCAGCGCGCGGCATCACCCGTGCGATACATCCGCGCGCCCGGTTCGGCCGCGAACGGATCGAGCACGAACCGCTCGGCGGTGAGCTCGGGCCGGTCGTGATAGCCCGGCGTGACGCCCGCGCCGCCGACATACAACTCGCCCACGATGCCGGCGGGAACCGGCTCGCGATAGGCGTCCAGCACGTAGACCTGGTTGTTCGGAAACGGCCTGCCGATCGGCAATGGGGCATTGCCCGGCAGGTGATCCACCGCGCCCGTGAACCACACGTTGTCGACGCTGACCTCGGTGATGCCGTACGCGTTGACCACCGAGTTCTCCGGTCCGACCAGCTGCCGAGCCAACTCGTATTCCCGGACCCGCCACTCCTCGCCGCCGCCGATCAGCAGGCGGACGAAATCCAGCCGCTCGCCGATCTGCTCGACATGGGTGAGCAGGGTGCGCAGCACGGCGGGCACGAGTTCGGTGCACTGGACCACTTCGTCCCGCATCAACGCGTACAGGTCGGCGGGATCGAGCAGCGTCTCCCTCGGCACGATCACCAGCCGGCCGCCGGTGGTCAGCGCACGCAGTGTCTCGCCGACGAACATGTCGAACGAGAAGCTGGCCGCCTGCTGATACGTCCACTCGGGGCGCAATTCGTAGGCGTGCCGCCACATCCCGACCGCGTGCACCAGGTTGCCGTGATTCACCACGACGCCCTTGGGTTTGCCGGTGGATCCTGAGGTGTAGATGAGGTACGCGGGATCGTCCGCGGTATTGCGCAGCGGCAAATCGCTACCGTCGTCAGGGGTTTCGCCGACCAGATAGTCGGCGTCGACGACAAGTGTTGCGCCGCAGTCGGCGAGCATGTAGTCGAGGCGCTCGCGCGGGTACGCCGGGTCGAGCGGCACATACGCCGCACCGGCTTTGAGCACCGCCCACATCGCGGTGAACAGCTCGAACCCACGATCGAGGCAGATCGCCACCCGCTGCCGCGGCGCGACGCCCTCGGCACAGAGCCGTCGGGCGAGCCGGTTGGCCCGCTGGTTCAGCTCGGTATAGCTGATCGTTTCGCCACGGAAGGTCAACGCTGGAGCGTCCGGAGTTGTTGCGGCACAACGCTCGAACAACTGATGCAGCGCGGTCGCATCGAGCTGGGGGAGTGCGCTGTCGTTCCATTCGTGCACGATCCGGCGGCGTTCGGTATCGGTGAGGATGGGCAGCCGGGCCACCGGGGTGTGCGGCTCGGCGACGGCGGCGGCCAGCACGGTCAGCAGATGACCGAGCAGTGCCTCGATCCGTGCGGCGTCGAACAACTCGGTCGCGTAATCGATGCTCAGCACCGCACCGTCGGCGGGGAAATCGAGACCGACGGCCAGGTCGACCATTGTTGCGGCAGGGGCGATCTCACCCGCGTACCGAACGGAGCGGTCGCCGGGCTGCGGCGTGTTGTGCACGGTCAGCATGACCGGGCTGACCCGATTTCGGTTCCCGCTGCCCGGCCGGGCGAGCGCGTCGATCAAGTCCGGCAAGGCCAGGTCCTGATGATCCAGGTCGAGCAGTACAGCATCGCGAACTCGGTCGAGCAGTTCGGCGAACGACGGCTCGCCGGAGATGTCACCACGCATCGGCAGGATATTGAGTAGCGGACCGACCAGCGATTCCAGACCGCTTGCGGTTCGGCCGGCCACCGGTGTCAGCACGGTGAGGTCGGTTCTGCCGGTGTAGCGGGACAGCACCGCCTGCACACTTGCCAGCAATGCCATGAACAGGCTGGCGCGTCGGGTCTGCGCGTAGGTGCGCAGTCGATCGAGCAGCTCCGGGTCGATGCGGGTGGAAACGCGTGCCGCGGCGAAAGATCGGGCTGCCGGACGGGGGCGATCGGCGGGCAGTTCCACGTCGAGGTCCGCGCCCTCGAATCGGTCGCGCCAATACGCGGTCAACGAGGCGTCGGCCTTTGCGGCAGCAGCGCGGGCGGCCAAGTCCGGCAGCGGCGCGGGCGTGGGCAGCTCGCTGTCGACGCCGGTGCGGGCGGCCTCATACAGCTGTGCGAGTTCATCGCCGACGATGCCCGCCGACCACCCGTCGAACGCGAGATGGTGCACGACGAGCACGACCTCGTCCGAACCGTTGCCGCGCACCAGGAACGCTCGCGCGATCGGACCGCGGCGCAGCTCGATGCCGTCGGTCTCCGGTGCGGATTCGATCAGCGGGATCGTCGCGTCCGGATCGATCACCATGCTGGGTTCCGCGCCGTCGTCGACGAAGCGGGACCTGAGCAACGGATGACGACGAGCGAGTTCGACGAGACCACGGGCCAGCGCGTCCGCATCGACGCGCCCGTGCCACCGATACCGGATGCCGAGTGCGTGCGCGGGCAGCTCGGCGCAAACCTGCTCTGCCACCCAGAAATCGCGCTGCAGTGGACTCAGCGGCAGCGGCACATTCTCCGGTAAGCCGGTGATCGGCCGGGATTCAGCGGTGACGTGCTGACCTAGCCGAGACGCGACGGCAGCGACCGTGGGTGCCGAATACAACTCGCGCAGGGTGAGATCGACACCGTGCGCATGGCGGAGGGCGGCGCTCAGACGTACGGCGCTGAGCGAATCGCCACCGAGTGTGAAGAAGTCATCGTCCGGCCCGTTGACGGGCACACCGAGCAGCGACTCCCATAGCGCGGCGATCTTCGCCTCGTCCACGCTGCCCGACCACGAAACGCTTTGGGCATGAGGGGTTTCCGATACCAGAGCCGCGCGATCGATCTTGCCCTGCGGCGTGCGCGGAAACCGCACGTGCCGAACGAGATCGGCGGGCACGAGGTAGGCGGGCAAGGTCTCCCGCAGCGCCGCGCGCACCGCGGCCAGGTCGGTGTCGGGCTCGGTCACGACGTGGCCGATCAACACCGACCGGTCCACCCGCTGATCCACCAGCACCACGGCATCATCGATCGCCGGGATCGCCCGCAGTGCCACCTCGATATCACCCGGCTCGACTCGGAAGCCGCGAATCTTCACCTGATCGTCGAGCCTGCCGAGGAATTCCAGCTGGCCGTCGCGCCGGCGAACGAGGTCGCCGGTCCGGTACTCCATACCGTCGGGCCCCGGCCGGAATCGCTCGGCGGTGAGCTCGGGCCGGTTCAGATAGCCCTCGGCGATCGTGGATCCGCCGATCAGCAGTTCACCGATCGACGCCGGATCGCCGTCGGCATCGACGACCCGGCAGGTCACCCCGGTCAGCGGTGTGCCGATCGGCACCACCTCGCCCGCCCACCGGGTGAGGTCGGCGACGGTCGCGACTACCGTGGTTTCCGTTGGCCCATAAGTGTTCAGCAGTCGCGTCGTACCGCCGACCACGGCCTGCCATCGGCGCACCGCGTCGGGTCGCGCGGCCTCGCCGCCGATGATGGTCAGGCGGACTGTCGCGGGCAGCGCGGCCTCGCCCCGATCGAGCGCTGTGACCAGCTCGTGCCAGTAGGCGGTCGGCAGGTCCAGCACCGACACTCCCAGCGCCGCGCAGCGGTCCAGGAACAGATCGGGACGGCCGATCATGTCTTCGTCTCGAAGCACCACTGCCGCACCACAACTCAGTGCGGGAAAGAGTTCCTCGATGCTGGCGTCGAAACTCAACGACGCGAACTGCAACACTCGATCATCGGCGCCGAGCCCATACCGATCGATCGCGGCCGCACAGAACGCCGCGAGCGCCCGCCGCGACACCAGCACGCCTTTCGGCCGCCCGGTCGTTCCCGATGTGAAGATCAGATAGGCAGCGCCGGGCTGCGGCACACCGTCGCCGAGCGCGACGACCCCGTCCTCGGTGACCAGTGCCGCGAGCCGGGCGTCATCGATCATCGCGTCCAGTCGAGCCGCCGGATACGCCGGATCGAGCGGCACGTACGCCGCCCCCGATCGCAGCACGGCCAGGATCGCGACGATCGCCGCGCGGCCGCGCGGCAGCTGGATGCCCACCAGATCGCCGACCCGAACTCCGTTGGCGCGCAAGCGCTCCGCGAACTCGTCGATCAGCTCGGCGAGCTCGTCATACGTGACACTCCCGTCGCCGTCGATGAGTGCCGCCGCTTCCGGCCGACGACTCACCTGCCCAGAAAAGGACTGCCACATCCCGTCTGTCACGTCGGATCGGAATGCCTCACCGGCAGCACTCACCGGATCTCCTCGCCTCGGTCGAACTCCGGGGCAGATGTTATGGGGCCGGCCACACGCGATGGCTGCGGCGGAAAGCCGCGATGATGTTCCGATGATGCCCGATTGCCGGAATGACCGGGCCAGCCGGGCTTTCGGCGGCGGTCGGTAGGGCGCCGATGATCCAACGATGATGGATCAGTTTTTGATGTTCACCAGATGTATGTGAAAAGTGCGGTGCCACAAAGAGGTTCGGGCTGATGGAGATGATGCTGCACTGACCTCCCGGTTGATCCGTTGGCGACCAGCGGGATAAGGCAGCTGTTTCGGTACGGTGGTTGAGGTGAGGTCTGCCGCCGGGGCGGCTCACGGGTGGGCGCGATCGGTCCCGGTCGCGATAAGCAGGGAGGGCAGCATGGCCGACATCGAGGCGCAGGACCTGATCGAGACGGTGGGCGCGGACTTCTTCGAGGACCCGCAGGTGTATTACCGGCGGTGGCGCGAGCGGGGGCCGGTGCTGCAGGTTCAGTTCTCGCAGAGCATGCCGGTGTGGGTGGTCATCGGGTACGCGGAGGGGCGGGCGGCGCTCGCCGATCCGCGCCTGCACAAGAGCGTGGCCGGGATGATGGAGGTGGTTCGCCGGAAAGACCCTCGGGCAGAAGAGGGTTCGGAATCGCTGACACTCAGTGGCCACATGCTCAACAGCGATCCGCCCGAGCACACCCGGCTGCGCAAGATGGTCAACAAGGCCTTCACCACCCGCCGGGTGGCGGCGCTGCGGCCGCGCATCGAAGAAATCACCGCCGGGCTGCTCGATCAGATGGCCGAGCAGGACGAGGTAGACCTGTTGGCGGCCTTCGCGACTCCGTTGCCGGTCACCGTGATCTGTGAACTGCTCGGCGTGCCGTTCGAGGATCGGGCCGAGTTCCAGCACTGGACGAAGGTGCTGGTCGGGGTGGGCGGCGACGTAGCGGAGCGGAGGCGCTGCACGGCCGAGATGTCGCAGTACTTGGCGGAATTGGTGCGGACGAAGCGGAGCGATCCGGGCGATGATCTGCTGTCCGGTCTGACGCATGCGCGCGAAGACGGTGACCAGCTCTCCGATGAAGAACTGATCGCGATGGCGTTTCTGCTGCTGATCGCGGGACACGAGACCACCGTGAACCTCATCGCCAGTGGTACGTACGCATTGCTGCGCAACGAATCTCAGTTCCGTGCGCTGCGGGAGGATCCGGCCGGCGTGCGCGCCGCGGTGGAGGAATTCCTCCGCTTCGGCAGCCCGGTCGAGTGGTCCACCGTGCGCTACACCACGGAGCCGGTACTGATCGGCGACACCGAAATTCCCGCCGAAGAGTTCGTCTACGTCGCCCTCGCCGCGGCAAACCACGACCCCGCCCGCTACCACGACCCGGACAACCTCGACCTCACCGGAGACCCCTCCGGCCATCTCTCCTTCGGCCACGGCATCCACTTCTGCGTCGGCGCCCCGCTGGCTCGCGTAGAAGCGGAGATCGCGTTCACCGCACTCCTGCAACGATTCCCGAACCTGGCACTGGCCCCGCAGACCGAGCCTTTGCAGTGGCACCCGAGCCTCCTCATTCGAGGACTCGTCACGTTGCCTGTCCGGTTGCGCGGGTAGGCGGCAACTCCGTCCGAAGCCGCCCGTGGTGGCCGAGATCTGATCGATCATCAAGTGCCCGTGAATGTTCCGTGATGACCTCGGAATTCAGTTCGCGCTCACGGCGACCGGAAGACGAGCTGCCATCCGCCTCGCCAACAGGATCACCACGTGGACTCGTAGCATCCCGATGGTGCCTGCGCAGGTGTCCGCCCGCGCCATGGCCGCATTGTCGTGCACGTTTTCCGGATCGCTCAGGAGCTCGTCGAGTTCCATTCCGGCCCTGGCCTGTTCGAGGGTGAGTGCCCGATCGGGCAGCCAGCTCAACCGCCAGACCGCGCGGCCTCGGTCGGCGACGCGGGAGGCACGTTCCGGACTGGCATCACTGGTGATCGACCACTCGGTGAAGTAGAGCGCCATGACAAACTCCTCTAGGCGGCATCGTCGAATTCGCAGCGCTGATTCATCTTTCGCGCGCGCTGTCGACAGACGGGAAGCTCGAGGCGAGCAGCCTTATTCGGTCTATCTCGTCGGTCTCGACAGATTGTCGATCCCAGACCCCAACGTAGAACCTGGCGACGCAATACACGAGCCCTGCGGAGCATTCTAAAAGCGAGTTCAGGTGCCGTTAACTGGCAGATCACAACCGATCACGGACCGGTCACGCGCAGATCATGGTCGACCAGGTGTTATGTGTGATCCGTCGTGGAACTGGGCAGCTGCCGCTCATCGTCGCAGCGCATCAACCTGGCTTGTCCGTCCGCCGGATGCCTGCGAGGGGCGTCGCTCATCTTGGTCACGTGCCGCTGCCGACCTGGTATTAGCCGTCAAGTGGCCGAATGATCTGCGATCGGTTCCGTTGTGTATGTGCTCGGATTCTCCGTGCATCCTGGATATTTGGAGTATTGCGACAAGAATAGGGCGAATTGGATTTTCTGTCGTCATCGGCTATTTCACCGAGGGGAGTCGGGGAGGGTGACGGAGGCGCGGTAGCCGGGGCATTGTTCGAGGTCGCCGTCATGCGAGCAGGTAAGGAGCCAATGGAGGTAGTGGCGGGCGGATTCCAGTTCGCGCATGCGGTCGTCGATGGCCGCCACGTGGGTGTAGACGGTGGCACGCCAATCGGTGGTGGTGGATCGCGCGCTGAGCAGGGTGACGATCTCATCGAGGCTCATCAGACCGGTGCTCTGCCATTGCTTGATGAGCGCGATCCGGTAGAGCTGATCCTGGTCGTAGCAGCGGCGGCCACCGCGGCGGTGCGCGGTCAGCAATCCCCGGCGCTCCCAGTAGTGCAGCGTGGACAGCGGGATATCGAAATGATCCACGACGGTGGCAATGGGCGTCAGCTGCAGCATTCCTCTAGTTGACCTCAACCCAGGTTGAACAGGCAAGGTAAGCCT
This sequence comes from Nocardia sp. NPDC046473, assembly GCF_040645995.1. Classification (NCBI taxonomy): domain Bacteria; kingdom Bacillati; phylum Actinomycetota; class Actinomycetes; order Mycobacteriales; family Nocardiaceae; genus Nocardia; species Nocardia sp. NPDC046473. Next base: position 547,153 of record NZ_JBEYZJ010000008.1, read on the forward strand.
TGGCTTTGTTGACCAACCTGGAGGACGAAACGTGCCACGAGAGCCGTATTCCATCACCGCAATCACCCGCGCTTTACGCGCGGGGGAGACGACCAGCATCGAGCTCATCGAGTCCGCGATCACGCAGGCCGATCGGCACGACAGCGATCTGGGTGTTTATCTCGCCCGGTTCGACGAGTCGGCCAGGCGGCAGGCGGAGCGGGCGGACCAGGAGCGGGCCGACGGTCTTGATCGCGGTGTGCTGCACGGTGTTCCTATTGCGGTGAAGGACACTATCGCAGTAGCCGGAGGCGACACCACCGCGCAGAGTTTGGTGCACGACCGCGCATGGGGCGCGGGTCGGGACGCGCCGGTGGTCGCGAGGTTGCGCGAGGCGGGCGCGATTATCACCGGCAAGACCACGACGATGGAGTTCGCTTGTGGCGTACCGGATTCGAGCAAGCCGTTCCCGTTGCCGCGGAATCCGTGGGATCCGAGCCGGTGGGCGGGCGGCTCCAGTTCCGGCACGGCCGGTGGCATCGCGGCAGGGCTGTTTCCCGCGGGACTCGGCTCGGATACGGCGGGCAGTATTCGGATGCCCGCCGCGTTCTGTGGTGTCACGGGACTGCTGCCCACCTTCGGCCGGGTTCCGAAATCGGGTTGTGTGCCACTGGGTTACAGCTTGGATCGGGTCGGACCGCTGGCTCGCACCGCGGCGGACTGCGCGGCGCTGCTCGGGATCATCGCCGGTCCGCATCCGAGTGATCCGAACAGTACGGCCGCACCTGCCGGAATCCGAGCGATCAGTGAGTTCGAGGCCGAGCCCGATCTGTCCGGACTGCGCATCGGCTTGGCTCGTAGGGCGCACTTCCCGGCTGACGCCGATCCCGGATTGGTCGATGTGTTCGATTGTGCGATGGGCATTCTGGCCGACTGCGGTGCGGACATCGAAGAGGTCGCGCTGCCGTACTGGGCGGAAACCATCATGGCGACGTTGCTGAGCGCGACCTGCGAAGGGCTTGCCTATCACCGTGCCGCGCTGACCGATCGATGGAGCGACTACTTCGTGGCCTCGCGCGGCTTGCTGGCAAAGGGGGCACTGGTGTCGGGTGCCGATTATGTTCAGGCGCAACGGATCCGGCGGGTCGCCCAGGGGGCGATCGGCGAGCTGTTCGATCAGTTCGATGCGGTCGTCGGTCCGACGGCGTCCGTCGGTGCGCCGCGAATCGATGAGTTGGTCGATGCGACGGGGTTCCAGGATGACGTCGGTCTCTTCGGGAAGCTGTACACCCCTTACTGGAGCGGACTCGGCAACCCGGTGCTGGCGCTGCCGATGGGCTTCGGCGCGACCGGACTGCCGTTATCGCTGCAGATCGCCGGTCCCGCATTCGGCGAGGCGATGATCCTTCGGATCGGCGACGCTTTCCAGCAGCGCACCGAATGGCACCGACAAATGCCGCCGCGCTACCGGACGGCGGTAGCGGCATGAGCGAGCTCGAAGCCATCCGAACGCTGCTGGCCGCCGCAGGACTACCCGCGAGCGCGGCCGAAATGGCCGGTCTGGCAGCAACTTACCCGGCCTATCGGGCCGCCATCGACGCACTCTACGCCGTGCCCACCGCACGGTACGTCGACCCGGCGACGCGGTTCCACGCACAGGCGCGACTCGTGGAGTGGGACCGATGAGTGCGTACACAACGGTGTTGGACCGAGCGCGCGGCCGAATCGGACGGTGGGAACCCGAGCGACTGATATTGATTCTGGCCTGCATCGGATCGTTCTCCGTCGTCATGGACGCCACCATCGTTTCGGTGACCTTGCCCGACCTGCGCGCCGACCTCGGATTCTCGCCTGCCGCACTGCCGTGGGCGGTCAACGCCTACACCCTGGCCTTCGCGGGTTGCCTGCTCTTCGGCGGCCGCTGCGCGGATGTATTCGGCCGCCGCCGAATCATGTTCGCCGGCATGGGGATATTCACCGCAGCCCGAGTGGCCGTCGGGCTCGCCGACTCCCCGGCGCTGCTACTGATCGCCCGCGCGGCGCAAGGCGTCGGCGGCGCGCTACTGATACCGGTCACATTGTCCATGCTGACAACAACTTTCGTAGAGTCGGCGGCCCGTGCCCGTGCACTGGCGGTGTGGAGCGCGGTGGGTGCCGCCGGTGCCGCGAGTGGGCCGGTGATCGGCGGACTGCTCACCCAACTGGCTGGGTGGCGCTGGGTGTTCTTCGTGCTCGCGCCGCTGGGTGTCGTCGGCATGATCGGCGCGATTCGTGTACTGCCCCGGCAAGTTTCGGGGACAGCCCGATCACGACTGGACATGGTCGGCGCATTGCTGGTCACGGCGGGCATCACCGGTGTAGTGCTGGCGATCATGCGCTCGGCGGCCGTCGGCTGGACCGCCCCCACGGTGCTCGGCTCCCTACTCGGCGGCTTCGCACTGATCGGTGTCTTCGCAGTCCACCAAACATATTGGGCCGCAGACCCGATCCTGCCACTCGACATCTTCCGAATTCGCTCGGTGAGTAGCGCAAACACAGTGATGTTCCTGCTAGGCGCGGGTTTCCTCGCCAGCCCCGTCCTGCTGTCGCTGTATCTGCAAGACGTGCACGGCTATTCGCCCCTCCTGGCAGGAGTCGGCTACCTACCGGTCGGCGCGGCAATGATCACCGGCTCACGCTCCGCCGGCTGGCTCACCGTCCGCTTGGGCGCACGCACCGCAACAATACTGTGCTCCGCCATCGGCACACTGGGCCTCGTCTGCACCGCCGTCTGCATCGCACTCGACGCGCCCTACCTGTGGACCGTCCTCATATCCGGCGCGATCCTCGGCTATGGCGTAGCCGCCGCCTTCACCCCCATCACCGTCGCCGCCACCAACGGCGTACCCCCCGACCGCAGCGGCCTAGCCGCCGGCGTCCTCAACACCGTCCGCCAAACCAGCGGCGCAGTAGGCCTAGCCGCCCTGAGCGCCATAGCCCTCTCCGCAGGCTACGCAACAAGCTTCGCCGCCAGCGCCGCCTGCCTAGCCGCCGCGTGCGTGGTCGCGACGATCACGATGCCCCGGCGATAACGACTGCGGCACAATGTATCCGCAATCGCTACGCGGGTGGCTGGTCAGCGGAGGTCGGTGATCAGGCGGAAGCGTTGGAGGATGACGGGGGTGTCGTCGTTGACGGTGAAGGATTCGTTGTTGAGGGATTGGCGCATTTCTGGGCTGTGCCAGTAGGTTTCGTGGACTGCTCGCCAGTCGGTGAGGGTGGTGAAACCTTCGCCCTCGTCGATGGCGTGGGGGAGGTCGACTTCTGCGAGGCGGGTGACTCGAACATCGGTCACTTCGATTACGGCGACTCGGTGGTCGTTTGAGTCGACTACTGCGGCAAGGGAACCGACCTCCGGTAGGGGGTCGCCGCAGTGCTCGTAGTCGGCGAGTAGGCCGGTGGTGGATGTTTTCGAGCCGTCGAGGATTGCGGCGACGAGTTGATCGCGGATCGGACCGGGGAACGCGAACTCGGCCTTCGGAAGTGTGATGGGGTCGGTCGTCATGCTGTAACTCTATGTGGTTGCGGTGTTATGAATGGACCGTGTTTTCGGAGGCGGAAACGTCTACTTGGCTGCTGATGTTTCCGCGTAAGGGCATGAATGTTCCGTTGCGGAGGGATTGTTCGATGTCTTCCAGGGAATGGCCCTTTGTTTCAGGGACGCAGAAGTATACGAAGACCAAGGACAGCAGATTGAAGACTGCGTACATCACGAAGGCGGGGCCTAGGCCCAGCGAGTCGATGGTGGTCAGGGCGGTGAGGGTGAGGACGAGGTTGGAGCCCCAGAGGGCTACGGCGTGGAGGCTGGTGGCGCGGTCGCGGATGCTGAGGGGGTAGAGCTCGGAGCCGAGTAGCCAGCCGACGGCCTGTAGGCCGGCGGCGTTGCAGGCCATGTAGGCGAGCATCAAGGTGAGGGTCAGGAAGCGATTGGGGTGGGCGGTGAGGATGAAGAGTAAGCCGAAGCCGAATAGGAAGATGGTCGCGCCGGGGATGAGCATGAGCATCAGGCGGCGGCGGCCGACCTTGTCGACGAGGCGTTCGCCCACCGCGGTGAAGACGAGGTAGACGGCGGCGATGCCGAGGCCGGACCAGACGACCAGGCCGGTGCCGAAACCCGCTGCGTTGCCGAGGATGGTGTGCGAGTAGTAGATCATCATCTCCAGGCCGGACAGCTGGGTGAATGCGGCGATACCGAGGCCGGCGACGAGTGCGGGGCGGGCCCAGCGTTGGGTCAGGTTGGCCCAGCCGCCGCGCGATTCCTTCTGTTCCTGCTGCGAGATGGCCCAGATCTTCAGCGTTTCGTCGACGGCGGCCGTGCGGTTCGGGCGCATCCAGCGCAACACCACCCTGGCTTTGCCGACCGTGCCGTTGTCGATGAGCCAGCGCGGTGTTTCGGGCAGCTGCAGCATCGCGGCGGCCAGCACGAGCGCCGGAATCACCGCGATGCCGATCATCCAACGCCAGCTGTCGCTGGCCTGGAAGGTGTTTCCGTTGGCCGCGAACACGCTCACCAGGTTGGCGAGGAAGATACCGACGCCGATCGCGATGTTGAAGAAGGTGACCATCGCGCCGCGGCGGTGGGGCGGCGCGAGCTCGGCGATGTAGGTCGGCACGATCTGCGAGCAGGCACCGACCGCGAGGCCGAGGAAGAGCCGGCAGACCGTCATCATCCAGGCGTCGACCGCGAGCGCGCACGCCACGACACCGACGGCAAAGACGCAGGCGATGATGAAGATGGTCTTGCGGCGCCCCAACGTCTTCGACAGCGAACCGCCGATGAGCGCGCCGACCACCGCACCGGCGAGGATCGCGGCGGTCAGGATCTCCTGGCGGGTGTGGTCGATGCCCCACTGCGCCGACATCTTGGGCAGGGCGCCGGAGATGATCCCGGTGTCGTAGCCGTAGAGCATGCCGCCCAGCGCGGCGAACAAGGCCACGATGACGACATTGCGGTCGGCGCTCTGATTTTCGTCGTCCGTCGGTTTTTCCGGCGCGGAGACGACCATCTCGTAGCCGTCGAGGTTGCGACGGCGCAGCCGCGGAATGAAACTCCGGCGTCTGGTTATCGTCGTATTCTCGGTGGGCATCGTTCCAGTGGATAGTGCTGGCACAGGCTGCGCAAACTATGCGGTCTTGTTTGTGAATAGAATTACGTTCCTGTTTAAAACGATGTGTGGTTTTTCGGTTTTGTGACGTTCTACCGAAAGCGTGCATCGCCGCATTGTCCGCGCCGCGACGGGAATTGGCGGCTCAGCTCCCGCGTAGGCCGAGACCACGCAATTCCAGCGCGGCCAATTCGCGCACCGTGTCGTCGTCGCCGCGCCGCCAGGCCTCGACCACGTCGGTGTCTATCCGGTCCAACTTGCGCAGCGGTTGGTGGGTGAGTGCGCGCAGGGCAAGCAGTTCTCGACCGCCGCGGGCGGCACGCAGACGCGTCGCGGCCGCGGCCCGGCGCATCCACCGCACCCGCAGCGGCAACCACACGAACAGCACCAAACCCAGTGGGACGATGAGCATTCCGATCGCGAGGGCCATCGCGAGATCGTTGACGACCGCCTGTTGATCGTGCCCGGCACCGGCCATCGACCGGGCGGCTCCGGCGGCCCGTTCGAACGGGGTCGTCAGATCGTCGCCCACCACCGGCACGCGGCCGACCTTGCGGCCGACATCACCGAGACTGTCGGCCATCCCGGTGCCCGCGCCCTCCAGTTTCTGCCCGGGAACGGCCAGCTGCCGCACCAGATCGTGCAGCCACAGCGCCGCCACGATCGAGGCGTAGACCCACGCCACTACTATCAAATCCGTGACCACTTGGTGGGCGGCAACGGTAGCCCGGTCCGCGTAAATCTTCACGCATTCAGAATCCTCGGTCTGCTGACCGAAAACAGCGCTTTCGCGTTCGACGGTGGAAGGCGCAGGATCTACCTGCGATCCGCCCGGCGCGCCGGGGCGTGCAATGAGGAGGAGCGTCTGTGCCACAATATATTTCACCCGCCATCAAGACGCTGGATGATGCGCTCGGCGCGGTCACCGAGCTCGCACCGATCGCCCGCCAGTGCAGCCAAAAGGCCGAGAATGCCCGTAACCTCGCGCCCGAGGTCGTCGACGCCATCGCGGCGGCCGGTCTGTGGGGCGTGTTCACGCCGGCCGGTGTCGGCGGCAGCGGTCTGATCGGTCTCGACGAGGCGTTCGAGGTCGTGCGGGCGCTCGCCTACGCGGACACGAGCACGGCGTGGAGCCTGTTCATCTGCGCGACCACGCCCGCCATCCTGGCGGCCAAGCTGCCTGCCGACGGCCTCGCCGAGGTCTTGGCCGACGGGATCGGACCCATGTCCCTCGTCTTCGGCCCGAACGGACGCAGTCGGCCTACCGAGGGCGGGCTGCGGGTGACGGGACGGTGGCCGTTCGCCAGCGGCATCGGTTACGCGGGCTGGGTCATGGCGAACACCGTCCTGCTCGACGACGACGGCGCGCCGAAGCCCGGCGCCGGTGGGCCGCCCGAACTCATCTCGGTCGTCGTGCCCACCGAACAGGTGCACATCGTCGACGACTGGCATGTCGCGGGCCTACGTGGCACGGGCTCAATGAGTTTCACCCTCGATGACGTGTTTGTTCCTGCGCGCCGCAGCTTTTCGTTCTTCGCGCCGAGTCGCCTCGATGACGCGAAGTATCGTCTCCCGCTGTTCAGTCTGCTGGCGCCGGGGTTCGCCGGTGTCGCGATCGGCATGGCCGAACGTGCCCTCGACGAGGTCCGGGCCGTGCTGCCGAACCGGGTCGGTCCGCCGAAATTCCAGCCGGCATCGGAAGATCCGGTCATCCAGCGCACCGTCGGGCGAGCGCAGGCCGCGATCCGCGGTGCGCGCGAGTCGACGCGCGCGGTATTCGACACCTACGTCGACCGACGGTTGCGCGGTGTGGATCTGAGCGAGCTTTCGGTCGTCGACCGGTGCGAGCTGCATCAGCAGGTGGTGTGGGCAGCCGAGACATGCCGTGACGCGGTCGGCGATCTCTTCCGAATCGCCGGTGCGAGCGCGATTTACGAGACGAGCCCGATCCAGCGGATCTGGCGCGACAGCAACGTGCTCACCCAGCACCTCTATCTGCGCGACACCCAGCACGAGAACGCGGGCAAGCTCGCCCTCGGTCTCGACGTGGTGAACCCGACGATCTGAGCTAGCCAGGCGACTGACCCGAATCCTGCGGCTGTTGCTGCGCGCACGGATTCAGCAACGAGGGCGGAAACATGGGGAAGGGGCGTCCACAGTCCTGCGTTGCGGTCGGCGGGCCTGGCGGGCCAGCCGGGGTTGCGGACGGCGAGACCGAGGCGGATGGGACGCCGCCTGGCTGACCGCCGATCGAGGCAGGTGCGGGAAAGTTCTCCTTCGGGGTGCCCCGTAGCGCTCCGTCCATCGTGTCCTTCCAGATGTCGGACGGCAGCCCGGATCCCCACATCACGTTGCCACTCGAGGTCTTCAGCGCGGTGCCGTCGGGGGTGCCCACCCAGACGGCGGTCGACAGTGCCGGGGTGAAGCCGACCATCCAGGCGTCTTTGTTCTGACCGGTGTCGTGGAGCTGGGTGGTGCCGGTCTTGGCGGCGGACTTACGTCCATCGGCCAAACCGTGCTGGAGTGAGGACGCGGCGATCGGTTCCATCGCCGCGGTCACGTTGTCCGCCACCGCCTTCGAGACGCGCTGCTCGGCGGCCACCGAGCTGTGATCGAGCAGTACCTGACCGTCGGCCGTGACAACCTTCTGCACCAAGTGCGGCTTGTGGTAGACCCCTGATGCCGCGAAGGTCGCGTATGCCGAGGCCATATCGCCCACCCGGACCGAGTACTGGCCCAGGACGATTCCGTTGTTGGGCGGTGAGCCGTCCTGCTCCACGAGGGTCTGGCCGAGACCCGGGATGGTGTCGGGGATACCGGCCTTGTGTGCCATCGCGGCGATCTTGTTCGGGCCGCCGGACCCCATATCCAGCTCCATCCGATAGAAGCTGGTATTCAACGAGCGCCGGAGCGCCTCGGCGATGGTGCAGGTGCCGCAGGTTTCGCCGGGCTCAGCGTTAGTGATCTTCGTTGTGGTACCGGGCGCAGTCAGATCCGAGCTGTCGTACATCTTCGACAGCGGAATGCCCAGCTCCAGGTTCGCGGCGAGACCGAACACCTTGAACGTCGATCCGGTCTGCAGCGGGTTGCCGGCGAAGTCCCAGCCCTGCCCGTTCTCGCCGCCGTAATACGCCTTCACCGCACCAGATTTCGGGTCGACCGACACTACCGCGGCGCGTGTCTCGGGCCGTTCGCCGGGCATGTTCTTCTGGACCGCATCGATCGCGGCCTGCTGCGTCTTGTGGTCAATGGTGGTGGTGATCTGCAGGCCCTGGGCGTTGAGCTGACTCTCACTGATGCCCGCGTCGGCCAACTTTGCGATCACCTGCCGCTTGATCAGGCCGTTGGGACCCTGATCGGTTTTGTCATCACTTGCTCGAGCAGCCGAAATAACTTGCGGAAACTGCATGTTCGCCCGGTCGGCCTTGGTCAGGGCGCCGGTGTCGACCATCGCGTCGAGCACGTCGTTCCAGCGACTCTCGGCGCCCTTCCGGTTCTTTTCCGGATCCAGGTTCGATGGTTCCCGGGGTAGTGCGGCCAGCATCGCACCTTCGGCGGGCGTCAGATCCGGGACCTTCTTGTTGTAGTAGGCCTTGGCCGCCGCGTTGATGCCGTTGGCGCCGCGACCGAAGTAGATGGTGTTCAGGTAGGCGGTGAGGATGTCGTCCTTACTCCACTGCCGCGCCATCTTCGTCGAGATCACCAGCTCACGCCACTTGCGGCCGAGAGCGTGCTCGTTGCCGACGAAGGCGTTCTTGACGTACTGCTGGGTGATGGTCGAGCCGCCGCCCGCGTCGTCGCGTCCCAGCAGGTTGTCGCGGAAGGCACGGGCGAAGCCGGGGACCGAGAAGCCGTGGTTGGTGTAGAACGATCGGTCCTCGATCGCGATCAGCGCGTTACGCACATGTGGTGGGATCTGCTCGATGGAGACGTCGGTGCGGTCGCCTTGCGGCGGCACCACTTTGCTCAGCACAGTCTTGCTGTCGGACTCCAGGACAGTCGCCACCAGGTTGGTCCGCAGCGCGCTGGGCCGGGGGACCGTGGCCATGTTATATGCGACCAGGAATGTCGCGCACGGCACCACGATGGCCAACGCCAGCAGGATGTAGAGAACGCGACGGATTGTCCGCCACCGCGATCTATTCTTGGCCGCCGGTCGGCGACCCGTCGGGCCGTTGAGGCCATCAGCGCTGCGGCGCGACGGCGGGGTGGTCTCGCCGACCGTGCGGCGGTGCCCCGTGCTCGGTCCCATACCCGGTCGGTCGCCGTCGACTGTCGACCTCGGCCGAGATGCCGTGCCGGAACGCTGATTTCGGTGCGCAGGGGCCTCGCCGAGGCTTCCGGCCCGCTGCCGGGGCCCGTGGGTATTCGGCGTTCCCGGACCAGGACGCTGCTGCGGGGGTGGGACGGGACTACGCGGCGGCTGGCCGGCCGGACCACGCGGTGCCCGCGGATCCATGCCCTGTGGTACCGGACCTCGATACGGCGGGGTACCGGGTCCCGGCGGTCGTAGACCACCACCCGGTGGCATCGGTCGCGCTCCCTGCGGTGGTCCGGACGACCGCCGTGGTGGATAACCGGCCGGTCCCGGTTGCCTGCCGCGCAGCCCGCCGTTCGGTTCATCGTCGTAGGGCGAGGTCACAGCCTGAATCTCCATAACTCGAAAGGGTCTGTCCCGCAAAGCCATCCACATTCCGTGAAAAAGTTTGCGGTGCGATGAAACGTAACGCAACCATTCCGTCGGGACCCGGGCCAAGATTCTGACGCAAGGCAGCCATAGTCCTCACCAGGGCCGCCGGCGCCTGGCGAACCATGCTGACCTGGACATGCGGAGTAACGTCCCCTAGCCCTCGATCTGGTCCAGGAGCCAACGGACGCTCACTGAGTCGTCAGAGGGTGCCTTGGCGCGCCGACCGCCACAGGTCGACCTCACCGTCGTCGTCGAGGAGCCGATCGATTTCGGCGAGTTCGTCGGTGCTGAAGTCGAGTGTGCCGAGCGCCGCGACGTTCTGCTCGAGTTGCTCGGTGGTGGACGCGCCGATCACCAGCGAGGTCACCCGGTCGTCGCGCAGCGCCCAGGCCAGGGCGAGTTGAGCGAGGGTCTGGCCGCGCTTGTCCGCGATGGCGTTCAGCTTGCGCAGCCGCTCGATCATCTCGGGGGTGAGCAATTCCTTCTGGAACGACTTGTCTTGCGCGGCACGCGATTCCGACGGAATGCCGTCGATGTACTTCGAGGTGAGCAGACCCTGCGCGAGCGCGGTGAACCCGATGACACCGAACCCTTCCTCGGTGGCGGCGTCGAGCAGCCCCTCGGTCTCGATCCAGCGGTTCAGCATCGAGTAGGACGGCTGATGGATGAGCAGCGGCGTGCCGAGCTCACGCAGCAGCTTCGCCATGGTGACGGAATCCGCTGCGGTGTACGAGGAAATCCCCACGTACAGCGCTTTGCCCTGGCGGACAGCGGTATTCAATGCGGCCGCGGTCTCCTCCAGCGGCGTCGTCGGATCGAACCGATGCGAGTAGAAGATGTCGACGTAGTCGAGCCCGAGCCGGGTCAGCGACTGATCGAGGGACGCGAGCACGTACTTGCGTGACCCACCGCCCTGCCCGTACGGACCGGGCCACATGTCCCAGCCCGCCTTGGTGGAGATGACGAGCTCGTCGCGATACGGCGCGAGGTCCTCGCGCAGGATGCGTCCGGCGTTGATCTCCGCCGACCCGTACGGCGGGCCGTAGTTGTTGGCCAGATCGAAATGGCTGATGCCGAGATCGAAAGCGCGCAGGGCGATTTCACGCTGGACGAGATACGGGCGATCGTCGCCGAAGTTGTGCCAGAAGCCGAGCGAGAGCAGCGGCAGATCGAGACCGGACCGGCCCGAGCGGCGATAGCTCATCGCGCCGTCGTACCTGGTCGGTTCGGGAACGTATGTCATGCGGACCTCCTCGTTGCCTGTGCCGACTGTTCATACTGCCTGAACGGAGTTCGGCGCAGTCCGCAACCCCGTCGCGGGGGCATTCAAGTCGAGCGGGGCCGGAGCAGGTCCTCGACCAGGGTGTCCACCAGATCGCGGGGGATGGTCGACCCCGTCAGAGCGCGATAGACGAGCGGGCCGACCAGTGCGTCGATCGCTTCGCCGACCCCGAGCTTGGGCGAGATCTCGCCGGATTCGATTGCGCGCGTGAGCATGTCGCGTTCTCGGTCACGGCGCGGATCGAGATATCGCTCGTGCAGGCTCTTGGCCGTGGCCGGATGGTGCTGCGCCTCGGCGATGAGCGCGAGCAGGACCTTGCCGGCCGGGTCGCGGGTGAGGAATCGCACGAAGGCGCGCAGGTAGGTGCGGATGCTCGCGGCGGTGGGCGCACCGGCGGGGAAGGGGAGGCGCTTGCCGGCGTCCTCGATGAGCGTGTCGAGCAGGATCTCGACCTTCGACGGCCACCAGCGGTAGATCGTCTGCTTGGCGACCCCGGCGCGGCGGGCGATGGCCTCGACGGTCAGCCCGCCGAAGCCGTGCTCGACGAGCAGATCGTCCGCGGCGTGCAGCACGGCGAGCCGGGCGGCCTCGTCGCGTCGTGGGCCGGAGCGTGGCCGCTGGGGCTGAGAGCTCGTGGCGGGCATGCGGGACACCTTACCTATCTGCGGATGGTGTGTTTAACTCTAGACGCAACGTCTAGTCTAAATTACGTCTTCGCAGTACCGAGGAGTGAATGTGTCCACAACGACCAACCGTCGAGCCCTCGTCATCGGCGCCTCGCGCGGCTTGGGGCTCGTCCTCGCCGACGAGCTCACCCGCCGCGACTGGCAGGTCATCGCGACGACCCGCCAGCGCGGCAGCGAGCTGCAAGCGACGGCCGAGGCTTCGAACGGACAGCTGACGGTCGAATCATTGGAAATGACCAGCGCCGAACAGCTGGCCGCACTGCGCGAGCGCCTCGACGGTGTTCGACTCGATCTGCTCTTCGTCAACGCCGCGATCGACCGCGGCGACCTGCCGATCGGCGAGGTCCCGACGGACATGTTCACCGAGGTGATGATCACGAACGCGCTGAGCCCGCTGCGTGCGCTGGAGGCGCTGCGCGGACTCGTCGCGCCCGGCGGAACCGTCGCGGTCATGTCCTCCGAGCAGGGCAGCGTCTCGCGGAACACCGAGGCCGGCTACGAGCTGTACAAGGCGAGCAAGGCCGCGCTCAACCAGCTGATGCGCAGCTACGCCACCCGCTATGCCGACGACGGGCAGACCAAGCTGCTCATCGACCCAGGCCACAACCAGACCGAGCTCGGCGGCCCCGACGCACCGCTCAACCCCAAGGAGACCATCCCGGCCGTAGTCGACGTCCTAGAAGCCCAGGCGGCCACTCCCGGCCTGCAGTTCCTGGATCGACACGGCGAAACCGTCCCGTGGTAGCGACACCCAGGCTTTGCCGCGTGTGAATTGTGCAGCCGCGCATGGAATTGTCGGCAATTCCATGCGCGGCGGGCCGAAACGCGCGCGGCGGGCCGAAACGCGCGCGGCGGGCCGAAACGCGCGCGGCGGGCCGAAACGCGCGCGGCGGTGGCTGTCGGTCTCCTGGGGGCGGTATTCCTTCCCCAGTTACTCCTCAGTCGAGATGGTCGCTCAAATGTGGTTCCTTGGTTAGGGATTCGATGGACGCCTAGTGCGGCATGCGCCGTCCGCGTCGAATTCGCGAACCACTCGAGGAGCCTTGTCATGCCCTTGTTACGACGCATGTTCGCAATCATGCTCGGCGCGTTCATCATTGCCGGAATGTCGGTCGCGGTCGGCTCGGCGGGCCCGACCGAAGAGCGGGAAGTATTTTCGCCGGACGGCACCATCAGTCGCGTTGTCACGCCCGTCCCCGACGCGAGTCCGGCGCCGCGGAGCGCGGTGCAGGCCGATGTGGTGCCGATCCAGCAAACCGGGCCGTCGAGTCAGCGGTTCGACCTGGTGTTCGTCGGTGATGGATACACGGCCAGTGAATTGGGCACCTACAAGCAGCACGCGATCAATCGGTGGAACGAGATCACCCAGGTCGAGCCGTTCAAGACATATAAGAATTCGTTCAATGTCTGGGCGGTCAACGTGGTCTCCCAGCAGTCCGGGGTGGACAACGATCCGCGTGGCACGTATCGAAATACCGCGCTGGACATGACTTTCTGGTGCGGCGGCACCGAACGGCTGCTGTGCGTCAACGAGACCAAGGCGCTGCAGTACGCGCGGCTGGCGCCCGAGGCCGACCAGGTGATCGCGCTGGCCAACACCACCAAGTACGGCGGCGCGGGCGGCGGGGTTGCCACCTCGTCTGGCGGGAACGCCCAGGCAGGCCAGATCGTGCTGCACGAACTCGGGCACTCGGTGGGTGGTCTCGCCGACGAGTACGACTACCCGAACGACCGCTACACCGGTCGTGAGCCGAGCGAGGCCAACGCGTCGACCTACACCAGCGCGCAGATGCGGCAGAACCGCACCAAGTGGTACCAGTACCTGGGCAAACAGTCCCCGGACGGTGGCGTGGTCGGCACCTACGAGGGCGCGGTCTACTGCAAGCGCGGCGTGTACCGGCCCACCGAGAACTCGTTGATGCGGTCGCTGGGTCGAGAGTTCAACCTGATCGGGCTGGACGCGATGAAGGCCGCGATCGAGCGGAAGAGCCCGCCGCGCCAGTCCTGACCCCGCACCGGATGCCCGGCCATTTCTGGTCGGGCATCCGAGGTAATTCCCTGAGCCAGTAGGTATTTCGAGTCTCGCACGGGAGTGCCTCGTGATGAGCGGTGACAAGGAGAAGGCAATGGCATCCAGACAGCATCAGCACAGACATGATCGGCGGGGGCCGCGCACCCGAGTGGTCCGGGCGGTTGGTCGGGCCGTGCTGACCCTGCGGCGGCTACCGCGCTTGGCGCTGCTGGCCGTGGCCGCCGCGCTGCTGCTCTCCGGTGCGCCCGCGATGGCCGAGCCGCAGTCCGGACCGAACTTCTCCGGCGGCGAGGCGCAGCCGACGTTCAACCCGGCCGCGCCTGTCCGCCAAGACCTTTGGGTGCGCGCGCCGGTGGACAGTGACGCGGACGGCAAGGACGACGAGGTGCACGTCCAGGTCGTGCGCCCGGCCGGGGCGACCGGCAAGCTGCCGGTGGTGTACCAGGCGAGCCCGTACTTCTCCGGCGGCAACGACGTCACCAATCATGGCGTGGACGTTGAGCTTTACGTGCCGAACGGCGCCGACGCACGGATGGCCCCGGCTCCCGGCGAGCTGCGTGCGCGGGTGGCCGAGGATCTCCGGGCCGCCGGCATCACCCTCGACAAGGGCCAGATCACCTGGCAGTACGAGGATTACTTCCTCGCCCGCGGTTTCGCGGTGATGTACGGCGAGTCGCTCGGCACCGGCACGTCCACCGGCTGCCCGACCTCGGGTGGGCGCAACGAGACCATCGGCGCGCGAGCTCCGATCGACTGGCTGAACGGTCGCGCGAAAGCCCGTGACGCGCAAGGCAAGAACGTCGTCGCCACCTGGGCCAGCGGCAAGGTCGGCATGATGGGCGTGTCCTACAACGGCACCCTGCCCAACGCCGTCGCCTCCACCGGCGTGCCCGGACTGGAGGCCATCGTGCCGATCGCCGCGATCAGCAACTGGTACGACTACTACCGGGCCGGCGGCGCGGTGGTCGCGCCGGGCACCTATCAGGGCGAGGACACCGACGTGCTGGCCAAGTACGTCTACACCAGGGCCGACCGGAACATCTGCACGCCGGTGATCAACAAGGTGGAGCAGGACCAGGACCGGGTGGACGGCAACTACACCGCCTTCTGGAACGAGCGCAACTACGTCAACGACGTCAGCAAGGTGCACGCCGCCGTGCTGGCCGTGCACGGTCTCAACGACTTCAACGTCAAGACCAAGAACGTCGCGCAATGGTACGACGCGCTGAAGAAAGCCGGTGTGCCGCACAAGATCTGGCTGCACCAGTCCGGCCACACCGACCCGATCAGCCTGCGCAAGGACGAGTGGCTGCGCACGGTGAACCGGTGGTTCAGCAAGTACCTGCTCGGTCAGAACAACGGGATCGATCGGGAGCCCAAAGCCACCATCCAGCGCGAGGACAAGTCCTGGGTGGACGAGGCCGACTGGCCCGCCCCGGCCACCGCCTGCGCGACCGCGGTGTTCCAGCCCGGCGGCCGCAATATCGGCGGGCTCGCCACCGGCGGCGCGGGTAAGGTCACCGAATCCCTCGACGACGACGCGACCAAGCTGGCCGCCGATCTCGTCGCCGCGCCGAGCTCACCGAACCGGCTGGAGTACTTCTCCAAGCCCACTACGACCACGCTGCGCATCAGTGGTGCGGTCGACGTCGCGTTGAAGGCGACCTTCCAGCGCCCGGCGGCGAATGTGACTGCGCTGCTGGTGGATCGATCCCCCGACGGCAGTTCCCGGATCGTCACGAGGGGCTGGGTGGACCCGCAGAACCGTGACTCGCTCAGCAAGACCAGCCCGATCACCCCGGGCAAGGAGTACGCGGTCAACGTGTCCATGATGCCGCACGACTATGTGCTGGTGCGCGGACACAAACTGGGCGTGGTGGTGTTGTCCAGCGACAACGAGTTCACCCTGCGGCCCAAGCCAGGGCCGGGCTTCGGCGTGAACCTGGCCGAAACCAAGGTCACGTTCCCGGTGGTCGGCGGCCAGGCAGCGCTGAACGCCGCGATCGGCTGATCGACCCGAGATCCGGTCACGCCCGAAACCGTTGGGCGTGACCGGATTTCCGGTATCTACCGCTCGGCGGCCAAGACGATCAGATCGCTGACCACGCCGGGCATGGCGACGCTGACCGCATGCGAGGCCGGGACCTCGACGGTGTGCGCGGACGCGCGCTCGGCCATGAACCGTTGCGCCGCAATCGGAATGTTCTTGTCCTCGGTGGTGAGCAAGGCGAAGACCGGGACGGTCCGCCATGCCGCCGTCGCGGCCGGTTGCTGCAAGGCGTCGAGGGCTACGGGCCGCTGGGTGGCGGCCATCAGTTCGGCAGTGGGGGTGGGGACGTCTGCGGCGAACTGTGCGGGGAACTCGTCCTGACGGATGTAGAGCTCCGTGCCCGTATTGCCGTCCGCGAGTGGGTAGTTCGCGGGACGGGTGGTCGGCCCGAGGGTGGAACCGGGGAACTTGTCGGTCAATTCCAGCGCGCTTTCGCCCTCGGCCGGGATGAAGGCGGCGATATAGACCAGTGCCTGCACGTTCGGCTTTCCGGCCGCGGCGACGGTGATGACGCTGCCGCCATAGGAATGACCGACCAGCACACACGGGCCGTCGACATCATCGAGGACCGAGCTGATGTAGGCGGCGTCATTGTCTAGGCCGCGCAGCGGGTTCGCCGCGGCGACGACCGAATAGCCCTGTGCGCGTAGCACTTCGACGACACCATTCCAGCTGGAGGAGTCGGCGAACGCGCCGTGCACCAGCACGATGGTTGGAGCGGTACTCACGAATGTTCCTTTCGCAGTGTGGGATCAGGCGGGATACAGCGCGGCGTGCAGCACCGCGACAGCCTGGGCGACAGCGGCTTTGGCGGCGTTGGTGTCGTGCATCGAGTTGACCATCACGAAATCGTGGATGATGCCGCCGTAGCGCGTCTGGATCACCGGAACACCGGCGGTCCGCAGCTTCGCCGCGAAAGCCTCACCCTCGTCGCGCAATACGTCGTTCTCCGCCGTGATGACCAGTGCGGGCGGCAGTCCCGCCAGCTGCTCGGTGCCGGCGCGCAGCGGCGAGGCGGTGATCTGCGCGCGATCCGCTTCGCTGGTGGTGTACTGATCCCAGAACCACTTCATCCCGTCGCGGGCCAGGAAGTAGCCCTCGGCGAACCGCTGGTAGGACTCGGTGTCGAAGTTGGCGTCGGTCACCGGATAGAACAGCACCTGCTGCACGAAGGAGACGTCGCCGCGTTCTTTCGCCATCAGGGTGAGCGCGATGGCCATGTTGCCGCCGACCGAGTCGCCCGCGACCGCGATGCGGGACGGGTCGAGGTTCTTCTCGGCGCCCTGGGTGCTCACCCACTGGGCGACCCGATAGGACTGCTCGTTGGCCACCGGGTAGTGCACGTCCGGCGAGCGGTCGTACTCGGGGAACACCACGGCCGCATGCGCGCCGACGGCGAGGTCACGGACCAGCCGGTCATGGGTGTGCGCGTCGCCGAAAACCCAACCGGCACCGTGGGTGTAGACGATCACGGGCAGCGGCTCGCTGACGTTCTGCGGCTTGACGATCCTGGCACGCACCGACCCGGTCGGCCCGCCCTCGACGGTGATCCACTCTTCCTCGATCTCGGGCTTGAAGATCGGCGTGTCCTGTACCGAATCGACCGCCTTGCGGCCCTCTTCCGGCGCCAGCTGATAGAGGAATGGGGGCGTCGAGGTCGCGTCGACGAACTCTTGGGCGGCCGGCTCCAGTGCCACGCCGTGCGGGTTTCCGGTCATCATCGTTCCTATTCCGTAGGGAGGAGAAATGCTGCGGTAGTTCTATTTTCGAGCTCGAGCGAGCTCGGCGAGTGCCTTGGTGATAACCGCGACGACCTCATCAGGATGCGTCTGCATCACAAGGTGCGGTGCGTCGATCTCGATGACCGAGCGCAGCCCGGCCCGCTGGTAACCGAACCGTTCGACCTCGGGATTGATGGTGCGGTCCGCACTGGAAACGATCCCCCAGCCCGGCTTGGTTTGCCAGGCTGCAGCAGCGGCTGCCTCGCCGAATGCGATAGCCGACAGCGGACGCTGTGAGACGGCGAGCACCTGGGCCCGCATCTTGTCCAGGCCCGCCGCGAATACCTCGGGGAAGGCGGCGACCTCGACGGAGACATCCGTGCCCGGCTCGCCGTCGGCGACCGGATACGGTGCGTAGACCAGGTTGGCGGCCAGCTCGGAATCCGGGAAACCGCCCTGCAACTGGCCGAGGCTCTCGCCGACCTCGAGGGCATAGCCCGAGACGTAGACCAGACCGACGACATTGTCGGCCACACCGGCGACGGTGATGACCGCGCCGCCGTAGGAATGGCCGGCCAGCAGGACCGGTCCGTCGATCTGCTCGACGAACGACTTGATGTACGCCGCGTCCTCGGCCAGGCTCCGGTTGAAGACCGGCGGTGCGACGACTCGGTGCCCCGCGGCGAGCAGCCGCTCGGTGACCGGGCCCCAGCTGGACGCATCGGCGAACGCGCCGTGCACGAGAACTATGGTGGTCGCGGAAGTCATAGAGCTCCTCTCTCGATCGCTGGGATCGATGGCGTTGTGCCGCACTCAGTTTCCGTTGCGCAACCCGTCCGGCGCCCCTCCACACGGGCCGCAAATACCCCCGATCAGGACACGGCGGATGTCATCGGTTCGAATGTGGCGGCCGAACCGGTGGATCGGAAACGCTGCTGGTACTTGCGCGGTGAGATGCCGAGCCTGGCCACGAACGCGCGACGCAACGCCTCGCTGCTGCCGTATCCGGCGGTCATCGCGGCCTCGGTGACGCTGTGTCCCGCGTGCAGCAGATCTCTGGCGACCCCGAAGCGGATGAACGCGACGTATTCGGCGGGGGAGCGTTCGAGCTCGGCGCGGAAGAGCCGCGTCAGATGCCGGACGCTGACCATGGCATGCGCGGCCAACGTCTGAACCGTGTGTGGGAACGCCGGATCCGCGCAGATCAGGTCGACCACCTTGCGCACGAGCGGACTGCGGGGGACCGGTCCGGTCAGCGACGCCGAAAACTGTGATTGCCCGCCCGCACGCTGCATGTACACCACGAGTAACTGGGCGACCCGGCGAGCGGCGTCGGCGCCGTGGTCCTCCTCGACCAGGGCCAGCGCGAGATCGACGCCCGCCGCGACGCCTGCCGAGCTGTACAGGTTCGCGTCGCGCACGAAGATCGCGTCCGGCTCGACCGCGACCGCCGGGTACCGCCGCGCGAGGTCGGCGGCGTACTTCCAATGGGTGGTCGCGCGTCTGCCGTCGAAGAGGCCGAGTTCGGCCAGGACGAAAGCGCCGCTGCAGATCGAGGCCAGCCGGCGAGTGTGCGAGGACAGGTGCCTGGCTGCGGCGATGAGCGCGGGAGTCACGAACGTCGCGGGCGGCAGTTCGCTGCCCGGGATCACGACGGTGTCGAAGCGGCCCGCGTCGGCGGCCGCGACGCCCACCTCGATCCGTGCGCCGATCGAGGTCTGCACGGCATGACCGTCGGCCGAGACCAGGACCACCTCGTAGCCGGGCACGGTCTGGTTCGCCTCCACGAAAACCTCGGCCGGGCCGACGAAGTCGAGCATCTTGACGCCGTCGAAGACCAGGATGCCCACTCGTCGGCGAGGTTGCTCTGTGGAGTTAGGGGCCATGTCAACCATTGTTATGGAGTAGCGCCTCCAGAACAAGCGGTGTGGGCTATCTCGCACACCGATTGGTACGGTGAGCCCATGGGACGGCCACGACAGTTCGACGAAGCGGGTCTGCTCGACGCCGCTACCGAGCTGTTCTGGTCGCAGGGTTTCGACGACACGTCGGTCGAGGACATTTCGCGGGCGACCGGTGTCGGCAACGGCAGTGTCTACGCCGCCTACGGCAACAAGCAGGGTTTGTTCCTCGCCGTCTTCGAACGCTACTGCGAGGGCCGTGCGCGGTTTGTGCGCGAGGTGGTCGGCGCCGCGCCGGGATCGGCGCGGGCCGCCGTGCGCACGCTCTTCCAGGCGATCATCGATGACTGTGCCGCGCAACCGAATCGGCGTGGCTGCCTGATGATCAACAGCGTCGCGCAACTGGGCGCCCGGATGCCCGAAGTGGTCGCTATCAGCAGCAAGACGACCGCGGCCATGGAGCAGGGCGTCGCTGAACGGCTCTATCCTGCAGCGCGTCTCGGCGGCAGCAAGGTCGACGAGGCCGCTGTGTCAGCGCATAGCGCGAACATCGTGGTTGTGGCGCAGGGACTGATCCAGTTGAGCCGATTGGGAATTGGGCGGGCGCGGTTGGCGGAGATCGCGGAGGTCTCGAGCCGGGCGCTGCCGTCGGACTGGGCCGATCGAGTCGCCGGCTGATCGCGGCCGAACAGTCCTGGCCGATCCGGTCGTCGGGCGTGACCGGATCGCCAGGGTGTCAGGCGTTTACAGCTCCTTGGCGGTGGCGGCCAGTAGATCGCGTGACCGCTCCGGCGTCTCGGCCTGCACCGCGACCTTGTCCATGACCTCGCGGTAGAGCTGGAGGTCTTCCTTGCGGTCGAGGTAGAGCGCGCTGGTCAGTTGTTCCAGGTAGACGATGTCGGGCAGTTCGCGTTCGGCGAAGCGGAGCATGGTGAACGAGCTACCGGCTGCCGCGTGGCCGCCTGCGTCGTACGGGAGCACCTGGATGGTCACGCCTGTTTTGTGCGAGATCTCGACCAGATGCTCGATCTGTTCGCGCAGCACCTTCTTGCCGCCGATCGGGCGATGCAGCACCGCCTCGTCTATCACGGCCCATAATCGGGGGCCGTCGGGCACGTCGAGGATTTCCTGGCGCTTGGTGCGCAGCTCTACTCGCCGGCTTGCCTCGGCGTTCTGGTGGCTGACCTCGATGACCGCGTGGGTGTAGTCCTCGGTCTGCAGTAGCCCCGGAACCAGTTGGCCCTCAAATGTTCTGATCGTCTGTGCGGCGCCCTCGAGGCCGAGATAGGTCTCGAACCAGGGTGGCAGCAGGTCGTTGTAGCGATGCCACCAGCCGGGCTGGTTGGCCCTGCGGGCCAGGTCGAGGAACATTTCGCGCTGATCGTCTTCGGTGACGCCGTAGAGGGTCAGCAGATCGAGGATGTCGCGGTCCTTGTATCCGGTGCGGCCGAGTTCGAGTCGGCTGATCTTGGCGTGCGAGCCGCGGATGTGCTCGCCCGCCGCCGCGGGCGTGATGCGCTTTGCCTCGCGCAGCTTGCGGAGTTGACCACCGACCGCGATGCGCAACGCGGTCGGGCCGCGTTCCGCGACCCGCGCGTCGATACCCCTGATCCGGACCGGTTCCGTGGCCATGACCTCTGCTCCGCTTCTCGAAGACCGCTGGCGGCGTCGTGCCCGTCGCTGTGACGAACCACACCGCGCCTACCCTGATGGTATCCCCCGTAGGCGTTATAACAAGCGAACTTGCGCCTGAGTGTGCAGATGCCGCTCTCGTCAGACTTCCTCGGGATCAGTCCGCTACTTCGCACGAAGATTTAGCCCGGCGTTTGTTCGGCATATGCCACTTGTCGCCGATACTTGAATCAGCAAGAGAGAAAACATAACTCGATCCATGGCGTGCAGCAGGGTGGGTGCGCGAAGCTATTCGGAAGGGATTTGTTCTTGATGCGAGGTAGAGCTGCTGTGGTGGGCGTGTGTGCGTTCGCCGCGATCGTGCTTTCGGTGCCACCCGCCGCCAATGCGTGGGGACCGCAGGGCCACAACACCACCGGTGCCATCGCCGACCTACGGCTGAGTGCGGCGGCGCGGGGTGAGGTTGCCCGCTTGCTGCAGGGTGAACCGAACCCCACGCTCGCCGGTGTGTCCAACTGGGCCGACGAGGTGCGCAACAACGACCCCGACCTGGGGAAGATCTCGGCGCCGTGGCATTACGTCAATATCGCCGAGAACGGGTGCGTGTATGACCCCGCGGTGAACGGCAACGACGGCCAGAACGTTATCGAAGCGTTGCGGCGGCAGGCGGCGATCCTCGCCGACCGGTCGCGGGCGGACGCCGACCGCAGTCAGGCGCTGAAGTTCATCGTCCACTTCGTCGGTGACATCAACCAGCCGATGCACGCCGGGTACGCGCGCGACCGCGGCGGGAACGAGATCAAGGTCCAGTACCTGGGCCGCAACACCAACCTGCACTCGGTGTGGGACAGCCGCATGCTCGACACCCGCCACGCCAGCGACGCCGACGAGGTGCAGCGGCTGCTCGCGCTGCCTGCGCCCAACCTGCCGCCGGCCCAGCCGGACAGCGATCCCATCCGATGGGCGCAGGACAGTTGCCGGATCGTCGAGACGCCCGGCGTCTATCCTGATTCGGCGACCATCGGTGACGAGTACACCCGAAAGTTCCTCCCGGTAGCCGAGACTCAGCTTCGGCTCGCAGGGGAGTTGCTCGGGCAGTTGCTCAACGCGGTGCTCGCCGCGCCGACCGGATCTGCCAACGGGTAGACCTGCCGCTCAGAATTGGTCAGGGAGAACGGGCCCCGTGTACAGCAGGACGTCGTCTCGGTCATACACCCGGGCGCTGAAGCGATCCAGCGTCTCGTAGTTCTCGCCGCGGTCGTCGCTGTCGAACACGAACGGCACCTCCTCGTCGGGAGCCGCGTAGGCTCGGCGCAGCTGGTTGAGCCTGCGTTCGCTCGGCAGATCGATGGTCACGGCGAAGGTATGTGCCACGACGTCGGCCGGGAAGATGGTGCCGTTCTCGCTGATCACTTCCAGTTTCACGGCTTCCGGCGCGAGCACGCCGCACAGGCCCGACTCGATCACCGACTTGACGGCGAAGGGACGTTCGGTGAGGTCGCTGTCGAGCCCGCCGCAGGCGAAGGAATCGAGGTGGCCTTCCTCGAAGATGAGCATGGCGCCGCCGCCGGAGTCGTGGTAGGCCAGCAGGATCGAGTGGGCGACGGCGGTGTGTGCCCCGATGCGTGCGCCGGGACGCCATCCGGCGTGGGAAATATCCTGTACCGGTACGCCGTTGGCCTCGGCCATCTGATACGCCTCGGCGAAGGTTCGGATATCGACCGTCCAGTCGGGGCGGTGCTGCTCGCCGATATGCCGTTGTCGTGCGGCGCGAAAGGCATCGGTGAAGGCTTGTAGCTCCGCCGTCATCTGCACGTCGTCGTTGGCTTCCAGGTCGGCCGCGTCGAGGGCCGCTTCGAGCTCCTTCGCCAACTCCATCATTTCGGCTTCGGCGGCAACGCGTTTGGCCTCGGCGACCAAGTACTCGTCGCCTATGGTGCGTAACCGAGCCATGATCTCCCGGAACTGTTCTCTCGCTTCGAGCTGTACTTCGCCTGATGTGGTCACAACGCTGGGTCTTCCTTCGCCACTCGACAACCGACCCTGCCAGCGTGGCACGCGCATCCACCGAACACGCTTCGCCGACGTAATCTCGCCATCACCGGACCATCACCGCCGTCACGGCCCGTCACGAAGGGCCGGCCGAATTCACGCAGGATGCTCGGAGTCCGACGCGAGCACGGCCAGTTGGCGCAGGCGTTCGAGGTATCGGAGTTCCTCCGCCTCGGTGATCAGCGGCAGGACCTGGTCGAGTTCGGCAAGGCGCTTGCGCAATGTCGCGATGCGTTCGGTATCGAGAGAACCGCCGTTTTCGTGCCAGACGGACACACAACCTGCGATGGCCGCGTCCAGAAATGCCATCTCGACACCCGCCGATTGCACGCTGTGCAGCCGCGCGGGGAAAGGCGCGCGCATGTGTTCCTGCCATAGACGGCCCATGACAGCTAGCTGCTCACTCATGTGGCTCATTCTCGTTGGTCGAATGCGTTGCCGCACAACATATCAGAGCCGGGCCCTGGTTATCCAGGGCCCGGCTCGGGGATGAATTTCGCTGATGGTTACTGCTTTGCGGTCACCACTGCGTAGAGGTCGTCGTATACCTTCGGCTTTGCCGGGGGCGGGGTGGCCGATCGGGGAGCCCGCTTCGCGTTCGCGTCGAAGGTCGCTTCGGTCGGCTTGTAGGACGGCTTGCCCTTGTCGGTGAGCCAGGTCTTGAACAACGCGTTGGTGCTGCGGCCGGTCACGGCGTTGGCCAGGTCGATGAAGTCGGCGATCTTAGCGTTGCCGTACTGGTGTTTGGTGAGCCATTCGCGGACGAGCCGGAAGAAGACGTCGTCGTCGTTGATTGCGCTGCGCAGTGCCTGAATTGCGAGTGCGCCTCTGGTGTACAGCTCGGCGGGCAGCACGTCGGCCGGGCCCGGATCGGTCAATACGACATTCCAGTTGATCCGGGTGGAGGTGGCGTAGGCGTAGTCGGCGATTTCCGCCGCGGTGCCGGTGTCGTTCTTCTCCGACCACAGGTATTCCATATAGCTGGCCCAGCCTTCGTTCAGCCAGCCGTCCTTCCAGGTGGCCACGGAGGTCGAGTCGCCGAACCACTGGTGCGCGTTCTCGTGCACCACGACCGAATCGTTCTTGCCGCGCTTGAAGAATCCGTCGGTGTAGGTGGGCCTGGTCTGGGTCTCCAGCGCGAAGCCGCCCATCCGGGCGTCCACGATGCCGCCGGTGGCCTCGTACGGGTACGGCGTGAGCGCGCTGGACAGCCAGTCCACGATCTCCGGCGTCCGCTCGATGCTCGACTTGGCGTTGGCGCGCACGGTCGGATCCAGGTCCGTCGCATAGGCATTCAGGTTCGGCCTGGCCGGGGTGCCGGTGTTCTGGCCGCTGCGTTCGTATTTGCCGATCGCCAGG
Organism: Nocardia sp. NPDC046473; assembly: GCF_040645995.1. Lineage (NCBI taxonomy): Bacteria > Bacillati > Actinomycetota > Actinomycetes > Mycobacteriales > Nocardiaceae > Nocardia > Nocardia sp. NPDC046473. The sequence goes on from NZ_JBEYZJ010000008.1 coordinate 571,681, forward strand.
AAGGTGGCGTAGGTCATCTGCGGCGATTTGCTCAGCCAGTTGTGCCGCTTCCAACCCGGAATCGTTTGGGTGACACTGGTTTCGACCCCGTTGGACAGGACGTCGCGGTCCTCCGGCGCCAGCACCGAGACGGCGTAGGTCGCTTTGTCGGTGGGGTGGTCGTTGCTCGGGTACCACCACTCGGACGCGAACGGCTCGTTGGAAATCAGTGCGCCGCCGGCGTTTTCGATCCAGTTGCGCGCGCCTGCCGCGTTCTGCACCCGGGACGGGATGTCGTTGTATGCGACGACGGTGGTGAACTCGGCGCCGGTCGTCAGGTTCGCCGGGACGTTCACCGCCAGTTTGTCCTTGCCCAGCGTGTATTTGGCGGGCTTGTTGTCGATCAGCACCGACTGCGTCTGCAAGAGGAAGTCGAAACCGATCGCGGTGCCGGCTTTCAGATCCTGCTTGGCTTTCGCGGTAATCGTGGTGGTGCCGGACAGTCGACCCGAGGACGGATCGAATTTCAGATCGATGCTGTAATTGGAGACATCGTATGCGGCGCTGCCGATATTCGGGAAATTGGGGTCACCGATTCCGGTCAATGACGCTGCGGAAGCCGTGCCCATATTCGCGGCCAATGCCGCGACGACCAGTAGTGGAACGGCTCGTACCGAGGCAGTATGCAACAAGGGGAAGCGTCTCATATTAAATGAACTCCAATGTGTCGGACACGTGGATGTTTTCGAGCAAAGCAAGTGTCGTGTAGGTCCGCGTCCTCCTCCGGGACATTGCGTTACTCAGAGAAGCACAGTGGAGTACCCCGTTTCCACTGGAGATCAACTGGGGAGTTTCGATCATGAAGAGTCCCTTGCGGAATGGGCAAAAGATTCTGTGCAGAATGTCTAGTTGGCGTGTTGCGGAAGCGCTTTCAACTGGTCATCGTGGTCTGAGACGCTGACGTATGCGGCCGAGCTTTTCGTCGATGGTTTGCCGATCCACCGACGGCTTGACTGAGAGCATGACAACAACGAAAAACCAGACCATCCTCGTCACCGCGGGCACCGGCAAGGTGGGCCGCAGAGTGGCAGAACAGTTGGCTGCCAAGGGATTCCCCGTACGGATCGGCTCCCGCTCGGCGGAACGCCCGTTCGATTGGGCGGACCGGAGCACCTGGGCGCCCGTGCTCGACGGTGTGCGGGCGGTGTTCGTGATGTACACCCCGGACATCGGGGATCCCCTTGCCGCAGAGACGATTCGGGCGTTCAGCGAGCTGGCCGTGGCGAACGGCGTTACGCGGCTGGTGCTGCTGTCCGCTCGCGGCGAGGACCAGGCCGCCGCCGCCGAGGCGGCGGTGCGCGACAGTGGCGCCGAATGGACTGTGCTGCAGGCTGCTTGGTTCAATCAGAACTTCGACGAGGGTGTCTTCACCGAGATGGTGCTCGCCGGTGGCGTCGCCTTCCCCGCAGGACAGGTGCTGGAGCCTTTCGTCGACTCGGCCGATCTCGCCGCGGTCGCGGTGCTGGCACTCACCGAGGACGGGCACGCGGGCCAGAACTACGAACTGACCGGCCCCCGGCTGCTGACCTTCGGTGACGCCGTCGCGGCGATCGCCGAGGAGACCGGGCGCGATGTCCACTACATTCCGGTCAGCGGTGCGGAGTTCGGTGCGGTGCTCGCCGCGGAGTTCGGCATGCCTGCCGAGGAGGTGGCCGGGATGATCGACATCTTCGCGACCCTGCTGGACGGACGCAACGCCAACGTGACCGATACCGTCCGCCGGCTGCTCGGCCGCGAGCCGATCGACTTCGCCGACTACGTGCACGATGCCGTTGCGGCGGGAGCCTGGCAGTAGCCGACCGGCGTGCGCGGGCCGAGTTTCCGAAACAGAAGGCCAGGTCTGGCTTTTCAGACCTGGCCTTCGCTGAGTCATCAGGCGAACGTCACCTGTGCCGTGACAGTCAACGTCGACAGGCCGTTGGTGCGACAACCCGCGTTGGGCTGCGCATCCCGCGCCGACACGGTGATCGCGTCACCCTGCAACTGTCCGCCGGTCACGTCGGCGCTGAACGCCAACCCGGTGAACGGATCGGGATCGATCCGCCAGCCGAACGAGCTGTCGCCGCCGGCCACCCAGCCGATCGTGCCGTTCCCCTTCGCGGTCACCAACAATCCGCACGGATTGAACCCACCCGCAGTCGCCGTCGCCGATCCGGTGCCCGTCAACTTGCCGGAGCGCAGGTCAGCGTGCTGACCATTCCGCGAGGCACAGTTGGTGAGATCCCCGCTGACCGACACCTTCGCGCCGCCGCCGGCCCGCAACGGCGGGTCGAGGGTGAGCTTGAACGTCGCCGAGCAACTCAGGTCTCCGTCGGCGGCCTGGGCCGGTACCGCCGGAAGGACAGCAAGGGCCACCGCGAGCGGTGCCGCCGCAGCCATCATGGTCAGAATTCGAAGTCGCCGTGCCATCTTCGTACCTCCTACTAATGTGCTGTTCACACGCTGTTTCAGGGGCCGAGCAAGCCCGCCGGCGGGGTGTCGCCCCGCCGAGGGCGAGCCCACGATACGATTCCTTCCCCTTCCACACTGAAACCCTTTGCCCCCCAATGCGTGACGTGCACGAACAGCCAACTGGGGAAGTCGCCGGTCCGAGCCGGCAGTCCACTTCCTGCCCATTGGCTATACCTTCCGGACCGCTGCTTCAGCCATGCTCACGGGTCGGATGGACCGGAAGTGGATTGGTGGAGATGAGTTCAACGCCCGACCGAACCAGTGGCACCGCGCTACGAAGCTCGAAGTCCGCGGACATGCGGGCGACCATCCCGTACATCGATGACTTCGTTCATATGAACTCGGCCGCAGGGTCGTTGGCCGATCAGTCGGTGCTCACGGCGATCACCACACATCTGGAGCTCGAAGCGCGAACCGGCAATACCGAAGCGCGACTTGCGATCGCGGCGGACCTGGAGACCCTCTATTCAGGCCTGGCGCAGCTGACCAACGTCCCAGCACGACGGATCTCCCTTGCCGACAGTCATACCTCCGCCTGGCAGAAGGCATTCCAGGCGGTGCCGCTAGGTGCAGGCGACCGCATCTTGGTCAGCGAGACCGAGTGGGGCGGTAACCTTTCGGCGATCTGGTGGCGCAGCAGAGCCGTCGGCGCGGTTGTCGACATCGTTGCGGCCGACTCCGCCGGAGCGATCGATCCTGCCGCGCTATCCGCCATGCTCGACGAGCGGGTCCGGATGGTCTGTCTCACGCTGGCTCCGGCGATCAATGGATTGGTCAATCCGATCGGCCCCATTGCCGAAGTGCTTGCGGCACACCCGGCGTGGTTGTTCGTCGACGCGTCACAGGCCTTCGCGAATGTCGTGACAGATCTGTCGGATCCGCGTATCGACGTGGCAACCGTCAGCGCGCGAAAGTATCTCAGGGCGCCGCGGGGAACCGGCTTCGCGACTTACAGTGAGCGCTTCCTCGACCAGATCTGTCCGATCGGACTCGATCAAACCTCCGGGCCATGGCGCGGTGACCAGCCGGTCCCGATCTCCGGTGCCCGCAAGTTCGAGTTCATGGAGACGTCTTTCGCGGTGCGGATGGGCATGAAAGCGGCGGTCGACGTCGCCCTCGGCCGGGATCTCGCACAGGACATGGCACGTATCGCCGAGCTAGCCGGGCATGCCCGGTCCGCGTTGGCGGAATTGCCGGAGGTAACCGTGGAAGACCGATCTGAAGAGCTGTCCGGCATCGTGACCTTCTCCCATGCGCGTCTGGCGCCCAGCCGGATCCAGTCGGAACTCCGACGCCAGAAGATCAACGTCGCCGCCCCGCAGGAGCCCTACGCGCCACTGTGGATACGTGCCGGACGTCCGCCGACGACCCGAATCTCACCACACGCGTTCAACACGCACGCTGAGATCGAAACCGCCGTGGCGGCGGTTGCCGCGCTCTGAACTCAGCGACGGCCCCGGCACCGTGGCCGAGGTCGTCGCTGAGTTCTCGGGTGCGGCCGGGATCCTAGACGGGACGGGCATACCGCCGTAGGTGCGGCGGTGCTTGGCCTCGAGGAAGGACAAGACGCCGAAGGCCATGAGGCCCACGGAGATCAGGATCAGCAGCCAGGGGCCGAAGGGCTTGGTGACGAAGCGATTGACACGCGCGCTGTGTGAGCCCAGATCCGCTGCGGGACGCGCGGAGTCGTGACTCGGGAGGTGTGGGGAAGTGGGCGCGACTGGGGAGCGCCGTCACCGCTCGACCGGCGCTGATCGGACGGGGTTGTGACGCAGGCCATACGGCGATGAGCCGAACCGATGGGTAATTGATCGGACGAATCGCTTACCGTTTAGGGCGTTATGAACTTTTTCGCGACAGTCGTGCACCTGGTCGCCAGGCTGCATGTGGATCTCGGCCGGTTGGCCGCGCAGCTGTGTTGCTGACGCGCGCTCAGCTCACCAGATCCTCTGATTGTCTTGGATGGTTCCCTTGTCTTCACCCAGTTCGCGCAGCCGTGTCCTGAATCCGGCGCGCTGGTCGTTCGGCGTCCAGATCCTGCTCGGTCTTGCGGTCGGTATCGCCGCGGGCTTCATCGCCCGCGCCACCGGATCCGCCTGGCTCACCAGCACATTGACCCAGGTCGGCGGCATTTTCGTGCAGCTGCTGAAGCTCGCGGTGCCGCCGCTGGTGTTCACCGCGGTGCTGGTGAGCGTCGCCGGACTGCGGCACGTCACCAATGCGGCCCGGCTGGCCGGCCGCACCCTGCTGTGGTTCCTCGCCACCGCGCTGATCGCGGTAGCGGTCGGCATCGTGCTCGGGCTGGTCACCAATCCCGGTCGGGGAGTCGAGCTGACCCTGGTCGGTGCGAAGGCGCCCGACTCGAAGGGCGGCTGGACCGACTTCCTCACCGGCATCATCCCGACCAACGTCGTCGGCGCCTTCACCAATGGCAATGTGCTGCAGCTGGTGTTCCTCGGCGCGGTGCTCGGCGTGGCGGCGCTGAAACTCGGCGAGCGCGCCAAACCCTTTCTGACACTGGCGGAATCGGTGCTGGAGCTGGTGCAGAAGGCGCTGTGGTGGGTGATCCGGCTCGCGCCGATCGGCACCGCAGGCCTGATCGGTAAGGCGATCGCCAGCTACGGCTGGAACCTGCTGCGGCCGTTGGCGACCTTCACCATCGCGGTATACGTGGGCTGCCTCATCGTGCTGGTCGTCGTCTACCCGATCCTGCTGCGCACCGTCGGCGGCGTGAACCCGATCCGCTTCTACGCGAAGGCTTGGCCCGCAGTCGAATTGGCGTTCGTATCCCGGTCGTCGATCGGCACGATGCCGCTGACGCAGCGGATGGTCACCGAACGGCTCGGTGTGCCAAGGGAATACGCGTCGTTCGCCGTCCCGTTTGGGGCGACCACCAAGATGGACGGTTGCGCGGCAGTGTATCCCGCGCTGGCGGCCATCTTCGTCGCGCAGATCACCGGAACGCACCTCGACATTCGCGACTACCTGTTGATCGCCTTCGTCTCCGTGGTCGGCTCCGCGGCAACCGCCGGCCTCACCGGTGCGATCGTGATGCTCACCCTGACGCTGTCCACACTGGGCCTGCCACTGGCCGGGGCCGGTTTGCTACTGGCCATCGACCCGATCCTGGACATGATCCGCACCGCGACGAATGTCGCTGGGCAGATGGTGGTTCCGGTTCTGGTGGCCAAGCGCGAAGGCATCCTCGACCAGGAAGTCTTCGATCAGCCGTCCGCCCCCCTGACCGAAGCCGAGCCCGAGCCGGTGGAAGAACCGGAGCCGGTGCCCGCAGCGGCCTGAGGACGCGGTGGTGCGGCGCCTCGAGCGCCGCACCGCGGTCTCGAATACCGCTGCCGCTCAACCGACTTGGCGGCCGCCGTCGGTGGGGTGGTAGGAGCGGGCGATCAGGGCGGACCGGAGATACCAGAGGCCGGAGGGTTGGGACGGGTCGAAGCCGGTCAGTTGGCCGATGCGCTTGAGTCGATAGTCGACGGTGTTGGTGTGCACGTGCAGGGCGTGCGCGGTGCGTTGGCGATTGAGGTTGTTGCTGATGTGTAGCTGGAGGGTTTCCAGCAGTTCGGTGTGTTCGTCGAGGGGCGTGAGCACGCTGCCGAGGTATTCGCGGCCGGGACCCGGCCGGGTGAGCTGGTATTCGAGGGCGAGTTCGTCGAAGCGGTACAGGCCGGTGACGCAGTCCAGCCGGTGCACCATGTCGAGCAGTTCGTGGGCTTGATCGACGGCGCCGGGGATCTGTTCGGGGGTGGCTTCCATCAGGGTGGCGGTGATGCCGACCTGCGCGGCGTCGGAGAGCCCCTTGATCAGCGCGTCGAGTTCGTCGTCCCGGAGCTGTTCGGCGGGCAGGAGAATGGTTCCGCCATCGATGCTGAGTAGCGACAAGGCGTTGCCGCCGCAGCGGGTGGCCAGTTCGGCCTGGGTGCGGCGTAGTTTGCGGCGCGCGACGACCTGGGTGTCGAGGGCCGGATTGTGCTCGTCGCGATGACGCGGAATCGACACGGCCAGCACAACATACGACTCGGCGATGGTGATGCCGCATTCGCGCGCCATCGTCGAGGTGGGCCGCCCGCCGAGCAGGGCGGAGGTGAGCGTGTGGACAGCGGTGTGGTGCTCGCTGACCGCGGCGCGCAGTTCCCGGAAGTAGGCGCGGGAGATGGCCGAGGTCAGCGTGTGCAGGATCTCGATGTTCATCTTGGAGGCGTCGACGAAGCTGTCGAAGTCCTCGACGGTCAGGTTCGAGACGACGAGGTCCATGCCCATCTTGAAGCCGGCGTGAATGGCGTTGTGGATCGCATCGATCGGCACGCCCTCGCGCGCCCACCCGGCCGCAGCCTCCTCGAGCTGTTCGACCTTCGCCGGAATGTTCTGCCCGTCCAGCATGCTGGCGGCGAGTTCGAGACAGACCCGGGTGATGGTGGTGACGTCGCCGTAGATCGCCTCGCCGGGCAACGTCGCACACGGCACGACGTTCTCGACGAAGTGGCCGACCATTTGCCGGGAGAGGGTTCTTACGTCGCGTAAGGGGGTGAACATCGGTTTCCCGGAGGTAGTCAGGTTCGGCCGGATCGGACTGTCGATAGCCATGACAACTCCTTCGTCAGCATTAGCTATGTGGCAGTTTCAGATTAGCTGCGCTGTTGCCATTTGTGGGATTTACCAGTCAATTTGTGATAAGAGGTGGGCGTGGCCGGACGGCAGCTGTGATGGATCACAGTGCGGCGGGAGGCGATGTCGATTACTATAAGTGCAGACTTATAGAAGGAGGATGTCATGCCCCTGCTCACCGACCCTGCCGCGATCGCCGGACTCGTCGTTCGCGAGGTCCGCACCGGATCGCGCGACGGTGCGCCGACCAGGATCGCCATCGCCCGTCGCACCTATACGACCGACCGGGCAGATCTCTGGGACGCACTGACCAATGCCGAGCGGATACCGCGGTGGTTCCTGCCGGTCAGCGGCGAACTGAAGGTCGGCGGCCGGTACCAGACCGAGGGCAACGCGGGCGGAGTAGTGGAGGTATGCGATGAGCCGCGACGGTTCGCCGTCACCTGGGAGATGGGCCCGCAGGTGTCGTGGGTGGCGGTTACTCTGACCGCTAACGGCGAGGGCACTCAGCTGGAGTTGGTCCACGAGGCGCCTGTTGCTCCCGAATTCTGGGATCAGTACGGTCCGGGCGCAGTGGGCGTCGGTTGGGATCTTGCACTGATGGCACTGGGCCTGCATCTGGCGAGCGGTGCGGCTGTGGACCCGAGCGAGGGCTCGGCGTTTCCGACGACTCCCGAGGGGCTCGAGTTCGTCCGGGTGGCGGCCCTCGGCTGGGCGAACGCGGCCATCGACGACGGTGACGACGCGGCCGCCGCGCACGCGGCCGCGCGGCGAACGATCACCTTCTACACGGTCGAGCCCGAGGACAGCTCGCAGTCCTGATGACGCTTTCTCGGGAGAAGATCTTCGAGGCGCTCGGCGATTCGGTTCGCCGCTACATTCTCGAACTGGTGGCGGCCGGTGAGCAGACCGCAGGCGCGATTGTCGCTGCCGTGCAGCAATATACGCGGATCTCGCAACCCGGCGTCTCGCAGCATCTCAAGGTGCTGCGAGACGCCGGGTTGGTGAGTGTTCGTGCCGAAGGCACTCGACGGCTTTATGTCCTCGACGCCGCAGGCGTTGCGGCGGCCCAGCACTGGCTGGCCGGGTTGGTCGACCCGCTGGCGCAGTTCGCCCAGCCGCTCGACGCCCTCGCGACCGAGGTCGCGCGTGGTCAACGCGCTCGCAGGGTGGCCAAGCCCGGTAGTTCGGCCGAGGAGTCGTCTGGAAGGGGCCGTTCGACCCGCCTGAATCTTTGGCTGGCGTAGCGTCGAAAACCTAACGCTCAGTGGCGAACTCGTCCACCGGTGCCGCCGCGTCGACCTCCCCGCGCCGGACGACGATCACGCCGCCGAGAATCAGTGCGCCGCCGAGCAATTGGAGGACGCGGGGCGCTTCGCCCAATAGTGCCCAGGCGAAGGCGAGCGCGGAGAGAACCTCGAAGAGGGCAACGAAGGACGCCAGCCGGGAGCCGAGCAGTCGGGTGGCGGCGATGCCGGAGACGTAGGCGAGGGCGGCCGTCACGACGCCGAGCGCCAGCACCGGGGGCCACCACGGGACGGTGAAGTGCTGGAAGACGACCGGATTTGTCGTCGCGTGCAGCGGAACGATGCCGACCGCGCCCGCGACCAAGAGGGCGACTCCGCCGATGAGGAGTCCGCCTGCGGCCAGGACGGAGCCCGGTAGCGTGCCGTCGCCGTGTGCCGAGAGCACGAAGTACCCGGCCGCGCCGACCATCGCGGCGAGTGCCCAGATGATGCCGATCCAGCTGGTGGTCGCGCCGGAACGCAGGTCGATGACCAGGAACAAGCCAGTGATCCCGAGCGCGGCGCCGGCGACCGTCGCAGCCCCGGGACGTTCCCGGTATCGCACCCACAGCCAGCCGACCACGGCGATCGGTGCGGTGTATTCGATGAGCAGCGCGACCCCGACTGCCATGTGGGCGACGGCGTTGAAGTACGCCAGCTGAGTACCGGCGACGGCGATCAGCCCATACGCGGTGATCAGAGATGCGTTGCGGCGCAACAGCTGCCAGTCGCCGTGCAGCTGCCGCAGCGCGATCGGCATGACCACGACGGCGGCCAGCAGCACTCGGACGGCCACGACGGACGCGGCACTCCAGCCCGCGTTCATCAAAGCGCGGGCCAGCGAACCGGAGAGTCCGAACGATGACGCGGACAGTATCGCGAGGGTCAGTCCGGATCTGAGTTGCCGCTGAACGGCACTGTCATGAGTCATCGTAGCCATGGGTAATGACGCTATGAGCGGCGGTGTAATATGTCAACATGGATTTTGCTCCTGACATCGAGGAGTCGCTGGTGGCAGCGGTGGAGCTGGTGAATTCGGCCGAGGAACCGGATACGCTGACCGAAATCGACCAGCTCGCAGCGTTTTTCGACAAGCACGTCTATACCGGCTCGCACGTCGGCGACGCCGCCGAGCTCGCGGCGGTCCGTGCGCTGCGCGCGCCGCTGCGGCGGATGCTCACCAGCGACCGCGATACGACGGTGCGGCTGGTGAACGAGACCCTGGCGAAGCATCGCGCGGTACCGCAACTCGTCCGGCACGGCGACGTCGACTATCACATCCACGCGGTCCCGACCGAGGCGCCGCTGCCGGTCCGGATCGCCGTCGAGACGGCGATCGCGCTGGTCGATCTGATCCGCACCGATGAGCTGAGCCGATTGTCCCTCTGTGCCGACAGCACGTGCGAGGGGATCGTGCTGGACCTGTCGCGCAACCGATCGCGCCGCTATTGCAGCACCGCCTGCGGAAACCGCAATGCCGTGGCGGCCTACCGGGCGCGGCGGAAATGATCACGCACTTCAGACGAATGGACCGCTAGGATAGGCGTTTCGTCCCGTATCGGATAGTGTGCCGATCTCACATTGCGTGATCCTGATACCCGTTTTACTGTCGATTTGCACGCCATGCTGGAGACCTCCGGGTAAATGCCCGGTCCGTTGTCGACCAAAGGCGGTAATTCATTGACCGACGACCGATCGATGTTTCGGACATGGTGGCGCGACCCGGTCGATTACCGCGGCCTGGTCGAGACGTTCGAATCGCACGGTGCGCTCGGTCGATTCAAGTTCATGCTGGGTGCCGGTGGGCTGGTCATGCTGCTGATCGCGGTGCTCGCCTCGGTGGCGCAGGGTGACGTGGCCGGGTGGGTCGGGCAGGTGCAGGGCGGCGTCGAGGCGACCGTCGCCGGATTGTGGACGTTGCGCTGGTGGTTTTTGCCGTGGCCACGCGAAGCCGAATCCATCGCCTGGATCGTGATATTCGATATCGACACCACTGCCAACGATTTGCTGGTGCACGATCGCGTCGTCGGAGTTCTGGGTGTCGTGCTGCTGACGGCGATGGGTGCGTACGTGACCGTGTTCCACGGTCCGCGGGTGCTGGCATTGCATGTCGGGTGGACCATCCTGACGAGCGTGGTGCTGGCATTCCTGATGTTTCGCGGTGAGCTGGCCGATTCCACCCGGAGTACGCAGGACGCTGCGAGCCGCCAACCGCAAGACCTCGCCCTGGGTCTCGCGGTCGTCCTCGTCATGCTGGTCGTGGTCGGTGTGATGCTGCCCTTCGTGCAGTTCTGCCACTGGCTGCTGCGCGCGGACGCCCAATCGGACCCACTGACCGGGCTGTTGAACCGGCGCGGCCTCGACTCCTATCTGTCCTCGCACATCGTGCATTGCCGCCAGGAGTCGGCCTACGTCGCGACGCTGGACATGGACCGATTCAAAGCCGTCAACGACACATTCGGTCATCCGTTCGGCGACGAGGTGCTGACCCGGACGGCACAGCGATTGCGCGAGGCGGTCGAATCCGACGCCCTGATCGCACGCACCGGTGGCGAGGAGTTCGTGATCGTCGGCTGCCTGCGCGAAGACGCCGCCGCGGTCGGTGAACGGCTGCGCAGCGCGATCGAAACCATGCCCGACCTGCCGCTGCCGATCACCGCCAGCGTCGGGATCGCGGTGCTCGAGGGCACGCGCACGACCAGCTCCGACGACGTGGCCACCTACCGCCGCCTGCTGCGGCGTTCTGATTCGGCGATGTATCGGGCGAAGCGCCGAGGCGGGAACGCCGTGGCGATCGCAGGACAAGACGAACCGCCCCCGGCCCGCCTGCGGCGCAAGCCCGCAGGCGTACCCGAAATCCGCCCCGTATCGACCTCCGATGACCTCGGTTTGTCCAGCGGCTCGCTCGGGCCGCCTGCCTAACCGTCTCGCGCGAGTGAGCAGCGTCATGGTGCCGGTGCCGTCGCGGGCGGCGTAAATTCGTTAATTAGCGAAATATCGAAGGGCGGTGGGACGTTGCTCGAAGAGTGCAAAGCGCTGGCGAACGAGACTCGGTTGCGCGTCCTGGAGTGGCTCAAGGAGCCGGACGTGCACTTTCCCGCGCGGGGAGAGACGGCTGAGCTCGGCGTGTGCGCTGGTCTCATCCAGCAGAAGGCCGGTACCTCGGCGTCGACCATCTCGGCTCATCTGGCGATCCTGCAGCGCGCGGGGTTCCTCACCGGCACCCGGCGCGGGCAGTGGATCTACTACCGCCGTGACGACGCGCGCATCCGTGCCTTCACCGAACAACTGCATCGCGTTCTCTGACCTACGAAAGGCGACGTCCTATGTCGACTGCTCTATCCATCCTCGATCTGGCGGTGATCGCGCCCGGCCAGTCCGCGCGCGATAGCTTCGACAACAGCGTCGCCCTGGCGCAGGCCGCCGAACGGTCCGGCTACCGCCGCGTCTGGTACGCCGAGCACCACAACATGGACTCGATCGCGTCGAGCGCGACGAGCGTGCTCATCGGTCACATCGCCGCGCACACCGACCGCATTCGGCTCGGCTCCGGTGGCATCATGCTGCCCAACCATTCGCCGCTGGTGATCGCGGAACAGTTCGGCACGCTGGAGACGCTGTTCCCCGGGCGCATCGACCTCGGGCTGGGGCGAGCGCCGGGCAGCGACCAGAAGACGATGCTCGCGTTGCGTCGCAATCCGTCCTCGGCGGACTCGTTCCCGCAGGACGTGCTGGAGCTGCAGGGATACCTGTCCGGGCGGTCGCGGATCTCCGGCGTGCAGGCGGTGCCGCGGGCGGAAGGCACTGTGCCGCTATACATTCTGGGTTCTTCGCTGTTCGGTGCTCAGCTTGCCGCGCAACTCGGCTTGCCCTACGCCTTCGCCTCGCACTTCGCACCGGACGCGCTGCACCAGGCGGTCGCCGTCTACCGTGACAGCTTCCGTCCGTCGGAGCAGCTGGCCGAGCCGTACGTGATGGCCGGGGTGAACGTGTTCGCCGCGGCGGATCGTGCGGATGCGTTGGCGCAGAAGACGATCTCCTATCGTAATCGGACCCGAATGTTCATCAAGCGTGGCGCCGCCGATGTCGACTACACCGACGCGGAGATCGACGCGTTCCTCGCCTCGCCCAACGGCCGCCAGCTCGCCTCGATGACCCAGTACACCGCGGTCGGTACGCCCGCCGAAGTTGTTGCGTACCTGGAGGATTTCGCCGCCGACAGCAACGCCGACGAACTCATTCTGGCCCATCACGCGGCGCAGATCGACGATCGGGTGCGCTCCGTCGAGCTCACCGGCGCCGCCATGGCCGCCGTCGCGCACGAACCGGCAGTTTAGCCGCCGGGCTACGGGCGCGGCGGTCGCTTCTTGGTCGCTTCCGTCGAGCCTTGGTAGCCGAGGATGATGAGCACGACCAGTAGCGTGACGATCTCGAGGGTGTTGAAGGCGAAGGGGTCGGTGGCCGAGGCGGCCGCGTCGTCGCCGGCGGCCGCGGGTGCTGCCGCGACGACGAATCGTCCTGGCATAGTGGCTGATTCGGCGTCGGTGCCGGCCGCGGCGATGGGCGCGGCCACCGGCAGGAATGGGAAGAGCGGGCCGGGCGCTATCGCCGGCGGGATCAACAGTGGGAAGGTCGGCACGGGCGGGGTAGGGGCGGTGGAGAGCGCGAGCAGGCAGGTCAGTACCGCGCTGCCGGTGACCGCGCTGCCGACGGCGGCGCTGCCGAGGGCGGAACCGCTCGAGCCGAAACCGGGTGGGATCACCACCGAGCCTGCCGAGCCGACCACGGCCCACCAGGGTGGGGCCAGCATGCCCGGCCCGATCAGGCCGGAGCCCGCGGCGGAGCCGAGGAACAGCAGCGCGCCGCCCGCCACCGCGCTGCCCGCGCAGGCGGTGAGGACGCTGCCGCTGTCGAGGCCGAGTGCGGCCGGTCCGACGGCGGTTTGTGTTGCGGCTGTGGGAGTTTCGCCTGTCTCGTCGTCTGCCGTGCTGCCGATGTCGAGCATGCCGCTGGCGGACGGTTTCGGCGGGTCCAGTGACAGTAGGCCGCCTGCGGATGCGCTGCCGGAGGCGATGTTCGGTGTGGCCGCGCTGCCGGTCGATGCGTCCGGTGTGGCGCTGCCGGTCGAGACATCTTGTGGCGCCGCGCTTCCGGTGGAGACGTCCGGGGTAGACGTGTTTTCGGCCGGCGGGGGCGGGTTTGCGGCCGAGGGCGGTGTGTCGCCGGCGGGGATGTCTGAGCGAGGCGGGCTTCCGGTCGAGGGATCTGGCGCCGGGGTGTTTTCGGCCGGGATGTCCGACGAGGGCGCTTTTCCGTACGGAATGCCGAGCGGAGCCGCAGTCCCGGTCGGAACATCTTGCGGCGCTTCAGTTTCGGACGAGGTGCTCGGCTGCGCCGTATTCGGCGTATCGGCCGGGCTCTCGGTCGTGACATCTGCGGCGGCCGGCGGGGCCGGGATCATCTCGTCGGCGGCGGATCGGCCACCGAACAACAGAGCCGCCGGAACGAACGCGCTCACGACAACCAATCCGCGTGCGCCCCTGGTCACTCGCGGCGCGACGCCGCCGAACTGCCTCCGCGGAAGTTTCATTCGTTGTGGGTGACCGGTCCGGGAATGCTCGGCTCGTACTGTGATTGGGCGTAGGTGAACGCGTCTATCGGAATGCCGAGCACGCCGGAGAACGGTCGTTCCAGGTCGTGGATGGCCAGCAGTGCGGAGCCGATCACGATGCCGAGCAGTGCGGTCATCGCGAGGCTGCGCCGGGTGACCAGCATGCCGGTCAGTACCGGGTTCAGCAGGACCAGGACCGCGCCGAAACACAATGCTATGTACAGGAATTGGGGGACGGAGCGGGCCGCGTCGATGGCCCGATCATGGCGGGCCTGCGTGACGCGGTCGATGCCGGCCAGTGCTCGGGTTCGTGCCTCGGCGACCGTCGGGTCCTGCGATCGGATCGATACCACGGTGTCGCGCAGCTCGTCGAGCAGCTTGCCGGTGGACGCGTTGAGGCGGCTCTCGCGCTCCATGACCGGCCACTCGTCTTTGAGGACGGAGTCGGTATAGGCACGCAGCTTCTCGTGGATCCGCTGCTGCTCCGGTCCCGGCATGGTGTGGATGGCCAGGTAGGTATCGACCAGCCCCTTGGACTCGGTGATCGTGTGGTTGTACGCGTTCTGGTTTTGGTTCCAGCAGGCGACGAAGACGAAGGCGAGTACCGCGGTGAATATCGTCTTGGCCAGGTCGAGCGCGAGGTGACTGGACGATTCGTCACTGGTCTGCCGCCACGATTTCGGGCGAACCCGGTCCCCGATGACCAAAACCGCCACCGCGATCACCGCGGCAATGATCCCGACGATCAATTCCTGCGACATCTCGCTCTACTTTCCCGGGCAAAGTCGGTACAACTGATTTCCGAGTGCATGGCTGAGCGGACGGGGCAACCCCGGCATTGGCATATTAGAACAGCAACCGTCGAAGGTTAGCCCTGGTCACTCGTGCTAAGTTGGCGACGTTACCGAAATGTGATCATCAATGAATAACCGGAGCGAATTTGCAGCAAATACGAGTTCCCAGTCGATCTATTTCGAGGAACTACGGCCGGATCGGGCGTCGGGGGCGGCGCCGAGCCGGTGTGGGACCACCGGTTCGTCCGGCGATCAGGTAATCGGGCGGCAGTCGGCGACCAGGGCGGTGGTGTTGTCCGTGCCGCCCGCGCGCAGGGCGCCGTCCACCAGGGTGTCGACCGCGATCGCCGGCGATTTCTCCTCGGCCAGGATTGCCTTGATCGACGCCATGTCGAGGCGCTTGTGCACGCCGTCGGTGCTCAGCAGCAGCCTGCCGGTGCTGGAGCCGGTGGTCGCGGTGCCGATGTCGGCGGGGCGCACCGTGCGCGCCGAGGTGAAGACGATGTGGTCGAGACGTGGCGGCGGGCCGAGGCCGCGGGCGCGCCAGTATTCGGCGACGGTGTGGTCGGTGGTGATCTGGTGCAGCACGCGCCCGTTCCAGCGGTAGGCGCGGCAGTCGCCGACCCAGGCGATATCGCCCGGTCCGTCGGGCCGGCCCGCGGACGGCAGTACCGCAACCACGAGGACGCTGTCCGCCTCCGATTGCGGGAACTGGCGGAGCAATTCGGCTTGGGCGGCAAGGATTCCCGCGCGCGCGCCGGTGCGGGCGCCGACGCGTGCGGCGACCTCCGCGGCGGTGCGCGAGGCCCGCGCGGCGGCCAGATGGTCGCCGATACCGTCGGCGACGACGAACGCGGTGCGGCCGGTGCCCGGATCGGTCACGGCCGCAGCGGCATCGGCGTTCAGCGAGCGAGAACCGCGTCTGCTCAACGACTCCCAGGTGGTGCCGGTGAGCCGGACCACTTCGGGGTCGGGGCCGTCGGTGACAGGTGCCGAGCACATGTCCTGACCTCCTTGGCGGGACCGTTGTGCGTGCCGATCGGCACTACTCCAGTAAACCGTGCTTATCCGTGCCGTCGGCAACAGTTTGCCGTGCAGTTCCTGTGAAGCCCATTACGGTTTGGTCTCTTGGCGCGACGGCGACAACGGTACGGCGAGTTGGGCTTTGACTCGTTCGTAGGTGGGCAGCGTCTCGTACCGGTGCACCGACTTGTCGCCGACGAACAGTTCATTCGACAGGCGCCGGTAGGCGGCGAGGTCTTCGGTGACCAGCACTACGACGTAATCCCATTGGCCCACAACGGAATAACACTGCTGCACGGCGGGTTCGGCCAGCATGCGGTCGGAGAAGGCGACGTAGTGGTCGATGTCGTCCTCGGTCAGCTCGACGAGGACCACGGTGGTGAGTCCCATGCCGACGGCGCGCGGGTCGATCACGGCGACCTCGGCGGTGATCACCCCGCCGGTACGCAGCCTGGTGAGCCTGCGCTGAACCGCGCTGGGGGACAGGCCGACTCGGTCGCCGAGCTCGTGCAGGGGCTGGGTGGCATCGACCTGTACGAGTTCCAGCAGCCGGTGGTCGATGTCATCTAACGGTAGAACGCTCACGCAAGAATCTTGCGTGGGACCGGTAAAACTGTCAATCGCATTCGGCGACGTTCCCTCTATGGTTCAGGTCATGAACGATCTTGTCGATATCGAGGTGCTCCGGCAGCGGGCGGGCATCAAGTGGGCGCGAGCCGGGGCGGACGTGCTGCCCGGCTGGATCGCGGACATGGACTTTCCGGTGCCGGACCCGGTGCGCGCGGTGTTGCGGCGGGCCGCCGACGGTGACCTCGGCTATCCGGCGTGGGAGGACCGGCCCGATCGCAATCCCTTGCAGGAGGCGTTCGCGGATCGCATGCGCGACCGGTATGACTTCACGCTCGACCCGGACGACGTGTACGTCTTCACCGAGCTCATTCAGGTACTGCAGATCGTGCTGCAACTCATGACGAAGCCGGGCGACGCGATCGCCGTGCACACGCCCGCTTACCCGCCGTTCCTGAAGACACTGGAGGATATGGGACGCCGGCTGGTGCCGATCCCCATGATCGCGGGGGAGCGAGGCTGGACCTTCGATGTCGATCGGATGGCCGAGGACGTTCGCCGCAACGATTGCCGCGCTGTGATTCTGGTGAACCCCAACAACCCGACGGGGCACGTGTTCGATCGTGACGAACTGTCGGCCATCGCGGAGATCGCCTGTCGGCACAACCTTTTGGTGATCTCCGACGAAATCCATTCCGAGCTCACGCACGAGCGGCACCGGCACATCCCGATCGCCACGCTCGGCCCGGAAATCGCCGGTCGCACAGTCACCCTCAACTCCGCGAGCAAGGCCTTCAATCTGGCGGGCCTGCGCTGCTGCGTCGCCCATGTCGGTGACAGTCGGGTCCGTGCGGCCTTGGCCGCGCAGCCGCCGCTGATATATGGGCAGGTCAGCGCGCTGAGCGTGCTAGCGACCTGTACCGCGTGGCAGGACGGTGCCGCGTGGTTGGCGCAGACCCGGCGGCGGCTGACCGACAACCGCGACTTTGTCGCCGAGTCGCTGCCGCCCGAAATCCGTTTCCATCGACCAGAGGCGAGCTACTTGGCCTGGCTCGACTGCCGTGCACTCGACCTCGACCAGGATCCGGCCGCCTTCTTCCTGGAACACGCCAGAGTCCGGCTGCTGTCCGGACCCGACTTCGGGCCCGGCGGTGCGGGATTCGCGCGATTGAACTTCGCGACCTACCGGCCGATCCTCGCGGACATGCTCGGCCGCATGCACACCGCTGTGCAGAAGCACCTCAACCGCTGAACCTGACGATTCGCCTCCGGGAGTTGCAGCATTCTGATCATCATCGCCCGCACCACGAGCGCGTCCGGATGCGATGTGGTCAGGACGCTTTGCACCTGGGTGTTGGCCAGTGCCAGTGCCGCCACCGGGTGCCGTTCGGTGTGGTAGGTGTCGAGCTGCCAAACCAATCGTTCGTCGCGCCACCGGTTTTCAGGCTGGTGGAAGGTGCTGGGTGGTAGTTAGATTGGGCGGGTGAGTGTTTGGACAGCGTTGGTGTCGTTCGCCGTTGTTGCGGGGTTGCTGACTATCGTTCCGGGGTTGGATACCGCCCTGGTGCTGCGTTCCGCGATTGTCCGGGGCACGCGCATTGCGTTTGCTACCGCGCTCGGGGTGGGCAGTGGGCTGCTGGTGTGGGGGATCGCGGCCACCTGTGGGCTGTCGGTGTTGCTGACCACGTCGCAGGTGGCGTACACGGTGTTGCGGATCGCGGGCGCGATCTATCTGGTCTGGCTCGGTGTCTCCAGCTTGGTGGCGCTGTGGCGTTCCGGTGGCAGCCATGTCGCCGACGACACGGTTCCGGACGGCAGTGTGCTGCGGGCGTGGGTGCGTGGCGCGACGTCGAATCTGCTCAACCCCAAGGTCGGTGTCTTCTATATCGCGATGTTGCCGCAGTTCATCCCGCCGCAGGCGCCGCATCTGCTGATGGGCACGGCGCTGACGCTGGTGCATTTCGTCGAGGGTCTGCTGTGGTGCACGGCGCTGATCTGCGGTGTCCGGTTCGCCAGGGCGTGGCTCGATCGTCGCTCGGTGAAACGGTGGATGGAAGGCATCACCGGGTCCGTACTGCTGGCGCTCGGACTGAAACTCGCCTTGGACCCGGCGTGATCCGGTACTCCGTTGGGACCGAATCGGTCTCGGCTCGCGAGTAGTCGAGCATGCGGCTGACGGCGGGGCGTTCCGATCATCATGATGCTGACCCCTGCGGACCCGGCGATCGGCACCGTACGCTGTGTCGTCCCGGCGGGGCCACGCTGGCGCGGCGGGAGGGAGTGGACGGCTCGGGTCGGGACAGGTGGTAGGAAAGGGTACGTGTCCACAACTGTCGAAGGATCAGTCCCCAACAGCAGCTCTCGCGCGGTCGATGAGGTGGTGGACCTGGTCAGCGCGCTGATCCGGTTCGATACCTCCAACACTGGCGAGCTGGCAACCACCAAGGGGGAGCGCGAATGCGCGGAATGGGTGGCCGAGCAACTGCACCAGGCCGGGTATACGACCGAGTATGTGGAGTCGGGCGCGCCGGGGCGCGGGAATGTGTTCGCGCGGCTGAAGGGCGCCGACTCCAGCCGGGGCGCGCTGATGATGCATGGACACCTGGATGTGGTCCCCGCTGAGGCGGCCGACTGGAGTGTGCACCCGTTTTCGGGTGCGGTGCGCGATGGTTACGTGTGGGGGCGCGGCGCCATCGATATGAAGGACATGGTCGGGATGATGCTGGCGATCGCCCGCCAGTTCAAGCTCGAGGGGACGGTGCCGCCGCGCGATATCGTGTTCGCGTTCCTGGCCGACGAGGAGAACGGCGGCAAGTGGGGGTCGCAGTGGCTGGTGGACAACCGGCCCGATCTGTTCGAGGGGATCACCGAGGCGGTCGGTGAGGTCGGCGGCTTCTCGCTGACTGTGCCGCGGCCGGACGGCACCGAGCGCAGGCTGTATCTGGTGGAGACGGCCGAGAAAGGGCTCGGCTGGATGCGGTTGCGCGCCAAGGCCCGTGCCGGTCACGGCTCGTTCCTGCACGAGGACAACGCGGTCACCATTCTGGCCGCCGCGGTCGCGCGGCTGGGCAAACACACCTTCCCCGTGGTGATGTCGGATTCGGTGACCGAGTTCCTGGCCGCCGTCGCCGAGGAGACCGGGCTGGAGTTCGATCCGGCCAGTCCCGACATCGAGGGCCAGCTGGCCAAGCTGGGGACCATCTCCCGCATTATCGGTG
The DNA here is from genome assembly GCF_040645995.1 of Nocardia sp. NPDC046473. NCBI lineage: Bacteria > Bacillati > Actinomycetota > Actinomycetes > Mycobacteriales > Nocardiaceae > Nocardia > Nocardia sp. NPDC046473. Next base: position 591,290 of record NZ_JBEYZJ010000008.1, read on the forward strand.
CGACGCTGCGTGATACGGCGAATCCGACCATGCTGCAGGCGGGATACAAGGCGAACGTGATCCCGCAGACCGCGGAGGCTGTGATCGACTGCCGCGTGGTGCCCGGTCGGCAGGCTGCGTTCGAGCGCGAGGTGGACGAGCTGATCGGCCCGGACGTCGAGCGCGAGTGGATCACCAAACTCGACTCGTACGAAACAACATTCGACGGTCACCTGGTCGACGCGATGAACGACGCCATCCTCGCGCACGATCCGCAGGGTCGCACTGTGCCCTACATGCTTTCGGGCGGCACCGACGCGAAGGCGTTCGCCCGCTTGGGTATTCGCTGCTTCGGCTTCGCGCCGCTGCAGCTGCCGCCGGAGCTCGACTTCACCGCGCTGTTCCACGGTGTCGACGAACGAGTTCCCGTGGAAGCGCTCGAATTCGGCACCCGGGTGCTGGAACACTTCCTGCTGAACAGCTGACGAAAGGACAATCCGTGCCCGACTACTCCTTCAATCCCTACGAGGCGCTGCCACAGTTGCCGTCGTTCACGCTGACCTCCGCGGATGTCACCGACGGTCAGCCGCTCGGCAACGATCAGGTCAGCGGCGTGTTCGGCGCGGGCGGCAAGGACGTCTCGCCGCAGCTGTCCTGGTCCGGATTCCCCGCGGAGACAAAGAGTTTCACGGTGACCGTGTACGACCCGGACGCGCCGACAGCGGCCGGGTTCTGGCACTGGGCGGTCGCCGATATCCCGCTCGGGGTGACCTCGCTGCCCAGCGGCGCGGGCAGCGGCGAGGAGGGCGGCGCACTGCCGAACGGGGCGGTCTCGTTGCGTAACGACGGCGGGTTCGCCGGATTCGTCGGCGCGGCACCGCCGCCCGGACACGGCTACCACCGCTACTTCATCGTGGTGCACGCGGTGGACGTCGAGAGCCTCGGCATCGATGGTTCCGCCACCCCCGCCTACCTCGGTTTCAACCTGTTCTCGCACGCCATCGCGCGCGCGACCATCGTGGGTACCTACGAGCAGAAGTAACCCCTCCCGACCGAAGGTCACCTTCAGCACGCCAGACCAACCGAAGGTGCCCTTCAGTCGATTCGGGCTTGCCGACCGAAGGCGACCTTCATCCGTTCAGCCGGGGTGGAGGTCGCCTTCGGGCGTTATTTGACGGTGATGACTGTGTCCGACAGTTCCTTTGCGTACAGCGACGCGATTTCGGGGGCGTACTTGGCGGCGATCGGGTTCCGCTTGAGGGACATTTTCGGGGTCAGCTCGTCGCCGCCCGGCTCCCAGACCGCGCCGATGATGGTGAAGCGCTTGATCTGCTCTACTCGCGAGAGCTTGACGTTGCCCGCCTGCACCGCGGCGAGCACCTCGTCCACGATCTCCTGGCGGGTCGCCAGCGTCGCCACATCGGCGTCGGTGGCGTCGAACTCCTTGGCGCGCAACGCCGCAACGTCGGGATCGAGCACGATCAGCGCGGCGATGTAGGGCTTGGCGTCGCCGACCGCGACGACCTGGCCGATCAGCGAGGAGGCGGCCTTCACCGCATTCTCGACGTTGCTCGGCGCGATGTTCTTGCCCGCCTCGCTGATGATCAGTTCCTTCTTGCGGTCCACGATGCGCAGGTAGCCGTCAGGGTCGAGGGTGCCGATGTCGCCGGTGTGCAGCCAGCCGTCGTCGTCGATGGCCTCGGCCGTCTGCGCGGGCATGTTGCGGTAGCCGCGGGTCACGATGGGCCCGCGCACCAGCACCTCGCCGTCGGTGTCGAGTCGCAGTTCCATGCCGTCGACCGGGCGGCCGACCGAGCCGGGGCGCGGCTTGGCCTTCTCGGTGAAGGTGCCGACGCCGGTGGTTTCGGACATGCCCCACACCTCGCTCATCGGGAAGCCGAGGCCGAGGAAGTACTCCAGGGTCTCCGCCGGGATCGGCGCGGCACCGGAGGCGGGCACGTGCAACTCGTCGAGGCCCATGGCGTGCCGCAGCTTCGACAGCACCAGCGCGTCGGCCAGTTTGTGCTGCACCGCGAGGATCGGGCCGCGGCCTTTGCCCGCGAGATCGGCTCGGGCCGCGGCCATTCCGGTCTCGATGGCCCAGGCGGCCAGCGCCTTCTTCACGCCGCTCGGTTCGGCGGCGAGCTTGCCCTCGATGCCGACCTTGATCTTCTGCCATACCCGCGGCACCCCGAAGAAGGTGGTCGGGCGGGCGTCGGGCAGTGCGGCGGCGACCTCGCGCGGGTCCGGCACGGTGGTCACCTGGACGCCGGTGGTCAGGTTCATGGCATGGCAGGAGATGCGGTCGGCGACGTGTGCGGCGGGCAGGTAGGAGACGGCACGATCGTCGAAGCCGACCGGCAGTGGTCCGTTCACCAGCGCTATCACCTGGGCGAGCACGTTGCGGTGGGTGACCTCGACGCCCTTGGACGGGCCCGTGGTGCCCGAGGTGTAGATCAGGGTGGCCAGATCGTCGGGTTGGACCGCGCGCCAGGTCGCCTCGAAATCGAAGTCGGCGGCCGGGTTCGCCTCGACCTCGGCCAGGGTGATGGTGCCCGCGGCCGGCCCGTCGACCAGGATGATGTGCGCGAGCTCGACACCCGCGCCGGTGACCTTGTCCAGAAAAACCTGTTCTGTCACAACGACTTTGTTCGCCGCGTTGGTGAACAGGTGGCTGATCTGCTCCGACGAGCTGGTGTTGTAGATCGAGAACGGGGTGGCGCCCAGGTGCAACGCGGCGGTGTCGACCAGGTTGAACTCGGGCCGGTTGGTGAGCATGATGCCGACGGTGTCGCCGCGCCCGACCCCGAGCGCGGCCAGCCCCGCCGCGATCGCGCGCACCCGCTCCCCGAACTGCCGCCAGGTGATCTGCTGTGTCCCGCCGACGGTCCGCAACGCGACCTGCTCCGGCCGCATCGTCAGGGTCTCCTGGAACGCCTCCGGCACCGTGTAGACCGTTTTGCCCGATTTGTGCGAATAGCCGATGTCTGTCGTCATATCCCTGTTCCCGATATCCATACAATGAACCGCGCCTCACGGCATCCGCACGCGGGCGGTTCGAGACCCGAACGGGTCGGCGCGCCAGGAGTGGCGCGGCTCACTCATGGTAGCCAGGTCGTGCGGGTAGTGGTGCGGCTTACTCGGGAAGTGGCCTTCTGACCCGCCGACGTACCCGGAGCGGATAACCTGGGTCGATGACGGGGAGTGGGCGGGAGCCGGCTGCCGGTTCGGGGTTCTCCGCGACCGTTGTCGGGCGGACGGTCGATGCTGATACGTCTGGGTTCGCCACTCCTGCAACGGAAGTCGAGACGGCATCCAGCGGGATCGGGCTGGCAGGGGTGATGGCGCGGTTCGGGTTCGATGTGCAATTCGTGACCGATTTCGCGGACGACGGCGCGGCAGCTATCGCGCGGACCGATGTAACGATCGTGACGCTGGCACCGCCGTTCGAGTCGGTGATCGCCACGTTGGAGCGCATCCGGAACTCGGATAGTCCAGGCATCGTGCTGGTGCGTGCCTCCGAGAACTGCGTCGAACCGGCAGCGCTACGCGACTATGCAAGCTCGATCCATTGCGTGGTCGGCACCGAGGCCGAAATCGCGCACCTGGCTACCGGTTCGGCGGAGAGCCTGGTCGCCTCGGGCGTACGTGCGGTCTGCACGACAAGCGAAAGTTCTTGTGCCATATATACGCACGCCGGAAAATCTGAGCGCCCGCGGATCGACGGTCGCGATCCGCGACTGTTGACGGATACGCTCGCCGCGGCATTGGCGCTTCGAGCGACTGTCGGTGCGGCCCCACTCGAGGCTTCGGACGTCGAATGGGCGTTGGCGGCGGCAACGGTGTCGAGTGCGATTTCGGATACCGCGCAAGGGATGGCGGATCGGGTCGATCGTTTGGTGGAACTATTGTGGGACAGGCCGTTAGCGGCGGGTGCAGGGCCCGCGGGCGAGTTCGTGCACCAGATCGTCCGGCACGCCGAAGCGATCGACGTCACGGTGCACACCGTCGGTCATTCCGGCCCGGACAGCGGTTACGCCGTCGAGTTCGGCGCCGCCGGGCCGAAATGCTTGGTCCGCCTGCATTCGCGCTGTTTCTACGGTGAATCACTCGGCATCGACGGATGTGATTGCGCGGGGCAGCTGTCGAGATCGATCGATCTGATCCAGCATGAGGGTGCCGGAGTGCTGCTCTACCTGGAGCAGGAAGGTCGTGGTGCCGGGCTGCTGCAGAAGGCCAGGGCGCATCAGCTGAGCCAGCTGATTGATCGCGACACATTCGAGACCTATGAACTGCTCGGCATCCCGCCCGACGCGCGATCATATGACCATGCCGCCGATTTTCTGCTCGCCCGCGGCTTGACCGATATTCGGCTGCTCACCAATAATCCCTTGAAAGTCAAGGCACTTCGTGATCGCGGGATCTACGTCACCGTCGTTCGCCTGGTGGTTCCGGTTTCGGAGGCGGCCGAACCCTATATGCGAGCAAAGCAACGCCGTGGTCATTGGATCGAAACTGATCCGCCGCGTGAAGGGGGTCACGAATGAGTCGGTGGTCGTCTAATCCGGTGCGTCATGGTGCAGGGGGGTGATCGGTGATGCGTGGTGCCGCAGTTGTTTTCGTGCATGGCCTGTTTTCCTCGCCGAGCACCTGGTCCAGTATCGTGGCCCGGATTGCCGAGGATGTACTGCTCGACCGGGAGTTCGACGTGTTCTGCATGGAGTACGACAGTCCCAAGGTCGAGCTGAATCCGTTGCAGGCCATTCCCGGGTACAACGTGATCGCCGATTCGCTGAAGACCTATCTCGAGGTCGATGTCGCGGGATACGAGAAGGTTGTTCTCGTCAGCCACAGTCAGGGCGGACTCATCGTTCAGCGATACCTGGCGAGAATGGCGAATGCCGGTCTGGCGCTGGAGTTGACGCGAATCAAGACGATCGTCATGCTCGCATGTCCGAACTCCGGGTCGGACTTCGCACGATTGCTACGCCGAGGGGCCATCTTCTGGAGGCATCCGCAAGAGTCGGAACTGCGGCCGATCAACGAATACGTGACAGAAGCTCAGAAAACCGTCCGTGACCGCATCCAGGACGCGCCGCGAATCGATGCCTACAACTGCCCCATCCCGATTTACTCCTACGCGGGGACGAGCGACAAGGTCGTCACGCCCACCTCGGCGCGCGCAGCCTTCCGCAAAGGTGGCGCGTTGCCAGGCAATCACTCATCGATCCTGCATGCCGATTCCGCGGAATCACGAACCTTCAAGACCCTGAAGCACCATCTCCTTGCGGCGCTCGCGGTACCGGGGCACGTAGACACACCGATGACTGAGCCGACCAAACCGATGCCCTGTGAACCGTCTCGCGGCAGCACTGCGCCGGTGGAGTCGGCACCAGAATCGGGACCTCCTGCCGCCGCTATGGTTCGGCACAATGTGACGCCACCGGCCGGCGCCTTCTTCGACCGCGAGGTGGAATCTCAGCGGGCACTCGACGGGCTTGCCGCACCGAATCGGGTGGTATCGATATCGGGTCTGGGCGGCATGGGCAAGACCGCATTGGCCAACCGCATCGCGTGGCAGCTCACCGGGACCGTGCCAGCAACCACTCCTGGTTTCGACACCATCATCTGGTGTGACCCGACGTCCGGTGCGCTGACGCTGGACTCATTGATCGACGCCATCTCGCGCGTCATGGACTACCCCTACCTGCGCGCGCTTTCGATGCCGGAGAAAGCGACCCGCGCGCTCGAGCACCTCAACAGCGGGAGCTGTCTTGTTGTCCTCGACAACTTCGACAACGTCCGGGACCAGGCGATTCGCGAGTTCCTCTCGAAGATCGATCCCGCCAAGAGCAAGGTGCTCATCACGTCGCGCTCGCGGTACTCGCCCGACGCGTGGGAGGTCGACGTCGGTGGCCTCGACGAGGTCGCGCGGGAAGACCTGATCATGGCGGAGAGCCGACGTCTCGGAATCCCCGGAGTTGTTGTGGGGGACAGCGCGTTGCGCCGCGAGTACCTGGACGCGACCGGCGGTAATCCCTTGGCCATCCGGCTGACGGCGGGACAGATGCGTTACGGAGGCGACGATCTGCGTTCGATGACGGTGCGGTTGCGGGAGGCGACCGAAAGCGACCTCTTCGATGCGATCTACGACCGATCATGGAACGAGATCCTCACCGCGAACGACGATGCGCGCACTCTCGTCACGGCCGTGGCGTTGCATCCGACGACGGCCTCTCGTGCGGCGGTGGAATATGTCCTGCTCCCGCACGGCGGTGACCCGCGACGGGTGATCAGGGAGGTGGTGGAGTCCTTGCTCGTCGAGATCTCCGACATCGGCCCCGATCGAGCGGCCAGACTTCGGCTGCATCCACTGACTCGGGCCTACGTGCTGCGCCAGCTCGACTCCGCGCCAGATCGTAAAGCGCACATCGAGAAACGGCTCATCGACTACTACCGTTCGTTCGTGTCCGAACATTCGGGGCTCTACACCGCCCCCGAGTTGGTCGGTGTCCTGGATACCGAACGCGAGAACATCCTGGCGTTCGCGCGGACAGCGTTCGAACAAGCGACGGAGCACGCGGATTATCTGACGGTCATCGAGTTCGCCGAGTCGACGGCGGGTTATCTGTGGGGTCGGGGTTACTGGCGGGATCGCATCATGCTCTGCGAAAACGCCGTTCGGGCAGCAGTATTGGCGGACGAAGCGGTCTCCCGCGCGCGACAGTTTGCGCTCATCGGCCGCGTGTATGTGTGGCTCGGCCAGTATGCCGACGCTGAGCGATGCGCCGAGCAGAGCGAAGCGGCGTTGCCGGTCGACGCGAGCGACGAAGACCGCCGCGAAACCTTTCGCCTGCGCGGTCATATCGCTTCGTGTACTGGCGAATACGGCACGGCCCGTGCGCTTTTCCATCGAATTCTCGATGTCGCGCCGCTGACCGCCGACGACGAAGGCCGAGCGGCGACACTGGTCGAATTGGGCGTTTGCGCGATGCGCGAAGGCGAGATCGCTACCGCGCGAGAACGATTCGAGGAGGCGCTGCGCCTCGACGACGAGATGGGTGCGGTCGAAGGTGCGTCGGTATCACTGAGTCATCTGGCGAATACGTTCTACGAGTCGGGTGACAATCGGCGGGCCCGGCCGCTGTTCGAACGAGGGCTACGGCTGGCAGACCAGGTCGGTCGCTTGTCGAGCCAAGGACGATGCGATCTCGGCCTGGCGAAGATCGATGTGCTGGACCGTGAATACGCCTCCGCTAGAGCGCATGCTGTGGCTGCCAGTGAGACTTTCGCGCGACTGGGGGTAAGAGAGATGGTGGCCGAAGCTCAGCTGCTGCTCGACAATCTGCCCGACGCACAGTCCTCGGAGCAGGCGCCCAATATCGCTCGGCTGCTCGAACGATGCCGTGCGATCGTCCTCGATTTCGACGACACCATCGCGGCGACCGCCACAGCACGCTGGGCGGTGCTGCGGAGAACCGCGGCCACGTTCGGGGTCGACCTGGCGGTGGAAACCATCCGTTCGGCATGGGGGTTGCCGTTCGACGCGCTGATCGCGTCGATCGTGCCGACGCTCGACGCCGCCTCCTACAAGACGGCGTACCGGCGAGCGATGGATGACGAGAAGCCGATCCCCGCACCCGGTGCGAAACCCTGTGTCGAAGAACTACATCGGCGCGGTATCGAGCGGGTCATCGTCGGCTCCGGTAGCCACGACCTCATCGTGCAGGACCTGGTCGCGCTCGGGTTGGACCGATTCTTCGATGAGGCGGAGATCTACGGCTCCGAACAGTCCGAGGTGCACAAGCCGGACCCGCAGGTGCTGCGCGATCCACTTCGCGGCCTCACCGAGCGTGGTATCGATCGGAGGTCGATCGTGTGCGTCGGTGACAGCGTGCGGGACTTCCGGATGGCCGAAGGCAACAACCTGGCGTTCATCGCTGTGCTGACCGGTTTGGAGAGTCGCGACGACTTCCTGAACGCAGGTCTGTCGAACCGGCTGATCGCGGCAAATCTGGGTCAGCTACGGCTGTGGCTCTGACGACGGGAAAGGACGAGTCCGATGCAAGAGACCCCGACTGTAGGGACGGTCGTCGAACTCCATGTCCCGGATTTCGGGCCGGTCCGCGAGTTCTACACCGGCCTCGGCTTCGAGGTGGTGTGGGAGCGTGCGCCCGAGGGGAAGAAGGGCTACCTGGTGGTGCAGCTCGAGAACAACGTGTTGTGTTTCTGGTGTGGCAACGAATACGTCTACGAACAGAGTTACTTTCGGAAGTTTCCCGAATCCACCACGCGCGGTTACGGAGTCGAGGTCGTCGTGATGGTCGCCGACATCGAGCATCAGTTCGGGCGGGTCAGCGACGAAGGGTGTGTGGCGAGCCCGCTCAAACCGCGGGATTGGGGGATCAAGGACTTCCGGGTGATCGATCCGTTCGGCTACTACCTGCGGTTCACGGAGCAATTGGATATTCGGGATCGGAAATACGCGGTGGAGTGAGGTCACTCGGTATTCGGGTCGCCGATCGCGGTGTCGTCGCCCGCCTGGCTTTCTTCGGGTGGCAGCGGGAATACCGGATCGAACGTCGTGAGTGGATCGGGCGCGGGCAGGATATGTCCGCGATGGATCCGCTTCGCCTCTAGATAGGCTTGGGCACGATCGCTGCGCGCCGGCGTGATGAGCGGTGCGACAATTACATTCAGGCCGTTGTCACGGAGCGTACCGATCTTGTCGGGGTTGTTGGTCAGCAACGTGACCGAGTGCAGACCGAGGTCGAGCAGACCACGTGCCGCAACCTCGAAGGTGCGCGCATCGACGGGGTAGCCCAGCGCCACGTAGCTGGTGAAACTGTCGGTGGAATGCTGTTCGCTGTATCGGTATCCACGCGCCTTCGCGACCAGTCCGCAGCCGCGTCCCTCTTGCTCGAGATAGACCAGGACACCGCAGCCAGCGGCCTGGATATAATCCAGTGCGGTATCCAGCTCTGGCCCGCAGTCGCAGTCTTCGGAGCCCAATGCTTCGCTGTAGAGACAGCGTGAATGGATCCGGACTAGGCAACCGTCGGTGACGTCACCGAAAACCAGTAGATGCCCACGCTCGGTCGCGTCATCGAGTTCTACCACCCTGAGCGGCAGGGCGATCTTCTTGCGTGTGAACTGGTGCTGGGTCTCGGCAAAGCGGTAGGGCCATGTGGTCAATGTTCCTCCGAACCAAGTCTGACGATGCGGTCGATATCGCTGATGGACGGCATCGCCTCAGGCACATCCCCGAACGACTGAGTAGTCACCATCGCTGCGGTCGCCCAGACGTAGTCGTCTCCGTCGGCGGGGCGGTGGGTCGAAACGAGACGGTATACCAGCGCAGCGGCGAAGGCAGCTTGCGCACCGGGGGAGTCTTCGAGAGCGGCTGGGAACGGCGGAATCTCGGCGTTGACCCGGTCCGACCAGACCGTGCAATGGAACTCCTCGACTGCGCATACCGAGCGGACGCCGAGGGCACGCAGCCGCAGCGCGGTGTCCGCAGCGGAGATGGTATTCGTCCCCGGCACCATCGCGGCGAGGTCCGTGCTGGTCCCCACGAGACAGTCCACCACGTCGAGATGTTGGTAGAGATACTGCGGCAAATCCACCGGCGGCGCCGGATGGACGACGAGCAGCGGTCGGTCATCCATCCGCCGCACCGCGGACATCACCTGCTCGATTATCGGACGGGGTTGTTCAAAGGTCAGTAGCACCGCATCCGACTTCTCGATGGCGGCGCGAATCACCGGACTGCGCAAATCTTGGGCACTCAACCGAATGCGGTAGTCCCGGCAGCCGATAGTGCTCGCGGCGCCTGTGCTCGTGACCAATAGCCCGGTCACCGGGGTCGGCGCGTCGGGTACGACCTTCACCAGGCTGGTGTCGACGTTCTCGCTGCACAGATAGTCCAGGATCCGCCGGCCCGCGTTGTCATCGCCGATCGCTGTGATCAACTGGACGCGCAGCCCAAGCCGGGCGGCGGCCACGGCGCGGTTGAGACCTTTGCCGCCCGGATGTTCGGCGAAGTTGCCGGGGGCGGAAGTGCCAACCTCCGGGATGTGGTCGACGCGATAGATGTGGTCGATCACGGCGTCGCCGAATACCGTGACGGTACCCGGAACCGTCGGTGGCTCAACAACGTCCGGCATCGGCAGGGAGTGGCCGGGATGTGCTGGTCCGGCGTTGTAGATCGATTCGTTGGCGACCAGCGCCGCCAGTTCGCTGAAGGCGCGCCATTCGTGACTGCCGCGCAACGACCGTACCGATGGCGCGGGCGGCACGTGGTCGACCCGCAGTGCGGTGTGCAGCAGCATCCACTGCTCGGCCAGATACTCGCGGCGCTCGCCCAGGTCGGGGGCGTAAAGGTGCTCGAAATCGATTCCGGCGTCCGGTATTTCACGCAGCAAGCCCAGTGCCAGGACCGCGTCGACGATCACCAGCGATGAGGGGCTCAGCTGACGGGCCAGCTCGCGAACCACGGGCAGCACCGCTTCCTCGCGTTCTATCCCTACTCGCTGTGCGTGCCTGCGGACGGCCGGTAGACCGAGTAAGGGATCGACATCGATCTCGGTGGTGCGCAAGCGATCCGAGCTCAACCCGGAGCGCTTGCCCAGACGCGTGAGGATGTTGCGAACGGCAACCATTCCCGAGTCCTGTGGGATCACGGCCGTCTCAACCTCCCTGGTCGTCGTTGCTGGGGGGGGCCTGCACTGGCGATAGCCGTAACCGGTGTTTATCCCCCGCAGGAAAACCGTCAATCACCAACCTACAACGGCAATTGACGGTTCGATAGGGCAAATGCCACACTGGGTTGGCAAGGCCGCAGCTCGGGGAGGGCGCGCCGCTCAGGATGGCCGGGCAGTTTGCTCAGCGAGTCGAAACATCGTGTACGGCAACCGTCCTGGAATCCGGTGGAGCCATAGTTGAGATCCGCGCTCCATAGGGTTGTAGCCGTCGTCGTTCGTTCGGCTGTTCACGATAGGAGGTTTAGTGAGCGGACGGACCGTCAACTATCGATGAACATAGGCAATTGACCACTGAGAACGGCAAGTGCCACACTGGAATTGGCGATTCGATCGCCCCGCCAGGTACGCGGGAGGGCCTGGTGACGAGCCTGATTCTTCGAACAACTGCACCTTCGGCCGAGACTCGGCGCATCCCCGAAAGCGGGGCGTCGGCGTCTCGGCGCGGTTTCCGTTCACCTCCTCCGAACGGGGCCGCGCGGCGCGGCGCGCGCCGAACAACGGGGAACCACCGTGCAGCACCCCAGTCTTCGACTGCACACCGGATGCACGACAGGAGGAACGTCGTGACCATAGACGTGACGGCCTGGTTGATGACCAGCGACAGGACCCCTGAATCCGCCCATCGGGTCGCGGATTCGACCAGCGAGGTGTGGCGACTGAGCTGGCTGCCGGACCGAGAATTGTCCCGTGAGCAGGCGCTTGCCGGAATGGAACTCGACGAACTGCTCGGCGATCCGCGGGCTGTGGACGATCCGACGGCGCTGGCTCGGATGGACGGCTACGCCAGCGAACTGGGCCTGACCACCACCGACGCGGTGCTGCTGATCGCGCAGCGGATGGCGGCGCGTTTGGTGCCGCCGGCCGAGACGATGCCGGATGAACGGATCGACCGTCGAGGCCGATCCTACGGGCGTGTCATCGATCCGCCGTACGTGCTCGGATAACTGGAACTCGAATGCGCCGACCGGCGGCGGTTCGTCGGTCGGCGGCGGCGCTGCGATCAGGCGTTGGCGGTGTGCTCGGCGCCGATAGCGTCGGCGATGCTCTGATACCCGTTGGCGCGCAGGCGTTGTGCGAGGCCGCGGTGGATTTTGCGGGTCCAGAAGGGGCCGCCGTAGATGAAACCGGTGTAGCCCTGCAGCAGGGTGGCGCCCGCGCGGATGCGTTCCCAGGCCTGGTCGGCGGTTTCGATGCCGCCGACGGAGATGAGGACGAGGCGGTCGCCGACGCGGCGGTAGAGGCGGCGCAGCACGTCGAGCGAGCGGTCGGCCACGGGGGCGCCGGAGAGGCCGCCTGCGCCCATGGCGGTGACCTCGTCGGCGGGCGTGCGCAGGCCGTCGCGGCGAATGGTGGTGTTGGTGGCGACGATTCCGGCGAGGCCGAGTTCGACGGCGAGGTCGGCGACGGCGTCGATATCGTCGTCGGACAGGTCGGGGGCGATCTTCACCAGGACCGGCACCTGGACGCTGTCGAGCACAGCCTGCAGCAGCGGGCGCAGCGATTCGACGGCCTGCAGGTCGCGCAGGCCGGGAGTGTTGGGGGAGCTGACGTTCACGACGACGAAATCGGCGAGCGGGCCGAGCAGGGCCGCGCTGATCGCGTAATCGCCTGCGGCGTCGGCGGGTTCGACGATTTTGGTCTTGCCGATATTCGCGCCGATCGGCACGTCACCGCGGCGGCCGCGCAGGTGTTCGGCGGCGGCCGCGGCGCCGAAGTTGTTGAAGCCCATGCGGTTGATCAGGGCGTGGTCGGCGGGCAGCCGGAACAGTCGCGGCGCGGGATTGCCGGGCTGGGCCTGAGCGGTGACGGTGCCGATCTCGGCGAAACCGAAACCCAGTGGCGCCCAGGCGTCGACGCCGTCGGCATTCTTGTCGAAACCGGCGGCCAGGCCGACCGGCGCCGGGAAGTCGATGCCGAACGCGGTGTTGCGCAGGATGGGATCGTCGGTGACGAGTAGCTTGGTCATCACCCAGCGGGTGGGCGCGAGGCGAGCGGCCACGCGCATCGTCGCGAAGGCCAGGTGGTGGATGCGTTCCGGCGGGACCAGAAACATCAGGCGTAATAGCAGGGCGTACATCAGCTCACATTCCCGGTTCGGGCTGGGGTAGCGCGGTTTTTCGGCGGCGCAGCAGCACCCGGCGGCTACCGTCGGTATAGGCCCGCACGCGGGACAGTTCCCAGCCGCCGAACTCGGCCTGGATGGCCAGCCGCATGGACGCGGTCACCCTGGTCACCTCGGGTGGCAGCCGCAGCGGCACGTATTCGTAGTCGTCGCTGGTGGTTTCCCAACCAGCGGGCAGTGCTTTGCGCCGCGCTCGCTGCTCGCGTGGTGATGCGGGGTCGTCGTCTGCGCGCGTTGCCGGAGTCATCATTGGCCTCTCTTCCGATCGTCCGCGCGGATCCGCTGCAGGCCGTCGCCGACGGCGGATCCGACGAACATGTCCCCGGTGCGCTGATCGATGGTTACCGAGTTCGGCTGCCGCACCGTCGGGTAGCGGCCCACTTCTGTCGGTATACCTGTCGACAGATCGAATCCGACGACTTCGTTGCTCTGCGTGCACGTCACCCACACGGTGTCGGACCGCTGATCGTAGGCAAGCGCGTAAGGCGAAGAGTTTACCGGGAACCGCTGACGCAGGACGAGAGGTCCGGCGCTGAAGACCAAGAGTTCGCCGCCGGTGCTGTCGGTGACGATGATCCGGCCGAAGTGGTCGGCGATCATGTTGGTGGCGCCGTCGCCCGCGCGCAGGGCCAGGCCGAGGTCGTCTTTGCCCAGCTCGATCTCGGTGACGGAGGTTTGGCGGCGGTCCAGGACGGACACGTGGCCCTCGGTCAGGGCGAGCGCGTCGGCGGAGGCGAGGCCGGTGATCGTGTGGGTGACCTTGCCGTCGGCGGCCAGGGTGCGGACCTTGCCGTCGGCGGTGCCGACGAGCAGGGTGCCGTCGTCACGGCGCTGCACCGACCTGGCGTCACCGTCGAACGGGATCTCGCTGACGGAGTGAGCCGTGATGTTGATGCGGAAGATCCGGTTGGGCGCGGCGACCAGCAGTTCGCCCGGCTTGCCTTGCGAGAGGCTCGCGCCGCGGGCCGACAGTGACAGGGCGCGGACGCCGGCGTCGGGAACGCCGTTGGGGTCGGTGTGGCCGAGGGTCGTCGGGTCGATGAGGAACAGCACGGTGCTGGTGTCGGTGCTGGCATCGAGGGCGGCGATCTCGCCGGTGCTTTGCTCGGTCAGCAGTGCGCGGACGGGGCTGGACAGTCGTGTGACGTCGCCCGCGGGACGCGGCGTGTCGGTGGGCGAGACCGCGGCGGTGGCCGGATCTCTGGTGGGCAGGTTGTCACTGTCGGGGCTGTTGGAGCAGCCGGTCAGCAGGGCCAGTGCCGCTACTCCGACGAGCACCGTGGGGACGCGGAGTCTTTGGTTGCGGGACGCAACCACAGCGGAACCCGCGAACGCCGCCAATCGAACCCAGCCGCGAGGGCGCATCCACCGAACTCCTTCTACCGACTGCTACCGACGATTCACCGCAACTCCACCATCTGACCATGATGGCGCAACATCACGGCGTACCGGGGTGGCGGCTGGGGGAGAATGTTGGTGATGCAGGTTACGGTTGAGCTGAAACAGTGTCCAAATCAGGGAGATCCGGTTGAAAGCCGACCATTCGTCGGGATTTGCCATCGATGACATAACCGTTGGCCCGTTCGCGCATGGGTTCGGGACGACCGGTGATGGCAGGCCGTATGCGTTTCGCACGGTCCGAGCCAGCTTGACGCTGGAGATCTACCGGGCCGATCTGGCGAGCGAGGTGCCCGGTCCGGAGGACGTGGTCGCGGTCGCCGAGGCCAGGGTCACCGACATCGACCTCGATGACGAACGCAGCGTCGTCGCGTTGGTGCGCGACATGATTCCGGACGCGGTGCCCGTCGACGCGGCGCCGGACCGAGAAGTCACGACCGTGCGGGCACTGCTGGGACGCATCAGCTCCGTAATTGATGGTATGTAGATGGTGATGCCATCCACATTTCTCGCCCGCACCGTGCTGACCGCGTCCGGCCTCCTCCTGGTGGCCGCCGCCGCGGCGTGCAGCACCGGATCGGACGAGGCGGCCGTCGACGCCGCTCGTTCGTCGGCCAACGCGTCGCTGTCCGCCTCGATCACCACGTCGTCCATCGCCGCGCATCCGCCGCTGCCGTCGGCCGCGCAGCTGGACTCACAGATCAAGCGGGCACTGGATCCCGGGCTGCCGGACAGCGAGCGCACCGACCTCATCGAGGACGGTGACGCGTTCCGGACCGCGATTCCCGATATGTACAAGGCGCTGCAGGACAATCCGCGCGCGGTCTACGGGGTCACCGATCCGGTGTTCGACAATCACGACGGCACGCTCACCGCAACGATGCGGCTGGACAAGGACGGTAGCGGGACCGCGGTGCGCACGACTGTCGTGCATTTCGTGCTGCTCGACGGTAAGTGGAAGATCTCGCGGACCGACCTGTGCGGGATCCTGCGTTCCGCCGATTACCGCACGCCGGCCTGCGGCTGACCGTGTCGGATTTGCGGATGACGCGCGCTCGCGGGTCGCGGGCACCGCAGGGCGATTCGAAGTTGCATTCGGGGTTGTTGTGGTGGGGGCGGTTCGTCTATCGGCATCGGGTGCTGGTGCTCGGCGTGTTCGTGTTGGTGGTGTTGGCGTCGGGTGTGTACGGGCGCGATCTGGCCGGGCGGCTGACGCAGGAGGGGTGGTTCGACGAGTCCAGCGAGTCGGTGGCGGCGTCGAAGATCGCCGACGCGACGTTCGGGCGGGATACCGACAGTGACCTGATCCTGCTGTACACCGCGCCGGAGGGGGCGACCGTCGACGATCCGGCGGTGCGGTCCGCGGTGACGGGTGCGTTGAACGGGTTGCTTGCGCGTTATCCGGAGAACATCCTGAAGATCGATAGCTACTGGGATAGTCCGTTCGCGGCGAACGCCACCGATGCCTCGCGGACGCACGCGTTCGCCAGCGTCGGTTTGCGGGGTGAGGGCACCGCGACTGTCGAGAATTACTCCGCGATCAAGGATCATCTCGGTGCCGGGAGTGTCGGCGGCGGGCCCGGCGGCACCACCGTGCAGTTGGCCGGGCTGCAGCCGGTGCTGGCCGGGCTCAATACCGGGATGCAGAACGACATCCACCGAGCGGAGCTCATCGCGATGCCGTTGGTGGCGATTCTGCTGTACTTCGTGTTCGGCGGGGTGATCGGTGCGCTGCTTCCGGTACTGATCGGTGGGATGACGATCATGGGGACCGCGGGCATCATGCGGGTGCTCACCGGGTTCATCGATGTGAACGTATTCGCCAGTACCGTCATGACTTTGGTGAGTCTCGGGCTGGCGATCGACTATGGGTTGTTCACCGTCACCCGGTTCCGGGAGGAGCTTGCGGCGGGTCGCAGTGTGGAGGAGGCGACCGCGCGTACGGTCGCGACCGCGGGGCGCACTGTGTTGTTCTCGGCGGCGATCATCGCGGTCAGTCTCGGTGCGCTGTTCATCTTTCCGAACGGGGTGCTGCGGTCGGTGCCCTATGGCGGTATCAGTTCGGTGCTGCTTGCCGCGTTGCTGTCGGTGACCGCGCTGCCCGCGGCGTTGAGTATCGCCGGGCGGCGGATCGATCTGCTGGGCTGGAAGCGGTTCTCGCGCAGTAAGACCGAGGCGCAGATCGATGCCGGATTCTTCTCGCGGCTCGCGCAGTGGTCGATGCGGCGGCCGTGGGCGGTGGCGGTGCCGATCGTGCTCGCTCTGCTCGCGTTGAGTATTCCGTTCCGGCACATCGAGTTCGGTGGGATCAGTGAGAAATATCTCGGTGCGGAGAACCCGGCCAGGGTGGCGCAGGAGCGCTTCGATGAGCTGTTTCCGAGTTTCCGTACCGAACCGTTGAAGCTTGTTATACGCGGTGCGGATCCGCAGCAGCTCAGTGATATTCGCTACGAGGCGAGTCGAATCCCTGGGCTCACCGGACGATTCGAGCCGTCGGTGCCGACCAAGGACGGCATCAATGTGTTACAGGCCGGGCTGACGGACAAGCAGGATTCCGATCGGGTGATCTCGGCGTTGCGGGCGATTCCGGACCCGCCGGGCGTGGACGTGATGGTGGCGGGAGTGCCCGCGCTGGAACGCGACAGTATCAATGGACTGCTGCGCGGACTGCCGTTGCTGGTGGCGATTCTCGCGGCGGCGGCGTTGACGCTGATGTATGCGGCGTTCCGGTCGATTGTTTTGGCGGTCAAGGCTGTTGCGATGAGCGCGTTGAGTTTGGTGTCGACGTTGGGTGTGCTCACCTGGGTGTTCGTCGAGGGGCATGGTGCAGGGTTCTTCCACTTCACACCCGGCCCACTGATGTTCGCGGTGCTCGCGTTGATCGTGACCGTGGTGTTCGGGCTGTCCACCGACTATGAGGTGTTCCTGCTGTCTCGGGTGGCCGAGGCGCGGGCGAACGGGGCCGAACCGCGCGAGGCGATCCGCTACGGCATCGCCCACACCGGCGGCGTAATCACCTCCGCCGCCGCCATTCTGATCGTCGTCACCGGCGCGTTCGGTTTCTCCGACCTGGTTCTGATGAAGTACATCGCCTACGGCATGATCGCCGCGCTCATTCTCGACGCCACCGTCATCCGCATGCTGCTGACCCCAGCGGTCTTGAAGCTGATCTGGCGCTGAAGGAGTCGCACCATGCGGATACTCGAGGGCGCCAACCTGTTCGGCACATTCCTGCTGGAACTGGGAGTCCTTGCGGGAGCGGCGGTCTGGGGCTTCACCCTGCCCGCAGATATCCTCGTGCGCGTAATCGTCGGAGTCGGCGCCCCCGCCCTCTTCGCCCTCATGTGGGCCTTGTTCGGCGCAGGCTCGACCCCACGCTTCCCCCTCCGCGGTTCATGGCGAGTCGCCCTGGAACTCATCTGGTTCGGCGGCGGCGCCCTAGCCTGGTCCACCGCCACCACCCCACTCATCGGCCTGATCTTCTTCGCCCTCTGGGCAATCAACGCCCCTCCTACGCGTCCTTCTCCAAGGTGGCCTGCTGCCGGCCAACGACCCGACAGACGCCCCCCACCCCCTCTGACCGGCGCCAACCTCTCCCGCACCACCAAGTGCCACTCGCCGTCAGCGGCCGCGCGCAAGACCGCTGGCCGCGCGTGAACCAGCTTGGCGCGCATAGAAATACTGGCAATTATGGACGCAGCGGGCGAGGAGGTGCGCGGCGGTGCTCGGGGCGAGATCGGCGGCGGCCGGGTAAGCCGAATGGCACCGTCATGGCCCGAGCGGAGGTTCAGCTATCGGGCCAGCCGACTTTCGGTGCGTGCAGAATCTGGGGCGCTAGCGGGCACCTCGCCGACGTGCCGGAGGTGTGCCGCACCGCGCCGCGCGTGAATCAGTGTGGTGCGCATGGAATTGCTGGCGATTCTGGTCGCAGTGTGCGAAGAGGTGCGCGGCAGGTGGCCTGGGCGAGATCGGCGGCGGTCGGGCAAACGGAGGTGTGCCGTGCCGCGTCGCGCGTGAATCAGTGTGGTGCGCGTGGAATTGGTGGCAATTATGGACGCGGTGGGCGAGGAGGTGCGCGGCAGGCGGCCTGGGCGAGATCGGCGGTGGTCGGGCAAACGGAGGTGTGCCGTGCCGCGCCGCGCGTGAATCAGTGTGGTGCGCATGGAATTGGTGGCGATTCTGGTCGCAGTGTGCGAAGAGGTGCGCGGCACGTGGTCCGGGCGAGATCGGCGGTGGTCGGGTAAACGGAGGTGTGCCGTGCCGCGCCGCGCGTGAATCAGTGTGGTGCGCATGGAATTGGTGGCGATTCTGGTCGCAGTGTGCGAAGAGGTGCGTGGCAGGCGGTCCGGGCGAGATCGGCGGCGGGCACGGATCAGCGGCACCCTGTCGACGTGTCTGTGCTGCGGCCGGTCGGCTGCTGCGTATGAATCAGTGTGGTGCGTATGGAATTGGTGGCGATTCTGGTTGCAGTGCGCGAGGAGGTGCGCGGCAGGCGGCCTGGGCGAGATCGGCGGTGGTCGGGCAAACGGAGGTGTGCCGTGCCGCGCCGCGCGTGAATCAGTGTGGTGCGCGTGGAATTGGTGGCGATTTTGGATGCGGCGGGCGAGGGGGTGGGCGGGTGGTCAGCGGCGGACGGGGAGGACTAGTTGGGCGCCGGTGAGGGGGTGGTTCAGGACTTCGACGGGGTGTTGGTAGACGCGGGTGAGGAGGTCGGTGGTGAGGACCTCGCGGGGTGGGCCGTCGGCGGCGATGCGGCCGGATTCGAGGACGGCGACGCGGTCGGCGTAGGCGGCGGCGATGCCGAGATCGTGCAGGACGACGACCACCGCGGCGCCCGCTTGGGCGCGGGTGGTGGCCAGGCGGAGGACGGCTTCCTGGTGGCCGAGGTCGAGGGCGGCGGTGGGTTCGTCGAGGAGCAGGGTGCCGGTGTCCTGGGCGAGCACGCGGGCCAGGGCGACGCGGGCGCGCTCTCCGCCGGAGAGGGTCGGAAAGGACCGGGCGCCAAGGTGTTGCACGTCGGCGGCGGTCATCGCGGCGGCGATGCGCTCGTCATCGAGTTCGCGCCGCTCGGTCCGCAACCACGGCGCACGACCCATCGCCACGACCTCGCGGGCCGTGAACGGGAAACCGACGGTATGGGTTTGCGGGAGCACGGCCCGACGGCGCGCCATATCCAGCGGTGACCAATGCGTCAACGCCTGCCCCTCGAGCTCGACCACCCCTTCGCTCGGCGTCAACTCCCCGGCCAGCGCGGCAAGCAAGGTGGACTTGCCCGCCCCGTTGGGACCGACCAGCGCGACAACCTCACCCGCGACAACATCGAAGTCCACCCCGTCGAGCACCCGCCGCTGCGCAGTCGTAGCGCCCCGCCGATCCACACTCACCCCCCGCGCCCGCAGGGTAACCGCCCCCTTCTCCGGCGCAACAGGCAACTCATGCGTCCGCGCAAACACCTGCCGAACCCCACTCACGCGCTACCCCCACAGCTCAGGAAGTCAACTGGCACACCGAAACTCGGTGAACCCCAAGCGTGGTCGACACCCGGCGGGCGCGCAGGTCGGGCCGTGCTCACGGAGTCGTCGTGTGCCGCAGCGGATCCGGTGCACCAGTGGGCTGGCGCGAAGCTCGAAGAACGCCAGGATCTTTGGTTGTGGAGGCGCGTCATGCCCAACCTCCGGCGCGGGCTCGGGTGCGGCGCAGGAGCCAGAAGAAGAACGGGCCGCCGATCAAGGAGGTGAGCATGCCGAGGGGGAGGTCGGCGTTGTGCACCAGGGAGCGGGCGGCGACGTCGGCGGCGAGTAAGACGGCGGCGCCGAGGATGGCGCTCAATGGGATCAGGACGCGGTGGGCGGGGCCGACGAGCATCCGGACCAGGTGCGGGACGATCAGGCCGACGAACATGACGATGCCGGTGAATGCGACGCCGGCGGTGGCGAGGATGGCGACGACGAGAATGACGTTGCGGCGCAAGCGTTCCACGTCGACACCGAGGTGACGGGCAGCGGCTTCACCGAGGGCGAGCAGGTCCAGTCGTGGCGCGATGAGGATGGCGGCGGTGACGCCGATGGCGGTGAGGATGGCGACGACGGTGACCGAATCCCAGGTCGCGCCGTTGAGTGAACCCAACTGCCAGAACACGATCTGATCGCGTGCGGCAGGGTTGGCGACAAATAACAGGAAGGCGAGCAATCCGCCCGCGAACGCGTTGATCGCGACACCGGTGAGCACCAGGGTGACCACCTCGGTCCGCCCGTTGGAGCGGGCAAGCAGATACACCAGCAGCGTGGTGGCCAGCCCTGCGGCGAACGCGGCCGCGGCCACCGACCAGGCGGCGACGAACGCGCCACCGACCACGATCACGGTGCCCGCACCGACCGCGGCACCGGCCGAAACGCCGATAACACCGGGCTCGGCAAGCGGATTCGCGAACACCCCCTGCAACAACCCGCCCGCTGTCGCGAGCGCCGCGCCGACCAGCATGGCCAGCAGCACCCGCGGGAACCGCACCTGCCACAGCGTCACCTCACCGGCGGGATGCGCGGGCATCGGCCCCCAGTCCAGTCCGATCCGGTGCAGCACACTGCCCGCCACCTCGGCGGGCGTGGTCGGCACCTGTCCGATCGCGGCGGAGGCCAGTGCGAGCGCGATCAATCCGATGATCGCGACCGCGAAAACCATGGTCGTGCGCGAACGTCCGCGCGATTTCGGTGCGGGTGGCGCGGGCGGTTCGACAGCTGGTTCCGACTTGGCCACGGCGGATTCGGTCATGCGAGCCGCCCGATCATGCGGGCTTGGCGCCGTACACGGCCGCGCTCAGGGCGGTGATCACCCGGCCGGTGTTGGGTCCGTAGCTCAGGATCACCTGATCCGACATGTCGACGACCCGCTTGTTCCGCCCGGCGGGCGTCTGCGCGATGCCGGGCACCTTTTCCAACCCGTCGACTCCGCCAACGGATTTCAACCCGTCCGACATCACCAGCAGCAGATCGGGTGCGGCACTGATCATCGCCTCGCTGGTGATCGTGATGAACGGTTCGGACAGCGCGGCGCCGGCGTCTTGCCCGCCGAGCGCGGCGATCAGCGAATCCGCACCGGAGCCGGGACCGGCCAGCATGGTGATGGCGGTGCTGCGCAGATACAGGAATGCCATCTTCAACCGCGGATCCTGTTGGGGCACAGCGGCGATGGCGGCGTCGATCTCGGCGCGGGTGCGTTGTCCGAGCGCCTTGCCTTGTTCAGGCACGCCCAAAGCGTTTGCCACGGACTCGATTTGGGGGATGACACCGTCCATGGTGCGCTTCGGGTCGGCGAAGACGACGTTCACGCCTGCCGCACGCAACTGCTCACGCAACTGCGGCGTGACCGTCACATCGTCAGTCAGGAATACCGAAGGCCGCAGTGCCAGTAGGGCTTCCAGGTTCAACGCGCCGTTGCCGCCCGCCACGTTGGGCACATCGCGGATGGCGGGGATGGCGACTGAGCTGCGGCCGATCAGCTTTGAGCCCAAGCCGAGCGCGTACACGATCTGCGAGAGGGTGCCGTAGCGGTCGACCGCGATGATTCGGCTGGCATCGGTGATGGTCACGTCCGCGCCGTCGAACGAGCGCACGGTGACCGGCAGCGTCGGCGTCGGTTCCGGTCCGATCGGCACCGGGTCGAGGTCGGTCAGCGTCGCGGTGGCCGGTCCGCGCTGTCCGGAGTCGGTCGTGGCGGTGTCGGTGCCGCACGCGGCCGAGGCGGCGACCATGGTCAGCGCGAGTACCGCAAGCACACAGCGCGACCATCCCGACCGGACACCGGCGATCCGCTGGGTTCGGACGGACGGGTCGCCGGACGTCGCATGCCTCATATAGGCAAGCCTAAGACGTGCCGCGAGGCGACCGGCATCGGGTCGGTGCCGATCGAACCGATGGTCGCCGGGAAGACACTGGAGTGCGAGATTCCGTAAGTGTTCGGAAATGTGCCGCCGGCAGGGCGGATACGGAGCTGCGACCGGCGGCATCGCTCATTCGGTACGAGCACTGACATCGTCGAGTGCGGCCGCGATGGCGCGCGGCAGTTCAAGGGTTTCCGCGGCCAACACGCCGGTGAGTTGTCCGATATCGCGGGCGCCGACGATCATGCTCGCGATGCCGGGCCGGTCCCGAATCCAGGCCAGCGCGACGGCTAACGGTGAAGTGCCTAACCCGTCGGCAGCGGTGACCAGCGCGTCGACCACCCTGGTCGCGCGTTCGTCGAGACTGCTGCGGATATCGGCCGCGGTGGCCTCGTCCGCGCCACGCGAGTCCGCGGGAACCCCGTCCCGATACTTACCGGTGAGAATCCCACCGGCCAGCGGCGCGGACGCGATCACGCCGACGCCGTGATGCAGCGCGGCGGGCACGAAGTCGGTTTCCGCCTCGCGGGCCAGCAGCGAGTACGGCGTCTGCGCGACGCTGATCGGGGTGACCGCGGCGAGACTCGCCACCTGCCACGCGCCGAATCCGCGCACGCCCGCGTACCGCACCTTCCCGGCCTGCACCACCTGTTCGAGGGTGGCCGCGACCTCATCGAGTGGGGTCCGCGGATCCCACACCGCGACATTCCAGATGTCGAGGTGATCGGTGCCGAATTCGAGCAACGTCCGATCGAGCTGACGCAGCAGCGCGCGACGCGAGGTATCGACGGCGGTCTTGGCCGTCGCGTCCGGCACAGCCGGTCCGGCGGGCGCGGGCGTCACCCGCGGCGCGAGACCCGCACAGCCGCTGAGCACCAGATCATCTCGCGAGACGAGATCGCCGAGCAGCTCGGCCAGGATGCGTTGCGCGCCACCACCGACGTACGCGGGGGAGGTGTCGACGAGCGTGCCGCCCGCCTCGATGAACGCCACCAACTGCACGGCCGCCTCATCGGCATCCGTATGCGAACCCCAGGTATGGGTCGCAAGCCCTATCCGGGACACCCGTAGGCCGCTGCGGCCAACCGTCCGTTGCTCCATCACCGTGTCCGCGCAATCGTCACGGCGCCAAGCCTAGAGCGTGCGCGGTCGTCCGGGCGCCTACCCGCACAGTGGCTCGCGCGTCGTTCCCGATAGCGGTGCGAGCATGCCGCCCTGGCCGCGACACTGTACTGTCGCTGCGGGATTGCGCCGGACCTCACTCGCGTGCGACCCATCTGTTGACCAATTGCCCAGTCGGAACAGTTCTTTCGGGCAAGTACACATGGAGGCGGCATGAGACACCAGGAGACCGTGTGACGGGCGAATCGATGACCTGGATACAGGCGCTCGTCCTCGGCCTGGTGCAGGGCCTCACGGAGTTCCTGCCGATCTCCTCGTCGGCGCATCTGCGGATCGTGTCGGGGGTGTTCTTCGGCGACGACGCGGGCGCCTCGTTCACCGCGGTGACCCAGCTCGGCACCGAGGCCGCCGTCCTGGTGTATTTCGCCAAGGACATCTGGCGGATCCTGCAGGCCTGGTTCAGTACCGTGGCCCGCAAGCTGACGCAGCGGGACTCGGTGCCGATCACCGATCAGGTGACGACGCGGCTGCCCGTGGTGACGATGGGCCAGGCCGACCGCTACTTCGACACGGAGCGCCAGCGCGAGCTGGACTACCGGGTCGGCTGGTATGTGATCATTGCCACCATCCCGATCGGCGTGCTCGGCTACCTGCTCAAGGACGTGATCCGCACCGCGGCCCGCAATCTGTGGCTGATCTCGTTCATGTTGATCGCGTTCGCGCTGGTCATCGCGGCGGCCGAGTACTACGGACGCAAGCTGCGCCCACTCGAGCAGCTGACCACCCGGGACGGGTTGGTCATGGGTTTCGCGCAGTGCCTCGCGCTGATTCCCGGTGTGTCGCGCTCGGGGGCCACCTCGTCGGCGGGTCTGTTCCTCGGGCTGACTCGTGAAGCGTCCGTGCGGTTTTCGTTCCTGCTCGCGATTCCCGCGGTGACCGCGTCGGGGTTGTTCAGCATTCCGGATGCGTTCAAGCCGGCCGGTGAGGGACTCAATGCCAGCGGTGCACAGCTGATCGTGGCGACGTTGCTGGCGTTTGTCGTCGGATACGCGTCGGTGGCGTGGCTGCTGAAGTTCGTCGCGAAGCACTCGCTGGATTGGTTCGTCGGTTACCGCATCGTGCTCGGGTTGACCGTTATGGGACTGCTCGCGACCGGTGTCGTGTCGGCCACATGAATACAGCACCGCGTAGCGATCCCCTGGGGGGCGGCGGTCGGGCCGCGGGCGGGCTTAGGCTGACTGTATGACGGTGATTCTGCTCCGACACGGAGTCTCGACCTCGAACACCGCCCACACGCTGGCCGGTCGCAGTACCGGCGTCGAGCTGACCGAGCACGGCAACGACCAAGCCAAGGCCGTCGCTGAACGCCTCGCCGGGCTGCCGATCGAACGCATCGTGCACTCTCCGCTATTGCGCTGTCAGCGAACGGTGGCGCCGCTGGCGGAGAAATTAGGGCTGGAACCGGTCTTCGACGACCGGCTGATCGAGGTCGATTACGGCGAATGGACCGGGCGACCGATCGGCGAACTGCTGCAGGAACCGTTGTGGAAAGTGGTGCAGCGGCACGCTTCCGGCGCGGTGTTTCCGGGCGGCGAGGGGCTCGCGCAGGTGCAGGCCCGCGCGGTCGCCGCGCTGCGCGAGCACGATCGGGCGCTAGCCGAACAGCACGGGCACGACGTGCTGTGGGTGGCCTGCACCCACGGTGACGTCATCAAATCCGTGCTGGCCGACGCGTTGGGCATCCATTTGGACGGATTCCAGCGGATCGTCGTGGAGCCCGCGTCGATCAGCGTCGTCCGCTACACGCCGACCGCACCCTATGTGTGGCGGCTCAACGACACCGGCACCGACCTGTCCGCGTTGTCGAATCAGCAACGCCCCGTTCCCGATTCCGGCGCCGATAAACAAGAGGCCGCGCCCGATACGTCCGGGCCCGTTCCCGGCGGCGAGCTAGGTAGTGCCGGGAGTGGGGATAATGGGAATGCGGAGCGCTGAGATTCCTTGTACACGGATAGTGGGCGTTGTAACCCAGCGCCGTGGGTAGTCGATCAGGGTCACGTATCAGGAGGTGCATGTGTCACGCGCAATCCATGTATTTCGCACCCCCGATCGTTTCGTCGCCGGGACCGTCGGTGAGCCGGGCGATCGTTCGTTCTATCTGCAGGCCATCGAGGAACCGCGGGTTGTCAGTGTGCTGCTGGAAAAGCAGCAGGTGAAGGTGCTCGCAGACCGGATGGGTTTGCTGTTGGACGAGGTAGCTCGCCGGTTCGGCGCCGAGGTGCCGCCGCAGGCCGAGGACATCGGCGACACGGCGCCGCTGGTGACGCCGGTCGACGCGGAGTTCCGGGTCGGCACCATGGGGCTCGGCTGGGACGCCGATGCGAACGCGGTGGTGGTCGAGTTGCTGGCGATCACCGAGACCGAGGTGGACGAGTCGGTGGTGCTCGACGACACCGAGGAGGGGCCGGACGCGGTTCGGGTGTTCCTCACCCCGATTCAGGCGCGGGAGTTCGCGCTGCGGTCGACCAGGGTGATCGCGGCGGGTCGGCCGCCGTGCCCGCTGTGCGGGGAGCCGCTGTCGTCGCGGGGGCACATGTGCGTGCGCACCAACGGGTACAAGCGCGGCGATATCTTCGGCGCGGCCGAACTAGAGGAGTGATCGGTGACGCGGGCCGGGGACCGGTTCCACAGCGGCGAGCTGACGGTGATCGGGCGGATCAGTACTGCCAGTAACGTGACCCTGGTTTGCGACATTCTCGATGAGGCGGAACCGCCGCTGCGGGTGGTGTACAAACCGGTGCGTGGCGAGCAGCCGCTGTGGGACTTTCCCGACGGCACGCTCGCGGGGCGCGAGGTGGCGTCGTATCAGATTTCGGCCGCGGTGGGTTGGGGCGTGATTCCGGAGACGATCCTGCGCGACGGGCCGTACGGGGTCGGCATGGTGCAGCGATGGGTCGATGGGGTCGACAACCACACCGAGCAGGGGGATCGGCTCGACCTGGTCGATCTGTGTCCGGCCGGTGCGGTGCCCAATGGTTTCCATGAGGTGCTGCGGGCGCAGGATCCGGCGGGGAACGAAGTGTCGCTCATTCACGCCGACGATCCGCGATTGCAGCGGATGGCGGTGCTGGATGTTTTGCTGAACAACGCTGACCGCAAGGGTGGGCATGCGTTGGAGGGGACCGACGGGCAGGTGTACGGGGTGGACCACGGCATCTGTTTGCACAGTGAGCATAAATTGCGCACGGTGCTGTGGGGGTGGGCCGGACAACCGCTCAGTGAGGCACTCGTTGCCGATATCACGGCGTTCGCGAAGGAACTGCCGGGTGGAGTTGCCGATCAGCTCGCCGAGCACATCACCGAGGCCGAAATCGAGGCATTGGTCGACCGCACGCAGGAATTGATCGATGATCCGGTGATGCCGACGCCGCGCACGGCCCGGCCGATTCCGTGGCCTGCGTTCTGAATTCTCGTCGAGCCGGTTTTCGGCAGTGAATGCGAAGCTGCGTGCTGTGTCGGGTTGCTCGGCACAATTCGCTGCCGAGTTCCAATAGCTCGAGTCGACTAGAGGGCGCAACCCTCGATTCAGCTGCGCCCGTGTGATGTCGACTATCCGGACGTGCGCCGTGACGGTCATCCACCCTCGCGAATTCCATTGCCGTACCGACACCGTCGGCCCGCCAGCGAGATCAGCTGAAGGACTGCGGGCCGAAGCGACCCCAGGCAATGAACACAGCCAACGCAAGATACGCGACATTCAGCACCACGAACTTGTATCCACCATCCCGGATATGGGTGATCATCGCGCCCACCATCAACACGACCCAGCAGGCAGCCGTCACCGGCACCAGAACCGGCACGATATCGAGCACAGCAGGCAAAATCAGGCCAACCGCGGCGAGAAGCTCGAGCAGCCCGAGAGCCTTGATGAATCCACCACTGATCGGCTCGGTCCATTGCCCGCCAGGCACCGCGGCGAGTTTCTCCTTCGGTACGAACGTCTTGCTGATTCCGCCGGCCAAGGCGACGACAGCCAGCAGTCCGGCAGCAATCCACAGTGTGATGTTCATGAGCTCTCTCCTCGAGAAGTAGTCGGCGACTTGTCCGCATAAGACGCCCACCGTCCGACCCGTGTGACACCCCACCTCCGTGATGTACGCCATAGGCAGAGCCGCACTGTTGCGCTGGCACCCTGCACTGCTCGCTGAGCGGGAACGTCCGCTGCGCACAGCCGATCTCGCGGCCCGCTGGTCACGGTGGCCCACAATGCACGTCGGCGACCAATGAATGTTGTTGCGGTACTGGTTCACTGGCATTGGGCCAGGTCGTTCGCGGCCGAGTCGGCATCGAGTGCGGGGTTGCGCACCGTGCCGATCGCGGGCGTTGGCCCCCTTGATCGGGCCGAGATTCTTCGTTGCCCTCGGGCGGTCCGGCCGCTACCGTCAGCGGTTGGCCGGGTGGCGCGCGGTGCCGGAGCGAAGGGGCCGGATGTCCGCGGACGCGGATCCGCCGACAGCTGATTCTGCGAGAGCGAAAATGTTGACATCCCATGATTTGCTGAAAAACGCAGGTCGGGAGCGGCTGGTCAGGGGCGTACGGCGGGTGCTGGACCGGGGCGGGGGGCGATGATCTCGACCACACCTTTACCCTCGAATCATGCAGTCCTGGTCCGATACCGCCCTACCCACCATCCCCGGAGCAGGGCCACCGTTGCGGTTGTACGACACCGCCGACCGTCAGGTGCGGCCGGTGACACCCGGTGCCACCGCCACCATGTACGTCTGCGGGATCACCCCCTATGACGCCACCCATCTCGGTCACGCCGCCACCTACCTGACCTTCGATCTGGTCAACCGGGTGCTGCGCGACGCAGGCCACGAGGTGCACTACGTGCAAAACGTGACCGACGTGGACGACCCGCTGTTCGAGCGGGCCGAGCGCGACGGCCTGGATTGGCGCGACCTGGGCACCCGCGAGATCAATCTGTTCCGCGAGGACATGACGGCGCTGCGGATCGTGCCGCCGCGCGAGTACGTCGGCGCGATCGAATCCGTCGACGAGGTCATCGAATTCGTGCAGAAGCTGCTGGCGTCGGGTGCGGCGTACATCGTCGACGATGCCGAGTTCCCCGACGTGTACTTCCGCGCCGACGCCACCGAGCAGTTCGGCTACGAGTCCGGCTACGACCGCGCCACCATGGAGCGCCTGTTCGCCGAACGCGGCGGCGACCCCGACCGTCCCGGCAAGCGCGACACCATCGACGCGCTGCTCTGGCGTGCGGAACGCCCGGGCGAGCCGTCCTGGCCCGCCCCGTTCGGGGCCGGACGTCCCGGCTGGCACATCGAGTGTTCGGCGATCGCGCTCAACCGCATCGGCCCCGAGTTCGATATCCAGGGTGGCGGCAGCGACCTGATCTACCCGCACCACGAGTACTCCGCCGCACACGCCGAGGCGCTCATCGCGGGCCGCCGCTTCGCCCGCCACTACGTGCACGCCGGCCTGATCGGCCTGGACGGCGAGAAAATGTCGAAGTCCAGGGGCAACCTGGTGCTGGTCTCCACGCTGCGTCGCAGCGGCGTCGACCCGGCCGCCATCCGCCTCGGCCTGCTGGCCGGCCACTACCGCCAAGACCGCATGTGGACCGACGCGGTGCTCGAGCAGGCCAAGTCCCGCCTCGACCTGTGGCGCCGCGCCACCGCCCTGTCGTCCGGCCCCACCGCCACCGACACCATCGCCCGCCTCCGCCAGCACCTGTCCGACGACCTGGACACTCCGAAAGCCCTGGACGCCCTGGACAATTGGGCCCGCCAGGCCCTGGAATACGGCGGCTCGGCCCCGGAAGCCCCCGCCGAAATCGCCGCCGCCATCGACGCGCTCCTCGGCATCAGCCTGTAGTCCGCCCGTCCGACTGTCGATTCGCGCAGCCCGCAGAACGTTGCGGGTTATGCGAAGCGACGGACAGATATCTCGGCCTGACCTGGTGGCAAATCCGGTCGGTTGGGCGCGCCGCAGACTGTTGCCGCTCGGCAGCGGTTCTTCGGAACTCTGTGCCCTCGTACAACATTCGCCGACTCTGGCCGGTTTCTCGCACAGCGTCCCGCGCCAGATCGCGAGTAAGCCCGCCATGATGTCCCGTTCGGCAGACGGCCCGGCAGGTCGGCCGGGGACCGGCTGCTGCGTGGCCCGCCGGTCAAGTGACGGTGGTGGTTTCGGCGGGGACGGTGGGTTGGTGGACTTCGGGGGGTGGGGCGGGGGAGTAGAGGCGGTCGATGTCGGGGGCGTATTTGGCGGCGATGGGGTTGCGGCGGAGTTTCATCGTGAGGGTGATTTCGTCGCCGCCGGGTTCCCAGAAGGTGGGCAGGACGGTGAAGCGTTTGATCTGTTCGACGCGGGACAGTTTGGTGTTGCCTGCCGCGACGCCGCGAGCGATCTCGGCGATGACGCTGGGGTCTTCGGCGAGGGCGGCGGCGGAGGCGTCGGGTAGGCCGTGTTGGGCCGCATAGGGTCCGGCGGTTTCGGCGTCGATGACGATGAGTGCCGTGTTGAAGGGGCGGCGGTCGCCGATGGTGGCGATGGAGCCGATCAGCGGGGTGGCGGCTTTGATGGCGTTCTCGATGTTGGCCGGGGACATGTTCTTTCCGGCGGAGTTGATGATGAGTTCCTTCTTGCGATCGACGACGCGCAGGTAGCCGTCGGCGTCCTGGGTGAGGATGTCGCCGGTGTGCAGCCAGCCGTCGGCGTCGAGGGCCTCGGCGGTCTTGGCCGGTTCGGCGCGGTAGGCGCGCATGATCGACGGGCCGCGGATCAGGAATTCGCCGTCGTCGGCGATGGTGGCTTCGAGGCCGGGCAGCAGCTTGCCGACCGTGCCGAGCCTGGCTTCCCGAGGTGGGCTGACGGTGGCGATGCAGGTCACCTCGGACATGCCCCAGACCTCGGAGATGGGGATGCCGAGGCCGAAGAAGAAGCCGAGCGTTTCCGGCGGGATCGGCGCGGCGCCCGACATCGCCCACTTCACCTGGTCGAGGCCGAGTTTCGCGCGCAACTTGGACAGGACGGCGGCGTCGGCCTTCGCCCATTCGGCGGCGAGGGCGTCGTCCATCGGCTCGCCGGACAGTTCTGCGGCGGCCTTGCGTGCGGCGACGTCGAGTCCCCACTGCAGGGCCGCGCGGGTGGTGTCGTCGGGTTCGTTGGCGGCCGCGAATTCGAGTGCGGCCTTGAACTTTTCCCACACGCGGGGGACCGCGCCCCAGATCGTGGGCTTGGCGTCGAGCAGCGCGGCGAGCAGTTGATTGCGATCGGGCACGACCGTGAGTTGCGTGCCGAAGACCTCCTGCAGATACAGCGCGGTGAATCGGTCGGCCATGTGCGCGGTCGGCAGGTATGAGGTCTGCCGGTCGCCGAATTCGACGGGGAGTACCGAGGCGAAGGCGTGTGCGTCGAACAGGAGGTTGGCGTGGGTGAGCTCCACGCCCTTCGGGTTGCCGGTGGTTCCGGAGGTGTAGCACAGCGTCACCACGTCGTCCGGTTGTACCGCGCGCCAACTTGCCTCGAAGTCGAAGTCGCTGCGTCCCAATGATTTCAGCTCATCGACGCTGAGCGTTCCGTCCGGTGCGCCGTCCAGGGAGACGATGGTCTCGATCGGCACGCCGCAGGATCGGATGCGGTCCACATACTGTGCCTCGCAGATCACCACGCGATTGCCCGCGTTGCCGAACACATAGTTCAACTGCTCGGGGACGAGTGTGTTGTACACGGAAAACGAGGTGGCCCCGGCATGTTGCGCACCGACCTCGAGCGGATAGAACTCGACCCGATTGGCCATCATCAATGCGACAGTGTCGCCACGTCCGACACCGAGCGCACTCAACCCCGCCGCGATCTCCCGTACCTGCGTGGCGTAGGCCCGCCAGGTCAAACTCTGCTCGCCGCCGATCGACCGGACCGCAACCGCGTCGGGATCAATGGCCGCGACCCGCTGAAACGCGGCGCAGGAGGTATTCGGTTCGGACATCACGCAACCCCGTTCAGAACAGCTGTCTATCTATCTCAGACGGTAAAGGCAGGGAAGCGAGACGGGGACGTTTCTGTCGATTTCCGCGCGGTAGCGTCGCCGCGGACGAGCGATCCGCTGGGGCTTCGCCGCAGCCTGTTCGGACGCGGTGACGGGCGAGCCGGCGCGTCGGAACGATTTGCGTTAGACACCTACCCGGTAGGGGTATATGGTCGAGCTGGCCGACGGCGCGCTCGACTCGATCGATCGAGCCGAGCTTTCCGAACGAGGAGTGAGGTACGTGAACCACGACCAGCAGCACCGCAACCCGCCACGCCGCACCGCCGTCCTCGACGTGCGCGGCGTCCGCTGGGCCAGCCAAGCCAACGTCGTCACCGCCGTACTCCGCCGCAGGCCCGGCGTGCTCGATGTCGCCGCCAACCCCACCGCCCAAACCGCCACGGTCGCCTACGACCCCACGCTCACCTCGGTCGCCGAACTGGCCGGCTGGGTCCGCGACTGCGGCTACCACTGCGCAGGCCGCTCGGTCCCCAACCACATCTGCGATCCACTGGTCGAGCCGCACACCGACGGTCACGCGGGGTGGGACAGTGTCGGCAATGCCGCGCACGACGGCGACGTGCCCGGCGCGTACGAGCACCGCGGTGACGCCGCGGGTGGCGGGCGAACAGCGCCCGCCGCGCACGATCCGCATGCCGGACACCACGCACACGTAGCCGACGGCGCCCCGGACGCTGAACACGTCGGAACCGCCGGGCCGGGCGGCAGCGGTGGTCAGGGGGCAGACACGGAGATCGCCGATCACACCGGGCACACCGTCCACGATTTCCCCGCCGAGCAAGCCGGGATGGCCGGGGTGGCCGGGCAATCTGGGGTGGCCGGGCATGGCGGGATGGCCGAGCAAGCCGGGCAATCTGGGGTGGCCGAGCAAGCCGGGATGGCCGGGCAAGGCGGGATGGCCGGGCAAGCTGGGATGGCCGGGCATGGCGGGATGGCCGGGCATGGCGGGAACGCCGATGGTGGCGGACACCGTGGGCATGCCGGGAGTGGTGGCCACGGCGATGCCGAACATGGCGGCCATGCCGAACATGGCGGGCACGCCGGGCATGCCGGGATGTCTATGGCGGACATGGCTGCTGATATGCGGAATCGGTTTGTGGTGGCGGCCGTTTTTGCGGTGTTGGTGATGTTGTGGTCGCCGATGGCTACCGACATGTTCGGGGTGCATTTGCCGGTGCCGTTCGGGATGCGGCAGGACATTTGGGCGCTGGTGCTGAGTTTGCCGGTGATCTTCTATTCGTCGGCGATCTTCTTCACCGGCGCGGTCGCGGCGTTGCGGGCGCGCACGTTGGACATGATGGTGTTGGTCGCGGTGGGGATCGGGGCGGGCTGGCTGTATTCGCTGGCGATCACGCTGACCGGCGGCGGCGAGGTGTTCTACGAGGCCTCGACGATGCTGGCAACCTTTGTGCTGCTTGGTCATTGGTTCGAGATGCGGGCTCGCGGCGGCGCCAACGATGCGATCCGCGCGCTGCTGGATCTGGCGCCGCCGAAGGCGGAGGTGATCCGGGACGGCGTGCCGGTCGAGGTGCCTACCGCGGAGGTGGTGGTCGGTGACCTGTTGCTGGTGCGGCCGGGTGCGAAGATCGCCGTTGACGGTGTTGTCGAGGAGGGCGACAGCGAGGTCGACGAGTCGATGGTGACCGGCGAGAGCATGCCGGTGCACAAGGAACCGGGCTCGACGGTCATCGGTGCGTCGTTGAACACCAACGGAACGCTGCGAGTGCGTGCGACCAAGGTCGGCGCGGATACCGCGCTGGCGCAGATCGTGGAATTGGTTCAGCAGGCACAGAATTCGAAGGCGCCGGGCCAGCAGCTGGCCGACCGCGCGGCCTTCTGGTTGGTGCTGGTCGCGCTGATCGGCGGCGCTCTGACGTTCACGGTGTGGCTGCTCGTCGGCGCCTCGTTCGCCAAGGCGATGTTGTTCGCGATCACCGTCGTGGTGATCACCTGCCCCGACGCCCTCGGCCTCGCCACCCCGACAGCGATCATGGTCGGCACCGGCCTCGGCGCGAAACGCGGTGTGCTGTTCAAGAATGCGCTCGCCCTCGAATCCGCGGCCCGCATCCAAACGGTAGTGCTGGACAAGACCGGTACCCTGACCAAGGGCGAACCAGAAGTCACCGATGTGGTGACCGCCGAAGGATATTCGGCCGACGGGGTGCTCCGCCTGGTCGCCGCCGTCGAACGCGAATCCGAACACCCCCTGGCCGCCGCGATCGTCCGGCACACCGAAACCCGCAGCCCCGCAACGCAGGTCGAGCCCATCCCCGGTGACGCGGCGGCTACCAAGGTCGGCGAATTCGCGCACGACCTCGCTCATCTTCCCGGTAGGCCTGCCGTCGATGACGGCGGCACGAATTTGCCTGGCGACGACTCCGGGCACGGCCCGAGCGCCGGAACCGGAACGCCCTTGTCTGCCGGCAAGTTCGAGAATGTCCCCGGTCATGGTGCAATCGCCGAGGTCGATGGCCATCGTGTCCTCGTCGGCAACCGGCGCTTGTTCGAACGGGAGCGCGTCGACCTCGGTTCGCTTGCCGCGCAACGTGATCGCCTGGCCGATTCTGGTCACACCGCCGTGCTCGCCGCGATCGATGGCACTGCTGTCGCGGTGATCGCACTCGCCGACGCGCCGCGCGACACCTCCGCCGCCGCGGTCGCCGAGTTGCATGACCTCGGTATCGAAGTGGTGATGTTGACCGGCGACAATCACGCTACCGCCGAACGCATTGCCGCCGACCTCGGTATCGATACCGTCATCGCGGAGGTCCTGCCCGGCGACAAGGCCGCGAAAATCGCTGAGCTGCAACGTGATGGCCGCAAGGTCGCCATGGTCGGCGACGGTGTGAACGATGCTCCGGCGCTGGCGGGCGCGGATCTGGGTATCGCGATCGGCGCGGGCACCGATGTCGCCATCGAAACCGCAGACCTGGTGTTGATGCGCTCGGACCCGCTCGACGTCCCCACCGCGCTGCGCATCGGCCGCGGCACGCTGCGCAAGATGCATCAGAACCTGGCCTGGGCCGTCGGCTACAACACCATCGCGCTGCCGATCGCGGCAGGCGTTTTCGTGCCGGTCTTCGGTTTCACCCTGCGCCCAGAGATCGCCGCCATGTCGATGTCGGGTTCCAGCATCATCGTCGCGTTGAACGCGTTGTCGCTCAAACGCCTCCGCCTTCCGGGCCGGAACAGGACCCGCGACTAAGGTGAAGACAGTGAGCCAGCCTGCGAAACGCCCCCGCCAGCCGCGAATGCAGCTGGCGGTGCGTCGTGCGCAGGTGCTCGACGCCGCATTGCGGCTGGTTACCCAGCATGGCTACGCGGCGATCACCATGGAGGCGGTCTCGCGCGAGGCGGAGCTGGCCAAGCCTCGCGTTTATGCCGCCTATCCGGGCGTGGAACCGCTGCTGCTCGCGCTCTTCGACCGGGAAGGGCAGCGAGCACTGGCGACGTTGGCCGAGGCGATGCCCACCTTCGCCGACGACGCCGAGTTCGACGACATCCTCGTCGCGGCGATGTCGAACCTGCTCACCGCGGTCCTCGCGAACCCGGATTCGTGGCGGCTACTGCTGCTGCCCGCTGTCGACGCGCCGAGACAGGTCCGCGAACGATCCGAGGCCGCGAGTCAATTCGCCCTCGATCAGCTGCGCGCCCTGCTCGAATGGGGCCGCGATCGCCGTCCCGGCCTCGCCGACCTGGACCTGGAACTGCTGGCTATGTCCCTGATCGCCGCGGGCGAGCGGGCCGGGCACCAGATCCTCACCGACCCTGAGCAGTTCAACATCGACCGCTACCAACGGTTCGCCCGCAGCATGCTGGCCGCGTTCGCACCCCAGTAATGTGCTCGTGCTGTACATGTCTGAGACACTGACCTAGATTCGGTGGGCATGGAGACGATTGAGCTCACCGCACCCGATGGACGGCTCGAGGCGGTTGTGGCGCGGCCGTCCGGGGACGGGCCGTGGCCGGGGGTCGTGGTGATCCACGATGGGGTGGGGTTCAGCGAGGATCTGCGGCGGACCGTGCGGATGCTGGCCGATTACGGGTATCTGACGATCGCGCCGAATCTGTTCTCGCGAGGCCGGGTGCGCTGCATTCGGACGATCTTTCGCGCGCTGGCGTTCACCGGCGACGGCCCGCCGGTGCGCGATGTCATGGCGGCGCGGGATCGGCTGGTCGCCGAACCCGACTGCACCGGCCGCACCGCCGTGGTCGGATTCTGTATGGGCGGCGGGTTCGCGCTGCTGGTCGCGCCGAAAGGTTTCGACGCGTCCGCACCGTTCTACCCGTCGCTGTACGGCGACTACCGCGCCATGCTCGACGGCGCCTGCCCGGTGGTCGCCAGCTATGCCCAACGCGACCCGATCCTGATCGGCGCACCACGCAAACTGGACGCAGCGCTGACCGAACTCGGCGTTGACCACGACATCAAGGTCTACCCGAAGGTCACCCACGCCTTCGCCAATGTCACCCCGGTCGACCCGCTGCTGCGCGTCACCGGCCTCGGCTACAACGAGGACGCGTCCCGCGACGCCTGGCAGCGCATCTTCAGCTTCTTCGACACCCACCTCACCGGCGCCGAAAAGCCCTGAGCCAGCGGACCTGTCGAGCTCGCCGGCCGCCTCTCTCCAGAATCAACGGGGCACCCGCCCCGGCTGCGAAACGGATGCCGATTTCGCGTGCAGCGATCACGTTCGAGATCATGGGGGAACTGGTGCTGTTGGCCTCTCGGGCGGATGCCAGCATCACTTCCCCCATGCTCTTGAACGGGCCGCCCGACCACGAGCACGGCGGGTAATCGCTTACTCGCCGCTCCATTTCGGGGCGCGTTTCTCGGCGAACGCGCGCGGACCTTCGAGGGCGTCCTTGCTGATGAACACCGGTCCGGCTTCCTCGAGGCTCATCTGCCAGATCGGGGTGTCCCAGTCGGAGCCGAAGTCGTTGACGCGGTGCATGATTCGCTTGGAGGCGCGCACCGCCAACGGCGCGTTGCCTGCGATCTTCTCGGCCAGTTCGAGTGCGGCGGTCAACACTTGATCGGCGGGCACCACCCGGTTGACGAGTCCCCAGTGTGCCGCGCTCGCGGCATCGATCGGAGTGCCGGTCAGCGCCATCTCGAGCGCGATCTTCGGCGGCACCGCACGCGGCAGGCGCAGCAAACCGCCTGCCGCAGCGACCAATCCGCGCGTCACCTCGGGCAGGCCGAGCGAGGCGTCCTCGCTCATCACCGCGAGGTCACTGGCCAGTACGATCTCGGTGCCACCGCCCAGCGCGAACCCGTTGACCGCCGCGATGAGTGGCTTGTCGACGAAATGCTGGACCAGTCCGGCGAATCCGTACTCCGGATGCGCGGGGTCATGAATCGCGTTGCCGCGCGCCAACTCTTTGAGGTCGGCTCCGGCACAGAACGCGCGCCCGGCCCCGGTGATCACGCCGACCCGCAGTTCCGGATCGGCGGCGAGTTCGGCCAGCGCGGCACCCACCGCACTCGACAGCGCGGCGTTCACCGCATTCATCGCCTCGGGGCGGTTCAGCGTGATGACGGCGATGTGCCCCTTGCGTTCCAGCGTGGCTGCGGCGGCGGTCAAGGTGAGCCCTCCTTCAGAATTTCCATCGAACCTACCGGGAGGCTGCGCGGGCACCGTGTCAGATCCCGATCAGCGGGCGGTGCCTACGCGGTGCCGCGGCCGATCCAGGCCCGCGCCGCGGATTCCGTCGCCGATGCTAGGCCACGATGGCGGAGCGGCCCTTGACCTTCCGGGCGCTGCGAGGGCCTAGGCAGGCGCTCCTGCCGACGGCGATATCGCCGGCGG
This sequence comes from Nocardia sp. NPDC046473, assembly GCF_040645995.1. Taxonomy (NCBI): domain Bacteria; kingdom Bacillati; phylum Actinomycetota; class Actinomycetes; order Mycobacteriales; family Nocardiaceae; genus Nocardia; species Nocardia sp. NPDC046473. Next base: position 628,434 of record NZ_JBEYZJ010000008.1, read on the forward strand.
TCAGTGCTGCTGCGACTGATCGCGCCGCGCGGCAGACAATTACCCGCTCGGCTCCGTGCAAGACTTGGCCGGTGAGTGGGCCCAAAGAAGACATTCAGCACAACTCCGGCAAGCCTGACGACAAGACGGACCAGCGCAGCGGGAGTCACGCGGTGCCGGATCGCGGCGATGTGATCGGCTCCGGAATCATCTGGCTTGCCAAATGGGCGCTGTGCATCGTCGCGATCGCCGCGGGCGCGTGGGTGCTGATGTTTCTGCTCGCGAAGCTGTGGGTGGTGATCTTGCCGGTCGCGCTCGCGATCGTCGTCGCGACCGTGCTGTGGCCGCCGACGCGGTGGCTCACCGATCACGGCTTGCGTCCGGCGCTGGCCGCGACGATCACGATGGTTGTGTTCATCGGCGCGCTGGCCGGAGTCATCGCGTTGATCGTGCCGTCGGTGGTGGACCAGGCGCCCGACCTCGCCGATAAATCCACCGCTGGTGTCAATCAGGTGCGCGATTGGATGCAGGGACCACCCCTGCGGATCCGCGACGAGCAACTCAACTCCGCCGTAGACGCGATCGTGTCCCGGTTGCAGTCGAGCGCCGCGCAGATCGCCGGTGGTGTGTTCAGTGGAGTGTCCACGGCGACGTCGGTGCTCATCACGTTATTCCTGGTGCTTGTGCTGAGCTTTTTCTTCGTCAAGGACGGTCCGCGACTGCTGCCGTGGCTGCATGCCGTGCTCGGCAGCCGCAGCGGCCGCCATGTCGAGGAGGTGCTGAACCGGATCTGGGGCACCCTCGGCGGTTTCATCCGGACCCAGGCGCTGGTGAGTTTGATCGACGCGGTGTTCATCGGTGCGGGGCTGGTGATCCTCGGAGTGCCATTGGCGCTGGTGCTCGCGGTGATCACGTTCATCGGTGGTTTCGTCCCGATGGTCGGCGCGTTCGTGGCCGGGGCGCTCGCGGTGCTCGTCGCGCTGGTCGGCAATGGGTTCACCACCGCGTTGATCGTGCTCGCCATCATCGTCGCGGTGCAGCAGCTGGAAGGCAATGTGCTGCAACCGGTTCTGCAGAGCCGCAGTATGAAACTGCACGCGGTGCTGGTGTTGCTCGCCGTCACCGCGGGCGGCTCGCTGTACGGGATTGTCGGTGCGTTCCTCGCCGTCCCGGTGGTGGCGGTGGTCGCGGTGGTGGTCCGCTACATCGGCGAGCAGATCGATGTGGTCACCGCCGCGCCCGTGCCGTCGGACGACGAGGTTCAGCCCGCACCGGAGTAGGTCAGTCGGTTTGCCGGGCAGCCTCGAGCGCGGCGATGGCACCGGCGAACATGGTGTTCTTGATGGCGCCGAGGGTGCCGGCATCCTTGCCGCCGAGTGGGGCGAGGATGGCGAGCGCGGCGTCGGTGATCGCCCCCTCCGCGGCGGTGGCATCGACGATATCGACGGCGAGCGCGTCGGTTCCGCCGAAGCGACGGCCGGTGGTCATCGAGGCGACGGCGGTCTTCGGGGAGAGCTTGGCCTGGATGAGCGCGGCCATGCCCTCGGTGAACGGGATGCGGATGTCGACCTCGGGGAAGCAGAAGTAGCCGCGATCGGCGCGCATCACACGGTAGTCGTGGGCGATGGCGAGCATGGCGCCCGCGCCGAAGGCGTGACCGGGCAGCGCGGCGACCGTGGGGACGGGCAGCGCGAGCACCCGCGCGAAAATGGCCTGCACCTCGCCGACGTACCACTGGCTGCGATCGCCGTTGGCGCCGAGCCAGTCGAGGTCGAGCCCGTTGGAGAAGAACTTTCCGCCGGCGGTGGTGACCAGGCCCTGCGCGCCGTCGGCGAGCACGGTGTCGAGGTGGGCGTTCACCTCGTCGAGAAAGGCCGGCGAGAAACGATTTTCGTCGTTGCCGAGGTCGAGGACGGCGATCTTGTCGTGGTAGCTGAGAGTCGGCATGAGATTCCTTGCGTCGGGAGGTGTTGGATTCTTCTGACCATGAATTGCTGTCACGGTGGCGGACCGAGCGCGAGTACGGCCCGCACTGCCGCGCGAAGTTGCTCGCGGGCAAGAGGATTGGTGAACCGTTTGCGGCGCAGCAGGATTGCGGTGGGTAGGTCGACCAGGCACAGGTTGAGGACGTCGACCGCGCGCCCGTCGGCTCGATCCCAGAGGTGTCGTGACAGTCGGATCATCAACTCCACCAACACCTTGTCGGTGTCCGCCAGCTCGGTCGCGATGGCCTCGGGCACCTCGCCGAGCAGTTCATCGCGTTCGACGGTGAGCAACAGCCGCGATGACACCGGGAACTTCTCGGCGAACACCACGGGCGCCTCGGCCGCGGCGACCACCGCATCGATACCGTCGCGCCGATCGGGCCCATCCAGCGCGCCGTCGACCAACGCGGACTGCAACGTCAGGAACCGACGCGCCGCCCGCAGCCAGGTGCGCCCGAGCAACTCGGCCCGGGAACCGAACGTGTGATAGATCGCGCCGTTGGACACTCCGGTCGCCGCCGCGACCGCCCGCGTGGTGACCGCGGCCGGACCCGATCGCACGGCCAGCGACTCCGCGGCATCGAGCACGATGTCGGGGTCGTAGGTGCGGGGGCGAGGCATGCGACCACAATAACAGAGCAGGCGCTCTGCTATTCGAGGGTGTCGCTATCCAGCAGCCGCGCACGCGTTCGATCGACCCCGCGATGCTCGTGCGCTATGAGATAGCCGGGCGCACTCGTTCGCGAGCATGGTTTCGATTGCGCACGCGCACTAGGTATTTCGCCAGGTAACAGGTACCCAGGGTCGCTGGAACAGGGGTGCGGTGGCTTGGCTATCCTCGTACGAGCCGACGAGACAATGGGGTACTGTTCGGTCCTTCCACCCCTGCCCGAACGAACAGAACGGCACCCGGCATGTCACGTGTGGTCACCAAGGAGCAGTACTTCGACACGGCTCTGGAGGTGCTCGCCGAACTCGGTTTCAAGGGGCTCAACATCGGCGTGCTGTGTCGTCGGCTCGGGGTCACCAGCGGCTCGTTCTATCACCACTTCGGCAGCTGGCAGGGCTTCGTCGACGTATTACTGGAGCACTGGGAGAACCGGCAGGTGCTGATCCTGCGCACGCTGAAGTTCAACCAGGGCAACCCCGATGACGACATCCGCGCCATGTCCGACCTCGCCGCGGGCCTGCACCACGCCGCCGAAGCCGCGATCCGCGCCTGGGCGGGCAACGACGAATCGGTCAACCTGGCGCTCAAGCGGGTCGACGAATCCCGCAGGCGCACAGTGCACAAGGCGATCAAGGGCGTCATCGGCGACGACGACACCACCGCCGTGGTCACCTCACTCGGCATGGCCATGCTGATCGGCTACCAGCAGATCGCTGCGGGCGGCGAAGACCTCTCCTTGGACAAGCTGCTCAACCAATACGCGCGTCTGATCTACTCGCACGCCCGCCGCTGAGCGGTGTTCAGCCCAGTAGCTCGTCCACATAGCACCAGCGCCACGCCTCGCCGGGCTCGACGCTGCGCATGACCGGGTGCTGAGTGCTGCCGTAGTGCTTGGTCGCGTGGTTGCCGACCGAGGAATCGCAGCAGGCGATGTGTTTGCAGGTGAGGCACATTCGCAGGTGCACCCAGGTCAGGCCCTCGGCGAGGCACTCTTCGCAGACGTCGGGGCCGGTGGGGTCGAGGACCAGTGGGGCGTCGTCCAGATGCGCGCACGTATCGCCCGCTTTGGGGGCGGAGAGCGGCTCGAGCGGTTCTTCTTCGGTCTCGTCGTACCGGTCGATCATCGACTCTTCCAGGTCGAGGCGGGCCAGCACGTATTGCAGGATCTCGTAGTCGGCTCCGCCCGAATCCCGTACGCGCAGTACCGTTTCCCGTTCCACGCGCAGCATCGCCAACCTCAGCCGCCGGTACTCGGCGGTCGGGGTCGCCTGCTCGGATTCGGATCGACCGAGACGCTCCCAGGCGGCGTTGGTTTTCCAGGTGACTCGGTCGCGCAGCGAATCGACCACCGACCGCGGCGTTTCCGGAGTGATCCACTTGTCGAGCTCGGTCAGTCCCGCGGTTGTCGCCTGCTGGAGCAGATTCGCCTTCTGTAGCGCGTTTTCCGCGCGACTCGGCCCACGCAGATGCAGCAGCCGCACCAGCCACGGCAGCGAAGTGCCTTGCAGCAGTAGCGTTCCCGCGACAACAACCAGCGCGAGCAGTTTCAGCACCGGCAGCTGCGGGGTGTCCTCCGGCAGCAGCAGCACCGCGGCGAGGGTGACCACGCCGCGCATGCCGGCCCACGACACCACCGTCGAATTCCTGAGCGGCACGCCGCCGGTATGGTGCCCGAGTCGGCGAATCAGCAACGACCACGGGAAGATCCACAATGGTCGCGCCAGCATCGTCACGAGCAGCACGCCGATCGCGGCCACCACGACGGTCCGATGATCGAGCCCGCTGCTCCACGCGCCCTCGAGGATCGCGCGCACCTGCAACCCGATGATCACGAACACCGAGCTCTCCAGAATGAACTGGATGGTGCGCCAATTGGTGCGTTCCGCGATCCGCGACGCCGCGCTCTGCCACACCGGCGCGCCGTGCCCGAGGATCATGCCGCAGGTGACCACCGCGATCACACCGGACGCGTGGATCCCTTCGGCGGGCAGGTACGCCGCGAACGGCGCGAGGAACGACAGCGTCGTATCGAGCACCGGGTCGGTGATCCGACGACGCAGCAGCGCAAGCAGATACGCGACGACCACGCCCACCGCGGCACCGCCGCCCGCGGCGAGCAGGAAATCGCCGCCCGCCTGCCACACCGACACGGTGCCGGCCGCCGCGGCGATCGCGGTGCGCAATGCCACCAGCGCGGTCGCGTCGTTGAACAGCGACTCGTCCTCGAGGATCGTGACGATCTGGCGCGGCATGCCGATCCGCCTGGCCACCGCCGTCGCCGCCACCGCGTCCGGCGGCGCCACCACCGCACCGAGCGCGACCGCGACCGCGAACGGCACCGGAAGCAGCCACCACACCACGGAGGCAACGGCGAAGGTACTGAACAGCACCAGGCCCACCGAGAGTGACGCGATGGTGCGTAAGTTGGCGCGGAAGTCGACCAGTGATGTCCGGATCGCCGCCGTATACAACAACGGCGGCAGCAGACCGAGCAGGATGATCTCCGGATCCGGATGAACCTCCGGCACGAACGGCAAATACGACGCCGCCACCCCGGCCAGGGTCAACACGAGTGGCTCGGACACTCCGAACCGGCGGGCCAGCGCCGCGAGCGCTGCCGCAGAAGCAACAAGAACCACTAGGCCGATCGCGACATGCACCGTGGCATTCTCGCAGAGCGCACCGACGGCAACTGGGCCCGCAGTAGATGACACGTCCGGTGTCGACGGATTTCCTGTGCCGGAGGGGTTCAGGGGCCATGCTTGTCGGCGACAAGGAGGTAGGCATGGAGGAGTTTGCGTCCTGGCGGGCGAACGGCAGGCGGTTCACCCACCGCGGCCACCAGATCTTCTATCGCGACGGCGGCGGTGGGGCCGACGGCACCCTGGTCTGCATCCACGGCTTCCCGACCGCGTCCTGGGACTGGCATCGCATCTGGCCGGGGCTGTGCTCGCGGTTTGCCCGGGTGCTCGCGCCGGACATGATCGGTTTCGGCTGGTCGGCGAAGCCCAGCAATTACCGGTACTCGATCGGCGATCAGGCCGATATTCACGAGGATCTGTTGCGGGAGCAGGGGATTGATCGGTTCCACATCCTCGCCCACGATTACGGCGACACTGTCGCGCAGGAGTTGCTGGCTCGCGACGCCGAACGCAGGGCTGCGGGTGATGAGTCGCTGGTGATCGAGTCGGTGTGTCTGCTCAATGGTGGATTGTTCCCGGAGACGCATCGGGCGCGGCTGGTGCAGCGGCTGCTGGCCGGTCCACTCGGACCGCTGGCCAGTTTCCTGGCGTCCGAGCGCGCGTATACAACCAGTCTGTCGTCGGTTTTCGGGCCGGACACCAAACCGACTCGGGACGAACTGGATCAGTTCTGGACGTTGTGGTGCAGCAAGCGCGGTAAACGTAACGGCCACAAGTTGATTCGCTACATGGCGGAACGTCGCAAGTATCGCGAACGCTGGGTAGGGGCCCTGCGTGACGCCACTGTCCCGTTGCGTCTCATCGATGGTCTCCTCGACCCGGTCTCCGGTGCGCATATGGCCCGCCGCTACCGGGAACTGATTCCGAACCCGGACGTGGTGGAACTCCCGAAGGTCGGCCACTACCCCCAGGTGGAGGCCCCAGACGAGACCCTCTCGGCCTTTCTCGATTTCCATGCGACTCGGGTGCCGCACGGCACCATCTGATTGCGCTGCTCGCACGCCTTCGGTGATGTCGGACCACCCTGGCAACGAGTTGGCAGGGTGGGGTCGTCGGTCGCCGCTGCACTGAGGCCGTCCGCAAACCTTGCGGGCGAGTGGTCAGCCAATGATCGCCCTCGGGGCCCTCGTAGTCATGCAAGCACGGCCCCGAGGGGCTCGCTGACCTGGCCCTGCGTCATGCTTATGGCATATCCCATAACATGGCGATATGGCAGGGACACGCCGAGCGCGTAGTGACGGTTCTGTACGGCCGCGTCCGGGTGATGCGCGGCGGCGAATGATCGAGGGGGCGGTCGAGTCGTTGCGGGTGCACGGCGCCAGCGCGACAAGTGTGGATCGGGTGCTCAGTACCACCGGCGCGCCGCGTGGCTCGGTGTATCACCACTTTCCAGGTGGGCGCACCGAACTGATCAATGACGCGGTCGTGACGGCCGGGACCATCATGTCGGAGTTCATCGAGCAGTTGACCGTCGACAGCGACCCGGTGACCGCACTCGACCACTTCGCCACGATGTGGCGGCGCACGTTGCTCGACAGCGAATTCCGCGCGGGCTGCCCGGTATTCGCCGTCGCGGTCGAAACCAATGACGATGCACCGGAATTCGCCCGCGCCGCCGCCGCCGTCTTCGCGCGCTGGGAACGCGCGCTCACCGAACTGCTTGTCCGAGACGGCATTGCGGAGCCCCGCGCCCGCAGTCTCGCCACCCTCACCGTCGCCGCGTTCGAGGGTGCGATCGCCCTGTGTCGGGCCCAGCGTGACATCACACCGCTCGACAACGTCGTCGGCGAACTGCGCGACTTGATCCCCGCGGTCGCCCGTACCAAGTAGGCCTCGGGCGTGCAGGATCGCCGCGTGTCGGTGGCCTGGCGTGGGCATTCGCACTCAGGTGCAGCCCCGTGGGGTGACGGGCGTGTTGGAACGACTGACCGTCGCAGCGTGGGTGGTACTTCTTGACACACCTACTATGGTGGATACCATAATCGAGGAACGGTGCGTGTGAATCGGGTTTGCGCCGAAGCACTCTCGTGAACCACCGTTGTCATGCGCATCGAAGGAGCTGCCGATGTCTGTCGCCGATCTCTCACTGGAGACCATTCAATTGGTCCAGGACGGGCGGGTGCTGACGGCGCGGGTCGTCGCGCCGCCGCTCAACTTCGCCACGCCTGAGTTCGTCCGCGACCTGGACACGCTGACCGCCGCGGTCGACGCCGACGACACTGTGGGCGCGGTCGTGATCACCGGTGGGCTGCCCGGCCGGTTCCTCACCCACGCCGACCCGCGCGCCCTCATCGGCATGGTCGAGCTGCCGCATCCGTTCATCCCGGCTCGGGCCGCGGCACCGTTCCTGCGGATCGGTGATGTGGCGATGCGAGTGCCCGGCGCGACGCGACTGGCGGAACGTTTTGGCGGTGGGCTCGGCGCCGGGCTGGTGTGGGGGCACCGTTGGAAGAAGACCACGCTGCGGATGAACCGTTCTGGCGCGGTGTATTTGGCCGCGATCAACGGTCCGGCACTCGGCGGCGGTCATGAGATCGCGCTGTCCTGCGATCTGCGGTACGCGGCGGACGCCGACCACGTCAAACTCGGCCAGATCGAGACGCTCGCCAACCTGATTCCCGGTGGCGGCGGAACCCAGCGCCTGTCGCGACTCTTGGGCGCGGCCAAGGCCATTGAGGTAACCCTCGAAGGCGCACCATTGTCAGCGCAAGAGGGCTACCGGCTCGGCTTGGTACACCGATTGGTACCCGAAGACCAGCTCCTGGCCGAAACCCAGTCGACCGCAGCAAGATTGGCTACCAGAAACCCGGTCGTCATCGCAGAAGCCAAGCGCGCCATCTACTTCGGCACCGACAAGTCCCTGTCTCGCGGCCTGGACCGCGAGCAGGCCGGATTCATCTCCACGGGCACCACCATCGCGGCCGCCCGCACCACCACGGCATTCTTGGAAGACCTAGACCGCCTCGGCGACACCCCATTCCTCGCCGACCTCAAACCATGGCTCGACGGCACCCGCGTCGACCAGACCAGCAAATAACCGGTCGCGCAGCGCACCGTCCAGCCGCGCGTCGACCCGGATAGCCTGCCGCGCAAGGTTCGTCGCGCCGCGCACGAAGCAGTCAACGATTCGCTGCGCGGCGCGAC
>NZ_JBEYZJ010000009.1:0-190708 GCF_040645995.1 Nocardia sp. NPDC046473
TGGTACTGCACTCGACAGGGTGTGGGAGAGTAGGACACCGCCGGAACATCATTCACGAAAGCCCCCCAGCTCACGCTGGGGGGCTTTCGTCGTTTCCGAACCAATCCCGGTGTGCCGCAGCGGTCGTCAAGGCTGTCGGCTGAGAAAGTTTCGACCGGATCGACCTGAGCGCGATGATTTCTGTTGCCCGGTCCCGTCAACACAGTCAGAGCGGATCCATCCGAGCCTCTGGAGGAACCATGACCGAGCAGACCACCACGAGCGCCTTGCCCCCTGTCGTCGACCTGCCGACCTGGCAGGCCGCGCTCGACGACCTACGTATCCGGGAGAAGGCCGCCACCCGTGAACTCGACGCCATCGCCGCGCAACGCCGCAGGCTGCCTATGGTCGAGCTCCCCGACTACACGTTGACCGGCCCGGACGGTCCCGTACGCCTGGTCGATGCATTCGACGGACACTCCCAACTCATCGTCTACCACCACATGTGGTCCGACGGTGCCGAGTGGCAGTGCGGCGGCTGCACCGGGTTCACCTCGCAGTACGTCCGGCTGGGCTTCCTCGACAACTATGACGCCCGCTTCGTCATCGTGACGAATGGGCCCATCGACGAAGCCCTGGCCTACAAGACCAAAGTCGGCAACAAAATGGACTGGTACTCGTCGTCGGAAAGCTCGTTCGGCGCCGACGTAGGCGCGGCGCCCGGTGAGGGCTTCGCGGTGAACGTATTCCTCCGCGACGGCGACAAGGTCTACCGCACCTGGCACACCAACGGCCGCGGCACCGAACAGCTCAGCTACACCTTCGCGTTGATCGATCTGCTGCCGTGGGGCCGCCAGGAGGAATGGCAGGATTCACCCGCCGGATGGCCGAAGTCGCCCACCTACTCCAACTGGCTCGACTCTCCCGATGTCGCCAGACTGTACGGTCCGAACGGGACGCCGTAGCGAGGCCCGCGTCGACTCCGTTGCTGCTGATCCCCAGCGGGTTCCTGTCCACCGACTCGATGCAGTCGTGGGTATCAGCCTTCGCGGGCCGGCGCGCCGTGATCGTCTTCGACCAGCAGGGACACGGACGCACCCCGGATACTTCGCGTCCGATGCCGTACGAGCAGTTCGCCGATGATGCCGCGGCGGTGCTGCGCGCATTGCAGGTCGAGCGCGCGGATGTCATGGGCTACTCGCAAGGCGGTGGGGTCGCGGTGCAGCTCGCGCTTCGCACCCGGCGCTCATCGACAAGCTGGTCTCGTTGTCCGCCACCTACCGCAAAGACGGTTGGTACCCAGCGGTTTTCGAGGCTATCGCGGGCCTGAACGCCACCGCGTTCGAGAGCATCGACGACCATCACATCAGCGACGAGCAGATGCGTTCGATTGCCGCGAAGACGATGGTCATCGTGGGCGATGCGGATGCGGTGCGGCCGGAGCACGCGCCGGCGATGTTCACGCTGCGCGGCGGCGATGAGCAGGCGACAGCATCGGGGATGCTGCGGCAGGGACCGCCTGCGCGCCTGGTGGTGCCGGCCGCGACGTCGCACGTCGGCATCGCGGGCGAGTCGGCGGTGTTGGCGCCGATGGTGACTGCTTTTCTCGATGAAGTGCCGCCGGCGACACCGGATCTCTGTTAGCGGCAGCCGGTTTCGGCTACTTGCGAAGCGGGCGTCGCGCGCCGAGTTCGGCGTTGTCGGCGGCGGCGCGGCCGTCGTCCCAGCCGTTGGCGTTGGGGATGGAGACGCCGCGGTTGCGCACTTGCGGGAACAGGGTGTCGAAGGCTTTGTCCACCTTCAGTTGATGGGAGGCCAGGACCGGTAGAAGTCGTTGCGCGTCTGCCGATTTAGCGATGGTGGTTTCGTTCGCCGTCACCAACCGCTCGCCGATGCGCGTCGCGTAGGCGATGAGGAAGGACTTGCGGTAGGAACGACTTCGCGAGTCCGCGCTGCGCTCGGCCTGGTTGCCGCTGGCGATCATCGCCCTGGTGGCCTGGACGAGCAGCGAGGTCGTCAACAGCTCGACGACCTCGAGGTCGCCGTCGTCGCCGACGATGGTCATGAACCCCCACGCCGAGGAGAAGATCGCCCGGCAACGGTTGGCTTTGGTGACCACATCGACGAGCAGCGCCTTGGCATCGACATACGGTGTGTCCAGCCAGATCCTGGATGCGCCAGGCAGATCGGGCACCGAGGTGTCCGCGTCGACCAGTACCCGGTCCACCGCGTATTTGGTCATCAGCTCTTGCGCCTTCGCCGAAAGTGTCTCGGCCTCTTCGGGAAACGAGGTCGACTCGGCTTTGGCGAGCAGCCCTCGGACGCGGCTCAGAATCTTCTCATCGACATGGTGGTGCGCTGCGGTACTCGGCTGCGCGGTACCGGGGAGCGGGCGAATGAGTTCCAGTCGCGGCAGCCGGATCAGCAGCGCCAGTGCCTGAACCACGGTGGTGAGCGCCTCGACCGGCGTCAGCAGTAGCTTCGCCGCCCATTGACCGAGGTGCGGCGCCGAGGGGGACCACCAGGCAACGGCGTCGAGGTCATCGAGTTGTGCGCGCCAGGTCTCGTCGACCGATGCGGCGGCGAACGGTTGCATGTATGCGGCGATCACGTCGGTTAGCAGCGCGATCGCGTACTCGTCGAGGTTGCGCCGCGCGGCCTGGTGGATATCCTCGGGCAGCCAGCCGTTCTGGAGGACCCGGGTGATGATGTGCTGCCCCGCGAGGTGCACACCGTGCTCGAGCTGCGGCGTCAGCGGATCGCGGCCGGCCAGGGCGGTTGCGCAACGTTCGGCAGCAGCCGAAGCGCCTTGCGCGGTCTCCATGGCGGCAGCCATCACTGCATTGGCGATCTGCTCCGCGTCCGCGGGCGGTTGCTGCGCGTACCAGAAGGCTGAGCCACCGGACGATCCGCTTTCCGGGCGGCGCCCCGAACGTCCCCGGCGGTTCTGTTTGGCCACGATCGCCTCCTTCTGTGCACGTTCTCAACGCCTCGCAACGATAGGGCAACCCACCGACAACGAAGTCGGGTGGGTACGAACGTTCTACCCGAGTGCGCACCGGAAATGAGAGAGCCCCCAAGCTGGGGGCTCTCTTCGGTGTTTCAGCGAGGCTCAGGCGCTGTCGTCGTCGCTTGCCTCCTCATCGGCTTCCTCGTCGTCGGTCTCCTCGGTATCGGTCTCGGCGGCGGCTTCGTCGTCGCTGGCTTCGTCGTCGGCCTCGTAGCCTGTTTCATCTACTGGCGGATCGGCAGGTGCCGGATCTACCGGCGCGGGGTCAGCGGGTTCGGGGTCTACGGGAGCTACGGGGTCGGTCATGGATCAAGCGTCCTCCCGCCCAGTGCCGATCCACATCACAGTCCCATAGCGGTGCCGCGTGTTCGTCCGATCAGCGGTGTGTCGTGAGCGAAAGTGTCGCGGTGAGTTGACGGCCGGCTTCCAGCGTTGCCGAAATGTATTCCTCCCGTTCAGGTTTGGCTGCCTCCGCGCGCAGCGGTCCGAGCTGGACCTCGTACGCGGCGGTGCCCGTCGCATCGAAGACCGGGGCGGCGAGGTAGCTCAACGGCAGCGCCTCGTCGGAGTCCAATTCGGCTCTGGTGAAGGGGCGCGACGTGAGGGCGGCGAGCTGACGAAGCGCACGGGTGCGCAAATGTGGTTGCAGCAGTTCGGATCCCACGGCACCGAGCAGATCGGCGAGCAGGTCGACCATGCCCGCGTCATCGGCCCGTGGCCGGAACACGGCGACCCCGCGGTCTCGAACGAGGGCGAGTAACGAGCTCGCCGTGCGCCGGTCCGCTCCGGCGGCGGTCGATGTCCACGCGTTCTGCTCGCTGGCCGAACGCCACGGCATCACGCTCGCTCCGGCCGGGAACTGCAGCGGAATGCGATGTCCGACAGGGATTCCCGGAACGACGCGGTCGGTCCCGTGCCGGACGTCGAGAACGGTGAGGCGATCGGGCTCGATGCGACTGAACGTCGCGCCGGATCCGGTCCGTGCGGCGAGTGTCGCGAGGATCGCGCCGACACCGTGGGGGAGTGCGGCTCCGTTCAGTCCGGCCAGAGCGGGGCCGATCACATAACCGCGCTGTGCGTCACGACCGACCCAACCGGCTGCGTCGAGCTCTGCGAGGATCGCGGTCGCGGTAGCGCGGGCGATATCGAGGCGCTCGGCGATCCCCGCGACACTCACCGGTTCCGTCGACGTCGCCAGCAGCGAAACGATGTCCACGACGCGGCGCGTCGGCGGCGACGCTGATCGGTCCGGCATGGCGTAACCCCTTGTCTCCGTTCGGGCGAGCGACCTACGATGTGTCGAATATTAGTGCATTGACTGTCGAATACTCGACACCACCGGTTGCGCGGCCCTCGCGTACGGCATGGATGGAGCGCGAATGATTCTGGATCGGTTCCGCATCGACGGACGGGTCGCCATCGTGACGGGCGCGGGCCGCGGCCTGGGCGCGGCGATCGCGGTGGCTTTCGCGGAGGCGGGCGCGGACGTCGTCATCGCATCCCGCACCAAGAGCCAATTGGACGAGGTGGCCGAGCGGGTGACCGCGCTGGGACGCCAGGCGCACGTGGTGCCCGCGGACCTGAGCGATATCGAGGCCACCGCGGCGCTCGCCGAGGCGGCGGTACAGCGCTTCGGCCGCTTGGACATCGTGGTCAACAACGTCGGCGGCGCCATGCCGTGCCCGCTGCTGGACACTACACCGCAGGCGCTGGTGGACGCGTTCAACTTCAACGTCACCAACGCGCACGCCCTCGTCCGCGCCGCGGTGCCCCGCATCCTCGAAACCGCAGGTGGCGGTTCGATTCTCAACATCACCTCGACCATGGGCCGGTTGCCCGGCCGCGCGTTCGCGGCCTACGGCACCGCCAAGGCAGCCCTGGCGCACTACACGAAACTGGCCGCGCTGGACCTCAACCCGCGCATCCGGGTGAATGCCATTGCCCCCGGTTCGATTTTGAGCTCCGCCTTGGAGATCGTCGCGAGCAACGACGCGATGCGCACCCAATTGGAGACCAAGACACCGCTACACCGCATCGGTGACCCCGAGGACATCGCCGCGGCTGCCCTCTACCTCGTTTCCCCCGCGGGCAAATACCTCACCGGTAAGGTCCTAGAACCTGACGGCGGCTTGATCGCTCCCAACCTCGACATCCCGATCCAGGATCTGTGACATGACTTATCGCGTAGTGCAGTGGGGCACCGGCAATGTCGGCAGGCACGCCCTCGTCGGCGTCATCGCCAACCCCGACTTGGAACTGTCCGGCGTATGGGTATCGGGCCCGAAGAAGGACGGGATGGACGCGGGAACCATTGCCGGACTCGATCATCCGGTCGGCATCGCCGCGACGACGGACACCGACGCGATCCTCGCCGCGCGGCCCGACTGCGTCGTCTACTGTTCGATGACCGACAACCGCCTGATGGAAGCCATCGGCGACCTGCAGCGGATCCTCAGTGCCGGAATCAATGTCGTCGCCTGCGCCCCGGTGTTCTTCCAGTACCCCTACGGCGTGCTGCCCGATGAACTGCTGAAGCCGGTGCAAGAGGCTGCGGCGCAGGGGAATTCGTCGCTGTGGGTCAACGGCATCGATCCGGGTTTCGCCAACGACCTGCTCCCGCTGGCGCTGGCTGGTACCTGCCTGCGCATCGACGAGCTCCGCTGCATCGAGATCGTCGACTACGCCAGCTACGACAACCGCGAAGTCATGTTCGACATCATGGGATTCGGCAAGCCCCTCGACGACATCCCGATGCTGCTGCAACCCGGCGTGCTGTCGCTCGCCTGGGGCGGCACGGTCCGCCAACTCGCCGCGGGCATCGGCGTCACCCTCGACGCGGTCACCGAGACCTACCAGCGCATCCCGGCCACCCACGCCTTCGGCATCGCCACCGGTCATATCGCCGAAGGCACCGCCGCCGCATTGCGTTTCGAGGTCCGCGGCATGGTCGGCGACACCCCGGTCACCGTCTTGGAACACGTCACCCGCCTGCACCCCGACCTGTGTCCCGACTGGCCCCAACCCGCCCATCACGAGGGCTCCTATCGTGTCGAGATCACCGGCGAACCCAGCTATGCCATGGACCTGGTGACCTCGAGCCGCAACGGCGACCACAATCACGCCACCCTGCTGGCCACCGCCATGCGCATCGTGAACGCCGTCCCTGCCGTAGTCCAAGCGCCTCCGGGCCTCCTGACCGCCCTGGATCTGCCCTTGATCACCAATCCTGCCCAGCGGTAACCCTATTCGCGCGCTCGATATCGCTCGAGCAAGCGGACGTGTGTCGGTTCGAGTTCCTCGACCGAGCTGACGCCGAGTAGCCGCATGGTTCGGATGATCTGGGTGCGGAGGATGTCGATCGTGCGGTCGACGCCTGCCTCGCCGCCGGCCATCAATCCATACAGGTAAGCCCGGCCGACGAGGGTGAACCTGGCGCCGAGGGCGAGGGCGGCGACGATGTCGGCACCGTGCATGATGCCGGTGTCGAGGTGGATCTCCAGGTCGTCGCCCACTTCGCGTACCACGGCGGGCAGCAGGTGCAGTGGGATGGGCGCGCGATCGAGTTGGCGCCCACCGTGATTCGAGAGAACAATGCCGTCGACGCCGAGCCCGGCGAGTCGTTTCGCATCGTCGACGGTCTGCACGCCCTTGACCAGAATCTGACCCGGCCAGTTTTCCCGGATCCAGGCGAGGTCGTCGAAGCCGACGGTCGGGTCGAACATGGCGTCGAGTAGTTCGGCCACCGTCCCGGACCAACGATCGAGCGACGCGAACGCCAGCGGCTCAGTCGTGAGGAAATCCCACCACCACCAAGGTTTACGCAAGGCATCCAACGCGCCCGTCAGCGTGATGGACGGCGGCACTGTCATCCCGTTGCGCACGTCGCGCAGCCGAGCTCCTGCCACCGGCACATCGACCGTGACGACGAGGGTGTCGAATCCCGCCTGAGCGGCACGCTCGACCAGCCCCATCGAACGGTCACGGTCGGCCCACATATAGAGCTGAAACCAATTGCGGGCGTTGGGTCCGGTGCCGGCCGCCACGTCCTCGATCGCCGTGGTGCCCATGGTGGACAACGTGAACGGAATTCCCGCGCGTTCGGCCGCCCGCGCACCCGCCAGCTCGCCCGCCGTGTGCATCATCCTGGTGAACCCGGTCGGCGCGATACCGAACGGCAGCGCAGCGGTCTTACCGAGCACCTGCACCGCGGTGTCGGTGGTGGCCACATCGCGCAGGATCGCGGGCCGGAACTCGATGTCGGAGAACGCTTCCCGCGCTCGATCGAGACTGATCTCGGCATCGGCGGCACCGTCGGTGTAGTCGAACGCGACCTTCGGCGTGCGCTTGCGGGCCATCTCCCGCAACTCCCAGATCGTCTGGGCGCGAGCGAGTTTGCGCTCCCGGCCACCGAACGGGCGCTCGAACTTGACCAGCGGCGCGAGCTCTCGCGGCCGCGGCAGCCTGCGCCCGCTCACCGGGCGGCCCCGGCCACCTGCGCCGCCGCCCGCAGGCGCAGCGAGTGCATGCCGCCGTCGACCTCCAGCATCGTCGCGGTGATGGATGCCGCCGCCGGACCGGCCAGATACGCGACCGCAGCCGCGACTTCCGCCGGCGTGACCAGCCGCCCATGCGGCTGGCGCGCCCGCAACGCGGCCATTTCGGCGTCGGGATCCGCACTGGCGGCCAGCAGTCGCTGCACCCAGGGGGTGTCGACGGTGCCAGGATTGACGCAGTTCACCCGAATACCCTCCGCGAGGTGGTCGGCGGCCATGGCGCGAGTGAGTGACAGTATCGCGCCCTTACTGGCACTGTAGGCGGCGCGATCCGGCAGCCCGGTGGTGGCCGCGATCGAGCAGATATTCACGATCGCGGCGGCGGGTGAGCGTCGCAGATGGGGGAGCGCGGCACGGGAAACCCGCACCGTGCCGAAGACATTGACCTCGAACACCCGCCGCCATTCGTCGTCGGAGTTGTCCGCGATGGTCCCCTGTGCCCCGATGCCCGCATTGTTGACGAGAACATCGATCCGCCCGAACGCGTCGGCCACGCCCGCGATCGCGTGCCGGACCGATTCGTCATCGGCGACATCGCAGCGCAACGCAACCTCCGACGCGTCACCAGGATTCAGATCGAGCACCGCCACCCGCGCGCCTGCCGCGGCAAACGTCTCGGTAACCGCCTTCCCGATGCCGGACGCGCCGCCGGTGACCACCGCCACCAGCCCGTCGAACGTGCCCTGTGCCGTCATGCCGACCACCTTCTCCCCTCGGGTTCCGGTGCACGAGTTCGTTTCCGGACAGGTCCGATGTTTGACTCTGGCGAACATAACACCGATTGTCGGCGCTCGCGCCAGATTGCCACTGCGCAAGCAGGATTGACGGATTTCAAATCTCCCATTGCGTAGACAGACATCCGATGTATAGTCGTGACCCAGATCACTATCTGGAACGAGGATCACCCTATGGCGCACCTCACGGCGCTGGACACAGCAGACGTCCGGTTCCCGACGTCGCGCGAGCTGGACGGCTCGGACGCGATGAACCCCGACCCCGACTATTCGGCGGCCTACGTGATCCTTCGGACCGACGACCCGGCCGGGCCGGACGGCCACGGCTTCGCGTTCACCATCGGCCGCGGCAACGATGTGCAACGCGTCGCCATCGAGTCGCTCGCGCATTTGGTCGTCGGCCGCTCGGTGGCCGAAATCGTCGGGAACCTCGGAGGATTCGCCCGCGACCTCGCCGCCGATTCCCAATTGCGTTGGCTCGGACCGGAGAAGGGCGTCATGCAGATGGCGGTGGGCGCGGTGCTCAATGCCGCCTGGGATCTCGCCGCGAAGCTCGCCGGAAAACCGGTGTGGCAGTTGGTTTCCGAGATGTCGCCGGAACAGATCGTCGACCTGATCGACTTCCGCTACCTCACCGATGCCATGACACCCGATGAGGCACTGGCGATCCTGCGTCGCGCCGAACCGGGCAGACGCGAGCGCACGGCCCGCCTGCTCGACATCGGATATCCGGCGTACACGACCTCGCCGGGCTGGCTCGGCTACTCCGACGACAAGCTGGCCCGGCTGGCCCGCCAGGCGGTGGCCGACGGATTCGGCACCATCAAAATCAAGGTCGGCCGTGATGTGGAAGAGGACGTGCGCCGGGTCAAGGTCGCCAGAGAGGCGATCGGACCCGATATCGGGCTGGCCGTCGACGCGAACCAGCGCTGGGATGTCGATGCCGCCGTGGACTGGATTTCCCGGCTGGCGCAGGCGAATCCGGCCTGGGTCGAGGAGCCGACCAGCCCGGACGACATCCTCGGCCACGCCGAGATCCGCCGCCGCGTCGCGCCGGTGCGTATCTCGACCGGCGAGCACGGCCAGAACCGGATCCTGTTCAAACAGCTGCTGCAGGCCGGTGCGGTCGACCTCGTGCAGATCGACGCGGCCAGGGTCGCCGGTGTCAACGAGAATCTGGCAATCCTGTTGCTGGCGGCCAAGTTCGGCGTCCCGGTGGTGCCGCATGCGGGCGGCGTCGGCCTGTGCGAACTGGTCCAGCATCTGGCGATGATCGACTACGTCGCGATCACCGGAACCATGCAGGACCGCGCGATCGAATTCGTCGACCATCTGCACGAGCATTTCCGGCATCCGGTGCGCGTGGTCCACGGCCGCTACCTTGCCCCGCGCGAGCCCGGTTTCAGCGCGGAGATGCTGCCCGGCTCGCTCCGCGACTACGCCTATCCGACCGGAGCCGCGTGGCGCGCGGATCCGCAGGCCCGCTCGACCCAACAGCAGGAGAACTCATGAAAACCGCCAGCATCATCGGCGTAGCCCTCGGCGCCACACTGGTCATCGCCTCGGGCGCCGCCTGTTCCCGGGAGTCCACCGGCGCCGGCGGCAGCGCCCCGGCCGTCACCGTCGGCGCCGGCGCGGACAACGGTGTCCTCGTCGGCGCCGACCAGCCCCGCTCGGACTCCGACTTCTGGAGCGCCTACGCGGGCTATCTAGGCCCGAAAGCCGCTGCCGCGGGCGTGAAGCTGGAGAACACCTCCTCCGACAACGACGCCAACCGGCTCAAGTCGAACGTCGACACCCTGCTGTCCAAGAACGTCAAGGCGATCATCATGGCGCCGCAGGACACCGCCGCGGTGAAGCCCGCGCTCACCGCGGCGGCGGCGAAGAACGTGCCGGTGGTCAGCGTCGACACCCGTCCTGACAGCGGCGGCGTGTACATGGTGGTGCGCGCGGACAACCGCGCCTACGGCACCAAGTCGTGCCGCTATCTCGGCGAAACCCTCAAGGGCGCAGGCAAAGTCGTCGAGTTCCAGGGTGACCTGAGTTCGATCAACGGCCGCGATCGGTCGGAGGCGTTCGCGGACTGCATGAAAACGCGGTACCCCGGCATCAAGGTGATCGAGATCCCGACCGACTGGAAGGGCGATCGCGCCGTCTCCGGCCTGCAGGACAAGCTGCTGACCGACCCCGACATCAACGGCATCTACATGCAGGCGGGTGGCGTGTTCCTGCAGTCGACGATGGCCCTGCTGCGGCGCAGCAACAAACTGGTGAAAGCCGGTGAGCCGGGCCACATCACGATCGTCTCGAACGACGGCATCAAGGCCGAACTGGACGCCATCGAAGCGGGCGAGATCGACGCGACCATCTCCCAGCCCGCCGACCTGTACGCGCAGTACGCGGCGTTCTACGCCAAGGCCGCCGCCGATGGCCGCAAGTTCACCCCTGGCCCCACCGATCACGGCTCGACGATCATCGACACCGGCGTCGGCGGCACGCTCGAAGACCAGCTGCCCGCCCCGATCGTCACCCGAACGGGCGGCAAGGTCGGCGAACTCGACACCTTGAACACCACCGCGCCCGGGCTGTGGGGTCACGGCGGATGACCGGCGAACCGATCGCCGAGGCGATCGACGTGTCGAAACGCTTCGGCCGCAACGTGATTGCGCTCGACCGGGTCGGCCTGCGGGTGGAGGTGGGGCGGACCCACGCCCTGGTCGGGCGTAACGGCGCGGGGAAGTCGACCTTGGTGTCGATCCTGACCGGACTCGCAACTCCCGATGAGGGGGAGGTGCGGTTCAACGGTCTCCCGGCGCCGTCGCCCGCGGACCGGGATGCATGGCGATCCCGGGTCGCGTGTGTGTATCAGAAGTCGACGATCATTCCGGACCTGTCGGTAGCGGAGAACCTGTTCGTCAACAGCCAGGGCTTCGGCAGCCGAATCATCAACTGGCGCAAGGTGCGCGGGCGCGCCCGCGCACTGCTCGACACCTGGTCGGTGCCGGTCGACGTCGACACCGTGGCCCGCGATCTGTCCGTGGAACATCGTCAGCTG
This sequence comes from Nocardia sp. NPDC046473, assembly GCF_040645995.1. Lineage (NCBI taxonomy): Bacteria > Bacillati > Actinomycetota > Actinomycetes > Mycobacteriales > Nocardiaceae > Nocardia > Nocardia sp. NPDC046473. The sequence goes on from NZ_JBEYZJ010000009.1 coordinate 11,332, forward strand.
GTCGAGATCGCCCGCTCGCTCTCGCACGGCGCGCGTTTCATCATCCTGGACGAGCCGACCGCGCAACTCGACGGACCGGCGATCAAGCGGCTGTTCAGCCGGATCCGGGACCTGCAGACGCAGGGCGTCACCTTCCTGTTCATCTCCCATCACCTCGACGAGACCTACGAAATCTGCCAGGACATCACCGTTTTCCGTGATGCCAGGCACGTGCTGACCGCACCGGTCGCCGAGCTCGGCAAGAAGGAACTGATCGCCGCGATGACCGGTGACTCGGTCGAACTCGAGACGCCGGTCGCACGGCGCGATCCTGACCACGCTGCGGCACCGACGCTGCGGGTCGAAGGGCTCTCGCGGGCAGCGGAATTCGAGGAGGTCGGGTTCGAGGTGCAGCTGGGGGAGATCGTCGGCCTCGCGGGCGGCGGCAGCAGCGGCCGGATCGAGGTCGCCGAGACCATCGTCGGATTACACAAGGCCGCAACGGGTTCCATCCTTGTATCCGGTAATCGGCTACGCCACGGTGGGGTCCGGGCCGCGCTCGACGCGGGCATCGGATTCGTGCCGCGCGACCGGCACGAGGAGGGCCTGATTCCGGAGATGAGCGTCGCCGACAACGCCACCCTGACGGTGCCGCGCCGACTGGGGCGATTCGGGCTCCTGTCCCGCCGCACCCGGAACACCGTGGCGGGCAAGGCAATCGAGGATCTCGGGATCAAGACCGAAGGACCCGACCAGAGCGTCGCCGAACTGTCCGGCGGCAATCAGCAGAAGGTGGTGTTCGCCCGCGCGCTGGCCACCCAGCCTGCGGTGCTGGTGCTGATCACGCCGACGGCGGGCGTCGACGTCCGGTCGAAGCAGACGCTGCGCGGCGTGGTGCGCGACGCCGCGGACCGGGGCACCGCCGTGCTGGTGGTGTCGGACGAACTCGACGATCTGCGCGACTGCGATCGTGTCCTGGTGATGGTGCAGGGCCGGATCGCCGCGGAATTCGAGCAGGGCTGGGGCGACAAGGAACTGGTCGCCGCGATGGAAGGACTGTCATGACCCCGATCGCTACCGGGCGCGAACCCGCCGCCCGCGCGTCCGCCGGGACGCGGCGGCCGCCGGCGCTGCGCTGGGGCGCGCTGCGCGACTTCCTGCTGGTGCCGCCGATCCTGCTGGTGCTGGTGGTCGGCTACTTCATCAACACCAACTTCGTCTCGTCCACCAACCTCACCAACGTGCTGACCTCGATGAGCGGCATCGCGCTCATCGTGCTGGCCGAGGTGCTGGTGCTGGTGGTGGGCCGGATGGACCTGTCGCTCGAGTCGACCTTCGGGCTCGCTCCCGGTGTCGCCATCTGGGCGACCATGGGCACCGCGAAGGTGGGCGCCTACACCTGGACCTCGCCGTGGATGGCCATCCCGATCGCGCTGCTCGTCGGGCTCGCCGTCGGCGCGCTGAACGGGGTGCTGATCGTGCGGTTCGGGTTGAACGGCTTCATCGTCACCCTGGCGATGCTCATCGCGCTGCGCGGGCTGCTCACCTTCCTCACCGAGGGCTTCACGCTCACCAAGATCCCGCCGTCGGTCGAATGGCTCGGCAACACCCGGATACTGGGAGTGCCGGTCGACGTGGCGGTCTGCTTGGCGCTGTTCCTCATCGGCTACCTCGTGCTCACCTATACGACAGCCGGGCGCGCGCTGTATGCCGTCGGCGGCAACGAGGCCGCCGCGCGGGCCGCGGGCATCCGCACCGACAACGTTGTCATCGCCGTGCTGATCGTCGCGGGCGGGCTGGCCGCGATCGGCGGACTCATCTACTCGGGCCAATTCGCCAGCGTGCAGGTGAGTCAAGGCGATGGGATGATCTTCCAGGTGTTCGCCGCCTGTGTGATCGGCGGAGTCGCGCTCAACGGCGGGCGCGGCTCGGTACTCGGCGCGTTCTTCGGCGTGCTGATCCTCACGCTGATCCAGAAGCTGCTGTCCTACGGCGGGGTGAGCGCCGACTCGCTGAAGTTCATCAACGGCGCGCTGATCCTGGTCGCCCTGGTGATCACCCGCATCGCCAGCGGACGACGGCAGGAGTGAGCGTGCGAATCGCGTTGCACACCAAGCTGAAACCGGGCGCCGAGGCGGAGTACGAGGCGGCGCACCGGGCGGTGCCTGCCGAACTCGTCGCGGCCATCAAAGATGCCGGAGCCACGTCCTGGACCATTTGGCGCAGCGGCACCGATCTGTTTCATGTGATCGACTGTGCCGCTTACGATCTGCTGCTGAGCCGGTTGGCTGAGCTGCCCGTCAATGTCGCGTGGCAGGTGCGGATCAACGAGTATCTCGAAGCGGCGCACGACTATTCGGCCGTCGGGGCCGACGCGGCGCTGCCGGTCGTGTGGGAGTTGGGGCGGTGCGGGTGAATGACGTAGCCGACATCGTCCTCGGCGGCGCGGGTTACGCGGGCCTGTTTCGCGCGATCGACGAGGCGGACGCTCAGGCGGGTATTGGAGCGGCCTGGGATGCGGGTATTCGCGCCTTCGATACCGCGCCGCACTATGGCGCGGGCCTGAGCGAGGAGCGTCTCGGCCGATTCCTGCGGTCCCGCTCGGAGTACACGATATCGACGAAGGTGGGTCGGTTGCTCTACGACGACCCGTTGGCATCCGACGGTGTCGACGACTTCTATGGAGCACCGAAACGTTCACGGCGACGCGACTATTCGGCGGCGGGCGTACGACGGTCGCTGGAGGATTCACTCGAGCGGCTCGGCCTGGACCGAGTCGACCAGCTACTGATCCACGATCCGGACAACTATCAGGATCAGACCCTTGTCGAGGCCGTGCCAGAGCTGAGCCGAATGCGCGATGCCGGCACGGTTTCCGGCATCGGAGTCGGCGTGAACGATGTGGAGGTAGCACTGCGCTTCGTGCGGGAAACAACCATCGATCACGTGATGATCGCAGGCAGATACACCTTGCTCGACCGGCGAGCGGAAGCCGAGCTGCTTCCCGAATGCGCGCGCCGAGGCATTCGAATACTCGTCGCCGGTGTCCTGAACAGCGGAATCCTGGCTGACCCGTTGCGCAGGGCCACCTTCGACTACCAACCCGCCCAACGCACCATCATCGAACGTGCACAGACGATGGAGCGAATCTGCGCGAAATACGATGTCCCCCTGCGTGCCGCCGCACTACAGTTCCCGCGCCGAAACCCCGCTGTCGCCGCCACCGTTATCGGCGCGGGCACCAAGACCGAAGTCGAAGACACCCTCGCAATGCTGAACATCACCGTCCCAGACGACCTCTGGCACGAGTTGGCCCGGTACGCATGACCACCAACACAGACGCACGCGCCGCGATCGAGTCAGCCTGCCGCGCGGCGCAGCCACTCCATCACGCCCGCCACGTGGGCGAGGGCGCGGGCCTGCGCCAATTCCGGGTCGCGGGCGGCGATCGCGTCACAGATGCCGCGATGCTCGGCGACCGTGCGCTCGAACGCCCGCTCCTCGGTCATGCCCCGCCAGATCCGGGCCCGCGTCGTCGGCAGCGACAGCGAATCCAACAGGGAGGCAAGCACTTTGTTGCCCGAGGCGGCGGCGATGGCCGCGTGGAACTCGAGATCCAGCGCGACCAGTTCGGTCACCGAGGTGGTCTCCGGCACGACGAGGGTGCGCAGGTGTGCGACCCCCTCCTCGGTCATCGACTGCGCGGCCAGGGCGGTGGCGGCGGGCTCGAGGATGCGCCGGATGCCGAGCACGTCCAATACCGAGTTGTCCTGGTGGAATTCGAGCAGAAAGCTCATCGCGTCGAGCAGCGACTTCGGCTCCAGGCTCGCCACATAGGTGCCGTCGCCCTGCCGCACGTCCAGGATCCGGACCAGCGACAGCGCCCGGACCGCTTCGCGCAACGAGTTGCGCGAGACGCCGAGCTGGGCGGCGAGGTCCGCTTCGCGGGGCAGGCGGGCGCCGGGCTCCAGATCGCCCGAGATGATCATCGCCTTGATCTTCGCAATCGCGTCGTCGGTAACCGACACCTGTTTCCTTCGCCCTCGAGGATGTGAAGCTATGCCTCCGATGACTGTAGACTCTCATGTCCATATTTGGCGGGTGGACGGCGGAACATTCGGCGTCGAGTACGACTGGCTCACCGAAACATCGGATGTTTTGTACCGAAATTACACCCTGGCGGATGTGCAGCCGGAGTTGACCGAGCACGGTGTCGGCGCGGTCGTACTGGTCCAGGCCTCCGATTCGTTCGCCGAGAATCGCGCATTGCTGGCCGCCGCGACGGCCTCGCCGCACCCGACCGCCGTGGTCGGCTGGCTGCCGCTGCATCGGCCCGAGATCGTCGCCGCCGAATTGCCCGGGCTGCGTGCGCATCCCGAGTTCGTCGGCGTCCGGCACATGATCCACCGCGACCCGGACCCGAAATGGCTACTGCGCCCCGAGGTTTCGGACGGTCTCGCGCTGCTGGCCGAGGCGGGCCTGGTCTTCGACGCGGTGGCCGAGCGACCGGATCTGCTCGCCCAGGTCCCGCTGATCGCCCGCGACCACCCCGACCTGACCATCGTCCTGGACCACCTGGGCAAGCCGCCGATCGCCACCGGCGACTGGCAACCGTGGGCCGACCTGCTCGCCGAGGCCGCCACCCAACCGAACGTGGTCGCCAAAATCTCGGGCCTGGCCACGGTATCCGGCACCGAGATCACCGCTCGACGCTGGCAGCCCTACGTCGACCACGCGGTGGCCAGCTTCGGTCCGGAGCGCCTGATGGTGGGCGGTGACTGGCCTTTCACGCTCACCGCCGCGTCGTATCGGACCGTCTGGCAGACCACCCTGGCGACGCTGGCCCACCTGACGCCCGCCGACCGCGTGCAGATACTGACCGAAGTCGCGTGGCGCACTTACCAACTGCCCCTCGCGCCGACCTGGATGACCGAAGGAGAACCCGAATGAAGTTGCAGCGCATCGGCGAAACAGGTGCCGAGCGGCCGATCGTTGTCGACGGCGAATACGCCTACGATCTGAGCTCGCTCACCGCCGATATCGACGGCGACTTCCTTGCCGCGGACGGTATCGAAGCCGTCGCCGCAGCGCTGGCCGCGGACAGTCTGCCCCGCGTCGATATCGCGGGCGAGCGCGTCGGCGCCCCGATCGCTCGGCCGCAAGCGGTGTGGTGCGTCGGCATGAATTACGCCGCGCACGCCGCGGAATCGGGTTCGGCGCCCCCGCAGACCCCCGTCGTTTTCTTCAAGACCCCGAACACCGTGGTCGGCCCCTACGACGATGTGCTCATCCCGCGCAACTCCGAAAAGACCGACTGGGAAGTAGAACTCGCGGTGGTGATCGGCCGCCGCGCACGCTACCTCGACTCGGCCGACGAGGCGATGAATCATATTGCGGGATACACCATCTCGAACGACGTCTCCGAACGCGCCTTCCAGCTCGAACAATCGGGCGGGCAGTGGTCGAAAGGCAAGTGCTGCGAGACCTTCAACCCGCTCGGCCCCGCCCTCGTCCCGCGCGACCAGCTCGACCCGGGCAACCTGCGCTTGCGTTCCTTCGTCAACGGCGAAGCCCGCCAAGACTCCAGCACCGCCGACCTGATCTTCGACGTCGGCTACCTCGTCTGGCATCTGTCCCAGTACGCGGTCCTCGAACCCGGCGACATCATCAACACCGGAACCCCGGCGGGCGTGGCCCTTTCGGGTCGTTTCCCGTACCTGCGCGACGATGACGTGGTGGAGGTCGAGATCGAGGGGATCGGCCGGGCCAGGCAGCGCTGCCGCGATGCCGCCGGGGCGCGCGAATCATCGCCACCGGCCTCGGTCGAGGCGTGAGCTATTCGGCGGCAAGCACTTCCAGCGCCCGTTCCACGTCTTCGACAGCGTTGTACAGATGGAAGGAGAAGCGCAGTCCGCCGTTTCGGGCGGAGGTGATGACATCGGCCTGCTCCAGGCGCGTTGCCGCGTCACCCGCGCCGGGCACCGTGACGATCGGCGAACCGTTCGGCACCACGTTGCGGCCGAGGTCGGCGAGTCCGACGCGGAACCGGTCGGCCAGCTCGAGGTTGTGCGCGTTGATCTTCTCGACCGTCAACTCCTCGATCAGCGAGATCCCCGCGCTCGCGGCGATCACGCCGAGCCAGTCGGGGGTGGAGTCGAATCGGCGGGCGGTGGACGGCAGCTTGACCGGGTTGTACAGCTCGGCCCACGGGTCCGCGGCCGCGTACCAGCCCGGCGAAAGCGGCCGCACCGCCTCCAGCGCCTCCGGTCCCGCGGCGAAGAACGAGACGCTGCGTGCGCCGATCAGCCACTTGAACGTCGAGCACACCCAGTAGTCGGCGTGGGCGAAGGTCAGCGGCAGCCAGCTCGCCGCCTGCGTGGCATCCACCAGCAGCCGTGCACCGTGCGCCCGGGTGGCCGCCCGCAGCGCCGGCAGGTCGGTGACCCGCCCGTCCGCCGACTGCACCACGCTCACCGCGACCAGTGCGGTCTCCGGCCGCACCTCCTCGATCAGCCGCTCCAGTGGCACCACGCGCACCACCAGATCGCCGCGGTGGATGAAAGGCATGGTGACCGAGGAGAACTCACCCTCGGCCACCAAGACCTCGGCGCCTGGCGGCAGCGCGACGGCGACCGGGCCGATCAACTGCGAGGCGGCGCTGCCGAGCGCGATGTCGTCCGCGGTGGCTCCCGTCAGCAGCCGCGCGAACGATTCCCGCAGTCGGGGGATCAGATAATCGTTCGTCATCGGACCGCCGCGGCCCACCGCCCATTGCGCGTTGATGTCGCGAACAGCGGTGAGCGCACGGGCGGACGGCAGCCCGTACGAGGCGGTATTGAGATAGGTGACTTCGGACGAGAACTCGGCGGGCGCAAGGGAAGACATAGTAGGAGCATCCGCCGCCGCCGGGAACCAGTCCAGCGCCAGCACCCCGAAAGTGGACCGTTATGTCGGCAGTTGCGCCCGGATCTGGTCACGCAGCGCCGCTGCGGTCGCGGCGAGCCGCTCGTTCACCGGCGTCCAGTGTGGTCTGCGTGTGATCGACGGTGAACGGCGTGATGTAAAGCCTATTTCGGAGTCGGCGTTGCCCACATGTTTGTCAGCAGTTGATGGCTCGGAGTATCGGAGAGCGACTGCATCGATTCGTAGATCCGTTGATAGGTGGTCGAGGTGATGCGCCAGCTGCCGTCGGGGTCGAGGCGGTAGGTGTCGGAGTAATATCCGGCACCGCGGATCAGCACGCCGTACTCGGTGGCGATGACCGTGTCCTCGAAACCCCATGAGCCGGTAGCGGTCTCGCCGTCGACAACGATCTCTGGATGGCTCGCGATATGCACCGTGACCACCGTCGGGCCGAGGTTCTCCCGCATGAACGCGGTGATGGCCGCGCGGCCGTCCAAGGTCAGCGGTTCGCCGAGTGCGTGCGTGCCGTAGCGGCCTGCGGCGTCCTCGGCGAGCGTGTCGGCGAATTCGTCCCACCGTTTGAGATCCAGGGTCCGAAAGTATCGGTACTTGAGCTGACGGACGGCTTCGATGGCGGCGAGATCCATCTGCTCAGCCTGGCACGTCACCGCGCGCCATACAATAACCTGTTCTATTTTCGGAGCCGGTACGTGTCCCGCGCCGACCGATGGGTACTCGACACACGACGCATGCCGAAGCCAGTGCACGCGCTCACCGCACCGAATGTCTCGTCACGATCGGGAGTCTGTTGTGAAGAGCCCTGTTACCGCGCCCAACCCGCACGATCCGTCCCTCGACCAAGCGGTCGCGCTGCACGCCGCGGCGACCCGTCTGGAGGAGGAGTTCGACGGCCTCATCGACGACGACGCCATCGAACAGTTCCTCCGCTCGGCCTACGACCACGTCGCCGACCACGCGACCATCGACAACTTCCTCCCGCTGCTCGCCGAGCGCTACACCCGAGAGTGGTTGTACGCCTTGGTCGGCCAGCGCGACCGCACGGCATAGCTGTCAAGGTTCGCTCCCGGCTACCGAGAAGATCCGTAGCGGTCTCCGTAGTTTCCGGGATTCCACTTCGTGCTCGCCGAGGCACTGTGATGGGTGACACAAACGTGATCTAAGCTCTAGGCGAGCACCACAGTGGAGGTGAGCTATGACGGTCGAGGCGGTAACCTCTCCCGAATCCGGCGAGTTGTACACGGGATCGGGACCGGTGTCCGCTCGGCCGCCGCAGCCACCGGTGTCCATGATCGAACGAATGACGTTGATACTGGACGCTTTCGACGGCGCGACACCGACGCTCACCCTGCTCGGATTGTCCGAACGCACCGGCCTGCCGCGCTCGACGGTGCACCGCATCCTCGACCAGATGATCCGACTACGCTGGCTCGCGCACGCACCGGGCGGCTATCGACTAGGCATGCGCACGCTGGAACTCGGCGGACTTGCCGCCGACCACAACGAGATTCGCGATGTGGTCAGCCCGCTGCTGCATGATCTCTGTCAACGCACCGGCATGGTCGGACATCTCGGCGTGCTCGACGGCCGCGAGGTGCTCTACCTCGACAAGGCGGGCGGCCGGTTCGCCGCCACGGTGCCGACCCGGCTCGGCGGCCGCATGCCCGCGCACAGTACGGCGCTCGGCAAGGCGCTGCTCGCCTCGCTCGAACCGAGCATCGTGGAAACCTCGTTCCGTGATCACCTGCCGCAGCTGACGGCCCGAACCATTTGCGACAGAGCGGAATTGCACCGCGAGCTCGCCAGAATCCGGCAGCGGCAGGGCGTCGCGGTGGACAACGAGGAGTCGGTGGCAGGCATCGCCTGCGTGGGGGTTCCTCTTCGCGGTCGCGGCGCTGCGGTGGCCGCACTGTCGTTGTCCGGCCAAATCGGTAGCGAGCGAGCGGCTTTGGACACCGCGCGGCTGGCCCGCGTGCTGGTCGAGGTCGCGCACGAGGCCGGTCGATCGCTCTTCCCGCGCCACGCCCGCTGGCGCTGAGCCGCGGCGGCTACCCGCTCAGTGCGCGATCGCGTCGATGATGGCCCGCGCGCCCTGCCGGAGCAGATCCGCGCCGACGAAGAAGCCGAGCGCCTGCGGGTCTTCCGGGACGCCCCAGTGATGGGAGTCGAGCCACTGGGCACCGTCCAGACTGAACACCTTGCCGTGCAAGGTCAGTCGGCCGGTGCGGTCGGTGGTCGCGTAACCCGCGATGGGGGAGTTGCAGTGCCCTTGCAGCGCGTGCAGCATCGCGCGCTCGGCATCGGCCTGGCGGTGCGTGTCCGGGTCGTCGAGACGCGCGGAGAGTTCCAGCAGTTCGGTGTCGTCGGCCCGGCACGCGAGGGTGATGATGCCCGCGCCGATGGGTGGGCACATGGTGTCCAGATCGAGGGTTTCGGTGATCCGATGGGCCTGGTCGACCCGGTGCAGGCCGGAGACGGCCGCGATCAACACGTCGATGTGGCCCTCTTCGAGGCGCGCCAGCCGGGTATTGACGTTGCCGCGCAACGGCTTGACCGTCAGGTGCGGGTAGTGCAGGCGCAGCTGCGCGGCCCGGCGCACCGAGCTGGTGCCGACGACGGTTCCTTCGGGCTGGTCGGCCAGCGGGGCGCCGTTACCGGTGATGATCGCGTCGTGCACGTCGTCACGCGGCAGGTATCCGGCGAACGCCAGCCCCTCGGGCACTGGGATATCGCCGGGGATGTCCTTGAGGCAGTGCACCGCGAGGTCGGCCTCGTCCACCAGCAGTGCGTGGTCGATCTCCTTGACGAAGGCGCCCTTGCCACCGAGCTTCGCCAGGTCACCCATCCAGCGATCACCCGCGGTGGTGACCTTGACCAGCTCACTGTCCATCCCGTGCGCGCCGAGCAGCGCGGCAACCTGCTCCGCCTGGGCCACCGCCATGGGGCTGGATCGAGTGGCGATCCGAATAATGCGCGAACGCGACATGCCTCGCACGGTACTCCAGCCCGCACCGGCGAGCCGCACCACCTCTGATTTGCGGCACTCGGGAATAGCCTCCGATTTCCGGTGCGAGAAATCGGAAATGGTGCGGTGGTGCGGTACTGGCGCGGTGACAATAGGGCGAGGGGACTCGGAGTAGGAGCATCGCGTGATGTACAGCGACGAACATCAGGAGTTCCGGGCGATGGTCCGGCGCTATGTCGAGCAGAAGATCAATCCGCACGTGGACGAGTGGGAGCGGGCCGAAATGATGCCGCTGCACGAGATCTTCGCGGACATGGCCGAGCTCGGCATCCTCGGGCTGGAGTACGACCCGGCCTATGCGGGACAGGGCGCCGATCATCTGTTCACCGTGGTGCTGTGCCAGGAGCTGGGTCGCGTTGCGCACGGGTCGTTTCCGATGGCGCTCGGCGTGCACGTCGCGATGGCGACGCCGTCGCTGCACGCGCACGGCAGCGAGGAACTCAAGCAGGAGTATCTGGCGCCGGCCATGCGCGGCGAAACAGTCTGTGGCGTAGCGGTTACCGAGCCGGAGGCCGGTTCGGATGTGGCGGGGATCCGGACCAGCGCGCGCCGGGACGGCGACGACTGGGTGATCAACGGGTCGAAGGTGTTCATCACCAATGCCGTTCAGGCGGACTGGCTGTGCACGCTGGTGCGCACCTCACCCGAGGGCGGGTATCGCGGGATGAGCCAGCTCATCGTGCCCACCGACGCGCCCGGCTTCCGGGTGGACCGCAAGCTCGACAAGCTGGGCATGCGCGCCTCCGATACCGGCCTGCTGACCTTCGAGGACGTGCGAGTTCCGGTGCGCAACACCATCGGCGAGATCGGCCGCGGTTTCCAGCAGCAGATGTCACAGTTCGTGATGGAGCGGATGTTCGCCGCCTACAGCGCGCCGATCAGCTGCGCGCTGCAGTTGGAGCTGACCCGCGACTACGCCAAGCAGCGAAAGGTATTCGGCCAGCCACTGACTGCGAACCAGTACCTGCAATACACCTACGCCGAACTTGCCGCCAAGGTGGACATGTTGCGCGTCTATACCGAGGCCACCGCTCAGTCCTACACCGACGGCGGTGACGTCACCCGGATGGCCACGATCGCCAAGCTCGAGGCGGGCAGGCTGTCCCGTCAGGTGGCCGACTGGTGTCTGCAGATTCACGGCGGCATGGGTTATATGGCGGAGACTTGGACGTCCCGTGCGTATCGGGATAGTCGGCTGCTGAGCATCGGCGGCGGTGCGGACGAGGTCATGCTGCGGGTGCTCTCGCTGATGGACGGCTTCGCGTAGCACGAGTCGCCCCTCGTCACAGGGGGTTTCGCGTGGCGGCCCGGCTCGGCCGACCGTTGTTTTTCCGGTGGGCTGCAGGAGTGTCCAACAGTGTGCTGGGCATTTGCCCCATGCTTGCTGAAGTGTGACTCTTTCACTGCGTAGAATTTTCGTTCCCGACATGCGACGACCGTTCGGCTGCTTTCCTATGGACGTCAGGAGCGACAGTCCGTGATCAGGTGAGCCGTTAGTCGGGGAGCGATGCACCGGATACCGATCAACCAACGACACTTCCGCTCGGGGTGGCTGTGGTCCGCGATCGGCTTGGTCGCCATCGCGGGCGTGGCCGTATGGCTGACCCGCCCGGAGCCGCTGCACTGCGATACGCCGAGCGCGCTGGCGCTGTCGCCGACCTCGAATGTGCTGGTCCAGTCGGCGACCCCGCGAACGCCGGTGGCTACCAGCAGCATTGAGCCCACCGCGGCTCCCGCGGCGGAACCGCAACCCGTCGTCTCGGGCGAGGCGCGCTTCTATTCGTTCAGCCCCGGGGTTTCCTGCTCGTTCCCCGGACTACCGACGGACGGTTTCTATGTGGGGATGTCGACACCGGAGTTCGGCAAGGCCGATCCGTGCGGCGCGTACCTCGACATCCAGGGGCCGCGCGGTGATGTGCGCGCGCTCATCGTGGACCGTTGCCCGGCATGTGCTCCGGGACAACTGGATTTGAGTGTCGCGGCCTTCACGCAGCTCGCGGATCTGTCCGACGGCGTGGCGAAGGTCCGCTACAGCGTGGTGCGCAATCCGGAGCCGCCGCCGGAGTTGTTCTATCAGGTGAAGCCGGATTCCAGCAGCGCCTGGTTCGCGATCCTGCTCAGCGGATCCGGTAACCCGTTGCGAGAGGTCGCTATTCGGCCGAACACCGGCGGCGCCTGGCAGAACCTCACCCGGGGCATGGACAACTACTGGTCTATTTCCGGCGCCGGCGCCGGACCGTTCGACGCGCGCGTCACCGACGTGCACGGCGACCAGGCGCAGATCCTCGGCATCACCCTGCAGCCGGGCGTGCGCGCGACCGGCGCCCGGCTCTATGCCGAGACGCCGCCGCCCGCCACTCCGGAAAGCCCGCAGCCGCAGCCGATTCCGCCGCCGACCTCGCTGGCTGCCGCCTCGCAACAGCCGGCCGCGAGCTGCAGGCCCTAACGCAGTTTCGCGGCGAGCGCCTTGCCCGCGGCGCGCCCGGAGAAGATGCACCCGCCGAGGAAGGTGCCTTCCAGCGCGTTGTATCCGTGCACGCCACCACCGCCGAACCCGGCCACCTCGCCCGCCGCGTAGAGGCCGGGGAACTCGGTGCCGTCCGGACGCATCACCTGCGAGTCGAGGTTGGTCTGCAAGCCGCCCAACGTCTTTCGGGTGAGGATGTTCAGCCGCACCGCGATGAGCGGGCCGGCCTTCGGGTCGAGGATGCGGTGCGGCTTGGCGACCCGGCTCACCTTGTCGCCGAGGAACTGGCGCGCGTTGGTGATCGCCATCAGCTGGCTGTCCTTGGAGTACTTGTTCGCCACCTCCCGGTCCCTGGCGACGATCTGCTGTTCCAACGCGTCGTGGTCGAGCTGCGGTCCCCGCGCGATCTTGTTCATCCCGGCCACCAGCTCACGCAGATTGTCCGCGACCACGAAGTCGACGCCGTGCTCTTTGAACGCCTCCACCGGACCCGGCGCGCCCTTGGCGAATCGGCTCTCCAGGGTGAACTTGAGGTCCTTGCCGGTGATGTCGGGGTTCTGCTCGGAACCCGACAGTGCGAACTCCTTCTTGATGATCGACTGGGTGAGTACGAACCAGGAGTAGTCGTAGCCGGTGGCCAGGATCTCCTTCATCGTGGTCATGGTGTCGAAACCGGGGAAACACGGGGCGGGCAACCGCTTTCCGTTCGCGTCGAACCACAGCGAGGACGGTCCGGGGATGATCCGGATGCCGTGGTCGGGCCAGATCGAATTCCAGTTGTTGATGCCCTCGGTGTAGTGCCACATGCGATCCCGGTTGACGATGGCGCCACCCGCGGATTCGGTGATGCCGAGCATCCGCCCGTCCACGTGCGCGGGCACGCCGGAGATCATGGTCTCCGGGCACTTGCCCAGCCGCTCGGTGGGCCAGTTGCGCCGGATCAACTCGTGATTGTGCCCGATGCCGCCGGAGGTGACGATCACCGCCTTGGCTCGGAACTCGAACTCGCCGACGACGTTTCGTGACGACGCCTTACCGCGCTCGAGATCCGTCTCTGCCAGCACGCTGCCCCGCACGCCGACCACGGCACCGTCCTCGACGATCAGTTCGTCGACCTGATGCCGAAAGCTGAAGCCGACCAAGCCCTTCCGCTCACCTTCGAGCACCGGCTCGGCGAACACCCGCACCACCTCGGGCCCGGTGCCCCAGGTCATGTGGAAGCGCGGCACCGAATTGCCGTGCCCGTCGGCGAATTTCCCGCCGCGTTCGGCCCAGCTGATCAGCGGCGTCACCCGCAGCCCGAGTTCGCGCAGATACTCGCGTTTCTCGTCGGTCGCGAACCGCACGTAGGCCTGTGCCCACTGCCTGCCCCATCGGTCCTCGTCGTCGCGATCGAAACCGGCCGAGCCGAGCCAATCCTGCAGAGCCAGGTCGTAGGAGTCCCTGATGCCGAGGCGGCGCTGCTCCGGTGTGTCCACCATGAACAGTCCGCCGAGCGACCAAAACGCTTGCCCGCCCAGGTTGTTGCGATTCTCCTGGTCGAGCACGTGCACCTTACGGCCCGCCTTGACCAGCTCGTGGGTCGCGACCAGGCCGGCCAGCCCGGCGCCGACGACGATGACGTCCGCCTCGGTGGCGAATGCGGAATCGGACATGATTATCCTTCGGTTTCGGTGCTGTAGGCCAGCACGACGTGGTAGATGAGGTCGGTACGTCTGCGCCGCACGACGCGGCTGCGCGGTTCCATCAGCACCTGCACGCTGGTGCCGTCGTGCACGGCGACGAGTGCCTGGCCGAGTGCCTCGGGATCGGGCACGGTGCGGCCGATCTTGGCCAGTCCGGCGACGATGGTCGGCATCAGGGCATTCACGATGGCCTCTTCGCGTGCGGCCATCACCCGGCGCAGTTCGGGGTTACGTAAGGCGTGGGTGGTGAACTCCGCGGTGATCCGATACCAGCCCTCGTCGACCGGGACTGCGCGCTCGAGGCGTTCGATCGAGGTGCGTACGTCGTCGGTGCCGACCGGGATCTCGTCGAGCATCCGCTGCACGCCGTCGAGCATGGCGGCCGAGCGCTGTTCCCACATGGCCAGGAACAGCTCGTCGAGCGAGGCGAAATTGGAGTAGAAGGCGCCGCGGGTGAATCCGGCTCGCTCGCAGACCCGTTCCACGGTGGCCTTGCCGAAGCCCTCCTCGGCGAACGCCTCGTAGGCCGCGGTGAGCAATCGATACCTGGTCTCGGCGCGGCGGCGGGTGACCCGGGTCGCCGAGGTCTTGGCTTCGGTGGACGACGCCAACGGGCACCTCCTCTGGCGCGACCGACGAGCGCCGGCCGAATGGATACAGAAATGTATTCAATACATAAATGTATCAGAAGCGGAGCTGTGACGTGGCGAAATCGGACGAGTAGGGTGAGCGCAGCTCGACACCACCGTGCATCCTGACGACGAGGGGAGATCGGTATGAACGAGGTTGCCGGGACCGCATCGATGAGCGGCTGGCGGGTGCGCCGCCCCGGGCCGATCGATGCGGGGCCGATGGACCTAGTGCGTGAGCCGGTTCCGGAACCTGCGGCCGACGAGCTGCTCGTGCGGGTGCTGGCGTGTGGTGTGTGCCGCACGGATCTGCATGTCGCCGAGGGGGACCTACCGGTGCATCGGGTAGGCGTGACGCCCGGACACGAGGTGGTCGGGGAGGTCGTTGCCGTTGGTTCGGCCGTTGGTTCGGCTGTGGAGGAGTCGCGGTTCACCGAGGCCTTCGCGGTGGGCGACCGTGTCGGCATCGCGTGGTTACGCCATACCTGCGGCGCCTGTAAGTACTGCCTGCGTGGTGCCGAAAACCTTTGCCCCCGTTCGGAATACACCGGCTGGGATGCCGACGGCGGGTACGCCGAATTCGCCACTGTGCCAGCGGCTTACGCGCTGCGGCTACCGGAGGGGTACGCCGATGCCGAACTGGCGCCGCTGCTGTGCGCGGGCATCATCGGCTACCGCTCGTTGCAACGAGCCGAGCTGCCGCCCGGTGGACGCCTCGGCCTCTACGGCTTCGGCGGCAGTGCGCATATCGCCGCGCAGGTCGCCCTCGCCCGCGGCGCGGAGCTGCATGTGATGACCCGCGACCCGGCCGCCCAGGAGCTGGCGCGCGAGCTCGGCGCCAGCTCGGTGCAGGGCGCCGCGGATCCGCCTCCGGTGCAACTGGATTCGGCGATCTTGTTCGCGCCCGTCGGCACGCTGGTGCCCCCCGCGCTCGAGGCGCTCGATCGCGGCGGCATCCTCGCCATCGCCGGCATCTACCTCAGCGACATCCCGGCGCTGAATTACCAGCGGCACCTGTTCCAGGAGCGGGAAATTCGCTCGGTCACCGCGAACACCCGCACCGACGCCCGCGAATTTCTCACCCTCGCAGGCGAACATCGCATAGAAGTGACCACCCGTGGGTACTCCTTGGGGATGGCAAATGCGGCCCTCGCCGACCTGGCGCACGGACGTTTCACGGGCGCAGCGGTTCTCGTGCCATAGAAAAGGTACAGCAGGACACGATTCGGCGCTGAGTACGCATCGTTCGGGTCGTTTTCCTTGACGGCTCGCTTCGCCGTTCTTACCTTCGCAGATATAGCCGAGTGGCACTTGTCTCTGACAAGTGTCATTCGGCTTCTCACAACGGCGTGAGTGGGTGATCACGATGGCAAACCGGAAGGTAATTCATTTCGAGAAGTGGCGGGTGGTGCAAGCATTCGTTGTGCTACTGCTCGTCGCGGGATTCGGAGCGACGACGGGATTACCCGCGCTGGCCTCGCCCTGCGCGGCCGTCGACGTCGTAGTCGCCAGAGGCACCCAGGAACCCGGGTACCTCGGCGCGGTGGCCGGTGATCCGCTCTACGACACCCTGTTGCGCACGCTGCCGGTGAGTTCGGTCGCCTATCGCGTCAATTACCCTGCGGATCTGCTGGATCCGGCGTCGATCAGCCGCGGCACCCAGGACATGACCGCGCACGTACTGTGGCAGGCCGCGGCCTGCCCGGACCAGCGGTTCGTCCTGGTCGGCTACTCGCAGGGTGCGGTGGTCACGCACGGTGTGCTCGGCACCGGCCTGGTGACGGCGCTTGGCGGCATCAGCTCGCTGCCGGTCGATCTCGAATCACGGGTCGCCGCAGTGCTGTTGTTCGGTGATCCGCTGCGGCTGGCCGGCTGGAACGTGCCGGACCTGTACGCGTGGCGTACCGGAAACTACTGCACGGCCGGTGATCCGGTCTGCACCGGCGGCGGCGATCCGACCCAGCACTCCAACTACGCCTGGGCCATGTGGCCTGCGGCGCAGCTGGTCGCCAGCCGAGTGTAAGTCGCCTGCGCGGCGGGGTCCGACATGGTGTCGGACCCCGCTGTCGGCGGTTCGGGTGCCAATTGTGCGGCTGCACAGCAAATTCTCTGAAACATCCGCTGTCCTTTTCGATTCGGATACGCTGCGGCGAAATCCCGTAGAACGCGGACAGTTCGAGTGGTGCGGGGTGCGGCATGCGTGATAGGAACAGCAAATGTCCGATGATCCCGACATCGCACAAGCCCGGGTATTTCTGGACTTGCTCGCCGCACACGCACGCACCCTCGCACGTGCCATCAATACTGCCGAAAGGACTTTCCAAGCGCAGCGCCTCCGCGAACTACACGCCGAGCTGCACACAGTGCGCCACTGCATCGCACGAATCCACTACCGCTATCCCGATATCGTGCCGACAAACCGCGCCCGAGTCTGATTGATCGAGCACTCGATCGCGCACAGTTTGCGCAATGCAACGCGCCCCCCACCGCACAGCGAGCTGCGCGCCACACCCATCCCGTCCCGCCGCGCACGGTCTGTCCCGCCGCGCACGAAGTAGCCAGCTGATTCGCACGCCGCGCGCCAACCAACGCGCGGCGACCGTAACGGCTCCTATGGCGGCCCCGGGTGGGCTGCGCCGCGCGGGTTCTGGTTTGGCGCGCGCGAAATTGCTCGCTGATTTGTGCGCGCCTTGCTGATTTGTGCGCGGTGTGGCGATTTCGGATGCCCGCTCTTAGCGGTGTGCGGTTGAGAGAGGGGGTGGGGGGTACCGGGGACCGGACGTGTTTGCGCACGTCCGGTGTTCAGGGGGGTGATTACCACTGTAGGCCGGGCACTACCCTGGCTACGCGGGCGGCGGGGGCGGGCATGGACATGAATGGCATGAGGACTGGGGCGAGGACGGTTAGTGGGGTGCGCGCGGGGGCGTCGGCGGGCTTTTTGGACGGCTTCTTGCCCTGTGCCGCAGTGGATTCGCCGAAGAGGCGGAAGCCCTGGTGCAGGATCGTGCGCTTTACCGAGGGCATCAGGAGGTCGACGGCCTGGGCGAACGTGCCTACGGGGGTGTCGATACGGTGCGGGCGATCCTCGAGGGCGCGGACCACGATGGTGGCGGCTTGATCGGGGTCGGGGACCGGGAGCGACTTGTAGAGGTCGGTGGGGGCGATCATCGGGGTGCGGACCAGCGGCATCCGCACCGAGGTGAAAGTGATTCCCGCGTCCCGGTTTTCGACCGCGGCGATTTCGCTGAAGTTGTCCAGCGCCGACTTGCTCGCCACATAGGCGGCGAAGCGGGGCACCTTGGTCTGGACCGCGATGGAGGAGATGTTGACGACGTGGCCGAAGCGGCGGGCGCGCATCGAGGGCAGCAGCGCCAGGATGAGCCGGACCGCGCCGAAGTAGTTGACCGCCATCGTCCGCTCGAAATCGTGCATGCGGTCGGTGGAGTTCAGCACCGACCGGCGAATCGAGCGGCCCGCGTTGTTCACCAGGTAGTCGACGTGACCGTGCTCGGTGAGGATGGTCTGCACCAGCGTCTCGACCCCGTCCGCGTCGGTGATGTCGCACGGATAGTCATGCGCGACACCGCCTTCCGCGCGCACCGAATCGGCGGCGTCGGCCAGATCGTCCTTGCCGCGGGCCACCATCAGCACGGTGGCGCCGCGCCGGGCGACCGCATGCGCGGTGGCCAGGCCGATGCCCGACGACGCACCGGTGATCAGCACGACCCGGCCGTTGAGCGGCTCGCTGGACACGACGGGCCGGCCGCGATGGGCGTCGAGGTGGTCGCGCCAGTACTGCCAGAGCTGGCCGGCGTAGCTGTCGAAGGACGGCACGGACAGTCCGGTGCCGCGCAGCTGCGCCCGCGTCGAGTCGGAGATGAACTCCGCCGAGAAGGACGTGTGTGGCGCGACGGCGGCGGGAATGCCCAACTGCTCCAACAGGAAATCGCGCACCGCGGGCACGCCGGGCAGGTGCGCGAGCCCGCTCAGTGCACGGGCGCTGAGCGGCACCACGCCGATGCCGGTGGGTGCGCCCGCCGCGGTGGCCAGCGGGCCGTACACGTCGCTGAACGGCTGCGGCTCGGGGTTGACCAGGTGGAAGGTGCGGCCGTCCAGACCGGGCCTGCGCACCAGGGCGGCCATGGCGGCGGCCACGTAGTCGACCGGGACGATATTGGTCGCGCCGAGATCGGGCAGCGGCATCGGCAGCTCCGACGGCAGTGCGGCCAGCCTGGCGATGGCCGAGAAGAAGTAGTACGGGCCGTCGATCTTGTCCATCTCGCCGGTGCGCGAGTCACCGACCACGATCGCGGGCCGGTACACCCGCCAGCGCACGCCGCGCGATTCGCGAACGAGCTTCTCGGCCGCGAACTTGGTCCGGTGGTAGGGCGAGGTGAGCCGCTGGCCGAGGTCGAAGTCCTCCTCGAAGAACTTGCCCTTGTGGTCGCCCGCCACGGCGACCGACGAAACATGGTGCAGCACAGCGCCGATCGAGCGGGCCAGGGCGAGCACCGACCGGGTGCCCGCGACATTGGCCGCGTGTGCGGTCTCCTCATCAGCGGTCATGTCGTAGACCGCGCCGAGATGGATCACGTGATCGGCCTGCGGCGCCTCTCTGGTCAGGCCGAGCCCGTCCGCGGTGAGGTCGCCGACCAGCGAGAACACCCGCTCGCCGCCGTTCCATCCGGTGGCGAGGTCGGCAAACTTCTGCAGCGACTCCTCGCGCACCAGGACATGAACAACGGCCTCGGGCTCATGGTCCAGGAGCTCCTGAACGACCCGCCGGCCCAAGAATCCGGTACCGCCCGTCACGATGTAGGTAGCCATCGCCCTCTCCTGCTGTTCATTCGAACCGTGTTGTCGCACAAGTCATCCGGCATGCAACGGTGAATGCGGAGATTTAAGGTTCGGCCGCGAGACGCGGTAACAGCGATCGGGCCGAAAGTAGGAACCCCTTCGTCCTGACTTATACCGAAGAGTAATGAGCCTGATCGGCCCCGGCAAGCGTTCCGGACTGGATCACTCTGTGTGACTGATCACCCATCGGTGCAGGTCAAACGGTAAGTGTTACAACGATTTCCAGGTATACCTTCACTGGTCAATCGTCCAGTTGTTCAGGGCTACCGGACAGCTATCGCTTCTCGACGCGGGCGGGCGGTAGCTGAACGGGGGACTTGTCGCGGAAGAGCGCTTCGAAGGCGTCGAGATCGGTGGGGCCGGGGACGTTGTCGGTGCCCTCGGTGAAGACCGTGAAGCCGTCGCCGCCCGCGGCGAGGAAGCTGTTGGTGGTGATGCGATAGGTGGCGACCGGATTCAGTGGCTGCCCGGCGATGCGGACGGTGTCGCCAATTATCTTGGCGCCCTTGGGTGCTGAGTCGGCGAAGGCGTAGGTGATGCCTGCGAGGGAGAGCATCGCGGGCTTGCTGGCGTTGGTCCACTGTTGTTCGAGCAGTCGCAGCACTTGCTGGCCGGTGAGGGTGAGCGTGACGACCTGGTTGCCAAAGGGCTGGACCGTGTAGATGTCGCCGTAGGTGACCGGTCCGGCCTTGATATCGGCGCGGACACCGCCCGGGTTCATGAAGGCCGCCACCGCGGCCGTGGGGCCGGCGGTGGCCGAGAGCATCGAGTCCGCAATGACATTACCGAGGGGCGAGACACCCGTCGCGTCCGGATCGTGCGGCAGCGCGGCGGCGGCGGAGCCGACCACTCGAGCCGTGCGCGGGCGGGCCTGCTCGGTGTAGAAGTTCACCAGGGCGGTGGCGGAGGGGTCCGGCGTCACGTCGCGAGTCACCACCCGGTTGACCGCCGACGCGTGCACCCCGTCGGGGTGGAAGCTCAGCGTGAGGTCGGTGATGAGCCTGCCGTAGGACGCGGCCTGGGTGACCGACTTGCCGTTGATCGTGCACACATAAGCCTGGTGGCTGTGCGCGGTGAACAGCGCCGTCACCGCGGGGTCGACGCCCTTGGTGAGGTCGGTGACGTTCGGGCTGATGTTCGCGCATCCGTTGTAGTCGACCTGGGCGCCACTGTCGGGGCGCTGGCTGCCGCCGTCGTGCATCAGCGCGACAACGGTCTCGGCGCCCGCCGCCTTCATCTCCGGCACGTACTTGTTGATCGCCGCGACTTCGTCGCCGAAGGTGAATCCTCGAATGCCTTCGGGGAAAACGAGATTCACGGTATCGGGGGTCACGGTGCCGACGACGCCGATCTTGTGGTCGCCGACCTGCAGGATGGTCCACGGCTGCAGCGAGGGCGGCAGCTTGCCCTCGGCGTCGGTGACGTTCGCGGCCAGATACGGAAACTTGGCGCCGGTGAACGGTTCGCCGGGCGAACATCCGTCCGGGGCGCAGCCGCCCCGCTGCAGGCGCGCCAATTCGATTACACCGTGGTCGAATTCGTGATTGCCGACCGAGGAGGCGGCGACGCCGATGGTGTTCATGAACGTGATGGTCGGCTCGTCGTGGAACAGGCCCGACACCAGCGGACTGGCCCCGACGTCGTCGCCCGCCGCGACTACCGCGCTCGCCGGATACGCCGCCTTCAACCGCGCCAGATGCGTCGCCAGGTAGGCCGCGCCGCCCGCGTCGTAGCCGGACACCTTGCCGGTCGAGCCGGCCGGCGGCTCCAGGTTGCCGTGCAGATCGTTGAGTCCGAACAGGTGCACCTCGTCGGGCTTGGCTGCGGGTAGATCATTCGTCGAAACCAGGGGAATGACACCGGCCGCGGTCGACGTCGTCGGCCCACTGCTCTGCTCGCTCGCAGTGCCGCACCCCGCGACCAGTGCGATGCTCATGACCCCGGCAACAACAGCGGCAATGCGACGGCGCGCGTTCATGCTCAGACTGTCCCACGCGCGGCCTGCCGCTGCCACCGCACACGCCCGTCGGCGTCGGTGTTCGTGCGGCGATCGTGTCGAGTTCACCGCGTATTCCGATGCGAGCGAGCGCAATTTCAATGCGGCACACCGATAGGCGCGGGGATGCCCCGATTTAGGTGATGGTGAGTGACATACTGCCTAGTCAAAGGGACAGGCATGTGAAATTCACGACCACATGGAGGGCTCGGTCTTTGAAATCCTCATCCAAAATCTGGTTGGTGACGTGCGCGCTCGCTACCACGTTGGCGCTGCCCGGATCGCCAGCTCACGCCGCTGGTTCGCTGTTCGGCGTCGCGCCGGAGGTCGAACAGCAGATTTGCGACGGTAAAGACCACGACGACCGCTGGTATCAAGAGGTCGGCGATTGGTTGGAGCTCTCACCCGCCATCTTCGACAAACCCGTGCACAGCGAAACCCGCGCCGAACTGTTTCAGAATCCGGCCTTCGTCCCGGACACACGGAAGGCAATGTGTGAAAAGGAGGACGCCTATAACGAGAAACTCAAAGAGTTGATCACCAAGTACTACAAGCAGGGAAACCTGCTCCAGGACTGTGGCACCACCCAGGGCCTGCAACGCTTCATCGACCGAAGGCTCGCCGTGTTCCGCTGGATCGCCGCCGACGATTGGAACGCGCCGAAGCCGCCCGCCCCCACCTGCTCGGCCTGAGCCGCGCACCGGGCGCGGCTGACGTTGTACCGCAACGTGTTTCGCCCGGTGCTACTCAGCGGAGGGTGTAACCGCCATCGGGGTAGAGGGTGGACCCGGTGGTGAAGGTGCTGGTGAAGAGATAGACCACAGCGTGCGCGATCTCGTCTTCGGTGGCCGGTCGGCCGAGCAGGGTCTCGCGGCGATACTGCTCGAACGCGGCCGCACGAGCGGTGTCCGGGCGGTTCGCCCACAGGTGGCCGTCGACAGTGCCCGGCGAAACGACGTTGACCCGGACCGGCGCGAGTTCCACCGCGAGCCCACGCCCGAGCCCTTCGATAGCGGCATTGCAGGCGATATACGCCGGGGCGAGTCCGGCGGGCCGCGCCGAAGCGGCACCCGACATCAACACCACCGATCCATCCGCGGCCAACTTCGGCGCCGCTGAACGGACGGCGTGGTATTGACCCCAGAACTTCGACTCGAACGGCGACGCAGCCTCGGCCGCACTCAGCTCCCGCATCGGCCCGACCTGATAGGACGCCGCCGTGGTGAAGAGATGATCTACGCGCTCGATACCGTCGAAGAAGTCAGCGAGCGACGCACTATCCCTGGTATCCACCGTCCGCCAACTGGCCGCATCCCCCAGTTCCGCCGCCGCCCCCGCCAACCGCGCTGCGGTCCTTCCGCCCAACACAACTCGGCCACCTGCCGTTACCACTCGATGTGCGACCCGCAACCCGATGCCCGAGCCGCCGCCGATCAGCACAACCGTGCGCCCACGAAGATCCCCGGCATCACCCGATGCGTCGGCCCGCTCGGCGACGGTATCGACTCCAGCCTGCGACATACTGCTGCCTCCTCACTCACGGCGATCACTCGACCTTCGCCCGCAACCACCGAGCGACTGACGGTATTCCCGAGTTGCGCGAGTCAGCGCAGGAACTGGGCGACGGTGGCGGCCATTTGGGAGCGGAAGGCGGTGGGGGAGAACGTCTCGGCGTGGGTGCGGATGGTTGCGGGATTGTAGGCCGTGGGGTCGAAGGTGAGCATTGCTTTGGCGAGGTGGTCGACGACGGCCTCGTCGGGGCCGTGCGGGATGTGTTCGCCGGTGTTGCCGGGGGAGACGGTGTCGAGGGCGCCGCCCTGGTTTACGGCGAGAATTGGTGTGCCGCAGGCCATCGCCTCTACCGGGACGATGCCGAAGTCTTCTACGCCGGGCATGAGCAGGGCTCGGCAGCGGCGGTAGGTGTCCAGTAGGACCTCGTGCGAGGTTGCACCGAGGAAGGTGGTTTCCGGGCCTGCGAGGGTTTCGAGGTGGGTGCGGAAGCGGCCGTCGCCGAGGATGACGAGGCGGCAGCCTGCGCGCTGGGCGGCGCGGATGGCCAAGTCGGGGCGCTTGTAGGGGACGAGTCTGCCTGCGAAGAGGAAGAAGTCGTCGCGGGGGATGGAGGCGTCGGGGGTGAAGCGGTCGATCTGGACCGGGGGATAGGTGACGGTCGCGGGTAGTCCCCACCAGTCGTTGACGCGGGCGGCGACGGCACGAGAGTTCGCGACGACGTGGGAAAGCTTTGGGGCGGCGCGTAATTCGCCGCTGCGAGCCAGTCGGCCGAGGGTAGCGAGTGCGAGTTGGCCCGCGCGGCCGCCCGCCTCCTGGGCGCGGAAGTCCTTGTCCCAGGCCCATCGTGCGGGGCTGTGCACGTAGGCGATGACGGGAGCGTCGGTGGCGAACGCGGCCTGGGTGGCGAAGGCGTGATGGCTGACAACGACCGCGTCGTAACGACTTCCGAGCGGGAGGCGGCGCAGCGCGCGGGGGACGAAGGGCAGCAGCGGCGCGTGTGAGCGGCGGCCGGTGGCGGCGTAGGCGCGGCTGAGCCAGGTGTCGTGGACCGTGGTCAGTGGCGGGCGTACACCGGCCGGATCGACGATGGGCGCGAAAACGTCGGTGCCAGGCCAGGTTTCGGAGAGTTCACCGACCACCGCTTCGGAACCGCCGAATTCGGTGAACCGCTCGTGCACGATGGCGATGCGCGGCTGCGTCATTCGTGCACCGGCGAGATCTGGCGCGGTGCCGCGCGGCGGCGGATGGCAGGGGCGACCGGGCGGCCCTCGAGCAGACCGTCGACGCTGCCCTGCTCGATCGCCTTGCGGTAGACGGCGGCTGCCTCCCGGCAGGCCGCGATCGTCTCATCGATATCGGCGTCGGTGTGCGCGGCCGAGGTGACGAAGGATTGACCGAGCACCCCGCGGTGCAGCAGTTCCTGTAGGAAGAGGGTTCGGAATTCCTGAGAGGGCTGACCGTTGGGGTCGCGGGTGACGAAGATCAGGCAGGACGGTCGCCCGAGCACCTGGAGATAGTCGGCGATGCCGAGCTCGGCGGCCACCGCGTTGACTCCGTCCGCGAGGCGGCGACCCGCGTGCTCCATCTTGGCGATGGGTTCGCCGGTGCGGTACTCGTGCACGACCGCGCGAAAAGCAGCCAATGATCCCGATTCCGGGCCGTGTGTGGTGGACAGCAGGAAGACCCGGTCCTGATCGGTACGCAGACCACCGAGCTCCATGAACTCGCGTTTACCGGCGAGCGCGGACAGCGGGAAACCGTTGCCCATGGCCTTGCCCCAGCAGGACAGATCGGGCCGCACGCCGTACACCGCCTGTGCGCCGCCCGCCGACCAGCGGAAGCCGGTGATCATCTCGTCGAAGACGAGCAACGCGCCGTAGCGGTCGCACAGGTCTCGAACACCCGCCAGGAAGCCGGGTTCCGGTTCGGACAGCGCGGTGGCTGCCTCCATGACGACTGCGGCCACCGCGCCGGAATCCAGCACGGCGGCAAGCGAGGGCAGATCGTTGTAGCGGAATCGCACGGTGCCCGCCGAGGTTTCGGCGGGGATGCCGCTGTCCATCGCGGTGGTGCCGATGAACCAGTCGTCCACCGAGAAGAACGGTTGATCGCAGACGGCGATGGCGGTGCGGCCGGTGGCGGCCCTGGCCAGCCGGACCGCGGCGGTGGTGGCGTCGGAGCCGTTCTTGGCGAACTTCACCATGTCGGCACCCGGCACCAGAGACAGGAAGTCTTGCGCGGCAAGCAGTTCCAGCTCGGTCGGGCGGCTGAAGCTGACGCCGTCGGCGATGGCGCGGTGCACCGCGTCGAGCACCGGCCGGTAGCCGTGGCCGAGGGTGACCGAACGCAGGCCCATGCCGTACTCGATGTAGCCGTTGCCGTCGGCGTCCCAGACCCGGCAGCCGCTGCCGCGCACCAGGATCGGCGCCATGAATTCGGGATACTGGTCCGCGCCCCTGGCGTAGGTGTGTGCGCCGCCCGGGACCAGATCGTGCAGCCGGGCCTGTAGTTCGTTGCTGCGGGTGAAGCGGCGGGGTGCCGCCGGATCCGCGGAAATAGACTCCATGGTCGGGCTCCTGAAGAGTCGGGTCGCACACGCACGGCAGACGGCCTGCGCGAATCCTCCCTGCGCGCACCGGTTCTGCGCATTACTGTACGTCTGCGGGATCGGCTTGTCCGCGCAACAGTGTCGCCTGTCAGTCGTTTGATATACACCCTGTCGCTTTTGTGCTGTTTCAGCGGAAGTCGTTCCGCCATAGGTCATCCGGTGATCCCGCCATCTCGCGCTCTCATGAGTGATCGGGGCCGATGGTCGGTCTCGCGGACGGAGCCGAGGATTCCACGTCCGGTTCGACCACCGGGCCGATGGTGACGGCCCACAGGTCGTGGTCGCCACGGTGACCGGTGGCGCCGACATAGCAGCGCATGCGCCCCTCGCGGGTCATGCCGACCCGCGCGGCGATATCGGCGGAATGGCTGTCCGCAGGCTCGACCGCCGTCGAGACCCGGCACAGGCCGAGCGGACCGAAGGCATAGGTGAGCAGCAGCCGGGTGGCCGCCGTCCGGACGTCGTCGCCGTGACTCGGCTCGGTCCAGACGAACATGCGCGCATTGCGGTCGAACATGTCGAGGTCGAACAACCTGGCCTCGCCGACGTAGGCGCCATCGACCTCGATCGCCAGCACCAGCCCGCTCCGCGCACGCAAACCTGGACGGGCACCGAGGAATTGGCGCAGCCACCGCAGTCGGCTGTGCTGCCGTGCCCACCCGTCGTCGGCGACCAGCGAATCCGGCGCCAGCGCGGCCCGACTGCGCAACCGGGCAGCACGCCACTGCCCCCAGTCCGACAGTCGCCGACTTCGGATGACCATCCCCTGGTGTTCCGGATCGGCGAGCCGGACGGGCCGGGCGGCCTGCAGCGGATCGAGCAGATGCAGTACCCGCCCCGCGTAGAAGCGCGCGGCCGCGGCGAGCACCGCGCTCCTGGGGAACGAACCGCCGGACACGTCGTCGGCGGGGGGCTGCGGCGGACGGGCGTCGTAGCGGTCGAGCCACGAGCCGACGAACCCGTTCGCCGGCGCATCGGCCCTGGTGACCGACCACAACTCGTGGTCGCGGCGCGAACCGCCCACGTCGAAGTAGCGGCCCATCAAGGCTTCTCGCTGGAACCCGAGCTCGGCGGCACCGTGCGCGGCGGCGACATTCTCGGGCGAGATCGGCGCGGTGATCCGCTCCAGGCCGATCTGGTCGAGGGCGTAGTCCAGCAGCAGCGCCGCCGCGATGCCGCCGATCCCGTGCCGGGCCACCTCGGCGTCCACCCAGATGCCCAGTTCCGCAGCGCCGGTGGCGGTGTCGATCGAGCCGAGCTCGACCTGACCGGCGAACCGGCCGTCGACCTCGATCACCGTGGACAGTCGACGGCCCGACCGCGCCTCGGCGCGAGCGGTCAAACACTCACGGACCCAATGTGTTCCGCAATGTCGCGCCGGCCAGTCGAGCGTCGAACTGTACCAGAACGGCTCGATATAACGCCGGTCCCGCAGTCGAATACGACGCCAGTGTGGGTAATCCGCTATCCGTGCCTGGCGCAGCACGACGGCGTTGCCGTGCAGCGACACGGGACCGAGACTGATGCGCGCCAACGATTTCGGACTGGTCGACATGGCGCCTACTCGCGCGGTCGAGTCTTGCCCAGCGACATCGTCTTGAGCGCGCCCTCGGTGGAGACGGACAGCCGCCAGTATGTCCCGGATGCGTCTTTGAGCACGACTCCGCCCTCGGTCTGCTCGGAAAGCCAAGTGCCGCTGGCCAGCACGGCCGAGCGCAGCGCGCCGTCGGCCGACTGCGCCTGGAACACGTCGCCGTCGCCGCGCCCGGCCTTGGCGACGATGGTCCCGGTGAACTGAGGCGCGTGCGTGCTGGTGCGACCGAGCACATGCCAGCGTGGCGGGAACAGTGCCGGATTGAGATCGTCTGCCGCGGTGGAGATCAGGTTCACCGCGGTGCCCTCGGGACAGTTCGCCGGATCGATCCGTAGCTCGATCGGCGCCTTGTCGAGATCCTTGTCGAACTGGACATTGGCGAGATACGGCTGACGACAGTAGATCATGTCCACGCCGACCGTGCGCGCGGCGACCTTGCAGTTGATCATGCCGAACTGCGCGGGCCCGCCGCGGTCGGCCCGGCCGATCGACAGCGCGATATCGGCGCCCTCGAACCAGACGTTGGTGAGCCACCAGTCGTTCGCCGCGCCGTCGATGAGGATGTGCTTGTCGGTGGTCTTCGGGTCGGCGTCGGACACGAATTCGACGTTGGTGAGCGCCAATCCGGCGTTGTGGTCGTTGCCGGTGCCGAGCACCCCGATGTAGTTGCTGGTGAGCTTGGACGAGGTGACGTAGTTCTGGATGCAGGAGGTGACGATGCCGTACCCGAAATTGTTGATGTCGCAGTTGAGGAACGCGGTGCCGCCGGTGTTGCCCTCCAGCACCACGCCGCGCTGCTCGAGAAAGCGCGGATGGTTTTCGGCGATGTGGTTGCCGCGGATCACCACCGAATCGAAGGAGCAGCGGAAGCATTCGGACAACAGGACCGCCGTCGCCTTCGGCCCGGCCAGGTAGAAGCCGAGGCGGGCGAACCGCACCCGGCTGCGCTTGCGCAGGGCGACGAGGGTGGTATCGACCATGCAGTTCACCACGCTGACGTCACCGCCGTCGCCGAGCACCGTGGCGTAGTCGCCGAGGTCCGGCCATGCCGTCACGTTGTAGTGCCCCGCGGGTAGGTACATCACCAGCGGGGCGCCACCGGGCACCGCGGCCGCAGCGGCGATCGCCGCCGTGTCGTCGGCGATACCGTCGCCGATCGCGCCGAAGTCACGGACGTTGCGCGCCGCCGGAGCGTCGGTGACGTGTGGCGAACGAAATTCGATGCTGGGCTGTACCGCTGAGTCGGTGCCGCAGGCCGCGAGCGCCGGCACAGCACCCGCCGCACCGAGCGCCGCGACGAGCATTCGCCGCCGACCGACCGCTTCGTTGGTCATCGCCGCAGCCTCCCGGTAAGTCGCTGCAGCCGGTTGCCCGGCTTGCTGTACGCTACCGCGCCGGTCAGCTTGTTGTCGCCGAATGTGGCCAGGGCGCCGCGCAATTGCGGCGCGGTGGTCTCGCCCAGCAGTACAACGGCGATGGTCTGGTCGCACAGCGGCGCGACGGCGATGGCGTCGGCGGCGTGCGCGATCGGCGCGGCCTGCACCACCACGTGGTCGTAGTCGGTGGTCAATTTCGCGACGATGGCCGCGAACCGATCCGAGGCGAGCAGATCGGGCGTCGTGTCATCGGGCTCGCCGAGCGCAAGCACGGTGACGCCGGTGTCCGGCCACGCGGTCAACGCCTCGTGCACCGGTGCGGCGCCCTGCAGCACGGCCGCCAGACCGACGCCCGTGTTCGCCACCGCGCGCGAGCTCCCGTGACCCGAGGTGTCGGCGTCGATGAGCACCACCTTGCTCCCCATGTCGGCGAACGATTTCGCCAGTGCGACAGCCACTTCGGACTCCGAGCGCGGGGAAAGACTGGTCAGCAGGATGCTGCCTGCCTCGCCTTCGCGCAGTAGCCGGGTGCGGAGCCTGCGGGTCTCGCCCGGCGCGCCGGGACGGCCCGCGTCGATGATGCCCAGGATCGGCACCGGCAGAATGGCTTCCAGGTTGTTGGAGGTGCGCAACGTCCGGTCGGTGCGGTCGCGGACGAAGGCGCCCGCGCAGCCGAGCGCGAGTCCGGCCAGCAGGCCAAGGGCCAGAATACGTTTCGACTGCGGCCCGCTCGGCCCGGCGGGCAGCTCGGCGCGGTCCACCACGGTGATCCGCGCGGCCGGCGCCGCGTCGCGCTCGATGGTCTCCAATTCGTCTACGAGCCTGCGGAATTGGGCGGTGACCGAGTTGGCCAGGTCGCGTGCGCCCTCAGCGGTCGAGGATTGGACGGTGAGGATGATGTTCGTGGTCGCGGGCGGGGAGAACGCCTTGATCTTGCCCTGCACCTCGCCGACCGACATCTTCAGGCCGAGGTCGTCGATGACGCGCTTGGCGACGGTGGCGCTGGTGGCCAGGTCCAGGTAGGAGCGGACGCGCTGCTGGGCGGCGAGCCCACCCTGGTAGGAGTCGTTGACCGAGGTTCCGGTCGCCATCGACACGTACATGCTGCTCGAGGCGACATAGGTGGTCGGCAGGGTGCTCAGATATCCGGCCGATGCGCCCAGGCACAAGAACACCACCGCGACGATAATGACCCAGCGGCGGCGCGCGATATGCCAGTAGTCGATCAATCCCATGGGGATTCTCTCTTTTCGATGGTGGATGCCCCGACGAATACAGGTTCCGCAGGAGAGGTCCTTGCGGCGGACAGTGGTTCGGCTCGAGTGCGCCGCCGGTACTCGCGTACCAGCAGCGAGATGAGCCAGGCGAGCACGGCGGCCTGCAGGAATTTGCCGAGATTCTCCATGCTGCCGAGGATTCCGCGTTCGAACAGCGCGGAGGCGCCGGTCATCGCGAGCCCGAGCACCACGACCGGGAAGAAGCGCGAATACAGCGCTTTGGCCCAGGCCAGCAACAGCAGGAAGGTGAACGCGGCGCAGACGACCACACCCGGATAGCCGCCGAGCACAAAGCCCTCGTTGAGATTGCCCTCGGCCAGCGATACCGACACCTTGGTCATATCGACCGAGGAGCCGCGCACTTCATTGGCCCACTCGGTGCCGGATTGGAACTTGGTGGTGCCGAGCAGTTGGCTGGGAATGAGGCTGTATACGGCGTGTTGCAGCGCCTGGGCGGGGGTCAGCCAGAAGCCGGGCTGGTGGTAATAGGCGTCGGTCGCGGCCTCGAGCAGATCGAACCGCCGCAGGATGCTGAGGAACGGCTGCACGATCGGCGGATAGCTGGAATCCGTCAGCGCCGATTCCGCTTTCGCGTACTGGGTCTGTTTCAGTGACTGCAGCCAGCCGAACCCGCCGATGCCGAGCACCGCGATGGCCGCGACGGAGACCGCCTTGCGCTTGGTCCAGCCGAGGATGGCGAAACGGACCGCGATGGCCATCGCCGCGCCGATGATCGGCGTCTTCGATTCGACGATCGCGGTCCAGGCCAGCTCGCCGAGCAGCAACCCGCCGAGGACCAGCCAGGTCATCAGCGTGCGTTCGGACCGGTAGAAGATGATCAAGCCGAGGGCGGCGATGGTGGACAGGATGGCGACGAAGGCCAGGATCGGATTGGCGCTCTCCACATCGCCCGCGCTGCCGATGGAGCCGGAGGCGTAGGACGCGGCCCGGCCGAGCAGGCCGACGCCGTACATCGCGACCAGTGTCGGCACGAAATCCGGGTCGTTGGTCAGCGATGGCAGCTCGACCCGCGGATGCCGTCGCGCCCAAAAGGAGTAGGCGACCACGAATCCCGCGTAGACCCAGAGCCCGAAGACGATGTGCTGGAGCACCAGCGCGATGCCGTGGTCGTAGCCGAGCTGGGCCAGCCGCGGGTCCGGCACATTGTCGCCGAAGCGCGGTTCCGGCTGCACCCACAGCAGTACCACGGGTCGCGCCACATACGACAGCGACCAGAACGCCGCCTGCGCGATGAGGAACACCCGGGCGACGCCGGGAATGGTGCTGGCCGCCACCGCGATGGTGGCGAGCGCGAGGGCGATCAGCAGCACCTCGGTGGTGGCGGTCATGCTCGAGGCTCAGGTGATGTCATGGATGATCTCCCGCGCCCGGTCCACGTAGCGATGGTTGCCCGCGAGGATGCGTTGATATCCGGCTTCGGCCACGGCGGCGGCCTTGTCGGGATGGGCCGCGCACCAGTCGAGGACGGCGTACAGCTCATCGGCGTCGGAGAACAGGAAACATTCGCTGGTGTCCTGCAGCAGCTCGGCGTGCTCGTCGGTGCGTTCGCCGACGAAAAGGCCGCCCGCTGCGGGCACTTCGAAGGTGCGGCAGGTGTGGGTATCGCGGTTGTCGGAGTTGAGCAGCACCAGATTGGCGGTCACACCGGCCACCACCTCCGAATACCGCTCGCCGTATACCGCACCGCCGACTTCGGCTCCGGTGGAACGCAATTCGGGCACTCGACGCCAGCCCGGCCCGCGCACCAGCATGCGGGAGCCGTGCGTGCGGGCGAGCCCGATCAGGTCGGCCCGCCGGTCCGGGCGGCACACGCCGATGAAGCCGACCAGGAACTGCCGGGTTCCGCGCCGCGCGGTGGGATGATGCCAGGCCGGGTCGTAGGCGCTGCGCACGAAGGTGACCGCGCGGGCGCCACGATCGCGCAACTCGGCGACGTTGTGCCGTTTGGTGGTGACGATGTGGTCCCATTCCGATTCGTGCGCAAGGTATTCCGCGCTGGTGTTCTCGGGGTTGGCGACATCGTCGGGGCTGTAGTGCACGTGCCATCGGGCGGGGATATCGAGCAGCCTGCGCTGGTCGAGGTGGATTCCTTTGAACGCGAACACCATGTCCGGCCGGAATTCGGTAGCGGCGCGGTCGATTTCGGCATGCAGCCCGGCGACGTTCCATGGTGCACGGCGCCGTGCGAGCTTCGAATAGACCCATGGCGGAGACAGCCTGGAGGGCAAGGTGACTCGAGTCGTGTCGATGACCGCCACGTCGTGCCCGGCCTGCCGAAAGCCGTCGGCGAGCGAGTGGGCATTGCTGCCGACCCAATCGTCGCCCAGATAGAGAATTTTCATGATCCGCCCTCCTCCCGCATCAGCACAATCGCGGGACTCGGGGACGGCGTTACTCGCTCGCGGTTGATCAACGTGCGAATTCTGAGCAGATACCAAGAGGCGACGGTGAATTCGACGACAACGGTGCCGTAGACCAGCGTCCACACCGAGTGCGTGCGAAACGCGATGACCAGCGCCACGGCGGCCACGCAGGTACCGAGCACCGCACCGATCAGCACACCGGTGGTGTCCTGGCGCACCGGCAGCACGGCGGTGGTGACGAACGAGGTGATCGCCGTCGCGGGTAGCACGAAGATCTCCACTCGCAGTAGCCCGATCGCGGCGGCGAAGTCGTCGCCGAACACCAGGTGGATCAGCAGGGGCGCGGTCAGCCATACCCCGGCGGCCGCGACCGTCGCGACGCAGACGCAGGCGAACAGCGCCTGTAACGCGTGCCGCCAGAAGTTGTCGTCAGCGCTCTTGCGCGCCATGCGCGGTAGTAGCGCGAAACCTATGGGGTCCAGGGTGGATTGGATGGCACGGACCAGGCGATCGCCTGCCGAGTACAGACCGAGCGAGACGGCGTCGAGTACCGCCGAGTAGACCGCTGCCGCACCCTGCCCGTACGTCGTCACCAGTAGCCGGGAGATGAAAACCGGTGCGCCGTTTCGTAAGACGGTCCGCATGCCGCGCGGCCGCGTCGGCGGCCCGAAGGTGCGCAGCGAATCCCACCAGGTCAGCACGACGGTGGGAATGGACGACACCAGCAGGCACAGCACAGCTACCTGGGCGTTGGGCATTCGCGGCAGCACCGCGACCAACAGGACGAGGTACCCGATTCGGCCGACGCCCTGGTAGGCGGTGGAGGCGCCGAAGCGGCCCTGGCCGATGAGCAGCCAGTCTTCGGAGGCCGACCAGAAACCACCCGCGAACAGGCCGAGCAGGATCATCTCCAGATGGTCCGGTGCGCCGAATGCGTAGCTGAGCAGCAGCGCGGACCCGAGGATGCCGAGGGAGCTCGCGCGGATGGCCAGGTAGTCGCCGCGCAACTGGTTGATGTGGCGGAGGCGGTCCCCGCCCAGGCTGGCGTCGTGCACCCGAGCGGCCAGATACGAGGTGATGCCGAGATCGACGAGCAGCGAGCCGATGAAGTAGGCCGACATACCGATCGCGAGCAGGCCGAGACCGTGCGTGCCGAGCACCCTGGCCGTCAGCGGCACGGTCACTATCGTGACGACGTACTGTCCGTACTTGCCGAAGCTGACGTAACCGATATCGCGGATGATGCCGAGAAATCCGATGCGGTGCTGGGTATTTCGGCGATGAGTGCCGGCGGGCGCTGGTGGCTGGACGGGGGTGTTCGGGGCTGTGTCGTCAGCCATGCGGGGCTCTCTCCGGTGAATGTGGTGTGCCCGCAGCGTCGTTGCGTTGTGCAATGTCGTCGAGAAAGGCGGCGACCGTGCGCGCCGTTTCGGTGATGTCGAAGTCCTTGGCGCGCAGGCGGGCCGCCATGGCCAGCCTGCTGCGCAGTGCCGGGTCGCCGATCAGGGTGTCGAGTGCGCCGGTGAGTTGGTGTTCGTCGCCGCCGTCGACGAGCAGGCCGTCGACGCCCGGCTCGATGATCTCGGCGGGACCGCCTGGCACCGAGGCGATCACGGCGCAGCCCGCGTGCATGCCTTCCACCACGACCTGGCCGAACGGCTCGGGCAGCACCGAGCTGTGCACCAGAATGTCGGTGTCGCGCAGGTATTCGGCAGGATCGTCGACATGTCCGGTGAAGGTGACCGGCAAGCCCAGCTCCTCGGCGAGGCGTTCGAGTTCGGCGCGATAGGGCTCTTCGTCGAAGAACGTGCCACCGATCAGAAACACCTGGCGTGGCCGCGTTTTCGTGGCCGCGAGCGCGCGGAGCAGCACATCCTGGCCCTTCCACGGGGACAACCGGCCGACCACGGCGACCACGGTGTCGGCGGGCGGGCGCTGGTCGGGACGCGGCAGGTCGGTGCCGAGTTCGACACCGGGATAAGCGACGAGCGCGGGTCGGCGTCCGATCGGCAAGGTGCGCAGGGTGGTTCGGCTGTTGGCGAGGTAGCCGCGGCTGAAGAGCCGGCCGAGTAGCTGCAATACAAGGGTGGGGAGTCGGCCGAAGTAGTCCGCCGAGATGCGGTCGTGCACCTGCCAGACCAGCGGAACGCGAGCGCGGCGGGCGGCGACCGCGCCCATCACCAGCGCCTTACTGCTCTCCGCCACGAGAACATCTGCGCCGAGCTCCCCAGCGGTGGCCCCGAGGGACCAGCCGAGCCGCAGCAGCCGGAGAAACCCGGTGACCAGCCGCAGCGGACCCGAGTCGATGGTCATCGCCCGGCTGTCGAATCGGCCGCGCAGCACCCGGGTTTCGACACCGCGTGCGCGCATCCGCTCGACCATCGGGCCGTCCTCCGTGTAGACCATGGCGACACCTAGCCGTCCCTGGTCGCGCAAGGCCGACACCAGCCGCAGCGTGGCCAGCTCGGCGCCGGACGGCGCCGCGGTGTGCGCGAGAAACAGGGCCCTGCTCATTGCCTGACTGCCCGGTACATCGTGAGATGCCGCTCCGCTGTGACATCCCAGGAGAATGTTTCCGCGTGCGCCCGGCACTGCGCCGGTGTCGGCACGGTGCCGTGCAGCGCGGCGACGATGCGCGCGCCGAGCGCGTCGGCGTCCCCGGCGGGCACGATGAGCGACGGGTCCAGTCCGCGGACCGAATCCGGGAGGCCGCCGCAGTCGGTGACGATGGGCGGGCGGCCCGCGGCCAGCGATTCGAGCGCGATCAGTCCGAATCCTTCGAGGGCGGTGGTCGGCACGACGGTCAGCTCCGCCTGTTCGTAGAGGCCGGTGAGGCGCTCGTCGTCGACGTGCCCGGCGAATTCGACGGTATCACCGAGTGATCTTGCCGCGGAGCGTAATTCGTCCCCAGCCGTGCCGGTACCGACGATCACCAGACGGGCCGTCGGGTGCTCGGCGCGCACCTCGGGCCAAGCGCGTAGCAGCGTATCGATGCCCATCCGGCGTTCGAGCCTGCGCACACACAGCACGGTTCGGACGCCCGACTCCGCACGAACTGGGGACGCGTGGAAGCGATCCAGGTCGACCCCCGGCGGGATGACCGCGATACGATCCAAGGAAACCCGGTAGTCGGTATGTAGTACGTCGCGAAAGTGGTTGGACAACACCACGAATCGGTCCGCGCCTGAATATCGGAGGCGTTCGAGCAGATACTTCGCGCGCACCGCCGTTTCGCTCTGTCCGCTGAGCCGGCTCTCGGCGGCCCACGGTCCGTGGAAATGGATGACGAGTGGTAGGCGCCCGCGCCGGGCGATGGCGGCCGGACCGTAGAGGCAGAAGTGCCGGTCGAGCACGGTGTCGCGGTGCAATTCGGCGCGATCGAGGAACGCGGTTCGTGCTCGCCGCAGCGTGGAACCGCCTAAGCCGCCCCATGATTGGGCTCCGGCGGCCGCGGGGGAGTCGGCGCCGAACGCGGCGGCGGACACCGCGGCGCCGGGTTGCTTGGCGAGCGCCTGGAAGAGCTCGGTGAAGTAGCGATTGAGCCCACCGGGCGCGGACGCGAACCATTCGGATCCCGTCATGTGGACCCGAACCGTCTCGGTACTACCCGTCACCCATGCCCCCTACTGGCGGTGATGGCGGACGAGCCGCTATCGGTGAACTCGCCTCTCCCGCAAAAGTCTAGGGGACGGGGGCCTTTCTGGTCGGGCAGTCGACGAGCTACCGATGGGTCACCCCAGATCGAACAGATTCGGCTGCCCGGCCCGGAAGCGCGCGGCGTCCATCTGGCGCAGCGGTTCGAACGCGGGAATCGACTCGCGGGTGAACAGCTGGACCCGCGCGGCGGGGGAGCCCGCGGCGTCGAGCAGCGCGTTGACAGCGGTGCGGCCGGCCTCGTTCGCGCCCTCCATGGTGGCCAGGTCGAAGTTGGTCTGCACGTAGTCGGCGGCGAGGAACAGATTCGGGATCTTGGTGTGCGCGGTGGGCCGGGCCGCCCACGAGCCGATGGTGTTGATCAGCAACGGTTCGTCGCTCTGGTTCTGGCCGTTTTGCCAGCTGATGCCTGGGTCGAGCAGCCAGTCCTTGACGATGCCGTCCTGCAGCTGGATCTTGCCGTCGTCGTTGAGCGCGGCGGCCAGCTGTGCCCAGGTCTCCTGGTAGATCTCCTCGTGGGTGCAGTGTTTGGCGGTCTTGCCGAACAGGATGCCCGGGGTGTCCCAGTCGGAGATGTCGATGGTGAGGCCGTCGTTGATGGTGCCGTCACCGTACGTCGCCGCGTAGTCGACGTCCCAGAACGCGCGCTGCGAGTAGGACGTCAGCCGCCACGGTGCGTCGAGGTAGATGTTGTAACCCGCGCCGAGTTCCAGCTTTTCGGTGACGAACATCTGCAGGCCGCTCATCCAGTCGACGGTGAGTTCGTCCATCCGCGCGAGTCCTGGATCGAGACCGCGGATTTCGGGCGACCAGAGCCTCCGTGCGCGATCCGTCGGCACCGCGCAGACGTACCAGTCGGCTTGGTGCAACTGAGTCGAGCCGTTGGGCTGACGAATTCGGGCGCCGCCGATCTGATCGCCCGCCACTTCGAAGCCGTCGAGCGCATGACCGGGCTGGAACTGAACACCCATGTCGCGCAGCATGGTGAGCCACGGATCCAGCCAGGCCTCGTTGGTCGGGCCGTTGAGCACCTCGTAGACCTTGGGTCCGCCGGTGAGCTCCTGCAGCAGGGCGAGGAAGAAGCCCTCCATCATGTTGCCCATGGTCCTGGTGCTGGCGACGTACTCCTTCGCGGCGACCAGCGCGCGCGTCAAACCCGTTGCCGCGAGGGCCTGGAACTGCGGCGACCGGGTCGCGGCACCGACGAAGTCCCACCAGCTGACGTGCTCCCACTGGCCGAAGCGGCGGTCCTCGCTGGAGGTCAGATAGGTGACGACCCGTCCGGCCATGTGGATCGCCTCGGGCAGCGGGATGAGGTTGTTCTTGACGAACCCCTCGATCAGGATGCGCTGCAACCCTTCCGGCGTGAGCGCCTGGCGCGGGTCGAAGTAGAACCCGAACATGAGCGGGAAGCCGTCCGGCAGATTGTTGGCGCGCGGATACCGCGGGTCGTTGACCGAGAACGGAATCAGGTTGTCGTGCACCGTATTCCGGGAACCCGGCAGTGGGATGCGGCGCATGGTGTCGTGCACGTGGTGATAGAACGAGGTGAAGCCGCGCGCGCCGTGCTCACCGGGTAGCGGTGCCCGCCCGTCGCGGCCGGTACCGGGCAGCGGGATGGTGCGCGACTTGCCGCCCAACTCCTTGCGATCGAACACGGTCACCTCGAAGCCGCGCTCGGCGAGCTCGTGAGCCGCGGTGAGTCCGCCGATGCCCGCGCCGAGCACCGCAACCGTGTTGCGAGGCGGGCCGTTTCGCCTGCGTGTCACCTGTGCCGCCGCCGGGCCCGCGGTCGCCGCCAAACCGGCGGCACCGGCCAAACCCGCCGCGCCACGCAGCACCGATCGCCTGCTGACCGCGCTGTCCCGATATTGAGCTGTCATGCACGACCCCGTTCACATTTCTGACTATCCTGATAGTCATATTTAGCAGATAGCCGCTCGCGATGGGAGACAATGCGAGGATGACGAGCAGGGACCAGCGATGAGCGGTGATGCCAAGCGACGACCGGTGCGGCCCTACGGCGGGGTCGGTGCGGCGGATCGGGTCGCGGCGCGGCGGAGCAAGCTGCTGGCGGCCGGCCTGGAACTGTTCGGGACGCGGGGCTACGCGGCGACCGGGGTCAAGGACCTGTGCGGCGCGGCCGGGCTGACCGACCGGTACTTCTACGAATCGTTCGGCGGCACCAAGGAATTGTTCGCCGCCGTGTTCGACAAGGTCATCGACGAGCTGTTCGCGGAGGTGGCCGTTGCGGTGGACGCGCAGCGGGCCGAGGGGACCCGCAAGCTGCGCGCGGGGATCGGCACGTTCCTCACGGCGCTGGCCGAGGATCCACGCCAACTGCGGATCGTGTTCGTCGAACCCACCGGGGCCGGCGCGGAACACCGCATGCGGGAGGCGCTGTGGCGATTCGCCCGGTTGGTCGCCGCGACCGCCACCGACGCGCGACCCGAGACACAACCACCCGTCGAACTAGTAGATATCTACGCACTGTCGGTCGTCGGCATGCTCGAGCGCGTTCTGGTCGAGAAACAGGGCGGGCGGTTGGATGTGCCGATGGCCGAACTCGTCGACTATTGCACGGCATTCGCCGGTGCATCGCTCGGCGCCCTGTACACCGGGCGGATAACCAAACAATCCGGTCGGCACGAAGTATCTTCGCGCGCAACGGAGTAAGTTGCTCGGAGCTGTCGGGGTAACTCTTCGTGCGGTAGCCGCGATGCATAGCGTGGGGTAGATTTCACAACGAGTTCGTGCTCGGCACGGACCGACCCGCGGGGGGACTGGCGGGAGGGTATGGACAGTGGGGACCGTAGGTTCCGAGGCCGAGCACGCCGATGTCGCAGAAGGCGACATCAGGGTGCTCGTCGAAAACGGCGAGTATTGGCTGCGTAACCGCGGCGATATCGCGATGATGGCCGTAACGGTCGAACGGCTGCGGGCACGTTGGCCGCGCGCCAGGATCGGGGTGCTCACGCATCAACCCGGCATTCTGCAGGCGCTGCTGCCCGAGGCGGAGCCGCTCTGCGGACCCGACTGGAGCTGGGGCCGTGACGGCTGGTCCGGACGGTTGAGTCGTTCTGCCGGAACGAGATTGGTGGGTCCGGCGGCGCTACGCTGGCGGGCCGCCACCGACGGACCGAAGGACCGGCTGCGCGCACTACGCTCCGCGGCCCGGCGACGATCCGCCGGACCCGGCATCACCGAACACGTCACGACGCCGGAGCAGACCGAATTCCCGGTCGAGATCCCGGCCGCCGTCGAGCAGGCGTCGTTGGTGCTCGCGCTCGGCGGTGGGTACATGACCGATGTCGACCGCTACCAAGCGCACCGCACGCTGAACCTGCTCGAACACGCACGGTCGCGCGGCATCCCGACGGCACTGGTCGGCCAGGGCCTCGGCCCGCTGCGTGACCCGGCCCTGGCGCGCCGCGCCGCCGAGGTGCTGCCGGGCGTGGACTTCCTGGCGTTGCGCGAAGGACGGCGCGGCCCAGAACTGTTGTCGCGGTTCGGCGTCGCGCCGGAACGGGTGCTGGTCACCGGTGACGACGCCGTCGAATTCGGTTATCGCCTGCGCCAGGCCACAATCGGCTCGGATATCGGGCTGTGCCTACGGGTGGCTGACTACTCGCGCGTCACCGCGTCCGCGCAGGCGACGCTGGGCCGGGTGGTCCGCGCCTGCGCCGGTGAGTTCGACGCCGGCGTGGTGCCACTGATCATCTCCGAATACGCCTCCGAGGATCGCCTTTCGACACTGCCGCTACTCGCGGGCGCGACAAGCGCTCGGCCCGCCGTCGGCCGGGGCGGCACGCCGCACGATGTCGCCCGTCAGGTCGCGGGCTGCCGGGTGCTGGTCACCAGCGCCTACCATCTCGCGGTGTTCGCACTCTCCCAAGGGATTCCGGCGGTCGGCATCACCGCCTCGGAGTACTACGACGACAAGTTCCACGGATTGTTACAGATGTTCGGCACCGGACTGCGGATCGTGCACCTCAACGACCCGGAACTGGACAAGACCCTCACCGAAGCCGTGCGCGAGTCCTGGACCGAGGCGCCGGTCGTGCGAGAAGCGTTGCAACAGAAGGCTATCGAACAGATCGAAGCCAGCCGGGCCGGGCTCGAACGGGTCTTCCGGCTGGTGGAAAGCGGACCGGTCCGCCCGGCCCATCAGCTAGGGGGATAGGTCATGACACGACTGTCGATTTGCGTTCCCGCCTACAACTCGGGACGCACACTGGCCACGACGCTGCGCTCGGTCCTGGACCAGGACGTGGACTTCGAACTCGTGGTGCTG
The DNA here is from genome assembly GCF_040645995.1 of Nocardia sp. NPDC046473. Classification (NCBI taxonomy): domain Bacteria; kingdom Bacillati; phylum Actinomycetota; class Actinomycetes; order Mycobacteriales; family Nocardiaceae; genus Nocardia; species Nocardia sp. NPDC046473. The sequence continues at coordinate 51,590 of NZ_JBEYZJ010000009.1, forward strand.
GACAACGCCAGCACCGACGAGACGGGCGCCATCGCGCGCGCGATCGACGATCCACGAATCCGGGTGCTGCGCAACGACACCGTGCTACCGATCGGGGACAACTGGAACAAGGTGGTCGCCGCGTCCACCGGTGATCTGATCAAGGTCGTCTGCGCCGACGACGTGCTGCGGCCGGACGCGCTGGCCACCCAGCTCGCGGTGATGGTCGGCGACCCGTCGATCGCCATCTCGTCGAGCCGATTCGAGGTGATCGACGAGGACGGCGGGCTGCTGGAAAGCGGGCTCGGTCTGGCCGGACTGCTCGGCAGGCAGAGCCCGCGGGCGCTGGCCAGGGTGATCGTGCGGCGTGGGCCCGCCGATTTCGGGCCGACCGCGGCGGCGATGTTCTACCGCAAGCACTTCGACCTGGTCGGCGGGCTGCGCGGCGACCTGGTGTTCCCGATGGACGTGGATCTGTTCGCCAGGGTCTCGTCCTTCGGGGTGTTCTTCGGCATGTCGGAAACCCTTGCCGCCTGGCGTAATTCGTCGTTCAACCTGTGCAGTCGCACCTCGACGGTGAGCAAGTTGACCGACATGTACCGGTTCCATCACCGTATCGCGGGCGACTACCCGCACCTGGTGAGCCGCGGCGACGTGCTGGCCGGCGATACCCGGCTGGCGCGGGCGGCGCTGTACCGCTTGCGAGTTCGCACCGTGGCGACCGTGCGGAACCGGCCGGACCTACTGGTCTGACGTACAGACATCGGAGCCGCCCCGGCGACGGGGCGGCTCCGATGCGTCGGCCGGTCTTCAGATGGTCCAGAGCCGCCCGTAGGTGTACACGGTGTCGCCGTTGCCGGTGACCACCTTGACGAACGGCCGGATCGTGGTCTGCCCGATCACGCCGGTCACCGTGGCGTGGTAACCGCCGATCCGGATGAAGCCCGCGGTGCCGGAAACGTCGCCGCCCGCGAATTCGACCGTCTGGATGCCCGGGCCGAGGCCGACCTCCAACTCGATGCCCGCCCGCGGGATCAGCCCGTTCAGCTTGAGCAGCGCGCCGCTGTCGCCGCCGAGATCCAGCCCGAGATCCGGGGTCGAGTAGCCGAACTTCAACCGCCCGGTCAGCGTCGCCGGATAGCCGACCTGATAGCCGACGGTGATGTGCCCGCGCCAGTCACTCGCACTCGGACCGGTGACCTTGTACGAAGCCTCGCCGGTGTGAAACCACTCGCGAGTGAACGGGTTTCCGTCCAGCGGCGGCACGAAATCGATTCTCGTGTCGGACTGGATCGCCTCGATCGACCGATCCTGCTGATCGACGATCTGGCTACTGCTGTCGACGACCGCTCCCGCGGTGCCGGTTCCGAAGACCAGTCCCGACGCCACTGCCGTGGCGATCGCGAACATACGGACACTTCGGCCGCATTGCTGCGTGTCATTCCTCATCAGGTTGTCCCCTCTGCACACACACCTGGCCGAGCGGGGTAGTTCGCTCGATGCCCGCTCCCCGGCACGCGGGAGCGAAGAACCTCATTGATCATCTGGGCCAACAGGTGTTCGGTAAACGAAATCATGTCAGGTCAAGCGCATAGAGCAAACGGGCAACAAATGCGCTGGGGGACAGCGAATGCGCGGCAAGTTCATCCTCCCTTGACGGTCGAGTCGGCCGGGTCGTCGACAATCCAGCAACCGTCGAGTTCCGGATAGCGGGCGCGGACCTCCGGCAGCAGATCGGGCAGCGTCAGCAGCACGAGATCCGGTCGGGCCGCGACAAGTTCGGCGGGCGCGATGATGGGCACGTCGGTGCCCGGCATCCGGCGACCCTGCTTGGCCGGCGAGGCGTCGGCGACGGCGGCGATCAACCCGCGATCGACGCCCGCCAGACTGAACAGCGCCACCGCGCGAGAGGCCGCGCCGTACGCGAAGATCCGATCGCCCTGTGCCGCATGCCTGGTCAGCCAGCGGCGCAACACCTCGGCATGCCCGTCCGCGGCCTGCTGCAGGCTGCGCACGGCGGCGTACTCGGTGTATTCGGTTTCCTGCGAACGGATCTCGCGTGCGGCGGCATCGAGCGGATGAGTGCCGTGCCGCGCGGCGACGAGCACGGTGCCGCCGTACAGGTCGAACTGCCACGCGGTGGTGATGCTCATGCCTGCGGCGGCCAGCAAACGGCTCAGCGCGGACAGCGAGTAATAGGCGAAGTGGCCGTGCCGCAGCGCGTTCCACTGACCGCCCGCGACGATGGTTGCCAGCGAATGGAACTGGATCAACAGCAGGCCGTCCGGCGCTGTCGCCGCGGCCCGCTCGGCGACCGCCGCGCGCTGATCCGGCTCGTGCATCAGGCCGAAGCAATCGAGCACCACGTCGCCGACTTCGTCGGTGGCGGCGAACCCGCGCTCGGTCAGCAGCGGCACCCAGGTGCCGCCGTGCGGGCTGCCGAACTCGCGCACCGTCTTGCCCTGCAGCAGACCGGCTTTCGCGACCCTGGCGACCGCGTCGGCGGCTTGATCGCGCAGCGCCGCCGGTTCGATGCCGCGCGGCTCCTCGGCGCGGGTGTCGTCCTCGGCCAGCTGCGCGAGGCCGCAGGGCGCGCACCGGTCCATCCGCAGCGGATGGGCCGTCTCGGCGAGGCCGACCGGGGAGGTGGCGGGCGGAAAGTAGTCGGCGGCGGGGACCATGCCGAGATCGAGCACCGGGCTGAGATCGATGCTCCCGCAACCTCGACAGCGACGCGCGCTAGCGACCGGATCCACGGTGCGCCCCTTCGTTGCGAGCCGACGCGGCGCCCACCCGTGGCACCATGGCTTGGTGCGCATCGAGCAGACCGAGCTTGCCGACGTCCTCGTTCTGGTACCCGAACCGTTCCGCGACGACCGCGGCCTGTTCACCAGAACCTTCGACGCGGCGGAGTTCGACACCTATCTCGGCACCCCCGGTGCGTCGGCCACGTTCCAGCAGGATTCCCAATCCCGTTCGGTCGGCGGGGTTGTCCGTGGCATGCACGGGCGAACCGGGCGCGGTGAGGCGAAGCTGGTCCGCTGCGCGCACGGCGCGGTGCACGACGTGCTGGTCGACCTGCGACGTGAGTCGCCGACGTTCGGTCGCCAGCAGGCGTTCCGGCTCGACGACGAGACGTTCCGGCACCTCTATGTGCCGCCCGGATTCCTGCACGGCTTCCAGGCGCTCAGCGACACCGCCGACGTCTGCTACCGCATCGACCGCCCGCACGACCCCACCGAGGACATCGGCGTCGCGTACCACGATCCCGACCTGGCCATCGCCTGGCCGCTGCCGGTCACGCTGGTATCCGCACGTGACGCCGCCGCGGGCAGCTGGCAGCAGCTGCTCGCGGCGTTGTGACGACGGCCGGTGCCTAGGTAGCCGGAACACGGGCGGTTCCGGGCTGCACCCGGCGCATCGACTCATCGAGCACCCCGGAGTCGCGCAGCCGCTCCAGATGCGGCAACCGGGTGAACTTCTGGAAGAAGTCGTCATAGGTGAGGCCGCGCGCGGTGTACTCCTGGAACAGCTCGTCCGCCCCGGCCTGCACGGTCCACAGCGCGCGAAAACCGATGGCGGAGCGGGCCGCCGAGAAGTCGACCCGATAGGAACGCGGGTCGGCGCCGCTCTCGCCGGTGATGTTCAGCCGGGAGCCCGGCACCGCCTCCACCACCGCGCGGGCGATGTCGGCGACGGTCAGGTTGTTGGCCTCGGTGCCGATGTTGAAGGCGCGGCAGTGAATTGCCGCGGGCGGCGCGGTGAGGCAGTTGGCGAACGCCCACGCGATATCGCGGGCATGCACCAGCGGTCGCCACGGCGTGCCGTCGGAGAGCACCTTCACCTCGCCCGTCAGCGTGGCGTACCCGACCAGATTGTTGAGCACGATGTCGGCCCGTAACCGTGGCGAGAAGCCGAAAGCCGTTGCGTTGCGCAGGAATACGGGGGAGAAGCCGGAGTCGGCCAGTACGGCGACGTCGTCCTCCACCCGCACCTTGCTCTCCGCGTACGGGGTGATCGGACGCAGCGGCGCGTCCTCGGTGACCAGATCCGCGCCGGCGGCACCGTAGACCGAGCAGGTGGAGGCGTACAGGAACCGCCGCACGCCCGCCTCCTTGGCCAGTCGAGCCAGCCGCACCGACGCGTGATGATTGATGGCGTAGGTGATCTCGGGCGCCAGCGCGCCGAGCGGATCGTTGGACAGCGCGGCGAGATGGATGACCGCGTCGAAGCCGCGCAGCTCCTCGACGGTCACGTCGCGCAGATCCATGGTCAGCCCCGGCGGATCACCGGGCAGGTCGCCCAGCACACAGTCGGCGAAGAAGCCTGCGTCGAGGCCGACCACCTCGTGCGCGTTGGCGCGCAAGATCGGCGCCATGACGGTGCCGAGGTATCCCTGGTGACCGGTGAGCAGAACCCGCATGGCTAGGAACCTCCGAAGTCGATGACAGCCTTGTCGAGCAGGAACGCCTCGGCGTGCGGGCTGTGGCTCTGCACGCCGCGTAGCCGGGTGAGGGCGGTGAAGGCCTGCTCGTCGAACCAGTCCCGGTGTGCCTGGGACGGATAGTGTTTCAGCAGTAGTCGCGACTTCTCCTCGGCGAGTTCGGCGGTGAGCCGGTGGTACACGCCGGCGGCGGGAGTGTCGCTCTCCCACTTGAGGATCTCGTAGCCGAGCACGAGATGATCGCGGAACTCGGTCGGCACCAACTCGGCGAGCAGCCGGTGATCCTGGTGCGCGTCACCGCGCTGCGGCGCGAAGACCAGATCGGGCTGCACCCGAGCCCGAAAGGTGTTGAGTTCGTTCTTGATTCGGTCCCAGTGCGCGGGCGCTCGACCGTCGGGCACATCGAGCACGGTGAGGTCCACCGCGGCGCCGGGGCAGAACGCGTCCAGCGCAAGGCTTTCCTCGTCTGCCCGGGCGGAGCCGGCGCCGGATAGCACCAGCGCGCGCACCCGCAGGCCCGGGTGCGCGCGGGCCAGCGTGAGCAGCGTGGCTCCCATGCCGATGGCGATGTCGTCGCAATGCGCACCGAGCACGGCGATCTCGGCGACCGCCCCGACGTTCAGCCGGATCACGCGTTTTCCCAGACCATCCAGGGCCGGTTGCCGGACTGGTAGCCGGCGTCGAGTTCGGCCCGCTCCTTGAACGTATCGGCGGGCTTCCAGAAGCCGAGGTGCTGGTAACCGAACAGTCGTCCCTGCCCGGCCAGCGTGCCGCACGCGTCGGCGACCAGATCGCCGCCCGGCGGCAGCAGGTCGAAGATCTCCTGGCTGAGCACGAAGTAGCCGCCGTTCTCCCACAGTGGCATCCGCGACACCGGCATGATCTCCTTCACCTCACCGGTCGGCTTCATGTCGACACAGTGGAACGAGGACTGCGGCGGCACCACCATCATCGAGGCCGCCGCACCGGAATCGGTGAACTTGCCGATCATTTCGTCGAGCGGTGCGTCGGTGAGCACGTCGGCGTAGTTCGCGAGGAAGTGCTCGTCACCCGCGACGTACTCGCGGACCCGGCGCAGTCGTTCGCCGATGGGCGATTCCCGGCCGGTGTCGACAAAGGTGATCTTCCAGTCGCTGATGTCGGAACTCAGCATCTCGACCTGGCCGTCGCGGATGACGAAGTCGTTGGATACCGACTCCTGGTAGGTCAGGAAGAAGTTCTTGATGTGCAGGCCGCCGTAGCCGAGGCACAGGATGAACTCCGTGTGGCCGTAGTGCGCGTAGTAGCGCATCACGTGCCACAGCAGCGGCCGTGGACCGACCAGTTGCATGGGCTTCGGGATCATGTCATCGGTGCCATCACGCATCCGCATGCCATATCCGCCGCAGAACAGCACAACCTTCATCGTGCTCCCCTCCCTGTCATTTCTTTCTGTGGTGCGCTGTTCACGACGTTGTGACTGGTGAGATCGGCACTGTGCAGTGCCGGGAGTGGGTAGACCAATTGGCCGCCCCACGAGGCGATGTGGCGGAGCTGCTCGGTGATCTCGGCTTCGAGATTCCACGGCAGCACCAGCACGACGTCGGGTCGATCCAGGTCGATCCGGTCGGGCGGGTAGATCGGGATCCGGGTGCCCGGGGTGAATCGCCCGTGCTTGTACGGGTTTCGGTCGACGGTGTATTCGAGCAGGTCGGTCCGGATGCCGCAGTAGTTGAGCAGGGTGTTGCCCTTGCCCGGCGCGCCGTAGCCGACGACGCGCTTGCCCGCGGCGCGCTGGTCGAGCAGGAATCGCAGCAGGTCGTGGCGGACCGCCTCGGTGCGCGTCCGTAGTTGGTGGTATCCGTCGACCTGATGCAGGCCCGCATCCTGTTCCTGCCGAAGCACATCGGCGACTCGGCTACTGGGTATCGCACCCACTTCGGTCGGCCTGGCCCACAACCGGATCGAACCACCGTGCGTGTCCAGCAGTTCGACGTCGACGACCGACAGCTTCGCCGTCGCGAGCGCACGCTGCGCGGAGTGCACGGTGTAGTACTGGAAGTGTTCGTGGTAAATGGTGTCGAACTGGCCGAGCCGCAGCAGGTTCAGCGCGTGATGCACCTCGATGGACAACCAGCCGTCGTCGGCCATCAGCGTGCGCAGCGAGCGGGTGAAGCCGCGCAGGTCGGGCACGTGGGCGTAGACGTTGTTGGCCACCACCAGGTCGGCCGGTCGGTGCGTCGCGCGGATCTTCGCCGCGGACTCCTCGTCGAGGAAGGCGGTCTCGGTGGGCACGCCCGCCTCCCGAGCCGCGTTGCCGACGTTCACCGACGGTTCGACACCGAGGCAGGCGATACCTGCAGCCACGGCGTGCCGGAGCAGGTAGCCGTCATTGCTGGCCACCTCGACGACGAACGAGTCCGCGTCCAGGTCGAGCCGCTGGATCGCCTGTGCGACAAAGGTTTCCGCGTGTCGTACCCAGCTGTCGGAGTAGGACGAGAAGTACGCGTACTCGGTGAACGTCTCCGCCGGAGTGATCAACGCCGGTATCTGCAACAGCAGACAGTCCGCGCACAATCGAAGATGCAGCGGGTAAGTTGATTCGGGTAGATCTAGTTCGTTCGGCGCAAGAAACTTCTCGCACGGCGGCGTTGCGCCCAAATCCAGCACGCTCGTCAATCGTTCGGAATCACACAGTCGACACAGCAACGCAGCCCAACCTTCTGCCGAGAGTCGTACGTACCGGCGCATTGCCGGCGCACCCCTGACGTCGACTCGATCCAGTGAGACGTTACAACGAATGCCGCGCGTGGCGTAGGTGAAATCGGCTGGCCGGGAGGTAATTTCCGGTACTTTTCAACCGTTCCTGGCGGGTAGCTTCCAAGCCGCTACCCAGAGGCTTAGTGGATCGGCTCTCATGGGACGAATTCGCCTGGGGGTAGCGAAAGTTCGCGACCTGGCCGCATGCGCCCGCGAGCATCGAAACCATACCAGGGCGACAAACCGACCGTTCCTTTATCCGCTACCGCCTGGAACACTTTGCGGCCCTGATGATTCGACATGTGAAACGGATTGTGTTCTGTAACAATCGGCTTCTGGCCGCCGAAGGACGGGACACCTGACACGGTCGAGTTGGTGCCGTGGGGACCGATCAATGCAGATCGGGGGGCTACATTTTTTCTTCTCTCCCATGGGGAGGTGCGTTTCCATGAGCTATGAGCTCACCGACGACGACGATCTGGACTATCGCCGATCGCCGAACCCCCTGCCGCGCTCCGAGCGTGAACGATGGCAGGCCGAGTATGTAAAGCGCCTAGGTGCAACGGATTTCGGTGTGATCGTGGCGGCCATGGTGCTCGCCCAGATCATCCGATTCGGCGGACCCGCCGCCCCCCCGCTGGCGTGGCATCTGCCCTATGAGATCGGGTACACGGTCGTCTCCGGGGCGCTCGCGCTAGCCTGGGCCGCCTTCCTCGCGGTCGGTCACACCCGATCGCCGCAGGTGGTCGGCAGCGGCAGTGAGGAGTACCGGCGGCTGGTCTCGGCGACGCTGCGACTGTTCGGCGTGCTCGCGATCGTGTCGCTGGTTTTCCAGGTCGAGTTCGCTCGTGGCTATTTGGCTATTGCACTACCGCTCGGTCTGTTCGGTTTGATGCTGAGCAGGCTGCTCTGGCGGATCCACGCGCGACAACTACGCGGGCGAGGGGAGTACCGGACCTCGGTGCTCGTCGTCGGCTGCGCGGAGGCGGCCCAGGCGATGGCCAATGCCTTCGCGGGCGACCCCGCCTCGGGATACCGGGTGGTCGGTGTGTGTGTCCCCAACGGGCTCAACGAGATCACCGAGTACATCCGAGAACCCTCGGGGCACACGTTCTCGGTGGTCGGCAGCGACCGCACGGTGCTCGACGCGGTGCGCCGCAGCGGCGCCGACACCGTCGCGGTCACCGCGACGGATCATCTCGGACCGATCGAATTGCGCCGGATGGCCTGGGAACTCGACCCGCTCGGGGTCGAGCTGATCGTCGCGCCCGGCGTGGTGGACATCGCGGGCACCCGGTTGACGAATCGCTTCGTCGCCGGAGTGCCGATGCTGCACATCGCGAAACCGCAATACGACCGCGCCAAGTCGGCCGGCAAGGCGGTGTTCGACGTGTGCTTCGCGGCCGCGGTACTGGTGGCGATCGCGCCGACCATGCTGGCCATCGCCTTGGCGGTGAAGCTCACCAGTCCCGGTCCGGTGTTCTATCTGTCGGAGCGAATCGGGCGGGGCGGCAAGCCGTTCCGGATGATCAAGTTCCGCAGCATGTTCACCGAGGCGGAGGCGGGCGTCGACGCGCTCATCGCGCGCAACGGCGGCAACCCGGTCTTCTTCAAGATGAAGGACGACCCGCGCATCACGCCGGTCGGCAAGGTGATCCGCAAGTTCAGCCTGGACGAGCTACCGCAGTTCTTCAACGTGCTGCGCGGCGAGATGAGCGTGGTCGGCCCGCGCCCGCAGGTGCAGCGCGAAGTGGACAGCTACGACGGCGAGATGCGGCGCAGGCTGCTGGTCAAGCCGGGGGTCACCGGGCTGTGGCAGGTCAGCGGACGATCGGATCTATCGCTGGAAGACTCGGTGCGACTTGATCTTTCCTACGTGGAGAACTGGTCCATGGTGCTGGATCTGCTACTCATCGCCAGGACGATCGGGGCGGTGACGCGCGGGGCGGGCGCCTACTGAGCCGCCGGAAACTCCTGCGCCAGTTCCATGAACACCGCGGTGTTCATGGAATAGGCGCGCTGACCCTCATCGAGCACGCGGCGGCGTTCGAGATCGTCGAGCGGCAGCCGGTCGAGCAGGGCGCGGTATTCGCGCTTGAACGCGGCCGGGTTGGCGACGGCGTCGAAAACGTAGAAACGGACACCGTCGCCGCGGTGCGGCAGGTTCCACAGCCGCTCGGCGGTGTCGCGGACGATCTGCCCGCCGGACAGGTCGCCCATGTAGCGGGTGTAGTGGTGCGCGATGTAGCCGGCGGGCCAGTCGCGGGCGCACTCGTCGATGCGGTCGGTGTAGGCGACGGTCGCGGGCAGCGGCGCGAGCTCGTCGCGCCAGTGCGGGCCGATGAGGTGGGCCAGGTCGCGTTCGAGCTCGGCGGTGCGGGCCAGCTCGGTGCGGATGAACGGTCCGGCGACCGGGTCTGCGGCGAGGCTGTCCCAGCGGGCTTCGAGCGCGCGATAGACGAACCAGAGTTGGCCGGTGTAGCGCTGATACGAGTCGATGCCGAGCGCGCCGCCGAGCATGTCGGTGATGAACCGCGAGCTGCGGGCATCGTTGTGCTGCTCCTCGGTGGCACTGCGGATCTGCTTCGAGAACGGTGCTGCCTCTGACATATCCGAACCACCTCACCTGTGTCGCCGGCGGGTCGCCTCCAACTATGGCTACCCTAACTAACCCGTCTGACGATACAGGTTTCGCGTGCGGGACGCACCCGCCTGGTTCACTGAATGGGCGGCGGCCTGCGCCAGCCCCGCGGCCGGATGCGCCGCACGATCGGGCGGCGCAATGAACCGAAGCGGCGCATGATGCGCGGCCGCCGAACGGTGCGGTCGAACCATTCGCCGAGGGTGACGCCCGCGGCCAGCGCGCAGCCGACGCCGAACGCGGCGAGCAATTGGTTGGCGCCGATCACCAACTGATCGTTGAGCAACGCGTTGAGACCGCGATACAGCTTGAGACCGGGCAGCAGCGGGGTGATACCCGCGACCGCGACGACCAGTGGGGGAGTCAGCGCGCGCCGGGCCATCAGGCCACCGGCCATACCGATCACCGTCGCCGCGACGCCGGAGGAGAGCACCGGGCCGAAGCCGGCCTGCTGCACCATCAGGAAGCAGATGGTGCCCGCCGCGCCGCTGCCCGCCGCCGCGGCGAGCGCCCGCTTCTCCGCGTAGCAGGCCAGCGCGAAGGCGAGCGCGGCGACGGCACCGGCGACGATCTTGACCGGAAGATCGGTGATGTCGCCGGTCGGCAAGAGGAACGGCGGCACGGTGGCGTTCACCATGTAGCCGACCCGCAACGCGATCGCGATGCCCGCGATGATGCCACCGGTCATCATCATGACCTCGAGCATGCGGGCGGTCGCCGTGATCGGCGCGCCGGTTATCCCGTCCTGGACCGCACCGACCAGCTGTAATCCACTGAGCAGCACGGTGATTCCGGCCGCGATGATCAGTGACGGATCCACGTCGATGCCGAGCGGACCGGCCAGGGTGGCCAGCACGACGGCGGGCGTCGCGGCGATCACGCCACCCACCATGTGCTGGAAGAAGAAGGGCAGGCCGTAGCGATTGAGCACGCGGTTCGACCGGTCGATGGCGAGCGTGGTCGCGAAACTGACTCCCGCGACGACGATTCCGCCGCCGAGCAGCGCGGCGATCGACGCGGCGAGCAGCGACCAGCCGAAGGTGGCCGTCCAGCGGTGGTAGGGATGCGGCGCCTTCGTGATGATGTCCAGTGCGGCGCGCGCGTCCTCCGGTGCGACGACCTCGTTGCGGATGCGCCGGGTCAGCCGGTCGACGGCGGCGAGCCGGGTGAAGTCCAGTGATCGGTAGCGCACGATGCGCATGCTGCTGGCCGGCGGTAGCCGGGGACCGCGGTCGGTCCAGATCCGGATGGTGTCGTAGGTGACGTCGACATCGCAGCGGACCAGCCCGTAGGTGGCGGCGATGAAGCGGACCTGGGTGGTCGTGTCGATCACGCCGGTGCCGGAGGCCAGCACCACCTCGCCGACCCGGACCGCGAGATCGAGCACCTCGGCGACCGCTTCGTCGTCGGTCAGGTCGATCGGTTGCAGCGGTGAGGGTGCCGCGACGATCGTGTCCGCGGTCGCGGGTCGATCGGCGACCAGCTTGCCGACCGCCTGACTCACCACCGGGATTCGTCGTCCGCGTCGGAACAGCCGCCGTCGACCGAGATGATCGACTCGCGTGTCCGTGCTGTCGCCTCCCGGCAGCGTGTCTGCATCCATGCACGCGAACGTAGTCACCTGCCGGCGATCTTCGCATCCGGGCTGGCACAGCGGCCCGCCGATCGCGTGTCGGGCGGTGCGCGGTGACAGTCGGCCCGGACGGCGGATGGTTGCCGCCCGGGGCCGAATTCGTCAGGCGTGGCTGTCTTCGCGGGCGAGCAGTCGGGTCAGTGCGCGCAACAGTTCGTGGTCCGGCTGCTCGGGCAGGTCGGTGGCGCGCCAGGCGACGAATCCGTCCGGCCGGACGAGGGTCGCGCCGGTGGTGGTGATGCCGTAGGCCGGGTGGAACTTACCGTCGATATCGTCGAAGTCGGTGCCGATGCGGTAGGTGACCAGATCGAGATCTGTTGCGGCGGAGGCCTTTTCCGCCGCAGCGAGCCATTCGGAACCGGCCGCGCCGATCAGCAGGGTGAACGCGCCGTCGAACAGGTCGATGGTGGACAGGGTCGTTTCGTGCCGGCGCAGCCAGAGGTGCGGTGCGCGTAGGCCGGGGCGGCCGCTGGGATGGCGGGGGTCCTCGACGGGCCCGTCCGGAGTGCTTGCCTCGGAGTGGATGGCCGCCGACCGATACCGGTAGCCGAGGATCATGGTGAGGTCGTCGATGGTGGCCGCGTCGTCGCCGGTGCCGCTGTGCCTGCCCCGCAGTCGCTGCATCGCCTGATCGAGTGTGACGAATGCGACAGGGCGGCGCTCGTCCTGATAGCTATCCAGAAGCGACTGGCCCGCTTGGCCTTTGAGGACCGCGGCGAGCTTCCAGCTGAGGTTGTCGGCATCGGCGATGCCGGTGTTCGCGCCGAAGGAGCCGGTGGGTGGGAAGACGTGGGCGGCGTCGCCGACGAAGAAGATCCGGCCGACCCGGTAGCGGTCCGCGACCCATGCACCGATCCGGGTGGCGGCGATCTTCTGGTCCGAGCCGGTCATCAGAGGCACGAGCGTGAGTTCGAGGTTCGGGTCGCCGATCGCGCGGCGGGTCAGTTCGACGCAGCGTTGCTCGGTGAAGTCGGCGGCGGTCTCGCCGGAGTCGGGGCCGAAGGGGATGCCGAGCGACCAGCGGCCGAACTCGCGGCCGGGTACCAGCGCGGTGCCTGTTGTCGGCTGGTCGAAGTAGCCGAGCAGGAATCGGCGATCACGTAGCGGGCCGCTGAGATCGGCGTCGAAGACGAAGCTCGCTGCGTTGATCAGTTCGCCCGGTCCCTCCTCGCCGATGCCGAGCCCGGTGCGGATGCCCGCGCGGTTGCCGTCGGCCGCGACCAGGTAGTCGGCGTGAATGCGGCGCTCGGCACGGCTCGCGAGGTCGCGGACCAGGGCGGTCACGCCATTCGCTGTGGCGTCGATGGAGATCAGCTCGGTGCCGAAGCGGATTTCGGCGCCGTAGTTTTCGGCGTGGGCGCGCACGACGCGTTCGAGTTCGTCCTGGTCGATCATCGTCCAGTCGGTGGGGCTGAGGGTGGCGGGCGGCCGGACCTGGCTGAGGATGTCGACCCGGAACCGTTCCTGGCCGGCCAATGTGTCCGCGCCGATCATCTCGGGGAAGTCGGCCAGGATCGAGGTCCGGTCGCGGATCGCCTGCTCGAGGCCGAGGGCTCGGTAGATCTCCATCGAACGCGGGTTGAACGCACGGGCCTGCGGTTGCAGTGCGGTGGACGAGTGTCGTTCGACGAGGGTGGGGCGGATGCCCGCCCTGGCCAGGAACAACGCGGTGGACAGGCCGGTGATGCCGCCTCCGACGATGAGGACCTTGGTCTGCTGGATATCTGACGGTGTGTGCACGGCGAGCTGCTCCTGATCGGCGGGACGATCCACTCATCATTCAATCGATTGAACTGCTCTGTCAACCATTTGATTGATTAGTCTGAGTTACTGCCTGAAACTGTTATGCGTATGTAGAATGGCGTCGTGCCGTCGTCGAAACCCCGCAGGTCACCCAAGCCGCAGGAGCGCCAGCGCGACCCCGAGCGCACCCGCCAGCTCATCCTGGACGCCGCCGAAGCCGAGTTCGCCGCGCACGGCTTCCAGGGCGCGCGCACCGCCGCCATCGCCACCCGCGCCGGGGTCAACCAGCAGCTGATCTCCTACTATTTCGACGGAAAAGAAGGCCTGTATCAGGCCATGTCGCAACGCTGGCAGGAACGCCGCCGCGACCTCGTCCCGCCGGAAACCCCGCTGCCCGAACAGTTTCGCCGCTACGCCCTCGAGGCGACCCGCAACCCCGACGGCGTCCGCTTGCTGGCCTGGGGTGGACTCGAATACACCGGCCCCGACAGCGACCCGGACCACGCGCCCCGTGCCAAGATGCTCGAACACAGCGTCGAGGAATTCCGCGCCCTGCAAGCCGCGGGCCGACTGCCCGCCGAACTCGACCCCGCCACCCTGCTGGTCATGCTGATGGCCGCCGCCATGGCCCCCACCACGCTCCCGCACGTCATCGAAGGCGTCTGCGGAACCGACCCGCGCGCACCAGAATTCATCGACCACTTCGCCGACCAGGTCGCCCTGCTCGTCGAAATACTCGGGCGGGCGAGCGATTAGACGGTCGGTGCGTGGTCGAGTCATTCCCGCCGACCGGCCCGCGACGGGCCCCGCTCAGGCCTTGCTCGAGCTCATCGAGTGAGTTCGAGGATGTCGATGCCGCGGTTGTTGTCGGCTACGTAGGCGAAACCGCGGTGCCAGTACGGGGCCCAGGCGGCGGCGTCGGCGGGGCGGTAGTAGGCGATTTGCTTGGGGTTGGTGGGGTCGCTGACGTCGAGGAATCTGGTGCCCTGGGCGTAGAAGGATTGGACCAGGATCTTGTCCTGGACGTCGAAGTAGTGGGCGGAGCAGTCGGAGGAGGCGGGGTCGCTGCCTTCCTGGCCGGCTACGCCCCAGGTGCCAACGGTGTTGAGGCGGTACGGCTTCTGCGGGGTGGAGCGCCAGCCCTCGCCGCCGTAGGAGCCTTCCAAGGAGGCGATGACGAGGACGCCGTCACCCGCGCAGCCGTCGACGAAGCTTTCCTCGGTGGCGTAGATAAGGTTGCCGTTGTCCCAATGTCCGGTGCCGCCACCGTCTTTCGAGCGGGCGCCGATCGGGCGGAAGCTGTTGTGCATGAACTTGGATGGCGCGGCCGTTTCCTTGATGCCGCCGCCCGCGTAAGGGACCGGGTCGGTCGGGGAAGCCATCCGGAGCTTGCCGGTGACCGGATCCTTGTGCATGCCCGCGGTCCAGTAGCCGCGCACGCCGCCGCGGCCGGACGCCCAGGCCACGCCGGACTCGTCCACCTGCACGTCGTGCACGTAGTCGGTCTGACCGTCGTTGCGCGCCAACTCGATCGGGTTGGGGGAGACCTTCGGCTTGCGGGGATCCCGCACGTCGGTGACCCAGATCGGGCGGCCGCCCCACTCGGCGGGCATGTTGTCCGCCTTGGCGGGACCGCCGGTCCACAGGTACTGGCAGTCGTTGATGCAGGTGGTGGTGTGGCCCGCGGGGACCTTGACGTAGCTGAGCACGGTCGGCTTCTCCGGCTTGGCCAAATCGACCACATAGATACCGGATTCGCCGTTGTGCACATTGCCGCCGAAGGCGCGCGGGTCGCGGGACAGGAAGACCCGCTTGCGCACCGGGTCGACCTCGGTGTCCTCGGTTTCCCACATGCCGGGCATGTTGAGCTGGCCGATCAGCTTCGGCGCGGCCGGGTTGGCGGTGAGATCGTAGGTCTTGAGCCCGAACTCGCCGGAGACGACCATGACGTCCCTGGGGCCGTACTGGAGGAACTGCAGCGAGATCGCGCCCTGTGCGTCGGGGACGTTGCCGACCGCTTTGACGTTCTTCTCCGCGCCGGGTGTCCCGGTGAGCGTCGGAGCGGCGCCGTGCGGGCCGTCCTCTTCGCCACAGGCGGCGGCGGGCAGTGCGGTGGCGGCGAGGGTCGCCGTGACGGTGACCAACAGTAGGGACGACCGGAGCATCAAGCGGCGCACAACTACCTCCCGGCGAGACGCGAACGCTAGGTGACCAGGAATTCCTGATCGTCGAGTTGACCTCACTGTAAGTGTGATGCCGTGGCGCACGATCCCCATATCGCGATAACGCGAACTGGGGAACGACTTTCGCGTGGTGGGCCGCGTGATATTCGGTATCGCGGTGTTTTTCACGGCGTCGAAAGTTAATGATGTTGGTATGCAGGGTGTTACACGACACAAGCACTGGCCGACGGGCGCGAACATCACGCGCCTTTTCGTCGTGTTCGCCGTCTTCTTGCTCGGCATCACAGGCTGCGCCGAATCGTCGGAGCTTGCCAAGCCCGGCGTGCTCACGGTCGGAGTCCGTGAACCGGCCAGCCTGTTGCCCGCGGACCTGCGTGACCAGGCGGGCCGCATGCTCGTCGGCGCGCTGTGGACGCCGCTGGTCGACTACGACGCGGCAACCGGGAAGAGCACCCCGCGAGCCGCGGAATCGGTGTCCAGCACTGACCAGCTGACGTGGGAGATCAAGCTGCGCGCGGACGGCCGGTTCCACGACGGGACGCCGGTCACCGCGAAATCCTATGTGGACACCTGGCATACGGTCGCGGACGAGCGGTGGGCAGGCTCCGGTGCACTCACCGAGGTTTTGCGGCCAGTGGCGATCACCGCGCCGGACGAGTACACCGTCCGAATCGTGCTCGACCGCCCTTTCGGTCAGGTGCCCGCGGTATTGGCTTCGCCTGCGCTGCTTCCCCTTCCGGCGTCGGTATTGGCCTCCCGCGACTGGGCGGGCTTCGCCGCCGACCCCATTGGCAACGGCCCGTTCCGGATGGCGCAGCCGTGGCGGCGGGGGTCGGGCGGCCGGATCTCGCGAGTCGTCGAAGCGACGGGTAAGGCGCGTGAGATCCAGTTCCGTGTCGGTGATTCCGTCGCGCAGTACGACCAGGTGAAGTCGGGGGCGCTCGATCTGGCCAGCGAGGTCCCCGGCGAGCGGCACGACGCCATGCACCACGATTTCGCCGATCGGCACGCGATGTGGCCGCTGCCGGAAGCCGGCTACCTCGCATTCCCCGTGTCCGACGAGCGATTCGAGGACGCGGCGGTACGGTACGCCTTCGCCATGGCGGTGGACCGCGCGGCACTGGCGGCGGATCCCCTTGCGCACCAGGTAGACCCGGCGCGCGCGATCCTGCCACCCGGCGTCGCACCGGGCGAGCGTTCCGGCCCCTGCCGCCCGTGCCTGCACGACCAAGCCGCGGCGAAGTCATTCCTTGGCCAGGTCGCCTTCACCGGCCCGGTCACGCTGTACTTCGGTGCCGGACAAGAACAATGGGCACGGACACTCGCCGACCAGATCGGCACCGCGCTCGCGGTCGAGGTGACCGTCAGACAGCGTGGCGACGAGGCGAACCAGCCCGGTGACGGCCCCTTCCTGGTGACCCGTTCGCTGAGCACGTCGAGCCCGCACGAGATCCTCGCCGCCCTCGCGAAGTCCGCCGGATACACCGACGACGGCTTCGCGCAGCTCTTGGCGTCCGCCGATTCCGTTGGCGCGTCAGCGGACAGCGGTCAGCTGTACCGGCTCGCCGAAAACCAGTTGCTCCGCGATCTTCCGGCCGCGCCCCTGTGGTCCGGCCATGGCCATGCGGTCTGGACGGCACGCGTGCACGAGGTGACGGCGGCACCGCTGCAGGGGATAGACCTCGCCTCGATTTCGGTGTGAGCTGTCCGCGGTCTGCGTGTGACGTCGGACACAGTTGGGCTTCGAGGGGAACCGGACGTGATCTTGTCCGTCTAATGACTTGACTGACAACAGCATTCCGGAGGGGAATCAGATGAAACTTCGCACAGCCATCGTCTTTTCGTTCGCCGCGCTCATGGGCGCGAGTCTGATCGGCGCCGGATCGGCCGCGGCGAATCCGCCTGCGCCGGGCAACGTGCAGGTGGACGGTAACGGGTGCCCGATTCCGCCGCGAGGTCTGGACGGCAAACCGCTGCCGCCGCCGGCGGGTCCCGATGGCCGGCCGCTGCCGCCCCCGTCCGACTACAACGGCAACCCTTGCCCGCGGCCTCAATAGTCTTGACGGAGACCGTCGGCGGACCCGGGAACAAACGCGGATCCGGGTCCGCCGTCAGGATTCGGCAGGTGGTGTCTAACAGTGGTTCTGCAGTTCGATCCTGGTCACTGCTCGAAACGCTTCTGCCGGATAGGTTTTCTGGGCATTGTTGACCTTGTCCAAATCCCAGTGGTACCGCTGGGATTTGGACGGCAGGTTGAGGACGAACTTGCCGAGATCGCCGCCGGTCGGCCAGTTGTTGACGATATTGCCGAGATACCGGTGGTTCGCGTCGAACAGTGCGGCGTGCATGAGCCACGCGTCGTTGTCGGAACCGCTGGTCACCAGGGCGTTGAACTCGGCGTAGCCGTCGCTGTGCAGGACCCAGCGCGCGCCTTGGAACATCGTGCAGTCGCCCACTTTGATGTCGCCCCAGGTGAAAACCTTGTCCGGGTCGGCATGCCCGACGGGCATGGCCGTCAGCGCGGTTGCGGTCGCCAGCCCGATACAGACGGCAAGCCGAACCACGGTACGGCGAAAGGCGGTGGTCATGATGTGCTCCCCCGGGGATTACAAATTCGCTGACCCTACATTGTCGGCGTCCCTACTGTGACGCGTCAATGCATTGTCAACGCGCCACGCCGCCGAACTTATTCGATCATCTGGCGTTTTCAGCCTGTGTCGTCCATTCGGCAACATATCGGGTTATGTCCAGCGTGCCGCGGTCCTGCGGGCCGTAGAGGCGCACCCAGATCGCAGGTAGATCTGCGCCGAGATCGAGCGCGGCGGTGTAATCACCACGCCCGGCGTAGAACCGGGCCAGATCCCGTCTGGTCATGAGGGTGAACGGGTGCTCGATGCCGGAAACCTGCTCGCGCATGGCGAGCGCTTCGCGATAGAGCCGCGCGGCGCCATCGAGGTCACCGCAGGCCGCGGTCCACGATGCGAGATTGTTCTTAGCCCACATCGTGGTGCTGTGCTCGGGGCCGAGCGTACTCTCGCACAGCGGCACGAGCTCGAGCAACTGCTGTCGCGCCCGCTCCGGGTCGCCCGCTTCGCCGATCCAGCGCGCGTACTGGTCGCGGGAGTGCAGCACGTCGGGATGCGTTGGGCCGAGCAAACGTTCGAGCGGAGGTAGGAAGGCGGCGTATTGATCGCGCGCGCCGACGATATCGCCGGCCTGCCCGGTGCCGAAGCCGAGATCGGCGCGGATCCGCAGCTTCTCCCGTTCGTCCTGCTCCAGGTCCAACAGCTCGGTGAGCATCGCCACCCCTTGCTCGGCGCCACCGGTCTGGATGTGCCAGTTGGCGAGTTGCACTCGCGGCAACAGGGTCAGCGGATGATCGCGGCCGAACATCGCGGTGCAGTCCTCGACCAGTCCGGCGAACATGGCCCGCGCCGCGAACGGCTCGCCTGCCTCGCCGGTCCAGCGCGCGAAGCGGTCGCGGGCGGCCAGCACATCCGGGTGCTCGGGTGGCAGCGAGTCTTGGAAGGCCACCAGCCAGTTCGCCCAGGACGCTCGATTGTCTATCGGTCGCCGTTTGGTGTCCGCCGCGTCCAGGAATGTCAGTGCGCGAGCGGAGTTTTCGCTGGCCAGATAGTGCCGGGGCGCCGCGGTGTGCGCATAGACATCGATGTCGGGGCCGGTCACGGTGTCGAGTGCGTCGGCGAGTGCGGCATGTGCGTCGAACAGCGCGCTCGGCCATTGCGCGCAGACGACCTGCTGCAGCGAGCCGGTGAACGCCGCGTGGGACAGCCCGATTCGTTCCCTGTCCTGACCGGGATGGCCGCGCGCGACCAGTACACCGAGGTCGACGATCGCATCACGGAGTTGCGGCAGCGCTACCGGCCGGCCGAGTCGGCGCAGGGCCTCATGGATCAGCGACAAGGGTGCGGTCGGGCCGACGCCGACCGCCGCGAGCAGCGCACCGACGGGCAGTGCGAGATCGGCATGTACGGGGCGCTGCCGGGTCGTGTGGAATCGCTTGGCCACCAGGCTGTCCAGGTCGGTGCCATCGAGACGCGTTTCGCCCCAATCGATTTCGGTGATCAACCGGGGTATCAACCAGCCGCCGCGCACATCGTCGGGCAGTTCGTGGATGGCCTGATCGAGCCCGTCGGGTATGACGCTCGCAGTGCTGGTCAACTCCCGCAGCACCTCCCGTGCGGAGGGTGGTTGCAGGTGGACGCGCCGCGCGTGCGCGATATCCGGATGGTCTACCACGTCGGTCCCCGAGCGGATGCCGACGATCACCCGCACGTGGACCAATCGCGCATCGGTGGTGAGGGTGGCAATGGCCGCCACGACACTATTGCGACACCCCTCATCCGGTTGATCGAGGCCGTCGATCAGGATGCGGATACGTCGGCCTGCTGTCCGGAGCCGATGCAGGGGCCGGACGATCTCGATCTCGAAGGCGCTGAACCGCTCCCGGTCGGTCAGCTCGGCCTGCACCGCCTGTTGCGCTGCCGCGAACTCGGCGCCGAATCGCGCGCCGAGTTGGTCGCGCAGTTCGACGAGCACCGACTCGATGGTGCTGGTGACATCCAGAAACACTGCCGCCGTGATGAATTCGGCGGTCAGCGCGCCCAGTGTCTCGACAAGGGCCGGTCGGATGAGTAGCGACATCAACGTGGATTTCCCGGCACCCGCCGGTCCGATCAACGCCTGCAATCGGTCGCCGCTGGCCTCCACGATGTCGATGAGGGTCTCCTGCACGCCCGCGGTCAGCGAGACGCTGCGCACCAGGTGATCGACCAAACCTGTTGCGGGCCTGCCGGTCACCGCGTCCCGTGATCGGGATCGATTGGGCACCAACCAGAGTCCTTGGTCGCCGTGGCGCACCTGAGTCCCATTGAACGACAGGTGTCGAGGGGTCTGCTGCTGACACGCGCTGTTCAGCTCGGGGGTGAGGTCCGCGCACAGTAGGTTCGTGCCGCTACCCGGCAGGCCGGTATCGAAGGTGCGTAACAGTGTTCGACTGAAGCAGCCGTCGTAGGCATTGCCGTCATCGGACGCGACGAGCAATTCCATCCGGCCCGCCGACTTTTCCAGCATCCGCACCCAGCGGTTGCCCGCGCCGAGCGCACCCGTTCCCGCCTCGCACGCGTCGACGAGGACGATCAGCCCGTCCAGCGATCGCGTGTTGCTCAGTTGTTCGGCGATGGCATTGACCAGATGGAATCCGGAATCCGAATCCAGTGGCATGGTCGAATCGGCGGCCAGCAGATAGAAATCGTCGTCGTTGGTGGTGAACCCGTGGCCGATGAAGGCGATCAACAGCGTCGCACCCAGTTCGTCGGCCCGGCCGAACGCGGCCTTGATGCTGCGCTTGAGTTCGGCGATGGTCGGGTCGAGCACCGGGCCGTCCCCGATCGGGAGCCAATGACCGGCCGTGGTGAAGGTCGCGTACAGCCCCGTGGCCAGCTCGCCGGTAAACCCGAGCCGCGGAAACTCCACGCACTCGGAGGCGATGACCAGAGCCAACCTTTCCGCCATGAGAGAACTATCGGCGAGGGTGAGGCACGGCACAAGCGGTGGCATAGTCATGGGAGGAATTCGTGCGCGCGAGGGGAAACGGATATGGGCAACCCGGACACAGTGACTGGTGCGCGTTTCGCGCGGATCGTCGCCGCCAGTGTGGCCGGGACGACGATCGAGTTCTACGACTTCTTCCTCTATGGGCTGGCCGCGGCGCTGGTCTTCAACAAGGTCTTCTTTCCGGCGGATGATCCGCTGACCGGCGTGTTGCTGGCCATGGTCACCTACGCGGTCGGCTTTCTCGCCCGTCCGCTCGGTGGCGTGTTGTTCGGGCACCTCGGTGATCGGGTCGGGCGGCGTCGCACGCTGTCGATCACCTTGATGCTGATGGGCGGCGCGACGGTTGCGATCGGTCTCATTCCTTCTTACGCGAGCATCGGGGTCGCGGCGCCGATGCTGTTGGTACTGCTGCGATTAGTGCAGGGGCTGGCGCTGGGCGGGGAATGGGGCGGCGCGGTACTGCTGGTCGCCGAGCACGGGTCGGCGGCGCATCGCGGATTCTGGAGTAGCTGGCCGCAGACGGGCGGACCGCTGGGAAACCTGCTGGCCACCGGCGTGCTCGCGGTCCTCGGCCTCGGCGTTTCCAACACCGAATTCCAAGACTGGGGCTGGCGGATTCCGTTCCTGCTGTCGGTAGTGCTTGTCGCGGTGGGGATCTGGCTACGGCATGCGGTGGAGGAATCCCCGATCTTCCTGGAGGCGAAGCGGCGCAACGCGACTCGGGATGGACACGCGCCGGTGCGGATCGTAATGAGCCGCTACCGGAAGCAGGTACTGATGGCCGCGCTCGCCGATGTAGGGGAGAAGGCGACGTACTACACGTTCAGCATCTTCCTGCTCGCCTACCTCACCCAAGTCGTGCACGTGCCGAAATCCACCGCGCTGACCGCGATTACGATCGCGTCCGTCTTCCAAGCGATCGCGATCGTGCTCGGTGGCGCGGTGGGCGACCGGTACGGACGTCGGGTCTCCAGCGTGCTCCTCGCCGTACTGACCGGGGCGTGGGCGGTGGTCGCGCTGCCCTCGGTCGACACTGGCAATGCGGTGACGATCACCGTGGTCGTCGCCATCGGCCTCACCCTGCACGGCCTGCTGACGGGCGCACAAGCACCGTTCTTCGCCGAACTCTTCCCCAGTGAAGTCCGATACACCGGAGCATCATTGGGCTACCAGCTCGCCACCATCATCGGCGGCTCACTGACCCCGATCATCGGAGTCGCACTGCTGCACCGCTTCCCGTCCACCGTGCCCATCACCCTGCTGCTGTGCCTGATGCTGGCCTGCACCGCCGGAGCGTTCCTCTGGGCGGGCGAGACCCGAGGACGCGATCTACGTGATGTCGCAGCAGACACGACGGATAAGTCGCCGACCGATCAACGCCGATCGGCATCTACGTCCTGACCCCAGCCGGGGGCAGGACGTAGATGCCGGTGAACTAACCGCGCTCGAACACGCTCGCGTCGTCGAGCATGGCCGCGCGCAGCATGGACTCCGGGACGCCCATGCCCTCGACGAGGGTGAGGGCCTCCGGGCGCAGGCGGTCGACGAGTTCGTTGACCCCGCGCCGCACCGCCTTGGCCCGCTCGACCGACATGAACCGGTGCATGATGTACCAGTCCAGGTTCTCCTCCAGCGTGGCGTACACGTAGAGGTCGCAGACGGTTTCGGCGAGTTCGCGGGCTTCCGGATCCTGGATGCCTTCGATGCCTTCGATGAACGCCTCCAGGATCAGGCGGTCGATGTGCGCGGTGCCTGCGGTGAGGATGTGGTCCTGGGCGTTGTTGAACGCCTCGAACGGGGTGGTGTCCTTCGCGCGGGCGCGCAGGCGGTGACCGGCGGTGCGCACCAGGTACTCCTCGCGGTCGGCGAAGAGTTGCAGCTGTACCGCGCGGCGGGCCAGGTCGCCCTCGTCGACGGAGTCGTTCGAGCCGTCGCGCAGCCGCTGGATCAGCTGACGCACACCGGTTACCTTGCGGACCTCGTCACCGGCCATGGTGGCGGCGAACTTCACCCAGCCCAGCGCGTCGAGATCGCGCACCTCGTCGGAGTACGCGGTGAGCAGTTCCTTGGCGACCAGCTGGGTGAGCACCACGTTGTCGCCCTCGAAGGTGGTGAACACATCGGTGTCCGCCTTGAGGGTGACGAGCCGGTTCTCGGTCAAATAGCCTGCGCCGCCGCAGGCTTCGCGGCACTCCTGGATGCCGCGGGTGGCGTGGCGGGTCTGCGCGACCTTCAGGCCGGCCGCCCGCTTCTCCAGTGCCCGTTGCGAACTCGGGTTGAGATCCTGTCCGGTCTGCACGAGGTGCATCCGGCGCACCAGGTCGTTCTGGGCGAACGCCAGCGCATAGGTCTTGGCGACGAGGGGGAGTAGCCGCCGCTGGTGGCTGCGGTAATCGAGCAGGACCGTCTCCTGCCCGCTGTCCGGGTCGGAGAACTGCCTGCGCTTCAACGCATATCGAATGGCGATGCTCAGCGCGACCCTGGTGCCCGCGGCGGCCGCGCCACCCACGCTGACCCGCCCGCGCACGAGCGTGCCGAGCGTGGTGAAGAAGCGGCGGCTCGGGTTCTCGATCTCGGAGCTGTAGGTGCCGTCCGGCTCGACGTCGGCGTACCGGTTGAGCAGGTTCTCGCGCGGGATGCGCACCTGGTCGAACACGATGCGCCCGTTGTCGACGCCGGGCAGACCACCCTTGAGCCCGTCGTCGAAGGTGGTCACGCCGGGCAGATCCGCGCCGTTCTCGTCGCGGATCGCCACCAGCAGGCAGTGCACGCCACGGCCCTCGCCCTGGGTGATCAACTGCGCGAAAACCGCTGCCATTCTTGCGTGTTCGGCGGCACCGCCGATGTAGTCCTTGCGCGCCGACGGCGTCGGCGAGTGGATCACGAACTCCTGCGTGGCCGGGTCATAGGTCGCGGTGGTCTCGAGGTGGGCGACGTCGCTGCCGTGCCCGGACTCGGTCATCGCGAAACAGCCGAGCAGGTCGAGCGAGATGAGCCGCTTGATGTACTCGCGATGCCGCTCGGTGCCGAGGTTCTCCACCGCACCACCGAACAGTCCCCACTGCACGCCCGCCTTCACCCACAGCGACAGGTCCGCGTACGCGAGCATCTCCAGCCCGGTCACCGCGGCGCCCGGTTCGCTGGTGCCACCGTTCTCCCTGCGGAAACCGCGCTCGGCGTAGCCCATGGTCGCGATGACCCGCATCTGGTCGAGCACCCGCGCGCGGGCGGCCTTGTAGTCGAGGTAGGGGTCGCCGGCGAACGTTTCGCCCGCGAGCTGAGTGCGGGCCTGCTCCCGGATCTCGCCCCACGGTCCGTCCAATGCCGCGCGTAGGTGATCCGCCGTCGTTGCGATGCCGGTAGTCATAACTCGACATTAGCCCGCGCCGCGCCGACCAAACCGTGACTGTTGACACGACATTCCGGGCGGGGCTCTTGTGGTGGATTGAACGGGTGTTTAGTATATTGAACATGTGTTTAACGAACAGCCCGTATCGCAAGGACCCGCCACGGATCTGACCACGGCGGCGCGCATCCGCGACACCGCCATCGAAGTCTTCGGCGACGAGGGTTTCCAGGTCGGCGTGCGTGCGATCGCGAAGGCGGCGGGCGTTTCGCCGGGGCTGGTAAACCATCACTTCGGCTCCAAGGACGGCCTGCGCGCCGCCTGCGACGAGCGGGTGCTGCAACTGATCCGCGACGAGAAGCTCAAGGCGATCACCTCGAACAGCCTCGCGAAGGGCATGCTGGCCGCCCTGGCGGAGATCGAGCTGTACGGTCCGCTGGTCGCCTACATGGTGCGCAGCCTGCAGGCCGGCGGGCCGATGGCGCTGTCGCTGTTCGATCACATGGTCGAAGACGCCGAGACCTACATCCAGCAGGGCGTCGAGTCCGGCGCGATCAAGCCGAGCCGCGACCCGGCGGCGCGCGCCAGATACCTGATGACACTCAACGTCGGCGCGACCCTGCTCTGGATGCAGATGCACCAGCAACCCGGCGAAAAGCTCGATTTCCGTAAGGCCATTCGTGAGCTGACCGAAGAGCTCACACCCCCCGCTCTGGAGTTCTACACCCAGGGCCTGCTCACCGACCCCACGCTTTTGGACACCTTCATCAAGGAGCAATGATGTCCGAGGTCATTCACATCGAAGATCTCCGCAAGACATTCGGTCACGTCGCCGCACTGGACGGGCTGAATCTCGCTGTCAGAGAAGGGGAGATCCACGGCTTCCTAGGGCCCAACGGCTCGGGCAAGTCGACGACCATCCGGGTCTTGCTCGGCATCCTGCGCGCCACCTCCGGTCGAGCCGAACTGTTCGGCCGCGATCCGTGGGCCGACGCGGTCGCGCTGCACCACGAACTCGCTTATGTGCCAGGCGATGTCACGCTGTGGCCGTCGCTGTCGGGGGGTGAAACGATCGATCTGCTCGCTCGGATGCGCGGCGGCATCAACAAGGACCGCCGCGAGGAGCTGATCCAGCGCTTCGACCTCGACCCGCGTAAAAAGGCGCGCACCTACTCGAAGGGCAACCGGCAGAAGGTCGCGCTGATCTCGGCGCTCGCCTCGGACGTGCGGCTACTGCTGCTCGACGAGCCGACCTCGGGCCTGGATCCGTTGATGGAACAGGTGTTTCGGGAGTGCGTCGAGGAGGCCAAAGGACGCGGCGCCACGGTGCTGCTGTCGAGCCACATCCTGTCCGAAGTCGAGGCGCTGTGCGACCGGGTGACCATTATTCGGGCAGGCCGCACCGTGGAGAGCGGCTCGCTGTCGGAGATGCGGCACCTGTCCCGGACCTCGATCACCGCCGAATTGATCGGTGACCCAGGTGATCTCGGCCGGATTTCCGGTGTCGACGACATCCAGTGGGACGGTAAGACGCTGCGCTGCCAGGTGGACAGCGAACATCTCGGCGAGCTGATCCGACTGCTCGGCGACACCGGCGTGCGCAGCTTGACCAGTGCGCCGCCGACCTTGGAAGAGCTGTTCATGCGGCACTATCACGTCGACGGTGCGTCCGCGGCGCCCACGGCGAAGCATGCCGCAGGCAAGGCAGAGAAGGTGGGGGCATGACCACGATCACCGCCGACCGTGCCGCGGCGGCACCGTCTTTCGGTGATGTCACCGACTTCGCGGGTACCGGCCAGCTGCTGCGGCTGTACCTGCGCCGGGATCGGATAGTGCTGCCGCTGTGGGTGCTGCTGATCGGCGTGATGCCCGCGTTCCAGGTCGCGAGCATCAAGGGCCTTTACGGTAGCCAGGCCGAGCTCGACAGTTTCGCCAAGACCACCGCGAACAGTCCGGCGCTGCTTGCCATGTACGGACCGGTCTTCGGCACCGAGCTCGGCTCCATCGGCACCTGGAAAGCAGGCGCCATGTACACGATGATCGCCATCGCCACGGTGCTCACCGTCATCAGGCACACCAGGGTCGAAGAGGAAACCGGACGCGCGGAACTGGTGGGCGCCACCAGCATCGGCCGCTACGCCGGCCTGACCGCGGCGCTGGTGCTGACCTACGCGGGCTGCGTTGTCGCCGGAATCGTCTGTGCCGCTTCGCTGTACGGCGACAAGCTGGCTGCGGCG
The DNA here is from genome assembly GCF_040645995.1 of Nocardia sp. NPDC046473. Lineage (NCBI taxonomy): Bacteria > Bacillati > Actinomycetota > Actinomycetes > Mycobacteriales > Nocardiaceae > Nocardia > Nocardia sp. NPDC046473. Next base: position 78,112 of record NZ_JBEYZJ010000009.1, read on the forward strand.
GGTTCGCTCGGCTGGGGCAGCGGGCTCGCCATGTCCGGCATCGTCTGGGCGTCGGTCGCCGCGGTCGCCGCACAGGTCAGCTCCGGTGCCCGCATCGCGCGCGGCATCGCCTTCGGCGCGCTCGGCGCCGCCTTCGCACTGCGCGCCGTCGGTGACGCGGGTAACGGTGTGCTGTCCTGGTTCTCGCCGATCGGCTGGTGCCTGCAGCTGCGCCCGTTCGCCACCGAACGCTGGTGGACGCTGCTCCCGCTGGCGGTGGTGGCAATCGTCGGGACCGGCGTGGCCTATCGCCTATTGAGTACCCGCGACACCGGGTCCGGTTTGCTGGCCGAACGCCTCGGCCCGCCTGCCGCCGATTCCGCGCTGTCCGGGCCGCTCGGGCTCGCCTGGCGGTTGCAACGGGGGACGCTGCTGGCCTGGATGATCGGTTTCGCCCTGTACGGGATGCTGATCGGCGGCGCGGTGAACAGCGTCGGTGACATGCTCAACGGCAGTCAGGCGGTCCGTGACGTGATCAGCAGGATGGGCGGCTCGTCGATGCTGCAGAACTCCTTCATCAACGCCGCGGTCACCATGCTCGCCGCCGCTGCCGCCGCGTACTCGATCTCGGCCACGCTGCGGCTGCACGAAGAGGAGTCGAGCGGTCGTGCCGAGGCTACCCTGTCCGGATCGGTGGGGCGTACCCGATATGCGTTGAGCCACATCGGATTCGCGCTGCTCGGCCCCGCGGTAGCGTTGCTGGTGGCCGGTGCCGCGGTAGGCGTCGTCTACGGCACGGTCTCGGGTGATCTCGGCGCGAAACTGCCACAAGCGATCGGCGCGGCAGCCGTGCAGGTGCCCGCGGTCTGGGTGGTGACCGGGATCGCCGTGGCGATCTTCGGTCTCGCCCCACGATTCACTCCGGTCGCCTGGGGCGTCCTGAGCGTCATGATCGTGATCTTCTTCATCGGCTCGCTCGACGGGCTGCCGCAGTGGGTCGTCGACGTCGTGCCGTTCGTCCATCCGCCGAAGGTGCCCGGTGCGGAATTCCAACTGGCTCCGGTGCTTTGGCTGCTGGTGATCGCCGCGGCGCTGCTCGCGGTGGGCATCGGTGCGTTCCGTAGGCGAGATCTGCGCTGAGCAGTTCGATAGCGGCCTGCGCGTGTTGAGTGCGCGCGGGCCGTTATCGCGTCCGTGTCGCTCAGGCGGTGAGGCCGAGCTTTCCGGCGAGCCGGTCGAGGTAGGCGCGCACTTCGTCCGTCGACCGGTCGGGCATACCGAAAACTGCTTCGGTGACGCCGGATTCGGCCCACTGCGCCAACTGAGCCGGGTTCGGTTTGCCCGCGAGCGCGATGACCTCGGGGGTGCCCTCGCGGCCGTGTTCGCGCCAGATCCGGTGCAGCAGTGCGATCTTGTCGGCCACGCCGTCCTCGGTGGGGGTGGTGATCCACCCGTCCGCGTTCTTGGCCAGCCAGGTGAACGACTTCTCGGTGCCCGCCGCGCCGAGATGCACCGGGATCCGCTTCTGGATCGGCTTGGGCCAGGACCAGCTGGCGCCGAAGTTCACGAATTCGCCTGCGAAGCTGGCTTCTTCGTCGGTCCAGATGGCGCGCATCGCGTCCAGGTGTTCGCGCAGTACCGTGCGGCGCTTGGCCGGCGGCACGCCGTGGTGGGCGAGTTCGTCGGTGTTCCAACCGAATCCGACGCCGAGGCGGACCCGGCCGCCGGACAGGTGGTCCAGCGAGGCGATGGTCTTGGCCAGGGTGATCGGGTGGTGTTCGGCGGGCAAGGCCACCGCCGTGGACAGGCCGATCCGGCTCGTCACGGCGGCGATGGTCGCCAGCGCCACCCAGGGATCGAGGGTGCGTAGATACCGGTCGTCCGGCAGGCTCGCATCACCGGTCTGTGGATGTGCCGCCGCCCGCACCACCGGGATGTGCGTGTGCTCCGGCACGTAGAACGTGTCGAAACCGGCACCCTCGGCGGCCACCGCCGCGTCCTGGGGCGTGATGCCTCGATCGCTGGTGAACAACACAATCCCGTACCGCACCGTACGCGCTCCCATCCATTAAACTAGAACAAGTTCTACCACCTTTCCGGACTGGTACCAAGGGTTTGCCACGCATCGACCCGCCGCACTGAACTGTTCGCCCGCCGCGTTCGTGTCATGACTGTGCTGAGGTCACGGGCGAACTCCGGGCCGGATTGTGGCGGGAGAATACGTATGGGCACCGAGATCGTCCGGTTCGACGCGGTGACCAGGGTGGTGCACTGGCTGATGGCGGTGCTGGTAGTGACGGCGCTGGTCGCGGGTGCGGGGATGGTGCACTGGTGGGGCGAGAGCGTGGCGCTGCGGACGTTGCATATGACGGTCGGTGTCGGCGTGCTCGGGTTCGCGGTGGTGCGGGTGGTGAACCGGGTGCTGCGGCGCGGGCCCGGCGCGTTCGAGCGGCTCGGGCCGATCGAACGATGGGTGGCGGGTGCGTCCGAAATCCTCATGTACGCACTGCTTCTCGCGCAACCGCTGATCGGCTGGGCGATGGTGTCCGCGTCCGAGGGAGAGGTGCAACTGGCCGGTGGTGTCGAACTTCCCGCCTTGGTGCCCGCTGACTGGCAGCTATACGAGCGTCTGCGGCCCCTGCACACGTACTTCGGTTACGCCTTGCTCACGGTGTTCGCCGCACACATCTGTGCGATCGCCTTCCATTCGCTGGTCCTGCGCGACGGCCTACTGAGTCGGATGCTGTTCGGCAGCAGGCGCGTCGCTGCGGTCCTGGCGTCTATCGATGAATAGCTGCGCCGGCCAGCAGAGCGCCAGCACCATCGCGATGGCCGCGGCGGCACCGCCGATGATGTCGGTGGGCAGGTGGTAGTCGAGCCCGACCATGCCGACGGCCGCCATGAGCAGCGAGAGCACCGCGACCACGAACGTGATGACCCGAACCCGGACCGAATCGACCAGCACGATGAACGCGGTCGCGATCGCGACCAGATGTACGGTGTGCCCGCTCGGATAGGCGAGATAGTCGTGCAGGTGCCGATCCCAGAGCGGCTTCCACAGCACGCTGTTGAGACCGAGGGCGAGTTCCGGAACCGCCACCATGACGGCGGCGCGCCACCACTGACCGCGGTAGCCGAACCACGCGCTCGCGAGCAGCAACAGCGGCAGGAGGATGTAGGCGTTGCTGGGCACGACCAGCGCCTGGTAGATGCCGGGCCGGGTGTCGAGCGCCGAGTGGATCGGTGTGGCGAGGGCGCGATCGAACGCTGTTGCGCCGCCGTCGGGCGGGAACGTCACGGGCAGCAGAACCGTGACAGAGCCGCCCAGTGCGATGCCGCCGAGCCGGAGCAAGCCCTCGAGCCTGGTGTCTTGCCGTAGTCCGCCCACCTGTCGACGATAGCTACTGACAAGTTCTTGCTACCCGGCCGAGGGTGGGCGGAGAAGTCAGTGGTTACTCGACTGTGCGCGGCGGCAGCGGGTGTACATTCGAAATCTTCGCGGCCCCAGGCCAACTCGGAGATCCGTTAATGCCTCGCGACGCTGCGGGGTCTTGGTATCGTCGTAATAGATCGGTGAACATTCGGGTTCACCGATCTACTGTTCTCGGCTCGGTCGGCCTGGATGCAATGTGGCTCGGGCGCAGTTCATGCGGTCGTCTCAGTCGTGGCTGTGACTGAGAGGTGCCCATGGGTGATGACGTCCGGCTTTCCCTCGCCGGAACCTATCGGCTTCCGACGATGGTCGGGCGGTCGGCCGAACTGGCCGAGCTCGGCCGATTACTCGTCGATCCTCGGGTCCGGCTGCTCACCCTCACCGGCACCGCCGGGGTAGGTAAATCCAGGCTAGCTCGAGAAGTGCTGTCGGACAGCATGTTCCACGAAGAACTCGGCGCGGTGATCGATCTCGGCGAGTGTGCCGATCGAGCAGGCGCATGGAACACGGTGTTGGACAAGGTAAGTCGCCGCCCGCTCGACGCCGTACCGCATAGCCTCGGCCCGGTGGAAGCCTTGGCCGTGCTGGCCGCCGAGATCGGCACCGGTCGAGCAATCCTGTTGCTGGACAACTGCGATCGGGTCGTCGAGCGGATCGCCGCCGATGTGGCCCGACTGTCGGAGCATTGCCAGCATCTGGTCGTCGTCGCGACCAGCCGGGTCCCACTCAACCTGTATCGCGAATGCGTACTGTGCGTGCGCCCATTGCGCACCGGCCGCGACCCGGGTTCGGCCACCCAGCTGTTGCTCGACAGCATCGACAGCCACTACCGCGGCACGACCGCGGTGGCCGACCGGTTGGTCCTCGACGAGATCGTGCGCGAGCTCGACGGTGTACCGCTGGCGATCGAACTCGCGGCTGGTTCGATCGCCCGGATAGGCCCGGTGCGCACCCTGCGCCGCATCGAAGCGGGCGCGGACCTGCAGTCACCTTCGTATGTCGACGTGCCCGAACGCCACCGGACGCTGCACGGCTCGATCGAGTGGGGCCTGGACGACGTCGCCCCCGAGGTGCTCGACCTGTTGCTCCGGCTCTCGCTGTACGAGTCGGTGATCGATACCGACATCGCCTGTCTGGCGGCCGGGACCAGCGCGGAACAAGCCACCACCGCGCTGGCCGAGCTGGTCCAGCGCAGTCTGCTCGACCACACGTCCAGCGGGACGCACGGACACAGCTACCGACTCTTCGCCACCGTGCGCGCCTACTGCCGTCAGGTGCTCGCCGCTGATCCGTTGCGCGCCAAGGCGATCCGTGACGACCACGTAGACCGGCTGGGTCAGCTGGCGGCACTCGTCCGCCCCCGGTTCGACGAGCGCGAGCACCGGGCAGCGGCGATGGCGGCCACCGGCAAACAGATCGTGGACTACCGCTCGGCGGTGCACTATCTGATCGACACGGGACGGCCGGAACGCGCCGTGCGCCTCGCCGCTGACCTGGAATCGGCGTGGATCCAGCACGGCTACCAGTCCGAGCTGGAGTCGGTGCTGGCCGACGTGCTGGCGACGAGCGACCGCGGCGGCGCGTCGCCCGATGTGGCGGCGCTGTGCCTGGAGGTACTCGGCACCTGGGCGGCCAGGTCGGGGCGATTACGCCGCGCGGCCGAGCTGCTGACGAATTCGATTGCCGCATACCGTCGTTCCGACCGGCACATCGATGCGACCCGGCTCATCGTGGTACTGGTCGCGGTGCTGATCTCGCTGGGCGACCGGGCGGCTGCCAAGGACCAGCTGAGCGCGGCGGCGCCGTACGCCGACGGGCTCACCGGGCCATGGCCGAGCCGATTCCAAGGCGCGCTGATGCTGCTGCGCATTCCGGAACCGCCGATCCGCGACGCCGAGCTCCTGGCCAAGTTGCGGGATCGGGCCAGGTGGCTGGACAGCACGGCGCGGCTGATCGGACTGAATACGCTGGCGCGCACACAGATCGGGCCGCAGACCGCGGATCGTGCCCAGTCGCTCTACCGGGAGAACTTGGCCGACGCCGATCTGGAAACCCAAGTCCTGCAGGCGATCGTCGCGACAGAGGGCTGCGCGATGGCCTACGACGCGGCGGGGGCCGAGTTCGCCGCACCGATGCTGACCCTGCTGCTCGCGACCCGGCAGCTACGTGCCACCCACGGCATACCGCAACTAGGCGCGGGCGATCGGCTGCCGAGCGTATCGGATCACCGAAACATCGTCGGCGAGAGCAAATTTCGCGAGATCAAGCGGAAGGCGGAGGCAATGACCCTCGCCGACGCGGTGGCCTACGCCTGCACCGGCCCGACCCTGCGCAACCTGGATGAATCCCCGCTCGCCGCACTGACCAAACGGCAGCGTGAGACCGCCAGGCTGGTCGCCACCGGCATGACCAATCGGATGATCGCCACCGAGCTGGGGATCTCGGAGTGGACCGTGGTCAATCACGTGCGCCAGGTGATGCTCAAGCTCGGCTGTCCGTCGCGACTGCACGTGGCGCTGCTGGTGGAACGCGACGCGCAGCCCGTGCCGGACGACATCGCCAAGGCCGATCCGGTGCTCGACGAGCTGCCGCGAATCACCGTGGCGCGCAAGGCCTGAGCCGAATCAGGGGCCGTAGGTCAAGATCGCGCTGATGACGAACCACAGCACCCAGGCGAACGCGATCAGCATGCCGACCGCGAGGGTGATCCGCATGAAGGCGCGACCGAAATCCATGTCGCGGGTTTCCCGGGGATACAGCTTCCACGGGCTGTACCACGGCGCCTCGACCGCGTAGACGGGCCGGTGCGCCTCGCGCTCGGCCTGCGCCAGCTCCTCGGCGTAGGCCTCGGCCTGCGCCTGGTTCGGGCCGCCGTGCCACAGCGTGATGTCGATCGGGCCGAGGAAACCCTCGTTCAGCAGCTCCTGCGGGGCGGGCAGGTAGGGCAGGATGCCGAGGCCGCGGAAGGCGATGGCGACGTCGTTGGCCGTCCAGAGGTGCTTCTCCTCCTCGGCGAGCGCGTCGAAGTAGTGCCGCAGCCTGCCCGGATCGTCGCCGAGGATCACGTCGAAGCTCGGGTCGCTCCAGGCCTGCTGGATCTTCAGCTCGGCCCCGCGCAGCGGGACGACCAGCGCGAGCCCGTGCACCGCGCGCTGACCGAGGCCGCGCGCGGCCAGCCAGTTCTGCAGCGCGAAGGTGTGCTCGCGGGACTTCTCCAGCGGCGTGCGCCGGTCCCGGCCCTCCATCGCGGCCGGGTCGCCGTTGATCGTCCACTGGCCGTTGAGCGGGATCTCCAGCACGCCGTCCTGCCGGGCGACCAGCGCCTCGGCCTCGATCACCACGCAACTGGTCGGCGTCCACACCACCGCGTCGAACTGGTGCAGCCGATCCTTGTGGAACAGACTGCAGTTGATCGTGGCGACGCCCTTCGGACTGCCCGCGTCCTTCCAGGTGCGCAACCAATCGATCAGCGCCCGCTCGGCATTGGTGCCTGCGGCGTTCTGCACTCGCACGAGCATTAACGACCGCCCTTCACGTCGACACTCGACAGTGCTCAGGATACGAGGTGTTCGGGCGAATTCGCCGCGCTCATGGCAACAGTCGGCGTGTTGGTAGTCGGATCACTCCGGTTCCTCGGCCGCGATCCGGCCCGCCTTGACCGCATCGACCAGTGTGGCGTGGTCGGATTCGGTGCGGTCGGCATAGCGGACCGCGAAATCGGCGACCGCGTCGTCGAACCGCTCGTCGTCGCCCAGATAGCCCGCGAGCAGGCGCGGATCGAGTGAGCGCGAATGCGCGCGGGCCAGCAGCGCACCGGCCAGCCTGCCGTAGTCGTCGAGGTCGGTGGCGGACAGGCCCGCCGGGTCGATGCTGCCCTTCAGATTGCGGAATTGCCGGACGATGAAGGGCAATTCGGTGCCGCCGCCGGTCGGGTCGACACTGGTCCAGCCGAGCAGGATGTCGCTCTCCGACTGAACCAGCCTGGCGCCCTGCACGATTCGCTTGCCCTCGTGCTTCGGCGGCGGCGCGGGCAGGTACGGCGCGAGCGCGGACGGATTGGCCTGCTTGATCTGCAACACCAGGGCCTCACCCTCGTTGCCGTGCAGCAGTGCGACATAGGTGTGCAGGCCGACGCTGCCGGTGCCGACGATGCGGAAGGCGATGTCGGACACCGCGAATCGGGCGAGCAGGTTGCGCCGGGACACCCGCAACGTGTCGGCGTAGCGCTGCAGCCCGTCGGTGATCGCCGTCGCGACCTGCTCATCGACCGGGGTGAGAATCGGTGGGTCGCTGATGAATCGGTGCTTCTTGACGCCGGTCTCGTGGTCCTCGAGGTGTTCGGTCCACTTGGCCACGACCTTGGCGCTGGTGTTCTTGCGCGCCTTCTTCGCGGCCTTCTTGAAGTCGTCGATCAGGTCGTGCGCCGCGGCCTGATCGAGCACCGACTCGTCGGGCAGCGCACTCCACGATTCCAGGAACGGCTGCGCGGCGAGATGCGCTGCCGCGAGGCGGTAGGCGCGCGCGGCGTCGTGCGCGGCGGCGCGGCAATCGTCCTCGCGCGTACCGCTTTCCCGGCCCGCGAGCACCAGGCTGGCCGCCAAGCGGTCCAGATCCCACTCCCACGGCCCGACGATGGTCTCGTCGAAATCATTGATGTCCATGATGATTTCGCCGCGTGGCGTGCCGTACAGGCCGAAGTTCGCGGCATGCGCGTCGCCGCAGAGCTGGGCGGTGAGCCCGGTGTCGGGTCCATCGGCCAGATCGGCGGCCATCAGTCCGGCCGCGCCACGGTAGAAAGTGAACGGGGACGCGATCATCCGGCCGATCCGCAGCGGCACCAGGTGGGCGAGCCGGCCCGCGTTGCTCGCCTCGATGAAGTCGAGCACCTCGGGCCGCCCCGTTCCTTCGGCCGCCCGATCACGAGCGGTGACCGGAACCCGGTCGCGCACGGCCTTGCCGCGGGCACGCACGTCGGCCGCGGGGATGTAGGAGCGTAGATCGATAGGACTGTCTGACACGTTGCCGACGCTAGCGGGTGTCAGCGCCTGAGACGGTGTCGGTTTCGCCACGTTCGACCGTTGCCGGGCATGCCGCCCGGGGTCTCAGTTCGCAGGCACCGCGGGATCGACGGGGGTGATCGGCAGGCGCAGCGCGCCGGGCGCGGCCGCGGGCACCGCGGGCTGCTTCGGCGCCACGGCGGCGATGCGCCGGTACGCCGCCCCGAGCTCCGGCCGCGGATCGGCCTCGTTCTTGTTGGGCCAGAACGCCATTGCCCGCTCCGCCTGCGCGGTGATGGTGAGTGACGGGTTGACGCCCAGGTTCGCGGTCACCGCCGACCCGTCCGCCACATGCAGCCCGGGATGGCCGAACACTCGCTGGTACGGATCGACCACCCCGGTTTCCGGGGTGTCACCGATGACACAGCCGCCGATGTAGTGCGCGGTCGCCGGGATGTTGAACACATCCATCACCAGCCCGTGCGTATCGCCCTGCACCTTCTCGCCGAACCGGCGCCCGATGTCGTGCGCCATCGGGATCCAGGTCGGGTTCGGTTCGCCGGTGCCCTGTTTCGTCTTGAGCAACCCGCGCTTGCGGAACGAGGTCAGCGAGTTGTCCAGCGACTGCATGACCAGCAGGATCACCGACTTCTCCGACGCGTGCCTGGCATTGAGGCTGCGCAGGAAGACCAACGGATGCAGCACCATCGCCAGCAGGAAGCGCAGGAACCGGAACGCGCCGCCGTCCACGATCGGCACCGACATCGGGAACAGCGCGTTCTGTCCCTTGCCGTAGTGGCACACCTCGATGTGGGTGTCCGCGGCCGGATGGATCGAGGAGGTGATCGCGATGCCCTCGGCGAAGTCGCGGCGCGCGCGGCTCACCACATTGAGGATTGCCTCGGAGTTGCTGCGGGTGAGCTCGCCCAGCCGGGGCGAGAGGTGCGGCAGCACCGCGTCGTCGCGCATCTTGTGCAGCAGCTTCTGGGTGCCGAGCGCGGCGCCGGCGAACACCACCTGCTCGGCGGTGAAGGTCTTGCGCTGCTTGCGGATCCAGTGGTCCGAGCGTTCGGTTTCCACCGCGTAACCGCCATCGGGCAGCGGCCGCACCACGGTCGCGGTGGTCAGCGGATGCACCTCGGCGCCCGCCTGTTCGGCGAGGTAGAGGTAGTTCGTGGTGGTGGTGTTCTTCGCGTTGTTCGGGCAGCCGGTGAAACACCGCGCGCAGTGCACGCAACCGTTCCGCCGTGGGCCGACACCGCCGAAATACGGGTCGTCGACCTCGGTGCCCGGATCGCTCTCGTTGAAGAACACCCCGACGTTGGTCGGATGGAAGGTGTCCGCGACGCCCAGATCGTCGGCGATCTCGCGGATCACCTCGTCGGCCGGGGTCATGCGCGGATTCGGCGCCACGCCGAGCATCCGCTGCGCCTGGTCGTAATACGGGGCCAGCTCCGCCCGCCAGTCGGTGATGTGCGCCCACTGCTTGTCGGTGTAGAAATTCGGCAGGGGCTCGTAGAGCGTGTTGCCGTAGATGAGTGAGCCGCCGCCGACACCCGCGCCGGAGAACACCGCGCACTTGCCGAGGATGCTGATCCGCTGCGGGCCCGTGAGTCCCAGTCGTGGCGCCCAAATCGACTTGCGCACATCCCAATTAGTGTTCGGGATGTCCTCGGCATTCCAGCGCCTGCCCGCCTCGAGCACGCCGACCCGATACCCCTTCTCGGTCAACCGGAGCGCGCTCACGCTGCCGCCGAATCCGGAGCCGATCACCACCACGTCGTAGTCGTATGCGGGCATGACTTCCTCTCGCTCACCGGACGTCCACCGTACCGACAGATGAGATGATTTCATACTCATTCTGTCACCGCCGGGCTGTGGTGCAAACCATCCTTGCACGGAGATATCGAGAAAACCGGCGTGCCCGGATGGCGTGGACCGGGGTCGGTGCGGTAAGCACGGGGCGTGACAACCGAATCGGGCACAACGGAACCGGAGGAGCGCGCCGACACCGACGGCGCGACCGGCGGCGTCTTCGACGACCGCATCCTCACGGTCCCGAATGTCCTGAGTTTCGTGCGCCTGCTTGGCGTTCCGGTGTTCCTGTGGCTGCTGCTGGTCGAGCATGCCGACGGCTGGGCGTTCGTGCTGGCCTTCGCCAGCGGCCTGACCGACTTCCTGGACGGCAAGCTGGCCCGCCTGCTCGATCAGTCCTCGCGCCTTGGCGCCCTGCTCGATCCGTTCGTGGACCGGTTGTACCTGGTGACGACCCTGGCGGCGTTCGTGATCCGCGGCCTGATCCCGTGGTGGGTGGCGGTGATCCTGGTCGGTCGCGACCTGATCCTCACGCTCACGTTGTCGGTGTACAAACGCCGCGATCTACCCCCGCCCGAGGTCATCTATCTGGGCAAGGCGGCGACCTTCGCGCTGATGTCGGCGTTCGTCTGGTTGCTGGCCGGGGAGATGGATTGGGCGCTGGACGGTTTCGGGCGTGCCTTCGGCGGGGCATTACTGGTCTGGGGCACGGCGGTGTATGTATGGACCGGCTTGCTCTACACCGGTAAGGCGATCGCCATCGCTCGCTCGATACCGGCTGTGGCACACCGCTCGACCTGACCGACGGCGTCGGGTCGAACATTGTCTCAACCCTCGCATAGAGTTGCGCGCACACGATCACAACGGAAAGGACGGACGGCCTGTGACCCAGACCCCCGAAGATCTGCGCTACACCGAAGAGCACGAGTGGGTGCAGCGGATCAGCCCGACCCGGGTTCGGGTAGGCATCACCGATTACGCCCAGTCCCAACTCGGTGACGTGGTGTTCGTGCAGCTGCCCGAGACGGATAAGGACGTCGCCGTCGGGGACAGCATCGCGGAGGTCGAGTCGACCAAGAGCGTGTCCGACATCTACGCGCCGATCGCGGCGAAAGTTGTTGCGGTGAACGATGTTCTGGTGCAGGAGCCGGAGACGCTGAACACCGATCCGTACAGTGACGGATGGCTGTTCGAACTCGAGGTCGCGGACGCCGCCGGCCTCGACAAGACCCTTGATGAACTGTTGGATGCGGCAGGTTATCAAGGAGTTATCGGGGGCTGAATCAGCCTTCCCGGTTCTACCTGCACGGGTACGCCCTGGCAGGGTACGGTCAATGCCAACAGATGCGCCGACAGTCATTGTCGCCGAATCTAGGGACTCGACGGCAGGTCGTGGTGCCACAGGTATCACCTGCTTGCATGGATAATCAGGTTCGAGGAGGAGAGAAACGGTGAGCGAGAACAAAGACCCGGGTTACGGGGAGACCGCGGCCGAGACGACGTCGGTCTTCCGCGCGGATTTCCTGAACGAGGTCGACGCGTCGCGCTCCGGAGAGCCGACCGGTGAACAGCCGGTCCAAGGGGTCGAGGGTTTGCCCGTTGGCGCAGCCCTCCTGGTCGTCAAGCGCGGGCCGAACGCCGGCTCGCGATTCCTGCTGGATCAGCCGACTACGTCGGCGGGCCGCCACCCCGACAGTGACATCTTTCTCGATGACGTCACCGTCAGCCGTCGGCATGCCGAGTTCCGTCAGGACGACGACTCGTTCCAGGTTGTCGATGTCGGCAGCCTGAACGGCACCTATGTGAATCGGGAGCCGGTGGACTCCTCGGAACTCCAGAACGGCGACGAGGTACAGATCGGTAAGTTCCGTCTCGTGTTCCTCACCGGACCGCGGGCCCAGGTCAACGAGCCGTCTGCGGGTGCAGGGAGCCTATGAGCACGCGGCGCTGGGTTCTTTCTCCTCATGAAGGGCTCGGGGTCATGAAGGACTCAGCGCTGTGACCGGCGCGGCGCAGTGGGCGCGCGGAGGCATGTCGATCGGCTCCGTGCTCGACCTGTTGCGCCCGGATTTTCCGGACGTCACCATTTCGAAGATCCGCTTCCTGGAAGCGGAAGGCCTGATTCGGCCGGAGCGCACGCCTTCGGGCTACCGCAGATTCTCCATCGCCGATTGTGAACGGCTTCGGTTCGTGCTGACCGCGCAACGCGATCAGTACCTGCCGCTGAAGGTGATCAAGGAACAACTCGAAGCGATCGACAGCGGTGCGGCGACGCTCGGTGTGCGGGAAGCCCGCGCCCGGGCGCACTCCGGCCGTACGGGTGCGTCGGAGTCGGCGGTCGCCGACTCCGAGCATCCCACCGCGCCTGGCGGGAACAGGAACGGCGCCACGGCGCCGAGGAGGCTCGGCGTGGTGCCCAGCGAGATTTCCCCCGACGATCTGCGCTTCGATCACGAAATCCGCATCACCCGCGTGGATCTGCTGGCGCAGGCCGAGATCGACGAGGCCTTCCTCAACGACCTGATCCGGGCGAACCTGATCACTCCCGGCGCCGCCGGTTTCTTCGACGGCGACGCGGTGACGCTGGCCAAGACCGCCAAGGCGATGGCCGAATTCGGTTTGGAGGCACGGCATTTGCGTGCGTTCAAGCTGGCCGCCGATCGCGAGGCCGCGCTGGTGGCACAGATCGCCGCCCCGATCGCGAAGAGCCGCGACGCCGGCGCGCGCGCCCGAGCCGAAGAAACGGTGCGCGAACTCGCGGCGCTGTCGCTGACGCTGCACGCGTGTCTGGTGAAGTCGTCGGTGCGGACGTCGCTGGGCGGCTGAACATCCCGGTTGAATCGCCGACGCGGAATCCGTGTCATGTTGCGGTGAGCCAACACGCCGATTTCGGCTGTGCACACCGATCGCTGCACCCGGCTGGGTTCGCCTAGACTCGTTGGTACGGCGAGCTGGGCGGTGGTCGTGCGCGGCGGCCGGCGAGTAATGGGAGGCAGTGCGATGAGTGAAATGCGCGTGATCGGCATTCGTGTCGAACAGCCACAGAATCAGCCCGTGCTGTTGCTCCGTGAGGTTTCGGGGGATCGGTACCTACCAATCTGGATCGGGCAGGCCGAGGCGACCGCGATCGTGCTGGAGCAGGAGGGGGTGACCCCGATCCGCCCGCTGACCCACGATCTGATCAAGATCCTGATCACCGAGCTCGGGCACACCCTCAAGGAAGTGCGCATCGTGGATCTGCAGGAGGGCACGTTCTACGCGGATCTGGTGTTCGAGAACGATCTGCACATCTCGGCGCGGCCGTCGGATTCGGTAGCGATCGCCTTGCGGGTGGGTTGCCCGATCTATGCCGACGAGCCGGTGCTCGAGGAAGCCGGGCTGGTGATGCCGGACGAGCGCGAGGACGAGGTGGAGAAGTTCAAGGAATTCCTGGAGTCGGTCTCGCCCGACGATTTCAAGGCCACAGATAGCTGAACAGGACCTTTCCGGCAATCCGGCGTTTTCGCGGGATGACCGGGGGATCAGCCCTTAACCAGAGCTTGAGAGTTTAACCGCGCGTCGCGTTTGGCCTGACGATGGTGCTCCCTGGACAATCAGGGGAGTAATCTCGATAGTTGGGCCACGTCCGTTTTGGCCAGGTCGTCAGTACAGCAGTGGTCGAAGCGGAGCCGGGTCATCGATGAGGCTAGCCGTCGGCGGAGCAAGGGAGTGGTCAGTGGCAGAGGAATCGCAAAATGTGGTGCAGCCAGGCCTGTTCCCGGACGACTCGGTTCCCGACGATCTGGTCGGATACCGGGTTCCCAGTGCATGCCAGGTGGCCGGGATCACCTACCGGCAGCTCGACTACTGGGCGCGTACCGGATTGGTCGTGCCCTCCATCCGCAGTGCCGCGGGCTCGGGGAGCCAGCGCCTGTATTCGTTCAAGGACATCCTGGTCCTGAAGATCGTGAAGCGGCTGCTCGACGCGGGCATCTCGCTCCAGAACATCCGGATCGCGGTCGACCATCTACGCAGCAGGGGAGTGCAGGATCTCGCCGGGATCACCCTGTTCTCCGACGGCACCTCGGTATACGAGTGCACCTCGGCCGAGGAGGTAGTCGATTTACTGCAGGGCGGGCAGGGCGTTTTCGGCATCGCGATCAGCGGTGCCATGCACGAACTCACCGGCGCCATCGCCAATTTCCCCGCGGAACGCGCGTCCGCGGTGACGGAGCGGCCGGAGGACGAGCTGTCCTACCGGCGTAAGGCACGGATGAGTCGCAAGACCGGTTAAAAGTAGACAACTGACACGACACCCCGCCTCCCCGACATACCGAGGGTAGCGGGGTGTCGTGCTGTGCGGCACTTGATTTTCGGCGGTGGGGGCGCGGTCTGGACCGCTCGGTTGGAAGGTATCAAAAACATCAGGTTAAGTAGATATGCGCATCTACATATGTTCCTGGTTGCGGGCCCGGGCACCGACGTGACCAGCGCGACACCCGCAAGGACAGGACCAGTGACACGTTCCGGCGTGTCGTCGGCTTAAACTGGTGGCGCGCCAACGCCGTGCGGGAGAGTCCCGGGTTCGACAGAGTCCGGGCGCCGAAGGAGCAGCACCTCCCCGTCAATCTCTCAGGCATCAGGGACCGTGCGGGCTTGGGCGCCTCTGGAAAGCGGTGGCTTCGGGCCGCCCGCCCATGGGGAAAGGGGCTCGGCCTTCATTCAGGTCGCGGCGTCCGAATCTCTCAGGCAACACGACAGAGGGGGAGGGCTGGTACCCGTCGACCACCCCGTCGACCCGCCCGACCCAATGGGAGCTGCCGTGACTCGCTCATTCGCCGACCGCCATATCGGACCCGATCGGGGCGAAATCGCCCGGATCCTGGACGTCGTCGGCGTCGACTCGCTGGACGAGCTCGCCACGAAGGCCCTGCCCGCGACCATTCTCGACGGCTCCGGCCTGGCCGGATTGCCGCCTGCCGCAACCGAACACGAGGTGCTGGCCGAACTCGCCGGCCTCGCGCATTCGAACACCGTGGCCACCTCGATGATCGGCCTCGGCTACTACGACACGCTGACCCCGCCGGTGCTGGTGCGCAACCTGCTGGAGAATCCGGCCTGGTACACCGCGTACACGCCGTACCAGCCGGAGATCAGCCAGGGCAGGCTCGAGGCGCTGCTCAACTTCCAGACCATGGTGTCGGAGCTGACCGGCATGGACGTGGCCAACGCGTCCATGCTCGATGAGGCCACCGCGGCCGCCGAGGCGATGACGCTGCTGCACCGGGCCAGCCGGTCCAAGTCGGCGCGCCTTGTCATCGATACCGACCTGTTCCCGCAGACGAAGACCGTGCTGACCACCCGGGCGCAGCCGCTCGGGATCGAGCTGGTGCCTGCGGATCTGGCGTCCGGTGAGTTGCCGGAAGGTGAATTCTTCGGTGTGCTGGTGCAGGCTCCCGGCGCTTCGGGGCGGGTAGTGGACTGGACGTCGGTTATCAGCGCGGCGCACGAGCGTGGTGCGTTGGTCGCGGTGGGCGCGGATCTGCTGGCGATGACGCTGATCGCCTCGCCCGGTGACCAGGGTGCGGATGTGTGCTTCGGCACCACTCAGCGTTTCGGTGTTCCGCTCGGCTTCGGCGGCCCGCACGCCGGATATCTGGCAGTGCGCACGGCGTATGCCAGGCAGCTGCCGGGCAGGCTGGTCGGCGTCTCGGTGGACGCGGACGGCGATGTCGCCTACCGGCTCGCATTGCAGACGCGTGAGCAGCACATTCGCCGCGAGAAGGCGACCTCCAACATCTGTACCGCGCAGGTGCTGCTCGCCATCGTCGCGGCGATGTACGCGAGCTACCACGGTGCCGACGGCCTGCGCGAGATCGCGCGTCGCGTGCACCGGCACGCGGCCACCATCGCCGCCGGGCTCGATGGTGCGGTCGTGCACGACACGTTCTTCGACACCGTGCTCGCGCATGTGCCCGGTGGCGCGGAAGCCGTTGTCGCGAAGGCGAAGTCGCGCGGGATCAACCTGCGCCTGGTCGACGCCGATCATGTCGGCATCGCCTGTGACGAGGCGACGACCGAGTCGCACGTCGCGGCCGTGCTCGAATCCTTCGGCACCGCACTGTCTGCCGAGCAGTCGACGCCCGCGCCTGCCGTCGCGATCGAGAACCGCACCTCGGAGTTCCTCGACCATCCGGCATTCACCAAGTACCACACCGAAACCGCCATGCTGCGCTACCTGCGGTCGCTGTCCGACAAGGACATTGCCTTGGACCGCAGCATGATTCCGCTCGGTTCGTGCACCATGAAGCTCAACGCGACCGCCGAGATGGAGGCCATCACCTGGCCCGGCTTCGCCCGCGTGCACCCGTACGCGCCGGTCGAGGACGCGCCGGGCCTGCTGCAGGTGATTCACGATCTGGAGCAGTGGCTTTCCGACATCACGGGCTACGACTCGGTGAGCCTGCAGCCGAACGCGGGCAGCCAGGGCGAGTACGCCGGGCTGCTGGCGATCCGCCGGTATCACCTGGATCGTGGTGACACGCACCGGGATACCTGCCTGATCCCGTCCAGCGCGCACGGCACCAACGCGGCCTCGGCGGCGATGGCCGGGCTGCGCGTCGAGGTGGTCAAGTGCCGCGAGAACGGCGACGTCGACCTGGACGACCTGCGGGCCAAGATCGCCGACCACGCCGACCGGCTGGCCTGCATCATGATCACCTACCCGTCCACGCACGGTGTCTACGAGCACGAGGTCGCCGAGTTGTGTGCGCTGGTGCACGACGCCGGTGGTCAGGTGTACGTCGACGGCGCGAACCTGAATGCCCTTGTCGGGCTTGCCCGTCCGGGCCGGTTCGGCGGCGACGTCAGCCACCTGAACCTGCACAAGACGTTCTGCATCCCGCACGGCGGTGGTGGTCCGGGCGTCGGCCCGGTCGCGGTGCGTTCGCACCTGGCGCCCTACCTGCCGGGCGATCCGCTGGTGACCGACTCGCACGCGGTGTCGGCCGCCAACTACGGCTCCGCCTCGATCCTGCCGATCACCTGGGCCTACATCCGGATGATGGGCGCGGACGGCCTGCGCGACGCCACGCTGACCGCGATCGCCTCGGCCAACTACATCGCGCGTCGGCTCGACGAGTACTTCCCGGTGCTCTACACCGGCGAGCACGGCATGGTCGCGCACGAGTGCATCCTGGACCTGCGGGAGATCACCAAGCAGACCGGCGTCACCGTCGACGATGTCGCGAAGCGGTTGGCGGACTACGGTTTCCACGCGCCGACCATGAGCTTCCCGGTCGCGGGCACGCTGATGGTGGAGCCCACCGAGAGCGAAAACCTGGCCGAGCTGGACGATTTCATCGAGGCGATGATCGCGATCCGCAAGGAGATCGATCAGGTCGCGGCCGGCGTCTGGCCGGTCACCGACAACCCGCTGCGCGGCGCGCCGCACACCGCGGCCTGCCTGGTCGGCGAGTGGGAGCACCCGTACAGCCGCGAAACCGCCGTCTACCCACGGGGTCTCGGTCACGCACGCGCCAAGGTATGGCCGCCCGTCCGCCGCATCGACGGCGCATACGGCGACCGCAACCTGGTCTGCTCCTGCCCGCCGCTCGAGGCCTACGCCGACTGATCGCACCGACCGAAGGGGCCCTTCAGCCCCCGACAGCGGCCGAAGGCCCCTTCGGTCGACCGTTCACCGCGACCCGGCATCGACCGAGGGCGCCCTTCATCCGCTGAGACGGGGTGAAGGGCGCCCTCGGTCGGTTGGTGGGTGTGGAGGACGCACGGTTTGATTTCGTGCACCGAGGATCGCATGCGAAAAGGTGGTGCGGGGGGAGCAGAAGGCGTGCGGCGTTATGGGGTGGTCAGTGAGTGGACGACTGCGGAGCCGAAGGCGATGTCGTCGGAGGTGGCCAGGCGGGTGTAGGTGCCGCCGGTCTGTTCGCAGATGCTCTTGAGGGTCTGGGTGCCTTGGCCGCCAATGACGATGATGTCGACGCGGACGGGGTGCTCCTTGTCGAGGGCGGCGGCCATGTCGCTGGCGAGTTTGGCGCCGGTGACGGTCGAATCGTCCTCGGGCCCATCGGTGATGAGCAGCACCGAGTTCGTGCGGCCCGCGGTGTATCCCTTGATCGCGCTCTTGTACGCGGCGATCAGCGTCGGGTAGGCCTGATCGGCGCGCGCCTCGGTGGCCTCGACGGCGTCGAGCGCGTTGCTGAGCTTGGTGCGCTGGTCGTTGGAGAGCGGCGCGGTGGCGGCCTGGACCTTGTAAGGCGTTGTGCCGTCGAGGTTCTTGCCGTAGGTCCACAGGCCGAGGCCGAAGTCGGGCGGCATGACGGTCAGGGTGGAGTTCAGTGCGCCGAGGACGTTCGCGAGCCGGGTCATCGAGCCGTCGGTGGTCGACATGGATGACGAGACGTCAACCAGGACAGTGGATTGCACGCCGAGCACCGGATTGGCCATGGTGGCACGGACCTTGTCGAGCGCGGCCCGCGGTGGTGCGGGGGTGGCGGCCGGTGCGGTGGTGAAGCCCGCCGCGGTGAAGGCCTGTGCTTGTTCGGGGGCGCGCAGGTAGTCGGCGAAGAGGCCGCCGACGAGATTCTGTGTCTTGTCGACCCACGGTCCAGACATCAGCGCGGCCGGGTGGTCGGCGCTCGGCGCGGCACCGGAGGGGCGGAAAACGGTAAGTCCCGCTTGGCCTTTCACCTGTTGTTCGGTGGCGGCGACCGCATGCACGGTGGCGGACTGTGGGGCGCCCGCGATGATGCCGAAGGCCGCGGTGGTGTCGGCGGCGTCCGGCGCGTTGGCGGCCAGCCCGGAGATCGCGGAAACGGCCTGTCCGGACTGGGCGGCTTGCTCGCTGAGCGGGTCGGCGCCCGAGACGGCGGAGCCCACCGCTACGGCGGCGGCCAGCGAAGAATCACCGGGCGGCAACGCCATTCGCAAGCCGCCCCAGCCGGACAGGCCGACGTCGTTGAGCGAACCTTGTTGCAGGCGTGGCAGATCCGACCACGAGGTCTTGGCTTGTTCCAGCGCGCCACGTAATTCGTCCGGCACGGCGAGCACGATCGGGCTCACCGCGATCGGTGCTGGTGTGCCTTCGATCATGCCGGGCACGCGCATGGACTCGATCGAGCGGGTCGAATCGGGAATCCACAGTACCGGCTGCGGGCCGAGGTTCGGATCCCAGGGCTTGCCGTTGGTGAATGCCGCGACTATCGCCGCGGACGGTTGCGCGGTCACCACCACCTGTGCGCAGTGGTCACGCACCTTCGGTTTGGTCGCGTTGTACCGGTCGGCCGCGTTCCTGACCTGCGCGGCAATGTCCGGATCGGCGGTCACATAGAGCGTCGCGGGCCCGGAGACGCATTCCGCCGCCGCGGCGCTGTCCTCATTGGCGGCTCGATCGCGTAGCTGAAACCACGCGATGACCCCAGCGACGAGCAGCACGATGGCCACCACTGCGATAACCGGACCTTTGCTGACGCCCCGGGATCTGATTCCGCTGCGATGAGTGCCCACGGTGCACAGTGTATGTTCACCTGCGGTTTGCGGGCTCGGTGAGTCCGGCCTACGGCGGCGAGCCGTAGCGAAACGTGCGCCGCCGTGTCCCGGCTGGACACGGCGGCGGTGTTCACGGACGGATCAGCTGGCCGCGGTCGAATTCGTGGCCGCCCCAGACCCCGGACTGGCCGGTGCGCTCGGCGAACTCAGCACAGGCCGCCCGGATCGGGCAGCCCGCGCAGACGCCGCGCGCGTAGTCGAAGTCCTGTGACGGGTACGGGAACCAGGCCTCGTGATGCGGGTCACCGCGGCAGGCGGCCCGATGCCACTCTCGGGAGTCCGAGAGCGGGAGCAGCTCGGCCAGGGTCAGCTCCACGACCGCGGTGGTCTCGGTGCGAACGGTCATCGCGATCCTCTCCTTTCTCGGATGTTCAGGTGGTGGCGAGCTGCTTCCAGATCCGCCGCTGCTGCTTGACCTGGTGGTTGGGGGCCTTGGGCTGCCAGAGCAGCCGCATGCCCGCTTCCTCGGGGGTGCGGTCGGCCTTGGTCGTATTGCACGGGCCGCAGCAGGCGACGAGGTTGCTCCAGGTGTTCGGCCCGCCCCGGCTGCGCGGCCGGATGTGGTCGACGGTGCGGGCCCAGGCGGCGCAGTAGCCGCACCGGTGGCTGTCCCGGCGCAGCACGCCGGCCAGGGTGGCGCGGCTCTCGTCGTGCACCCGCACGGTGTGCTCGAGGTAGACGTAGCGCAGCAGCCGGATGGTCTCCGGTAGCAGGAGCTCGGAGTGCTGGGACCGGATCGGGAAGTGCGGGGCTCGGTCGGCGATCGACTCCGCGGCGCCTGACATCAGCAGCACGATGGCCCGGTCGGCGCTGATCTCGGTGAGGGCCTCGTAGGAGGCGTTCAGCACCAGCACTCCGGCGCGTATCCAGTTGTCGGCGGTTAGTGCCGCGGGGTTGGCGGCATGGCGGAATGTCATGGGAATCACCATGTTTCGGGAGGAGTCGAGCGAGGAGGTGGGGCGGTCAGTGACCGGCCGGGAGGTGGCCGTCTTCGCGTCCGCTGCACCGCTGGGGATCGAATACGGGTTTCCCGGTTGACAACCGTTGTGCCGCATCGATGTTCGCCCGAATCGGGTTCATCGGAATCATCGCCACCTCCTCCTCTCCTCGTGCTCGTGGATCACCGCTACCTGGTGATCATCGTCGAATCTCATGGTGACATAACGGGCCTACCGCTGTCGGGTCATTTATTTTCGGTCAGCTGAGCGGCGCCGAAGGAGACGTGGAACCGCTGGCACCAGATGGTGACGCTGGTGCGTGCGGTCAGGTCGGTGTCGGCGGGGATGGGGTAGTTCTGGCTGCCCTTGTTGCCTTTGAGGCTGCCCAGGTCGGTGTGCTGGGCGTCATCGAAGACGAACCAGCCTGCTTTTCCCTCGATGACCTCGGCGTTTGTCAGCCATACGTGCAGGTCGGGGCCGTCGGAGGTGTCGAGGTTCTCGAGTCGGAGGACTCGACTGCCGTCGGGGAGTTGCAGGATGCGCACGGTTCCGGAGGTGTCGTGCTCGTGGGAGATGAGGGTGCCGCCGGCGAGGGTGCGCGGTGCGGCGGGCGCGCCGGGGGTCGCGGGCGCGCCGGGGGCGGTGGGCGCGGCCTCGTTGACGGTGGCGTTGGTGAACAGGCGCCACGGCTGGGCCAGCGCCAAGCCGACCCCGAGCCCGACGACCAGCAAAACGACCAGCGTCCAGGTGATGGGGGACCGGACGATCTTGCGTGCTGAAACCATGGTTGTCCTCCGGGCCGTGATGCGACGAGTGTTGCCTCGATTGAACACGGCCGGCGGGCCAATTTTGGGGGCAGAACTGTGACCAAACCCTGACGTAATCGAGGCCTATGTCGGCGGCTGGCGGGAGCGGCCAGGCCGGCCGCTTTTCCTCGCAGGAGAGTCCGGCGAGCACCCGGTCGCCGGGGCTGATCGCGGCGTCCTGCAGCAAGAGCCGGGCCTCGGCGTCTACGAACACGGTGGCGTTGCGATGGTTTACTGCAACACCTTTCGGTGTTCCGGTGGAGGAAGATGAGCCAGGCGTCGTTGGCGGGGGCGGCAGCGTGCTGGTGCTCGTGGTTATGCCGATTCCGCCGTGCGCGAAAGGGTTTCGCCCCCATCCGGGAAATGGGGGCTGCGGGCGATATCAACCGATCGGCGTGTGGCCGAGCAGGACTCGGCCGGTGAAGCGGGTCTGCTTGGCGCGCGGCAGCGGGTGGAACAGGCAGCCGTGGATGTCCCGGTAGCGCATCTCGAGTTCACAGGTGCGCGAAAAACCGAGTCCGCCAACGGTTTCGATGGCCAGTCGAACGGTGTCGATGAGTGCGTCGGCGGCCGCGGTCTTGCGGCTGAGGGTCCGGCTCGCGTAGCTGTCGGTGTTGTCGAAGCACAGGTTGTCGGAGCCGCTGAACATGGCCTCGATCAGGTCGGTGGCGGTGGTGTGCGCGTTGACCATTTCGCCCGCGAGCTGGAAGGTCGGCGCGTCGGTGCGGTCGGCGACCAAGGCTGCGGCGAGGGCGACCGCGCCGTCGGCGATGCCGAGGTACGCGGCCATTACCAGCGGCATCGCGGCACCCATCACGACATTCAGCACCGGCGGCCAGGCATCGGCGTGGCGGAGCAGGGAGACGGCGGCGTCGGGGACGAAGACGTCGTCGAATATCACGGTATGCGAGCCGCTCGCCCGCAGTCCCAGTGTGTCCCAGGTCTTTTCGATGCGGACGCCGGGTGCGTTCACCGGGATGGCACAGTGCAGGACGTGCGGGCCGTCCGGTGCGTCGTCCCAGCGAATGCTGGTGACCAGCACGGTACCGCCTTCCACACCGCTGGCCGGCGCTTTGCGTGCGTGCACCCGGTAGCCGCCGTCGACTCGCTCGGCCTTGCCACTGGACCCGACCCAGTCCGCCGCGCCGGTGCTGATCAGGATCGCCCCGTCGACCACCTTGCCGAACAGCGGAGCCGCGTCGATGCCATGGTTGTGCCGCCACACCTGTGCGGCGACAAGGTGGGTGTGCATCGCGAACGCGACCGCGGTCGAGGGATCGTGGCGGCCGAGTTCACGCAGGATCGTGCCCATCTCGCGGTGGGTGGCACCGCCGCCACCGAATTCGGTGGGCACCAGGGCGGCGGACAGCCCGGAGACGCGCAGGATCTCGAAGGCGGTGCGGGAGAACTCGCCGCTGCGGTCGCGGTCGGCCACTTCCGGGCTCAAGGATTCGCCGACCTGTCGTGCGAGGGTCAACCAGTCGATGGTGATGTCGGAGGAAATTGTCGTCATGTTTCGAAGGTAGGAACGGTCGCGATAACCGAATAGTCCACAAAGTGGACTCCGCCGGTCCACAAGTTGGACCTCCGACCGTGAGGTGACCATGACGACACCCGGCTACGGCCAATACTGTCCGATCTCCCGGGCGCTCGACGTGCTCGGCGAGCGCTGGTCGCTGCTGATCGTCCGCGATTTATTCCTGGGCACAACGCGTTTCAACGATCTCGCGCGCGGTCTACCCGGCTTGTCGCGCAGCCTGCTCGCCAAGCGGCTGCGTCAGTTCGAACGGGCCGGTCTGGTCGACAAGATCGGGTCCGAATACCTGCTCACCGCCGCGGGCCAGGAACTCGAGCCGATCCTGTTCGGCCTCGGCGAGTGGGGCGCGCGTTGGACTTTCGGCGACCCACGGCCGGAAGAACTCGATCCGGCGGTTCTGGTGTGGTGGATGCACACTCGCCTCGATACCTCGTCGTTCCCCGGCAGGCGACAGGTCCTCGCCGTGCGGTTTTCCGATGTCCCGGACCGATTCTGGATCGTCATCGAATCCGGCGTGCCCTCGGTCTGCGCCGCCGACCCCGGCTATCCGGTCGACGTCGCCATCCTCTCCGACGTCAGCTCGCTGTATCAGGTCTGGCTCGGCAGATTGCCACTGGCGCAAGCGATTCGGACGGGGAGGGTGACCTTCGCCGGGCCGACTGCGTTGACTCGTCGGATGTCGTCGGTGCTTCAGTTGAGTCCGATGGCGCCGTATATGAACTCGGCCGCGGTCGACTTCGCCAGTCGCGCTTCGTGATTATCGATGGTGGATGCGGCGGGGATCGGACGGTGTCCGGTGACTTTTGTTGTTGGTCGCGTGCCGGGTGTGGGGGTGCGGTGCTGCCGATGCAACAACGGTTCAGGGATGTGTGCTGGTTCGGGAATGATGGGGTAGTGCTGGGCGCGTGAGGTGGGGTTCCCGGCCTTACCCTGCTGTTTGGTCTCGGGAGTGGGGGTTCCAGCCTGGCTGGCTGGCTGTGGTGCTGTTGTCGAGAGCTTGGGAAGGGAGTGAGTCGGGTGCGGCGGTAGTTGGTGGGATCGAGTCGAATGGTTGTTCGCGGACATCGAGTCGAGTCATGCGGTCGTTGTTGAAGATCAACTAGCGACCATATGACTCGACTCGATGTCCGCGATGGGGTGCTGTATCGGGCTTTGACCAGGATCCGTACCCTCTCGGAACCCGCCCGGTACCACGGCTCTAATAGGGTGCGTGATCACGAAATACGGTGCCAATCCCGCTGTTCGCGTGGCGAATCGGAAACCGCTTACCCTTTGTGTGACCTGTACACCTATCCGTCGCTTGGCCTGCAGCTGGGAGCGAGGCGGACCTCGACGGTGTGCGTCGAGGTCCGATTCTCGCGGTTACAGGTTGCCGACGATGTGTTCGAGGCGTTGGGCGACGAGCTCTCTGGCCTTTTCGCGCAGGGCCGGGCGGTAGCCGCTGGGGTACACGGGATCGCCGGGGGCGTAGTCCTTGAGGACTTCCTTGGCCAGGGTGATCTTGTGCACCTCGGTGGGGCCGTCGGCGATCGCCATCACCTCGGCGTAGTTCATCATGTCGACGAAGGGCAGGTCGGTGCTGACGCCGATGGCGCCGTGCAGGTGCAGGGCGCGCTGGGCGATGTCGTGCATGACCTTGGGCATGGCGACCTTGATGGCGGCGATGTCCTTGCGCACCTTCAGGTAGTCCTGTTCCTTGTCGATGCGCCAGGCGGTGCGCAGCACGAGCAGGCGGAACTGTTCCATCTCGATCCAGCTGTCGGCGATGCGTTCCTGGGTCATCTGCAGGCCGGCCAGCGGGCCCTTGCGCATCGGGCGGGAGACGACGCGTTCGGCCATCATGTCGAAGGCCTTGCGTACCAACGCGACCGTGCGCATCGCGTGGTGCACGCGGCCGCCGCCGAGGCGGGTCTGCGCGACGATGAAGCCCTGGCCCTCGGCGCCGAGCAGGTGGTCGGCGGGCACCCGGACGTTGGTGAAGCGCAGGTGGCCCTCGTGCTCGCTGAACCCGTGCACGTGGAAGTTCTTGACGATCTCCAGGCCGGGCGTGTCCGCGGGCACGATGAACATCGACATGCCTTGGTAGGCACTGACATCGGGGTTGGTGACCACCATGACGATGTGGAAGCTGGCGAACTGCGCGTTGGAGTTGAACCACTTCTCGCCGTTGATCACCCAGTGGTCGCCGTCGCGGACCGCGCGCGTCTTGAACGTCGTCGGGTCCGAGCCGCCGGTGGGTTCGGTCATCACATAACAGGAGCCGATCTCACCGGCCAGCAGCGGCGCGAGGTACTCGGCCTTCTGCTCGTCGGTGCCGTAGTGCGCCAGGATCTCGGCATTGCCGGAATCCGGTGCCTGGCAACCGAATACCGACGGCGCCCAGAACGACGTGCCGAGCACCTCGTTGAGCAGGGCCAGCTTCATCTGCCCGTAGCCCTGGCCACCGAGCTCGGGACCCAGGTGGCACGCCCACAGCCCCTGCTCCTTGACCTGCTCCTTGAGCGGGCGCATCAGCGCCATCGCCTCTTTGTCGGTGCGGTCGTACGGGTTCGGGTAGAGCAGGTCGAGGGGCTCCACCTCGGTGCGGACGAATTTCGCCGCCCAGTCCAGCTTCTGCTGGAAGTCCGGGTCGGTCTCGAAATCCCAAGCCATGGTCAGCCTTTCGTGTGGTTGTCGGTCGTGGTCACCACGCCGTCGAGGAACGTGGTCGCGAGTATGTCGGCGATCTCGGCGGGGGAGTGCCCGCCGTGCGGTCGGTACCAGAAGGTCACCATGTTCAGCATGCCGAGCACGCTGTTGGTCACCACATGGTCGTTGGTGCGGAGCAGTCCGGCGGCGTGGCCCGTGTCGAGCACGCGTTGCCAGCAGTGTTGCACGCGGTCACGCAGTTCCTGCAGCTGCGCGCCGCGTTCGCCGCTGAGCGCGGTGACGTCGCGCAGCTGGATCGCGACCTCGCGGCGGTGGTCGATGATCAGCCCGACGTGGCTGTGGATCAGCTTGCGCAGCTTGCTGATCGGGTCGTCGGCACCGGCCACGATGCGTTCGGCGTCGACCAGCATCAGCTGAATGTAGTCGTGCAGGATCTGCCAGAGCAGTTCCTCCTTGGAACCGATGTGGTAGTACAGCGCGCCCCGCTGGACGTCGGCGCGGTCGCCGATCTCCGCGACGCCGGTGCCGTGGAATCCCTTCTCCGCGAACAGATCCACTGCGGCCCGCACGATGCGTTCCCGGGTATCGCCCGCCGTCGATTCGGAGGCGGGCGGGCGGCCGCGCCTGCGCGCGGGCGCGACGTCGGGCCCGCCCGTGCCGCGCACCGGTGCGGTACTCATCGCGCCGGGTCCAGCACTACCTTGCTCACGCCGTCCGCGCGCTCGGCGAACAGTTGGTAGGCGTTCGCGCCGTCGGACATCGGGAGGGGATGGGTGACAACGGCTTCCGGGCGCAGCCGACCCGCCGCGGTCAGTTTCAGCAGAGTGGGCAGCTCGTATTGGATCGAGCACAGGCCGATGTGGAATTCGAGCTCCTTGACCTGGGCCAGCGGCATGTGGAACGGATAGGCCCGGTTCTGGTTGACGCCGATCACGCTCACCCGGCCGCGGTGCCCGACCGCACTGATCGCCAGCTTGATGGTGGCATCCGCGCCGACCGCCTCGATCGCGACATCCGCGCCGCCGCCGAGCATGTCGCGGATCCCGAGCTTCGGGTCGTCCATCTCGACCGGTTCGGCGCCGAGCTCGGCGGCCAGCTTGCGGCGTTCGGCGATGAGATCGACGCCGAGCACTCGTGCCGCGCCCATCGCGAACGCCGACTGGATCGCCATCAGTCCGACCGGTCCGAGTCCGATCACCACCACCGTCTCGCCGGGCGCGATGCGGGCGCGCCGCGCCCCGTACCAGGCGGTCGGGGCGTTGTCGGTGAGCACGACCGCGGCCGCGTCGCTGACGCCCTCGGGAATCCGGATCAGGTTTCCTCCGGCATGCGGGACGGCCAGCAGTTGAGCCTGGCCACCGGGCAGCGAGCCGCCGAGGCCGTAGCAGGCGTCGATCGGCGCGGGCGTGCGCTCGCAGGCGGCGACAATGCCGACCCGGCAGTTCGCGCATCGATTGCACCCGGCGGACGCGGACACCAGCACCCGATCACCGACCGCGAGCCCGTGCACCTCGGAACCGAGCTCGACGATCTCGCCGACGGCTTCGTGCCCGACGCTGTAGCCGATCTTGTCGGTGAACCCGTGCCCGCCGTAGATGTGCAGGTCGCTGCCGCAGATGCCGCTCGCGGTGACCCGGATGATCGCGCCGTCGCGCGCGGTGAGCTCCGGGTCGGGTACCTCGGAGTACGAGATCTGCCGGGGGCCTTGGTAAGTCAGTGCTTTCATCGCCATCCACCGTCCAGCGCGAGGGTGGCGCCCGTGCAGAAGGCAGCGGCGTCCGTGGCGAAGAACATTGCGGCGCCGACGATCTCGTCGGGTTCGCCGACGCGTCGTTGCGCGTTGAGCGAGCTGATCTGGGCGCGCATCTCGTCGGGCCAGGCCTTCGAGATGTCGGTGGCGAAGGCGCCGCACTGAATCGTGTTGACCCGCACCGTCGGTCCGAAACTCTGCGCGAGACCCGCGGTGAGCGTGTTCAATCCGGCCTTGGCCGCGGCGTAGGGCAGTGCGAACGGCGCGGGGCGGACCGCCTCGATCGAGGAGATGTTGATGATCGATCCGCCGCCGTCGGCGGCCATGCGGGTGCCGATCAGCGACGAAAGCCGGAACGGCCCTTTGAGATTCACGCCGATCACCTTGTCGAACAAGGCCTCCGAGACCTGATCCAGGCTCGGGTAGAGCGGGGAGAGGCCCGCGTTGTTCACCAGCACGTCGACCCGGCCGAATTCGGCGTACACGGTCTCCACGAGCGCATCGCACTGCGCCCAGTCGCTGACATTGCAGGCCACCGGCAGCGCGCGACGACCGTGCGCGATCTTCACCTGGTCCGCCAGCGCCACGCAATCGTCGAGTTTGCGGCTGGCGATCACCACATCCGCGCCCGCCGCGGCGAACGCGAGCACCATCTCCTTGCCGAGTCCCCGGCTGCCACCGGTGACCACGACGACCTTGTCCGTGAGCGACACACACACTCCTGCAGATCAGAAAATGTTCCGATCAGTACATTAAATCCCCGCGGCGATACAATCAAGGGGTTGTCAGGCCGACCGCCGACCGGTGTTGGATTGGCGACGCTCACGGGCCCTCCGTGGTTACGCAAGCTGCCTCCTCCGGGCCCATCGCTCGCGTCGCGGGCGACGCGCCGTCCGATACATCCCATCCGGATCGGCGCGCCGGAATTTCTCGGCGAGACGCCGCGTTCGACCCGCTACACGGTGGTATCACTACCCACGGGTAACATGGATGCGTCTTTCCCACCCGGCTTTCTCAGAAGTGAGGCAGTAGATGACAGAGCGGATTCAGGTCGGCGGGCTTCAGGTGGCCAGCGTTCTCCACGAGTTCATCGAGAACGAGGCGCTCCCCGGAACCGGCGTAGATTCCGCCGCGTTCTGGGCCGGAGCCGAGCAGGTCATCAACGATCTCGCGCCGCGCAACCGCGCGCTGCTCGCCGAGCGCGACGAGATCCAGGGCAAGGTCGACGCCTGGCACGCCGAACACCCCGGCGCGAACTACGACAAGGCCGCCTACAAAAGCTTCCTCGGCGAAATCGGCTACCTGCGTGCGGAACCCGCCGATTTCCAGATCGCCACCCAAAACGTGGACACCGAGATCGCCACCACCGCGGGCCCGCAGCTCGTGGTGCCGGTGATGAACGCCCGATTCGCGATCAACGCCGCCAACGCGCGCTGGGGTTCGCTCTACGACGCGCTCTACGGCACCGACGCCATCTCCGAGGCCAACGGCGCGGAAAAAGGCAAGAGCTACAACAAGGTTCGCGGCGACAAGGTCATCGAGTGGGCGCGCAACTTCCTCGACGACTCCGCGACGCTGATCACTGGCTCGCACATCGGCTCGACCTCGTACAAGATCGTCGACGGCGAGCTCGAGGTCGGCCTGGAGGACGGCACCGAGATCGGCCTGGCCGATCCGTCGCAGCTCGTCGGCTACCTCGGCGATCCGGCAGCGCCGACCTCGGTGCTGCTGAAGCACAACGGTCTGCACATCGAGATCCAGATCGATCCGTCCTCGCCGGTCGGCAGCACCGACACCGCGGGCGTCAAGGACTTGGTGCTGGAGTCCGCGATCACCACGATCATGGACTTCGAGGACTCGGTCGCCGCCGTGGACGCCGAGGACAAGGTCCTCTGCTACCACAACTGGCTCGGCCTGATGAAGGGCGATCTCACCGAGAAGGTGAGCAAGGGCGAGAAGACCTTCACCCGCACCATGAACCCCGACCGCGTCTACACCGCGCTCGACGGCAGTGACCTTGTGCTGCACGGTCGTTCGCTGCTGTTCGTGCGCAACGTCGGTCATCTGATGACCAGCGACGCCATCATCGACAAGGACGGCAACGAGATCCCCGAGGGCATCCTCGACGGCCTCGTCACCTCGCTCATCGCCACCCACTCGCTGCGCGGCGACACCGAGCTCAAGAACAGCCGCACCGGCTCGGTCTACATCGTGAAGCCGAAGATGCACGGCCCCGACGAGGTCGCGTTCACCACCGAGCTGTTCGGCCGGATCGAGGACGTGCTCGGCGTGCCGCGCAACACCCTCAAGGTCGGCATCATGGACGAGGAGCGCCGCACCACGGTGAACCTCAAGGCCTGTATCCAGGCCGCCGCCGACCGCGTCGTGTTCATCAACACCGGCTTCCTCGACCGCACCGGCGACGAGATCCACACCTCGATGGAGGCCGGGCCGATGGTCCGCAAGGCCGACATGAAGGCCCAGCAGTGGATCAAGTCCTACGAGGACTGGAACGTCGACACCGGTCTGGCCACCGGATTGCCCGGTAAGGCGCAGATCGGCAAGGGCATGTGGGCCATGCCGGATCTGATGGCCGACATGCTGGTGCAGAAGATCGGTCACCCGAAGGCCGGCGCGAACACCGCGTGGGTGCCGTCGCCGACCGCAGCCACCCTGCACGCGACGCATTACCACCAGGTGAATGTGCTGGAGCGCCAGCAGGAGATCCTGAAGGGGGGCCGCCGCGCCACCGTCGATCAGATCCTGGAGATCCCGCTCGCGGCGACGCCGAACTGGACCGCCGAGGAGAAGAAGCAGGAGCTGGACAACAGCGCGCAGTCGATCCTCGGCTACGTGGTGCGCTGGATCGATCAGGGCGTCGGCTGCTCCAAGGTGCCCGACATCGAGGATGTCGCGCTGATGGAAGACCGTGCCACCCTGCGCATTTCGAGCCAGCTGCTGGCCAACTGGCTGCGCCACGGCATCGTCTCCACCGACGAAGTGGTGGAGAGCCTGGAGCGGATGGCGCCGGTGGTGGACCGGCAGAACGCGGGCGACGCGAACTACCGCCCGCTGGCACCGGACTTCGCGGGCAGCATCGCCTTCCAGGCCGCCAAGGAGCTCATCCTCGAAGGCGCCAAGCAGCCCAACGGATACACCGAGCCGATCCTGCACCGGCGTCGGCGTGAGGCCAAGGCGGCCTGCAAGTAGAGTGATGTTCAGTGATTGAAAAGTAGCGCCCAGCAGCTCTTTTCGGCTAGAGGCCCCGCATCGGAGACATCCGAGGCGGGGTCTCTTTCATTACTCAAGATCAGCTCAAATACTGGTCTGTCACGCTCAAAACGGTCACAAAAACGGTCACAAAAACGGAGTGTTTAGCTACAGTCACCAAAGCTGCCTACCAGCGGATTTGCGCCAACGGGTGGGGTCGCTTCTGTCGGCGATGCATGTTCTTCACACCAGGCCAGCGAGCTGCCGATCCGGAGTCGGCGGGCCTGGTGCGGCGATAGTCCGATGCCTATATCGCAGTCCGGGGCCCGGCCGCTGCCGACGGCTGCCGGGGTGTCCAGCCCCAATTCGTTCGGAGAAGCCTTCGCCGCCGATCCGGATCTCCGGCGTGTCGGCGAGCGACACGCCGGGGAAGTTTATGGACCGGCAACTCTTTAGCGAATCGATTCGGGTGCGATGGACCATTCGGCGCGTGCCAGCAACTCGTCAAAGGTGAGTACTTCCGGCTCGATGAGTTGGCGTCGGAACAGTTCGAATGATCGAAACTTGTCCTCATGGTGACCTCCGTGGCTACCTAGCATCTGATCTAGGTTGCCGATGATGAGGAAGGTCCGCGGGCGGATCAGGTGGGAGTACTCGCCGGGGATGTCGCTGCCATCGGCCGCCTTGTCCTGCAACCGTTTGCCGATCTGTTCTGCGGCCAAGTGGACGGTCCCTTGGGCTTGGGCGATGCCGTCGGTGAGGAAGTGCGACGGAGCCCAGCAGCCTGGCCGGTACTCGGTGCTCAGTAACGGCTGTTTGTGCGTCTTGATCTCAGCGAAAACGAGGGACCGGATACGACCAGATGTCGTAAGTAGGGCGTCGACACGCTTCCCGGGACTTGAGTTGGACCGGCCTACCACGACTTGTTCGAGCTTGGTCTTGTCCCAGGACGTCAGTAGCTGACCCGTGAGTGACACGCCGAAGATCCACGGATTCTGCTCGAAGAAATGCTGCCAGACAGCCTCTTCACCGTTCCCTGAGTCTTTGACGACCTCTTCGGCAAAGTAGGTTTCGTCCGAGAGCAAGCGCCGAAACTTGGCCACCTGTGCGCGCCGGTGTGCCATAACGACGACATCGCGTGCACTCTCGTCGTCGCTGATCAGCTGCTGGAATTTCTGGGGGTCCTTGCGGTACAGGGCCGCCAGTGACTCCGGGTTTGCGAGCATTTGGCGCACCAAGGTGTCGTCGATGCGGACGGGACTGCCCCCGGTTTGGTTGACTCCTGAGCTGTGAGGATGCGTCCCCACGGTGGAAGGATGACCATCATGCCCAAGCCCTATCCCGAGGAGTTCCGTCGCGACGTCGTCGCGGTCGCCCGCAAGGGCGAGATCTCGATGACTCAGATCGCGAAGGATTTCGGGATCTCGCAGAGCTGTGTGTGAAGAACTGGGTGAAACAGGCCGACGTCGAGGACGGACACCGCCCAGGAGCCGCGGGCGATGAGTCGGCCGAGTTGCGTGAGGCCCGCAAGTGGATCCGGCAACTCGAACAAGAAGCAGAGGTCATGCGCCGCGCGGTCGCCTATTTCTCCCGCGACGTCAACCCAAAATGATGTACCCGCTGGTCCTGGACCTGGCCGCTGACAAGATCCCCGTCGCGGTGACCTGCCGGGTGCTCGGTTTCTCCACTCAAGCATTCTATAAATGGAAGAAACACCCAGTCTCGCAACGTGATTGGGATGATGCACATTTGATCAACGCTGCGCTCGACATCCATGCCGACGACCCCGCATTCGGGTACCGGTTCATCGCCGATGAACTTCCCGGCCGCGGCATTCGCGCGGGCGAGAACCGTGTCGCCAGATTGTGTTCACAGCAACGGATCTGGAGCGTGTTCGCCAAAAGGCGCGGCCTCAACCGCAAGGCCGGCCCTCCGGTCCATGACGACCTCGTCGAGCGACGATTCACCGCAGACAGGCCAAACGCGCTGTGGCTTACCGATATCACCGAGCACCACACCAGTGAGGGCAAGCTCTATTTGTGTGCGATCAAGGACGTGTTCTCCAACCGGATCGTCGGCTACTCGATCGATACCCGAATGAAAGCGTCACTGGCGGTATCGGCGCTGGTCAACGCGGTGAAGCTACGATCGTCCACCGCGACGATCGTGCATTCGGATCGAGGCAGTCAATTCCGGTCCAGAAAGTACGTGAATGCCTTGTCGGTCAACGGTTTACGAGGTTCGATGCGCCGGGTCGGAGCGTGTGGTGACAA
Organism: Nocardia sp. NPDC046473; assembly: GCF_040645995.1. NCBI lineage: Bacteria > Bacillati > Actinomycetota > Actinomycetes > Mycobacteriales > Nocardiaceae > Nocardia > Nocardia sp. NPDC046473. The sequence goes on from NZ_JBEYZJ010000009.1 coordinate 111,045, forward strand.
CGCGGCGATGGAGTCGTTCTTCGCGCTGCTGCAGAGGAATGTCTTGGACCGGCAACGCTGGTCGACTCGCACGGAACTACGCCTCGCGATCGTGGTCTGGATCGAGAAGACTTACCATCGCACCCGTCGGCAACGCAGACTCGGCCGACTGACCCCGATCGAATTTGAGACAATAAACCAGCCCGCGCTCGCGGCCTGAAACACCACACCCGCGAGTCAACCGAACTCGGGGCAGTCCCTATTGGTTCGGGCAGGGGTTGGGGTAGTCGGCTGCGGGGAGTTGTTGGGCTAACCATTCCTCTCGGGTCAGAGCCGAGGCGGAGTTCACGCATAGGCGCGCGGCGACGTCGTCGGGATTGGTGGCCCAGGTCAGAAGTGTGCCCGCCGGTCCGGCTCCGGTCATTTGTTTGTCGTTTGGGCCGTAGGCGACGTCGTTGACGCGTCCTGCGTAGGCGGTGAGGGTGGCGTAGGTGGTGGGGTGGGAGGGGTTGGTGGTGTCCCAGATCCACACCTGGATGTCGCTGGTGCCCGCGGCGAGGTGGGTGCCGGTCCGGTCGAAGGTGAGCGATTCGATCGATCCGGTCGGGCCGGTGAGCCGGACGGGTGTGGCGGCGGCGGTCGGATCCCACAATTGGAGGGATTTGTCGTCGCTGCCGGCTGCCAGCAGATGGCCTGGGCCGAACCGCACGGCGGTCACCGCGGATTCGAATCCGGTGTGGTGACTGAGGATATGTGCGTGACCGATTCCACCAGAGAGGTCCCACACCGTCACATCGGCCGCAGTGGCTGCGGCGAGCAGAGTGCCGTCGGCACTGATGGTCAGCAACAGGGGCAGGCTGGGAGCCTGCAGTGTCTCCACGACGTGTAGGTGCGCGAGGTCGGTGCAGTCGATGACACTGATGATATTGGCGGGATCGGACGCGCTGGCGGTGTAGAGATAGCGCGCGTCGGGGCTGAATACTGCTTCGCCGATGGTGGCGCCGACGATGTGCAGCGGCGCGGAGCGATGTGGTTCGCCGGGTGCGGTGAGATCCCAGAGGTAGATGTCGCCGGCCAGGGTCCCTGCGGCTGCGGTGTGACCGTCGCCGGAAATCGCGGCCACACCGGAGAGTCGTTCGTTGTCGTCCACGGTCAGTGGCGGTTGAACAGGCTGTGGCGCACCGGATTCGGGGAGAACGAATCGGTCGACGACGTTGGCCGGGCTATGTGGTGGGGCGACGAGTCCGACGAGGGCGTTGTGGCCGTCGGCGCTGGCGGGGAGGGTGAAAATGCGCCCGCCCAGGTCGGCGGTGGCGGGCTGTGACGTGAGGGGCCATTCGTGGACGATGCCGTCGGTGGAGGTCGCGATGACTGTGTCGGTCGTGGCCAGCACGGAGGTGACCAGTGCGGTACCGGGAAGGGTCCGCGTCGCCGATGTCACCGGCGGCGGTGATGTCGGTGAGGTAGAGATCGTGGCGGTGGCGAACAACTTCACCGAATTGTCGGAACTGCCTGCGGCGATGGTCGATCCATCGGGGGTGAACGCGACGGAATTGACGTAGCTGTCGAAATGTCCGAGCAGGCCACTCAGTCGGAGGTGTGCGAGGTCGGAGGTGTCGATCAGGGACACGTCGGACCCTTGTGAGGCGACAGCCAGCCTGGCCGAGGCAGGGTCGAACTGCAGGTCGAGGATGGGGGCGGACACGCGCAGGTCGGACAGGGCCGTGAGGGCGTCTCCGGGCAGGCGACGCCACAGATGGACTGTCTGGTCATCGCCTCCGGTGGCCAGTATGTTTCCGTCGGCGCTGTAGGCGACTCCTGATTCGTGATCGGTGCCGGAAAGTTGTTGTCCTGTCTCGGTGACGGCGGTGTCGGCGACGTGCCAGCGCTGCAGCCCGGCGGGGCCGGCCATGGCGAGTTCGGTGCCGTCGGGCGACCACGATAGATGGCTGACCTTCGAGGCAGGTACGGGGGCGAGGTCTTTGATTTTGCGCGGTTGGGTGGGCGTGGTGATGTCCCAGAGCGCGAGCGTCGCGCCGCCGCCGATGGCGAGAATGGGGCGGGTGGGTGAGAACGCGACCGCATACAGCCTGTCGTCGGCCACGTGCAAGGTGGTGATCGGACCGCGGCGCGGTACACGCCGGTCGATGAGCCGCAGGCCGCCGTCGCTGCCGACGACCGCCAGCAGTGTGGCGTCGTTATTGGTAGCGGTGGCGACGGGGCCGGGCACGGTGGGGGTTCTGACCGGTGCCACGATGGCGGTGGAGTCCAGCAACGCCGAACGCGCTTCGGCGGTCGGGGCGATGCGATATCCGGCGAGGGCGAGTTGTTGTGCCAAGCCAGGATCGCGGCTGCGCTGCAGCTGCGCCTGCGCGGCAGCCTGACGGGAGAGGGCGTCGTCTCGCGTGGTCTGCAGGTTGTGCTGGGAGTTGCGCAACGCCAGTACCGCCACGCCCGCGCCGAGCGCGAACACGACCGCGACCACAGCGACGACGACCAACGCGGCGAGGCGGCGCTGAAGGGCAGCGACCTGGCGTTTGTCATGGTCGATGGTGGCGTTACGGTGCGCCACGCAGGCGTCGAGGAACTCGCGTTCGAACACGGTGAGTTCTTTGTACCGATCATGGGTGCTGGCCCAGTCCGCGAATTCCTCTGTGCGGCCTGGAGTCAGCAAATCGCCTGTGCGGCGGCCGTTGTCGCGCCAGAGCTCGGCTTCGGTGCTGAGGCGGCGATGACGGATGAGCGTGACACGATCGGAATCGATCCAGTCGAACAATCGTGGCCATGCTGTCAGCAGCTTCTCGTGAGTGAGCTGCACACCGGCGTCCGACACGGTGAGAAGACGTTCGGCGGCGAATCGGTCGATGACGCTGTTGACTGTGGCCGGGCTGGTACCTGGCCATGCCAGCTCGTCGGCAGAAGCACGGCGGCGTGCGCTGGTTTCCTCGGTGACCACCACACACCGGGTGATCACTTTTCGTGCGATCTGTTTCTCCTCGTCGTCGAGGTCGTCGTAGACGCGGTCGGCGGTACGTTCGACGACCTTGGAGATGCCGCCGGTATTGCGGTAGTCCTCGTAGGTGAACCGCTGCCCGCTGAATGTCGAGCTGTCCCAGGCTTGTTGCAGGGCGTAGGACAGCAACGGCAACGCGCCGCCATCGGAACCGCGATCGTTGACCTTCAGCTCTTCGAGAAGCTTGTCGACCAACGCCGGCTCGACGGTGATCTCGCGCCGAGCCGCAGGTCCCTCGACGACCTCGAGCAGCTGGGCACGATTCATCGGTGTCACCGTGATTTGACGGCCATCGCGCAGTCCCTGTTGCAGGAAGGCGTCTGCGGCAACATATTTGAAGTGGTCGTCTCGTATTCCGACCACAACTACTGTTCCGCGCTGTCCGGCCCATCCGGCCAGCGCATCCAGAAATTCCGTGCGTTCACCGTCCCAGGCCAGCGACAGCTCATCCTCAACGCTGTCAGCGAGCACCGACAACGGCTGTAGTGTCCACAGCTCTTCGCACTGGTCGACGATGATCACCAGGTCTTCCCCTGGCGAGGAGGATGCGTCCTCCAGTGCGGCGTGCAATGCGCTGAGCGGTCGAGGCCCTGGTGTCAGCACGGCTACGTGAGCGAAATTCGGTTCCAGTCCCGCCAGCAGCAGCGACGACTTTCCCAAACCGGACTCGCCGATCACGATCACGAGGCCGGGGGAGGTCTCCTCGAGGCCTGCCCGGACCGCCTCGTACAGCCACTCAATGAGATCGCGGCGCCCGAAGTAGTCGTCCATCGAAGACGCGTTGTAGGGGGCCAGTCCCGGGTACGGTGCGGGCAGCGACCGGATGAGCTCGTCGGTCGCCGACCGACGAGCACGGTCAGCGGCATCCTTCCACGCCTGGATGTCTTCTGCCGCAACGCCACAAACACCCAGCACCGGCGCGAAGTACGGTGTATCGACCCCCGGAACGGCAAGACCGGAAAACCATCCGAGGATCGTGCTCTCGGGAGCCCCCGCCAGGCGTGCGATCTCCCGGCGGCTCCGCCCTCCCCTGATCGCCTCCAGGGCTTCGCTGAATTGCTGTCGTGTCTGGATTTCCGTCGGGTCCACATCCCCCTCGCCGCGTGGCATACGGCATTGTGGCACAACCGGATCGAGACCAACATAGGTCCGGAAAACCAGTCTGAACAGCATGTTCTTCCATAAAAAACTATCGGCGACACGCCGGACACGGCCCTCTGGTTGTGATCGTCGTGATCGGAGTGTTCGGTGTGTCCGCCCGTGCAGCGGTGTCGTTGGAGGGTGCACCCCGACCAGCGGCAGTGCTCTCACAGAAGGACCAGACACCATGCCCCGTATCCAATCCCGACTTGCCGGCTTCGGCACGGTCGCTGCCGCCGCCGCGGCGGCTCTCGCGTTCGCTGCCACGCCCGTCGCGCACGCCGATGCGCAATACCCGGTCGCCTGGACCAAGATTGGTATCTACCCGCAAAGCGCACCGTCGATGGGGGCGGGCCAAGTCGGCAAGGCGCTGTCCGACGGCACGATGGTGACTATCGTGTGTGAACAGCAAGGACAGCCAGTGTTCAACGGCGACAAGACCATCGACGTCTGGGAGCGCCTCGACTCCGGCGCATGGCTGCCCAACGCCTTCATCAAGACCAGCGCCGACGGATGGACTCCTGGTATCCCGAAGTGCTCGGACTACCTGGCCAAGGTCGCTCCGGGTGCTCAAGACCCGCACGCGGATCCAAAGAAGGTCGAGGAGAAGACCAAGCTCCCCTGCCCCAGCTTCATCGCCTCCGCCACCTGGATGGACCGCGGTGAGAACGAGCTGAAGTCGCTGCACATCGTGCCCACCGACTGCGGGCTGCAGAAGGCGACCGTCGACAAGCAAGCCGCCTTCGACGAGCTCTACCACAAGCTCAACGCGAACTGGGGTGGCGACCTGTACTGGAGCATGCACAACCAATTCGACTGCCATGCCGACTGGTGGGGTTGGGTCAACAAGCGCGAGTGGAACCTCGAACCCGCCCGGCCGAACATCGGCTACTGGCCAACGGTGATGGCGTTTTGCAATCCCAAGCCCCGGTGATCGGCGCACCGGGCGTGTCGTGATCGGCGTGATCGAAGTTCTCGAAGTGCCCCTGGGTTCAGCGTGACCGTGGTATCACCCGCTTCCACCGGGATGCGGGTGATACCGGAAGGTCAGAGACGAATGCTCGATCTACGCGCCATCGTGCTGATAGCGATTTCACTGCTGGTGAGCATTGCGGCTGGCTGGCTGACTGTCCAATCCGGACATCCGCTCGCCGCAGGAGTTCTCGCCGGGGGCGGTGCGTTCACCGCCACAATGCTGTTCCTCGACAAAATGGTGAGATAAACGGACAGAAGACCCCGTCTCCCGACGGGGTCTTCTGTGGCTCACCACCAGTGCAGAAGGAGCCAAACTGTTGGAGGCCCTCACGTGACTGACTCGAAGTCATCACCTGGCGACCATCGCGACAGCACCTGTAGAAGGCGCGCTGTTTCGTCGTCGATGACCGCGAGCATCCGTTCGACCTGGTTGTGCTGGCCGGTGTCGGGGTCGGTCACCCGATAGAAGTTCTCCTGGACGCAGGTGTCACGCAGCCCGCGAAGTTTGTCGATGCCGTTCCTGGTGTCCAACACCCGGACACGTTTTCGGTCGGGGCTCCAAGCTCTCATGTATGACTGCGGCACGTAATGGTGTCGGCGAGATACACAATCGCGTGTGGATGCCGCGTCGGCCACGCGCTGCATGTATGCCTCGACAGATGGCACGACGCTCTGGCCGCCAGCGGTCAACGGCACCCTGCCCCACGGATTCGGCACGCTGTCCGCAACGGTCCGCCTCTACAGCTTCGCCATGGCCCGCCACGCCGAGATGTAGGTGATGGCCACCGGAACCCGGTCACATATGTAGCCGTGCCAGGTGCGGTCATCGAACAAATATCTCTTTCCGGCATGTAGCTCATCAGCGTAGACCTACAGTGTTGACACGCCGCTGTGGGCGGCGTCTACTTACAGGTACCCGGACATTCCGGTTCACTCCGGCAATGGCGCCGAGACCGGCGCCGCCAGCAACGGCGCGAGACGGGAATCCGAAACCGGGCCATCATCGCCGACGCGATCTGAGTCAGCTATTCGGACGCACGCCGGCCGGGTGACAAACCGCTTGGCAACCGACTCCGGTAGCCGGCCGATCTTGCCAGAGACGAGAACATCACGATGGGCATCAAGCAAAAGCTCGCTCACAGAACCGAATCCGCCAAGGGCACGGTCAAGAAATTGTTCGGCCGCGCCACCGGAAGCCGACGCATGCACGGCGAAGGACGCCGCGATCAGGCCGCCGGAAACGTCAAACAGGCAGGCGACAACCTCGGCGACGCCTTCAAACACTGACCCCACGACACCTCACACACTTCTCCACCGAAAGCCGGTACCACCCATGATCATTCTCGGAGTCATCCTTCTCATCGCTGGATTCCTACTCAGCATCCCGCTGCTCATCACCGCCGGAGTCATCGTCCTGATCATCGGTGTCGTGCTGATGGTCGCAGGCATGGCAGGCCACGCAGTCGGCGGTCGACGCCACTACTACTGATCACCAAACATGCACCCGCAGTGGGAAATCCGATCGCACGGAGATAGGAAATGAGAACATACGAAAACGACAGCAGAAGGATGCGTGGGGGTCGCCGTTCGCGAATGACCAGCGTTGTCATGGGACTGGTGTTCGTGTGGCTGATCATCGGCGTCATCGCCGGTGCGCAACGCCACTACTACAACACCGCACCCACCAACTGCGCAGGCGGCGGAACGATCGCTGTCACGATTGTCGCCGGCCCGCTCAATTACCTGGGCATGAACCCGAAGGTCGATAACTGCCAGGTCGATGTGCCGCAACCCAGCCAGTGACCGCCGGGTGGCCACCGGATCGTCGACGAACAGTCGGTGAGCAGGACCGACTTTCGGTAGCGAACGCGGTAGCCGCGCTGCCAGATCCGCAGCGCCGCATCATCGTGATCGTCTACTACCGCCGTCTGTCCTGCCCGGAGGCGGCCAACGCCGCCCGAGTGCCGGAATCTGTTGTCAAACAGCTACTTCACGATGGTCTGCACGCGATCAGAGCGCACCTGGCACGTGCACTCTGAACCGCTGCAGGCTATGAGCTGCTGGCCAAGGGGATAAGGGCCGTCCGCCGGAGACGCGAGAACGCGCCGTCGCGATCCTCGCTCCGAGCGTGCTCTCCAGACGCCGGAACAGACGCCGGAAACGCGGCACCCGCGGAAGTGCTTGCACCACAGCAAGATCGGGCATCAAACCCACTGGAACAAGCTCCCGATCCAGATCGAGCACCGACGGATCCAAAAAAGCACCTGGCGCAGCCAGCACACTCCAACGCCCACGCCCATCCGGATCATCCAGCCGCGAACCCGCAATACCCGGCAGATACACCACCACTTGACGAACCTGGACCACGGCCCCTCCTTCCGGAACCCGCTCAGTGCGCCCCACTCGCACGGCGGCGTACAGAGTTCGAGGTGAAGATGCGAAACCCGCCGATCGGAGAGGGCGGCAGCTCCTGAGCTCCAGCGTAGAGACGACAAACACCCCGCACAGTCGTTCAAACGACCCACACCACCACAACCAACCTGCACGCCAACCGAACCCGCACTCGCCGAGCCTCGACACCGTTGACATCCGGTATTCGGCTAGTGCCTCGTCTAGATAGGTTGCTGCGGTAGTCGGGTGTCGGCTTGCTCTGGCTGGCGGGTCGGGTGGTGCTGCCGGTGGAGGTGGTGTCGTGGCTCGGAAGCCGGATGTGTTTGTGCGCCCGTTGTTCCCGGAAGAGGGGCGGCGGGTGGCGCGGATCGCGAAGACCAGTAAGGTGCCGGTGCGCGCGAGGCGGGCGATCGTGGTGATGGCCTCGGCGCAGCGGCAGCCGGTGGGGTTGATCGCGAAGTTGATGCAGGTATCGGAACCCTATGTGCGGCAAGTGATTCACGATTTCAACGAGCACGGGTTCGGTGCTTTGGACCGAAATGGAGCGGGGGCAGGCCGAGCAAGACTGGTCCGAAGATGCGTGAGCGGATCTGTCGGATCGCCCGGTGCTGCCCCCTGAATTTGGGTTGGCAGTTCTCGACCTGGAGTTGGTCGAAACTGCGGGATGTGTTGGCTATCAACAATATTGCTGATATCAGTCGTGAAACCCTGCGTCAGATCTTGAAGGCCGGCGTGGTGTCGTGGCAGGCCACGAAAACCTGGAAGACCAGCAACGACCCCGATTTCGCAGCGAAGATGGCGCGGGTGCTCGATCTCCGAAAAGTAGCGCCTGGCAGCTCTTTTCAGCTCGAGGCCCCGCACCGGAGAGATCCGGGGCGGGGCCTCTTTCATTGCTGGAGGACGTCAGCTGGTAGGGGCGTTCTTGCTGCCGGTTGTGGGATGTGGATTCGGCCTGGGTGCCGCGTCGGGGGCTGCCGGGGCGGCGGTCGGGAGGTGGTCTGCCATGGCCATGTTGATCACCATGTTGCCGAAGCCCCGGGACATGAACTCCATCACGGCGAAATCATTGTTGCTGAGGTTGTCGCACCAGCGGAACGGGTTGTCGACGCAGCCGCCGTCGGTACCGGGGACCTTGCCCTCGAAGTTGCCGGTTGTCCCGCCGAACAGGGCGACGTCGGAATCCAATTTGCAGCAGTCCTGCCCGGTGAGTACGCCGCTTGCCGGGATACCGGCCTGGTTGAAGGTGAAGGCGTCGGTACCGACGGGCGAGAACAGGATGTTCTTCTTACCGATCGAGTTGAAGTAGTTGATACCCAGATCCCGGGCAACCTGGGACGGCTTGTAAACATTCGGCGGGAACTGCGTGGAGACGGTGCGGCCGAACAGGTCCACCCCGGCCGGGTCGAGCACGCCGACGTCGTAGTTGGGCGTCGAGGTCACGTCCGCGTCCAGGTCGTACCCGATCTTGGCCCGGTCGGCTGCGCTCAGGTTGTTGACGTAGAACGACGAACCCAGCAGGCCCAGCTCCTCGCCACCGAACCAGATGAACCGCAGCTTGTTGTGCGGCTTGACCTTGTGCAGCAGCTGGGCGATGTTCAGGATCGTCGTGGAACCGGAAGCATTGTCGAGCATGCCGGCGCCGTATATCGCGTCCAAATGCGCGTCGACGACGACGGTTTGGTTCGGGTCGCCGTACTTGGAGTCGGCGATGAGGTTGTAGTCATCGGCGTTCGGGTTGATAGTCGCCTGTACGTCGACGGTCATCGTCGGTACTGCGGACCCGCCCGCGTTGACCTGGTTGAGCAGGTCGCTGCCCGTCGCGAACGACGTGAACGCGACCGGGATCTTCGGCACGATCCGGTTGCCGTCGGCATCCACCAGGCTGCCGTTGACGACGCCGGTACGCCCCGGATTCCCTTCGTTGAAGACGATCACTGCGGCCGCGCCGGCCGCCTGGGCATTGAGAACCTTGACGCCGTAGGAGCAGCCGCCGCGCTGGATCAGCGCGATATGGCCCGGCACGAATCCGGTGAAATCGGTTGCGGCGCAGCCACTGCTCGAACTGGGTGTCGGGGTCGGCGGGATGACGATCCCGCCCGCAGCCTGCAAGGGTGCGGTAGCGGAACCCGCGGCTTGGCCGGGATTTCAGTCGGAGACAACGGTGTAATCATGCGGCGTCGGTGATACTTCGCTGAACTTCGGCACGCCCTTGAAGGCGAAGTAGAAGAACTTGTAGTCCTGGATCGTGACGTCGTAACCGTTCTCGCGCATGATCTTGGCTACGTAGTCCACCGAAGCCTTGTAACCCGGCTCGCCGGAGTTGCGCGACGGGTGGCCGTCGGGACCCGGATGGGCATCGGCGATCGCCTGGAAGGCCTGCATGTGCCGCTTCAGGTCCGCCTTCCGGATACAGGGCAGCAGCTTTTCCGCCGTTTGGTTCACGCGGTGGAAGCAGCTGGACGTGCTTGCGTCCGAGTCGGTCGTAGGCTCGGCGCTGGCCGGTGCCGTGGCCATGCCGGCCAGCAAAGCGGCTGCCGCAGAGAAAATCATTAGTCGGCGGATCAGCCGTCGAGAAGGTCGTAACATCGGCCATGCTCCCATCAAAACCATTGGAGCCGAGTGGATTACGTATAAGCGTGACACGTGCGGGCCAATGCGGAACTGGGGACAATTGGGGAACTGGCACTGCCTGGTACAGAACGTATTTCGGGGCTGACCGAGATGTTGTTGGATTGCGGGTGGGTGGGTCAGGTGGTGAGCATCGGCCGGAGTGGTCCGGTAGCCAGTTTCTTCGTCAGCGGGGTCGCGTATTTGCGCATAGCCAGAGCGGTTGCCGACCCGACGAGGACGCCCATCACGACAGCGGCCGCCACGTCGTGCGGGTAGTGGGCACCGACGTAGACGCGGGACAAGCCCATGATCGCTGCGGCCACGGTTGCGAGGATCCCGAGTCGTCGATTGATCAGGAATAGGGCCGCGGCCATTGCGGCGGTGACGACAACGTGATTGCTGGGGAAGGAGTAATCCGATGCTGCCGGGCACTTTTCGAGTAGGAACGCATCCGGATAGGCGAAGCAGGGACGTCGTTCGGCGACAAGCGATTTCACGCCGTCGTTGATCAGATAAGCAGCAACCGAGGCGACTGGCACCGCGAGGGCGGCGGTCATGGTGGCGGGGTCTGCGCGGCGGGCGATCCACCATCCGGCGATGATGAGGACGGCGAAGGCTGCGATGCCGAAGTTGCTGTAGGCAAGCATCGGCTCGTTGAGCCAGGGTGTATCGCGAGCGAAAACGGTTGTGTCGAGGAACCAGGACCCGTCGATCCCCGATCCGCTCAGTGCGTCAGTGTGGGTCAAGTCCTTCAGCTCTCTGTCGTGATCGTGGTGCGGCGGGGTGCCAGTGCGGCCGGGGCCGCTGCGACGAGTACGGCCAGGGCGGCGTAGCCGACGGTGAGCGTGGCCGCCGCCGCGACCCCGGACACCAGCAGCGGGCCGCCCGCGTCGCCGAGTTCGCGGCCGAGCTCGGCGGCGCCCATTGTTTGGCCCATCCGTTCCGCAGGGGTGCTGGCGGCCAGGGCCGCGAAGCCCAGCGGGGTGATCAGCCCGGTGCCGATCCCGATCCCGATCGCGGCGAGCAAGACTCCGGCCAGGCCCGGCAACATCGCGCACCCGAGCCCGGCCGCGGTGATCACCAAGCCGGTCGCGATACCGAGGCGCGCGCGCAAACGTCCGGCATCCAACGCCCGTCCCGCACGCGGCTGAACCAGTGCCGCGGTGGCGGCCAGGACCGACACCGCGGCTCCGGTGACCACCGGTCCCAAACCAGCGGCGGCACCGGACACCGGCAGAAATCCGACCCCCACGGAGAGTGCCGCAGTCGCGGCGGCCAAAGCCACGGTTGGGCGCAGGAACGATCCTTCCGACAGGCGCCGCACCAGATCCACGAGGGTCTGCCTGGCGCGAGGCAACGCAGGGACCGACGGAACGACCAGCGCCGCCCACACCGCGACCACGACCGCGAGGACCATCATGACCGCGAACAGCAGCGACAACCCGCCGACCCAGACGACGGCGCCACCGAGCAGTGGCCCCAGGGTGTAGCCGATACTCTTGTAGAACCCATAGCTACCGAATGCTCTGCCCTGCTTGGCTTTCGGATGCATCCGCGCGATCAGCGCGCTCGCGGTCGGCGAGAATGCCGATGCGCCAGCGCCCTGGCCGAGGCGCGCCGCCCACAGCCAGCTCGGGTCGTCGACCACCACGAACACCGCCGATGCGGCAGCGAAGACCACCAGGCCACCGACCAATACGGGTCGCGCACCGATCCGGTCCGCGATCGAGCCGAACACCGGTTTCAGCACGACCTCGGCACCGTCGTACAAGGCCAGCAGCAACCCCAGATACAGCAGCGAACCGCGCAGGTCCGTGGTCTGCGAGCCGAGGTTCGCGGCGATGCCGTGCGCACCGAACGCGGTGGTGAAGCCTGCCGCGTACAGCGGCCACATTCGCCACCGGGGCGGGAGTGTGCCGAGCTCGGCAGGGGACATCCTCACCGCATGCCACCCGCCGATGGGTCGGGGGCGTGCAGCGCGGCGAAGACCCGCTCGGTGTAGTCCTCGAGGCGTAATGTGCAGTGCTGCAATCGTTGCGTGGCCGCGACGGCGGTCGGTGCACCGAACACGTCGCGGGCTTTGAGGTCGCGATGCCAGCGCCGGAGGCGCTCGAGGCTTTGTTCTTCTTCCTCGAGCTCGGCGAGGGTGAACTTGGTGTTGCGGATCTCCTTGTCGAGTTCTGCTTCGTATTTGCCGCAATCGGCCAGGTATTCGGCCCACTCGTCTTCGCGCGCCGCGGTGAACATCGCCTCGAACCTGGCGGCATCGGCAGTGCTGGCACCGGCGGCATGCAACGAAATCGCCTCGCCGCCAGCCTGTTCGGTCAGCTCTAACGCACGAGCGACACCGGCGGTGAACACCGGCAGATCGGGCACCGCCCAGATGCCCTGCCCCAGCGACAGCGCACCGACCTTGCGCAGTTCGCGCCAAACGGCCACCCGGTGCCGGGTCGGCTCGGAAGGCAGTTTCACCAGCAGCACGATCCATCGAGCCCGGTCTGAACCGTCAGTCACAACGGCGAATGTATCACCGGTTACATCTACGAATGAAACTGCTATTGGTGGTTGGCGCATCCTGTACGCAAGTACGCCGACTCCCGCGCGAGCGTGAACCCGAGCATCAACGTGATCGCGATCGACCAGAACAACCCGGCCGCCGCGCCTGACACCTCGCGAATTCGCCTCGGTTACCTCATAATTGAGCCGGAGGACGATATGGGCATCAACAGCGGGAACGATGGCGACGCAACGAACGGTCGGCGCCTCGCTCCGATCCCCCGACAGCGACTCCCATACCTGGCCGTGGCTGCGCTGGCGGTCGCAGTTTCGATAAGCGCTTGCACGCCAACGAATTCCACGCCGCCCCCCGTACCCGAGCCGGGTCCCGCAGCGGAGGCGCCTGCCGCGGCGGGTATTCCGGTCGGCCCAGGTCCGACGAACTACACGGTACAGCCGCAGCCTGCACCGGGGAGTTGCCATGCTCGGTCGACATCGGCCGGGCAACCGCTGCCGGACCCCGCGTGTACACCGGGGGCGTTGAATCCGAAGGTGACGCAGTCGAATCTCGCGAACACGATCTGTAAATCCGGGTACACCAAGTCGATTCGCCCGTCCGAGGGGATCACCGACGCGGAGAAGAAAGCCAACGCCCAGTCCTACGGCTATACCGGAGATCCCCGCCAAGCCGAGTACGACCACCTGATTTCGCTGGAACTCGGTGGCGATCCCAACGACGCGCGCAACCTCTGGGTCGAGCCGCCCTCGCCCGGTCATCAGACCAAAGACGGCGTGAACAATCCGAAGGACCAGGTGGAGAACAGTTTGCACGCCCTGGTCTGCAGCGGGAAAGTGCCGCTCGCCCAGGCGCAAAGCACGATTGCGGGCGACTGGACCACCGCACTGGCAACGGTTGGCCATCCCACAGGTAAGTGATCAATTGCCGCGGGTTCAGGCGGACGGCGAATCCCTCTGACCGCGAAGAACGCAGTCACTGCGGCATAGGCACCGGGTCGGTGTTGGCATTGGGTACTGATGTGTGGGGTGCGGTGGTGATCGGGTGCAGGGTGGTCGAGGCCGCTGTCTCGCGGGCGAAGAAGGTGCCGATCTCGTTGATGGCGCTCATCAGCGGGGCCGGGAAGACGACGGTGGTGTTCTTGTCGACGCCCAGTTCGATGAGGGTTTGCAGGTTGCGGAGCTGCAGGGCCAGCGGGTGGGCCATCATGATGTCGGAGGCATCGCCCAGAGCTGCCGCGGCCATCGATTCGCCCTCGGCGGCAATGATTTTCGCGCGCTTCTCGCGCTCTGCCTCGGCTTGGCGGGCCATCGCGCGCTTCATGCTGTCGGGCAGTTGAATGTCTTTGAGCTCGACCAGGGTGACTTCGACGCCCCAGTCCAAGGTGGTGGTGTCGAGGATCTTGCGGATGTCGGCGTTGATGGTGTCGGTTTCGGCGAGGGCCTGGTCGAGGGTGTGCTGGCCGACGACCTTGCGGAGCGTGGTCTGGGCGATCTGGTTGATCGCGGACTGGACGTTTTCGATCGCGACGACGGATTTCTCCGCGTCGACGACGCGGAAGTAGGCGACCGCGGAGATGTCGACGCTGACGTTGTCGCGGGTGATGATGCCCTGTGACTGGATGGGCATGGTGATGATGCGCATCGATACTTTGCGCAGTTGATCGATGATCGGGATGATGAGCCGCAGGCCGGGCTCGCGGACCGCGATCACTCGGCCGAGGCGGAACAATACGCCCCGCTGATATTGGGTGACCACTCGAATCGACAAGGCCACCAGGACAAGTAGCACCACGGCCACTGCGATGACGGTTCCCAACAGGTTCACGGTTTTTCCTCACGACGCGGGAAATGTTTGCGGACCGGGATCGGCGCGCTGCACTCAGCATGAGTTGCGGCCAGCAGGCGTGCCCAGGGCCGAAAGGCGTGGCCGAGGGGGGTACTTCGGCGGTCGAGAGGGCTGAAATACCTTCGACGAACGTCGCTTCGGCCCTGGGCAGCGCAGGAGGCCGCTCATAGCGTGTATCCGGGCAGCCAACAGCAGGCTCTGGCGCGCGTCGGTGTCGGGCAGTCGACCAACGGCGTTCTGCGCGGGTCTTTCGGCTCTGTGGTGATCGGCGGCCGACAGGGGACCGTGGATTTGCCACACTTCAGAGGAGGACTCGATGCCCGTGCCGCCGCCGATTCTTACGGTGACTTTGAATCCGACCGTGGATATCAGTCTCGAAGTGGATCGACTCAACGATGAAGGCAAGAACCGGGCCAGGGTGCGGTCGGTGCAGGGTGGCGGCGGTGGCATCAATGTCGCCCGGTGCATCGGCAGGCTCGGTGGTTCAGCGTTCGCGCTGCACACCTACGGCAGGGAGGTCGGGCAGCGGCTGAATCGGCTGCTCGATGAAGAGGGCCTCGCGCATCGAGGCATCGAGATAGGCTCCGACACAAGGGAAGCCGTGGTTGTCGCCGAGACGCTCGCTTGGCACAGTTACCACCTGGTGCCGCCGGGCGCCGAGCTCACCGCAATCGAGCGGGATCGCTGCGCGGAGGAGATTATCGCTGCCGCGCAACAGGGTTCGTATCTGGTTTTGACCGGCAGTGTGCCGCCCGGCCTGCCGGAAGACTTCTGCGCCCGCATAGTGCGCGGGATCGACCCGTCCTCGACCCGGGTCGTGCTCGACATCGCAGGCGCCCAATTGCGAGCGGCGTTGAGCGAGAACTCTTTTGCGATTCGACTCGATCGCCGCGAAGCCGCAGGCTTGATCGGTCGGCCGGTCGAGTGTTTCGAGGATGCCCAGGCGGCGAATGACTTCCTGCTGGATATCGGCGCGACCGGCAACGCCATATCGACAGTAGGCGCGTTGGGTGCGGTGTACTCGAATGCTGTTTTCCACCACAGGCTTTCCGCGCCGTCGCCGCGGTCTCCGGCGCGTAGCGATGCGTGCGCGGGGGACAGCTTGGTCGGCGCGTTCACCTTTCAGCTTGCCGCGGGCGCCGATTGCCTGCACGCCTGCGAGTACGGGGTCGCGGCGGCCGCGGCCACCGTCATGCGACCGGGCACCGAGGTATTCGCGCCCGCGACCGTCGACGCGTTGCTCCCGGCGGTGCGCACGCATCGCGTCGAGCGAGAGATTACCGAACACCGCGCCGTGCAGGGCCTGACGGCGGCCGAAGGTCCTTGATACCGAGGGGCCTTCGGCTCGAGCCGGAGCCGTCTTGCTCTTATCCGCGACTAGGCACCGATGAGACGGTGGATCCACACAACACGGAGGAAATGACATGGACCACGGACTGCCCGACGATGACACCGTCAAGACGGCACTGGCGCTCGCGGTGCGGGCACCGTCGGTGCACAATTCCCAGCCGTGGCGCTGGCGGATCGGGAGCCGCTCGGTGCACCTGTATCTCGATCCGGCGCGTGCGCTGCCGGCCACCGACCCCGATCAGCGGGACATGGTGGTGAGTTGTGGTGCGGCGCTGCACCATCTGCGGGTGGCGTTCGCGGCGCTCGGCTGGTCGGCTGTGGTGCATCGGCTGCCCAATCCGGCGGACCCGAATCATCTGGCGTCGGTCGAACTGCTGCGGCACCGGCCGACCCAGGCGGAAGTCGAACTGAGCGCGGCGATTCTGCACCGGCAGACCGACCGCAGGCACTACACCTCGTGGGAGATCCCGTCCGGCTATCTCGGGCTCGCCGCGGAACGCGCGGCCGCCCTCGGCGCGATCGTCCGCCGGGCCTCGGACCGTTCGCGCGAACATGTGATCGCGGCGGCCCGCGCTGCCGCCGTCCAGCACGCGATGAACCCTGAGTATCGATTCGAGCTGGCGAACTGGAGCGGCAGGCACAGCGCGGTCGACGGTGTGCCCGCGCGCAACACCCCGACCCCTCGGCCGGAAGACGAGTTGCCCGCACGGACTTTCGTCGCCCCGCAGCTCGGCGACGCAGCACAGGAACCGGACTTCGCGGAACTGCTGGTGATCGGCACGTCCGCCGACGACCGGCTGTCGCGGCTGCGGGCCGGTGAGGCGCTGAGTGCGGTGTTGCTGACCGCTACCAATGTCGGCCTGGCCACCTGCGTGCTCACCGAACCACTCGAGATCCCGGACCTGCGTCGCGATATCCGCATCGGCGTACTCGACGACAGCTCCTACCCCCAGGCGATCGTCCGCATCGGCTGGATTCCGACCAGCGCCGAACCGCTGCCGCCGACGCCACGGCGAGTAATCGCCGACGTGCTCGATCCCTTCGAGCCCTCGAACGGCCGCTGACCCCGAATCAGCGCCGCATGGCCGGCCGCCGGGTGCAACCGATGCACCCGGCGGCCGGCGTTATGTGGGTCGACCCGGCTGCTACTCGGGGCAATCTCGAATGCGTCTGTACCGGTGAGTGATCAGGAGAGAACGCAGAATAGCCCGGGACCTCATGTCCCGGGCTATTGCAGTGTCTATTGCGTGGCGACGGCACGTTGTGCGACGGCGGAGAGGGCGGCGGCCAGGCGGGATCGGGCGTCTTGCGCGATCGGGTGCAGGCCGGGCTGGGTATCGGTGCGCAGCAGCTGGTCGGGATCGGCGGCCTCGATGATGGTGTCGTCGGCCTCCGTGCGGATCACCACGTTGCAGGGCAGCAGCTGTCCGACTCGTCGATCGATATCGAGTGCTTGGCTTGCGAGGTTCGGGTTGCAGGCGCCGAGGATGAGGTAGTTCTCCATGTGCACGCCGAGTTTCGCGAGCAGTGTCGCGCGAACGTCGATTTCGGTCAGGACGCCGAATCCCTGCTCGGCCAACGCTTCTCGGACCATCGATACGGTCTCGGCGAACGGCGCCGAGGCGCGTACGGTGAGTTCGGCGAGGGCAATGGGAATGCGGATTTCGGTGAGCAGGTCGTTCGGATCGAACGCCTCGTCCGGCGCGACCAAATACACCTCGGTCGGCGGTCCGGCCTGCTGGTATCGCGAGCCGCGGATCCAGTCGTCCAAGGCCTGGTACGCGTCGGCGATTCGGAGGTAGTCGCCGCGGTGGGTGACGTGCGCGAACAATTCCGGTTCGCTGCGCCGCAGCGTGACCTCTTCGTTCCCGGCGATCGGTGCCGGGGCGACCGGAAGTCCGAAGTCGACCTCGGTCGAGGTACCGGGACGGAATTCGCCGAGGTAGGTCGTGGACGGCGGGCCGACCGGAGTGAAGCCGGTCGCCGCGACAAGTTCGTAGAGCGCGTCCATGCCCGCCGCGACATCGTCTCCGGCATGGTCGATGCGCACGCTACGGCGCAGCCCGAGGATAGTTTGCGGCGTCGAGTTGTCGACCGAGATCTGGTAAGTGGTCATGACCATGTCGGTTTGCGCGCGGTCGACGACTGCTGTGCACGCTGCGCGAGTCGGCGCAGCCGTTCGTGCTCGAGGAGGAACAGGGCGACGCTCACGATGAACAGCAGCGCGGTAGCGCTCGCACCGATGGCGACCCACCCGGCGAATCCATAGCCCGCGGCCGTGAGGGTGCAGGCCAGGCCGACCACTCCGCCGAGGAACAGCACGATGCCGGGGATGTTGTAGGTGTCGGCCAGGCTCTCGCCGGGCTTGCTGTGGTACGGCTCGCGCGACGTCATGTCGTGCACGACTCCGCCTCGCTGACGCTCGCTCACGATGGTTCCTCCAGTGCTGGTCGATGGTGGGCCGCAGCCAGGGGGAGTGCTGCGGCCCAAGGAGAACTGTGCCTGCTCAGTGGGGTCGGCAAGCAGGGTCTTTGGTCCCGTCGGGACCCGACCAAGGTCGTCGGAACGGCCTTCGCCGGGTGGCCGGACGAGTCGGCTCACGCCTGTCCGCGAACGTCCGTGGATCGGGTCGGAGCGTCGGCGAGTGCGCGGTCGAGAAGCAGCCGTCGTTCCGCGGCCGCGACTGCGCGTCGGGCCGCCGGAACAGCGTCCGGTGTGACAGAAATCGACGTAATGCCGAGGCGCACAAGGTGTTCAGCGAACTCCGGGTGATTCGACGGTGCTTGCCCGCACAGCGATGACGTGATGCCGAGACGACGAGCCGTCGTGACGATGCGGCCGATGGCGTCGAGGACGGCGGGATCGGATTCGTCGAAGAGTTCGGCGCACTGCTCGGAGTCGCGGTCGACGCCGAGCATCAACTGGGTGAGGTCGTTGCTGCCGATGGAGACGCCGTCGATACCCAGGCCAACGTATTCCGGCAACCAGTGCACGACCGACGGCACTTCGGCCATCACCCAGCGATGCAGGCCGCGCTGTTTGCCGAGTGGACTGGCGTCGACGAGTTCGAGGCAGGCTTCGAGTTCCCAGCGGGTGCGGACGAAGGGAATCATCAAGTGCAGGTTGGGGGTTTGTTCGCGGACCCTGGCGAGGGCGGCGAGTTCGAGGGCGAAGAGTTCGGGTTCGCGGATGTAGCGGTAGCAGCCGCGGTAGCCGATCATCGGATTGTGTTCGATCGGCTCGTACCGGCTACCGCCGGTGAGTGCGCGGAATTCGTTGCTGCGCAAGTCGGTTGCGCGATAGATGACCGGTCGCGGAGCGAAGGCGGAAGTGATGCGGTGCAGCGATTCCGCCATGTGGTCGACGAAGCGTTTCTCCTCACCGCGGGCGATCAGGTCGCGCGGATGGCGGCCGTCCAAGGCCTGGGTCAGTAGCGTTTCCGCGCGTAGCAGGCCGACGCCGTCGACCTCGCTCTTCGCCACCCGCTCGGCTGCTTCCGGCAATGCGAGATTGACGTAGATCCGGGTGGCCGTGGTCTCCACCGCGATGCTCGGCGGTGGTTCCATCGTGATCGCGCTGGTTTTCGATTCCGGCTGTCCGGCAACGACTTCGCCCGCGGCGCCGTCGACAGTGACCAGCAGGCCGTCGGTGAGTGCCGTTGTCGCGGTGCGCGCGCCGACGATGCACGGGATACCCAGTTCGCGCGCGACGATCGCCGCGTGACAGGTCATGCCGCCGCTGTCGGTGACGACCGCCACAGCGCGGGTGAGGGTGGGCAGCCAGTCGGGATTGGTCATCGGAGCCACCAGCACCTCGCCGTCGCGTAGCGACTGTCCCTGTGCGGGCGAGGTGAGAACGCGCACGGCGCCGGTCGCGTGTCCGGGCGCTGCGCCCAAGCCGCGCACCAGGATTCGGGAATCGGGGCCTGCGGTGCGCTGTTCGGCCGGGCTGTCGGGGAGCATGGTGATCGGACGGGCCTGCACCAGCCACAAGGTGGCGTCGTCGAAAGTCCACTCGACATCCTGTGGCTTGCCACCGTGATGCTGCTGCACCGCCAGGGCCAGGGTGGCGACCGCGGTGGCCTGCGCTTCATCCAACACCGGCGTATCGGTACCCGCCAGCTCGACCTGCCGGTCGCCGTCGGGTCCGGCGACGATCTCGAAACTCTGGTGGCCCCTTCGGCTTTCCAGCAGCGTCGGTCCCACCGCGTCGAACAGGTAGGTGTCGGGTTCGGTCGCGCCGGACACGACGACCTCGCCTTGGCCGCGGGCGGCATCGATGACGACGCGGTCGCGGCGGCCGGTGGCCGGGTCGGCGGTGAACGCGACGCCGGACTGCTCGGCCGCCACCATCTGTTGCACGACGACCGCCATCACCGGACGCTGATTCATCCCGCGCCTGGCCCGGTAGGTCACCACCCGCGGCGTGAACAACGAAGCCCAGCAATCGATGACGGTCGCGATCAGCTTGTCGTCGCCGTGCACATTGGTGCGCGAGATGTTCATGCCCGCGAACGAGGACGTGGCGCCGTCCTCGCCGATCGCGGAGGAACGCACCGCGACCGTGGCGTCTTCGCCGAGCGCGTGGTAGGCGGTGAGCACGGAATCGCGCACCGCGCCGTCGATCGTCGCCTTGTGCACGAGTTCGCGCATGCGACGGCACAATTCGGTCACCCTGGGTCCGTCGGCACTCGCCGCGAGCGCCTCGGTGTGCAGGCGATCCAGCTCGGCGCCGTGCGGTCCCTCGATGATCACCTCGTCGTAGCACGATCGCAGGATCACGAAACCCGGTGGCACCGGCAGCGCGGCCGCTACCAGCTCACCGAGGTTCGCCCCCTTGCCTCCGGCCTTGTCAGCGTCGGCGAGCCGCAGCTCGCCGAATCCGGCAACGTAGTCGCCCATTTCGGCTCCGATCTCTGTATTGGCTTGGTACTCAGCGTCTTCCGGTCCACTTGTTGGTCGCTACGGCCGAAAGTCCCGGCGAATCTCGGCGTTGGACCGCAGTCGCGGGGCAGCTACCGGATGCGGAGCTCGTCGTCGATCAGGGGTGGATGGTTGCGACGTTGGCCTGGGGGAGGCCGAGCGACTGGGCGACCATGGTCGACCAGGTGCGAATCACATGCCAGTTCCGCAGGTCGCCATAGCGGGCGCCACCTATCAGGCGGTACAGCACCCTGGCCTGCCAGGAAACACCGGCGCGGTCATAGTGTCCGGCAAAGGGGCGATAGTCCCAGGGGCTGACCGCATTACACAGGGCGGCAATCTTTTTCGGCACAACCTTGCCGACGCGTCGGCCGATCGGTCCGGTCAGCGCGGGCCCGAGGCCGACGCTGAACATCCACACATCGGATTTGCGCAATTCGTCGCGGTGCGTGTGGATGAAAGCCGAGGCCGCGGGCAGCAAGTCCCTGTTGTGTACCGCACTGCCCAGGATGATTCCGTCGAAGCGGGATAGCTCGGGCGCGTGCTCGAAGTCGCTCAGTTCCACGGCGGCACCACGCTCGGTGAGATCCGCGGCGATGAACTCGGCGATATCGCGAGTAGATCCCTGGGCGGTCGCGTAGATGATCGCGATCCGGGTGGGTTTCGTTTCCATACTCTCAGCGTGGCCGAGTGCGCACCCACCGGTCAGAGCCGTGATACCCGGGCTGTAGGGACCAACGACCTCAGTGCGGTCCCGGCGGTGTCGGGCGCGCACTGGGGCGTCGCCGGTTGCCGACGCCACCGTCGCACCCATAGTCCACCAAGCTGCTCGATGGTCGGGCATCCGCACCCCGGCAGCTACCGGTCCAGTCAGAGGAGGCGCTGGTGCTGCAGGGATTTGAAGGAGATGAACCCGGCGGCTGCCGGGATCCAGAATGTCGCAAGCCGATAGGCGAGTACTCCCGCCACCGCCGGGGCGCTCGCCACACCGCCGACCATCAGTCCGGTCACCAGGGCGGCCTCGATGACGCCCAGGCCCGACGGGGTCGGGCTGGCCGCGCCGAGGGCGGACCCGCCGAGGAAGACCGTGGCGACCAAGGCGGTTGAGGCGTGCCCGCCGAATGCGTGTACCGAAATCCCCAGGGTCGCAATGTAAGCGACATTGGTGCCGAGCTGACCGCCGATCAGCATGGCGGCCCGCCGCGGCCGGCGCAGGATGCCTGCCATCGCGCCGAGGGCGGTGCGTACCTCGGTGAGCCAGGCGGGGCGCCGCAGCATGATCACGATTCCGATGCCGAGCGCGGTCATCACGACGACGAATCCGGTCAGCAATATCCAGCCGGACGGCAGCGCGGCGGTCAGCATCAGCCGGGTTCGGCCCAGCCAGACTCCGGTGCCGGCCAGCTCGATGAGGTGCAGCGCGACAGCGGTCGTCACCGTCAGGGCGACGGTCGCGACGGCGGTGGTCCTGGCGAGCCCGCAGCGTTCCAGATACCGCTCGTTGATGGCGGTGCCGCCGAGCCCGTACGGCATCAGCAGGTTGGCGAACGACGTTGCCAGCTGCACGTTCATCGTGCGCCCGAAGGCGAGGGGCCGGGGACTGGCGCCCAGCACCGTGAGCGCCGCCGTGGCATAGGTCACGGCCGACATGGCCAGTGCGCCTGCGAACCACTGCCATTGCGCATCGTCGAGGGTGCGGATGGTCTGCCCGAGCTGTCCGATCTTGGGCAGCAGTACGTAAGTCGCGACGATTGTCGCGGCGATCCAGCCGAACGTGTGCCAACGGAATCGCAACAGTACTTCCGGGGCGCCGCGATCATGCCGCAGCGGTGCCGTCTCGGGTTGCGCGGGTCCGTGCAGGGCATCAGAGAACGTCTGGGGCACAGCGGGTTTCGCCCGAGTGCTACGCAGGCAGCTCTCCTGATCGGCTATCACGGACGGGTACTCGGGCGGCGGGCCGAGCGGACCGGCAAGTTGAGCGCGCTGCGATGGCATGCGAGGGTCAGATCCGATGCGGTGATGACGCCGATCAGCCGTCCGAGACTGTCCACGGCCGCGATGATGTCGAGGTCCGGGCGTAACACCGCGTGGGTGGCGGCGGTGCTGAGCAGCTCGTCTTCGTTGGCACGCGCACCTGCGGGCAAGGGGCGGGCCACCGCGCCGACCAGTGCGGTTTCCCTGGCAGGCAGGGCGATCGCCGCGATATCGGTCCACGACACCACGCCGACCGGACGGCCCGCGGTATCCACTACCGGGAACACCTGATGGTCGGTGTGGATCGCGGGCGAACCGAGCAGGTCGGCGACCGACCATGCCGCGGGCACGGCGACCGGGTGCTGGGTCATCACGTCACGGACGCGGATATCGCCGAGCTGATGCCGGAGTCCGGCGACCGCGAGTTCGGCATTGGCCGACGAGGAGACGAACCAGCCGAGCAGCACGAGCCAGATTCCGCCAGTATTGCCGATCAGGATCAGCTCCACGCCGCCGAGGATGAGCAGAGCGAATCCGAGGACCCGGCCGCTGCGCGCGGCCATGGCTGCCGCGTACAACTGGTCACCGGTCCGTCGCCAGATGAGTGCGCGCAGCACCCGGCCGCCGTCCAGCGGCGCTCCGGGCAGCAGATTGAACAATGCCAGAACAAGATTCATGGCGGCCAACCAGACGAGCATGTCCAGCACCGATTGACCTGCGGCGGTGCCGACCAGCACGGCAACACCGAAGATGCCGAAGGCCAGCGCGAGGCTGGTGAGCGGACCGGCCAGCGCGATACGGAGATCCGATCGCGCGTCCTTCGGTTCCGCATCGAGTTCGGACACCCCACCGAGCAGCCACAGCACGACGCGTTCCACCCGAACACCGTTGCGGCGTGCGACGATCGAGTGCGCCAGTTCGTGCGCGAGCAGTGTCGCGAGCAGCCCGACGGCCCCGACCGCGGCGACCAGCCAGACACCGGCCGAGTTGCCGTAGGACCCGGCCAGTGACCGCCCGAGCAACAAGGTGAACAGGCCGAGCGTGGCGATCGAGGTCCAGTGCGCGCCGACCTTGATGCCGGCGACCTGGCCGAGAGATATTGTTCCGCGCAGCATGTCAGCGCTCCTTCGCATAGGTATCTGCGCCCAGCCCGATTGCGCGGAGGATGCGCCGCACGCGCTGGACCGTGGAAGTCATTGAGGTGGTGCTGTGCTTTGCTCAGCCTGCTGCGTCGGCGTCGGCACGGCACAGGGCCGAAAGTTGCTGTCCGGCGGGGCGATGGTCCCGGACCGGGTGCTCGACCGATCCAGCGACCGTGGAATCAGGCAGGGGCTTCCGCCACCAGGGCCCGAAGACCTTTCGATGAAGGACTTTTCCCGGCCGAGTGCCGACGAGTGCGGGTCTGCCGACTCTGCCGCGCCGCGCCGCGGCTGGCGACCATGGCAGTATGACGGAAACGACCGCGACCGGCGCGCCGGCCACCGGATCTTTCAGCTGGGCACCGATCGAGAAGTCCGCAGCCGAGCAGGCCGGGGCCAACCTGGCCGACTACACGCAGACGAGTCGCGCGTTCTCGTGGGACGCCGCGCGAGCCGAGCTGTCCGGGTTGCCGGGCAAAGGGTTGAACATCGCCTACGAGGCGGTGGACCGGCACGCCGAAGGCCCTGCGGCGCAGACGATCGCGCTGCGCTGGTTGCGCGCATCGGGCGGCACGGTCGAGTACAGCTATGCCGATCTCGCCGCGGCGACGAGCAGGTTCGCCAACGTGCTGGGCGCGAACGGAATTCGGCGTGGTGAGCGGGTCTGTGTGCTGCTGGGCCGCACGCCGGAGCTGTATATCGCGATCCTCGGCGCGCTGAAGGCGGGATGCGTTGTCTCGCCGCTGTTCTCGGCATTCGGTCCAGAGCCGGTACGGCAGCGGCTCGCCATCGCCGAGGCCAACGTCGTCGTCACGTCGGCGGCGCTGTATCACCGCAAAGTCGCCCCGATCCGGGACCAGGTGCCCACGTTGCGCACGGTATTGCTCACCGATGGCGGGCAGCCCGACGGCGTCGACCTGTCGGTCGCGATGGCCGCCGCCGATCCGGTGTTCGAGATCGTGCACACCTACGCCGACGACGCCGCGCTGCTGCATTTCACCAGCGGCACCACCGGAAAACCGAAGGGCGCCATCCACGTACACGGCGCGGTGCTGGCACATCTGGTCACGGCCCGCTATGCGCTCGACTTGCGCGCGGGTGACATCTTCTGGTGCACCGCCGATCCGGGGTGGGTGACCGGGATGTCCTACGGGGTGATCGCGCCCCTGTGTCTCGGCGCGACCGTGATCAGCGACGAGTCCGAGTTCGATGCGCGTCGCTGGTACGACATCCTGACGACACAACGGGTTTCGGTGTGGTACACCGCGCCGACCGCATTGCGCATGCTGATGCGATTCGGTGATCAGCTGCCCGACGGCACCGATCTGTCCTGCCTGCGCTTCATCACCAGCGTGGGAGAGCCGCTGAACCCCGAGGTCGTGCTCTGGGGTGAGCGGGTGCTCGGCAGAGCGGTGCACGACAACTGGTGGCAGACCGAGACCGGCGCCATCATGATCGCGAACTTCGCTGCGGCACAGGTCCGTCCGGGCTCGATGGGCCGCCCGCTCCCCGGCATCGAGGCGACGATACTGCGGCGCGGCCCGGACGGGCGCGCGCTGGTGGCCGACGGCACGGTCACGGCCGCCGACTCCGGCGAGGTCGGCGAACTCGCGTTGCGTTCGGGCTGGCCGTCGATGTTCCGCGGCTACTGGGGTGAGCCCGAGCGGTATGAGCGGTGCTTCGCGAACGGCTGGTATCTCAGCGGCGATCTCGCCCGCCGCGACGCCGACGGCTACTACTGGTTTGTCGGCCGCGCGGACGACGTCATCAAATCCGCGGGCCATCTGATCGGACCGTTCGAGGTGGAGAGTGCCCTGATGGAACATCCCGCCGTCGCCGAGGCCGGCGTCATCGGCACGCCGGATCCGGTCGCCGGCGAGCGGGTCAAGGCATTCGTGCTGTTACGGCCGGAATATCAGCCCTCCGAACAACTGCGCGATGAGCTGACGGCGTTCGGCAGGCGCGCGCTCGGGGCGGTGGCGCCCAAGGAGATCGAGTTCGCCGAGAGCCTGCCGCACACGCGCAGCGGCAAAGTGATGCGCCGTCTGCTGAAGGCCCGTGAGCTGGGCCTGCCCGAGGGCGATACGTCGACCTTGGAAGGCGTCTGATGACCGGCTCCACTCTGGACAAAGACCAGCGCATCGAGCTGCTGCGGCAGATGGTGCGGATCCGCCGCTTCGAGGAACGGTGCGTGCAGCTCTACAGCGCCGGATCTATCCGTGGCTTCCTGCACCTCTACATCGGCGAGGAGGCGGTGGCTGCCGGTGTGCTCGGCTCGATCGGCCCCGACGACGCGGTCGTCTCGACGTACCGCGAGCACGGGCACGCGCTGGCCCGAGGGCTGTCTATGGAGTCGCTACTCGCCGAGATGTACGGCCGCGCAACGGGATGCAGCCACGGGCACGGTGGCTCGATGCATCTGTTCGACGCCGGGCGGCACTTCTACGGCGGCAACGCGATCGTCGGCGGTGGCCTGCCGATCGCGGTGGGTCTGGCGCTGGCAGACGCGTTGCGGGAGCGTCCGATGGTCACCGTGTGCCTGTTCGGTGATGGCGCGGTGGCCGAGGGCGAGTTCCACGAATGCCTGAATCTTGCCGCGCTGTGGCGACTTCCGGTCCTGTTCGCCTGCGAGAACAACCAGTATGCGATGGGAACCTCGTTGGCACGCGAACACGCGGCCACCGATCTCGCGTTGCGTGCCTCGTCGTACGGAATGCCCGCATGGCCGGTCGACGGCATGGACGCGCTGGCCGTCGCCGAAGCGACGCAACGGGCGGTGGAGTCGATCCGCGGTGGTGGCGGGCCGTGCTTCCTCGAACTCCGGACCTATCGGTTCCGCGCGCATTCGCTGTACGACGCGGACCGCTACCGCGACAAGGCCGAGATCGGCCAGTGGGTCGAACTGGATCCGATCCCTCGGCTGTGCGCCGACCTGGTTGCCACCGGAGAACTGCGCGAGGACGACCTCGGCACCATGCAAACCGAGGCCGACGGCGAACTGGACGCCGCGATCGCCGCCGCCGAGGCGGCGCCGTTCGAGCCGGTCGGCGACCTCACCCGATACGTGTACACAGAGCAGTCCGGGACCGAGCCTAGCGAGGCGCACGCATGATCACCTATCGAGACGCGATGCGAGAAGCGTTGCGTGAGGCGCTGATTCGAGACAATCGAGTGTTTCTGATGGGCGAGGACATCGGCGCGTACGGCGGCTGTTTCGGCGTGAGCCGTGGCCTGCTCGAGGAATTCGGTCCGGACCGGATCCGGGACACGCCGTTGAGCGAATCGGCGTTCGTCGGTGCGGGTATCGGCGCCGCGCTGGGCGGACTGCGGCCGATCGTCGAGATCATGACCGTCAATTTCAGCCTGCTCGCATTGGACCAGATCCTCAACAACGCGGCGACATTGCGGAACATGTCCGGCGGACAGGTATCGGTGCCGCTGGTGATCAGGATGGCCACCGGCGCGGGAAGGCAAGTCGGGGCGCAACATTCGCACAGCCTCGAGGCGTTCTACGCGCACATTCCCGGCCTGCGGGTGGTCTCGGCGGCCACCGTCGCCGACGCGCGCGGCATGCTCTGGTCCGCGCTGCAGAACCTGGACCCGGTGCTGATCTTCGAGCCGTCGGCGCTGTACAACACCGAAGCCGACCTGCCTGACGACGCCGCGGCGACCGATATCGACCGGGCCGCCATCCGGCGCGCCGGTACCGACGTCACGGTGGTCGCCTATGGCGGCACGCTGCGGGTGGCCGAAGCGGCCGCCGACGCGCTGGCAGCCGAGGGCATCGACGCCGAGATCATCGATCTGCGGACGTTACGCCCGCTGGACGAGACCACCGTGCTGGCCTCGGTCGCGCGCACCCACCGGCTGGTCGTCGTCGACGAGGGCTGGCGCAGCGTGAGCATCGCGGCCGAAATCGCCGCGCGCGCAGCCGAAAACGGATACTACGAACTCGATGCCCCGGTGCAGCGCGTGTGTACGGCCGAGGTCCCGATTCCCTACGCGAAGCAGCTGGAAGAGGCTGCGCTGCCGCAGGCCGCCGACGTCGTCGCGGCCGTGCACCGGGTGGTGCGCTGATGGCCGAATTCCGGATGCCGTCGCTCGGCGCGGACATGGAGCACGGGACGTTGCTGCAGTGGCATGTGAAACCCGGTGACACCGTGCACAAGGGCGATATCGTCGCCGAGGTCGACACGGCGAAGGCGGCGATCGAGGTCGAATGCTTCGACGACGGCACCATCGGCGAAATCCTGGTGCCGGAAGGAGCTACCGTGCCGGTGGGCACGGTTCTGGCCACCATCGAACCGGTCGGCGCGAAGCCCGCGGTGGTCGATGCCCCGCCCGCCCGCCCGAAGCATGGTCGACCGAAGACGAGCCGGTCCCTGCGGCGGGACGGCGCGGGGAAGACGGCGGCGGTGTCGCCGGTCGTCCCGCATATCCTCGCGACACCGCTGATTCGGCGGTTGGCCGAGGAAGCAGGTATCGAACTGTCGTCCATCCACGGATCCGGACACGATGGGCGCATTCTGCGGGCCGATGTGGCACGGGTGGTCGCGGCGCAGGCACCGCCGCCACCGTTGCCCACGGCACAGGTGGCGACCGATACGGTCCGGCCCGCGCATGTGCGTGCCTCCGGGTACGCGCGACGACTGGCCGACGAACGCGAGATCGACCTGTCATCGGTACCCGGGACCGGGCCGGACGGGGCGATTCAGGCTGACGACGTGCGCGCCGCGCGAACGCCTACCGTTGCGCTCGATGCCGACGTGAGAATGCCTGTCGCAGAAGAAGAGTCGGCAGGTCACGAAACCGCGCAACCGGCGCGAACCCGGCAGCCCGCGGCGCCGCAGCACGGCCAGGCGGATATGCGCAGGGCGATCGCCGCGGCGATGACCCACTCGAAACAGACCATCCCGCACTACTACCTGTCGAGCACCATCGACCTCGCCGCCGCCACCGCCTGGTTACGTGAGGTGAACCAGGCGGCACCGGTACCGGATCGGATCATCATGGCGGCCTTGCAATTACGGGCGGTCGCGCTCGCGGCGCGAAAAGTCCCCGCCGTGAACGGGTATTGGGCCGACGACGAGTTCCAGCCGGCGGACACCGTCGATATCGGCGTCATCGTCTCGCTGCGCGGTGGCGGCATCATCGCGCCGACGATCGCAGGCGCGGACACGCTCGCCGTGCGCGAGGTGATGGTGCAGCTGCGTGGCGCGGTCAGCCGGGCTCGATCCGGGCGATTGCTGTCCTCGGACACCGCGGCGGCCACCATCACGGTCACCAATCTCGGTGAGATGGGCGTTGATTCGGTGATCGGTGTCATCGCGCCGCCGCAGGTGGCGATCGTCGGATTCGGCACCGTGGGCGAGCGCCCGTGCGCGATAGACGGATTGCTCGGCGTGCGCCCCCAGGTGACCGTCACGCTCGCCGCCGATCATCGGGCCAGTGACGGTGCGGTCGGCGCGCGCTTCCTGAATACCGTCGCCGAACTACTCCAGCATCCTGACCAGTTGTAACTACGAGAGGTTGTGAAAGACCATGCCCGGCACCCTGTCTCGTTCGGACGCGGAATTCGCGGTGCGGACCGCATTACGCGGGTTCGCCTCCGACGCCGATCTGGCGGACCTGCCCGACAATGAGCCGCTACGATCGGCGCTCGACCTGGACTCCCTCGATTTCCTCACCTTCATCGAACGACTCACCCGCGCAACCGAAATGCGGATCGATGAGGTCGACTACCCGAAGCTGGCCACGATCGGCGCGTGCGTTGATTTCGTGACCGCCACCTCGTAACTTCGGCACCCCCGGCGGGGTCGGCCGTCGGGGTGCACGATAGATGCCGCACCGGGTTTCGGTACCCGGTGCGGCGTCGGGCAGCGCCCGGCGTCAGCTTTCGGTCGTGCTGGGCAGGTGCAGAGCGCAGACGGCTTCGACGAATCCGCCGACCGTCCGATCGGGCAGGTGACGGGCCAGATCGGCCTCGGTGATGATGCCGACGAGCATGCCGTGCTCGGTGACCGGAAGTCGCCTGATCTGGTATTGCTGCATGAGCGTGAGCGCCTCGTCGATATCGGCATCCGCCTCGACGGTGTGCAATTTGTCGGCGCCTTGCGCCATTTCGCCCGCGGTGGTCGTTTTCGGGTTGGCGCCGACGCCGACCACCTTGATGATAATGTCGCGATCGGTCACGATGCCGACCGGACATCCGTCGCTGTCGCAGATCGGCAGCGCACCGATATCCAACTGGCGCATACGCTGTGCCGCGATTTCCATGGTGTCACGCACGCTGATGTGTGCCACATCTGATCGCATGACGGTTTGTGCAGTGGTCATGATGATTCTCCTTGGCGTAGTGAGCAATAGCCCTGACTATCATTCGACGGTGTTATCGGCCGGGGAAGGGGAGAAGGTCACTGCGAGCAGGGATTCTTGGGTCGCGAACACCGCGCCGGGGCCCCGTGGAAATCCGCAACCGGATCGATTGCCTTCTCCGCAAGGGGCTTTCGGGCACTATCGGGACGCGTCGAGGTAACGACAGCGGTGACGTGCGCCCCTACTCGGTGGTACTGCCGACGCGGTGTTCTGAATAAGGACGAACTACCGCTCTCCTGAGCTCCGTGAGATCCGATGACGGCTCGCGCGGACCGCGAATTCCGGTGCCGCAATTCCCGAAATCAGTCGGCGGGTCAACCATTTGCGGCTCGTCGTGCGCGGGCCGGTCACGAAGGAGATGTCATGCGGATCGGTCTGATCGCACCCCCGTGGGTTCCGATTCCACCACCTGCCTACGGCGGCACCGAAGCCATCGTGGACAACCTCGCTCGCGGTTTGACCGCGCTCGGGCACGACGTCCGGTTGTTCACCGTCGGCGAGTCGACCTGCCCGGTGCGGCGGTCCTACCTTTTCGAGGACGCCTTCACCCCGATCGGTGTCGCGGTACCCGAGGCCGCACACGTACTCGCTGCCTATGCGGAACTCGACGACGTCGACATCATTCATGACCACACTGCGCTGGGGCCGCTGATCGGGCCGCGCCCTGACGGTCCGCCGGTGGTGAGCACCTGCCACGGTCCGTTCGACCCGATGAACTCCCGCAACATCGCCCATTTCGCCGACCGGGTCGCGGTGGTCGCGGTGTCGCGTGATCAACAGCGTTCCGCCGCACCAATTCCCATCGCCGCGGTGATCCACCACGGCATCGATCTGGACGCGTATCGCTACGGACCGGGAGGTGGCGGATTCCTGCTGTTCGTCGGACGGATGTGCTCGGCGAAAGGGGTGCACCGTGCGGTGGAGTTCGCGCAGAAGGCGGAGCGAAAGCTGGTGATAGTCACCAAGATTCGTGAAGCCGAGGAACGGCAGTACTACGAGGAGCAGGTACGGCCGCTGCTCGGCCCGGACGATCCGGAACCGCGCGAACTCGGACTGCGCGATCGGGTCGAACTGATGCGGGCCGCCGACGCGCTGATCAACCCGATCGATTGGCCCGAGCCGTTCGGGCTGGTGATGGCCGAAGCCCTGGCCTGCGGCACCCCGGTACTCGCGTTCCCGAGTGGCGCCGCACCGGAGATCGTCGAGCACGGCCGGACCGGATTTCTGTGCTCGGACACCGACAGCATGATCGAGGCGATCGAGCAGGCGCCGACCATCGATCGCCGCGCCTGCCGCGCCGCGGCCGAACAGCGCTTCGATATGCATCGCATGGCTCGTGACTACGCGGACCTCTACCGCAGGATCCTTACCGAATCCGCGGCGCGCGAAACACTTACGACGCTACCCACTTCAGTGCTGACCGGACCGGGACTCGTGTCCCTGCGACGAGAGAAGGCACTGCTCGGTGGCGCGTCGGCACGGAATAGTTCAGTGCTCTAGTGGCTTTGGTCACCGGCTGGGTGGTCGGCGGTCCGTCCCATCGGCTACCCGATGCTCTACCAGCAGCGGTCGCGAATGAGTGAAATCGATAGTGTCCGACAAACTTTCACCAGGAGGAATCATGAGTCTGCTTCCCGCCCATCGTGAGTCACGGCTGCCCGATATCAATGAGCTGTGGAACGCCTTCATGCCCACCGGCATGGCGCCCGTCTTCGGCGGACATCTGCTGCGGGTCGAAGATGTCGTCGAGGACGGCCACTATATCGTGCGCGCGGAGATCCCCGGGATCGATCCGGAGAAGGACGTCGAGGTTTCGGTCCAGGGGCGCCAGCTGACGATCAAAGCCGAACGCACCGAAAAGCACGAGGAGAAGGGGCGTTCGGAGTTCAGCTACGGCTCCTTCTACCGCTCGGTGACGCTGCCGCAGAACGCCGAGAGCGACGGCATCGCCGCCAACTACGCCAAGGGCATCCTCACCGTCAGCGTTCCGCTCGGCGAGCCCAAGGAACTCGTCAAGAAGGTTGAGGTCAAGGCCGCCGAGTAACGGTCACGAGGGTGCACCGTCCACTGTCCGACACCGACGACAAGGCACTGCTTTGCACCTCGCGGATCGTCTGATCGAGTTGATCGACCGCCGCTTCGAGGCGGGTGCGCGCGACAGGATGCCGAATGAGGTTCTGGGTGCCCGCGAGGTGCAACGCGACCGTGGACAGTCGATTCATCAGATAGCCCGCGAATGTCGGGGTGATCGGTGATAACGGTGCTGCGGGCCGGTTTATCGCGTCCGATAGGTCATGGATCGGAACGTCGGCCGGCCCGCTGCGGCCGGGATCGAGCAGCGCGGAGACGACCGCCCTGCCGATCGGGTCCGTGTCGTCGTGTCCGCCGAGTGCCGACGCAATCGCGTCGCCGGCGAAATCGGCGTAGAGCCGGATTATCCGCAGATCCGAACTCAGCGGCGCGTGCGGGCGGCGGAAATGGGTCGACACCACCCCGATCATCCGTCCCAGGAAGTCGGTCATCGGGGTGGATTGGACCGCGCGGAAATCCGCCGCCGCGGCGATCCCCCGATGTGCGGCGAACAAGGGATCTTCGTTGACGTCGTGGAGCACCGTCTGACCGCCTTTCGCCGCTCGGCCGCAGGCGGAGCTGTCGTCGTCGACAATCGCGAAATGATCCAGGAACTCGCCGTCGAAGCCGAACTGGGTGACGATCCGCAACGCGCCCGTCTCCGGGTCGAGCAGCTGTACGTTCCCGTAGTCCGCGTTGGTCAGCGTCAGCGCGCCGGCGAGCACGGCGGGCAACAGGACCTGCGCCGACGTCGCATTCGGCAATCCGGCTGTCGCGCAATGCAATCGATGCATCGAGCGTGGATGGTCGAGGCTGAAGCGTGCGGCATCGGCGAAGTACGCCGCGCGTTTTTCCAGCGTCGAGTAATCGATGGCCGCGAGGTGTGGCATCGACCTGCGGTACGCCGATTCGATCTGCTCCAGGGTCTGTTTCAGATCTGGCCTGCTCGAGCTCACAGTCATGATGACCGTCCCTACGGGGTGCGGTTAGGGATGGATGCAGTGAGAGCATCACCGAATTGGTCGGCGCGACAACCGTGTCGGCCCCATGTTCCGCACCGTCGGCACGGTCATGTCGCTGAACAGGAGTTTACTCCGCTGTTCAGTGGTTTCGGGGCGCAACTGCGACTACTTGCGGACCGTCCGTGCGGCCCAGATGTCGCGCATTGGACGACATCTGGACAGTCCCATGTGCGCCCGCTAGCGTGGGTAGCGACGCCGCGCGCGCGAGGGGCGCGAATATGTTGTGCGGCAATATGATCGGTGGACCTATCCGGTGCTTGTCGGTGTCAGTGGCCGGGTGCGTGGAAGATTCCGACGTTCTCCGGTGGTGCGGCCGGAATGTGGGTGTCGTCGACGTCGGCGACGATGTCGTTGCACACGTCGACGACGCCGTCGACGGCCGAGGCGAGGGCGGTGATGATGTCGATCATGCTCTGCCGCTCAACTTTTCCGCACAGCGTGACGATTCCGTCGACGACCTCGACCGAGACCTCCTTCGGCGCCAGGTACATCGCGTGCAGCAGCACTTCGGCGCGGATCTCGGCGGCCACGTCGGCGTCGTCGCGGAGGTAGACCGAGAGCAGGTCCTTGCGGCTGACGAAACCGATGAGCGCGCCTTCGGCATCCACCACCGGTGCGTGTTTCAGGCCGCGCTTGGCCAGCGTGGCGGCGGCGCCGGTAAGGGGGCTGTCCGCGGACACGGTGACTACCGGCGTCGTCATCAAGTCGGCGACGGTGCGGGCCGCGCCTTTACGGGCGAATGCCTTGTGCCGCAACAACTGCCAGATCGAGTTGGCTGCCGCGCCACCGGCCCTTGCCTGCCTGCCGAGCAGGTCGGCCTCGCTGACGATGCCGACCACTCGCGCCCTCGGGCCGAGCACCGGGGCGGCGCTGATGTCTTGTTCGGCGAAGGTGCGGACAACCTGCTGGAACGACGCGGTGGTCCGCACGGACACCACGTCGTGGGTCATCACATCGGCAACGGTCTTGTGTTTCATCGCTTTTACTCCCGCGTTCGGGTGACCATGCGGATTCCCGCTTGGTGAGTCTGCGCCCCGCGCGACGGGTTCCGGCAGGGCCGAAGTCGGGCGATTCCCGGGCCGTAGGTATGCACGGAAAGTGCCCGTCGACCCTGCCGCACGCCCGCCGCGCTCAGTCGGCGTCTGCGCCGAAAGCGACGCGCAGTAGGGGAATTGGGTCCCGGAATGGAGCCCTTCGGCCTCTGCTGTGCGGGATGGATCGGTGGCACAGTCGGAGCATCATCGATCGTCGAGGAGCGCTGACCATGAATTCCGCGGACGCATCTGCCCCCTACCCGGTCCATCTGCGTGGAGACTTGGACGAGCCGCTGTCGCGTTGGTTGTGGTTGGTCAAATGGCTGCTCGCCATTCCGCACTACATCATTCTGTTTTTCCTGTGGATCGCCTTTGTGGTGCTCACCGTGGTTTCCGGGTTCGCGATTCTGTTCACCGGCCGGTACCCGCGGGCGATTTTCGACTTCAACGTCGGCGTGCTGCGGTGGTCGTGGCGGGTGCAGTTCTATTCGTATGCCGCCCTCGGTACCGACCGGTACCCACCGTTCACGTTGCGCCACACCGACTATCCCGCCGATTTCGAGGTCGACTATCCGGAGCGGCTTTCCCGAGGCCTCGTTCTGGTGAAGTGGTGGCTGCTCGCGATTCCGCATTACCTGATCGCGCTCGCGCTCACCGGCGGTGCGCTGAGCTTCGGTGACGGCGATGAGAAAGGCGGCGGCACGGTTTCGCTGCTGGGTGTGCTCGTCGTGATCGCCGCCGTCATCTTGCTGTTCACGGCGAAGTATCCGCCGCGATTGTTCGATTTCGTCATGGGCATCAACCGCTGGCTGTACCGGGTGTTGGCCTACGCCGCGCTGATGCGGGACGAGTACCCGCCGTTCCGGCTCGACCAGGGGCCGCGGGATATCGAAGAGGCGACGCCATGACTCCGGAAACACCACCGCCGCAACGCCGTTGGCTGATCGTCGGGGTGTTGGCCGTGGCGGCGTTGCTCATCGCCGCGATCGCGCTGATCGTGGTTGTCACCCGGGACACAGGTGGGAACGGACAGGTCGCTACGACGTCGGCGGGGACGCCGTCCGACTCGGTCCCGTCAGGCACGGCCCCGCCTGGCACGGGGACCACCCGGCCGTCCGGTTCGCCTGGGCCCGCGCAGTTCCCGTACCAGCCGTTGTTTCCCTTCTCCGGTACCGCCGACGCGGACGCCTGGGTACGTGACGCGCGTCCTGGCGGCCATCAGCCGTGGCACGACGATGCGGGCACAATCGCGTTGATGTTCACCCAGAAGTACCTCGGATACCAACACATCGACAAAGTCGTCAACACGGCCGTACAGGGTGATCAGGCCCAGGTCGCCGTCGGTTTCGACAACCCGAACGGCGCCGCTGTGACAGCGTCCGTGCTGCACCTGGTCCGCATCGGCAGTGCGCCCAACGGTCCGTGGGAGGTGGTCGGCACCGGTGACACGACGCTGGCACTGACCACGCCGGTTTACGGTGCGACAGTGTCGTCCCCGATATCGGTCGGCGGCTGGATCACCGGTGTCGACGAGAGCCTGCGAGTGCGGGTCATCGGCGGGACCGGGGCGCAACCGGCGGGCACGGCCGGGCCCATTCCGGCCGGTGGAACCAATACGCCTTGGGCCGCGACCGTGTCGTTCACGGCGACCTGCCCGGCCACCCTGACCGTCGCGGTCGGCACCGGCGGGCACGTCGCGGATGTCGAACGCTTCGCCGTGACCGGCGTCAGGTGCTGAACGGTGCTGCGGGAGGCGCTGCTCGGCGCGCAAGCGGACTTCGACACATCCTGGGTGATCCGGGAGAAATCTGGAAACACGCTGCGGCGCAGGATATCCGAGGCCTTGTTCACGGTCGGTGACGGCGGTATCGGGACCAGGGGATCGGTGGAGGAGGCAGACGAGGACGCGGCTCCCGCTGTGCTGGTGGCCGGGGTGTATACCGGCGTCGGGCCCGAACAGCACTTGCTCGATTGTCCCCGCTGGACCGGGCTGGCCATCGATCCAACGGTGGCCGCCGACGAGCGGGTCCTCGATCTGCGCGCCGGTGTGTTGTATCGCCGCGAATCGACCGGAGACTTCCAGAGCCTGCGATTCGCCTGCGCTGACCGGTCCGGGGTGTTCGTGCTGCGTGCCACGGCGGCGTCTGGTCGAGTGGAGCCGGGCGAACCGCTGCGGACCGGAGCGGACGCGACCCGTCCGTCGGGCGGCCCGCACGCCGAGAGACAAAGTCTACGAACAGCATTCGCCGACGGTGGTGCGGTGGTCGCCACGGCGGCGCAGTGGACTGTGGACGGCGAGGCGCAGCGCCAGCTGGACCGGATCGCCGTCTATACCGTCGAGCGGCCCGGTGACCACGCGGATCAGCGAGCGGCGCGGATACTGGCCGACGCGAGTGCACAGGGTGTCGATCGGCTGCTGGACGCGCACAAAGCGGCCTGGTCGGATCGTTGGTCCGCGGTGGGCATCGACCTGCCCGACGACCCGGAGGTCGAACTCGCGGTGCGATTCGCGCTGTTCCAGTTGTGGTGCAACGCGAACACGCACGGCGAATCGGCGGTGGGCGCTCGCGGCGTCTCCGGACCGGGCTATCGCGGCCATGTCTTCTGGGACTCCGATGTTTTCGTCCTGCCTGCGATGGTGAGTATCGATCCCGACGCCGCCGCGGCGATGGTGGCCTACCGGATGAACCGGCTGCCCGCCGCCCGGAATCGCGCCCGCGCGGGCAATGCGCGCGGCGCGCGGTTCCCGTGGGAATCCGCGGCCGACGGTACCGACGTCACCCCGACGAGCGGCTATCTCGGCGGTGTGCCGGTACCCATCCTGACCGGACCGCTGGAGGAACACATCACCGCCGATGTCGCCTGGGCGGCAGACTATTACGCGGAATGGACCGGACAGCCGGAGTTCGTCGCGACCACCGCGCGGGACCTACTGACCGACACCGCCGCCTACTGGGCGTACAGATGCAGGCTCGATCCCGCGGGCCGCGCCCATCTCGATCGAGTGATCGGGCCCGACGAGTATCACGAGGTCGTCGACGACAACGCGTTCACCAACGTGATGGCCCGCTGGAACCTGCGCCGCGCCGCGCTGCTCGAACCACGTGATGCCACCGAGGCGAGTGCGTTCTCGGCCTGGCAACGGCTGGCCGATCGGATCGTGGACCAGCGGCAGCCGGACGGCCGCTACGAACAGTTCACCGGGTACTTCGACCTGGAGTCGCTGGTGGCCGCCGACGTCGCGACCCCGCCGGTCGCCGCGGACGTGCTACTCGGCCAGGCGCGGGTCGCCGGCTCGCAACTGATCAAGCAGCCGGATGTGCTGATGCTGCACCACCTGGTCCCCGACGAGGTCGCGCCCGGTTCGTTGATCCCGAACCTCGACTACTACGCCCCGCGCACCACGCACGGATCCTCGCTGTCGCCCGCGATCATGGCGACCTTACTGGCCAGGGCTGGTCGTCCGGACGACGCGCTGGAAATGTTGCGTACGGCTCTACGATTGGACCTCGACGACCGGACCGGTACCACCGCGTCCGGTCTTCACATGGCGACGCTCGGTGGCGTCTGGCAGGCGATGCTCGCGGGCTTCGCCGGCGTCCGGGTGCGGGCCGGAGTACTACGTGTGCGGCCGGTGCTGCCCGCCGGATGGCATCGGCTCGGGCTCGCGTTCCGCTGCCTCGGCAGCCGGGTGCGGCTCGACATCAGCGTCGACGGCGTCCAGATCCGTTCGGACGGCACGATCGTCGTCGCCGTCGAAGACATGGCGCCGGTCGAGCTGGTCGGCGCGGCCTGGTTTGCCACCGGAAAACAGGAGGCACCATGAATCGTGAAGCACTCTCACCGAATCCGGCTCTGCTGCCGACGGACGACCGCGCTGGGACACGGTACGTGCTGTGCAGGCGCGGTGCGGCGGTCGAGGGGTTCGCTGGTGCGTTGGCCGCAACGGCCGGGGCCGAGGTGCGTAGCCGCGCACTCGATTCGACCGGAGACTGGCTGCGGGCGCTCGTAGCGCCTGGTGTGGTGTTCGGCGTGCTCGAACGCGGCGCACAGGCGTGGCAGATCGCCGGGGACTCGCCGACACCGATCGTCGCCGTGCCTGCCGGGTTCCGGCGCACAGCGATCGATCGGGTGCTGGTGCCGCTGGACGGCACCGTGGAAGTGGCCGCGGCCGTGGCGCGGACAGTGCGGATGTTCCGTTCGGCCGGGGTCGAGGTGCAGGTGCTGCACGTCTTCGACCGGCGAACCGTGCCGGCGTACTGGGATCAGGCGGCGCACGAGCGGTCCGCGTGGCAGGACGAATTCCTGTCCCGTTATTGCACACCGTATTTCGACGGAGGTGGCCCGCCATTGATGTTGCGCAGCGGCGTGCCCGCCGAAAGCGTCCTCGAGATCGCGGGCCGGGAGGCGGATCTGGTCATTCTCGGCTGGTCGCAACAGCTGTTGCACGGGCACGCGAAGATCATCCGGCGCGCGATGACGGACCTCGCGGTGCCCGTCATGTTGATACCGTCGGCCCTTACCTGAAGGGCTTCCGGCCCTGGGGCGCAACACCATCCACACGGTGTCATCAAGGTATGACTTACTCCGCAACACTCGATTTCGATTCCATCTTCGGTTCGGCGCACACCTGCCCAGGCTGCGGTTCGGCCGATGTCGACATGGTGGCCGGCCAGCGGGACGTCGAACTCCGCTGTGGCAGCTGTGGTTCCGTGTGGCATATCGCCCGTGCCGCCACCGAACCCGAGGTCGCCGCAGTGCCGTGACAGCGCGCCGGTCGACACAGGCCGAAGGTCACCGTCACCGGGTGGCTTTCGAATCTTCTCGACCACCGGTCGACAGCGGGACGATAGAGCCGTGGTTGCGACCGTCGCCATCCCACGGCTCGGCGCCCACCCTGTCGGAATGGAACATCTACGATGTCCGAACTCGGCCCATTGGACTCCGGATTCATGGAGTTGGAAGACACCGATCGGCACGTGAGTGTCGGGATCGGGGCGGTCGCGATCGTCGCCGGATCGCCGCCGTCACGCGAGGAGTTCGCGGCGGAGTTGGTGAAACGATTGGACGTGGACCACCGACTGCACCAGAAAGTGCGCAGAGCCCCATGGGATCTCGCCGCACCGGAATGGGTGCTCGACCCGAATTTCGATCTGGCGCATCATCTTCGGTGGTTGGCGTTGCCCGCGCCGGCGGATGAGGGCACGCTGTT
This sequence comes from Nocardia sp. NPDC046473, assembly GCF_040645995.1. Taxonomy (NCBI): domain Bacteria; kingdom Bacillati; phylum Actinomycetota; class Actinomycetes; order Mycobacteriales; family Nocardiaceae; genus Nocardia; species Nocardia sp. NPDC046473. The sequence goes on from NZ_JBEYZJ010000009.1 coordinate 150,611, forward strand.
CGAGCTGATCGCCGAGGTGATGGAGGAACGGCTGGACCGTGATCATCCGCTGTGGCAATGCGTCGTCATCGAGCACCTCGCCGACGACCGCTGGGCGATGATCGTCAAGGTCCATCACAGCATGGTGGACGGCATATCCGGAATAACCCTGTTCGAGCGATTCTGCGATGATCCGGCCGAGGGCCGGATCAGCGATGCGCCGAGCACGCACGAGGCGTCGACCGATTGGGTCGGCCTGCTGACGAAGTCGCTGCGACTACCGGTCGACGGGCCACGGTTGGCGGTCAAGACGCTGCGTGCGGGAGTGCCGCTGTTGTGGTCCGCACTGCTGCCCGCTGCGGGATCCTCGCTGAACGGCTCCATCGGGCGGCAACGCCGGTACCTCGTGGCGCGGACGTCGCTGCCCGATGTCCGGGAGATCGGTGCGGCCTTCGGGGCCACCGTCAACGATGTGGTGCTCGCCGCCGTCGCCGCGGCGTTCCGTACCGTACTGCTGACTCGCGGTGAGGAGCCGACGGCAGACAAGCTGCGAATTCTGGCGCCGGTGTCGGTGCGCCCCGCCGGCGCGAAAAACATACTCGACAACCGAGTTTCGGCGATGCTACCGCTACTCCCGATCGAAATCGCGGACCCGGTCGAGCAATTGATGACGGTGCACCGAAGGTTGGCCGAGCACAAGGCGAGCGGTGAAGCGGCGGCCGCGAACTCGGTGCTCTCGTTGGCGCGGTGGCTGCCGTTCGCCCCGATCGCGTGGACCGTGCGTCTGGCGTCCCGCTATCCGCAGCGCGGGATCTCGGGTCTGGCGACGAATGTGCCAGGCCCGCGACGCATACTGCACCTGCATGGTCGGGAAGTGCTGGAAATCCTGGCCTACGCGCCGATCGCGATGCGGGTGCGCATCGGCATCGCCATTCTCAGCTACGGCGACCAACTGCGGTTCGGTATCACCGGCGATTTCGACAGCACGCCGGACCTGCACCTGCTGGCCGAGCGCATCGAGGAGACCATCGAGCATCTGCTGAAATGCGCTCGGGCGGAGACCACGAGCTGATCAGCTCTGCGGCCGGGCGATGATGAGCGGGCAGTCGGTCGCGTGCAGGACCGCTTGGCTGACCGAACCGAGGGTCATTCCGGCGAAGCCGCCGCGGCCGTGGCTGCCGACCACGAGCAGTTGGGCACGTTCACCTTCCGCGAGCAGTCGTTTGGCCGGTCGATCCTCGACGACTACGCGTTGCACCGCGAGGTCGGGATACTTGTCGGCGTAGCCGGCCAGCGCCTCGGACAGCAGTGTCTCGGCCTCGGTCTGCATCTCTGCGCGCGGAATGTACCGATCGAACGTGGACCAGGTGAGCACGGCACGCACCGGCACGTTGCGCCGCGAGGCTTCGTCGAAAGCGATGCCGACGGCACTTGCGCTGCACGATGATCCATCGACGCCGACCACCACCGGGCCGAGGACTCGTCGCGGGGAGTACTGCTCGGGCTCCGGGATGACGGCGACCGGGCAGGCCCCGTGCCGGGCCATCGCGGTACTCACCGATCCGAGTAGTCCGCGGCGGAAGGCTCCCATGCCTCGGTTGCCGATGACAAGCAGCCGCGCATCTTTGGACCGGTCCCGCAACACCGGGATCGGTGGACCTTCGACAAGGAAGGTCTCGATATCGAGGTCATCGACGGGTGCGGCTGCCGCCGTGGCGAATTCGCGCGCCGCCGCGAGCGTCGCGGCGCAGGCCTTCGTGTATTCGTCGCGGTCGATGCGGTGGAAGTCGATACCTGGCCCGAAGTCGGCCGGTGCGCCGATCGCATAGACGATGTGCAACGGCGCGTCGTGATGGACGGCGTCGACGGCGGCCCAGCGCAAGGCTTCGTCGGCGGCGATGGAGCCGTCGATACCGACCACGACGGGTGGGTTGATGCTGTTGGTAGACATATGATTTCGTACCTTTCGGTGATGAACGGCGGGCGTGTCCTCAGGCGGGGTGGACGACCATGACCGGGCAGTGCGCACGCTGGACCAGCGAATTGCTGGTGGAGCCGAGCAACAGGCCGCGGAATCCGCCACGACCACGGCTACCGACAACGACGAGTTGAGCGGACCCCGACCATTCGATCAGTGCCCGTTGCGGACCGAACTGATACACCTTGCGGATGACCTGCACGTCCGGGTACTTCTCCTGCCAGCCCGCGAGCTGCTCGGCGATGATGGCCTGCCCGGCGATCTGGGCGTCGTTGTCGGGGATGGTGTAGGAATCTCCGGCGAATCGGTCGAAGAACAGGTCACCCCACGCGTGCACGGCGACGAGTTGGGTGCGACGCTCGCTTGCTTCGGCGAATGCCGCCGCGGCCGCCGGCTCACTGTGCTGGCTGCCGTCGAGGCCGACAACCACTGGACCGACCCGTCTGGTCCGCTGCTCGGTGCCGGTGTCACGGACGACCACGATGCTGCCCCGGCCGTGACTGGTGACGGCGAGGAGGGTGGACCCGAGATAGCCGCTGGGCGCCCCGTGCCCCGCGGTGCCCAGCGCGACGAGATACGCCGTTTTCGACCGACAGATCAACAGCCGAGCCGGATTGGCTTCGGAGACTTCGGTTTCCACTACCAGACTGGGATCGACCTGGTGGGCCAGCCTACGGGCCGTGGTCACCAGGTCGACACCGCGTTGGCGCAGGGTGTCGGTCACCGCCGGCGCCATTATCTCGTAGATCCCGAGCAACTCCGCCGACGCCGCCAGATCGAGGCCGTGCACGATGTGCAGTCGCCGGTTGTGCTGGGAAGCGGTCTCGGCGGCCCAGCGGACGGCGAGGTCGGCGGCTTCGGAGCCGTCGACGCCGACGACCACCGCGGCTGTGGCCAGCCGGTGTGGATCGTTGGTGGGAAAGGTGGGCATGGGCGTCCCTTCGGGTCCAAACAATCTGGTACCCAAAGGTTAGGAATTCGGCGTGCCCCGGCACGTCTGTCGTTGGTCCCGAATGCGCGGGTCCAAAGGCTGTTTATATCGAGGTCGTCAGGTTTTGCGTGGCGGTTGGTCGGGCAATGGCGCGGACCAGCGCAATACCGTGCCGTGATCGGCGCCGCGTTCGATCTCGAAGCTGCCGCCGGATTGTTCGGCGCGCGCGGCCAGGTTATCCAGTCCGCTCATCCGGGAGAGGTTCTCGGGGATGCCGGTGCCGTCGTCGGAGATCTCGATGGTGACATCGTCGCGGACCGCGAGATTGATCGAGACCGTGGTCGCCGAGGCGTGCCGGACGACATTGCTGACCGCCTCGCGCAGGACCGCCTCGACATCTTCGGACAGGGGCGGTGCCAGTACCGAGACCGGTCCGGCCAGCCGGATCGTGGTGCGTAGCCCGGTGTCCTCGGTCATCTCGGCGATCACCGCATGCAGCTGTTTGCGCAGTGTGGGAGCATCGGCGGCGGTACTGCTGTGCAGATCGAAGATCGAGTGCCGGATTTCCTGCACGATGGACTGGATGTCCTGGATGGTCTCGGTGAGGCGGGTCTTGATCTCGGGGGTGCGGGCTCGCTGCGTCGTGCTCTGCAGCGACAGGCCGACCGCGAACAGTCGCTGGATGACGTGATCGTGCAGGTCACGGGCGATGCGGTCGCGATCGGCGAGCACGTCGAGCTCGCGCATGCGCCGCTGGGTGGCCGCCAATTGCAGGGCCAGTGCGGCCTGATCGGAGAAGGCGGTGATCATCGCCTGCCCGGCTGCGTCGAGCGGTTGCGCGTCGGCCGGGCGCAAGGTGACCAGCACGCCGATCACCGTGTGGTCGGCGCGTAGCGGAAGAACCAGGGCCGGTCCGAATTCGGCGGGATCGTCGAATTGCGGGCGGAACATCAGTTGATCGCTGGCCACCACCTGGCCCGTCAGATATGCCGTGCCGGAATGTGATTCGGCAACCGGAATACGTTGTCCGTGCAGTTTTTCCGATCCGGTGCCGGCGGCCGCGACGACGGTCAGTTCGGTGACCTCGTCGTGCGGGATGTCGGGATCGTCGGGTAGTGCCAGGAATGTCGTAGCGGACTGGGTGAGTTTCAGCGCCCGGTCGGCGACCAGCTCGAGCACCTCGTCCACTTCGCTGCCGCCGAGCAGTTCGGTGGTCACGTCCTGGGTCGCTTCGAGCCACTGCTGACGGACGCGGGACTGTTCGTAGAGGCGCGCGTTGGCGATGGCGGTACCCGCGGCCGCCGCGAGCGCCAGCACGATGACCTCGTCGTCCTCGGTGAATTCCTGGCCGCCGGCCTTCTCGGTGAGGTACAGGTTGCCGAACACCTCGTCGCGCACCTTCACCGGAACACCGAGGAACGTATTCATCGGTGGATGGTGCTCAGGGAACCCGACGGAGGCGGGATGGGTCGAAAGATCGGTCAGCCGAATGGGTTTCGGTTCCTCGATGAGCACGCCGAGCACGCCGTGCCCGCGCGGCAGATCGCCGATCATGACCCGGGTCCGGTCATCGATGCCCTCGTAGACGAATTCGGCCAGCTGCAAACTGTTCTTGTCGGTCTCGCGGACGCCGAGCGCCCCGTAGCCTGCGTCGACCAGCTCGATCGCGGTGTGCACGATCGTGCGCAACGTGTTGTCCAGGTCGAGGCCCGCCGTCACCACCAGCATCGCCTCGATCAGCCGATCCATCTGATCGCGCACGTCGACGATCTGGGCGATCCGATCCTGTACCTCGGCGAGCAGCTCACGCAGTCGCAACTGCGACAACGTTTCGATCACCGGGCTCTGACCAGGTCCAGCCGGTGCGGACCGTTTGCCATCCATATCGGTCATCTTCGCACGCGCAGCCGACCGCGACGAGCGGCCGCCAATCCGACTGCGACCCCGCCCGGCGACTCATTCCCGCGGCTGCGGTGCGTTGAGCTTGGACGCGATGACGGCGGCCTGCGTGCGCCGCTCGACCCCGAGCTTGGCCAGGAGCCGGGAGACATAGTTCTTGACGGTCTTCTCGGCCAGAAACATTCGCGTGGCGATCTGCCGGTTCGTCAATCCCTCGCCGAGCAGCTCGAGCAGGACGCGTTCTTGATCGGTCAGACTGGCCAGGGGACCGGTCTTCGCCTCGGTCTCCTCCCGGAGTTTGGCCATGAGTGCGGCGGCGGCGCGATTGTCGAGCAGCGATCGTCCGGCGCCCACCTCGCGGATGGCATCGATCAGTTCCAACGTGCCGATGTCTTTGACCACGTAACCGCTGGCTCCGGCCAAGATCGCGTCGAGCATCGCTTGCTCGTCGGTGAACGAGGTCAGGATCAGGCAGCGCAGTTGCGGGTTGTGGTCGAGCAGTTCGCGGCACAGTTCGATGCCGTTGCCATCAGGTAGTCGCACATCGAGGACGACGACATCCGGACGCAGTGCGGGGATGCGTGCCAGCGCCTGGGACACGTTGCCCGCCTCGCCGATTACTTCGAGATCCGTTTCGGCGTCGATCAGATCGGCGACCCCGCGTCGCACGATGTGATGGTCGTCCACCAAGAACACTGTGACCATTCGGATGCACCTCCCTGAGCAGTTGATTCAGCCTACGAAGATTTTCTGGTCCGCGTCACGGAGTTGGACTCTGGATTGGGGACCAAAGTCCCTTGACGTGTCCGGGTTGGTGGCTGTTTGCCAGGCGCGGAACGCGCTGCTCACGGTGTCACGCAGCGATAACCCGGTGTCGAGCGACGTCGCGCCCGGCCATGCCGCCGCGGACCCCGACATGGCGGCGGCAATCTGCGCGGTTGCCTCGGAGTCACCCGCACCGCGCTCGCTGATCCGGCGATTCGCCACCGCGGGCGGGCACACACACTGCAGTTGCACGAAATCGGCGTGGGTGTCGGCAGCAAGGACCTGGGCGCGTTGTCGCTCGTCCGCGTCGATCCAACTGGCATCGAGAATCACCGAGACGCCGAGCGAGAGCAACAGGTGTGCGCGCGTCAGCAGCTCGGTATAGACCTGGGTCTTGTTCGCCGCGGAATACGCTCCCGCGCCGAATGTTCCGCTGTCGCCCTGCAGCTGCCCCGTCGCGCGCAGCTGTGCGCGGACCTGATCGCTGGCGCACACCGACGCCCCGGTCAACGCCGAAAGTGCCTTGGCGACAGTGGATTTACCGGTTCCTGGCAGCCCGCCGACGAGCACCAGGCGGACCGCCGCCGTATCGAGATGACGCGCGGCGATCAGCAGATGCCGCTGGACGCGGTCGCGGGCGGCGGTGTCGCCCTGGCCGAAGCGGATGGCATCCACCTTGGCGCGGACCAGCGCGCGGTAGGCGATGTAGTGATCGCGCAGTGACCGCGGCGCGGGATCGGCGGTGGTCAGCAGATAATCCGAGACCAGCTGATCGCCCAGCCCTGAATGGCCGAGGAATTCCAAATCCATTGCCAGGAAAGCGATGTCGTCCAGGCAGTCGACATAGCGCAGTCGATCGTCGAAGTCCAAGCAATCCAGTACCCGGAAACCGTCGGCCAGGTCGAAGATGTCCTCGGCCTGCAGGTCGCCGTGGCCGTCGACGATGCGATCGTCGGCAATCCTGGTCATCAGCAACGATTCTCGGCCATCGATGAAGCGCATCGCCAGCCAATCGATCCGATCGACCAGGTACGGATCGGCTACTTCGGGCAAGTCGGCAAGGCTGCGCAACAGCGCTCGCCAGCGGCCGCGCAGCGCGTCCGGGGTGCCCTCGGCGTTGATCTCGGGACCACGGCGTGCCGAATGATGAAACTGAGCGATCACTTGAACCAGCGCTGCCAGTCGCGATCTGGACAGCTCCGGATCGGCGAGGGTGTTCGACAGCCTGCGATCCTCCGGCATCCGCCGCATGAGCACCACTGGCTCGGCCGGTCCGCCGACCGGATCGGTGAGGTGGGCCACGCCGAGATACACGTCCGGGGCAAGGCGACTGTTCAGTTCGACCTCCCGCGCACAGGCGAGCTCACGCAGCTGCGGCGTGCTGAAGTCGAGGAAGTCCGTGCGAATGGGCTTTTTCGTTTTGTATGCCCGGTCGCCGACCAGCACGACCAATCCGGTGTGCGTTTCTCGCAGTTCGGCAGGCGATCCGTATTCGGGCATGGGGCACAGCCTTTCGGAGAATCCGATTCGTGTACTCAGGATCACGCACCGGACGGCGTCAAGGGGACGGCCGAAGGTCATTGATGTCGAGGGACTTCCGGACCATTTCCCCGAAGTCCCTCGACATAAGGACGTCCTGCTCTAACCCGAATCACCGAGTCGGTGGCAGCGTGGAAACCGACGACGAAAAGGACGGTGGATGACAATGAACTACGGATGGCCCGATGATCATTGCTTGCGGGCGGCGTTGACGCTCGCGGTACGGGCACCGTCGGTTCACAACACTCAGCCGTGGCGATTCCGCATCAGCGAGCGCGCCGTGCAGCTGTATCTCGATCCGACATGGGCACATCAACCATCGGACTTCGATCAGCGTGACGTGGTATTGAGCTGTGGCGCGGTCCTGCATCACCTGCGGGTCGCGCTCGCGGCCTCGGGGTGGTCGGCCGTGGTGCGGCGGTTGCCGAATGCGGCGAATCCGAACTGTTTGGCGTCGATCGAACTGGTGCCGCATCGTCCGACCATGCTCGACAGCGCACTGGGGAATGCGATTCCGCACCGGCAGACCGATCGCCGGAACTTCAGCTCCGCGCCGATCCCGCCCGGCTACCTCGGGCTGGTCAACGAACGTGCCACGACACTGGGTGCGAGCGTCCGGCAGGCCGTTGACACCGCGCGTGAGCGTTTGGTCGAGGCGTTGCGGGCCGCAACGGTACTCGACTCAGCTGAGCCGCAGTATCGACTGGAGCTGGCGAACTGGAGTGGTCGGCCCACGACACCGGGCGGCTTACCCGCCCGAAGTATCCCACTGCGCTCGGACCCCGACGGCAGCCTCAGGCCCGTCGCGGCGGCACCGCATGCCGGTTCTGGCCACGAACCCGACTTCGCCGAATTGCTGGTTCTGGCCACCTCGGGCGATGACCGGTTGGCGCAGCTGTGCGCGGGAGAGGCGCTCAGCGCGGTACTGCTGACCGCGACCAATGTGGGCCTGGCGACCTGTGTCCTGACCGACCCGCTCCAAGTGCCCGAGCTGCGCCAGCGCATCCGAGTGGGCGTGCTGGACGGCCGGGGCTATCCGCAGGCCGTCATCAGAATCGGCTGGACGGCGGACGCCGCCGCCCTGCCATTCACGCCGCGGCACGCGCTCGGCGACGTCCTGGAACGATACGAAGCAACTGCCTGCTGAAAGCGGCGCGGCGGTGTCGGGCTATCGGCCGGTGGCGAAGTGCGCCGCTCGCCGGTGGACACGGTGGCCGGGGATTCGGACACGCTGAGCGGCAACGGGTTTCGGCGTCTGGAAGAAGAAGTGTTTGCCTACCTCGGCCAGTACCAGATAGATGGCGACCATCAGGACGAGCGCTACGAAGAAGCCGCCGGGAAGTGGGGCGAAGCCCAGGCTCCGAGCCAATGGGGTGGCGGGCAGTATGGCGCCGGTTGTCACGGCCGCCAGGGCGGCGACCAGTAGCGGGACGCTCGGGTGGCTGCGGAAGAACGGGATGCGCCGGGTGCGAATGACGAAGAGCACCAACGTTTGTGTGGCCAGCGATTCGACGAACCAACCCGAATGGAACAGGGCTTCGCCGGCGTGGAACACCCACAGCATGATCCCGAAGGTCGCGAAATCGAACACTGAGCTGATGGGGCCGAAGACCAGCATGAAGCGCCGGATCAGGGTGATATCCCAGCGGGCCGGACGCGCCAGTTGTTCGGGGTCGACGGAGTCGGTCGGGATCGCCAGCTGGCTGGTGTCGTAGAGCAGATTGTTCAACAGAATTTGCGACGGCAGCATCGGCAGAAAGGGCAGGAACACCGAGGCGCCTGCCGCACTGAACATATTGCCGAAGTTGCTCGACGTGCCCATCAGCACGTATTTCATGGTGTTGGCGAAGATGCGTCGGCCTTCCATCACGCCGTCGGCCAGGACTTGCAGGTCCTTTTCGAGCAGTACGACATCGGCGGCGTCCTTGGCGACGTCGGTGGCGGAGTCGACCGAGATCCCGACATCGGCGGCGTGCAGGGCGAGCGCGTCGTTCACGCCGTCGCCGAGGAAGGCGACATCGACGCCGTGACTTCGTTGCGCCCGGACGATCCTGGCCTTCTGTTCCGGGTCGATCCGCGCGAATATCGTAGTGGTCGAAAGACATTCGCTCAGCTGGCGGTCGTCGAGGCGGTCGATGTCAGGCCCGGTGAGCGCATTGCCGGGCGGCAGCCCGAGCTCGGCACACACGTGCGCGGCGACCTCCGGGTTGTCTCCGGTGATGACCTTGACGGCGACGCCGAGCCCGGCCAGCCGCGCAAGCGCCGCTCGCGCGCTGCTTTTCGGTGGGTCGAGAAAGACCAGGAATCCCTGCAGGCGCAGGCTGTGTTCGCCGTCCTGACTGAGGGTGTCCTGCTCGTCCGCAGGACGGGTGGCGACCGCGACGACGCGGTGGCCGGCGCGGAACTCGTTGTCCAGTACTGCCTTTGCCGTATCGGATGCGTCGGCGCAGTGGGCGAGCACCATCTCCGGCGCGCCCTTGGTGATGATGAGGCGGTGGCCGTGATCGTCCTCGGCAAGGACCGTGACGAGGCGGCGCCTGTGGTCGAACGGCAGGACCGCCAGCGTCGAATATCGGCCCGCGGCCGTCCGCGGCGCGGTAGGAGCGTGCCAGAGCGCGGTATCGAGCGGATTGCCGTCCACGACAACCCCATTGCGCACGGTGGCGTCGATGCAGACCATGCCGAGCAGCATGCTCTCGTCCGAGGCCGCGCCCTGCGGGTCGAGGGCCCGCATCAATTCGATTCGCCCCTCGGTCAGCGTCCCGGTCTTGTCGGTGAACAACACCTCGATATCGCCCAGGTCCTCGATACAGACCAGCCGTTTCACCAGCACCTTGCGGCGAGCGAGCTGTCGGGATCCGGCGGCGAGGCTGGTGGATACCACGGCGGGCAGCAACTGCGGGGAAATACCGACCGCGATCGCCAAGGAGAACAGCAGCGCGGTCAATATCGGCCGGTGTAGCCCGATATTGACCGCGAAGATCCCGATCGTCAGTACCGCCGCGACACTCACCAGCAGCAACGAGAACTGGCGCAGTCCGATCTGGAATGCGGTGTCGGGCTGGCGTTTTCCGAGACCGAGCGCAACACGGCCGAATACGGTCGAGCCGCCGGTCGATATCACCACGCCGCGGCCTTGTCCGGCGCTGACCACGGTGCCCATCAACGCGCAGCCGGTGAGCTCGGCCAGCGTGGTCCCGACAGGCACGGGCTCCACCGATTTTTCGACCGGCAGCGACTCGCCGGTGAGTACCGATTCGTCGCACTGCAGGGCTGTCGTGGTGAGCAATCGAAGGTCTGCGGGCACCAGTTGCCCGAGACGCACTTCGACCACATCGCCGGGCACCACGTCGGCCACCGGGACAGACCGTGCGGTGCCGTCGCGGATCACGGTGGCATGGTGCTGGATTCGATCGTGCATGGCTTCGGCGGCCCGCTCGGCGCGGTACTCGTTGAACAAGCCCAAGCCGACCGATGTGGTCAGAATGAGACCGATGATTATGGCGTCGGTTCGTTGGCCGAGAAAGAACGATGCGGTAGCCGTCACCGCCAGGAGCAGGAGCAGCGGAGAACGCAACTGGCGCAACAGCACCGGAAGAATTCGGGCTTGATGTGAGCGGATCGCGTTCGCGCCGGCGGTGCGTAGTCTGGCGTGGCTCTCCTGCGTAGACAACCCCGTTTCTGCGACCGCCAACGCCGACAGCACAGCCTCGATCGGCATCGCCCCGGCGGCCAGCACATCGAGTTGTTCGGAGGGTGCCGTCGTGCCGACGCCGGGTGGAGTCGCGGCTATTGCGGGTCGGCGCGGACGAACTGGTGCGTGCATGCTGTTACCTCACGAATTCGTTTCTCGAATGGGCTCGGGTGCGAGGCAGGCGCATGACCGAGGCGGAGGTCTGTTCGTCCCGCGACGGGTTTTCGGTGCTGCGTCACGACGTCCGGTGCGCGCGGTGAGCCGGTCGGAAGTCGAACACCTCGGACAGCGGCCGCCGCGGGGTCGGGGCGAGATCGGTGTCCTCGTCGGGCGCCACGCCGATGCGGAGCACGATCTGCGGCACACCGGGCTGGGTGATCAGTTCGGCCAGGACCGACCTGGTGGTGGCGAGCTCGGTGACCTGGGTGAGTTCACCCGTGGTGAGCCCGCGGGCGGTGCATTCCAAGAGCACGTTGGACAGTGCTTCACCGGTGTGCAGCCATTGGCCGGGGGAGTCGCCCACGGTGCTGAGGACGATCAGCCGCGACTGGTCTGCGAGGTCGGCCCGGCGGTTCGAATACGGAGCGAACGGAAATGCCCGCCCGACATCGGTTCGGGCGGCCTCGGTCGCGGACACCAGCGCTGCCGCCGGGATGCCTTGATGGGACTCCGAAGACGCAGTCCACCACTGCAATTCGTCCTGGTATGCGCGGTCGTGGCTACGGAGTGAGGTGACGTGGCGGGCGGCTTCGGCCAGCCGGACACGATCACTGTCCGCGATCTCGTCGACCGTCACGTGGTGCGGTCGCGCCAGTTCGCGCGCGGTGTCGAGTACCGCGGGCCAGTCGTCCGGCGCTGACATCGGCAGCCGATCGGAGTGCCGCCGTGGGATAGCGCGGACCCGGGCGGCCGTCCTGTTGAGCGGTCCGTCCCAGGGCCGGAACTCGAACACGGCCAGCAGTTGCGGCCGGTGCGGATCGGGCATCCGGGTGACGTAAGGGAACCAACCCATCGAAACGAACGCTTGGCGCGCGTGGTCGAGTGCCGCGCCGCAGCTGATCGTCAGCTGGCGGCTCTGCGGATCTGCGGCGGGGAGGTGCAGCTCGGTATCGAGGTAGAGGAACAACCACCCGCCGTCGAAGACCCAGCGCCAGGGTTGCGTGTTGTGCACCGACGGCGCGCGACAGGCGACGGTCAGCGCCGCGCGCACAGTCGAGAGGTCGGGTACAGATGAATCGCCTTCTGCATGCATATACCGAGTCTCGACCGCTGACATCGGTTGCCGGGATGGCCTTTTCGCACCGAAACCGGGGCCTATCGTCACCGATTCCGGCGCGTGCGGTCCGCTTCCTCCGCAAAAGGACTTTGTCGGGTAGGCGGTCCCTGCCGCCGAGGACCTTCGGCCCTGCCTGCGTGGTGCGCCCGCTGGTGACATAGGGACCGCTGAAAACGCCGGACCAATGGAAAGCGGGCCTACCTATGACAGTTTCCGAACTGAGGTCGACTACGGCGCGAGCGATACCGATATCCGTTTCGACCCGCGGAGCGGTGACCGGCGCACACCTTGCGCAGGCAAGGCGCACCATCGAACGGATCATGCGGCGGCATCGGGTCGAGGGCAATGCGCGGGTGCGTCTCAGCGCCGCGCCATGCGCCGATGGTCCGATGCTGGTACAGGTCAATCTCGACTTCGGGGATGTGCCGGTCCGGGCGCAAGCTGTTGGCCCCGGTGGGTTCGCGACGACGTTCGCCGCCGAGCGGCTGGATCGGATACTGGCCGGCGTCACCGCAGGCGTGCTGCGGCCGCGCTGGCCTGATCCGCGGCGGCCGCAATTGGCGCTGTCCACCGAGCCTCGGCCGATCGTGCGCCGCAAGCGTTGCGCACTGCTGAACGCGACGGTGGCCGAGGCCACCGTGGTGCTGGAGGCGATGGACTACGACGCGCATCTGTTCACCGACACCGAGACCGGAATGGACGCCGTGGTCTATCGGGCAGGCCCGCGGGGCGCGCGCCTCGCCCGGCAACACCGGCTGGGTCTGCCCACCGCCGCAGCATCGTTGGCACTCACCGTCAATCCCTTCCAGACACCGTATCTGAGCGAGCACGAAGCGGCGGATCGGTTGTGCCGCTACGGCTTGCCATTCCTGTTCTGCACCGATCCGCGAGACGGTCGCGGACGGCTGTTCTATCGCCGCTACGACGGCGACCTCGCCGTGATCGCACCCACCGAATCCACCGCAACCGAAAGGTAGGCAGCCAGATTGCCGCGTGACCTGTCCCAACGTGAAATCCTGACCGAGCTGGAGCCGATCGCCGAAGACTGTGTGCACCGGCACCTTTCGATGACGAAGGACTGGCATCCGCACGACTACATTCCGTGGGAGCAGGGCCGCAACTTCGCCATGCTCGGCGGAACCGACTGGGACGCTGAGCAATCGAAGCTCAGCGCGGTGGCCAAGGCAGCCATGATCACGAATCTGCTCACCGAGGACAACCTGCCCTCCTACCATCGCGAGATCGCCGAGAACTTCACCCGCGACGGTGCGTGGGGCACCTGGGTCGGCCGCTGGACCGCTGAGGAAATGCGGCACAGCACCGTCATCCGCGACTATCTCGTGGTGACCCGCGGCGTGGACCCGATCGCACTCGAGGAAGCGCGAATGATCCACATGACCAACGGATTCGCTTCCGGCGCCACCACCGCCGAAGTGGACAGCGGCGCGGGCTTCCTGCATTCGGTGGCGTACGTGAGCTTTCAAGAGCTGGCCACCCGGGTCACCCATCGCAACACCAGCCGGGTGTGCGAGGACCCGATCGCGGACAAGATGTTGCAGCGCATCGCCGCCGACGAGAACCTGCACATGATCTTCTATCGGACGGTCTGCGGCGCGGCGCTCGATCTCGTGCCGGATCAGGCCATCGAGGCGATCGATGCGATCGTGCAGAACTTCCGGATGCCGGGCGCGGGCATGCCGAACTTTCGCCGCCACGGTGTGCTGATGGCCAAGCACGGCGTCTACGACCTCCGTCAACATCTGGAGGAGGTGTTGACGCCGGTGCTGCGGCAATGGAACATCTTCGGGCGCAACGATTTCACCGCGCGTGGTGAACAGGTGCGCGAGCGGCTCGCGGCCTACCTCGATGACCTCGAACGGGTCAGGATTCCGAAATTCGAAGAGCAGCGGGACCGTTCGCTGGCCCGGGAGCGAGCGCGCGCCTGATCCGGCGGCCGGGTGGCTCGATCCGGTTCGGAACCCTGGTACGACGACTAACGGGCGACGTCGTGCCAGGGTTCCTTCCCACCGCTATCCCTCATCGAAAGTGAGGATCTCGGTGACCGGGCGACGCGGCGACGTCGGAGGTACTTCTCCATCCGGCGCCGTGCCGACTCGGATCACGACCTGCGGCACCACATGGTGCGGCAGCAGGGTCGTGATGGTCTTACGGGCGGTGGGCAGCTCGGTGATGTGGGTCAGCGCGCAGCTGGCCTGACCGGTCACGGTGCATTCCAGCAGCACCGCCGACAGCGCCTCGCCGGCATGCAGCCACGACAGCATCGAATCGTCTTCGGTACTGAGCACCATCAGTTGCGCCTGGTCCTCGATCTCACTGCGGCGCGCGGAATGCGGCGCGGACGGGAAGGTACGGCCGACCGGAACCCGAGAGAACTCCGCATCCGAGACGAGTGCGCCGCGCGGCACACCCTCGGTCACGTGGGAATGCCCAGTCCACCAATGCAACTCGGTCTGATACTCCATGTCGTAGCGGCGCAGCGCGGTCGCGTGCTGCGAAGCGACAGCCAACCGCGCTCCCGCCTCGGCGTCGAGAACATCGAGCTCGACATCGTGCGGGTTCGCCAGCATCCGCGCCAGATGCACGAGCTCGGCCCAATTACGCGGCGGGAGCATCGGCAGCCGGTCGGTGTGCCGCAGTTCGATCGCGCGGGCGCGCGAGTGCACCCCGGTCGGCGCCTCCGGCCACGGGCGGAATTCGATGGACGCCAGCAGATCGAGCCGCTCGGGATCGGGCAACCGCACGGTGTCGGTATGCCAGCCCCGCGCGGCAAACGCGGTGCGCAGGTGATGCAGCGCCGCGCCGCAACTCATCACGAGCTGTCTGCCATGCGGGTCGGTCGAGGTCAGCAATCGTTCGCCGTCGCGATAGAGGTGCAGCCGGGTGCCGTCGAACACCCAGCGCCACGGCTGCGTGTTGTGCACCGAGGGCGCCCGCCCCGCCAGCCGCACAGCCGCCGTAATCGTCGGTCGATCCGGTACGAACGTTTCGGGAAGAACATCGCTGTCGGTCATACATCGAGTCTGCGACGCCCCCAAGTACCACAACTACGGGCCTTGAGCCCAACCTGAAAGGCCCAAAGTCACTGCGTCGACGGCCGTTGCCGGAGGATTAAAGGCCGAAGGCGCCGAATTGTCGGGACCTACAACCCTGGACGGTCGGCCTAGCCGGACGAATCATTGTGGGGCGTGATCGCTTTTGTCGGGGGAGTTGAGCCATCCAGGCTGCCACTCCGATCGCGTATCACATTCAGAGACAAGGCAGATCATGGCAACAGCACCGCGATACCGCGCGGCCGTCGTAACGCTGATCGCGGCGGTTTCGCTCGCGTCGGCCGCGTGCGGCCCCGATAGCACGCCCACCCCCACAGTGCGTTACCAGCCGACGACCACGGCACCGACCATCACCGTCACCTCGACGACGTCCGCGACGACCCTGATGCCGGTGCCACCACCGGTTATCGCACCGCTGACCTCGGCGGTGGCGCCTCAACCGTTGGTGCCGCAGCCACCTGCCGTCCCCGCCGTGGCACCGACGACCATCCCGCCACAGCCGACCACGACCGTACTGCCTGCCCCGAGCGTCTACTACCCGAATTGCGCCGCCGCTCGGGCGGCCGGTGCTGCGCCAATGCATCGCGGTGAGCCCGGCTACCGTCCGCCGCTCGACCGCGACAACGACGGAATCGCTTGTGAATAAACGGGACTGATGGTCGGGCTCTGGTGCGGCGGTGCGTACCGCCAGACCAGGGAGGAGCCGAGATGAGGACTTCTGGCATTGCCTTTGGACTCTTCGCCGCCCGACGAGCGGGCAACACACTGGATTTGTGAAAACTGATCAGATACAAGTTCCGTTGGGGATCGGGTCGGCGTGCCGTGCGCTGGCACTGTGCGCGGTGCGGGTCGTTGTACTGCTGCTTACCCGGCGGATTCATTTGCCGGTGGAAAATCGCGCCCGCCGTTTGAGTTTCGCCGACCGGACCACCGCCGACGTCTTCCGGGAGACGCGCATCGACCGCGCCGCGGCCACGGATCCTTGTGTGCTGGTGGTGAAGTTCCGGTTGCGTGCGGTCCGCGGGCGCGGGCATGCGTTGTTCCGGTGGGAGAGCGTGCTCAACACCGTGCTGTTCGCCGGTTTTCCCGGCCTGATTTCGAAACTGTGGCTTGCCCACGACCGGAACGGCGTCTACCGCGGCCTCTACGAATGGGATGGTCCGGCCGCCGCGGAGTCCTACGCCCGCGCGCTGTGGCGAGTGCTGGCTGTGGTCAGCGTGCCCGGGTCGATCGGCTACCACATCCAGCCCGGCCTGCGCCGTGCCGATCTGTTCGATTCGGTCGATGCGGGGCGGAGCGATGCGACCGAGTGGTGGCGGCTGACCGGTATTTCGTAGTGGTGGCAGGCTGGGCGGCATGGCGATTTCAGGTATCGCGCCGCGAGTGCTGCTGGTCGAAGACGACCGCACGCTCGCGGACATGGTGGCGGTCCTGCTGACCGAGGAGGGGTATCGAGTTCAGGTCGCGGAGAACGGCCAGGTAGGCCTGCATCACGGCCTGACCGGTCAATTCGACGTGTTGATCATCGACCGCGGCTTGCCGATTCTGGACGGACTCGACCTGCTCCGGACGCTGCGCGATCATGCGATCGTCACCCCGGCGCTGCTGCTGACCGCTCGCGGGACGGTGGCCGATCGGGTCGAGGGACTCGACGGTGGCGCGGAGGATTACCTGGTCAAGCCGTTCGAGGTGCCCGAATTCCTGGCCAGGGTGCGGGCACTGCATCGCCGCCATCTCAGCACCGCGACCTCGCTACCGATCGGGCAGCGCAGGCTGGTGCCTGCCACCCGCACGGTCGTCGACCCCGCCGGGACAGCACCGGATGTGGTGCTGTCGGAACGGGAATGCGCGTTGCTGGCCACCCTGGCGCGGTCGCCGGCGCAGGTGTTCACCAGGGCCCAATTGCTCGAACTCGTCTTCGATCGCGCCGACACCGACGGCACGGTCGACACCTACGTGTACTACCTGCGGCGCAAGCTGGGGCGAGAGTCCGTCGTCACCGTGCGGGGCGTCGGCTACCGGTTCGGCGTGCGATGATTGGCCGCCGACGACCCAGAGCGGTTTTGGCCGAGCCTGCGCAGCTGCGGCGAGTCGCTCGGAGTGCGGCGTTGCAGTCCGCGTTCGTCTTGGCGGTGGTGTTGCTGCTGGTCGGAATCGTGCTCGTGCTCGTGGACGGCCGCATCCGCGATCATCAGCTCGACGCCCAGCTGGCCGAGGTCGCGGCCGAGGTCGACGACATCGATGACCCGCCCCCGGGAATGGCGCTTGGCATCGTGGACCAGACAGGCAACGTGAGTATCAGTGCGCACGCCCCTGAGTCGACGGCCGGGTTGGCGACCGGCCCCGCCGGCTACTCGACGGTGCGCTCGGCCGGCGTCGAGTACCGCGCGCTGGTGGTCGAGAGTTCCGGCCGCAGGCTTGCTGTGCTGGCCGACAAGCGTCCGTGGGACGAGAGCCGGGATCGGGTACTGGAAGCGTTGCTGATCGCCGAACTCGCGGGTCTGGCCACCGCGGCCGGAGCCGCAGTCCTGTTGTCGCGGCGCGCGATCGGGCCGATGGCCGCCGCGCTGACGGTTCAGCGCGATTTCGTCGCCGACGCATCACACGAGCTGCGGGCGCCACTGACGGTGTTGCACACTCGTGCCCAGTTGCTGGCCCGTCGAGCCGCCCGTGAGCAGCTCGCCCCGGAATGGCGCAGCCAGCTCGACGGGCTGGTCGCCGACACCAGGGCGCTCGCCGGAATCGTCGACGATCTGCTGCTCGCCGCCGCGGCCGAGGACGAATCCGACCGGTTCGAGCCGGTGGACGTGGCGGCGCTGTGCCGTGAGGTGGGTGACAGCGTTGCCGCCTACGCCACGACCCGCGGCATCGACATCGCAGTCGAGGTCGGAGATTCGGCCTCGGCACCACTCGTCGAGGGTCTCCGGCCGGCCCTGCGCCGGGCGGTTTTCGCGCTTGTCGACAATGCCATGCAGCACGAAAAGGACGGCGGCACAGTCACGATCCGGGTCTCCCGCACCGCCGATGAGGTCGCGGTAACCGTGTCGGATACCGGCGCCGGTCTCGATCCGCGCGATGCCGAACGCTTCTTCCGCCGGTTCGCCCACGGCGACGGTCACCGCGCCGGAACCCGTTCGCACGGTATCGGTTTGGCCCTGGTGCGGGCCGTTGTCGACGCACACCGAGGCCGGATCATGGTGGACGGCGCGCCCGGCCGAGGCGCCGCCTTCACCATCGAATTGCCTGCGGCGCAGGGCGAATGATCGGCACTGAGAATTCTCCGAGAATCAATCCATACGCTCCGAGACGTAGCAACTCGAACCAGCCCTACCAGGAGCGCCGAACGGCATGGGACCCACCACAGTCAACGATCTCCCCGCGCACGTCCTGTTCGTCCACTGCGTAGTCGTACTGGTGCCGTTGGCGGCGGTGCTGCTCATCCTCGCGGTGTGCTGGCCGGCCGCGCGAATCCGGCTGGGCTTGATCACGCCGCTGATCGCTTTCGTCGCGCTGGTCCTGGTCCCGTTGACCACCAACTCCGGAGAATGGCTCGAACGCCACATTCCACGGGATCCGCTGGTGCGCCAGCATACTCAGCTCGGCGACCAGCTGTTGATCTGGTCCGCGGCCGTGTTCTTGCTGTCCGTCGCATGGTGGGTGATGCACAGCGAACGCGCCACCGGATGGCTGCGTCGGCGATTTCACCGGCCGCCCACGGTGACCGTGCATCGCGCCGTGGCAATCTTCGTCGCCGCGCTGGCGGTCGTCGTGGCGGTCGGCTCGGTGGTTCAGGTCTACCGCATCGGTGACAGCGGCTCCCGAGCCGTATGGCACGACCGAGCCACCGAACAGCCCCGGTCCACACCGCAGCGGTGAGCGCGGGGCTGATCGAGGCGTCGCGATCTATTGAGCGCGCAGGATACGCAGCAGGAAGGCGCCGGTGATGGCGGCCATCGTAGCGGCCATCAGGAGCCCGCCGCCGATGCCTATCGCCGTGACGAGCAGCGTCGATTGTCCGGGCTGCCACAAGGGGGTGGTGAAGGCGGTGAAGGCGAGCAGTCCGGCCGACCAGGCCAGGGCGGTCGCCCAAATCCATTGGCCCGCATGGTTCAACCGGTGGCGCAGCACCGACCATTGGGTGACGCCGATGGACAGCAGGATCACGGTGCCGCCCACCACTGCGGCGGGGATGAGGACGGCGGGTGGCCAATTACCGAGGCTGTCGCCGGCCAGCACCGGGATCACGCCGATCGACCAGGCCAGCACGGCGCCGATCGCCGTTGCGAGAATCCAAGCACCGGAACGTAATCCGGGCACGACCGAACGCAGCACCCGCGCTTGGAACCAGCCCAATACCGTGCCCTCCACGGCACCCGCGGCCAGCAGCGCGACGGCGGCGGTGGCGGGTGCGGCGTCGCGCACCAGCGCTCCGACCACGGCCGGTGCGGCGAATCCCAGCAATTCACCGAGGGTGACACTGGTGCACCAGCGTCGCCACAAGCCGTGATACGGCGGTGCGCCGGGCGGGCCGCTCGGCAGGTTGTGCGCGGCCGGTAGCTCGATCACGACGAAAGGATCCGTCACGGGGATTTCCATGCGCGGATATTCCGCCTGGTAGATCGCGCCCACCTCTTCGTGCTCCAGCGATCCCGGTTGTGCCACATGACCCGTCCCGTTGCGCCACCGGCCGTCGAGCCATACCGAAATCGGCCGGGGTGCACAGAAGTTGCGCCACCACGACTTTGTGTGGGCGCGTGCTACCCGGATGACGACGGTGTTATCCGAGCGGGCGTAGGACACTGGTAATGCGATGTGACGGCCCGACAGTCGGCCCTGGTAGCGCAGTTCGGTCAGATTCCGCCGCAGCCCGGCCGCCATGGGCGAGTGCAGCATCTTCAACATCACCGATGCGCTGAAGCCTGGTGCTTCGTATCGAGTCGTGATCGTCATGTATCAATGATCGGCACCGGGCGCGGCGGTCGGCAGGTCCGAAAGCCATCATCCGCGATAGCCGATGGTCCTCTGCCGCGGTGACCGAATCCGCGCCGGTTCGGCTATGCCGACGGCAAGCACCCCGCCACCTGTTGCTGTGCAGGTGACGGGGCACGGACAGCCCAGTCAGGCGGTTGACCGGGCCGCTCAGGCGCCGGCTATATCGCGGCGGTCGAAGACGGGTAGTGCGGCGAGCAGGCAGACGATTCCGCCCAGCGCGAGCCAGAGAAAGGTGAGCGGGAGCCCGACGCCCATCGGTCCGCCGCCGACCGCCTGACGGAACGGCGACCATGGGCCCCACGGGGTGATCGCGGGAACCAGTTGGCTTGCCACGTACAGCACATATGCGGCGACAGCGAGAATCGATGCCCCGGCGAGCGCGAGCACACGCTTGCCGGTGGCCGCACCGATCGCGGCGGCGATCAGTCCGAATTCCATCCCGAGCAGCGTCATCGATAATGCGCCGGAGGCGGCGAACGCGATCGGTACGCCGAGGCCGAAGATGGCCGAGCACACCACGATCGATCCGAACAGTGCGAGTCCGAGAACCGCGACCGAGGTGATGACCACGGCGGCCTGCTCGAGCGCGAGCCGAATGGGTGAGACACCGTTGACCAGAAGGACTTCCAGGGTGCCGCGTTCTTCCTCGCCGGCGATGCCGCGGGCGCCGCGGCCGATGGCGAAGACCAGGAACAGGACGGGCATCATCATGGTGAACAGCTCGACATTCAAAAACCCGGTACCGGTGGAGAACTGGTCGAGGTTGAACAATTTGCGCATGGCTTCGGGATAGTTCTTCAGGAAATCTTGCATGCCGGACATGTCCGAGAACGATGGCCAGATGGCTGATTCGAGCAGGACGATCAGCACGACGCCGATAATCCAACCGAGCAGTCCCCGGCGCTGATCGCGCAGAGTTTTGGTATACACGGTGCGCAGCATGGCGTTTCAGTCCTGTCCGTAATAGTTGAGGAAGACCTCTTCGAGATCGGGTTCGCGACTGACGATGTCGGTGACCTCGAACGGCGCTATGACCCGCAACAATGCCGCGGTCGAGCCTTCGAGTTCGATATGCACCGACTTGGCATTGTGGTGCGCCGACCGCACGCCGTCGAGCTGCCGCAGCCGGTCCAGAGCCGGTACCGCACCAGCGAATACGAGATCGATGTGACGCAGCGGCCGGGCGGTGAGTTCGTCGATCGAGCGGACCTCGACCAGTCGTCCTTGGCGCAAGATGCCGACCATGTCGGCCACCTCCTGCACCTCGGAGAGCACGTGCGAGGACAAGAACACGGTGCTGCCCGCCGCCTTCGCCTCATGGACCAAGGTGTGGAATTCTCGCTGCACCAAGGGATCCAGCCCAGCGGTCGGCTCGTCGAGGATGAGCAGATCGGGTTCGGACATGAACGCCTGGACGATGCCGACCTTCTGCCGGTTGCCGTGCGACATCGCGCCGATCCGCACGGCGGGATCCACTCCGAGCCGTTCGATCAAACGGCGACGGACCTTGTCATCGACGCCGCCGCGCAGGTGCCCGAGATAGGTCAGATACTGGTCTGCGGTGAGATCGGGGTATCCGACGAATTCGCCTGGCAGATAACCGATATGGCGTTGCGCCTCGGATCGCGCGCGCACCGTGTCTGCCCCGCCGATGGCCGCGCTGCCGCTGGTCGGTCGCATCAGCCCGACGAGTAGCCGAATGGTGGTGGTCTTTCCCGCACCGTTCGGTCCCAGGTAGCCGAAGACGACTCCGGCCGGGACCTCGAGATCCACGTCGACCAGGGCAGACTTGCGCCCGTAGCGCTTGGTCAGGCCCTTGGTGCTGATAATCGCTGACATCCGAGTTCTCTTTCTCTCGACCGGGCGCCTATCGGCCCGCGGTCGTACCGCCGTCCAGGACGAATTCCGATCCGGTGGAGAAGGTGGCTTCGGTGACGAGGAAGCGAACCATCGCGGCGACCTCGTCCGGATCGCCGAACCGCGGCAATGGCTGTGCGGCAGTGATTGATTCATCGAGTCCGGCTGTCATCGGGGTGTGGATCGGACCGGGGTGCACCGAGCACACGCGGATGTCGTCGGGACCGAGCTCGATCGCCGCAGCCTTGGTCAGGCCGCGCAATCCCCACTTGCTCGCGACATAGCCGCCGATGCCCGCGTACCCGACCAGCCCCGCGGTCGAGGACATGTTGACGATCACCCCGCCACCGCCGGCCCGCAGGTGCGGCACGGCCATATGCATTCCGAGCCAGGCGCCGTACAGGTTGACCTCGATGACGTGCCGGAACATCGCGGGCGGTTCGGCCTCGATGGTGCCGTAGTCGAGGATTCCGGCGTTGTTGACCAGAATCGCCAATGGTCCGTAGGTGGCCTCGGTCTGGTCGATGAGGTCGCGCCAATTCTGTTTGTCGGTGACATCGTGACGTTGGAACATGACATTCGGTCCGAGTGCGCGAGCCAGCTCCGTGCCCTCTGGCTCGAGCAGGTCCGCGATGACCACCGCGATGTTCTCTTTGACGAGCGCTCGTACGATGGCGGCGCCGATTCCGCGTGCGCCGCCGGTGACGATGGCGCTACGTCCACTGAAACCGTTCACTGTGACAACCTCCGGGAGTATTGGTCGGTGTCACTAGAGCCTGGCGTGGATCGGTGGCAGGCGAGCCTGGCGAAGGTCCTCAGTGCGCAGGACTATCCGACTCTGTGTCGGTTATTCGATCGGCAGGCGGTCGTCGGTGACGGGGGTGAGGTCGAATTCGCGGACCTGACCGGCACCGAGGGTGGATTCGATGCCTGCGACATCGATGTCGATGGCTGTGTCGATGGCACCGGGTCTACTGGTCAGCCGGAGGCGATGGTGATCGAGGACGACGTCTATGCGCTGTCCGCGGTAGTACACACCGAATCGCACGCCGGTCAGTCGCGGTGGCAGGCGCGGGTCGAATAAAAGCCGGTCGCGGTGGCAGCGCATGCCCGCGAAGGCACGGATCACGATATCGACGGTGCCGGCCATGGCACCGAGATGGATGCCGTACTTGGTGGTTCCGCCCTGCGTGTCGTCGAGATCGGCGACCAGCGCCTGCTCGAACACCGACCAGGCTTGATCCGGCCGCATGCGCGCGAGCACCGATGCGTGCACGACTTCACTCAGCGTCGACCCGTCCGCGGTGCGTCGTAGGTAGTAATCCAGTGTGCGGTCGAGGGTTTCGTGGGTGCACGGGTAGCCGAGGCGCTCCAGCAGTTCGAGCAGACGGCCCGGGCCGAGCAGATAGACCAGCATCAGCACGTCGGCCTGTTTGGAGAGCTTGTACCGGTTGGTGGAATCACCCTCGGCCTCGAGGATCAGATCCAATCGGCCGATGTTGCCGTAGCGGTGACGGTAGGTGTCCCAGTCGAATTCGGCGAGGTCGGCGTACCCGTCGAACTGGCTGAGCACGCCGTCATGGAACGGGACAGCCATGCGCATGGCCAGGTGCGACCACTGATCGTATTCGGCGGGATCATCGATATCGATTCTGCGGCAGAGTGTTTCGCGTGCGTGTCCGGTCAGCAGATCCAGGGATTCGACGGCCTTGCGGCACACCCAGGCGGTGAGCACGTTGGTGTAGGCGTTGTCGCGCAGCCCGACGCCAGGCGCGTCGGGGTAGCCGTCGTGGAACTCGTCGGGGCCCATCACCCCGTCGAGGTGGTAGCGATCGGCGGTGGCGTCGTAGCGCGCCATGGCGGTGAACAACCGCGCCACCTCGATGATCAGTTCGGCGCCGTGTTCGGCGAGCCAGTCCAGATCGCCGGTGCACTCGTAGAACTGCCAGGCGTTATAGGCGATGGCCAGTCCGACATGGCGCTGCCGTCGGGAATTGTCGGGCATCCACCGCTTCGATCGCGGGTTGAACAGCTGGGTCGGCGTCTCTTCCCGGCCCTCGCTGCCGCTCTGCCACGGGAACAGCGCACCGGCCAGCCCCTGCTCGGCCGCGGCGAAACGAGCCGCGGGCAGCCTGCGCGACCGGTACCGCAGCACGGCTTTCGCCACCTCGGGCCGGTAGAGCGTGAGCAAGGGCATGACGAACAGCTCGTCCCAGAACACATGGCCGCGATAACCCTCGCCGTGTAGTCCGCGCGCCGGAACCCCCGCGTCGAGTTCCGCGGTGTGCTCGGTGACCGTTTGCGCGAGGTGGAACAGGTGAAGATCGAGTACGAGCTTGGTCTGGGTGTCGATGCCGTCGAGCTCGATCGCCAACCGATCCCACTGTGCGGCCCAGACTCGCTCGTGTTTGAACCGTAGAGCAGTGAAAGTAGCTGGTGCGCGGTCTAATTCAGCGATTGCGCCGGAGGCGGGCGCGGCGATGGCGCTATCCCTCGATGTGACGATCGCGACGATCTTGTCGATGACGGTGGGCTGTCCGTCACGGACTGTGACGGGGAACCGTTGTGAATAGTGTTCTGCGCCATCATTTTCGGCGATCGGTGCTGCCGCAGCGAAGTCGCCGGGTACGGAAGTGCGTGCCGCGACTGCGATCCGGACGCGGCTCGAGCTCGTCTCGGCCTGGACGACGAATGTCCGCGAATCGACCGGTTCGGCCTCGATCCGGGTCAGCTGGTGCTGGGTGAACGGCGGACAGTCCGCGACATTGGCATTGGTGACGCCCGCGTCGATGCCCGACCGCACCTCTACTCGGCCACTCCACCCTTGCGGCACGAGCGTGGTCTCCAACGCGGCTATATGCGGACGAGCCAGTGAAACCAGGCGACGCTGGGTCACCAGCAGTGTGCGGCCCTGTGGCTCGACCAGCAGTGCCGTCCGGCTCAATACACCGGTGCGCAGGTCCAGGTCGCGGCGTTCGTTGCGGATCGCCAGCGCACCGTCCGACCACCACACACCGCCGAGGCCGATATCCACTGGGAGCCAGTTCGGGATGTTCACGAGCTGCTCGTCTTCGACCTCGTGGCCGGCTACGGTGCCGGTGCGCCGGTTGTAGACACCCGCGAGATAGGTGCCCGGGTAATGCGCGCCGCCGCTCGGGTATTCGGGTGCCGCGCCACGAGTGCCGAGGTAGCCGTTGGAGAGTGTGGTGAGGGCCTCGCGCTGGCCCTCATGGGCCGAGTCCGAGCCGCCATAGCTGAGTAGCCACGGATCGGTCAGCAGGACGCCGAGGTCGAGTTCGGCGACGTCGTGCACTACGAGATCAGCGCCCGCCGCGGCCAGCCCATCCGGACGCAGCCTGCGATCGATCCCGACCACCAGCCCGAACCCGCCCGCAGCACCGGCTCGCACGCCCGAAGGGGCGTCCTCGATGACGACCGCTCTGGCGGGTGGCACCCCGAGTCGGCGGGCCGCTTCGAGGAAGAGCGCCGGGTCGGGTTTCCCTGGCAGCGAGAGCTTTTCGGCGACGGTGCCGTCGACGATGGCATCGAACAAATCGGTGAGGCCCGCGGCCGCCAGGATCGCACGCGCGTTGCGGCTGGCCGTGACCAACCCGGTCGGCACGCCGCCGGCGCGTAGCCGGCACACGAGGTCGACCGTTCCGGGAAATGCCCGAACACCTTGCTGAGCAATGAGTTCGAGAAAGATCGTGTTCTTCCGGTTGGCGAGGCCGTGGTCCGTCCACGCGTCATCGGGGTCGTCCTCGTTGCCCAGCGGCAAGTCGATCCCACGGGAAGACAAGAAGGCGGTTACGCCGTCGATCCGGGCGCGACCATCGACCAGGCGACTGTAGTCCTCGTCGTCGAACGGGCGCTGCGGGATGGCGGCGATCAGCCGATGGTCACGTAACACGTTGTCGAACAACTGTTTCCACGCTGCCGCATGGACGGTGGCGGTGTCGGTGACCACGCCGTCCATGTCGAACAGCACGGCATCATAAGGTGGCCTGGCGCCGAACGGACCGGACGGCGCGCTGTGGTCCATAGCTGACCCGGTTTCCGTCCCTTAACCTGCCTGAACTTCGACCGGACGATCGGCAACCGGTGTGCCGCCGCGTTCGGCTCGCTGCTTGATGCCGATGAGCATCTTACGCTCCATTATCCAGCTCCCCGGCTCCATGATGAGCCGGTTGAACAGTCTGGTCGGCACGCCGGATTCGGGCAGGGCGATTCGATTGCGGCTCACCAACCGGGTGCCCTCGGCGCTCGGATAGAGCCCGAAGGCCCACACCCAGTGTCCGTCCGCGGATGCGAACACCAGGGCATGCTCGGGCTCGATGATGGCTGCTCGCATGCGCGGGCCATTCTTGCCGAGCGCGAAAGTGTCGCCGACAGTGAGGTTTTGGAACTGCGGAAGGATCTCGTCGGCGCTGTGCATGTCGAGCCCGAGCAGATTCTCGATCCAGTCGTAGGTGTAGGCGCCGCCCCGGCCGGGGCCGAGTTGGACCAGCCACGGCCAGATCGCCGCCGGCGTCGCGGCGATCGTGATCGCCCGCGTCGCAATGATGTCCGGCTCGGTGAGCAGCTCGTCGCCCGGCATCGCCGCGGCGACCTGGTCGGGGGTCGAGCCCCAGGTCAGACACCGACGACGCAGTATCACCTGATAGCCGACAGCCAATCCGAGCAAGTACGCCGCGGTCCCGACGGCGACCGATGTCTTTGTTCTCATAGGGATACAGTCCGCCGAACGGCGGCCCCGGCACAGAGTCGTTCGGCCGTGCCGGCGTCGACCTTGGTCGTCTGCGGAAATAGCCGTTCGCCGGGTTACCGCTGGATGCGGGAGATGGTCAGGTTGCTACCTTCTCATCCTCGAGCGATTTCCGAATCTGCTCGCGCAGCTCCGGTCCGTCCTGGTGCATATGCACCGAGACGGCGTGCTCGCTGGCGGCCCGCACAACTTCGTCTTCTTCGCCGGCGATGGTGAGCGTGCAATTCGTTTCACTGGGAAACCTACGGCAGTCGGCTATTTTCCTGGTCATCGAATGAGCCTCCTGGACAGATCAATGATGCCGTTCTCTACGGTAGACCCGTCCATCATCAGCCGCGTCATATCCGCCGCACCTGTTCGTCGACAGGCTCCTCCCCGCTGTAGGCCATGAACTTCACGTATGCGTTTCCGGTGTCGGTGGGCGCCATACTCGGAATCGGGGTCCGTAGGTCTACGGCATCTGACTGTATTGCGTTTCTAATATCGCTGTCCTGCGACAAGGTCGGCGTCAATCCAGGATTAGAGGCAACCGCCCAGTTTTATGTGGCCGCGGCAAAAGCGGATAATTAGGTGTCAGGCCATGTGTCCGGGGTGTTCGGCGGGGTAGAGTTCGAATTGCTTTCTCCGAGTCCCGAAGTGCGGCTCACCTCCGTGTGGATTTCCGACTCGGGAGCTGAGCTTGTCTTTCCTTGATCGCCGTGATGCCGGCCGCCAACTCGCCGAACAACTTTCGGTGTTCCGCGGGCTCGACGTAGTAGTGCTCGGTCTACCGTGCGGCGGGGTTCCGGTCGCCTACGAGGTCGCGGCCTCGCTCGGCGTTCCTCTCGATATTGTGTTGTCGCGCAAGCTTGTCGCACCGGATCGGCCGTGGCTGGTATTCGGCGTTGTCGGTGAGGGCGGGGTGAGCGTCACCGACAACGGGTTCGGGGAGCGGGCCTTCATTTCCGCGGCGGACCGGATCCGAGTGACAGCAGAACAGCGAGAGCAGTTGCGCCACAGCGTCGTTCGCTTTCGCGGCAGCAATCCCCAGCTGTCTTTGGATGACACGATCGCGATCGTCATCGATGAGGGCCTTGGCTCCGGCGCGGTCGCCCACTTGGCGTGCGGTATCGCGCGCGCTCGCGGTGCGGCGCGAGTTGTGTTCGCCGCCCCGGTCGGCTCGGGCCGGCCACTGCGCGCGTTGCACGCGGTCGCCGATCACGTCATCTGCTTACGTACACCACAATTGTTCGGCCCGATCCGCCCTTGGTACGCGGACTTCGCCGAAGTCACCGACCTCGAGGTCTGCGCCATCTTGGCTCTGGCATACGAAAATCTGCCTGTTCGAAGCTGATCTGTGCAATCCGCTCACTCACCGGCGTCCGGTCGGTACTGCCGGACATCGCGGCCAACACACGGAGAGAGGAGGTGTGAAATGGGATCAGTGTATGGACCCGGGCCCGACGGCGCGGCCGACAACGAAGACGTCCAGGACGACAAGCCATAGCGGATTTCGAGGCTGATGGCCTGGGGTTACGGCTCGGCGTGTGCGGCCAGGAGTATCCGGTGCGCTTCCTGGGCGGCGGCAGCGGTTCGGGCGCTGTCCGGTCCGCTGTCCGGGCGGGATTCCAATCCGTGTGCGAGTACCGCGACCGCTTCGGCGAGCGTCTGCAGGCGGTCGCCGAGGTCGGTGAGTCGGTTCTCTACCGTGTCTTCGTCGTTCGGGCCTGGCGAGGTGCCGAGCAGGATCCGATTCAGGTCGGCGGGCAGGCGAAAGAAGAGGTGATCCAGTAGACCGGGGGAGCAGAGATCGCGGAACGCGTCGGTGACTATCCACATGAGGCCGACCGCCTCGTCGTCGGTAACGCCTGCCGCGCAGGCGAATTCGGCGAGCATGGTGTTCACGTCGGACGATGCCGGGGTGCGGCCGGGCACCCAGCCCTCGAAGAACGCACCGCGCAGCAGTTCTGGAAGCTGTGCGCTCAAATGCGCGGCGGCGTGCAGTTCGAGGCGGTCGCGCACGATGTGTAGCCAGGCGCGGGTTGCTCGATAGGCGAAGGCGCGATCGTCGGTGGCCATTGCGTCGGCGACGTGGCGCAGCCAGACGTTGGCGGAGTGGACGGCGGGGGCGAAGGGATCTCGGGGATGAGACATGGTGGTGTTCCTCGGTCAGTCCTGGTGCGTGACCAGGACGGGGCAATGTGCGTGTTGGACAAGGAAATTGCTGGTCGAGCCGAGCAACAGACCGGCGAACGCGCCGTGTCCGCGAGTACCGACGACGATCAGCTGGGCAGTGCCGGACAGCTCCAGCAGCGGCCGGATGGGTCCGCCGGGGTGGATCTGCCGGGCGACCCGGACGTCGGGATACTTTTCTTGCCAACCGGCCAGGCGCTCGGCGAGCAGCGCGTTCTCGGCAGTCTCGATGTCGGCCTCGACCAGGGTGAGCTCGGACTTCCCTGCGAATCCGTCGAAATTCCAGTCGCTCCACGCATGGACGACGATCAGCTCGGCGTCGCGGTCCGAGGCCTCGGCGAACGCTGCCGCGATCACACTGTCGCCGGCGGCACTGTTGTCGGCGCCCACCACGACGGGCCCGGTGTGCCTGATCGACGGATCAGCTCCGGTGCCGCGGACCACGATCACGGGCCCGTGCGCGTGGCTGGCGACAGCGAGCAGGGTCGAACCCAGATGGGCGAAAGTCCCCGCGTTGCCGGTCACGCCGAGCACGACCATATGCGCCGTGCGGGACACCTGGATCAGCAGTTCGGCGGCGTTCGCGTCCGAAATCTGGGTGGTGACGGTGAGCTCCGGGCCGAGCTCCAGGGCGAGTCGGCGCGCGTCGCCCACGATCTTGTGGCCGCGCTGGTGGATGGATTCGGTGATCGGCGCGATCATCGCGGCGTGGCCACCGAGCGTTGCGCGGGTGGCGGCGAGGTCCAGGCCGTGCATGATGAGCAGTTCCCGGCGCCGGTGGACAGCGGTGCGGGCGGCCCAGCGGACGGCGACGTCCGAGCCATCCGATCCATCGACGCCGACCACAATGGCCGCGGATGCCAGGCGGTGCGGATCACTACTGTGCGGGGGGTTCATAACGGTGGTCCTCGGGAAGTGGGTGTCGAGGACCGGCGCGTACGCGAACGGGGACGCGCCGGTCGCACGAGGTCAGTGCGGAGCAGTGCGGCAGACCATCACCTTGAGCGCACCGGTCTCCCCGGCGCGGGCGAAAACGTCGTAGGCGCTGGGGAATTCGCTCATCTCGAAGCGGTGGGTGATCATCGGCGCCGGGTCGAGCTGGCCGCTGCGGATCAGTTGGATGAGGGTGGGTGTGGAGTTGGTGTCGACCAGGCCGGTGGTGATGGTCAGATCGCGGATCCAGATGCGTTCCAGGTGCAGGGTGGCGGGGGCGCCGTGTACGCCGATGTTGGCGACGTGGCCGCCGGGGCGGACGAGATCTACTGCGAGCTCGAAGGTTTCCGGAACGCCGACGGCCTCCATGACCACGTCGGCACCGAGATTGTCGGTGAGCCGCGCGATCTGGGCACGGATGTCGTCGCGGCCGCTGTTGAGCGCGATGTCCGCGCCGAATTTGCCTGCGGCCGCCAATCGGCTATCGACCTTGTCCACGACGACGATGTGGCCGGGGCTGTACAGTCGTGCGGTCATGATCGCGGCCAGCCCGATCGGCCCGGCGCCGATGATGACGACGACGTCGCCGGGACGGACTCGCCCGTTGAGCACGCCGACTTCGTGGCTGGTCGGCAGGATATCTGCCAGCATCAGCATCTGTTCGTCGGTGATGCCGTCGGGTATCGGGTGGGTGGACATGTCGGCGAACGGAACTCGCACCGATTCGGCTTGCGTGCCGTCGATCAGGTGGCCGAGAATCCAGCCGCCGCCACCCAGGCACTGGCCGTAGCGGCCCTCCTTGCAGAATCGACACGCACCGCACGCGGAGATGCACGAGATCAGTACGCGGTCACCGACTTTGCGGGTGCGCACGCCGGGACCGACCTCGGTCACCGTGCCGACCGCCTCGTGGCCGAGGATGCGCCCCGGCGTCACTTCGGGCACGTCGCCCGCGAGGATGTGCAGATCGGTGCCACAGATCGTCACCGCGTCGACGCGCACGATCGCATCGGTGCTGTGTTGGATCTGCGGGTCGGGG
Organism: Nocardia sp. NPDC046473; assembly: GCF_040645995.1. Taxonomy (NCBI): domain Bacteria; kingdom Bacillati; phylum Actinomycetota; class Actinomycetes; order Mycobacteriales; family Nocardiaceae; genus Nocardia; species Nocardia sp. NPDC046473. The sequence continues at coordinate 181,501 of NZ_JBEYZJ010000009.1, forward strand.
ACCTGCTCCCAGCTGGGTTGGCCCGGTCCACGGAAAGTCATGGCGTACATGTTTTCTCCTCGAATGGGTGCTGGTCAGTTCGATGGGCGGGCGATGATGATCGGGCAGTCGGCACCGTGCAGCACGGCCTGGCCGACCGAACCGAGGGTCATGCCGGGGAAGCCACCGTGGCCGTGGCTGCCGACAACGAGCAGCTGGGCGAGTTCGGCGGTGCCGAGCAGACATTTGGCCGGGCGGGCCTCGGTGACGAGCCGGGACACCTCGACCTCGGGATACTTCTCCTGATAGCCGGCGATGCTCTCGGCCAGCAGCGTCTCACCCTCGCTCTGCATGTCGGTGCGCGCGATATACCGGTTGATTTCCGACCAGGCGAAGACCGCGAGCAGGGGAGCGCCGCGGCGGGACGCCTCATCGAAGGCGACCTCGAGCGCGAGCGCCCCGCCGGCCGAGCCGTCGACGCCGACGACCACCGGACCATTCGCACCTACCGACGTTTCGTCGTTCGCCTCCGGGATCACCGCGACCGGGCAGTTCGCGTGTCTGGCCAACGACGTGCTCACCGAACCGAGCAGGCCGCGGCGGAGCACGCCGTAGCCGTGCGTGCCGACGACGAGCAGCCGCGCGTTCGCCGATCGGTCGCGCAGCACCGGAATCGGCGGTGCTTCGACGACGAAAGTGCTGATGTCGAGGTCACCGATCGGGGCGGCCGCGGCCGCTGCCGACTCGCGGGCCTTGGCGACGATCAGCTCGCCGGACTGCCGGTAGGTCTCGTAGTCGAATTGCGGAAAGGCGAGGCCAGGACCGAAGTCCATCGGGGCGGCGATGGCGTGCACGATGTGCAGCGGCGCGCCGTGCCGGGCCGCGTCGCAGGCGGCCCAGCGCACGGCGTCGGTCGCGGCGGCGGAGCCATCCGTGCCGACGAGGACAGGAGGGTTGATCATGTTGGAGGACATCGGATTCAGGCCTTTCTAGAGGGACAGCGGTCAGTTGGTGTGCACGACCATCACCGGGCAGTGCGTGCGCTGGACCAGCGCATTGCCGGTGGACCCGAGCAGCAGGCCGCGGAACCCGCCGCGGCCGCGGCTGCCGACGACGACGAGCTGTGCGGCCTTGGACCACTCGATGAGGTAATGGCGTGGCCGGGACAGGTACACCTCGCGGGTGACCACGACATCCGGGTACTTCGCCTGCCAGCCGGCGATCTGCTCGGCCAGCACCGTGCGCGCCTCGGCCGCGATGGCGGGATCGGTGATGGCGCCCTCATAGCCGGAGAGCCTGTTGAGCGGCAGATCGGCCCAGACGTGCACGGCGACCAGCGGCGCGTTCCGTTGGCTCGCTTCGGCAAAAGCGGCTCCTACGGCGACTTCGGAGACCGAGCTCCCATCGACACCGACCACCACCGGCCCCGCGCTGCTCGTCGGCCGATCAGTGCCGCGGACGACCACGATCGACCCGTGGCCGTGACTGGCCACCGCCAGCAGCGTGGACCCGAGATTGCGGATGGTGCCGCCCTCGCCCGAAGCGCCGATCACGACCAGGTGGGCCGACGCGGAACGTTCGATCAGCAAGTGCGCCGGATTGTCCTCGGAGACTTCGGTTTCCACGGTCAGCGCGGGATCGACGGTCAGCGCCGAGGCGCGTGCGGCGGCCACTCGGTCCGCGCCCTGCTTGCGGATCGAGTCGATCACCGCGGGAACCATCAGGTCATAGCTGCCCAGAACTCCGCGCATCGCCGCGAGATTGAGGCCGTTGACAATGAGCAACCGCCGATTGCGCCGCGATGCCGTCTCGGCCGCCCAGCGCACGGCGAGGTCGCCGGATTCGGAGCCATCGGCGCCGACAACCACTGGGGCCGTGGCGATTCCGTGTGGGTCATCGGTGTGCTGAGTGGCCATTGGAGCGTCCTTCTGATCTCTGTGGTCCGGGTATCTGTACGTTATGAATGGAGTGCGGCCTGGCACGTCTGTCCTTGGTCACGAACACGAGGGTCCAAAGGCCGCATCGGGTTTCGGTAACGGCAGCCCGTTGTCAGTGCAAGTGCGCGATGCGGTCGTGCTCGGTGAAGGCGAGGAGTTCGCCCCACGCCTGTGCCCGTGCCAATTCGCCCTCGCTGAGTGGTCCGGTCATCCCGTCGACGAGGAAGTTCATCGGGTCGTCGGTCAGTTGATAACCCAAGCGCCGCAATCGTTTTGCCGCGCCACGTGCAGCGGATCCCGGCATCCAGGACGGCTTGCCGGTCTTGGTACCGAAGGCCGCGGCCCGGCTGCCCGCGGCGACAGGAAGCGCCGCGTCGAGCCATTCCCGAATACCGATGTCGACCACGACGGGTGCCTCGGTGCGTCCGGCGGCGTCGAGCCTGGTTCGCTGCCTACTCAATCCGAGCGCGTGCGTCGGGCCGCCGACCACCAGGAGATCTACCGTAGGCGCCGATGTGCTCGCGGCCTCGCACACATTCAGTATCTCTACGGTGCCGTGCGTGCGCAGGCCCGTCGCGATGGCCTCGGCAATGGCAGCGGTGTTGCCGAACATGGATTCATAAACGACTCGTGACCGCATCTCGGTCTCCTCTTTTACCTGCTGGAGCTGGTCAAACGTGACGTTACGGTCGCGTAGGGGCAGCGCACAGAGCCGAACCGACGCATGCCGAGGGACCTTCGGCACCGGTCAGGCGCCCTCTTGCCGCCGCTCGCGGCCAGGCCGGCCGGAATACGGGGCCACTCGGCCGGTCACCGGTGACTTTCTTCTCTGCCTACGCGTCCGGCCGGGCGGGATGCTCGAAGTCGACAGCAGATGCCGCCGAAAACGAGGTGAATGGCGATGTCGGAGAACCTGATCATCCCGATCCAGTCGTCGTGGCGACAAGTGACCTGCTGGTGGTCGAGGCAACCGTGGAGTCCGAACCCGTTGCTGCGAGCATCGGACCGGTTCGAAGCCTTGCTGCGGATCGTGGCCGTGCTGGCCGTGGTAGTGGCGGTGCCCGTCGCGGGCGCGCTCGGCACGGCGGCCTACACCGACAGCGCGAGGCAGATCAACGCCGAGAATGCGGCAAAACACAGCGTCACCGCGGTGCTCACCGAGGACTCGACAGAGTCGGCGGCGCACGAGTTTCAAGCGCACGTGCGCTGGGACGACAACGGCCGCGCCGGCGCCGCCGTCGTACCGGTGCGCCGCAGCCTGCAGGTCGGCGATCACGCCACCGTGTGGCTGGGGCAAGACGGCGCGCCGACTACCGAACCACGTCCGTCGGCTGCGGCCGCAATGACCGGTATCGGTGTCGGCGCCACCGTGCTCGGCAGTACTTGGTTCGTCGGCTGGTGTCTGGTGCATGGTGCCCGATGGCTGCTCGACGCACGCCGTAACGCCCGCTGGGCGCACGAGTGGCGGCAGCTCAGCCGTCCGATCAGAGAGGACAGGCAATGATGTATTGGTATGGGGACGGCCCACAGTGGTGGATGTTCGTGCTCATGATGCTGATCGTGGTTCCGTTGTGGATCGCCGCGGCGGTCGCGATCATCTCGATCAGCGGGCTCGGCCGCCCATCGGAGAAGAGGTCGGACGAGTCGACCCGGCTCGCACCGGAGGCGCTGCTCGCGGAGCGGTTCGCCAGCGGTGACATCGATGAAACCGAGTACTTGCATCGCCTTGCGGTGTTGCGGCCGACATCCGCGCAGCCGGTCGGCGTCAACCAATGACCACCGAAAGCGCTTCGCCGTCAACGCAACTCAACCCTCCGATCCTCGCTGCCGTCGACGGTTCGGCGAGTTCGTATCAGGCCGTGGCCTGGGCGGCGGTCGAAGCCGGACTGCACAACTGTGGACTGCACCTGGTGAACTCGATGGCGATCCAGACCGGGTTCGGGCCGGGGATGTCCCTGGGCGAAGCCGATTTGGAATGGTTGCGCAAGGACGGCGAGCGAGTCCTCACCGAGGCCAACCGAATCGCACGTACCGCTGCGCCCGGCGACGAACCACAGATCACCACCGAGGTGTCGTTCGAGCTGGTCATTCCGCTGTTGATCGAACGGTCCGCACACGCGCGGATGCTGGTGGTCGGTAGCCGCGGAATCGGTGCGTTCCAGCGCGGCCTACTCGGGTCGGTCAGTACCGCCGCTACGCACCACGCGCGTTGCCCGGTCGCGGTGATCCACGGGATCTCGGCCATCGACGCGGTCTCCGCGAGCCGTCCGGTTCTCGTCGGCGTCGACGGCAGCAGCAATAGTGTTGCGGCACTGGAGCTTGCCTTCGAGGAAGCCTCGCGGCGCAAGGTCGGTTTGACCGCGCTGCACGCGTGGAGCGATGCCAGCGGACTGGACGTGCCGGTCCCGGGTTGGGATGGCGCGCAGGAGTCCGCGCAGGCGGTCCTCGCCGAAAGCCTCGCCGGTTACACCGAGCGTTACCCGGACGTGGCGGTGCGCCGAATTCTGGTGGCCGACAGGCCGGTTCGCTCGTTGCTCGACGAGTCGGCCAATGCGCAACTGGTCGTCGTCGGCAGTCACGGCCGCGGCGGGTTCACCAGTATGGTGCTCGGCTCCACCAGCAACGCGCTCCTGCATTCGGTCGAGGTGCCGATGATCGTCGTCCGCCAGCACTGATCAGGGTGCGGTGCAGACCGCGGTGTCGAAGGCCTTCAGTACCGCGTCTTCGCTCGGGCCGTCGCCGGGTAGCTCGTTGACGGCGACGGTCACCGCGCGCCCGTCGGTGGTCACGCCGTTGCGGGTGTGGAATCCGGAAATGCTGCCGCCGTGGCCCCAGACCTCTTTGCCACACGACACCGGATAGCGGATGAGTCCGAGCCCGTAACCCGCGCCCGGCATGCGGTCGAAGACCATGGTGTTGCGCTTCATCTCGTCCAATTGTGCTGTGGGCAGCAGCTTTCCAGCGAGCAGTGCGATGAAGAACCGGTTCAGTTCCGCGCCGGTGGCGATCATCGCACCGGCCGCGCCGGCCCAGGATGGGTTGAACTCGGTGTACTCGATGCGGTGGTGATCAATCTGCAGGTAGCCCAACGGATGTGGGGCGCGGAGGCCGGTCTCTCCGGGTGCCGGGTAGTACGTTGCGGCCAGCCCGAGGGGTTTGATGATCCGGCGGGTGATTTCCTCGGCAACCGGTCGCCCGGTGACCCGCTCGATGATCATGCCGATGAGTAGATAGTTGGTGTTGGAGTATTCGGCTTTCATGCCGGGCGTGAAACGCGACGGCAGGGCCAAGACCGGCCGCACCACCTCGGCGACATCGAACTGCTGCCAGCGCATCGCCGCCAGATCGGCCTGCGGAGTCTGCGACAGCAGTTGCTCGGTATCGGGCAATCCACTGCTGTGCTGCAACAGGTTTCGCACTGTGATCCGGGTGCCGTCATTGCCGCCACCCCGCACGACACCAGGTAGGTAGCGCTCGACGGGCGCGTCGAGGTCCACGGTGCCCTCCGCGACCATCTGTAGCAGCACCGTGGCCGTGAACGTCTTGGTGTTGCTGCCGATCCGGAGGTAACCGTTATCCGGAAAGCGCGCGCCGGTGGCGAGGTCGCCGACCCCCGAGGATGCGGTCCAGTCCCGGCCTCGCTCGGTGATCACGATCTGGGCGCCGGGCAAGCCCGTCCGCACCACCGCATCCAGTGCCGGGATGATCGCGGCCCGTCGCGGTTCCGGATCATCCGCCGCACCGGCACCGCAGGCGGTGACCGCGCACGCCAGCCCCACCGTCGCCCCGAGTAGCACCGCCTGTCTTGTCGCGCGCCGAAATAGGCTCGTACTCAAGGGGTTTCCTTCCGTAGATGCGCATGACCGGCTCCCTGTGCATCCGTATGCGGAGCTGGTGGCCGGTCATGCCGTCTGTCTTGAATGGATAGCCAGGCTATCCGCTTATGGGTAGCTACACTATCCATAGCGCAATCGGATCGGCAAGGGAGTCCCGGGTGAACACGGAAGGTCGAATGCGTATCGCGGAGTTGAGCAAGCGCAGCGGGGTTTCTGTGCCCACGATCAAGTACTACCTGCGTGAGGAGCTCCTGATGCCGGGGGAGTTGTCGAGCCCCAACCAGGCCACCTACCACGACGAGCACTTGCGCCGACTGCGGATGATTCGCGCGCTCATCGAGGTGGGCGGCGTGTCGGTGGCAGCCATCGGACAGGTACTCGCCGCCGTCGACGGACCGGAACTGTCCACGTTCGAGCTACTCGGGACCGTCGCGGGGGCCCTGGACAAACAGCCACAAACGCCGACCGAGGACATCGAATGGACCCGCGCGCGAGCTGAAGTGGACGCCGCACTCAGCCGCCGCGGCTGGCAGGGTGGCCGCGACTCGGCCACCGACGCGCTGGTCGAAGTACTGGTCAGGATGTCCCAATTGGGTTACGACACTTGGGCATCGGAAGGACTCGATGCCTACCTGGATGCGGCCGAACGGGTCGCCGAGATCGACGTCGAGCACGCGCTGCGCGCCTCGAACCGCGCCGACCTCGTCGACGGAGCCGCGGTGATGACCATCCTCGGCGACGCCGCGCTGGGCGCCGCACGCCGGATCGCGCACGTCCACGTATCCGCCGGCAGGCTGGGCCACCTCGGGGAGCGGGAGAACTGAACACCCGATAGGCGGCTACCCGTGGAGTTGGAGCCTGATCAGCTGGCGTTGGACGGGTCGAAGCCGGTCCGGCGTGCGCGGACGGCGGCCACGGCCTTGGCGACTCGGGCATCGAAGGCGTCGAGCTGCGCGGCTTCGGCAGGGCTCGCGACGAAAGCCTTTCGGTCGCAGGGCGTGCCCGCGCGCCAGATCCGCTCGATGTTGCGGGTCGCGGTGATGTCGGTCAACGGGTCGCCGGATACGAGCAGCAGGTCCGCCCGTTGCCCGGGGGCGATACGTCCTCGGTCGGCGAGGCCGAATACTCGTGCCGGTTCGGTGGTGGCAGCGGTCAGGGCCTGCGCCGGACTGATGCCGCACCGGACGAGGAGTTCCAACTCCCGGTGCAGGCTTGCGCCGAACACGGTGCCCGGGTTCGGGGCGTCGGTGCCTGCCAGCACAGCTACTCCCGCATCGACCAGTCGCCGCACGGTGGCCTCGGCCCGCGAGTAGGGCGGCATCTTCCCGCCGCGCAATCCCGAGGCACCCGAGGCCAGCCGGCGTGACCAGGCGTCCCCGAGCGCCTCGGCCAACCGCGGGTCACCCAGCACTGCTGCGCCACCCTGTTCGCCGAGGGCGTTCTCGACGGTGGCCAGCGTCGGACCGACCACGATTCCGGCCGCGGCTATGCGTTCGACCAGTGCATTGTCCAGTTCGGCGTCGACGGGGACGTGGGCTACCACGTCGACACCAGCGGTAACGACCTCCGCCACGCCGGCCGTCGAGCTCACGTGCGCGACGACGACCAATCCGCGGGCGTGCGCGGCAGTGACCAGCGCCTTGATGGTCTCGGAGTCCAGTGCAGGCCACAGACCCCCGGTGCCGGAGAAGATCTTCAGATAGTCCGAGCCCTCCGCGATCCGTTCCGTGACGAACTGCTCGGCTTCCTGCGGGGCGGTCAACGTCGGGAACGGCGCGTACATCAGCGACGGGTGCCCGCCGGGCGCGGTGGCGCCGACACCGGAGGAACGCACATCGGCCACGTCCAGGTGAGAGTCGGCCTGCTCCTTGGCACCGGCCACCAGGTCGGGTTTGCTGAACATGTCGAGCACGGTGGTCACGCCGAAGGTCAGCGATTGCGCGAGGGCGCCCGGAACGAGGTGCACGTGCGTGTCGATCAGCCCGGGAAGCACCGTCGCGCCCGCCGCGTCGATCACCTCGTCGCCTGTTCGGGCGGCCGAAGTCGCCGCGCACTCGGTGATCTGCCCGTCCGCGAACCGAACCGAACTCCAGTCCTGCGACATCGTCCCGTCGAACACCTTCGCGTTCACAATCGTTGTTGCCGCGGCCACGACGTCCTCCCGATCGACGAGCTTCGAACCACCGGCACAGTACCCGCGTTGTCGGCCTGCGCAACGAGGACTACCTGGCCACCGGCGCCCAGACACTGTTGCCTGCGTCACGACCTGATCGCGATCCGGCGTCGACGCTCGACGGCCTGCCTGCGGACGTAATGCGTTAGGCGACAAGGAATTCCCTGGTCAGCGGCGGTGGGTCGGGGGGAATGCTGTCTGCGCCGAGGGCGACGGCAAGCGGATCGACTACCCTGGGCGCTGCACTGGAGATTGTCGGATGTGAGGAAGATTTATGGGAAGCGTTGTCCTCGACGTTGTCGCGTTGCTCGCCAATCGTGCGGCGATGTTCTGGAATTGGATGGCGACCGGGTCGTCCGGATTTCCACCGCTGTAATGTCGCGATGAACGGTTCGTTCGGCGAACGCCCTGGTCTTGCGGCCGGGGCGTTCGTGTATTGCGGGGTTGTAGCACTTTCCAGCGCGGGTGGACTTCGCTGGCTACCGTGGTGACTCGACGGCGATCTGTCTGATTGCGGCCTGGCGGCTTGTGATCGCAGTCGGGTTAGGGGTTTTCGCGGTCGATCGGGGTATGCCCCCCGTATGTTGAGCACCGTGAAGACCGCTGGCACGACGCGTCGAACACCTGGCTGGTTCGTACTGTGGATGGGGCTGCTGACCGCCCTGATCGTGCTGTGCTGCCTAGTCTTGTTCTGGCAGTTGGCCGCCGAGGGCACCTTCCCGATCAAGGTCATCCTGTGGGTGGCCATCGGCGTCCTCGGCGCGATCGCGCTGCTGTTCGGCCTACTCGGCCTGTTCCGCTACCACTCCTTCTTCTACAGCCTCATCGCCCTCGTCGTGATCGGCGTCTTCGTCGCCCTCGTCTGGCAGAACGTCCCCGAAACCACCGGCTGGAAACTCTCCCGCAACATCCTGCAAAACCAGGCCACCGACTGCGCCAACCCCGGCCACCGCACCCGCCTAGGCGTCTACACCATCACCTACATCACCCGCCGAGACGGCGGCTGCCTCTTCTACACCGAAGGCGGCGAATCGAATTCGTCCCGCGGCTTCGCCTACTTCCCCGACGCCGCCCCGCCCTACCTCGGCACCCCCACCTCCGGCATCGGATACACACCGTTCCAAGGCAATTGGTACCGCTTCACCGAAGAGTCCTGAACACCTTCACCATCCGTGCAGGTGAATGGTCGGGGGGGGCCGCCGGGGTGTGGGCGCCCCGGTGGGTGGGTCGTCGCGCGGGGGGGGGGTGGGGGGTCGCGGGCTAGATATGGGTGGCCGGAAGAA
>NZ_JBEYZJ010000009.1:190718-511933 GCF_040645995.1 Nocardia sp. NPDC046473
CGCGGTATTCGAGCACATAGGACCGCTGTCCCCACTCGACTCGGCCGCCCCGCACGAAGGCCGTCACCTCGAGGTGACGGCCGACCTGTTCGCTCGATCTGCGACGCTGAGGTCAGTCGGCGAACACTTCTTCAAGTGGCTTCCCCGTAATCGCGTCAACTAGCCACTGCGTCAGCTGCTCAGGATCTGCGCAGTGAGTTATCCGGGCGTCGATCTCCGGCGATGTCTCGATCTGTTTGGTGGACAGGGCCATTCGCAGCACCTGGCGGCAACCTATGTTGATGCTTTCGTTGTAGCCTTCGTTGTAGCCAGCGAAGTAGATATTGCGAAGGTAGTCGCTGTTTACCGGGCAGTTGTCAGTCCGCAAGGGATTCTCCGGGGATGGGTTGATCCTCACCTCACGACGAGGACCAACTTGGGCGTTTGACCTGTATCGCTGCGGCTACTCGGCGAACACTTCTTCGATCGAGTCCACAGTGATGGCTCGCATAATCCAGTGGTCGAGCTGATCCGGGTCAGTGCAGCTATTGACCTTGGCCTCGATGTCGGCGGTGACTTCGAAACGCATTGTTGCCAGAATCTTCAGCAGGGTTCCGGCCTTGCCTTCGGCCTTGCCTTCGGCCTTGCCTTCGGCCTTGCCTTCGACGTACAGCTCATTGAAGTAGTCGCTGTAGAACGGGGCGGCGTCAGTCATCATCAGCATCTCCCGGAAGTGCTGGGCCACCTTCTCGGAGAAGGCGGACATTATGAGGTCAAGATACTCTTTGCTCTTGGGAAAAAGGTACAGGGTCTCGGCGAGGTTCGTCAGGATCGCCTCGTTGTCGGGGTGATCGAGGTGGGCGATGGCGGTGAGCACGGTGAGGTCGGGATGTTCGGTGGCGGTCTGCGCGTCGGTGATCACGGGTACATCGGCCGGGCCGAGGACGAGCGGCGTCAAGGTGAAGCCCGGTGAGACCGTGATCGGGTGGCGGCAATGCGTTGCCGCGCGCTGATTCGGGCACAGCACGACAAGCATGGACTGACAGCGCAGCCGGGCGCGCAGGGTCGTCAGGTATACCGGCCAGCTCCAGTTCTTATCCTTGTCCGGTCTCAGTTGGACCTCGACGACGACGCCTAACACCGGCACCGTCTCGGCGGTCAGGGTGACGACGAGATCGGCACGGTATTCGGTGGGATGTAGATCGGGCAAGTCGCAGGAGTCCAGGCGTGCCTCATCGAAATGCGGCAGCGTGGCACCGACGACAACAGTTAGTAGCTCAGCGACGAATTCCGGTCTGCGCCGCAACAATTGGATGAGTGCTTCGTGCACCGAGGAGGGCATGCAGCGTAGGTTACCGATATCCACCGACAAACGTATACGTATCGCCTATGGATTACTATTGCGATTACTTCGGGCTCCTGAATGGCACAGCCGAATGTTCCGGAATTAGTTCAGGCGAACGTTCCTAAGTGATCAGCATGCCGCCGTCTATGACGATGATTTCGCCGGAAATCCAGGAGCTGGCGGGGTCGGCTAGGCGGGTTATCCAGGGGGCTACGTCGGATACTTCGCCTATGCGGCCGGTGGGGGCTTTGTCGGCGTAGCCGGAGCGCCAGGTGGTGACGGTTTGGTCGGAGAGGCCGCCGGTGGTGAGGATGGGGGTGCGGACGTTGCCGGGGGCTACGCCGTTGACCCGGATGCCCTTGGGGCCGAGTTCTACTGCCCAGCTGCGGATGAGGCTGTCTATGGCGGCCTTGCTTGCTGCGTATACCGATTGTTGGGGGGTGGTGCGGCGGGCGGAGATGCTGGAGACGACGACGATGTTGCCGCCGGGGGCGCGGAGCAGTGGAAGTAGCTTGGCGGTCAACAGGATTGGGGCGAAGACGTTGACCTCGAACTGGTGGCGGACGTCGGCGGGGTCGAGCTCGTCGAGTGGGGTGAGGCCGAAGACGCCTGCGTTGTGCACGAGCACGTCGAGCTTGCCGCCGCGCGCTTGTACGGCTGCGGCGATGGCATCGACGCCTACCTCGGTCGCGATGTCGGCGATCACCGGGATTACCGCCGGGTGCAGGGCGGCCACCTCGTCGAGTGGCTCGCTGCGGCGGCCGGTGATGATCACGCCGGCCGCGCCCTGTTCCGCGAACGCGAGGGCCGCGGCCCGGCCGATGCCGGTCCCGCCGCCGGTGACGACAACGTGCTGCTCTGCGAACGCCTTATCGGACAATGCCGTGCCTCTCTGTCGCCGGCCGGCGATCCGTGCCGACCTTCGTTGTCGGCAACACGGCAAACGGGCCAGGCATTCCGATAGGCAGATACGGCCTGGTCCGATGCGGATTGGAATGCTGCCGGTTGACCTGCGCGAACGCCTGTCGAATCTGGCGAAGATCGAGCCGATCCGGCATCGATCGCAGGGCGGCGACTACGACCGCAGCCTGCGGCTGGAAGCCGCGGACGCGACCGGCTTCGGGTCGCACACCACCTGATCAGGGCAGGGGTGCGGCGCCGAGTTGGGTGAGTAGCATCCCCATCACCCCGGTCTCCTGTCCCTGAGCCTGGATCATCGAACGCGCGGTCTCCTTCACCGGTCCGGACGGCAGCAGTTCATCGGCGGCTTGCGCCATCGCGATCCCACCCTGATGGTGTCGAAACATCAACTGCAGGAACAGAACTTCGGCGTCACGACCGTGCGCGGCGGCAAGGGCGTCGAGTTCGGCCATCGTCGCCATTCCGGGCATGATGGTGTCCGGCCCCTTCTTGTCCGGCATCGCGACCGCTGCCGAATGCTGATGTGGCACAGCATCATCGGTGTGCATCCAGGCCATCGGATGCGTTGGCACGGGCGACGCGTTGGCCAGCCGCAGCCAGCCGAGCATGGTGCCGATCTCGAGCCGTTGCGTGTCGTCGAGCTGGTCGGCCAGGCGCACGACGACGGGATCGATATTGCGGTCGAGGCGTTGCACCATGATCAGCGCCTGCTGATGGTGCGCGGTCATGTCCTGCACGAAGCCGATCTCGACCGAGTTGAGAATCGGTGTGGCCGTGTGTGTTTCCGGCAGCACGAGCGGTCGCAGCGCGGCGCCGAGCACCAGCAGAACGAAGGCGAGCGAGGTGAGTGCGGCACCGCGCATCCAGCGTGGCATCGCTACGACCCGACGATCGACTCTTGGTCCGCCGGAGGCGAATACACGTTGTTGTCCAGCTGTAACACCATGAATCCGTTGTCGCTGCACGTGACATACAGTTGTGAGCCTCGCCATTCCGGCGGCGAGAGGCACCAGTCGGTGGAGACGTCGCCGAAGGCGAGCCTGCCGGTGCGTGGGGTGAGCGCGTCCAATGGATTGAACTGCCCCTCCAGTACGGCGCGAATCGCGGGCGGCGCGCTCATCAACGGCACGCCGATGATCGACGCGAGCGCGTGCGGCGAATTCCAGAGGCTCAGGTTCTGACCTGTCCGTGCGGGCGGGTTGTAGTAGGCGATCTCATGAATGTTGAACGGGTCACGCACATCGAAAACCCTGATGCCGGAAGAGATCCAGCCACATGCGAGAGCCGTCGGGTTGTCCCTGCGGTCGGCCGTGCAGTAATGCGATTCGTAGGCGAAGGCCGAACCGCCCATGGACGAACCGATATTGCTGTCGATGTTCTGCGGCAGGTTGATTTCCAGCTTGATCTTCGCGGCGACCTTCGGGTTGGTGTCGTCGGCGATATCGATGAGTTTCACACCGCCGGAACCACCTTCGTCGACGGTGTAGAGGTAGGGCTTGCCGTCGTAGGTCACCGGGATGCTGTGCTGGGTGGCCCAGCCGTCGGTCCAGAAGACCCGGCCGATGTGCAGCACCTGCGGGTTCGGGTCGCGGCGCTGCACCGCGCTGATGTCGAGCACGGTGAAGCCGCCGAGTGCGGACAGGTACATCCGGTTGCCGTCGGCGCTTACCCCGAAGCCGTGCGCCTCGATGCCGGTCAGGCCCTGCCAGACGACGTGTGGGTTGGTCGGATCGGTGAGGTCGACGGCGCTGACGAAACCGGGCGCGATGCCCGAGGCCCAGTAGGTGTTTCCGTCGGGGGAGAAGCCACCCTCGTGCGTCGTAATCGGCAGGGGCATCAGCATATTCGTGCCGGGGCCGGGATTGAGCAGTCGCGGATGCGCGCAGTCGGAGATGTCGTAGACCGACAGGTAGCCGACGCCGGTGCCGATCGGGACGCCCGTGCCGACGAGCAGCTTGCGCGCGGTATTGACCTTCAGACTCTCCCAGGTGCCCGCGAGCATCGCGGGTTCGGCGAGCGTGGCGGTCGGTCGCGGGTTCGCCGGATCCGACACATCCAGGACCTGGACGCCGCGGCCCTCGCTGATCAGGTCGCCGGGGAAGAAGGAGCCCATGTAGGAGCAGTGCTCGAAGCTGGTCGAGGTGATGCCCGCGCCGCGACCGGCGAAGCCGCCGACGAACGACATATTGCAGCGGTAGCCCTGGGTACTGCGGCCACTGTCTCGGTCGGCGGCGGTGACGTCGCCCTGCATGCCGTTCTCCGGCAGTGAGCCGGGCCCGCAGTCGGCGCGCGGGATCGCGGTGCGGCCGACGTCCAGGAATTCCTGGACGGCGTTCTGGAGGTCGGACTGTAGATCCGCCGATGCGCTGCTCGGCAGCATCAGTACAGCGGCGAGGCCGACCGTGACCAGGGCCAGCGGTTTGAAACGGCGCAAGCTCGTCAGTGAGCGCATCGTCGGGTCCCTAACCTTCATCAGTTGATCCGTCATCCCTCTGCTGACTGGGACAGCTGAGGGAACTGACTGAATGGTAGTAACTGCCGTTAACTTATGTGGCAGGTTTCGCGGAAATCCGATGAAGTGGCTGGTCGGCGGCACGGCGTAGCTACGCGGCGGCTTCGCTGCGTGGTCGCGGCTGCTGCAGTAGGGGATGTGTGCAGGCCGCCGCGTCTCACGATGGGTGGTGCTTACGAGGCGGGAGGGGGCGATGAGAGGTGTGGCGGTGACTGGTGCAGGCTGCGCGGCCGCAGGGCGTCGCCTTACGGAGCGCGGGTGTTAGTGGGCGGACAGTTGCGCCAGGTCGTAGGCGAGGAGCTCATCGCAGGCCGCCAGCAGCATCCGGCGCAACTCCGCCGACCGTTCGGCCAGTGCGGACTGGGATCGCACGTACTCCGCACGTCCGGAAGGTGTTTCGATCCGGACGGGTTCGTATCCGTACTCGGACAGATCGTAGGGGCTGGCCCGCATATCGAGTTCGCGTGCCGCGCAGGCGAGTTCGAAGCAGTCCAAGACCAGCGAAGACGAGATCAGTGGGGCCAGTTTGAAACCCCACTTGTAGAGATCCATGTTCGCGTGCAGGCAGCCGGGCTGTTCTCGGCTGACCTGGTCGGCGCGGGTCAGCGGCTCGACATTTCGGCCGACCGCTTCCGGCGTGAAGAAGCGAAACGCGTCGAAATGGGTGCAGCGCAGCGACATCGATTCGACAACCTCGTCGGTGCCTGCTCGGCCCAGACGCAACGGCACCTGCTGATGCCGGACGTCTTCGGTGCGGTACACCATCGCCCATTCGTGCAACCCGAAACAGGACAGTTGCGCGGGCCGTGACGCGGTGGCGCGCAACAGTTTCGCGATGAACTCGACGGTGTCGCGGCGTCGGGCCAGGTAGCCGGGGTCGGCCGTGAAGACAGACTGCGGTGCAACAGAATCCGGACCGATCGAGATCCGGTGGTACCCCCGCGCGCCGTCGTATTCGCGTGCATCGGCCAGCCCGACGCCGAACCCTGGATGCCAGCGCCGCAACTGGGCGGGCTTATGTCCGTAGTAGGTGAACAGAAAATCGATCACCGGATGCGACGAACCCGCCGCTCGCCGTTCGACATACGGCCCGACCAGCCGATCCACTCGAACGAGATGCTCGGCCACCTGGGTGCGCCACTGTTCTTCGGCCAGCACCATTGGCTCGGCCCCGCTCATGCCGCCGCCCGAGACTCGGCGCGCACCCGCTTGCCCCACCCGCTCATTCGATGATCCGGTGCGTCCCGTCGCGGACGGTGCCGACGAACTCTTCCACCAGATCTTCCAGCGCCACAATGCCCGTCGTGTTGCCACGAGCATCGACGACACGACCGAGGTGACTGTTGGTGCGGCGCAGCCTGGCCAGCGCCTCGTACAGCGGCGTGTGCAGGCTGACCGTCGGCAGTGGGCGGATGTCGGTGCGCGGGATGGGGGTTCCCGGTCCGGCGCTCTCATCGGCGACCTTGTCCAGCACGTCCTTGACGTGCAGGTAGCCGACCAGCGAACCGTCACTCGCCTGCACCGGATAGCGCGAAAAACCCGTTTCGGCGACGGCGGTTTCGATGTCGCCGAGGGTGGTTCCGTTGCCGCGCAACGGAACTGTCCTTGTCGTGGCCAGCGCCACCATTACGTCGGCGACCACCCTGTCGCTGGTGCCGAGGGCCTGGGTGAGCCTGCGGTGTTCCTCCTCGTCGAGCAGGCCCTCCGAGCGCGACTCGCCGATCATCTCGGCGAGTTCCACCGAGGAGACGGTCGCCTGCAGCTCGTCCTTCGGCTCGATCTGCAGCAGTCGCAGCGTGAGATTCGCGGCCAGGTTGTAGAGGGCGATGAGCGGCCGGGCGAGGCGCAGCCACATGAGGTGCACCGGAACCAGCAGCAGCGCACTGCGTTCCGGGCCGGCCAGCGCGATGTTCTTCGGGATCATCTCGCCGAACAGGATGTGCAGGATCACCACGATGGCCAGCGCGAGTGCGAAAGATACCGGGTGCAGCAGCTGTTCGGGCAGGCCGAGGAAATCGAACGGGCCCTCCAGCAGGTGGGCCACGGCGGGTTCGCCGACGCGGCCGAGCAGGATCGAACAGATGGTGATGCCGAGCTGGGCGGCGGCGAGCATCATCGACAGGTTCTCGCCCGCCCGAATCACGATGTCGGCGTTGCGCTTTCCCTGCGCGGCCAGCGCTTCGAGCCGGTCGCGGCGGGCCGAGATCAAGGCGAACTCGGCCGCGACGAAGAACGCGTTGCTCGCCAGCAGCACCGCGGTGAGCAGGACAGCGAGGAGGTCACCCATGACTGTGCTCCTGCTCTGGCTCGGCCTGCAGCTGTCGGAACGCGAGGTCGTCCGGTGCGACCGGAATCAAGCGGACCCGGTCGATCCGGCGTCCGTCCATCCGCTCCACCCGGGCGATCCACCCGCCGGTGGTCGGCTGATCGCTCGAAGACCATTGCTGCGAGCGTGGATTCGGCAATACGACCTCGTCGCCGGCCACCGGGATGCGACCGAGTCGGGTGAGCACGAGGCCGCCGAGCGTCTCGTATTCGCCTTCGGGAGCGTCGTATCCGGTGGCGCGGGACACCTCGTCGATGCGCAGCAGGCCGGAGCAGTCCCAGCCGTCCGACACCCGGCGCACGTCGAGTTCTTCCTCGTCGTGCTCGTCACGGACGTCGCCGAGGATCTCCTCGATGATGTCCTCCATGGTGACGATGCCCGCGGTGCCGCCGTATTCGTCGACGACCAGCGCGACCTGCATGCCGTCGGCCCGGATCCGTTCCAGCACCTCGTCACCGTCCAGGCTGGCGGGCACGATCGGGACCGGATGGGCCAGCATCTGCAGCGGGATGGTACGACGCACGTTCGTGGGATGGGTGAACGCCTGCTTGATGTGCACCACGCCGAGGGTGTTGTCGAGGTCGCCGTCGATCACCGGGAACCGGGAGTAGCCGGTGCGGCGGGCGGCGTCGATCAGGTCGGCGATCGTGTCCAGCTTGTCCAGCGCCTCGATCTTCACCCGCGGGGTCATCAGTTCCTCGGCGCTGCGCTCGCCGAACTGCAGCGACCGATCGATCACCAAGGCGGTGCGCTGATCGAGCGCGCCGCGCAAGGCGGAGGTGCGCACCAGCGACCCGAGTTCCTGCGGCGACCGCGCGGAACGCAGCTCCTCGGCCGGTTCCACGCCGAGCCTGCGGACGACCCAGTTCGCGGTGTTGTTGAGGAAGTGGATCAGCCACTTGAAGATGACGGAGAAGGCGACCATCGGCGGAGCCGTGGTGCGTGCGGTGGCCAGCGGCTTGGCGATGGCGATGTTCTTCGGTACCAACTCGCCGTAGATCATCGACAGCGACGTGGCCAGCACCAGCGCGAGGGCCAGCGAGATGCCGTGCGCGGCGCCGTCGCTCAGCCCGATGCCGCTGAACAGCGGATCCAGCAGCCGGGCCAGCACGGGCTCGGCGATGTAACCGGTGATCAGGGTGGTGATGGTGATGCCGAGCTGGGCGCCGGACAACTGGAACGACAGCGTCCGATGCGCTTGGCGGACCATTCTGGCGCGGACGTCACCGTCGCGCGCGTGCGCTTCTACGGTGCTGCGTTCCAGCGCGGTGAGGGAGAATTCGGCGGCGACGAAGAGGGCGGTGCCTGCCGTGAGAGCGACGAATCCCAGCAGGCTGAGCACCGTGAGTGTGACGGACATCGTCAGCACCCGCCGAACGGTACTGGGAACTGGCCGGTGGGACGTGGGGCTGGGAGTAGGAGGACGCCGGGTTTGTCACCCGGCTCGGTAGAGGAGCCCTCCTGTGCTGCGCCCTCGGACGCGGGTGACAACTGGATCCTTTCGCAAGCCGGAGATGTTGGGCCGGAGACCGGCAACCACCATGTTACCGGCCCACGCGTCAGGTCGCGTGGGCCGGTGGTCGTGCCGTCGTGGGCGTGTCGCGAGACGATCACCCGCACGGCCGGGGTCTATCGAAGCTCGAAGCACCTGGGTGAGTCGCGGCCGCGCGGGCGAGCCGCGAACTCACAAGTGCGGCAATCGGTTACCGCTCACCAACCGCTGGGCAGCGGGCGGCCCTCGGCGAAACCGGCCGCCGACTGCACACCGAGCACCGCCTTCTCGTGCAACTCGGCCAGGCTGCGCGCACCCGCGTAGGTGCAGGCGCTGCGCACGCCGGAGCAGATGTGATCGATGAGGTCCTCGACGCCGGGGCGTTCTGGGTCCAGGCGCATGCGCGAGCTGGAGATGCCCTCCTCGAACAGAGCCTTGCGGGCCCGGTCGAAGGCGCTGTCGGTGGCGGTGCGGGCGGCGACGGCGCGCTTGGAGGCCATGCCGAAGCTTTCCTTGTAGGCGTTGCCGTCGCGGTCGGTACGCAGGTCACCGGGGGATTCGTAGGTGCCGGCGAACCACGAGCCGATCATCACGTTGGACGCGCCCGCGGCCAGCGCGAGTGCGACGTCGCGCGGGTGCCGCACGCCACCGTCGGCCCAGATGTGCACGCCGAGTTCCTTGGCGGCAGCGGCGCATTCGGCGACCGCGGAGAACTGCGGGCGGCCGACGCCGGTCATCATCCGGGTGGTGCACATGGCGCCGGGGCCGACGCCGACCTTGATGATGTCGGCGCCCGCGGCGGCCAGGTCGCGGGTGCCCTGCGCGGACACCACATTGCCCGCCACCAGCGGCAGGCCGAGTCCGAGATCGCGGACGGCGCTGAGGGATTCGAGCATCTTGGCCTGGTGGCCGTGCGCGGTGTCCATGACCAGGACGTCGGCCCCCGCGTCGGCAAGGGCCTTGGCCTTGGCGACCACGTCACCGTTGATGCCGACGGCCGCGGCGACGCGCAGCTGGTTCTGATCGTCGACGGCGGGCTGGTAGATCCCGGCCCGGACCGAGCCGGTGCGGGTCATCACGCCGGCCAGGGTGCCGTCCTCGGCGGTGAGCACCGCGAGCTGGGTGTGCTTGGCCTCGAGCAGTTCGAAGATGTCGCGCGGCGAGGTGCTGGCCGGGGCCTGCACGAAATCGGTGATCGCGACGTCACGCAGCCGGGCGAACCGGTCGACATCGGTGCACGACGCCTCGGTGACGACACCGATCGGCCGTCCGGTCTCGTCCACCACGACGACGGCGCCGTGGGCGCGCTTGTGCATCAGGGCGACGGCCTCGGACACCGAATGCTCCGGGCCGAGAATGACCGGGGTGTCGGCGGTGAGCGAACGGCTCTTCACGAACGCGATGGTGTCGGCGGCCGCGCTGATCGGCAGATCCTGCGGGAGCACCACGAGGCCACCTCGGCGGGCGACCGTCTCGGCCATCCGGCGACCCGCGACCGCGGTCATATTGGCCACGACGATGGGAATGGTGGTGCCGGACCCGTCGACGGTGGAAAGGTCGACGTCGAACCTCGAGGCGACATCCGTCCGATTAGGGACGAGGAAGAGGTCGTCGTAGGTCAGGTCATACGGCGGCTGATGGCCAGGGAGAAACTGCACTTAACCGATGATAACCAAGTCCGCCCGGTACCGCGCAATTCTCCAGCACCCGGCGGAGACGAACTTCACAGCCAGCAGCGCCCCCGCTGACTGCGTCGACGGCGTCACCCCACCGCGCACAACGAGCCCGCGCATCACAGCGAACCGTCCGCCGCGCACGAATTTGCCCGCCCCGCGCAAACCTGCCGACAATGTCGTGCGCAGCGGGCCATTACGTGCGCTGCGCGGCAAACCGCACAGTCCGTTCGCCAGCACGTCGCCAGTAGGCGCCGCGCACAGATCCGCCTGCCGCGCACGGATCTGCCTGCCGCGCACGGATCTGCCTGCCGCGCACGGATCTGCCTGCCGCGCACGGATCTGCCTGCCGCGCACGGATCTGCCTGCCGCGCACGGATCTGCCAGCTATTTCGTGCGCTGCGAGCCACTAGGTGCGCTGCGTGATAGCAAACCGCACGGTCTGCTCGCTAGTGCATCGCCAAGGGCTCCGCGGCGCCGCCGATTGGGTGCCGCGCACAGGTTTACTTGCCGCGCACGAATCCGCCAGCAATTTCGTGCGCGGCGGACGAGAAGGTGCGCGGCGGCCTCGAGCCTCGCAGTAGGTCACCGGGCTGCTGCGCATCCGACTGCGCCGATGATCAGGACCGTGCGCGGCGTGGCAATCCACACGGTCTGCCCGCCAGCGGGCGCCGAGGTGCACAGTTCGGCCTGCTGTGCACAGATTTGCCTGCTGCGCACGAATCTGTCGGCGATTTCGTGCGCGGCAGGCGAGAAGGTGCGCGGGGTCGGTCAGGTGGCGGCTTGGGTTTGGGATAGGCGGATTGTGGTGGCGCACATGATGGTTACGGCGAGGGCTGTTATTGCTAGGCCGAAGGTGCTGGTGCGGAAGCGTTCGTCCAGGACGGTTACGCCGATGAAGGCTGCGGCGAGGGGTTCGGCGATGGTGACTGCGGGCAGTGATGCCGAGAGCGGGCCTGCTTGGAAGGCTCGTTGTTGCAGGTAGACGCCGGTGATTCCGGCGGCTACCAGCGCCCAGGTTTGCCAGCTGCTGAGTACTTCGCCGATGCCGTGGTCGAAGAGTGAGGTGACGTAGGAGGTGAGGGCGGCGGCCAGTCCGTAGAGGGAACCGCTTGCGGTGCCGAGAAGCAGCGCTCGTCGGCCGGGTTCGGTGCTGTTGAGACCGATGATCGTGGCCGCACCGATGAGGGCGACCAGGATGATCAATGGGAGTAGCCAATCATGTAGTGGCGCAGTGGTATTGCCCTCGGAGGGGTTGCCGACCACTAGGAAGCAGACTAGTGCTGCGGTGAGTGCGAGTGCGGTGGCCCAGGTGCGGGCGGTGATGCTGCGGCCATTGAGTTTGGCGGCGAGTGGTAGCGCGAATACCAACGCGCTCACCAGGATTGGCTGGACCAGCAGGACCGCGCCTAACGCGAGTGCGGCGACCTGCATCGCGTATCCGCCGACGTCGCCGACGATACCGGCCCACCAGCGCGGGTTGCGCAGCAGTGCGCGGACCAGCGAATCACCCTCGGGCACTGCGGCGGCCGCGCGCTGCTGTGCGACGGCCGCTACCGCGAAGAACAGCGCTGCCAGCAGGGCGCAGGCTATAGCGCCCACTGGATGATTGGACACAACCGTCAGTTTGCCCCACGATTGCGGGTCCCCGGCGCGCGCTGCGGGCGTACGGCGCGTCGCCGTGCATTCCCGGGCGTGTCGCCGCTGGTAGAGCCGCTGGAACGGCCAGCGAAACCGGAGGTGGAACCGGTTGAACGACCAGCGAATCCCGATGCGCCCCCCGCGTTGCGACCGGAACCAGCCGACCCGCGAGCGCCACCGGCACCCATCCCGCCCGAACTACGAGCGCCGCCGCTCGCCGCGCCAGTCCCGCGTGCGTTGCCGGATCCGGAGCCGCTGTTTGCCGCACCCGATCCGCGTGCGTTGCCGGATCCGGAGCCGCTGTTTGCCGCACCCGATCCGCGTGTGCCGCCGGATCCTGAGCCGCTGTTTGCCGCACCCGATCCGCGTGTGCCGCCGGATCCTGAGCCACCGTTCGCCGCACCCGATCCGCGTGCGCCGCCGGAACCTGAGCCGCCCTTCGCCGCACCCGATCCGCGTGCGGTGCCCGCCGCAGCCGACCGACTCGACGAACCCGCATCGCGTGAGGATCCCTTGATGGACCCGTCCTTGCGCCGTTCACTCGCCGACGCCTCGGCCCGCACCGGAGCACCCCCACCCCGAGTCTCCGTCGTGCGCCGCCCCGATCCGCCACGCCGCCGCCCGGTCCCCGCCTTCGAGGCCCCTTCTGCCACAGGCTGTTTGGGCGGCGCGGGAGCCGCAACCGGAACCCCGGACGGCTGCCGTGCCCCGGTGATCTCGATCAACCGACGATCCCCGGGCCGCACCTCGATACCGACGATCTCGACGCCGGCCTTGCGCGTCATCGCCTCGACCTCGCGCCGCTCCTCGTCCATCACCAGCGTGACGACCACACCGTCCTCGCCGGCCCGCGCGGTACGCCCGGCACGATGCAGATACGCCTTCGACTCAGCGGGCGGATCAACATGCACCACAAGGGAAATGTTGTCGACGTGGATACCGCGTGCCGCGACGTCGGTGGTCACCAACACCGGAATCGAACCATCCGCGAACGCCGCCAATGTCCGCGTCCGGTTGTTCTGCGCCTTCCCACCATGCAGCGCGCCGGTCGCGATCCCAGCCCCGCGCAACTGCTTGGCCAACCGATCGGCCCCATGCTTGGTGCGCACGAACATGATGGTCAGTCCGTCCCGCGCGGCGATCTCCGCGGCAACGGTCCGCTTCGCCATCTTGTCGGGCACGAAGAGCAGGTGGTGCGTCATTGTCGCGACCGACGCGGACGCGGGCGCGGTGGAGTGCGTGACGGGGGAGCGCAGGTACCGCTTGACGAGCTTGTCCACCTCCCCGTCCAACGTGGCCGAGAACAGCAGCCGCTGACCATCTTTCGGCGTCTGATCGAGCAGCTTGGTGACCTGCGGCAGGAACCCCATGTCGGCCATGTGATCGGCCTCGTCCAGCGCGGTGATCTGCACATCGCCCAGCGCCGCCGACCCCTGCGCGATCAGATCGGCGAGTCGCCCCGGTGTGGCGATCAACAAATCGACGCCACGCGCGAGCCGCTCGGCTTGTCGCCGAATCGGCGCACCGCCGACCACCGACGCGACCCGCAGACCAACCGCGAGCGCAGGGGTGTCCAGCGCGCGTTCGATCTGCGCGGCCAATTCGCGAGTGGGCACGAGCACTAAACCGCGCGGCCTACCCGGCTTCGTCGCCCCGCTGGCCAGCCGAGCCAGCATCGGCAGGCCGAAGGCCAGCGTCTTGCCGGATCCGGTCGGCCCGCGCCCGAGCACATCCTTACCCGCAAGGGCATCCGGCACCGTCGCGGCCTGAATCGGGAACGGTGCCTCGATGCCGTCGTTGCGCAGTGCTTGCACGAGCACGGCGGGCAGGCCGAGGTCCATGAAGGTCACGGGCGCAGCGGCGACTGGCGTCGAGGAGGTCACGGGTGGTGTGTGCCTTTCGTAAGACGACGCGCTCGGGCTGCGCGCTGTTCGGTGGATCGGGCGGAGACCGGTTCGGTCCGCGCACTGCGACCAAAGAGCGCAGCGCGAAAAGGTGAGGAGGCCGACCGGGTGGCAGGCCAAGTGTTCAGGATACGTCCTACGACTGTCTAGCCGCGGAAGAGTCGGCCCAGCTCAACGAGCCACGGCACCGCGACGGCCATCGTCGGAACGACAAGGATGGCGGCCGAGCCCAGGTAGGCGGCGCTGGCGACCCGGACATCACCGATCCGCCCGGTGAGGCGCTGGATGCGAATCAGCGTTGTCGGCCCGCCCGCGGCGAGCGCACCCTGCGGCGCGGTGGACTTCGAACACGCGACGAGCGCGCGGGCCAGCGGCTTCGGCCCGGTGACCTTCACCGCGGAATCGTCGGCGAGTAATTCGATGAGCAGTTTCACCGAGCCGAGTGCGGCCTTGCTACGCACGAAACGCGGAAACGCTTCGTGCACAGCGGTAAACGCCTCGAGCACCAGGTCGTGCCTGGCGCGCAGGTGTGAGCGTTCATGACTGACGATCGCGGTGATCTCGGCATCGTCGAGATTGGTCAGCGTGCCCTCGCTGATCACCACCCGCTGCCGCAGGCCGGGTAGGCAGTAGGCGATCGGCTCGGTCGCGGCGAGCACCCGGATATCGGAGGCGCGACGGCGCGGTCCGCTTTGGTCGAGCAGGTCGACCAGCATCCGATGCCTGGCCCGGCGCCGCCGCGTGTGCACCCCGACCCGGACGATCGCGTAACACAGCCGCGCACCGACCAGCAGCGTCAGCGCGAACACGAAAACATAGGCCAGCCACAGCGGTAACCCGAGCGCGTCGATCTCGCGGGTGGGTTGCGTGGTCGGCCGACCGTCGAGACCGGGCACCAGCAGTTCCGCGGCGATGGCCAGTCCGGACCCGAACGCACTGAGCACGGCGGCAAGCGCGATGGCCTGCCACAGCACCAATGCTGCGCGGGGCGTCCGGTATGTCCAGGTCGCCCGGCTGAGCAGGGCCGGGGCAGGCCCCGCGAGAAGCAATGCGAGTCCGGCGAATACCGGCGCGGTTGCGTTCATCGACTCAGCTCACTGCGTTGGGGGCAAGGTCGCGAGGAGTCTACTGCGGGGGCGGTGTGTCCTCGGTTGCTTCGAGCTTAGCGAGTGCCTCCCGCAGCGCGTCAGCCTCATCCTTACCGACCTGTTCCACGAAGTGCACCAGCGCGGCGGCGCGGCTGCCCGCGGCGTCGGCCTGTTGCAGTGCGTCCACCATCAGACTGGCGACCAATTCATCCCGGGTGTGCACCGGCGCGTAGCGATGAGCACGGTCGTCGCGCTGCTGGACCACGAGGTTCTTCTTCGCGAGTCGTTGCAGCACCGTCATCACCGTGGTGTACGCGAGTTCGCGGCGTGCGGCCAATGCCTCGTGCACCTGCCGGACTGTCTGCGGTTCATCGGTCGACCACAACTGGTCCATGACCGCCTTCTCGAGTTCACCAAGTCCTGCCATTCCACAATTTTACGGACTCAACGACGCGCATGCGTACTACAGGGTGTCGTAACTATGGAATAGCTGGTGTGTTAATAGTCATACTGCGGTGGATTCGGGCATGACGGGACCGCCTGCCTTGCCCACGACATGCCGCGTTCCGATGGGAACCACCATCGGTCGACCGGAGACCGGATCCTCCAGCACCGAGGCGTCGAGGTCGAAAACCTCGCGCAGCAACTCGACGGTGATGATGTCGGCGGGACGGCCCTGCGCGACGATCCGGCCCTCGCGCATGACGATCAGTTCGTCGCTGTAGCGGATCGCCAGATTGAGGTCGTGCAGCACCATCACCACGGTGCGGCCGAGTTCGGCGTGCAGCCGGTCGACCAGGTCGAGCACGTCGACCGCGTGCGCGAGGTCGAGATACGTGGTCGGCTCGTCGAGCAGCAGGATGTCGGTGCCCTGCGCCAGCGCCATGGAGATCCAGGCCCGTTGACGCTGTCCGCCGGACAGTTCGTCGAGCGCGCGGTCGGCCAGGTCGGCGATGCCGGTCTGCCCGAGCGCGGCCAGCACCTCGTCCTCGTCGGACGCCGACCACTGCCGGAACCAGGTCTGATGCGGATGACGCCCGCGCGCAACGAGATCGGCGACGGTGAGCCCCTCCGGCGCGACCGGCGACTGCGGCAGCATGCCGATCACCCTGGCCACGTCCTTGGTCTTCATCGTCGAAATGGCCTTGCCGTCCAACAACACTCGCCCCTGTTGCGGGCGCAGCAGCCGGCCGAGCGAGCGCAGCAGCGTGGATTTACCGCAGCCGTTCGGGCCGATCACCGTGGTGATCACGCCGGGCGCGATGTCGAGGGTGAGTCCGTCGATGATCACCCGGTCGCCGTAGGCGAGCTTGACGTGGTCGGCGGCGAGCCGGGTGGACACCGGCTCCGCGCCGGTCGCAGCGTCAGGGGTCATCACAGCGTCGCCTTTCGATTCATGCGAATGAGCAGGTAGAGCAGGAACGGTCCGCCGAACGCCGCGGTGACGATGCCCACCGGCAGGTCCGCCGGAAACACCGTGCGCGACGCGACATCCGCGCCGACCACCAGGATGGCGCCGACGAGCGCCGACCCGATCAACGGTTCGCCGGGGGTGCGCAGCAGTCGTCGCGCGATCTGCGGCGCGGCCAGCGCGACGAAACTCACCGGGCCGACGGCCGCGGTCGCCACCGAGGCGCCGATCACCGCCGCGCCGATCAAGATTGCCTGCTGGGTCTGGATCCGCACGCCGAGCGAGCGGGTGGTGTCGGCGCCGAGCCGCAGCGCGGCCAGCGTGCGTGCCGAGCCGAGCGCGACAATCACCACGAGGGCCAGCGCGATGGTGGCCGGCAGCAAACCGGATCGATCGGCGGCGTTGAGAGATCCGTTGAGCCACAACTGCGCTCGCTGGGCGTCCTGCAGGGTGGCGCGGGTGAGCAGCCAGCTGATGCCCGCGATCAGCACCGCGTTCAAGCCGACGCCGATCAAGACCAGTCGCACACCCGTGACGCCCCGGTCCCCGGTCGGGCTGCGTCCCCAGGCCAGCAGGTAGATCGCCGCGGCCGTGAGCAGACCACCCACCAGCGCGGCCAGTGGCGCACCGATCGTCGCGAGCAGTCCGGTCCCGCCGCCGACGACCACCGCGACAGCGCCGAGGCTGGCACCGGAGGTGATGCCGAGCATGTCCGGCGCGGCAAGCGGGTTGTGCAGGATGGATTGGGTAATCGCGCCCGAGAGTCCGAGCGCCGCGCCGACCACCAGCGCGGTGAGCGCCCGCGGCAGCCGGGAGTCGAGCACGATGAATCGCTGCGATCGCGTTCCGCCGCCGCTCAGCACGTCGATCACCCGTCCGAGCGGAATATGCGTTTCACCGGTGGCGATGTCCAGGCAGAAGCACAGCAGCAGCAACGCGACCAGCGCGATCACGAGGAAAACCATCACCGGCCGCAACACCACCGAGACGGGCCCGACCCGCAGCGCCGGCCGAACGCTCTCGGTCTTCAGCGACACAGTCACAGGCTCACCAACTTCCGACGCCGGACGAACGCGATGAAGAACGGCGCACCGACCACCGCCAGCATCACACCCACCTGCAGCTCGCCGGGCTTGGCCACCACCCGGCCGACGATGTCGGCGATCAGCAGCAGCACCCCGCCGATCAAGCCGGAATACGGGACCAGCCAGCGATAGTCCGGTCCGGTGATGACGCGAGCGAGATGCGGCACCACGAGGCCGAGGAACGCGATCGGCCCGACCGCCGCGGTCGACGCGCCGGACAGCAGCACGATCGCGGCCAGTCCGAGCGCGCGACTGCGTCCGATGTGCACCCCGAGCCCACGTGCCACGTCGTCGCCGAGACTGAGCAGGTTCAACCCGGGCGAGGCGATGAGCGCGAGCAGCACCCCGACCGCCAGGAATGGCAGTACCTGCCAAAACACCGTGATATCGCGCCCGGCGACGGTGCCGACCACCCAGAATCGGTAGGTGTCCAGCGACGCCGGATCCAGCAGCACAATGGCATTCGTCATCGCCTGCAAAAATGCGGTGACTGCCGCGCCGGCCAGCACCAGGCTCAGCGGACTCGCCTTGCCACCGCCGATCGACGACGCGGCGAACACCACGACGCCCGCGATCAACGCACCCGCGAACGCGAACCAGATGTACTGCTCCGGCGTCGTGAACGCGAACAGGTACATGCTCAGCGCCGCAAGGAATGCCGCACCCGCGTTCAAGCCGAGCAGGCCCGCGTCGGCGAGCGGGTTGCGGGTGTAGCCCTGGATCAGCGCGCCCGCTATGCCGAGTGCGAGTCCGGTGACCAACGCCAGTGCCGTGCGCGGTAGCCGAAGTCCACGTACGATCTCCTCGGCGGTGGATCCGGCCGGGCAGCTGAACGGACCGCCCTGACAGGTGATCGCGTGGTGCACGGCGTCGTAGACGGTGCCGGGCGCGAGCGACCTGGTACCGATCGCGACACTGGCGAGCACGGTGAGCAGTAGCAGAACGGTCAGCCCGATCAGACCGGAAAGGCGCCGCCGCCGTGTGTTGCCGAGCGTGGTCACGGTGACGAACTACTCCTGAGATTCGTTGTAGCAGAGAACCGGATGGTCTGGTAAGCCTAACCTATCTTGCGGTCCGCACCGCTATGGCCAACCCTCGAGGAGGTTCAATGCCCGAGCTCATGACCACCTGCCCGCCGCGCCATGCCCACATGGCGTTCGATCGCACATGCGACAGGTTGCGCGCGTTGCAACCTGAGCATCCGCGTGTGTATGCGGTGGCGGCGATGGTCGAGCAGGGCAAGCGGCGCTGGTGGCGTTTGGCCGACGGGGTGCGCGAGGGTCGCATCGAACGGATGTATCGCAGGCATGCCGCGGAGATGATCCGTGCCGACGTCGCGGCCGAGGTGGTCGCGACCGCGCTGATCCACGCGGTGATCGGCCGGGTGATCGCGCTGCTGGTGGCCGAGGGGCGGGCCTGGGATCCCGGCCTGGAGAACCTGTGGATCCACACCGACAACGACGGCGGCATCGACTGGGCGGGCTTGGGCGACACCACCATTCGCGTGCTCGAGGGCGACCCGCTGGCGGCGGAGTCCGGCGCGGTGAGCCTGCCGTGCGAGGGTGCGATGTATGTCTGGCTCGCACATCGTTGCGAGCCCTCGCTGACGCTGATCCAGTCGAGCATGGCCCGCTACTCGGGTTTGAGCGCACGCCGATTCTGGTTGCTGGTCGGTGAATCCATCGCCGGCGCTTCGACCTACGTGCCGGATCTCGCCGGCACCGATGCGGTGGTCGGTACGCGGCGCGGTCAAGGCCTCTTGGCTGCCTTGGAGCAGCGTGGATTGCCGGTTCGTCGTGCGACGGCCTTGCTTAGTTAGGTAAGCCTGACCTATAGTCATAACCGGCGTAAGGATTGGTCGAGAGTCCCGAGGGCTGCGGTGACCCCCGATCCATTGCCGCGATGGGCTCCACGTCTAGCCGTGGAGCCCATCGCTTATTCTCCTGCGGCGCAACGAGCGACCGCTCACGGCGAGCCAGCGGTAATCGGGCCGTGGCCGCTGTGCAAAAGTGGACCGCATGACAGACCAGGAGACCCGGGCGGCGGATTGGCTCGCGACCATCACGCCGGAGCAGATGACGAAGGTCAGCGAAGGCACGTTCTCCGACCTGATCGGCCTGCGCTACACGGAAACGACCCCGGACCGGGTGCGCGGTGAGTGGACCGTCAAGCCGCACCTGTACCAGCCCGCCGGCATCCAGAACGGCGGCGTCTACAGCACCGTCATCGAGACGCTCGCCAGCGTCGCCGGCGGAATCTGGTACGGCGCAAAGGGGACTGTCGTCGGGGTGAACAACAACACCGACTTTCTGCGGGCGGTCCGTGACGGCAACCTCGTCGGCGAGGCGACCCCGATCCACCGCGGCAGGCTGCAGCAGCTGTGGCAGGTAGTGATCACCGACGAAGAAGGGCGAGTGGTCGCGCGCGGCCAGGTTCGCCTGCAGAACCTGCCCGGCTGAGGACTGACGCAGCCTCCGGTCAGGGACGCCACAGCCACTCGGCCGGAGAGCGCGCAGCCGCCCGCCGAGACGCTCGTCCCGCGTCGCCGGAACGGGCGTGCCAGAATGACCGTCACCCATGAACCGACCCGGTGAGGAGCCCGGATGCGACTGTCGCCGCATGAGCAGGAACGGCTGCTGCTGAGCTACGCGGCCGAGCTGGCCCGGCGCAGGCAGGCGCGCGGGCTCAAGCTCAACCATCCGGAGGCGGTGGCGCTGATCAGCGACCACGTGCTCGAAGGCGCGCGGGACGGACGCTCGGTCGCCGAGCTGATGTCTTCTGGCCGAACGGTTCTCACGCGCGCCGACGTGATGGACGGGGTGCCGGAGATGATCCACGATGTTCAGGTCGAGGCCACCTTCCCGGATGGCACCAAGCTGGTCACCGTCCATCATCCGATCGGTTAGGAGGACTGGATGAGAGATCACTCCGAGTGGTTGCCGGTGGGCACCGAACGTCGCGTGCGTGCCGACCTCGAGCGGATGTGCGCGGCATGATTCCCGGTGAATACCTCTGTGCTGAGGGCATTATCGAGCTCAACGCGGGTGCGCAGCGAATCGAACTCGACGTCGTGAACACCGGCGACCGTCCCGTACAGGTCGGCAGCCACGTGCACTTCCCGCAGTCCAACGCCGCGCTGCGCTTCGACCGCGCCGCCGCGCACGGCCACCGCCTCGATATCCCCGCAGGCACCGCGGTGCGCTTCGAACCCGGCTTGGGGCAACGTGTTTCGCTCGTCCCGCTGGGCGGCACCCGCGAGGTGCACGGCATCAGCCTGACGCCCCCCGGCCACCTGGACGCGGCCACCCTGGAGGGGCACGATGACTGAGTTGAGCCGCGCACGGTACGCGGAGTTGTTCGGACCGACGACCGGTGACCGAATTCGGCTGGCCGACACCGATCTTTTCGTCGAGATCACCGAAGACCGCAGCGGCGGACCGGGTCTCGCGGGCGACGAGGCGGTCTTCGGTGGCGGCAAGGTGCTGCGCGAATCGATGGGCCAGGCCCGCGCGACCCGTGCCGACGGTGCCCCCGATACCGTGATCACCGGCGCGGTGATCATCGATCACTGGGGGATCATCAAGGCCGACATCGGCATTCGCGACGGTCGCATCTGCGCCATCGGCAAGGCGGGCAACCCCGACACCATGAACGGGGTGCACCCCGACCTGGTGGTCGGCCCGTCCACCGAGATCATCGCGGGCAACGGCCGCATCCTCACCGCGGGCGCCATCGACTGTCACGTGCACTTCATCTGTCCGCAGCTGATGGACGAGGCGCT
Source organism: Nocardia sp. NPDC046473 (assembly GCF_040645995.1). NCBI lineage: Bacteria > Bacillati > Actinomycetota > Actinomycetes > Mycobacteriales > Nocardiaceae > Nocardia > Nocardia sp. NPDC046473. The sequence goes on from NZ_JBEYZJ010000009.1 coordinate 211,877, forward strand.
CGGCGGCGGCATCACCACTCTGATCGGCGGCGGCACCGGTCCGGCCGAGGGCAGCAAGGCGACCACGGTCACCCCGGGCTCCTGGCATCTGGCCCGCATGCTCGAGGCCACCGACGGCTGGCCGATGAACATCGTGCTCCTCGGCAAGGGCAATACCGTCAGCGCCGAGGCGATGTGGGAGCAATTGCGCGGCGGCGCAGCGGGTTTCAAGCTGCACGAGGACTGGGGCTCCACCCCGGCCGCGATCGACGCCTGCCTCACCGTCGCCGACGCGGCGGGCGTCCAGGTGGCCCTGCACTCGGACACGTTGAACGAGGCCGGTTTCGTCGAGGACACCCTCGGCGCCATCGCGGGCCGCGGCATCCACGCTTATCACACCGAGGGCGCGGGCGGCGGGCACGCGCCCGACATCATCACCGTCGCAGCGCATCTCAACGTGCTGCCCAGCTCCACCAACCCGACCCGCCCGCACACCGTCAACACCCTCGACGAGCATCTCGACATGCTCATGGTGTGCCACCACCTGAGTGCCTCCATCCCGGAGGATCTCGCGTTCGCGGAGAGCCGGATCCGCCCGTCCACCATTGCGGCCGAAGACCTGCTGCACGACCTCGGCGCGATCTCGATGATCGGCAGCGACTCCCAGGCGATGGGCCGGATCGGCGAGGTGGTCATGCGCACCTGGCAGACCGCCCACGTGATGAAACGCCGCCGCGGCGCGCTGCCCGGCGACGGCGCGGCCGACAACGCCAGGGTGCAGCGCTACATCGCGAAATACACCATCTGCCCGGCCGTCGCGCACGGCCTCGACCACGAGATCGGCTCCGTCGAGGTCGGCAAGCTCGCCGACCTGGTGCTGTGGGAGCCCGCTTTCTTCGGCGTCCGCCCGCACGCGGTACTCAAGGGCGGCGCCATCGCCTGGGCCGCGATGGGCGACGCCAACGCCTCCATCCCGACTCCGCAACCGGTGCTGCCCCGCCCGATGTTCGGCGCGGCTCCGCTCGCCGCGGCCGCCACCTCACTGCATTTCGTCTCCGAGCAGGCCATCGACGACGGTCTCGCCGACCGCCTGCGGATCAATCGAAAACTGGCCCCGGTCAAGAACGTTCGCGATCGCAAGAAGACCGACATGCCACACAATTACGCCATGCCGCGCATCGAAGTCGACCCGGACACCTTCACCGTCCGCATCGACGGCGAGGTCTGGACCGAGCAGCCCGCCACCGAACTCCCGATGGCCCAGCGGTATTTCCTGTTCTGAGACTCACGGCGACAGGTCGACCATCATGGTGGCCAGGTCGAGTGCGGCCGCGCAGGGATCGAGTGCTGTTGTGCGCGAACGGTTCTGGACCCGCCAGGTGATGGCGCCGTTGGCGGCGGCGGTGACCGCGCAGTCGCCGGGGTCGTGCGGGTTGCGGATGTAGAACGCGGTCGCGGTGACCGTGCCGAGGACGTGTTTGGTGATCACCATGTGCTCGGTCTGGAAACCGTCGGCTCTGGCGCGGTCCCACAGCTGCTGCAGCGAGTCCTGCGCGGAGTAGGTGAAGCTGACGGTCGCGTCGCCGTCGCCGACCTGCGCCTCCCAGTAGCACACCTGCGGTGAGTGGTGCGTGGTCAGGCCGCCCGCGTGCACGGCGTCGCTGATCTGCTGGTTGGTCAGCGGCGCGCAATCGGCGAACGGGTTCGCGGGCGCCGCGGGGGCGGCGTCCGGCGTGCTCACGCTGCTACATCCCGTCACCAATCCGGCCAGGGCAATAACGGCAAGTCCGGCATTGCGGACAGAGAACGGGTTCATCACCGCTCCCTTTCTGGATCATTAACGGGTCAGACCAGGTCACGGTACCCAGCGGACCGCCGAAACGCGACCTGAGCAGGCGCGATCTTGCTCTCAGTCGCCCAGGCCCTCGGGCAACCGCCCGCCGTGCAGCCGGTGGTGCCGGAAGGCGAGGCGGACGATGTCGGCGATGCCGGGATCGGCGATCACATAGACGTTGCGCCGACCCTCTTTGCGCATGTGCACCAGGCCGGCCAGTTTGAGCTTCGCGAGGTGCTGGCTGACCGCGGGCACGGTTTGCCCGATCTCGGCGGCCAGCGAGCCGACGTCGCGTTCGCCCTGACTGAGCAGCCAGAGGATCTGCAGCCGGGCGGTGGCCGCGAGCATGCCGAAAACCGCTGCCGCGTCATGTAGTTGAGCCGCCGGGATGGGACCCGGCTCGCCGTGCTCGGTCACGTCCGCCCTCCAACCTGTCCGTAGCGTGGCATGGAGTCGAATACTTGCGCAACTGATTGACGAACGTACGACGCCGGGTTTCTAATAATGGGTGCGCAATTCTGCGTAGTGAGCAACCAACCGAAGCGGGGTGAGCGGCTGATGCCGGTTGACAGTATCGACGTCTCTAGCCGGACCGCCTTAGCGAAACGGGTTGTGCCGGTTCGTCGTTGATCTGCCCGCGCGATCCGCGGCCGAGCTGAGCGGCCGGCCGATCGCCTGACGCGGCACCAATTCTCAACATTCTTTCGACCCGAAGGGCCGGCGCGCACGGCGTCGGCCTGAGTAGCCGGTGTGACCGTCCCCGACGGCCGCACCGGCATCCGGGCGCGGCTGCCTGCTGTCCGCGCTCGGCCCGCGGCAGGCGGGCGTGTCACCACCAGACGTTGTCACCATCAGACGCTACGAAGCATTGGAGTTCCGCCATGGCGATCATGTTCAAGAAGGCCGAAACACCGCACCGCGCACCGAATTTGGAGCGGCAGTCGATCTGGTTCACCGTCGGTCTCTATCTGCTGATCAGCGCGGGACTGCTGACGATGCATTACGCCCACCCGCAGGCGCCCGTCGGCTCGTCGTCCGTCTCGCCCGCCCACTCGTCCTACGGTCAGTAGCGATGCGTGCCCCCACCAGCGCCGTGACCACCGACCGGTTCGACACCGAAGTCCTGCAACAACACTGGATTCCGCTGGCCGCCACCGACGCCGACACCGCCGCGGTACTGCGCGAGCGGCTCGGCGTCGACTTCGCCGCCGCGCGCAACCGGGTCTGGGAGACCGACAACTTCCTCTACCTGCCGGTCGTCGCCAACTACAAGCGCGGCGACGCCATCGAACGCGAAACCATCGTCTTCGCACTGGGTCCGGAATTCCTGGTGACACTGCAGCCGGACGAGCACTTCATCCCGTTCGACAAGGCGATCGCGAAGATGCGCCGCAACCCGACCCTCACCGGTTCCTCGCACGGCGTGATGTACGCGCTGTTATGGGCGCTGAACGAGGCGTCCGAGCGGGTGATCTACTACGCCAGCGACGCGCTGGAGGCGATGAACGACGAGATCGAAATGGCCACCAACGGTTACGACCAGCGCGGTCGCGAGATCGGCGTCGCCGACATGCGCGGCACCATGTCGCGGATGAACACGGCCGAGGAGATCGTCTCGCGCACCCAGGAGACCCAGCTCCAATTAGCCCGCGCCGCAAGACATCTGATGGCCGATATCACCGTGCGCAGCGCCGAACTGGAGAGCCTGCTTGCCATCCTGATCGCCGACGTGGACGGGGTGAAACAGCACGCGGGCTTCGAGCACGACAAGGTGCGCTACCTGCAGCAGTCGGTGATGACCTGGCTCGACGTCAAACAGAATCAGATCGTCAAGGTGTTCACCATCATCACCGCGGTCTTCCTCCCGCCCACCCTGATCGCCACCTTTTACGGCATGAACTTCACCTGGATGCCCGAACTGGAATGGCAGCACGGTTTTCTCGCCACCACCCTCATGACCCTGGTGGCCGCCGTGATCCCGCTCGCCTACATCAAGCGAAAGGGCTGGCTGCGCTGACCTTGTCGTGGCCCGAAGCGCGTGGCCGAGCTCGGCATTCAATATCATGACAGGCATGACGGCCGCCGGTAGCAGCTCGCCCGACGCGCCGCGTCCGGATGCCAGGACCGAACGATGGCGCGCGCATCGGGAGCAGGTGCGCGGCGAATTCGTCGACGCCGCCTTCCGGGCACTCGCCGAGCACGGCCCCGACGTGAGCATGGACGACATCGCGCGGGCCGCGGGCTGCGCCAAGCCGAAGCTGTATCGGCACTTCGCGGACAAGACCGATCTGTACCTGGCGATCCTGGATCGGGTGCAGAGCATGCTGTGGGAGCGGGTGCTCGCGAAGATCAGCCTGACCACCGATTCGGTGGCCGAGCTGATTCGCATCGTCACCGGCGAGTATGTCGCCGTGGTGGAGGCACAGCCCGATGTGTTCCGGTTCCTGGTGCACAGCCGGCTCGCCCAGCAGGCCGAACAGCCCGAACGCGCCATCGAGGTGGCGCAGCGGTCGGCGCTGCTGGCGGCCCAGATGGTCGAGGAACGGCTGGAAGGGCAAAACGTCGACACCGGCAGCCTGGAGCTGACCGCCTATGCCATCTTCGGCGCGGTCGGCTCGGCCACCGACTGGTGGCTCGGCGCCAACCGCAGCAGGGCCGAGGTGATGTCGACCGAGCGGTTCGCCCAGCATGTGAGCATCATCGCCAGGAACATGCTGGACGGGGTCGCCGAGCTCAACAACCTTCCGTTCGACGTGGCGAAACCGGCGCACCTGGCGTTCGAGCCGGAGTGAGTCACTGGTCGAAGGCGATGTGCACCCGGGGTGACTCGGGGAGGGTCTGGCAGGCGAGGGTCAGTCCGAGGGCGAGTTCGTCATCGATGAGAGCCTCGTTCTGCCGCATCCGGGTGCGTCCCTGTTTCACCGAGCAGACGCACGTGCCGCAGGCGGATTCGCGGCAAACGTAGGGCGCGTCGATTCCGTTGTCCAGCAACACATCCAGTAGGGGAGTGTGCTTGGGCCACTTCAGGATGTGGGTTTCTCCGTCGATGTCCACCTCGACAACGGCTACGTCGCCGAGTGGTGTGTTTCCGTTGGTGTGGATGGGTTTATCGAACGGATTCGATTGCAGGGATCGGTATTCCTCGGTGTGGATGCGGGTGGTCGGCACCCGCAGCGCGTGCGCTGCGGCGCCGACCACTGTCATGAATCCGGCAGGGCCGCAGAGAAACCAATCGCGACCGGAGTGCGGTCGGACGAGTTCCTCGACGGCCGCCGCGGTCGGCAGCCCGCGCTCGGATTCGAGCCAGTGCAGTACCTGTAGCCGACCGGGGTAGCGGTATGTCAGGTCATCGAGCACGTCCGCGAAAATCACCGACCGCCGATCCCGATTGGCATACAGCACAACAACGTTCCCACGGCCGCCGACCATTATGGATTTGATGATCGACAGGACCGGCGTGATGCCACTGCCCGCCGCGCACAGCAGCACATCGGCATCCAGCTCGCGCGGCCCGAACGAACCGGACGGCTCCAGTACCGTGATCAGATCGCCGACCGCGACGGTGTCGCAGATCAGGTTCGAGGCATAACCGTCCGCGATCCGCTTGACTGTCACCGCGATCCGATCATCGCAATGCGGGCTGCTACACAGCGAATAACACCGAGCTACCGAGCCGGTACGGGCACTCGGCACCCGCAGAGTGAGGAACTGGCCAGGGCGATACCGGAATCGCTCACTGAGCTCGTCGGGCACCTCGAAGACCAAGGTGCGGGCATCGGCCGTCTCCTCGACCACCGCACTGACCTTCAGCTCATGGACACCTTTGTCCGCGCTGCGCTCGCTCAACGTGCTACCTCGGCACCTCGATCGGCGCGGAAACCGGCTGCGCCGCTGTGGAAGTCACGGACACCGGATCGAGCAACCGGAGCATCCGCCGCCCGATCCGTTCGATCCGCTCGACATCCAACGGCTGGGTGATCCGCCGATTCACTCCTGGCGCGATCCGCAGCATGAAGTAGCCCAACCACGCCTCGGTCCGCACCGGAACGACGGCGAGGTCGTACCGCACCGCGCGCTGGGCCGCCCGCGCCACCAGATCCGGACTCATCGGCGAGAACGGCAGTTTCGCCGCCACCTCCTGCACCCGTCGCGCTACCTCCTTGCCGCGTGCGATCAACTCCTGATCGACACCGACGGTGACGGCATGCTCGCCGATGTTGGTGTTGATCACCCCGGGACAGATCGCACTGACGCCGATTCCCTTGGGCCCGAACTCGAGTCGCAGGCACTCGGTGAGCATCTTCACCCCGGCCTTGGACACCGAATACGCCGACATCACCGGCGTCGGCGTAAAGGCCGCCGCCGACGCGATATTCACGATGTGCCCGCGCTTGCGGTCGTCGATCATCTGCTGCCCGAACACCCGGCAGCCGTGCACCACGCCGAGCAGGTTCACACTCAACTGGCGATCCCAGTCGGCGGGCGTCAGATCCACGAACGCGCCGCTCACCAGCATGCCCGCGTTGTTGACGAGTACATCCGGCACGCCGTGATCCGCGAGCACGTCCCGGCCGAACGCCTCCCACGCCTTGGGGTCGGTGACGTCGAGCCGGGCCGCGGAGGCCCGCTGCCCGCGCGCGTGGATCATCGCCTCGGTCGCCAACGCGGAATCCAGATCCAGATCGGAAACCACCACGTGCGCGCCCGCTTTGGCGAACCGGATGGCGATGGCCCGGCCGATGCCGCTACCCGCACCGGTCACCACCACCAGTTCCGGGTGGATGTTGGTGATTCTCATACGGATTCCTCGAGGATCGCGCCGGTCCGCGGCGCGGGCACGGGCTGCCGGTAGTGGTAGTCGTCGAGATCGAAATGCCGGTTCTGCCAGTACATCTCGCCGTGCGTGGACGGACGGAACGGTGAATCGCCGTGGCTGTTGATGTAATAGGTGTTCGACCCGTCGCAGGCGGAGGTGAACAGGAAGTTCTTCTCCTGGCGGCGTAGACATTTGGCGAAGTACTCGTCGTGCGCGTGCTGGCTGATCTCGCATACGGTCGCACCGCGCCGCTTGGTCTCGGCGATGGCCCGGCTCAGGTGCGCGGCCGTGGCCTCGATCATCCAGATGTAGGAGCCCAGCACGAAGCCGTAAGGCCCGGTGATGGTGAACATATTCGGGAACCCGGGCACCGAGACGCCGTGGTAGGCCTGGAATCTGTTGCGGTCCCAGAACTCGCCGAGGTCGAGCCCGTTGCGGCCGGTCACCGGGAACGGCGGTATCGAATCCTTTTCCCACAGTTTGAATCCGGTGGCGCAGATCAGCACGTCGACCGGATGCTCCACCCCGTCCTCGGTGGTGATGCCGCGTTCGCCGATGAAACCGATCGGCTCGGTAATCAGGCTGACATCCGGCCGATTGAACGTCGACAGGTAGTCGTTCGACATCGATGGCCGCTTGCAGCCGAGCCCGTAGGCCGGAATCAGCTTCTCGCGGATGACCGGATCATGCACCTGGGCCCGCATCCAGCGGCGCGCCGGGATCTCGGCCAGCCGCCGGCCCGCGTCGCCGAGCCAGGTCGGACCGGCCACCATGCCGCCCATGCCGATCTCGGTCGCGATGGTGCCGAGCATCCGGATACCGGAACGCACCCAGGGACGTTCGAGGATCGCGCGGCCGATCGATCCCACGGCCGCATCGGATTTCGGGAACACCCAGATCGGTGTCCGCTGGAAGACGCTCATATGCGCCGCCTCGTCGACGATCGCGGGCACCAGCTGCAACGCGGTCGCACCGGTCCCGATCACCGCGACCCGCTTGCCGGTGAGCGCGACGTCGTCGTCCCACAGCGCCGTGTGCATCAGCGTGCCCGCGAAGTCGTGCAGGCCCGGAATGTCGGGCATCTTCGGCCGTTCCAGCCCGCCGATCGCCATCACGACGTAGCGGGCGGTGAGCGTGCGACCGCCGTCGGTGCCGAGCAACCACAGGCTGTCCTGGGCGTCGAACACCGCCGAGACGATCGTCGTGTTCAACCGCAGCTTCGGCCGCAGCCCGTACTTGTCGACCATGCCCTCGGCGTAATCGCGCAACTCGGTGCCGGGTGCGAAGATTCGTGACCAGTCACCGCGCTGCTCATAGGAGAAGCTGTAGATGAACGACGGGATATCCACGGCGACACCCGGATAGGTGTTGGCATGCCAGGTTCCACCGACACGATCCCACTTGTCGACGATGACGAAGTCGTGGATGCCTTTGCGTTGCAAGGCGATAGCGGCCCCGATGCCGCCGAACCCCGCGCCGATCACGACTACTTCATGATCGGCCTGCACCGCGCTCATCGGACACGATCCACGAGCGCGCCTTCGGCGCCGAACAATTCGGTCTGCCACTGCTGGAGCAGGGCCGCGGTGTCCACGTCGTCCGGGTGGAAGCCCGGTTTCAGGTACACCTGGATCTCGCTGAGCAGCCCGCGCACGATCGGTCCTCGAATCAGTCGGTAGGACTGCCGGGTGACCGTGATCGGCTGCCAGGCAGGGGGATCGGCGATGATCGAGGCGAGCACGCCCAGTCCGACCACCGGAATCGTGAAGGCGTACAGCACCGACATGACCGCGATCCGCAGCCACTCGGGCCCGCCGACCGAGCGATAGACGTCGAACGCCACCGACTTGTGTTCCAGCTCTTCGAGCGCGTGCCAGTTGAGCAGGTTGCGCACCTCGGGATCGGCCGCGAGTCGCTGGATTTCGGGGCTGGACAGCACCCGCGCCGCCAGTACCGCGGTGTAGTGCTCGGCGGCGGCCGTGATGGCGAGGTGGGCGGCGGGCGGTGCCAGCCGCTCGGCCCGCTGCAAGAGCCCGCCACGCCCGCTCACGAAGCGCGGCAGGGGATAGCCGAGCGCGAACAGCTGTTCGTTCAATCGGCCGTGCTGCTGGCCGTGCACCGCCTCCTGGCCGATGAACGCCGCGACCCGCTTCTTGAGCACCGGATCGGTGATCTGCTCGGCGAATCGGCGCACCGACCGGATGAACGATTCCTCGCCGGGCGGGAAGGCGGCGGAGAGCAGCGCGACGAGGTGGCTGAGCACGATGTCGTCGCCCGCGTAGTACTTGGTCATCGGTTCCGGTTCGCCGAAGCGGAACTTCATCCGCCGCACCTTCGGGTAGCCGCCCGCGCCGTTCTTCTGCACGCTGGTAGTCATGTGAATCTCCGTTGATTCCAGGGGTATTCGATTGCGGTGAGTGGTTACTTCAGGTGATCGACGAGGCTGCCTTCGGTGCCGAAGAGCTCTTTCTGCCAGTGCTCCAACAACTCTCGCGAGTCGATGTCGTCGGGATGGAAGTTGGGCCGCAGATACAGCACCAGCTCACGGCCGATGCCGCGGAATACCGGCCCGCGGAACAGCGTGACGGCTTCTCTGGCCAGACTCAGCGGGTACCGCCGTGCGTCCGGGTCGCGGCTGATCGACGCGGTGAGCGTGACCGCGGTGAGCGGGAGCGTGAGCGCGACCAACGTCGCCATCGTGAGGATGCGCATCGTCTCAGTGCCGCCGACCGCGCGGTACACGTCGAACGCGACCGACTTGTGCTCGAGTTCCTCGAAAGCGTGCCAGTTCAACAGATTTCGCACTTCTTCGTCACCGGCCAGCGCCTGGATCTCGGGACTGGACAGCACGCGTTCGGCCAGTACCGCCGTGTAGTGCTCGGCCGCCGCGGTCGCTGCGAGATGCAGCCGGGCGGGGAGGCGCTGCTCGAACCGCTTCTGCCGTTCGACGACCTCCGGTGCGTCCAGCCATTCGATGGCATAACCCATCTCGATCAGCTTCTCGTTGAGCCGCCGATGTTCCTGGCCGTGCATCGCCTCCTGGCCGATGAACCCGGCGACCCGCTTCTTGAGTAGCGGATCGGTGATCTGGTCCGCGAACCGGCGCACCGACCGGATGAACGACTCCTCGCCGGGCGGGAACCCTGCGGACAATCCGGCGATGAAGTGGCTGAACACCATGTCGCCGCCCGCGTAGTACTTCGACATCGGCACCGGCTCGCCGAAGCGGAATTTGATTCGCCGCGCCTTCGGGTATCCACTGCCCGTGCGTTCCCTGGCTCGCACACTTTGCTCGGTCATCTCGCACCTCATTGAGCTCGGTACCGTCAGTATGCGGTACTACTAGTACGATACCGTCTCAGACGGATAGGGCAAGAGGTGCTTGCAATGACGCAGGTAGACGGAATTCTGTTGGGACCGTGCGTCAGCCGTGTCTGGTAACGCTGCGGGCCAAGTCGGTGAGGCGGTGTGCGCGGGCGTTCTCGGCCGGGGTGAAAGGTTCATCAGCGCGGACGAAGATGAGCGGGCGGTCCGGCTGCCACGGCACGACCAGGGTGGTGCCGTCGAACGTGAGGTCGCGTTGGGTGAAGGTGCCCGGGGTGAGGTAGCGGGCGCCGAGCAGTTCGGCGATGGCGAGGGGGAGTTCGTCGGGATCGGCCGCGACGCGGGTCGCGATGCTCAGTGCCTTGGTCTGGCCGTCGATCAGGGCGAACGCGGAGGCGGGCCAGATGCGGACCCCGGATCCGCCGGCGTGCACGACCGCTGACGACAAGGCATCCGGGGTGATGCCGGTCGGCGCGGCGATGACCAGCTCGTTGAGGACGCCCGATTCGAGTTGGTGCACATGGACATTGAGGATGTTCGCGCCGCGACGGGCCAGGTGCCTGGCGAGTGCCTCCAGCTGGCCGGGACGATCGTCGACGCGGACGCGGATGCGCCACAGGGTGGGCGCGCGGTCGACGTCGTCGCGGCTGCGGAGCTCGGGGCCGTGCAGCCACGCGCCGAGCATGCGCGTCGCGGAGGGCTCGACGACCCAGATGATGAGCGTTGTCGTGCTGATCGTCAGCAGGGCCACGGTGAGCAAATAGGGCGGGTCGTAGTAGACGACGAGCGCGTGCAGCGCGAGTTCGACCGGAAATACCGCAGCCAATTTGGCCAGCGTCAATCGTGCTCGGCGCGGGTGCGGCAAACGGCCGCAAACGTCACACGCCAGCACATGTACACGATGTCGAGATCGCATCGGACGCATGCGCACAGCGTCCGGGGTGAACATTTCCGATCGCGTGCCGAATGTGTAACGCGGCAGTGAAATCGGAAGGGAAAGCGGTTGAGCGGCAGGGGTTTACGTGGTGATGCTGAGCACAGGGCGGGTGATGGGTGTCCGAGCGCACATTGACTGGATAAGTCGGCGGTAATCGCGGCGCGTCGCTGCTGACGAGCCCGACCTCTGCTCGGGTCCGAATAGTGCTGAATGTCTATGTATTTCGCGAATCGGCAGAATGGCATGTTTGGGTGTCAACACCATTTCGGCGATATGGACGCGAATCTTTACGCCAGGATCGTCGGGTTGCCGAAATTGGATTTACCGGAGGGTTGTATCGGCGCATTCGCGGCGGGGTCGATGGTTGCCGCCGTGGCGAATGGTCCGATTGCCGGCTCGTCTGGGTCGGTCTGCGACCTCGGCGAGTGGGATGGCCTCGCGGTGGGGATCGCCAGGTGGCGGGCCGCCGCCGGAAGTAACCTCTGAACTGCGGAGAAGCCCCGCCCTCGACGGCTTCGAGGTGCGGGGCTTCGCGCTGGCTACCTGCGGGTCAACCGCCTCGTGACAAAATGTTTGCTCAAATGTTGCGGAGTTGCGCGTGTCGAGCTACGTTCATAGCGAACGGATAGTCGTAAGTGCCCTGCCTGTTGAGTAATACCGGGAGCATCCGATGCGGAACCGACTTGTAGCTGCAACATTGCCTGTGTTGGGTCGTGGGTGACATGACCATGATGATCACCCCCGACGACGACCTGCTGGCCACGAACGAGTTCCTCCGGGACGGCGTCCGTATGAGCGTCCTGATCGGCCGCCCCCAGCCCTATCCCACCGGCGCAGGCTGGCGCTGCCGGGTCCGGGTCGAATGCGGAACCACCCGCCTCGAACAGTCCCAGGTGGTCGCCCCGACCGCCCAAGAAGTCCTCCGCTTGGCGCTCGAGCTGGTCACCACCCGCCTAGGCATGACCGAATCGGAGTTCTTCGAGGGTGCCACCATGAGCCCCGCCGCGTAACTTCTTGCGGCCCAATGGAAGACCGAAGGCGCTCTTCGTCCCGTCTGCCCTACCGAAGGGGCCCTTCGGTAGGCCGGTTCGCTTCGGATGAAGGCGACCTTTGGTTGGCTGGACCCGCTGCCGGGCGCCTTCGGTCGGGGTGGTGGGGGTGTGGCCGGGGAGGTGTTCGCGGGCAGTCGATTTCGTCGCGCGGGTGCGATTACGGGACAAGTACCAGCTTGCCGGGTGCGTGTCCGCTGATTCCGGCCTGGTGCGCCTTCGCTGCCTCCTGTAGCGGGTAGACGTTGTCGATCAGCACCAGCAGCTCACCCGCGCCCGCACGGGCCGCCAGCTCAGCCCGCGCGGCCTGCCGGAACTCGGTACCCGCGTCCTCGCCCGGCCCGTAGCCGAGCACCTTGATCCCGGCGGCCAGGCGGCCATCGCCGCCGGTGATCGAGACGATGCGCTGCGGGTCGGCCACCAACTCGAGGGATGTGTCGAGCGCTTCGTCGCTGCCCGCGCAGTCCACCGCGGCGGTGACGCCGCCGGGCGCGGCAGCCCGCACGCGGTCGAGCAACCCGCTGCCGTAGGTCACCGGGATGGCGCCGAGGCCGCGCAGCGCTTCGTGATTGCGTGCCGCGGCAGTGGCGATCACCGTCGCGCCCAGCGCGGCGGCCAATTGCACGGCCATCAACCCGACTCCGCCGGCGGCGCCGTGAATGAGCACGGTGTCGCCCGCACCGACGCCGGCGGCGTGCAGGGCGTGTGTTGCCGTGAGGCCCGCGAGCATCAACGACCCGGCCTCGGGCCAGCCGAGATCGGCAGGCTTGGGGATCAGCGCGGCGACGGGCGCGGTGACGTAATCGGCATAGGCGCCGGAGGCCGGGTAGACGATGACCTCATCGCCGACCTGGACCCCGGTCACCTCCGAACCGATGGCTGTGACGACGCCCGCGCATTCCATGCCGAGCCGAGGCAGGTCGGCGGCGACACCGGCGGCATCCTTGTGCTCGTCGTCCACAGTGTGGAAGGCGCCGCTGTAGATCTTCCAGTCGATGGGGTTGACTCCGGCAGCGCGGACTTCCACGACGACACCGTCGACGGCGGGCTGCGGGATGGGTGTCTCGACGATCTCGAGGACTTCCGGTGTTCCATAAGCCGTCGGTCGCACGGTCCTCGCCATAGTGCTCACTCCTGTATCGGTTCGTCGGTCACTGCGCACGCAGCGGCCATGCGGATGCATGTTGTCTCGTAATGCGATGTCGCTGAACGGAATTCGAATCCCCTGCTGATCGGGGCGGCCGGAAAGCTGCGTTCGCTGTGAACACAGTCTGTGTCGCCGGTGGCATGATGTCCAGTGCATAGTTTGCACACCAATATTGCGTTGAACGCAACAGTTCGGCGGCGGGTCGGTACGCGGCGCCGGATGGCAGGCGACGGTACGGCGTCGATTGGTTGTGCCTGTGGTGAACACGGTGCGCCCCGAGCGTCCTGCGGGCATGCTGGAGGGGTTGATGCAAACGTGTAATCAGGGGTGGTGGTCGACGTGGACGATGACGCCGCGATGGATGCCTATTCGCGCACGGTGACCAGGGTTGCCGCGTCGGTCACGCCGCACGTGGCCAGCGTGCGGACCAGACGGGGAAGCGGCTCGGCGGTCGTGTTCACCGACGACGGCTTCATGCTGACGAACGCGCACGTCGTCGGGTCGGCCAGCGGCGGCGAGGTGGTGTTCGCCGACGGGGTGGAAGCCAAATTCGATGTCGTCGGCATCGATCCGCTGTCGGATCTCGCGGTGCTGCGCTCCCGCAACGGCGCACCCGGGGCGGTCACGCTGGGCGACGCGGATGAACTCGTCGTCGGCCAGCTGGTGGTTGCCGTCGGCAGCCCACTCGGCCTCGCCGGTTCGGTCACCGCCGGAGTGGTGAGCGCGCTGGGCCGAGCCGTCCCGGTCGCCTCGCGTCGCGCGGGACGAGTGATCGAAGACGTGATCCAAACCGATGCCGCCCTCAACCCGGGCAATTCCGGTGGGGCACTGTCGGATTCGGCAGGCCGGGTAGTCGGCATCAACACCGCCGTCGCCGGAATCGGCCTCGGCCTGGCGATTCCGATCAACGCCACCACTCGCCGCATCATCGGCACCCTGCATACCGACGGCCGGGTCCGCCGCGCCTACCTCGGCCTGGTCGGCATGCCCGCGCCGCTCCCCGCTACGGTCGCCGCGCGCACCGGCCAAGCCGCCGGTGTCCGCATCATGGAAGTCGTCCGCGGCGGCCCGGCGGAAGAAGCAGGCTTACGCCGTGGTGACTTGGTCTTGAGTGTCGCTCGCGCGGAAGTCCGTGACGCTCAAGGCATTCAGCGTCAACTCTTCGCCGATGCCATCGGTGTCAAACTCCCGGTCACGGTCCTGCGCAACGGCGCAATGGTCGACGTCATCGCAGTACCCATCGAACTGACCGTGGACTGACAACACCGCGGCGAACGGTGGACTAGTCGGCGACTGTGGCCGGTGTGGGTTCCTCGGCGAGCTCGATGCCCTGATTGCCCCAGCGAGCGTCGACGACCAAGCCGATCACACCTACGGCAATCAGCACTGCGGAGAACACAATCAGCGCTGGGTGTGTGGTACCCGTGAGGGCGTCGCCGAGGATGACGGTCCCGACGGTGCCCGGGAGGACGCCGATCAGGGTGGCGATCATGTACGGCCAGAAGCGGATCGAGGACAGCCCGCAGCAGTAGTTGATCACCGAGAACGGAACCGCGGCGATCAGTCGCAGCGAGCCGACGGCCAACCAGCCGCGGCGCTGTAGCCGATCATCGACGGCGCGCACGGCCGGATGGGTGAGTCGCGACGCGACCTGCTCGCGATCGAGCGCACGCACCAGCAGGATGGCAAGGGCGGCACTGATCGTCGTCGCGCCGACGGCGAGGGCGATGCCGAGCACGGGACCGAACAGTAGTCCGGCGCTGACCGTGAACACCGTGCGCGGGATCGGCGCGACCGTCACGAGCGCGTGCACCACGAAGAACAGCACCGGAAAGATCGGGCCGACCGAGGTCGCCCAGTCTTGGATCTGCCGCGGACTGGGTAGCGGGACCAGCATTGCCGCCACGAACAATGCGACGACACCGACGATCAACGCGAGCACGCGCGGGTCACGGATCAGCCTGGTCACCGGGGCCAGATTACCGGGTGGTAGTGGTACTAGGGGACAACGCGTTGCGGAGTTGCCGCTAGCATCAGAAGAAACGGGACGAATGCTCGTTAACCAAAGTAGTCGCTGAACTGGGCGAATACGGTGGTTTTGGCACACAATCACGGGTGCGCCTGCAGTCGAGTGGAAGAGGAACAGCAAGCTATGCCGATTGCTTCAGAGCCCGGACCGGGATCGGCGCCCACGGGCGCGGATCCGGTGCCGCAGTTCGCCGCGTGGCGCAAAGGCGTGGCCGGGGTGCTGGCGAAAGTCCGGCGGGTCGAAATCGCCGAACTGCCGGACGAGCCAGAGCATCTGCTCGATGAAACGACCTACGACGGGCTGACCATCGCCCCGCTGTACACGCGCAAGGACGAGCTGCCCGAGCAGCCGCTGCCCGGTACCTATCCGTTCGTCCGGGGCAGCGACGCCACCCGCGACGTGCACCGCGGCTGGCATGTGAGCGCGCACTTCGGCGGCGGCGACGCTGCCGCGGTCAACCGGGAGATCATGGCCGGTCTCGGCAACGGCATCAGCGCCGTATGGCTCGGTGTCGGCGAGCGGGGCGTGCCGGTCGCCGATCTGCCTGCCGCTTTGTCCGGCCTGCTGTTCGACCTCGCACCGCTGACCTTGGACGCGGGCACCGCGACCGCCGATGCGGCCGAGCACCTGTACACCGCGCTCGACGGCTATGCGGCGTCCTCGCGCAAGGACATTCACGTCTCGCTCGGCGCGGCACCGCTCACCAGCAGGTTCGCCGGAATCGCCGATACTTCGCTCGGCGAGACGGTGACATTGGCCGCGACCGCGGTCGCCCGTGCCGAGACGGTGCGCGCGATCACCGTGGACGGCACCGTATTCCACAACGCGGGCGCCTCCGACGCCCAGGAGCTGGGTGCCGCTGTCGCCGCGGGCCTGACCTACCTGCGTGCCCTCACCGAGGGCCTGGACATCGCGGATGCGTTGGAACAGCTGACCTTCCGCTTCGCAGCCACCGACGATCAATTCGCGACGGTCGCCAAATTCCGTGCCGCCCGCCAACTTTGGGCTCGCGTCGCGCACGCCTGCGGCGCACCGAATTTCGGCGGCGCGCCGCAGCACGCGGTGACCTCCGCCGCCATGATGACCCAGCGCGACCCATGGGTGAACCTGCTGCGTACCACCCTCGCGGCGTTCGGCGCCGGCGTCGGCGGGGCGGACGCGGTCACCGTGCTGACCTTCGATTCGGCGCTGCCCGACGGTGAGCTCGGCGTCTCGAAGTCGTTCGCGGACCGGATGGCTCGCAACACCCAGCTGCTGCTGCTCGAGGAATCCCGCCTCGGCTTCGTGCAGGACCCGGGCGCGGGCTCCTGGTATGTCGAGGACCTGACCGGCGCGCTCGCCGCGAAGGCGTGGGCGTTCATGCAGGAGATCGAGGCGGCCGGTGGTTATCTCGCCGCGCTCGATTCCGGGCTGCTCGCCGAGCGCATCGCGGAGACCAAGGCGGCACGCGATTCCGATGTCGCGCATCGGAAGACGTCGGTGACCGGCGTGAACGAGTTCCCGAACCTGGCCGAGCGTCCGCTGTCCGAGGCGGCGCGGCGCGACGATGGGGTGGCCCGCTACGGTGCCACCTTCGAAGCGCTGCGCAACCGGTCCGACGCCTACCTGGCCGAGCACGGCGCGCGGCCGAAAGCGCTGCTGGTGCCGCTCGGTTCGGTCGCCGAACACAACGTTCGGGTGACCTTCATCGCGAACCTGCTGGCCTCCGGTGGTATCGAGTCCAGCAATCCCGGACCGTTGGCGGTCGACGCGATCGCCACGGCGGCAACCGAAGCCGGTGCGCCGATCGCGGTGGTGTGTGGTTCGGACAAGCGCTACGGCGCGGAAGCCGGTGCGGCAGTGCAGCAATTGCGTGCCGCCGGCGTGCAGACAGTGTTGCTGGCCGGTGCCGCGAAGGCGGTCGCCGAGCTCGATGACGCGCAGCGTCCGGACGGATATCTCGCGGCGAAGATCGATGCGGTCGCCGCATTGTCCGCCCTGCTGGAGAAGGTAGGAGCCTGATGACACTGGGTCATATTCAAAACCAGGGTGAAATCAAGCACGTGATAGGCAATTTCGCCGAGGTGCCGCTGACCGAGCACGCGCCCGAGCCCGCTGCCGTGGACTCCGCGCAGGTCGAGGCCTTCATCGGTGACGCTGCGAAGGCCAATCACTATGCGCCCGAACAGTTGGTGTGGTCGACGCCCGAAGGTATCGACGTGCCACCGGTGTTCACCAAAGCCGATCGGGATGGTGTTGTCGCCGAGGGCTATCCGCTCGACAGTGTGCCCGGTGTCGCGCCGTTCGTGCGCGGGCCTTACCCGACGATGTACGTCAACCAGCCGTGGACCATCCGCCAGTACGCGGGCTTTTCTACCGCCGCGGACTCGAATGCCTTCTACCGCCGCAATCTTCAGGCCGGGCAGAAGGGTCTGTCGGTCGCCTTCGACCTGGCCACCCATCGCGGTTACGACTCCGACCATCCGCGCGTGCAGGGTGACGTCGGAATGGCCGGTGTCGCCATCGATTCCATTCTCGACATGCGCCAGCTGTTCGATCACATCCCGCTCGACCAGGTCAGCGTGTCGATGACGATGAACGGCGCGGTGCTGCCCATCCTGGCGCTGTATGTCGTTGCGGCAGAAGAACAAGGCGTCGGACCGGAGCTGCTGGCCGGAACTATTCAGAACGACATTCTGAAGGAGTTCATGGTCCGCAACACCTACATCTACCCGCCGAAACCCTCGATGCGGATCATCTCCGACATCTTCGCCTTCACCAGCGCCAAGATGCCGAAGTTCAATTCGATCTCCATCTCCGGCTACCACATTCAGGAGGCGGGCGCGACCGCCGACCTGGAGCTGGCGTACACCCTCGCCGACGGTGTCGAATACATCCGGGCCGGTATCGACGCGGGCATGGAGGTGGACAAGTTCGCGCCGCGGCTGTCGTTCTTCTGGGCCATCGGGATGAACTTCTTCATGGAGGTCGCCAAGCTGCGCGCCGGGCGGCTGCTGTGGAGCGAGTTGGTCGCGAAGTTCGAGCCGAAGAGCTCGAAATCGCTGTCGCTGCGCACACATTCGCAAACTTCGGGGTGGTCGCTGACCGCGCAGGATGCCTACAACAACGTCGCGCGTACCTGCATCGAGGCGATGGCCGCGACGCAAGGGCATACCCAGTCGCTGCACACCAACGCGCTGGACGAGGCGCTCGCGCTGCCGACGGACTTCTCCGCGCGCATCGCGCGCAATACCCAGCTGCTGATCCAGCAGGAGTCCAAGACCACGCGCCCGGTAGATCCCTGGGGCGGTTCGTATTACGTCGAGTGGCTGACCCATCAGCTGGCCAACCGGGCTCGCGCGCACATCGCCGAGGTGGAGGCCCACGGCGGGATGGCGCAAGCGATCGGTGAGGGCATTCCGAAGCTGCGCATCGAGGAAGCCGCCGCGCGCACGCAGGCGCGGATCGACACCGGCCAACAGCCGGTGATCGGCATCAACAAGTATCAGGCGGAGGAGGACCAGCAGGTCGAGGTCCTCAAGGTCGAGAACTCGCGGGTGCGCGCCGAGCAGATCGAGAAGCTGCGGCAGTTGCGCGCCGATCGGGATTCGGGTGAGGTCGAACGCGCGCTGGCCGAATTGACCCGTGCGGCAGGCTCTTCGGCGGGCGGCATGGAGAACAACCTGCTGGCCCTCGCCATCAATGCCGCGCGCGCCAAGGCCACCGTCGGCGAGATCTCCGACGCGCTGGAGAAGGTATACGGCCGGCATCAGGCCGAGATCCGTACCCTCTCCGGTGTGTACCGCGACGAGGCAGGGAAGGTCAGCAACATCACCAAGGCGAGCGATCTCGTCGAGGAGTTCGCCGAGGCGGAAGGTCGTCGCCCGCGTATCCTCGTCGCGAAAATGGGGCAGGACGGCCACGACCGCGGCCAGAAGGTGATCGCCACCGCCTTTGCCGACCTCGGCTTCGACGTCGACGTGGGCCCGCTGTTCCAGACGCCCGAAGAGGTGGCGCAGCAGGCGGCCGACAACGACGTGCACGTCGTCGGCGTCTCCTCGCTGGCGGCCGGCCACCTCACGCTGGTGCCCGCCCTGCGGCAGGCACTGGCCGATGCGGGCCGCCCCGACATCATGGTCATCGTCGGCGGCGTCATTCCGCCCGGCGATTTCGACGCGCTGTACGAAGCCGGCGCCGCGGCGATCTTCCCGCCCGGCACCGTCATCGCCGACGCCGCCATCAACCTGCTGAAGAAGCTCGCCACTGAACTCGGCCACCCGGAGCTGTCTCCCGAAACCCACAGCGCCGCCGAGGCGGAATGAGCGACGACAAGTCCGCCGCCCCCTCGACCCAAGGCGCCCTTCAGGCCGACTCGACCGCTGAGGGGGCCCTTCGGTCGTTGTCCGGTGCGTCGGCGGGGCGGGGGCGGGCGATCGATGTCGAGGCGATGGCCGAGGCGGTGCGGGCGGGGGAGCGGGCCGCCCTCGCGCGGGCGATCACCTTGGTGGAGTCGACGCGGGCGGATCATCGGGATCTGGCGCAGCAGTTGCTGCTGCGGCTGACGCCGGACAAGCACAGCTCCGAAGCCGCGGTGGTGTCGAATCGTGTTGGCATCACCGGTGTTCCGGGTGTCGGCAAGTCGACGTTCATCGATGCGCTCGGGATGGATCTGATCGGGAAGGGGCATCGGGTCGCGGTGCTCGCGGTCGATCCGTCCTCCACTCGGACCGGCGGCTCGATCCTGGGCGACAAGACGCGGATGGCGCGACTGTCGGTGGAGCGCAACGCCTATATTCGCCCGTCGCCGACCGCGGGAACACTGGGCGGGGTGGCCAAGGCGACTCGCGAGACCATCGTGTTGCTCGAAGCGGCCGGGTACGACGTGATCCTGGTGGAGACCGTCGGCGTCGGCCAATCCGAGGTCACCGTCGCCAATATGGTCGACGTTTTCTGCTTCCTCACCCTGGCGCGTACCGGAGATCAGTTGCAGGGCATCAAGAAAGGTGTGCTGGAACTCGCCGACCTGGTCGCGGTCAACAAGGCCGATGGCAAGCATGAGCTGGAAGCCAAGTCGGCGGCCCGCGAACTCGCGGGGGCGCTGCGGCTGATCCACCCGCACGACGCCCTCTGGCGTCCACCGGTGCTCACCATGAGTGGACTGGAAGGTATTGGCCTGGACAAGTTCTGGGCCACCGTCCTCGAACACCGCCGCGTCCTCACCGACGCAGGCGAATTCGACGAGAAACGCCGCCGCCAGCAGATCGACTGGACCTGGACCATGGTGCACGACCAGCTCCTGCGCCGCCTGGCCGACAACCCCAACGTGAAAGCCATTCGCGCCCAGGTAGAAAAACAGGTCCGCGACGGCACCCTAACCGCCGCCCTGGCCGCCGAAGAACTCCTCCGCGCCTTCGACACCCACTGACCCTCACTCGAAGGGGTTGATGACTGCAGCCCCGGTCTCCTCGAAATGCTTCACATTACGAGTGACCACAGCGAGCCCATGCGCGAGCGCAGTCGCCGCGATAAGCCCGTCCGCCATGTCGGTCGAATGCACGCTGATACGCGCCCATATTCGGACGACCTCGGTGGTAACCGGCAGAATCCGGTCCCCGTGCCTGGTTTCGATGTCGGCGATAGCCTGCTCGAATTTGTCTGCTCGCGCTGTACCGCCCCGATGCCGCAGCAGCGCGACGCCACGGCGAAGTTCGCCGAGCGTGATCACGCTCAACCATTGGTCGGCGAGGCGGGCCTGAGCGAACCAGTCGAGTACCGCGGGCGCGGGCTTCGGACGCATCACTTCGGACAAAACATTCGTGTCGATGAGGTAGCTCATGACCCGGCCCTGTTAGCCCGCAGCGTCGTCGAACAAATCGACATCGCGCGGCAGGCTGTGCTGTCGCTCGTTCTCGACCTCGTCCAGTACGTCGGCAACCTCGTCGCCGAGGCCGGAGAACGTCACCAAGAGATGGTCGACGAAGCTGATGTCCGGTCGCATCAGCTTGCGGTACTCGTTGATATCGATGACCACCGCGACCGCATCGCCATGTCGGGTGATGGTCTGCGGCCCGTCCGACTCCGCCGCCCGCAGCATCTCCGAGAACCGCTGCTTGGCCTCCTGAACCTGCCACTGCACCGTGCCCGCCTCCTGCTCTAACTGAAGTATCCCCATCTGGACAGTCTAGACAGACCATCCGATCGTGTCGACCCTGTGGTCGTCGAGGCTGTCCTGTGCCAGAACCATTGGACAGGTGTGGTGGGGCGTGGGATGCTGCGAATGTTCCGCAGCCGCGGGACTATCCATGAATATCGTCAGCGCCAGGTAGGTCGGTGGAGCGCGTTGGCGTGCTCGTCGGTGGCGGGCACAGCCGACTCTCTGCTGTGGGGTTGTGCTGTGTTTCGAGACCGGCGATGTCTCGAAAGGACGCAGTATGAACACCGACCGCTTCGGACTTGCCGGAGACGATTATGTGCCCGATGTGGCAGGCGACTCGGCGGCGATTGTCGAGGCATTCTTCGACCATCTCGCGGTGAGTTTGCGGGATGCGGACCTGCCCGATGAGCTGTTCATCGGTATGCGTGCGTCGCTCGTAGAGCTGGCCGCCGCCGATGAGCAGCGTGGTGTGGATGAGTCCGCGCGCTACAACCTGTGGATGACGCTCGCGTTGGTGGTCGCCTATCGGGCCTTGCGACCTCGGCTCGGGCGGGAAGTCACCGTTGCCGCACTGCGGGCGGCGTTCGTCGAACCGCTCGCGGAGCCCGTTCAGGCGGGCACGAGGGCGATGCTCGACGCCGCCGATGATCCGTTCGCCGCGATGGTGGCGGTGTCGAAGGCGCGCGAAATGTATGCCTTTGGTGCCGGATTCGATTTTGCGCGCACCGTGGACGACGACGAGAGCTACCACTTGGATGTCGTGCGCTGCTTCTATCACGATGTGCTGGTGGCACATTCGGCCCCCGAGCTGACGCCGGTGATGTGTGAGTTCGACGCGAACTGGATCAGGGCCATCGATCCGGCGAAGCACGGGTTCCGGTTCGAGCGCGTCATCACGATCGGGCTCGGCGGGACGCACTGTCCGTTCCATTGGGATCGCACCGAGAGCTGATCGGTCGCCGACCGGCCGGAGCAGCGGCGTGGCCGCAACCCCGGTCGGTCGCCTACCTGTGCAAACATCGCGTCCGATGGATATTTGCCGACGGTCTGCTAGTTGTCGAGCCGTATTGACGAGTAGTAGATTGGAAGGTTCCTCAGCTGGCGACGATGCGGCGATGGGGACTCGCCAGCCGACGTGTGCGGGGGGATCGTTCCCTCCGCTGGGCTAAGGAGGTGCTGGCGATGTCGGATGAAGCGATTGCTCGGCCGTCCGAGTCGGGGATGGTTCGGCCGCAGTGGACTTCGGGTCCGGAACCGCCTCCGCCGCAGCGGAATTCGTTCACTGCGGCGCCGGTGCTGGTGACGGTCGGCGATATCGGGTGTACCGCGACGCAGGTCATGACGCCCTCCGGGCAGCATCCGCTGGCCGGGACCACGTGGATTGTCACCAACCAGACCAGCGTCAACCAGCGCATTCCGTCGTATGCGATCGTGCTGGCCGTCCTTCTGATGGTCTTCTGCCTGCTCGGCCTGTTGTTCCTGGCCGTCAAGGAGGACAAGATCCAGGGCTTCGTGCAGGTGAGCGTCCAAGGGCCCGGCTTCTACTACGCGACCCAGGTCAAGATCACCGACCGCGCGCAGGTCTTCGACACCGAGCAGCGCGTCAACTACATCCGCGGACTGGTCGCCGCGCTACCCGCGGCCTGACTGAGCCTCGCGCGCATCGATCAGCGCATCGCGCACTGTTCGGCCGGCACATTCGTGCGCACGGGAAGGACGGCTGCGCGGCGTGGAATCATTGTGCGTCGCCCAGGGATTCGAGCAACGTGCGCAACGCGTCGGCGAGCGCGGCGCGTTGCTTCGGGTTCAGTGGCGCGAGCAGGCGCTCTTCGGTGGCGACGTGATCGGGTAGCGCGTCATCGATAAGCGTGCGCCCCGTGTCGGTGAGGTCGACGCGGATGCCGCGACCATCGGATTCGCTGCGGGACCGGCGCACCAGGCCGCGTTCCTCGAGGCGATCCAGGCGCTGGGTGATCGCGCCGGAGGTGACCATCGCCGAATGCATCAGCTCGGTAGGAGTCAGGCTATGCGGCGGTTCGCTGCGTCGCAGCGTCGCCAGGACGTCGAACGAGGCCGGGTCGAGGCCGTGCGTGGTGAAGGTTTTGCGCAGTTCGGCACCGGTGAGCTGGGACAGTCTGGACAGCCGACCGAGCACTGCCATGGGGGAGACGTCCAGGTCTGGGCGCTGGTCCTGCCACTGCGCGAGAACATGGTCGACGTGATCGGTCACCACCGCACTCTAGCGAATATCTCAACGGTGAGGTATCTCATGGGGGAATTGCTGAGCGCTAAGGTAAGTTACTTAGAGCTAAGCAATCAAAATGAGTTGGAGGTTGATCATGCGGATCACGGTGTTCGGCGCGACGGGTGAGGTCGGCAGTCGCGTGGTGGCCGAGGCGTTGTCGCGCGGTCATGAGGTCGTCGCGGTCATGCGGAACCCGGCCGGTGTGGCCGCAGTGCCGAGTGCGGCGGAGGTCAGGATCGGCGATGCGATGAATCTCGACGATGTCGTAACGCTCAGTGCCGGGCAGGATCTCGTGATCACCGCGACCCGTCCGGTAGCCGGTCAGGAGCATGAACTGCCCGAGATCACCTCGGTGCTTTTGCAGGCGTTGGCCCACAACGGTGTCCGCCTGCTGGTCGTCGGCGGTGCCTCGACGCTGCTGGTGCCGGACGCCGATGGCCTCACGCTGCACGAAACGCCCGACTTCCCAACGGAATTGCGGCCGATCGCGCAGGCTTGCGCCGATCAGCTCGCGCTGTGCCGAACAGAAACCGTTGCGGACTGGACCTATCTGAGCCCGCCTGCCCAGCTGGTGCCAGGGGAGCGCACGGGCACTTACCGGGCCGGTCTCGATGAACTGCTCACCTGCTCCGACGGCGAATCGGCCATCTCGACGGAGGACTTCGCGGTCGCCCTGCTCGACGAAGCTGAGCGGCCTGCGCATCGCCGCGCCAGGTTCACCGTCGTGGCGGCGTGAATACCGCATCGGATGCCCCGATCTTCGGGGGATAGGCGTGAAATCGTATGTGGCGCATAGTAGATAGCACCTGCTGGCCACCGAACTCAGGAGGCGGCACATGACCGAATCGGAACGTACCTGCTGGCAGACGATCGCGGGCAGTGGCGTGATCGAGCGGCTGGATCAGGTCGGCTCGCTGGTGGCACTCGAACGGATACCGCACGCCGCAGGCGCCACCAACTGGTACACCGCCGAATCCCGTGCAGATCTGGTGAAGATCGTGCACGCCTTGGGGCCTGGGTCTCTTGTCAGCTTCTACTTCGACAATAGGATCTCACGAGCGCCGTACGCCGAGAAGGTTCGGACGGAGTTGCTCGAGTTCATCACCCGTGACAGGGATGCCCTCATCGGTTGGCCCGCACCGGACGGCATTCGTATCGATATGGCCGTCGTCGGCGGCCCGCGAGACATCGATGAGGAAGTCAGCGACTCGGAAAGTGACGAGGACGTGTTCTACGGCGCGTACCCAGGGTGGGACAACGATGGTGTGGAGGCAATAACCGTCACCCTGCCCGACGCCGATGGCGTGACTCGCCAGCACCCGTACTGACGGGCGGTTGACCGCATCCGACGCATGTCATTCAGCAGCGCTGACGAGTCCCCTACTCGATACCGAACAAATCCGCGGCATTCTGATAGCAGACCTTGCGCAACCAGTCGTCGCCGAGTTCGAGGCGTTCCAGCGCGGAGACCGCGTGGCCGTAGGTGTACGGAATGTTCGGGAAGTCGCTGCCGAACATGATCCGGTCGCCGAGGGTGCGCAGCCTGCCGCGTTCGGTGTCGGGGAACGGGTCTACTTCCTCGAAGAAGTCGGTGAACGTCATGGTGGTGTCGAAACGGACATCCGGGTATTGCTCGGCGAGGTCGAAGAATTCGGTGTACTCGGGTGCGCCCATGTGCGCGATGATCAGCCGCAAGCGGGGAAAGCGCTGCAGCAGTGCGGCAATGGGGACCGGTCCGGTGAATTCACCTGCTACCGGACCGGATCCACAATGAATGACAACCGGAATTCCCGCGTCTTGGATCAAGCTCCAGGTCGCGTCGAGCAGCGGATCGCCGGGATCGAAACCGCCGACCTGGATATGCACCTTGAACAGCCGGGCGCCGCGTTGAATCGCCTCGGCGGCATAGCTTTCGGCGCCCGGTTCGGGATAGAACGTAGCCGTGTGCAGGCAATCCGGTGTGCGCTCGGCGAATTCGGCGGTCCATTCGTTCAACCAGGCCGCCATCTCGGGCTTGTGTGGGTAGACGAGGGCGCTGAAGGCGCGAACACCGAAGCCACGCAACGTCTTCAACCTGACCTGCTCGTCATGCCGGTAGGCGATGGGCCAGGTGCGCGCGGTGAGCGGGCCGGCCGAGTCGAAGTACGCCCACACCTTCTGCATCACCGGTTCCGGCATGAAATGCGTGTGCACGTCGATGATTCCGGGCAGTCCGAGCCGATTGCGGAACTCGGCGAGGTAGGTGATGTCGTCCTGGTCGCCGACCACGGCCTCTCCTGTCTCACACATTCGGCGGGTACACCTGCCGCGCGAAGTCGCCGACCCGGGTGATCAGCCGGTCGAAGAACAACTGCTGATCGGTACCGATCACGATGTCCGCGTTGGGTTCCCGGCCCCACATGCCCGCCCAGTCCGCCACCGTCGTCGCGCGCGTTATCGTGCCCGCGAGCTCGACATCGACCGTCGCCGGACGCGTGACGGCCAGGGCCGGGTCGAGCGCAACCGCCGCCGCGAACGGATCATGCATGTGCGCGAGGTACCCGAGGTCGTAGAGCCGGTGGAAATCGAAGTAGAACCGCACCGCGTCGGTGGCATGCCGGACGATGGGATTGCTCGCCACCGACCGGGCCTCGGGCGGATCGGTCTCCGAAACCGTCTCCACCGGAACGCTGCCCGCACGCTCGGCAAGCAGCGCCAGATGCTTCGGTCGCATCTCGATGGTCTCGGTGATGTCGAGCGCGCACACGATCGGCCGACGGTCCGGCGGCGCGGCGGAGAAGGCGTCGAAGACCTCCTTGGCGGCCTCCGGATCCACGTGCACGTTCCATTCGTTGGTGGGCGTCGTGTTGCCGGGGTGATTGAACGCGCCACCCATGATCACCAGCCTGCGCAGCAACGTCGGCAACGCGGGCTCCAGCCGAAGAGCCAGCGCCAGATTGGTCAGCGGCCCGGTACACAACCCGACGATCTCACCGGGATGCGCACGCACCAGATCGACCCACATCTGCGCGGCCGACCGCGACGAAAGAACCCGCGTCGAGGCCGGCAACTCGGCATACCCGACCCCCTGCGGCCCATGCGTGTCCTCAGTGGTCCGCAACGGAATCGCGAGCGGCTCGGCGGCCCCCAGTGCAACTTCGATCTCCGGCGCCTGACACACATCAAGCCAGGCCAGATTGTTCGCCGCCACCTGTGGCGCAGGCACATTCCCCGCTGTAGAGGCAATCCCGACAATCTCAGCCTCAGGCGACGCAAGCAGATAGAGCAGCGCAAGGGAATCGTCGACCCCGGTATCAACATCCATGATGATCTTCTGCCGCACCCAACGAGCCTAACCGCCCCGCCACCCCAACCCCCTCCGCAGGGTTCGCACCAGCTCCGCGCGCCCCGTTCGTCACGCCGCGCACCGAACTGCACGCAGATTCGCGCGCCCGGCACCACGATGTGCGCGTGCCGCTGAGATGTGCGCGTGCCGCTGAGATGTGCGCGTGCCGCTGAGGTGTGCGCGCACCGCTGAGATGTGTGCGGCGTCGGTGTGATCGTGTGGTGCGCGCGTTGTGGTGTGGCGCGCATCGAATTGCGTGCTGATCTGCGCGCTCGGCACCACGATGTGCGCGTGCCGCTGAGATGGGCGCGTGCCGCTGAGATGTGCGCGTGCCGCTGAGGTGTGCGGCGTCGGTGTGATCGTGTGGCGCGCGCGTTGTGGTGTGGCGCGCGCGAATTCGTCGGCTGATCCGTGCGCGTCAGGTTGAAGTGTGCGCGGCGAGTTGAGGGGGTGCGGGTGGTGTCGGTTAGTGAGTTTTCAGGGGCCAGGCGGGGCGGTCGCCGCCGTAGGTGGGGGCGGGCCAGGTGTAGGCGGGGTATTCGGCGATGGCGGGGGTGGCGGTGATGACATCGCCGTGGGACATGACGTGGGCGGGGTCGGGGAGGGTGGCCGGCGGGTGGCGAGGGGTGCGGTCGGGGGCGGCGAGGAGCCAGGCGGCGGTGCGGGCCAAGGCGACTCGGACGTCGCGGCCGATGCCGTCGGACGCGCGCAGGGACAGTGCGTCGATGACGCCAGCGGCGAGGAGGTAACCGGTGGCGTGGTCGAGGGCCTGGGCGGGCAGGGCGCTCGGGACGGAGGGTGCGCCTTCGGCGATGGCGATGCCGGAGGCGGCCTGCACAATGCTGTCGAAGCCGCGTCGTTCGGCCCACGGTCCCACCTCGCCCCAGGCGCTGACGCGGCCGTGAATCAAGCCGGGGCGCATAGCGGCAAGGAGACCCGCGCGTTCCAGCGCGCCCGGCCGGTATCCGGTAACGAGCACGTCGGCAGAGGCGAGCAGGTCGCGGATCAGCGGCAGTTGGGTCCATAGATCCACCAGCGTGGAGCGCTTGCCCTGGCTGGTATCGGCGTACTGCCAAGAGATTTCGGGCAGCTGGGGCGGATCGACGCGCAGCACATCGGCACCGAATAATGCCAAGGTCCGCGTCGCGACCGGCCCGGCGATCACTCGGGTCAGATCGAGCACCCGCAGCCCACGCAGCGGCTGGAAAGGCGCCGCGCCAACCGGTAATCCGGGCTCGCCACGGTCGGCCCGCGTCTCGACCGCGACCAGCGGCCCATACGCGGCGGCCCACCCCTCGGCACTGCCCGCCCACTCCTGTTCGGTGCGGACGCGGACCGCGATCGCCCCGTGCGCGGCGGCATGGTCCTCGACGTCCGCCGCCCGACTCATCGCCATCTGCGCCACGGCGAGATCGAAGGGTGCGTCGGCGGGCAGGCCCAGCGCGGCGAGCAGGCGGGCGCGATGGTGCGGGTAGTTGGCGTGCGTGCGGACCCAACCGTCGAAGGTGGGGAAGAATCCGGAGAGGTCGCCGAACATCTTGGCGGGCCGGCCGTTGATCCTCAGCAGGCGTTCACTACAGAACGCAGCGGTGATGCGCGCGGGGTCGATGCGGTGGGCGACCGGGTCGAGGCCGCGGATGCCGCGGATCCGGTTGGCCGCACCGATCAGTGCGGCGACCGACCCGGCGGCGAGCGACCAGACCGGCAGTGTCGCAGCCAGATTGCTGCCCGGATCGGGAGCGGGCGTAATGACAGCGGAGGTGACACCGATTCCGGCTTCGTAGTCGTGGACCAGCCGTGTGTGCGCGTTCACCCGAAAGAGCGTAATAGTTCCGTCTGAGAAGGAGACTTACATGGGCCGAACCGTCGAGTCCGGTGTGTGGCTGCGGATCCTGCGATCCGAGGCGACTCCCCGGCACCACCTGCTGTGTTTCCCGCCGGGCGGCGGTCCGGCGACCGCATACCGAGATGTGGCGCAATGCTTCGGCGCGGGCGTCCTCGTCGCCGCGGTGCAGTATCCGGGTCGGCAGGATCGGCTCGGCGAAGCACCGATCACCGACCTGGAGGCGCTCGCCGAGCGGATTGCTGGAGAGGTGCTGAAGCTCGGAATGCTTGATGGGCTAGCGTTATTCGGTCATAGCATGGGCGCAACAGTCGCGTTCGAAACCGCACGTCGACTCGAGCGCAAGGGCCAGCCGGTGTCGACACTGTTCGTCTCCGGCCGTCCTGCCCCGACTTTCGTGGAGACGAAGCAGCTGCACCTCGGCACCGACAACGACCTGATCGCGGACCTGGAGCGCTTGGCCGCCGACCCCGCACCAATCCAAATGCTGCGTGACGAACCAAGTCTCGCGGAGTTGGTGCTGCCCGCCGTCCGTGGCGACTACCAGGCCGTCGAGACCTACCGATACACGCCGGGCGCCCCCTTGGCCGCCGACATCGCCGCCTTCGTCAGCACCGAAGACCCCACGGTGACACCCGAGCAGGCCGACGAGTGGCGCGCCGTCACCACCGGAACCTTCACCCGCACAACGTTCCCCGGCGGTCATTTCTATCTGGACGAACACCCGGCGGAAGTCGCCGAAGCTGTGGAGAAACAGCTGGCGTCGTCCTGAGCGTCAAAACCGCTCTCGGCCAAGCTGTTTCGTAGCCGTGTAACTAGTGGGATGCCTGCAGGCGGGCGGTCGACCCGGCTGCCCGCCGCCGCAGCCAGCCATACCCCACCCACGACACCGCGACACACACTGCGACGAGTACCCGCACCAACCCCAGCGCACTCTCCGGATAGAGCACCCCGGTGATGTAGTGATCGATGAACCCACTCGGCGGCAGCCCCGCCTCGCCCGCCCGATGCCGCGCCCAATTCTCCAAATGCGTGAGCGGACAATCGATCCGGAACAACACGGTGCTGAAGCCCCAGCAGAACGCGATCGCATGCAGCCAGATACTGCGCGGCCAGCGCCACGCTATGAACCCGCCGATGACCACATACGCCACGAATACGAAATGTGCGGCGGCGGTGGCATCGGCCAGCAGCCGATACAGCACCCCACCAGCGTAGCCGTCAGCCGAGGAATTCGGACTCGAGCACGAGATCGGCGACCAAGGATTGGTATTCCAGGTGCGTTTTGTGCTCCGTGGTGCGCCAGCGCGACCCTTCGTGCTCGCGCATATAGCGGCGATACCCTGGCGCACCCGGAATTCTGACGTTGTCGGCCACCACGATCGTCCCGGGATGCAGCCAACTCGCCGACATGATCGCCTTCAGATCCGGCAGATACGCGGTCTTCAAATGATCGATGAACACGAAATCCAATGCGCCGGGCCCGAAGTCGTGCTCGATGGCGAGGTGTCGCATGGTCGCGCCGCCGTCACCGATCTTGCCGACCACCACGGTGACCCGATCGGCCAGGCCCGCGTGCTCGATCACCGCACGCGCGATCTCGGCGTTGTCCGGGCTCGCCTCCACCGTCACCAATTGTGCGGTCGACGGCATCACCCGACCGGTGCGCACCGCGCTGTACCCGCAGTAAGCGCCCAATTCGAGCAGCAGCGTCGGCTCGGCCCGCTTGATCGCGTTGTCCAGAATCAGACCCTTTTCGTCGCCGACGTTCATCAGCAGACTGCGGTTGCGCGCGAAGTCATCGATCGCGGCGAGCACGCTGTCCGGATCGCCCGCCGTGGCAGTGGCGCGAACGTGCGCGAGCAAGGCCCGCTCCCGACCGTCACCCACCTGACCCGTGCGCAACAGACTGCCTATCCCGAGCCCCATCCGAATGATCGACCAGCGCAGGAACGGCAGCCGATCGCGCACCATCGCGCCGAGCCCACTCTGATTCGTCATGTAACCCCTTAAGCAGGTCGGTTTGCGGCCGATTCTGCCTGGGGCACGGCGCGATTACCAGGGCGAAGGCCGGTAGTCCTTGAGGAAGCAGCCGTAGAGATCGGTGCCGTTCTCACCCTGCACGATCGGGTCATAGACCCGGGCCGCACCGTCGACCAGGTCGAGGGGCGCGTGGAAGCCTTCCTCGGCGAGCCGGACCTTCGTGTAGTGCGGTCGCTCGTCGGTAATCCACCCGGTATCGACGGCGGTCATCAAAATGCCGTCGGCTTCGAGCATTTCGCCCGCACTGGTGCGGGTCAGCATGTTCAACGCGGCCTTGGCCATATTGGTGTGCGGGTGGCCCGGCCCCTTGTACGCGCGGGCGAACTGGCCCTCCATCGCCGAGACATTGACGATGTACTTCCGCCGTGCCGAAGAGGCGGCCATGGTCGGCCGCAGCCGCGACACCAGGATGAACGGCGCCACCGAATTGCACAGCTGCACTTCGAGCAGCTCGGTCGGGTCGACCTCCGCAACGGTCTGCACCCAGCTGTTGGTGTGCGCGAGATCCGGCACCAGACCACCGGCATCGATCGCCACGCCACGCGAAATCCGTTCGGGCGTAGCCGATCCCGCGACGAGCGCCAGCTCGGCGACGTCGGCTGCGGTCAGCGTCGGCGTGAGCGAGGCGGTGAGTGCGGTGGGATGGGCCTGCATCGTCTTACCGAACGTCACCACATCCGGCAGCGCACCCGCGGGCAGCGGACCGGACTCGGCGTCGACCAGCGCACTGTAGGCGCCGGGGGAGCGGCGGACCGTCTGCGCGGCGTTGTTGATCAGGATGTCGAGCGGACCCTGCGCCGCGACATCGTCGGCGAGCGCGACCACCTGCGCCGGATCACGCAGGTCGATGCCGACGACGCGCAGCCGGTGCAGCCACTCGGGGCTGTCGTCCATGGCGGCGAAACGGCGGATCGCGTCGTTCGGGAACCGGGTGGTGATGGTGGTGTGGGCGCCGTCGCGCAGCAATCGCAGCGCGATGTACATGCCGATCTTCGCGCGCCCGCCGGTGAGCAGCGCGCGACGGCCGCTCAGATCGGTACGGGCGTCCCGCTTGGTGTGGCTGCTCGCGGCACACTCCGGGCACAGCTGGTGATAAAAGGCATCGACCTGCGTGTACGGCTGCTTGCAGATGTAGCAGGGCCGCGCCCTGATCAGCGTCCCCGCGGTCGCGCCACGAGCGTTCGAGGCGAGCGGAATGCCCGCGGTCTCGTCATCGATCCGCTGCGGCGAGCCGGTGGCCGTCGCGGCGATCACCTCGCGGTCGGCCTCGGCCACCGCCGTCCTGGCCTCGATCCGGCGCCGCTGCTTGAGTTTCTTGAACATGTGCCCGACCGCGCGCTGCACCGCCACCGAGTCGGGATGCTCTTTTTCCAGCTGCCCGGCCTGGTCCAGTACTCGCAGACAGGTCGCGAGGTCGTCCGGATCAATCATGCTTTCGGCCATCGGTGGTACAGGCATCCTTCGGTGAGCTGGGAAATCGACCGGACCATTGTCGCAAACTCCGCGACCAGGTTGCCGCCCGGTTGCCTCTCGATGGCCTACGCGCGAAGCAGCGCCATGGTGGTGGCCGCGGTTCGCTTCAGCAATTCGATGACCTCCGCCACCTTGATATCGGCGGTCGTGACCACCGACGGCGGGTGCAACCAGCTGATTTCGAAGGTGGTCCAGCCGTCGCGCACGGCGAGGGTGACGCCCGTGTTCTGTGCGTGCTCGGTCTGCTTGCGGACGATATACGCCTCGTCGCCGAGCCCGGTGATCTTCGTGACGTTGTCGTCCGCGGCGAGGTCGGCCTGCGTCCAGGTCTCGAACCGCGCGGTGAATTCGGGACCGGGATCGGCCCGCTTGTGCACCAACGCGTTAACCATGAGGGTGGTGTCGTCGGCTCGTTCGCTCTTTCCCGGTGGGGCCAGGCGGATCGTGCAACTCATCGAGTCGAGCGCCGGGTGCAGTCGGGTCTGGTGCAGCGGGTACTTCAGGGTCGCCGGACTGGATGGCGCCAAGGCGAATCCGGCGTGCGCATACGGCGCGGTGTCCGTGATCGCGCAGAGGTTGTCGACGTGGTGATAGCCCCGCAGATCGGGCACCGACTCGGCCCTGCGGCTGTCGGACACGGCGAGCACGCCGACGACCGCGAGCGTCGACACACCGACCACCGCGCCAAGCACCCACAGCCGCCCCCGGTTACCGCCCGGCTGCCGCCATCGACCGAGCGGCTGCGGCGGCACCCGACCGTCCGGGTACGGCCGCATCGGCCCGATCGGCGTCAACGGTTCGTGTAGCCATCCGGCGTTGCTGAGGCTAGGAGGCCTCTGACCAGCCGGTCCCATCATGGGGCGAAAGTATCACTTCGCCGGTGGCCGCGCCGGACGTTCGAGTCAGGCCCGATCCGCGCGCAGGCCCTCGGCTGCGACGGTACGGCCGCAACTATCCGCGCGATCGGCCAGCCGAATACGCAGGGCGGCAGGGATTTCCGGATGCACCTCGATCAGTCCCTGCCACACCACATCTGGTGTGTCCGGTGTCAACGCGGCGAGGAACTCGTCGAGATCGTCCATCCCGTCGATGATCTCGAGTACCCGCGCGCGACCGTCCGCGTCCTGCGCGAGCGCGATATCGACGAGGGTGTCGATGTTGTCGCTGCGCGAGGCCACCAGGACCGCGGCGAGCAGCTGGTCCGCGCTGAGATCGCCGATGCACGACGCGAGGATCGGCGTCGCCGTGTCGGGCAGTGCGTCCACCAAAGGCAGTGCCTGCGACCAGAGTTCGTGTTCAGCGGTGGTGTTGATGACCGCGCGCAACACCTCGGGGTCCTGCATGATCGGCAGTCCGGCGATCCGGCGGCGGTCGGTCTCGGTCATGGCGAGCGCGATCGGCAGCATGGAATTCCACAGGCCGGCCGTATCCGCTTGGGCGACAAGGTCGCCGAGCTCCTCGTCGGACTTGTCGGCCAGCCGCGCGGCCAGAATGGCGAGCTGCGACGGCTGCAGATGCACCACGAGCGGCAGCAGATCGAGCCAAAAACCTTTGTTCAGTGCGGCATTCATGATCGAGGCGAGCACCGATTCCTCCTGTACCGCAGGCCTTTCGGCGAACGCGCGCAAGCTGTCCGCGTTCATCGCGCTGGTCACCGGCAGTAGCGAGTCCCAGGCGTCGAGCGTGCGGACCGCCTCGATCAGGCCGTCGAGCACCTCGCCGCCGAGCCCGGCGGCGATATCGCCGAGCGTGGCCCGATTCTCCTGGCCGACGCTGTCGAGCAGGTCGAGTCCCTCGGCCCACAGATCTTGTTCGTGCGCGGCTCGGATGACGCCGGCGAGCCGGTCGGTGACCAGCCCCATCAGCCGGTCCAGCGCGGATTTGTCCTCCATGAGGAACCCGATGCGCAGCAGATCCGCGTCGCCGAACACCGGCACCGCTGCCTGCATCGACTCCTCGGGCACCACACCGACGAACCGGCTCATCGTCACGTGGTCGTCCTGCCCCAGCAGCTCGCGCGCCACCTCGACGACCAACCGCGACGGCACCGCGGCGATGATGTCGGCGGTGCGGCGCGGGTCGAGCTGAATCGCGGTCTCGGCCAGAAACCTGGCGGGCAGCGCCTTGGCGATATCGACCGCACGGGAGGGTTCGACCGAACCTGCGACGGCCGCGCACAACACCGGGCCGAACGCCCGCTCGGCAGCCTTGGCGCTGATCGCGGTCGGCACCAATTTCGTCGCCGCGGCAACGCGTTTCATGCGCGCCGCGTCACCGTTGAACAGCAGATCGGTGGCCCGCTCGCGGAACTCTCGAATCGCCTCCGGCGAAAGCCCATTGAGGAAGTCGAGCGCTGTCGGGTCGGAAATATCAAGCAGGCGAGCGAGTTTGGTGGTCTCGGCCCGCGCCATCAGCTGGGCGCTCATAAACCGAGCGCCCTTTTCACGGTCGGCCGCATCAGCCGGGGAATGAGCTGGAGCGAGGACTCGACCGCCGCGCGGAGGCGCTCGCCGCGCGCGGTGACGGCGTTGCGCAGCAGGCGGTCG
Source organism: Nocardia sp. NPDC046473 (assembly GCF_040645995.1). NCBI lineage: Bacteria > Bacillati > Actinomycetota > Actinomycetes > Mycobacteriales > Nocardiaceae > Nocardia > Nocardia sp. NPDC046473. The sequence continues at coordinate 246,600 of NZ_JBEYZJ010000009.1, forward strand.
AGTTCGGCGAGATCGGAGTCGGTGAGCCGGTCGAATTCGTCGGGCAGGGGTGCGCCAAGGGTGCGGATCAGCGGCGTGGCTGCGTCCGGCATGGGATCTCCGTATCGGTATCGAATTATGGCGGTCAGGTCAGCTGCTGCGCGGGGTGATCGCGGCGTGGTCGGCCCGCATGTCGTCGACGAAATTGGCGATCGCCTCGGCGACCAGCAGCGGCTCGGTCACCGGCAGCCAGTGGTCGGCCGGGACGGCGCAGCGCCACAGCCGGTCCACCCAGCGCGTCGAGGTGTCGTAGATGGAGGCGGGCACGAACGGATCGGTGGTGTCGACGAGCAACTGCACCGGAACCGCAGTCCGCCGCACCCGAGGCCGCCGCAAATGATGCAGCAGGTTGGCCTGCGCGATCCGCCCGCCCGCCAGTAGATCCGTACGCCAGGTGCGCGCGATCCTGGCCGGCACCGGCGAGAGGCCGCCGAGCCGTTCCACTAGCAGCGTGCGCACCCGCGGCGGGTAGAGCCTGCGCGCCACCGGTACCGGGCTGAGCGTCCATCGCACACCGCTCAACCACCAGCCGATGTCGCCCGCGTGCAGGCGGGCATGCGGCGCGACGGCCCGTAGCCAGAGACCGAGGTGATCAAGATTCGGCCCGGAAATGGCTGTGAACGAAGCGATTCGGGTGTTCGCCCGCGGATCACACACCGCTTCCCACAGCTGCACCGCGCCCCAGCCGTGCCCGCAGGTGTGCACCGGCCGCTTCGGGCTCGCCGCATCGATCACCGCGAAGAAGTCGGCGGCGAGCCGATCGAGCCGGAAGTCCGACAGCAGCGCCGGCGTGGCCGAACGACCGTGGCCGCGCACGTCATAGGTGATCACCCGGAAGCCGTCGGTCAGCAGCGCGGCGACCGTGGCCCACACGCGATGCGTGTCGGTGAGGCCGTGCACCAGGACCAGCGGTGCGGCGGCGGGGTCGCCCCATTCGTAGACGGCGAGTTCGGTGCCGTCGGCGGTCACCGTCCACTGCCGATCCGGGCGGGGCGTATCGGTGTCGAGCTCGTTGGTCATTATTTGTTGCCTCGTTCGGGTGCGGGCTGCCGGACGGTCACGCGGTGGTCGGCCGGGCATCGGACACTGCGATTGGCTCGCTGGAACGATCGGCCCGTACCGGTAGTACGTTTTCTGATACTGACAGTACGAAGAAATGCCCCAGAACGGGAGAGCTACCGACAGACTATGGCGTACCTCACGGCTACGCCTCGCTGGTGCTCGGCTTCACCGTTCGGTAAAACCGCGGTGTTGTCGGTTCGCTCGCTCACACCGGTTTCCGTACCAGCGGTACGTGTATGCTGCGGTCGTGCCTCGTCCCAGCGTTCGTTCGACGACCTCCCGTGCGGAGATCGTCGACGCCGCGATCCGGGTGATCGACCGGGACGGACCGCGGCCGAGCATGGACGACATCGCCCGCGAGGCCGGTATCACCAAGCCGCGCCTGTATCGGCAGTTCGCCGACAAGGCCGATCTCTACACTGAGATCGGTAACCGGATGGCCAAGGCCGCCGCGGCCGCCGCGGGCAACGACCTGACGCTCATGCTGCAGCCGCCGCGGACCGCGTTGCGCCGGGTGCTCACCGGTTACGCCGACAGTATTCTGCAGCATCCCAACGTTTTTCGCTTCCTGGGCCAGGCGCAGGTGACCCAGCAGTCCGACGGAACGGTGCTGCAGTTCGACCTCGGCCGGGCGGCCTCGGATCGCTTCGCCAGGCAGGCCCGCGACATCGCCGAGTCCATTCCGATCGACACCGCGGGCATCGACTACCTGTCCCGCGCGGTGGTCGGCGTCGTCGTCTCCATCACCGATCTGTGGCTGGCAGATTCGGCCCTGCCGCACCCGGACCGGACCGCCGAATTCATCGACCAGGCCACCGAATTCGTTTGGGGCTTGATCGACGGCTTCCTGCACCGGCAGGGCATCTCGGCCGATCCGGAAACGCCGATCTTCACCTCACTCGCCGCTGTCAATCAGGCGCAACAACCCGCAAGCTGACCGCTGCCAGCGTTTATCGGACCCAGCCGTGCCCGCCTTGTTGACACACTGCCAATAGTGCGACAATCTGAGCACGATGACCGGCGTCGACGCCGGGGGAGCTGCGAGCAAAGGATCCGATGATGGCACGCGCCGCATGGAGTGACGACGAGGTCGAGGCGGTACGCGACCTGGCGAGGGCGTTCTTCGAGAAGGAGGTCGTTCCGCACGAGGAGAAGTTCGTCGCGCAAGGCCACCCCGACCGCGCGCTGTACAACCGGGCCGGCGAACTCGGCCTGCTGTGCACCGCCATCCCCACCGAATTCGGCGGTGGCGGCGGCACATTCGCGCACGAGGCCGCGATCATCGAGGAGCAGTCCCGCGCGGGCGACGGCTCGCTGGGCATGCCGGTACACAGCTCGATCATCGCGCCGTATCTGAAAGAATTCGGCTCCGCGGAGCTCAAGCAGCGCGTGCTGCCGAAGGCGGCCAGCGGCGAGATGGTGCTCTCGATCGGCATGACCGAACCGGGCACCGGCTCCGATCTGCAGAACATCAAGACCCGCGCGGTCCGCGAGGGCGACGAGTACGTGATCACCGGCTCGAAGATCTTCATCACCAACGGCTGGCTCTGCGACGGCATCATCATCGCCGCCAAGACCGACCCGACCAAGGGCGCGTCCGGCGTCTCGCTGATCTTCGCCGACGTGTCCGACGACACCCCCGGCTTCAAGCGCGGCCGCATCCTGAACAAAATCGGCGGCAAGGCCCAGGACACCGCCGAACTCTTCTTCGACGGGCTGCGCGTGCCCGCCTCGAACCTGCTCGGCGAGGCCGAGGGGCTCGGCTTCTATCAAATGATGCAGATGCTGGCCCAGGAGCGCCTGGTCACCGGCATTATCGCGGTGGCGATGATGGAAAAGGCCGTGCAGCTGACCATCGACTACACCAAGGGCCGCGAGGCCTTCGGCAAGCCGCTGTTCGCGATGCAGAACACCAAATTCGAGCTGGCCGAGTGCGCCACCCTCGCGAAGGTCAGCCGCACCTTCCTCGACGACTGCATCGTCAAACACCTGCGCGGCGAGCTCGACATTCCCACTGCGGCGATGTCGAAGTACTGGCTCACCGATCAGCTGGGTATCGTGGTTGACCGCTGCCTGCAACTGTTCGGCGGCTACGGCTACATGACGGAGTATCCGATTTCGCAGCTCTACACCGGCGCCCGCGTCTTGCGCATCCTCGCGGGTAGCAACGAGGTGATGAAGGATCTCATTGCCCGGTCTCTCTGATACGACGAGCGAGACCGTGCCGCGCCGCCGTCGGCTGGAACCCGACGAGCGCCGGGCCGAGATCTTGGCGTGCGCGATCGACATGTTCGGCGAGCGGCCGTACGCGGCCGTCTCGACCGCCGAACTGGCCCAGCGCGCCGGGGTGGCCCGCGGTCTGATCAACCACTACTTCGGCAACAAGCGCGACCTGTATCTCGCGGTGGTGCGCCGGATGGTCACCCTGCCCAAGCTGGACGACATGATCGTGCCCACCGGCACCGAGCGCGAACGCGTCGATGCAAGTGTGCACTGGCTGCTGGATACCATCGCCGAGCACGGCAGCACCTGGGTGAAGGTGACCAGCCATGAGGGCGTCGGCAACGACCCCGAGGTGCAGCAGATCCTGGATCAGGCCGACGACGCGGCCGCCGAACGGCTGCTGCTGATGGTCGGCCTCGCCGATTCGGCACGCAGTGCGGCATTGCGCGCGATGGTCCGCGCCTACGGTGGGCTGGTGAAAGTCGCAGGCCGGGAATGGATCACCCGCGGCACGCTGACCCGCCCGCAGGTACACGAACTGCTTGCGGACATGTTGATGACGCTGGTCACCGAGTCGCTGCCGAAGGTGGACCGCCGCCGCTGAGCGCACGGCGGTCCCTGTTCGCTAGTTGAGCGCCTCGGGTGTGGTGTCGCGCGGTTCCATGCTGTAGCGCACCCGCCGCCGGTGGCCCGGCGCGTGACCGAGCCTGCCGTACTTCAGCTCGATTACTTCTTCGCGCCGATGCTCGACCACCAGGGCGCCGATGCCGAGAATCCAGAGCGCGGCCGTGATGATCGCGCCGGTCTGGGTCCAGTCGTTGAAGCCGTATCCCGCGGCAGTGAGGGTGCAGGCCAGCGCGACGATGCCGAGCGCACAGAGAATCAGGCCGGGAACGTTGTAATTGTCGCCGAGCAGATCGCCGGCCTGAGCGTGCCAAGGCCGATTTTCGCGGCCGTCATCGGTGGTGCTACCGAACATGGTTCCTCCTGTGGAGTGAGCGCAAGATCAGTGACACATTCCGATCATCATGAACCTCCGGCGGGGAAACGGCCAGGAATTGGACGTTTCAGATGATGTCGCGCCGTCGGGCCCCTATTGTTGGTCGGGATATCGGGGCGGGTCCGGGCAGTCCGAGGTTCCTGCACGGTTGTTGGTGTGGAGAGGGACCTGGCATGGCACGGGCGGAACGCCGTGAAAGTGAACGTTGGCCTGCGGCAGGGCAGGACGACCGGTGGCCTGAAGCAGGCGAAGAGGAACAGTGGGTCGATCCGGAACCCGAGGAGCGGTGGCAGGAACCCGCGTCGGCGCGGCGGCGGACCGGTCGGTTGCGGGTGGAAATTCCGCCGATTGTCAATCCGTACGCGATTGTCGCGCTGGTGGCCGCGCTGGTCGGGTTGTTTCCGGTGGCCATCGTTTTCGGCTTCATCGCGTTCTCGCATCCGCGCGGGCGGGTGATGGCGATGTTCGCGCTGCTGATCGGTGTCGCGGAGGTGACGGCGCTGGCCGGTGTCGTGGTGGTGTCGGGAAACATGTTGCCGGACTCGCTGACCCGCGCGAACAAGCCCGCGGCGAGCCTCACGGTATCGGCGACGGCAGAGCAACTACCGCAGCCGACGGTTCCGGCGGCGCCGACTCCGGTGGTGACCACGACGGCGAGCCCGTCGACGGCGAATCAGAGCAACCTGAAGAAGGGTGCGTCGTGCACCGAGGGGCAGGTCGGGCAGATCGGCAGTGCCTCGGACGGCGGCACGCTGATCTGTCTCGGCGCGGGCAGCACATATCAGTGGGCGGGCCCGTACACCGTGTCCACAGTCGTCCAGCAGGCCGGGGCGAAGTGCGATGGCACTACGGCGAAGACGGGCCGCACCGCGGACGGCCGCGCGCTGGTGTGCGAACCGGCGACTCGCAGCGGCACCTGGGTGTTGTGGACAGAGTAGTTCCTACTCTTCTTTCTTGGCCCGACTCGGCTGAACACGCGGCGGTTCGTTCGGCATCTTCGGATATTGCGGCGGCCACGGCGCGTCCATGAGACCCGACGCCATATCGCGTTCGGACATTTCCAGCAGTGGCGCAATGGATTGCGGTGCGCGATCGGCCCACGGGTCGCCGAGTTCGGCGAGCCGGGCGGGCACGGTGGCGATGGTCAGCTCGTCCGGGACGATGGTGTCCAATTCGGACCACGCGATCGGCGTCGACACCTGTGCGCCGACCTTCGGGCGCACACACCAGGCTCCGAAAACCGTTTTGTGCGGGGCGTTTTGGTTGAAGTCGACGAACACGCGGTTGCCGCGTTCCTCCTTCCACCACTGTGCGGTGATCTCCTCGGGGTGGCGGCGCTCCAGTTCCCGCGCCAGCGCGACGGAGGCGGCGCGCACCTGGTAGCCATCCCAATTCGGTTCCAGCGCAACGTAGATGTGTAGCCCGCGCGAACCGGAGGTCTTGATCCGCGACTCGATGCCCAACTCGACGAACAACTCTCGGGTGAGCACGGCGGCGTGCTTGAGGTCGTCGAATGTGATGCCGGGGGAGGGATCGAGGTCGATGCGCAGCTCGTCGGCGATCTTCAGGTTGTCCGCGCGGTTGGGCCACACGTGAAAACCCAAGCAGCCCTGGTTGACTGCCCACAGGATGTGCGCGAGATCGTGCGCGACGAGCGCATCGGCGGTGGTGCCGTTGGGGGTGGACACCTCGACGGTGTGCAGCCAGTCCGGCGCGGTTTTCGGCACCCGCTTCTGAAACCAGGACTTACCGGAGGCGCCGTCGGGATAACGCTCCAGCAGTAGCGGTCGCCCGCCGACCACATTCAGGAACGGTTCGGCCACCGCCTGGTAGTAATGCACGAGATCGAGTTTCGTGTCCCCGCGCTTGGTGAAATACACCTTGTCGGGATTGCTGATGGTGACGGTCCGGCCGTCGGTCTCGATATCGACTGACGGAGTCACTGTGCCTCACTGAAGATCGCACTCAATTCCGCGGGCGGTGCCTCGTCGAGCTGAGCGTAGGTACACGATTCGGGTGTGCGGTCGGAGCGGAAACGGACCAGCCTGCCGCCGTGGCGTAGCCGCCCAGACTGCACGTGTTCGTAGCGGACCTCGGCTACCAGTTCGGTGCGCAGCGCCACCCAGGACAGGTCTTTGCCGCCGGTCCAGCGGCTCACTCCGCCGGGCATCTTGCCGTCGGCCTTGGCCTGCGCAGCGGCGTCGGCCCATTCCCGCCACGGATGGTTTTCCAGGGCGTTCTCGCGCAGCGGCGCCAGTTCGTCGACGAGTTCCTTGCGCCTGGCCGCGGTGAAGCTGCTCGCGACGCCGACGTGGTGCAGGTGTCCCTCGTCGTCGAAGAGTCCGAGCAGCAGCGATCCGACGCCCGCGCCGTCCTTGTGCCATCGGAATCCGGCGACCACGCAGTCGGCGGTGCGCTCGTGCTTGACCTTGAGCATCACCCGCTTGTCCTGCAGGTAGGCCAGATCGTTGGCCTTGACCATGACGCCGTCGAACCCGGCGCCCTCGAACCGGGTGAACCAGTCCTCGGCGACCGCGGGATCCTGGGTGATCGGAGTGAGATGGACCCGAGCCAGCTCGGTGTCCAGGATGGTTTCCAACAGCCGCCTGCGTTCGGCGAACGGTTCCTCGGTCAGATCCTTGTCACCGAGGGCGAGCAGGTCGAACGCGACGAAGCTGGCGGGCGTCTCCACCGCCAGCTTGTTCACTCGGGAGGCGGCCGGATGCAGCCGATTCTGCAGAGTGTCGAAGTCGAGGCCCTCGTCGGTGACCACAACGATCTCGCCGTCCACCACGCACTGCTCCGGCAGCGCCTTCTTCAGCAGCTCGGCAACCTCGGGAAAGTACCTGGTCAACGGACGGTCATTGCGAGAGCCGAGCTCCACCTCGTCACCGTCCCGGAAGACGATGCAGCGGAAGCCGTCCCACTTGGGCTCATAACTCAGCCCGGCCTCGTGTGGCACCCCTGGCGCGGTTTTGGCCAGCATCGGCTTGACAGGCGGCATCACCGGTAGGTCCACGCGATCCTCCTCGGATTCGGTTCTCACCGGTACCGACGGACTGAGCACGCAGAACTCATCGGTACTTGCCGATGATCGTAAGCGCCGCATCCGACAAGATCGCGGAAGCGGGGGCGCCTGCTACACGTCCAGCCAGCCGTGTTGTTCGGCGAACACGGTGAGCCGGTCGCGGATGGTGAGGATCTCGCCCGCGGTGAGGGCGGGGCTCGCGTCGAGCAGTAGCTCGGTGATCAGTCGTTTGTGTTCGGCGGCGTTGAGCTGGCCCGAGTTCGACCGATGTTTCGTTTTGTGCGGCGCCGCCGGCGGCGGACTCGGCTGGCCACCGACCACGCTCAGATTGACCGCCTTCGGCCCACGATCACCCTCTGTCATGTCGAATTCGAACACCCGCCCCTGCCGCAACTCGTCTTCATCCAGACCGATGTCGTTGACGTGCACGAATACGTCCGGCCCGCCGTCCTCCGGTCGAATGAACCCGAATCCCCGAGAGCTATCGAACGACACCAATTTCCCGATGGACACCAACACCCGCTCCTCGTCGCGCCGTCGCTACCCGGTCACCTTAGCCCGCGTTATCGTCACTGTTGGACGAAAGCGCCTTTTGCAATGAATTGAAAACGGTGAGTCCCTGACCGACCATTCCGTTGACGAGTTCGCTCACTCCGTCCGGGCCGTTGAGCACGGTCAGATTCGCGCCCGCCAGCCCGTTCGAGGCCTGCTTGACGATCTCCGGCAGTTGTTCGATCAACAACTGGTCCAACGCGATCCGGTTGTTCGACGCGGCGGCTGCGGCCTGGATCCTGGTGCGGTCGGCCTCGGCCTCGGCCAGGATGCGCACCCGTTCCGCTTCTGCCTGAGCGGGTTTCACCACTTCGGTCTGCAGCTGCTGCTCGCGCAGTTCCGCGGTCTTGCGGGCCTGCTCGGCCTGCGCGGTCAGCACCTCCTGCAGCGCCATCGCCTCGGCGAGCGGACCAGCCTGTGCCGCTTCGGCATTCGCCTTGTCGATGTCGCGCTGATACTGCGCGCGCAGGATCGCGGTCTCGCGCTGGTACTCCGCCTGCCTGCGCAGCGATTCCTGCTCGGCCTGCGCGGAGAGCTGGGCCGCCTGCGATTGCGCGATCTGCGCGTCGCGCTGGACGGTGGCATTGTGCGGCGCGGCGAGTGCCTGAATGTAGCCGAGGTTGCCGTCATCGATCGACTGGATCTGGAACGAATCCACCCAGAGCCCGATATTGCCCATCTCCACTTTCGAGGCGACGAGTACTTCATCGGCCAGTTTCTGGCGTTCCCGGATGATCTCCTCGACCGTCATCGAGCCGACGATCGAGCGCAGATGACCGGAAAAAATACGGCCGGTGAGGACCGACATCTCCCTTTCCTGTTCGGACAGGAAGCGTTGCGCGGCATTCACGATCGAGGTGGTGTCGTTGGCGACCTTGAACGCGATCACCGCGCGGACCTCGAGCTGGATCGCCTGCTTGGTGACGCAGCGCTCCTTGATCTCGGCCTCGAACATGGCCAGCGAAAGGTAGCTGACCTTGCGGAACAGCGGAACCGCCCAGGTGCCGCGGCCGATCACCACCTTGAACGGCGCGTTGTCCTTGCTCTTGGCGCCGCTGATCAGCATCGCCTCGTCCGGGTCGGGTACGTGGTAACCCAGCACGGTTGTCTCCCTTACATTTTCAGATGGTTTCGGCCGGATCTGGCAGCAGCGGAATCCAGGGCACCACATCGACGATGCGCCCCGGACTGACGTCGATGACCAGCACGGTTGTGCCCGCTGGAATCGCTTCGACGGCACGTGCGATGTACAGCTCCGTCCCCCCGCGAATCGCCACCAGGACCTCCCCGAGCAGCCCCGCGCCTCGGATCGGCGATGTGAGCGTACCCGTCGAACCGACCACGGGGTCGCTCATCGCAACGATCTCCTCCCACTCGTATCCAGGCTCGCCACACTACGTCTCACACAGCACGTTTCGATATACGAATGGTGTCCGCGAACGTAACGCGATCGTTGTGACGACGGAATGCCCAGGTTGCGGGCATGTGATCCGTTTCGATAGCACGCGGGTATGTTGCTTGCATGGGAGGACGACTCGCTTTGGTTGTCGGGTCCGAGTGTGTGGCGCTGGGGGAACTGGGGTTCACCGGCGAACTCGCGACGGGTTTGTATGGGAGTTTGACGGAGGTCGGCGGGTGGCGCTCCGCGACCGAAGACGACGGCCCGGTGCTGAATCCGACTGCGGCGCAGCTGGTCACGGCGGTGGACGCCGCCTTCGAGGCGGCCGGGCAGCGGCAGGCGACCTTGCTGCTCGCGTTCATCGGACACGGCGTCGCGACCAGTGCCGAGGACTTCTATCTGCTCGGGCACGATTCGCCCGCAGTGCCGAACTCGCACAACGCCTTTCACCTCACCCAGGAGATCAGGGAACGGCTGAACCAGTCGGCCGTGGACGGTCTGGTGGTGCTGATCGACGCCTGTGAGACCGGGCAGGGCGTGCTCGGTGCGGCGCGGCGGTGGTCCGATCTGCTCGCGCAGTCGGCGGGGCGGATGGAGATGCTGGTCGCGGCGGGAGACGGGCCCGCGTATTCCGGCTGCTTCACGCGGACCATGCTGTCCACCTTCGATGACGGGTTACCGCTGCGCGGGGAGAACCTGCTGCCCGCGGACCTGGTCGATCCGATCGCCGGTGAATGCATTCATCAACAGCCACAATATCTTTCGTTCACCTCGGGCTCGGTGTCGGTGGCGCACGGCGCGGACCCGGGACTCTGGTTGGTGCCCAACCCCGCTCGGCATCGCGATGCCGTAAGTGGGCGCTCCGCTGCGGGTTTCGTCGATCAGCTGACGCGCGGGCTGCTGGTGACGCCCGATGTCCGCGAGCATCTCGACACGATCGTGGACGCGGGCAGTAATCGGCTGCGCGTGGTGATCGGCCCGGCCGGTGCCGGCAAATCCACTCTGCTCGCCATGCTGATTCGGCCGAGCCTGGTGGAAGGCCTGGCGGTGACGCCCGAATACATCACCGCCGCAGTGTTTCTGACCGCCGCCAGTTCGATCGAGGCGGTCGCGGCCGAGCTGGCCGCGCAGTTGAGTGCACGGGTACCCGGCTTCGCGGAGGCCGCGCAGGCGGTGCACGTGCATCTGGCGCGAGACGAGTTCGACATCTTCGACCTGTCGGTGCGGCATCCGCTGGCGCGGCTGTCGACCGCCGGTCGGCGGGTGACGATCGTGCTGGACGGATTGAACCAGCCGCAGGAAGGCACGCGGCGGCTGCTGATCTCGGCCATCGCGGATCTGACCCGCCGCCACGATCTGCGGCACGTGCGGGTCATCGTCGGCATCCGGGACGGCACCGGCGTCGAGGACGATCCCGCGCTGGCCCACATGTACCGGATCGACGTGGGCGAACCCGCCGCCGACGATATCGCCACCGTCGTCGGGTCCGCGCGCGGCAGCGGTGCGCCCGCCGATCCGGCGGACTGGGTGAACTGGATCCAGTCGCTGCTGATCGAAACCCCCACGGACGTCGAGGGGCCGCACGCCGTCTCCGGCGGCTGGCTGCTGGCCAGGATGCTGCTCGAGGTGGCATCGAGCATCACCGACGGCGCCGTCGCCGCCGGTATCGGGCTCGATCGGATCGTCGCACTGCGGGTCGATGCGGCGCTGCGCGGCATGTATGCCGAAACATCCGGAGCGACAGGTACTTTCCTCAGCATCATGGTTGCCGCCGGTGTCGGACCGGTGCTGCCGATGGAGCTGCTCGATGCCGCGCTGACGGCGCGTGGGTTCGATCTGCACATCGCCCGAATCCGGGATATGACAGTCGCTTTGGGAGCGTTGGTCACCCGCAGCCGACCCGGCACGCCGCGTGAGTCCCTCGGTGTGACCCACGGCGCCCTGCTGCCCGGGTTGCGCGCCGAATGCGCAAAGCTCGGCGCGAAAGTCGAAGACGCGCACCGGGCCATCGTGACGGCCATCAAGCAGAGTCCCGGTGATCGTGCAGCTGACTATGCACGCGGCTCGGCCGTGCGGCATTGCCTCGCGTATCGGGACTCCGCCAGCGCCCTGCATTTCCTCGAGCTGCTGCAAACCGCGAGATCCGCGGACAACCGGGACCTTTGGGCGGCCTGGGTGCCCGCGTTCGTCGAGACCTTGGGCCCCGACCACCCCGACACGCTGACCACCCGCAGCCGCGAGGCATACCATCGCGCCGAAAGCGGCGATCTGGTCGGCGCTATCAGCGCGTTCGAGCTGCTGCTGGCCGACCGGCTCCGTGTCCTCGGCCCCGATAACCCGAAAACCCTTGGCACGCGCACGAATCTGGCCACCTATCGGGCCCGCTGCGGCGACTACATCGGTGCCAGAAGCGAATACAAGCGCTTGTTCGCCGACCAGCGCCGCCTGCTCGGACCCGACGACCCCGACACGCTCCGGACCCGAAACGATCTGGCCTCCAACCGGGCCGACCTCGGCGACCTCGTCGGCGCCATCGCCGATTTCGAACAGTTACGCCTCGACCGTGCCCGCGTGCTCGGCGCCGACGACCCGCAGACCCTGCGCACCCGCAACAGCCTCGCGTACTGGCACGGCGAAAACGGCGACTTCGCTGCCGCCCGAACCGAATTCGAACAACTCCTCGCCGACAACCTGCGCATCTTCGGCCCCGACCACCCGGCCACCCTCGCCGCCCGCAACAGCCTGGCCGCCTTCCGCGCGCGCAGCGGCGACCTCGCGGGCGCGGCCACCGAGTTCACCCACCTGCTAGCCGACCGCCTCCGCGTGCTAGGTCCCGATCATCCCGACACCCTCACCACTCGAAGCACCCTCGCCGACTACCACGCCGACACCGGCGACCTCCCCGACGCGATCATCGAACTCGAACGCCTCCTCGCCGACCGCCTCCGCGTCCTGGGCCCCGACCACCCCGACACCTTCGCCACCCGCAACGACCTGGCCACCCGCCACGCCGAAACCGGCGACCTACCCAGAGCCATCGCCGAGTTAGAAGTCCTCCTGGTAGCCGAACTCCGCGCCCTCGGCCCCACCCACGCCGCCACCATCCGCACCCAATCCACCCTCGCCCACTGGCGAGCCCAACTCGTCAAGTAGCCGGGGGCCAGCTCCGGCGGCGTCTGGGTTCGGGTACAAATTTGCGGTTGATTTGGACTATCAGAACCGAATTTGCTATCAAAAACCCAGCTATGCAAACCGCGATGAGGATCCACGTAATCGCCATAGGTCCGCCGACACGGAATGCGACCACAGCACCCACGACGATCGCATCTGCTGCGCTCAACACCAGGGCTGCAATTGTGCCGCGTCTCAACCATTGTGGTGCGCGTTGGCTCATCCACAGTACTGGGACGCTACACAATGAAATAAGCGTTGTTATCGACAAGGCAATCGCGGCTATGACGATGACCTTGTCATTGCTATCGTTGAATTTGTTGAAGTCCCGCGTCAGAAGGACGAAGCCCGCAGTCGGTACTGTGCTGCCGACGGCATTTATGATGCCTCGAATCCTTTGCCACCGCAAAGTGATATCCATCTTATTTGATGGACCAGTCGGCGACGTCATCGAGCTTTGTTTCATTATCCCGGTCGTGTTGTGCGGCATCGTACGATTTACCATTCTGCCATGTAGTATTGTCGGGTGGCCGTGACCGCCTTGTCGCCATCCGCACCCAAATCCACCCTCGCCCACTGGCGAGCCCAACTCGTCAAGTAGAGGCCGGGGCCTGTCCGTCGAATTGGCTTACCAGCCTGCGAATCTCGAGATGATGGCGTAGAGCATGAATCCGACGAACACGGCGGCTATCGTCGCGACAATGTAAAACCAGGTCATGCCTGGCGACTTCTGCGGCTGTGGGTCGAGCGCTCCGGGGAGCATTGCGACGATCGGGGAACGGTAGTAGGTCCGCGTGCTGTGGTTGTGCGGTACGGGGAGGAAAGCATCGGTGAAGCCGAAGTCATGGCCCAGCCGCCGTAGGCCGACGTACTGGGCCCAGCGCAACCCTGCTGTGTAGACACGCACGCGGTAGATGCCCGGTGCCAGCGGGACGAAAGTGTCACCCCAGCCGGCATCGGGCACTTCCTGGCCATTGATGAAGATCTTCGGTCGAGTGAACGCCAAGAAATTCACCGGAAAATACATCGGAAGGTGGGAAGCAGTCACCATAATTCCGGTGGGGCCAGGCTCCGGCGTATACCTGGGCATAGGGGCTCGATTACGACCGGCCCACGGAATGCAGAAGTCCTCAGGTAACTCGACCATGCTGTACGGCGGCAGCTCGGTCGTCTGAAATGGGTTGGCCAGCAACACATGAGGTGGGATCAACGCCGGTCGCCCCGCATATGCGGGATTGCCCCGCGGATCCACCTGTGGCGGATACGGCTGCGGCTGGTACTGACGACCATCGGGCCCGGTTGCCCCCTGCCGTCCGCCGAAAGGATTACTCACGGATCTACCTTCATCTCGAATTGGACAGTCCCGCCGGTTCCCCGCTAAGCGGGTGCCTCCTCCTTCGGCGCGAGGAGCTTCAGAATCACACCGCCGATCTGCTGGACGTACGGCATCAGGTCGGTAAGAGCTCCGCGGAGCTCGGCGAGCAGCTTGGTGATCTTGAGACCGTCCCGACCGATGCGTTGCAAGACTTCTGCCGCCACCAATGGACCTGCGGCGCCGAGGGTTAGCGCGAGTTCGAGGGTGTAGGCGATCAATGCGCCCGCGAGGCTGGCCAGAATGTCGCCGACCAGACCGCGAATGGCGCCCACGATCTCCTTCGCCTTCGCGATGATCTCGGACATGCTTGCCGCGACACCGCCCGCGGCGTTGATGTGGTCGGTCATTTCGGTGGCACGGTTGCGGTAGGCGTCGGCGGCCGCGCCGGTCCACTTCGCGGTGTCGGTCTGCACGGCTGTCTGCCAGTCGGTGCTCACTCCGGTCAAGGCCTTGGAGATGTTGGCCCAGGAGTCGGCGTAGGCCTTGACCATGTCGGCGTTGCCCGCCAATCCGTCGAGCACCTTCCGATACGGCTCGACGTGCTCGAACATCCACCCGGCGATCTGGCTGCCGACATAGCCGAAGGGATCGGTGACCATTTCCTCGACATCGAGCCCGACGCCGCCGGCGCCGAGCAGCCCGTCGAGCAGATTCGCGCCCTGCAGATCCACGTATGTCTGCCAGGCATCACCGGCGGTCGTGCCCTTCAGTACCTCGGGCACGCCGTTCTCGTCCGTCGACAAGCCGACGTGGTGGAACGGAAACAACGTCTCCTGGAAGTACTCTTCGCGGAAATCGGTGCCATCGGCGATGAGGTCGTTGTTCTCCGGCTTGGCTTCGTCGTCCAGTCCGACACCGAGCATGTTCTCGTTGATGTACTTGCCGATTTGTGTGCTCATCAGCGCCCCTGATGTGTGCCGTTGATGACGCCGCGCAGCTCATCGAGTGCGCGAGCCCAGGTGTCGTCCCATAGGTCGAACGCGTCAGCGCTGGTGCCGAGCTTTCCGGGAAGTTCGGCGGTCTCGCCTGCGGCTTTGCTGATCGCGTCGACCGCGCCTCGATTGTTGTCGTCCATCAGCGAGTGGACCAGCGAGCGGATCAGCCAGCCGTAGCCGTCGTCGACATTCCCGAGGTACGACGCGGCTTCGACGGCCTTCGTCAAAGTCCCCATCAGCCCCTGGATTGTCGAGGCGTGCCGGCGCAGGTCATCGGTGACGACCTGAATTTGCGGATTGGTCATCGCTACTCCAGCCAAGTCTTGTTGCGGTAGTACTCGTCCTCGTCGGTGGGATCCATCGGTTCGGCCGGTCCGGGCCGTGGATCGGGCGTGGCCGAGGCCGACTCGCCATCCGGGAAGCGAGCGGTGTACTGCGACAGGACACGTGCGCCGATTTCGTCGTCGCCCACCATGTCGTGCACCAGCGCGGTCACCTCGCGGCGGAGCTTCGCCTGCGCCTGCCGCAAGGTCGACATCAGCTCCGCCGACAGCGCCGTCGGATCCATGCCCTTTGTCGCACTGGACAGCCGGATATCGGTGGGCACACCGTTGCTGTCGACGGTCACGCTGACCCGGTTGCCGTCGGAGGTCGCGGTCACAGTCGTCGCGTCCATCCGGCCCTGCAAACTTCGGTAGCGCTGTGCCTTGCGTTCCAGGTCTTCCGACCATTGCGTGAGACCGGTGATGGTGCGGTCCAAGGCGTCGGTCATCGTCCCCCCTTCGTACGTAACAGTTTTCGTGAGCAGCAGTCGAGCACTCTACTCAGAGCGACACGCGCCGTTTCGACGCTGGTCATCGTTTGCTGTGCCTAGATTCGTCCATTACTCAATCCGACGCACCAACCCGTAGATCGGTTCCATCTAAATTTGACTTCGTCAACGAGGCACGGCGCCGGTCGCTGAACTGCGGCCAGGGGGCGGGCTACCAGGGAACGACACCCGAGTCGTCGAAGAAGCCGCCTCGCGGTCCGTCATCGGGCAGGGTGGCGAGGTGGATTGCGATGGCGGCGCCCTGGGTGGGGGTGCGGGGGGAGTTGAAGCCGGTGAAGTCGGTGGCGACGTAGCCGGGGCAGCAGGCGTTCACGATGATGTCGGTGTCGGCCAGTTGGCGGGCGTATTGCGTTGTGAGGCTGTTGAGTAGGGACTTGGAGGGGGCGTAGGCGGCCAGGATCGGGCCGGTTTGCAGGGTTAGTGAGCCCATGTTGCTCGATACGTTGACGATGCGGGGTGCGGGCGCGCGGCGAAGCAGGGGGAGCATGGCGTTTGTTACCCGGACGGCTCCGAATGCGTTGGTATCGAGGACAGTTCGGAGCACGTCGAGGTCGAGGGTTGTCGGATCCTGTGCGCCGCCGTCGATTCGGCCGGCGATGCCCGCGTTGTTGACGAGCACGTCGAGTCGTCCTGCGGTCCGCTCGATGGTTGTCGCTGCCGTAGTGGCACTTTCGTCGGAGGTGACGTCGAGGGCGACACCGAACGCGTCGATGCCGGTGGCACTAAGGCGCGCAACGGCTTCCGCGCGCCTGGCGTCGTCGCGGGCTCCTACCGCGACGGTGTAACCGAGCGCTCCGAGCCCCTGGGCGATGGCGAAGCCGATTCCCTTGTTCGCGCCGGTGACCAGCGCGATCTTTGTGTCGTTCACTCGATCGATCCTTGGCGTGCGCGCCGGGATCGTCCAATATCGGTTCAGTGCACTGTGATACTCGCCAGGTATCAGCCGGTAGGCTGCTGACGTGCATGATCTCGAGACCCGTGAGCTGCGGTACTTCATCGCCGTCGCCGAGGAATTGCACTTCGGCCGCGCCGCCGGTCGGCTCGGGATCGCCCAGCCGCCACTCTCGCGCGCGATCCGCCAGTTGGAGCAGCGGCTCGGCGTCCAGCTCTTCGACCGGGACCGTCGTGGCGTGGCGCTCACCGAGGCGGGCCGGGTGCTGCTTCGGGAGGCCGCAGCGGCCCTCGATGCGGTCGCGGCCGCCGCGCGCCGGACGCAGCGTGCCGGAAGTCCGGAGCGGGCCTTGGTGCTGGTGACGAAGGCGGGAGCGTCCCATGAGCTGCTGCAACAGCTCCTCGACGCGCTGGCGCGCGAACCTGATGCGGCACCTGTCGAGGTCCTGCTGTGTGAGGTCGGTGAGCAGGCACGGCGGCTGCGCGACGGGCAGGCGGACGTGGCACTGATGCATCGCCCGTACGACGACCTCGCCGGATTCGACACCGAGGACCTCTACGTCGAAGGCCAGATCGCGCTCCTGCCCGCCGGGCATCCGCTCGCGGCACGCGAGAAGCTCACGCTGGCGGAGGTCAGCGCGGTGCCGGGCCTGCCGATCGCTCGGTGGCCCCGGCTCGACGGGACCTACCCGGACGGGCCAGGACCGGAGGTGCGCACCCAGTCACAGCTCGCTCAGCTCGTGGCGCTCGGCAAAACCCTGCTCGTCATCCCCGCCTCCAGCCGGGCCTGGCAGTGGCCCGAACACGTCGCGGTGCCCGTCATCGACGCGCCGGATGTCACCACGGTGCTCGCCTGGCCATCGAGCAGCCGCTCCCAGGCCGTCGCCGCACTCGTCCGCTCAGCGTCCGAACTCCACGTCACCGCGCCGCTCTAGCCACCGCAGATCGCGAGCGAGACGTCTACGCGGTCCACTTCCCGCGCACGCCCGCGAAGACCTGGGCTGCCGGATCGGCGGTGATCTTGTCGGAATCCGTGTCGTAGTCGTACAACTCGGCGTACCGGCCCCAGTCGATCGCGATATCCAGTTGCCGCCGAGCATCTTCCGGTCCGAACCCGCGGCGCAGCAGGTCGAGGAAGAAGCCGGCGCGCAGGCTGCCGTCGGAGCTGCCGGTGAGGCCCTTACAGATCGTGCGGACCAACGGTGCGCGGTGGCGGGCCTGTTCGGCGAAGATGCGCTTGCTCTCCTGGATGTCGGCGGTGGTGAAGCGGGTGCCGATGTCGGTGAGCAGCACGTCGCCGTCCTCGACGGTGATGAAGCCGAGCATCTCGGCGGCGTCGACGAGGGGGAGCAGGTCGTCGATTTCGAAGTTGAGCTCGTCGGCGATGTCGGGCAGGTCGGCGCGGCCGCCGTTGGCGTAGACGAGTTCGACCAGACCGGCCAGGCCGCCGACCGAGGCGTCGGGCAGCGGCTGGGCGGTGGGGGTGGCCTTATCCGGTTCGGCGACAACGGGTTCGGTATCACGGCCGGTGAGCAGGCCATAGATCTGGTCGACCATGGCCTCGAACCACGGTGCACGCCGATCCCGTGGGCGCTGCTGCGACACCGGGATTTCGGCGATGATGCGACCGGGGTTGGAGCCGAGCACCAGTACGCGGTCGGCCAGCTGCACGGCCTCCTCGATGTTGTGGGTGACGACGCAGATCGCCTTGGTGGGGAACCCGTCGGTGGCCCACAGGTTCACCAGCTCGGTGCGCAGGTTCTCCGCGGTGAGCACGTCGAGCGCTGAGAACGGCTCGTCCATCAGCAGCAGATCCGGTTCGAGCACCAGCGCGCGGGCGAAGCCGACCCGCTGGCGCATGCCGCCGGAAAGCTCCTTGGGGTAGGCGGATTCGAAGCCGTCCAGGCCGATCATATCGATCGCGGCCAGTGCCCGCTGCTGCCGCTCGGCGGGCGGCACGTTGCGGGCGGCGAGCCCGAGTTCGACGTTGTCCTGCACGGTGAGCCACGGCATCAGCGCGAACGACTGGAAGACCAGCGCGGCACCGGGATTGCTGCCGTTGAGCGGGGTGCCGCGGTAGGTCACCTCGCCGTCGGACGGCGCGATGAGCCCGGCGATGATGCGCAGCAGGGTGGACTTGCCGGAGCCGGAACGCCCGAGCAGCGCGACGATTTCGCCGCTGCGCAGCTGCAGGTCGATACCGTCGAGCACCCGCAACTCGTCGCCCGCGGCACCGGTGAATCGCTTGCCGACTCCCGAGATGTCCAGCAGCACATCGCGGTTGGCCTCGGTGGTGGTCACGGTCATGATCGATCTCCCGTCGAACGGATGGAGCAGTAGCGGGCGTTCACAGCGAGTACCGCCGTTCGGCCAGTGCGTAGAGCCGCCGCCAGAACAGCCGGTTGATGCCGACCACGTAGATGCTCATGACCAGCACGCCGATCAGAATCCGTGGTGAGTCACCGACTTTGGTCGCCTCGTGGATGTAGGAGCCGAGCCCGGCCGCCACCAGCGTGGTCGACCCGTAGTCGACGACCTCCGATACGATGGATGCGTTCCAGGCGCCGCCGGCCGCGGTGATCCCGCCGGTCACATAGCTGGGGAAGATGGCGGGCAGAATCAGCCTGCGCCACCACAGTTTTCGCGGCAGTTGCAGGTTGGCGGCGGCCTCGCGCAGGTCGGTGGGCACCGCGCTGGCGCCCGCGATGACGTTGAACAGGATGTACCACTGCGCGCCGAGCGCCATCAGGATGGTGCCCGCCCAGTTCAGGCTGGCCCCGCTCCACACGAGCACGGCGGTGATGAACGGGAACAGGAAGTTGGCCGGGAAGCTGGCCAGCACCTGCACCACCGGCTGCGCGAGCCGGGACACCTTGGGGTTCAACCCGATCCACACGCCGATGGGCACCCATACGATGGTGGCGAAGACCAGTAGTACGACCACCCGCAGCAGCGTCAGGAAGCCGAGCCCGAACGCGTGCCCGACCTCGCCGAAGCCCGCGGTGGATTCGATGTAGTCGGCCACCCGATACCCGCCGTAGGCGACGCCGGCCGCGACCACCGCGGCGAACACCAGATCCCCGGCGCGGCGCCGGACCGGCGAGGCGTGCAGTGGATACTCGGCGAGGCCGAACACGCTCATCAGCCGATCCAGCGGCGACACCAGCGGACCGAACACCTTGCCGAGCAGCAGCGGAATGTGCGAGCGCCGCAACAGATTCAGCATCACGCTGCGCGGCGCGTCGGCCGCCCCGGTGTCCTCTACCCGGAACCGCTCCGCCCACGCGGTGAGCGGCCGCCAGAACAGGAAGTTCACCCCGACCACCATCACAACCATCACGCCGATCGCGATGAACACCTTGCCGAGATCGCCGTCCCCGGTGGCCGTCGCGACGTAGGACCCGATGCCGGGCAACGCGTACTCGTGGTTGTTCACGCTGATCGCCTCCGACGCGACCAGGAAGAACCAGCCGCCGCCGAAGCTCATCATCCCGTTCCAGACCAGCGGGATCATGCCGCTCGGCACGTCGACGCGCCAAAAGCGTTGCCAGCGCGACAGTCTCAGGTTGCGCGCGGCCTCATCCAATTCACGCGGCTGCGCGGCCAGGCTGTGGTAGAACGCGAACGCCATATTCCACGCCTGCGAGGTGAAAATCGCGAAGATGGAGGCACTTTCGAGGCCGAGCTGGGAGCCGGGGAACAGTGCGATGAACCCGGCGACGGTGATCGACAGGAACCCGAGGATCGGCACCGATTGCAGGATGTCGAGCAGCGGCAGCAGCACCGTGCGGGCCCGCCGCAGCCGCGCCGCCGCCGTCGCGTAGACGAAGGTGAACAGGATCGAGAGCCCGAGCGCGGCGAACATCCGCAGCAGTGAGCGCGCCGCGTAGTAGGGCAGCTCGGCGGGATCGGTGGACACGGTGGCGGGTGCGTCGGCCTGGTCGAACGGCACGTTCGCGCTGGCCGACACCCGCACGACCAGCCAGATCAACACGGCCGCGCCGACGAACACGACGACATCGGCGAACCGATTGCGCGGCCGGTCGAGCGCACTGCCCGCAGGGAAAGAACGAAGCAGAGTCATGCCTGCGGGCCCTTCACATCCGTGGTGGCGATGTGCCAACCAACACTGGTCACCGACGGTTCCAGGCTGAGCCTGCTCACCGCCGACTCCATCTGGCGATCGTCGCGCTGATCGCCGAACAGTTCCGCGCGCACCTCGACCCGGCCCGGCGTGCCGGTGTTCGCGCTGGAGATCGAGATCAGCTGAAAGTCGGTGCGGGTCAACGCTTGTACGAGCAGCGCGCGCACGTGCGCCTCGTTGTCGTCGTTGGTGACGGCGGCGAACGCATAGGAGGCGGGTTGTTCGTGTCCGGCCTCGGGCTGCTTGTCGACGGCGCGTCCGGCCGCGCGCAGCGCGACATTGACGCCGACCACCGCGACCGTGCCCGCGGCCGCCGTGCTGTACATGCCCGCGCCGGCCAGCGCGCCGACCGCCGCCGCGCACCACAGGGTGGCTGCGGTGTTGAGGCCGCGCACGTTGAGCCCGTCGCGGATGATGACGCCCGCACCGAGGAAGCCGATGCCGGAGACGATCTGTGCGGCGACCCGGGTCGGGTCGGCGTCACCGCCGGAGAAGCCGTGTGCCGACAACAGCACGAACAGTGTCGCCCCTGCGGCGACGAGCGCGTTGGTGCGCAAGCCTGCCATCCGGGCCCGGTACTGGCGCTCGAAGCCGATGGCCGCGCCGAAGCCGACCCCGGCGAGCAGCCGGAGGATCATTTCCACTGTTGTCATGACCGCACTCCCTGAACTTGTCAGCGCACCGTCGAAAACAGCAGGTTACGGGGCTTTTCCCGAAATGAAATCAGCTGTTGAGGTGTCGCCGGGTGAATACTTGGCTAACGGGGGATACGGACTATTACCGCCGGGCATCCGGCTCACCTCCTTCGTCCATCAGCGCACGACAAATGCCGCACGTCACCTAGTTGATCGTGGCAGAGCACACCAGAGGAACCCGGCTAAAACGCCGGTCAGTACCCCTCCTCGTAAGACCTTTGGCACTTCACGGCGTAAACCCGGTGGAGCCGGGAGCCAATCGGGATCACCCCTTAAGCCGGGGAGATCTGTCCTGACCCGGGGCGTCTCTCGACGTTCGGGGTCGCTGGCCTGTTTCCGTGAAGGAGCCTCAGCGAACGATCGGCACCTTGCGCTGGTCAGTAAACACCCCAACGGAAGCAATGGCAACCCGGATGTGATCGCGGTCGCATCGCGACCGTGAATTCCGTTGTGCCCCAGTGGGGCACGCGCTGCGTCAGGACTTGTACAGCGAGCGGTACGCGGTGATCACCGCGACGCAGTGGTCGATGATCTCGTCGCGGGTGGCGCGCAGCGAGCCGTTGAGCCAGGCGGAGAACATGCCCGCGTTGCCGCTCGCCATGGTCACCGCGGCGAGCCTGCGCTTGACCGGGTCGTCGATGTGCGAGAAGAGGTGGTCCTGCATGAGCCGGGTGAAGACCGGCATCACCGAGATGGTGGTCTGGCCGAGGCCGGTGCTGGAGTAGGGCTCGACCAGGAACAGCCGGGATTTGCGCGGGTCGTCGAGCACTTTGTCGACCAGGATCTTGGCCAGCTCGCGGTCACGGGTCGGCTCGTCGGTCGCGGCGAACGCGGTCATCGGCTGTAGAAACTCGTCCGCGACCTGCCGATAGAGCACGTCCAGCAGCTCGTCGCGGCTGGTGAAGCTCTCATAGAAGTACCGGTCGGTCAGATTGGCGCGGCGACACACCGCACGCATGGTGACCCCGGCGGCGCCCGCCTCGCCGATCAGATCGAGCGCGGCCTCGAGCAGCGCGGTGCGACGCGCCTCCCTGCGTTCGGTGAGGGTCGTGCCGCCCCAGATCCGTGGGCCCGCGTCGTCGTCTGATTCCTGGCCTGATTGCACCGCACCAGACTAGTGCCTGGTCGGCGGTGAGATCGGCGCCCCTGACATCGGGGTCTTGCCGTCGCTGATTCGGGACGGCCATCCCGCGGCCATCATCGGTTCACCCGAGCTGGTTACGGTGCGCCCGATCGGTCGGCGGCACAGCGGAGGGTAATGGCGAGTGGACGGCTCCGCTGCGGGGGTTTCGACGGGGGAGTACGCCGACAGGAGAACGGTCAAAGTGCCGAATCATCCGGCGCTACAAATGATTCGGCAGGCACAGCTGGTTCGTGTGCCGCGTCCCGCGCGGCTGCCGCTGGCCCCGGCTCAGGAGCGGATGTGGCACGCGGCTCGCGCCGGGAGCTCCAGCGACTGGAATGTTGGTCGCGCCGTACGCATTTCGGGTGACGCGGTGAGTCTGCCCGCGCTGGCCGCGGCGATCGGCGATCTCGTCGACCGGCACGAGCCGCTGCGTACCCGCTACCCGGCATCTGGGTCGGGGCCCGTTCAGGTGGTCGTTCCGATGGCCGATGCGGCCGTCGTGACGGAGATCATCGCCGCCACCGAGGACGAATTACCGTGCCGAATCGCGGAATTCGTGACTGTGCCGTTCGATCTGACCACTGATCTCCCCTTCCGTGCCCGTGTGTGCGTGCTCGGGCCGCAGGACGTAGTGCTGATCCTTGTCGCGCACCACATCTCGATCGACGGCCGATCCGTCGCGCCGCTGATGCGTGACCTGGTCACCGCATATCTCGCCAGGCAGACCGGCCTACCGCCGGGGTGGTCGCCGTTGCCGGTCGACTATGCCGACTACGCGCTGTGGAAGCACGCGCAATTGGGTGACTACAGCGACGAGTGGAGCCGCGCGACGCAGCAACTGCGCTACTGGGCCAACGCGCTCGCCGGGCGGCCGCCGGTACTCGAATTCGCTTGCGCGCGTTCGTCTGACATTGAACGCGACACCGCCGGAGCTACGGTGCCGGTAGTATTCAGCGCCTCGGCGCACAGTGCGCTGCTGGCGCGGGGACAGCAAGCACGAGCGAGTCTGCTCGTGGTGCTGCAGGCGGCGTTCGCGGTCGTCGTCGGTGCGCTGGCCGACAGCACGGATATCACCCTCGCGACGGCCGTGGCGGGTCGCGACCACCGCCTGCTCGACGATCTGGTCGGCAATTTCGCCGACGACGTGCTGCTGCGCATCCGCCTCGACCGCGCCGCCGACGTCGACGAGCTGCTCGACCAGGTGCGCCGGGTCACCCTGGCCGCCTTCGCCCACCCGGACACGCCGAACCAACGGCTGCGCCGGTGCCTGCTGCAGGACGCCTGCTGCCCGCTGTTCCAGGCGACGCTGATCCTGCAGCGCGGCACCGTGCCCGAGCCCGCCTGCCCCGGCACGCTGACGATCACCGAGCTCCCCACCGGGGTGACCAGGGCGAAGCACGACCTCGAATTCGGCCTGGTCGAGCGCTACGACCGGGTCGGCACGCCCGCGGGCGTGGACGGCGTGTTCATTTATCCGACCGCACTGTTCGACCAGGCAACGGCGGCCCAGATCGTGGCTCTGTTCACCGCGACGGTCGAGATCCTGGCCGAGGGTTGTCGCGGGCCGCTCGATGCGCTGCTGCCTGAAGCATCGCTCAGGGCAATACGAGGCAAACCGGGCCGAGATTGACGCCGTTGCCGACGGTGGCTGCCGTCGAGACGAACGCGTTCGAACTGTGCACCGCATACACGGTGTGATTGCCGGGGATCAGCGGCGTCCACTTCGCGGTCACCGTGCCCGACGCCGGGACGGTGATCCAGCCGCTCGGGTCGAAGGTGCCGGTGGGGTCGAAGAATCCGACCACGTCGCCGGGCGCCGCGGTCGCCGTCGCGATGTAGGTGCAGTTGGTGCCGAACGAGGTGGAGCTGCCGAAACTCAGCCCCGGTGCCACGCCGACGGCGGAGACCGCGGCCGGTGCGGCGGGGGCGGTGAGCACCAGGGCCGCGGTGATGGCACCGAACGAGGTCAGTGCGGCGGCGACGGATTTCTTCGACCGGTACATGATGAATCATCTCTCTCGGGCGTTGACGTACGGACAGCGCTGGGTTCCGCGCTTCGTGAGCAGTCTCCCCGCGACCCGAAACAGACACGCGCGAAATGGCCGATGGCCCGCGCGCGTCACCCGCCACTTTCCAGCGGCAGGCCCGCATCCCGCCAGGCAACGATGCCGCCGGCCAGACTGCTCGCGTCATAACCCGCCTGCTTGGCCCGGGTGGCGAAGCGCAGTGACAGCTCGCCCACCGGGCAGACGAACACCACCGGCCGGGAGCGCGGGAACGGGATGCCGTGCGCGAACATGTCGTCGAGCTGGTCGTCGCGAATGTTGAGCGCGCCCGGCACATGGCCGATCCGGTAGGCCATCGAGCCGCGAGTGTCCACGATGGTCGGCTTGCCGGTGCGGTCCAGCTCGGCCAGCTCGCTGGGTGAAAGGCTCGGTGTGGCAGCCTGTTCCGTTGCGGTCGGCGGCGGTCGGCGGTCGGCGCGGTCGAACAGGTCGGGCCTGCGCTTCTTGAAGTAGGACAGGTACGGTTCCAGTCGGTCGCAGACGATGAACACGGCGACGATCGGCCCGTCCGTCCGCTCCGAGACATCCGCTGCGGCAAGGGTTTCCAACGCGGCCGCATAGCTGGCACCGCTCGTCGGCCCGGCCAGGATGCCGTACCCGGTGGCGAGGCGCAGCGTGGCGTCCACCGCGTTCCCGGCCTCGACGGTCACGATATCGTCGTAGAAGTCGGCTTGGAACAGCCCGACATCCCACATCTCGCTCTCCGAGCGGATGCCGGGAATGAAGTCGGTTCGGTCGGAAACCACGGCGACAGTGCGTAATTCGGGATTGTGCTTGAGCAGATAGGTGGCCGTCCCTCTGGTCGACCCTGTCGTGCCGAGGCCGCCGATCAGATAGTCGACCCGATTGATGCCGTCGGCGGCCAGGTCCTCGTGGATCTCCCGGCCGGTGCCGTGGTGGTGCGCTTCGATGTTCTTCTCGTTGGTGTACTGCGACGCGTGGAAGTAGGCGTCCGGCTGCTGCGCCATCGTCGCCTCGATCACCGAGTACACGTCGTTCGGCGTGGTCGGATCGGGGCACTCGGACAGGCCGGGCAGCTCGACGATCTCGGTCCCGAAGAGCTGCAACAGCTCTCGCACCTCGGCGACCTTGATCCGGTTCGTCACCGCCCGCAGCCCGATGCCGTGCATGGCGCCGAGGATCCGCAGCGCCTTGGCGGTATTGCCGCTCGACGCCTCGATGAAGGTCTGCCCGTTCGCCACGATGCCGTCGAGCTCGTCGCGGATCATGCCCCACGCCACCCGGTCCTTCACCGAGCCGAAGGGGTTGTAGGACTCCAGCTTTGCGTACAGCTCGACGTTGGGCAGGCCATGCACCGCAGGATCGAGCCGCAGCAGGGGAGTGTTGCCTATGAGTTCGGTGATGTGGTCGTAGCGCATCAGGGCGCCTGGGTGGGTATGCGCGGCGAACGTCGCGGTGTGGACTGGTGTTGCGGCGGTCCGATCGGTAGCTCGGGTTCGTAGTCGGCGTCGAGGCATACCTGGAAATCGCCACCGTGGCGCGCGACCGCCAGTTTGATCGGCGGTGGCCGCATCGACGCCGTGGCCGCGGACAGATCCATGTGGTAGGCACCGGTATTCGGGAACACCACCAGATCGCCGGGGCTCGGTCGCGCCGCAAGCCATACCTTGTGATTGGTGATCAGATCACGCTCCAAGCAGAGCCGCCCGGCGAAATACACACCGACAGGCGCGGTTTCGCCGCCACCAGACCTCGGCAGAATGACCGGATCGACCATCACCTCCTGATCGGCCGGTGTCACCGAGTCACGGCTGAGATCGAGGTTGACCAGCACCGTGCCGTCGGCGATCTCCTTGACGAACTCGACCATGGCCACCGTCACCCCCGCGTGATCGACCAGCGCCTTGCCCGGCTCCAGCCAGATGTCCAGCAGATTGTCCGAAGCCACCTCGGCGACGGTGCGCCCGCCGTGCCGCTCCAGCGGCGCGGTGAACAGGTCCGCCAGCATCTTGGTGGCCGGAATCGTGTTGGCGTACTTGTGGAACACCGGTATCCCGTGCACCGCGCCACCGGCGACGTGATAGCCGAAGGTGTTGCTGCCCCAGCTCATCGGCGTACCGTGGCCGAGCAGCGATTCGCGCAACGCGTGCACGTAGGCGTCGAATTGGTCGGCGTCGGCGGTGAACACCTGGCGGTACCCGCCGCCGATATTCAGCACCGACGGCGTCAGCCCGTAACCGTAGGCCTGCTCGACCAACGCCAGACACGCGTCGATCGCGCGGATCCGCTCGCCCGTGTCGCCCGAATCGAGGTGAAACGCGAACCCGAGGAACGCGATTCGGTCACGGTGCGCCGACAGCAGCTCGAACGCGCGCTCGACGTGCCCGAGCGGCACCCCGAATCGGCTCACCTGACCGTCATCGAACCCGGAAACCCGCAGCAGCACCGGCACTTTCGTGCGGGCCAGCTCGGCGATTCGGGCCAGCTCCCACAGGTTGTCCACGTTGATCGTGATACCCCGGTCGATCAGATCACGCAGGAACACCTCACCTTTCGGCCCGGTCACCTCGACCCGCTGCGGCCCGAACCCGGCAGCCACCGCGCAGGCGACCTCCTGCGGCGAGGCGGCATCGATGGCGATCCCGGCCCGCGCGGCGGTCCGCACGAACGCGCGAGACTGATTAGCCTTGTGCGCGTAGCAGATTCGATAACGAGGCAGCACATGATCGAGCACCGACCGGAACTGCGCGAGGTTCTCCGCGAACACCTGCGGGAATACCAGGTGCACCGGCGAACCGAACTGATCCAGCGCCGCCGCCACCGCGCCCGGCGAATCGAGAAAGGCGCGCACCAGCGGATCGATCTTCGCGGGCAGCGCCGGAATCGGTGCCGTCATACCGCGGTTTCCGACGCGACGACACCCTCCGCCGCCACCGCGGGCCGCTCCGCGACCGGGTTGTAGCCGCCGTCCCGAATGGCCTCGAAGGCCCTGGCACGGTTGCGCGGGCTGCGGAACTCGGCGACCACCCGCTTGCTCATCAGATCGATCTCGACCACCCGGATGTCCATCGACTCCAGCACCCCGCCGATCGTCCGGACGCAGTGCTTGCAGGTCATATCCGGCACGTAGAACACCTGATCCTCGGCGGTGGCCGCCCGATCGGCGGTCTCGCCGTCCAGGTCGGCGCTCACCTCGACGAGCTCGCAGCGCCCGGCGACCTGGGCGAACACCGCGACGAACTGATCGACCACCACCGGCAGGATGCTGTAGTGCCCGCCGCCGAGATGATGCGGCATCGCGGCCAGGCAGGCGGGCCTGGTCCCGGCGGGCAGCAGCGCGTATTGGCGGGAGATCAGGTCGAGGTCGTCGTGATACTTGGCAAGCGCCGCCGGAATGCTCAACCCCTCGACATGGGTGGCCCGCCGCATCACCGTGTGCGCGTCGGCGATGGTGGCGTCCTTCATCGCCCGCAACGTCGCCACCGTCTCGGCCGAGTACCGCACGGTGCCGTCGGGCTGCGCGATCAGGGTCACCGGAATCATCCCGCGCCGGTAGGTCGAGGCCTGAAGCTCCCAATACCAACGGGTGGCGACGGCCGAGAAGAGGCCGGATTCGTGCATGCCGAGCGCGAATTCGGCGGCGCTGCGATACGGCGTCTGCCTGGCGAGCAGGGCGTGCTGGGCTAGTGCCCGTCCGGCGGCTTCGATGCCGACCCGGAAGATATCCATCGGCTCGTGATCGGTCGTGGTGCCGTCCAGCATCGCGTGCTCGCGCGGTCCGAGCGCGGAAATGCGTTCGGCGAACGCGGTATTCGTACTCAGCGCGTGCCACAGCGCCAACACCGTCTCGCGCATGGCGATCGGCACCTGCGGGCCGAGGCCGTCGGCGCGATAGTAGCCGGTGTTGGGGATCCCGTCGCTGTCGGTCCAGGTGATCCGGTGCGTGGCGCTGGTGACCTGGTACGGCCGGCACGGCCGCATGAAGCGCTCCAGATACAGCCGCTGCGAGAAGGTGAGGTGGCTGTTCGGCTCGGTATGCAGTGCGGTGCAGGTGAATTCGAACTTGCGCCGGTCGGGGACGGGCACCGGCGCCGCGAACAGACCCGGCTGCGCCAGCCCCGCGAGCACCCGGGACGCGGCCCGCCGGTCGTAGCGCGGAGTGTCCATGGTCATCTGACCTCCTCGGCAATCGTCTTGACGCACTGGGTGAATCGGTCGATCTCGTCGGCGGTGTTGTAGATGTGGGTGCTGACCCGCACCGAGTCGTCGGCGTCGGCGAGCCGTTGGTCGAACGCGCTGTCCTTGACGGCGGCCGTGCAGTGCAGGCCGGTGCGGACCAGGAAACCCAGTTCGCTCAGCACGAAGCCGAGGTCGGTCGCGGAGATCCCGTCGAGGGTGAACGAGACGATGCCGTAGCCGCCCGCGTTCGGCGCATACGCTGGGCCAGGCAGGAATTCGAGTCCGCGGATGGGGCGAAGACCCTCGATGAGCCGCACGGTCAGTGCGTGATTGTGGGCCGCGATCGCGCCGATGTCGAACGACTCCAATACTTCGAGCGCGCTGCCGAGCGCGAGAATGCCGGGGATATTGTGCGTGCCGCCCTCCAGTAGCGCGGGCATCGCCGCCGGCATCAACCCAGCCTCGCTCACCAGCACCCCCGAGTTACCGCCGGGCAGGAATGGCACCAGGGTATCGTGTACTCGCCTGTGGCAGTACAGGATTCCGGTTCCCGGCGCGCCGAACATCTTGTGCGCGGCAAAGATCGCGAAGTCGGCGCCGAGCTCGGTCACGTCCACCGGCACGTGCCCGCCGCTCTGGCTGCAGTCGAAGCACAGCAGAATGGCCGGGTCGAGCAGGCCGCGCAGTGGGGCGAGCGTGGTCAGGCCGCCGTATACGTGGTGTAGATGGCTGGTGGTGATCAACCGGGTGCGCGGGGTGACCTTGGCGAGGATGTCGGCGGTGTCGGCCTCCCCGGTGGCGGTGACCCGATAGGGGACCAGCTCGATCCGGCGCCCGAAATGCGCGAGCAGGCCGCGCAGGTGGTACCAGGGATGCACATTCGACGCGTGATCAGCTGGGCTGTAAAGGATTTCGTCGCCGTCCTCCAGAATGGCCAATCCCCAGGACAGCGTGACGGCGTTGAGCGCCGCGGTCGCGCCACCGGTGAAGACCACCTCGTCGGGATACTCGGCACCGATGAACGCCGCGGTGCGATCCCGGATTCGGCTCAGTCGGGTGGTCAGGCTGGTCGCCCACGGGTAGGTGCCGCGCCCGGCGTTGGCGGTTCGTGAGCTGTGATAACGATGAATGGTCTCGATGACCGGCAGCGGCTTCTGCGTGGTCGCGGCGCTGTCGAGGTAGATTTCGGTGGATTCGGTCAGGGCTGGGAAGAGCTTCCGGATGTCGGCCGGGGTCGGCGTCGACGTTGCCGATAGTCGGGGGGCTGATGGCCGCGCGAAATGCGACCTCGAGGCATGGGATCGCAACGTGACGCTCCCTCCGCAAAACCCGTTCACAAGGTGCGTTGGACGCCACCCACGATACGCACTTTTGGTAGGGTCTTCGAAGGTTATCGCGCGGCCTCGAACATTCGTCCACGCAAGCGCTTCCTGGGCAACGGCTTTCACACACTAGGGTGGAGACCATGGCTTTGACCTTGAAAGAGCGTCAAGAGTTCCTCGCGCAGCCGCATATCGCGGCGCTGTCCGTGGCGGGTGGCCCTGGTCGGGGCCCGCTGTCGGTACCCATCTGGTACCAATACGAGCCCGGCGGCGAGCCTTGGGTGATGACCGGGGCCGACTCACAGAAGATCCGGTTGATCAAAGAGTCCGGGCGATTCACCCTGATGGTGCAGCGCAGCGAACCGACCACTCGGTATGTCTCGGTCGAGGGTTCGGTCGCCAGGATCGTTCCGCTGACCGATGAACTGCATGTGGAAATGGTCGAGCGCTACCTGAGCGGCGACGCTGTCGACCATTACCTGAAGCAGGCGGAGAGCTTCGGCGATCAGGTCGTGGTGTACCTGCGGCCTGAGCACTGGCTGTCGGCGGACCTCGGCAGCGCCTAGCGCAAACGGGCTCAGTACTTGCCCTGTAGATATTCGACGAGGTGCTGCTTCTCCGTGGCCAGCTCGGAGATCGCGCTCTTCACCACGTCGCCGATGCTGACGATGCCGATCAGCCTGCCCTGATCGACCACGGGTAGATGCCGAATCCGATGCTCTGTCATGGTGTTTCGCAGCCCGTCGACCTCGTCGTCGGGCGCACAGGTACGCACGCCGGTGGTCATGATCTCCGCGACCGGCGTGTCGAGCAGCTCCGCGCCGCGAGCGTGCAGGTTGCGTACCACGTCGCGTTCGGAGATTATCCCTACGATCCCTTCGCCGTCACGTGACACGACAACCGCACCGATATTGTGCTCGGCCAGCGTCGCCAACAAGCTTCGAATTGTCGTGTCGGGTGCGATCGTGGCGACGTCGCTCCCTTTTCTACGCAAGATCTCGGCTATTCGCATACTTTCACCATCCAGTGTCCGCGGCAGTTTCAGGATCCCAAGGTTCTGCTCTGGTGGCTAGTGCCACGTCATAGGCGACGGGTGACGCTGTTGTCCAGATCGCGGGCGAGCAGGGCGATGGCCGCCTGCGAAATTCCGGCCGAGGTGGCCAGGTCGATACTGGTGAGCTGCGCGATCCTGCGCAGCCGGTAGTCGACGGTGTTCGGATGCACATACAGCTGACGTGCGGTGAGCTGGCGGTTCATATCGTTGCCGAGGTACGCGCGCATGGTTTCGAAGAGTTCGGCGTGCGCTTCGAGCGGGTCGAGGATGGTGGCGATCCGCCGGGTCGCCGGGCCGCCGCGGGTCAGTTGATATTCCACCGCGAGGTCGGCCATCTGATACAGGCCAGGGGGCTTGCCACCTACCCGCACCAGATTGAGCAATTCGTGTGCCTGGTCCGCGGATTCGGGGACCTCGTCGGTGGCGCTCGCGACGACCGTCGCGGTGAGCGGCACCTCGGCGGCCTCGGCCAGCAGAGTCAGCGTCTCGACGGTCATGGTGGCCGCACAGCCTTCGCCCGCCGGGATGAGCATCGTGCCGCCCTTGGTACTGAGCAGTGCCAGCGCGCGCGAGGCGAACACGGTGGCCAGCGCGGATTGCAACCTGCGTAGCTTGCGGCGGGCCGCGACATGCGCGTCGACCCGGGAATCGCGTTCGTCCGGATGTTCCGAAAGCGACAGCGCCACCACCTGATACGAGTCAGCGATCGGGATGCCGGCCTGCCTGGCCAGCGCCGAACTGCCCCGTCCGCTCAGCAGCGCGGAGGCCAGGGTTTGCGCGGCGGTCTGGTGTTCCTTGGCGACCAGATGCTGTTCGTCGACGTAGGCATCGGCCACCGCGGCGGTGACGGCCTCCAGCAGTTCCAGCATGAGATCGGTGGCGACCAGCAGTTCGTCCACGTCGTCGGCCCTGGCGGGCGCGGTGACCAGGCCGAACGCGATGCGAACGCCCTCGTGGTAGCCGCGCAGAATTGTGCTGAGCGGCACGCCTTCTCGGGCCCACTGGGCGGCAGCCTCGCGGACCTCGCCGAATTGTTCATCGCCCGGAACGGTGCGCCGGTCGAACATCTCGGCGACCAGTCCCAGGCAGCTACGGGTGAGTTTGGTGACGTCACCGCGTATTTGTTCGCCGGGAAGGGAGCGGCACGGTGCCATGCAGGTGGCGAAATATCCCACCATCCGCGAGGCCACCCGGTCGGTGTTCTGCAGGGGCACCGAAGCCGGCTGGCCACCGATTTCGAGCGCCGTGTCGGACGAATCGGCGGGAAGATGCAGCGCGGAGAAGGTCATTCGGGTCGCTCCATTGCCACGTCGGGCGTAATAGAACTGTGCCCGAATCGTTCGGCTCACTATACGAAGGGGTCCTTCGCCGGGGAACATATCGGCGAGATCCATTGGGAGCCTACGGCATTATGGGGTGGCCTGATCGTGACATTCCACTGTCTCGGGACATCGCCGCGCGAGCGCGTTATGCTGCAGGGAATGTTCGGTCGGTTCGAACAATGTTCGGTTCGGACTCGAACATCCATTGTGTGCCAAGGGATTCGAGCGACTACTCGTCGTCGAGACCGGCGGAGAGGTAGGCGGCCGCGGCGAGCCATTGCCGGCACTGCGGGCCGTGTACCTCATGGGCGGACAGGATGTCGCGCGCCAGCCGGTAGGTAAGACCGGGGGGTTCGACACCGCAGTCGGAAACCTGGACCGGAGCGGGACACTGCCGCAAAGTCTCGACGCCGGTGCCGATGACGGCAACCCGGCGGGGAGTCCGGAATGGCTGGCTCATTCGACCGCCCCTCGCGTGTGGCGTGTGGGGAAGTTGCTGTGTAGGCGCCGCCGGCTCGAATCTCCCTGCGTACCTCCCCGATATGGGTCCGAGTCTATGCTGCCGTCGCTTACAGATGCAAGTACATCTGCACTAACGGCCCCGATGAATTCGAGCCGAAATCGAGCCGAACGGCGGTCGTTCGCGGCCGCCGTCGTCGTCCCCGATCGAGCTACGGCTTGCGAGCTACCGCGCAGTAGGCGGAGATCGGCCTGGTCAGGGCCTTCTCTGTGGTATCGGTTCGCCACTGGGTGATCGAAACGAACCCGGGCTCAACGAGTTCCAGCCCGTCGAAGATGTCGCGGATTTGTTCCTTGGGCCGCGGCAGATACGGCGCGCCGCCGGTTCCGGTGTAGTTGTCGCAGAGCTTCACGTAGTCGGCGCTGTCGTCGGTGCCATCCCAGACGGCGAGGTAGCTGCCGGATGGCACGGCGGCCAGGACGGTCTGCACGATGTGCGACACATCCTTATAGGACGCTGTGTGGCCGAGTACCCCCATGAACATGACGCCGACCGGCTGGTCGAGGTTCAGTATGTGCTGCGCTTCGGCCACGATGCGCTCGGGATCGTTGTAGTCGGCCGCTATGTAGGTGGTCACGCCTGCCCCGGCGGTGTCGGTCAGCAGGGCGCCGGATCGGACCAGCACCATCGGATCGTTGTCTATGTAAACGACTTTCGACTCGGCGGCGACCGCCTGGGCGATCTCGTGGGTGTTCTGCACGGTCGGCAGGCCGGTGCCGATGTCGAGGAACTGCCGCAGTCCCGCGTCGCCCGCCAGGTACTGGACCGCACGGATCAGGAACTGTCGCGATTGCACGGCCATGGTGACGATCTCGGGGTCGATCTCGATGCCGGCATCGCCCGCGATCCGGTCGATTTCGTAATAATCGTTGCCGCCCATCCAGTAGTTCCAGACGCGCGCCGAGTGGGGGATGTCGGTGCGGATCACGGGGCTGTTGTCCTCGTCTGGCATGGGGGTTGGGCTCCTCGGGAACGCCGGTGCGAGCGCGTGTTGTCGGCGCGCACCGGGGTGATGTCGCGAATGACTGATACATCCGATCTGCATTGCGACAGTACAAGATTCACCTTTCCTAGACAGTCGGTGCGCCGTCCTGACCAGTCGGTTCTTTATGCGAAACATTAGTGCCTCAGATCGTGGACCGGGTGGTCCAAATTAGTAGAGGCGCGGTGGCGAACTTCGTGCTATCGTCCAAACTGTTGGTGCAGATGCAAGAACGTTTGAGCGTGCAGATGCACAAACTGTTTGATCCAACACTGGCGTAACCGAGGAGTGGGGAAAATGTCGGATACATCCATCAACAAGATCACTGGCTCATGGCGAAAGAGCACATACAGCAACCCGAGCGGCAACTGCGTCGAAGTCGCCGAGGCGACCAACGGCCAGGTAGCCATGCGGAACTCCCGGGATCCCGAAGGCGGGGTGCTCTTCTACACTCGCCCCGAAATCGATGCGTTCGTCCGCGGCGCGAAGGCGGGGGAGTTCGACTATCTGACGAGTTGAGCGGTAACATAGGCGATCGGTGCGGTGTGTTTCGCGACAGGTGGTTGTGACACACTGTGGGCAACCCCCGAGTATCGGAGACGAACTCAATGATCGCTGAACCCGACGACGATGGTCAGGTGCATCCCGTTGTCGCGGAACGTGGTCCAACAGTGCTACGCATCGCACTGGGCGGCCAGTTGCGCAGGCTTCGAGAAGCCAAAGGAATCACCCGAGAAGCGGCGGGCGACGCCATTCGTGGTTCGCACGCCAAGATCAGTCGTCTCGAGTTGGGCCGCACCGGTTTCAAGGATCGCGATATCCGGGACCTGCTGTCGCTCTACGGCGTCAACGACGCCGAGGAGCGCGAGCGGTTCCTCGATCTGGCCAGGCAGGCGAACGAGCCGGGATGGTGGCATCGCTACAGCGATCTGCTGCCGCAATGGTTCGGCACCTACCTCGGTCTCGAACAGGCAGCGAGCAAGATTCGTACCTACGAGGCGCATCTTGTTCCCGGACTACTGCAAACCCCCGAATACGCCAGGGCGGTAGTGGCGCTCGGGTACGAGGATGTCGACACCGATCGGCGGGTCCAGGTACGTCAACGCAGGCAAGAGATTCTGCATCGTTCGGATCCGCCGATTGTGTGGGCGGTTATCGATGAGGCTGCGTTGCATCGGCCGGTCGGCGGGCCTCGGGTGCACCGCGAGCAGATGGAGCACCTGATCCAGCTGGCCGAACTGCCGACGGTCACCATTCAGGTATTGCCGTACTCGTCGGGTGAACACGCGGCCGCGGGTAGTTCATTCAGCATTTTGCGCTTCGCTGAGTCCGAGCTGCCGGACATCGTGTATCTCGAACACCTGACCAGTGCACTGTATCTGGATCGGCGCCAAGACCTCGCGCTGTACCTGTCGGTCATGGACCGGCTCAGCGTGCAGGCCGAGCGGCCGGAGAAGTCGGTGGAGATCCTTCGCAAGTACGCAGAGGGATACGGTAGCTGATCACCCGCGAGGGGATCATTTGTGAGGCGCGTCAGCACGGATATACCAGAACGCCACGTGTCACGAAGTCGGCCGTGGTGGTCTGGTTCGAGTGCTGTTCGGCGCCGGTCGGCCCGAGGAGGCCCGGCCGCTGTGCGCGATTCTGCGCGACGTAGCTATTCGCCGGGGACACTGCGTGATTCGGCGGCTGCCCCGCGGCCCTGTGCGCGATCAGCCGTCGGGAATGGGTTGTTGCGTGCCACGTCTCCGCCGCTCGACGGTGTACTGAGCGCCCATGGCGCAAGGCAATTCAGCGGGGGAGTCCGACACGATTGTGCGCCTGGTGATTCCATGCCGGCGCTGGCCGATTCGCTGCGGTTGCAGGCCAATTCACCGCGGGCGCAGCTTGATTCCCCGCGGGCGCAGGGTGATTCCCCGCGGGCGCAGGGTGATTCCCCGCAGGCGCAGGGTGATTCCCCGCAGGCGCAGGGTGATCCCCCGCTGGCGCGAGGTGATTCGGCGCTGGCGCGAGGTGATCCAGCGCTGGCGCGGTGTGATGCACTGCGAGCGTCTCGAAATTCGGTGCGGGCGCAGCATAATTCACTGCTGGCGCAGGGTGATGCCCCGCTAGCGCGAGGTGATTCGGCGCAGGCGCGGTGTAGTTCGGCGCAGGCGCGGCGAACTACACCGCGAGCGTTTCGAAGTTCGGCACGGGCGTCTCGGAAATTGGCACGAGTGCCGCGCAATGTGAAACGTGCGCAATACAATTCGATGCGGGTGCCCGGTGGTTCGTTATGGGCGC
This sequence comes from Nocardia sp. NPDC046473, assembly GCF_040645995.1. Lineage (NCBI taxonomy): Bacteria > Bacillati > Actinomycetota > Actinomycetes > Mycobacteriales > Nocardiaceae > Nocardia > Nocardia sp. NPDC046473. The sequence goes on from NZ_JBEYZJ010000009.1 coordinate 282,761, forward strand.
AGGGCGGCTTATCGTGGGCGCATCAGCGGGCGGCGCGTGCGCTGTCTGCTGGTTCGATCCGGCTCCGCGCCCAATTGCCTTGTGCCGCAAACTCTGCGCCTGAGGGTAGATCATCGCCGGTGGAGCAGGTCGGCTCAGTGCTTGCGGTACAAGGCAATTCGGCGTCCGCCGGACATCGGGATGCCCGGAAGTCTTACAGCCTGATGAAGCTGGAGGCTATCCGCCAGAACGTCGACGGCTGTATGGTGTGGAAGTCCCAATCGTCGACCACATCGTGCGCCGTGGTGACGATCCGATCGATATCGAAATCGTGCCGAGTGGCCGCACCTTTGGACTCGACGGCATCGATGACGAACGCGACGGCGGTTTCCCGCGAGTACGCGGTGGTCCTTTGGCCGCTTCGGGCCGTGGGTGTGCTCATTTTTGTACCGTTCGCTGGCTGGTCGACCAGTGCGGCGGCGGCTATTCCGAGCCGAGCGCCGGAAAGTGGTTGGTTCATTCGAACGCCCCTGACGTTTGGCGGCGGCGGACCCACGGCGACTGCGGCCTTCGGCTCGACCATCCGGCCTCCCCTGGTTGTCCCCTGTAAAGCGTTGCGGGACTGAGTTTAGGTCGCTGCACCTTTCATATGCAAGTACATCTGCACGATCGATTTGCAAGCGCACGTGCGGGTTTAGGCGTCTGATTGTTTGCTGACACGGTGTACCAATAAGACGATCAGTTGGCAAAAAGGACGTCTGTGCTGTAGTGGATCTGGGTTCCGGGTTCCACATACTTGTCGGCGGCGGCCCGCATCGCCAGAAAATGTTCGGTGAAGCGGTGCGCCTCGGCCGCCTCGTCATCGGTATATAGCTGGTAGAGGAAGAATCGATGCGGGTCGAGGCGGTCGGCACAGACATCGAAGCGTAGACAACCCGGCTCGTCTCGCAACGACGACACGGCGCTGCGCGAGATGGCGTCGAGGAAGTCGGCGCGCGATCCCTCCCGGATCTTCATGGATACGATGCGGCTGAACAAGGTTGCTCACTCCTAACGAGAAGGTGAACGTCAATCGGCAACGGGGGCAGTGCCATCCGAAATTGCGCGGTCGGCGAGCGCTGCCACCGCCCGGTTGATCGTCGTGTCGCCGGTGACGAGTTCGAGTGTCGCGCCCGCGGTGTGCGTCGCGGGGAGTAGTTCGGCGAGCACGGCGGCCACGTCGGCGCGCGAGATATCGCCACGCGGAACGGGCGGCGCGGTCAGGGTGACCAGGCCGGTACCCGCGGTATCGACCAGCCGGCCCGGCCGCAGGATGGTCCAATCCAGTGCGCGCTTGCGCAGGTCGTCTTCGGCTTGCGTCTTGGCATCGATGTAGGCGGCCCAGATGTCGTCGCTCCCGGGTGTGGGAGGTTGACCGGCACCCATCGTGGAGATCTGCACGAAACGCCGTACTCCCGCCCGTTCGGCGGTGTCGGCCAGCCGGACGGAGCCGTCTCGGTCGACAGTGTACTTGCGTTCGGCACTACTGCCCGGTCCCGCGCCAGCCGCGAAAACCACTGCGTCCGAACCCTGCACGGTGGCTAGCAGGTCCGCCGCGTCGGCGTGCTCGAGATCCAGCACTGCGGGTTCGGCGCCGACGGCGGTCACGTCGGCGGCGTGCTCCGGATTGCGGATGAGCGACACCACCTGGTCGCCGCGGCGGGTCAGCAGTTCAGCGAGCAGCAGTGCGATCTTTCCGTGTCCGCCTGCGATGACAGTGCGCATGGGTCGGTCCTTCCGGTCGGGGGTGGGCCTGGACTCAGCGTTCGGGGCCACCCGGGTTGCAGCGCGCTTCGACGGTGGCCTGGTAGCCGACCGCCGGACGCCAGGGTTCCAGATTCCAACTCGGTTTGTCCGGTTCGACCAGCCGCGCCCAGGTCCAATGACAGATGAACTGGTCGCGCATACCGGGTGTGTCCGCGTCCGGTGCTTGGGCGAGCACCTCCTGCCATGCGCGTTCGTCGGTGCCGGGAAAGGTGGTCTGCCGCCCGGCTGGTGTGGGGTAGACGAGCAGCCGCGGGCCGTCGATCGCCTCGGTCCAGTCGGTGTGGTCGATGAGCGGCAGGCCGGCAAAAGGGTCGACGGTGGGTGTCGCGGCGGTCGACGGCGGCATCGTCGCGGAAATCGTTGTCGGCGCGGGGGATACGGCGGCGGGTCCGCTCGATCCGCAGGCCGTCATCGTCGGCAGCATTGCGGCACAGAGCAGTACGGTCGTTCGGGCCTGGCGTGCGACATCGGCCCGCCGCGACACGCGAGTCGGCCGGTTCGGGTGTCCCACTCCGGCTCCTTTCGCGTCGTGCTCGGGCCGCTCACGACCCGGCCCTGTCCGTCGAGCCTAGCGACCGGCCGGTACCTTTGACAGCTTTCGGGCCCGAAACCAAGCCTGGCCATACCTCGCCGACGGCCGCGGAAACGCGCCGCCCGCCCCGCGTAGGCCAGTGATTGTGGTGGCTTGCCCCGGCGTGGCCGGGTGGGGATAGTCGGTCGATGATGTGTACACGGATCATGGCGGGGGCGGCCGGGGTCGTGATCTCGGTGGGTGTCGCGCTCGCGTCACCGGCGGTGGCGAGCGCGAGTGAGGCACCGGGGACGGTGACGAATCAGGCGGAACTGACGGGGCGTTTCCGGGTGGACGGCGCGGCGACCGCACAGCGGCTGACCTATTGGTCGCGTGGACCACGCGGGCCGATGCAGAGCACCGGCGCTGTCTACGTGCCGCCGGGTCCGCCGCCGGCGGGTGGCTGGCCGATCGTCGCCTATGCGCACGGCACCACCGGCATCGCCGATCAGTGCGCGTTCACCACCGAACCCCGCGTGTACTACCTGGATTCGCTGTACCCGGAGTTGCTGCGGGCCGGCTACGCGGTGGTGATCTCGGACTACGTCGGGCTCGGCACGCCGGGCACGCATCCTTATCTGGACGGACCTTCGGAGGCGCGCAGCGTGATCGACGGTGTCCGGGCGGCACGGGCGGTGGCGCCGGAACTGGGCACCCGATGGGCGGTGCTCGGTCAGTCGCAGGGCGCGCAAGCGGCGTTGTTCACCGCGCACCTCGGGCCCGCCGACGCACCGGAACTCCAGCTGCGCGGTGCGGCCGCCACCGGCCCGCCGTCGAACCTGGATCTGCTGCTCCCGCTGGGCGGACCGTGGATTCCGCGGCTGCCGCTGGAGAAGACCCCCGCCTACGTCGCCATGCTGCTGGCCGGATTGCGGGCCAGCGCACCGGAACTCGAGGTGGACAGCTACCTGACGCCGACCGGCCAGGCGGCGCTGCAGGTAGTAGAGACGGAGTGCATCACCGAGGCCAACGCCCGGCTGGCCGCGGTGCCGATCGGCGAGATGCTGGCCAAGCCGCTGAACGATCCGGCGCTGACGTCGGCCGCCGCCGAGATGATGCGAATACCGACCGCCGGGTACACGATTCCACTCTTCGTCGGTCAGGGCCTGACCGACATGGAGGTCCCGCCGCCGTTGACCGCGAAACTGCTTGCCGAGCTGAGCGCGTCGGGCACCGATCTCGAAACCCATCTCTACCCAGGCGATCACCTCGGTGCCGCGCGGGCGGCGCTGCCCGACGCCGTGGCCTTCCTGCGTCGCGTCCTGGATCCGGTGTAGCAGGCTGGAATTGCACTCGATGCCGACTGGCATGCGGTGCTGACGCGCAGAATGTGCTGAAACGCGGCGATTTTCGCCGCATATCCGACGAAATCCGCTCAGTGCCAGAGCGATCGGCAGGGCAATCGGCGCAATCCCGGACGCAGCATGCCGTCCACCGTGACGGTGAGTCCGGCGTGCACGGCGGCGGAGGTGAATTCCCAAGCCTCCGTGCTGCTTGCCGCGTACTCCAGGATCATCGCGTCGTCGGGAGTCGGGCCGTCGAAGTAGACGGTCACGCGTCGCGTCGGTACCTCGTCGATATCTTCGCGGTAGGCGAGTTTGCGCGCAGTGCCGTCCATGCCACCGTCTCCTTCCGAGCCGGGCGCGGCAGCCGCGCCGGTAGTTGTGAAGGTAGAGCCGCGCCACGGACCGCAACATGTTCCGTCTCGTTGGCTGGACATGTCACAGGACGTGGTCGCGGCGGTGGGGCCGTGTCACGAGCGAATGCGGATATCCGTCACAGACTGGTCGCTCCAAACTTGTGAGATCTCAACATGATCGCTTCGCTCCCTGCCTTTCGATGCCGAAGTTGTCGAGGATGAGTCACAACGTTGGACCATTCGAGAGGCACCTATCGATGAGTCAGGCCCTACGTTCGATGGGCAGGGGAGCGACCCGCACACGATTGGCTCGCGCGTTCGGCGCGATGGCGGCCGGGCTGGTGCTCGTCGCCACGATGGCCGGACCGGGCCACGCCGCCCCCTTGTACCCAGCACCGGACCCCGATCCCTTCTATGCGACACCGGCGGATATCGCGGACAAAAAGCCGGGCGATGTCCTCGCGACCCGCGTGATGCCGCCGCTGATGATCTTCCCGGACACCACGGTCACCGTCGTCCGGTTCCGTTCCACCAGCTCCGAGAACCAGCCGATCGCGGCGACCACCACCGTGCTCACCCCGAAAGTGCACGCCAAGGACGGTCCGCTGCTGTCCTTTCAACACATCATCAACGGCCTCGGCGCCGAATGCTCGGTCTCCAAGGTCCTCTACACCGGTGACCCGAACCTGATCGTCCGGGAGGCGCCGGGCTGGAATGTGCTGTTGCAGCGCGGCTGGACCGTCGCACTGCCCGATCATCTCGGACCGAACTTCGCCTACGGCGCCGCGAAGCTCGGCGGCCAGATCACTCTCGACGGCATCCGCGCGGTCAAGCAGGTGGCCGAGTTGCAGGTGCAGCAGAGCAAGGTGGCGATGGTCGGCTACTCCGGCGGCGGCATGGCCACCGCGTGGGCCGCGGCGCTGCAACCGACGTACGCGCCCGAGTTGGATATCGCGGGCGCGGCGATGGGCGGCGTGCCGATGAACCTGGTGAAGATGCTGGAGTCGCTCGGTCTCGGCTCGCACCCGGTGTTCGGGCTGGCGCTGGCCGCGGGGCTGGGCCTGGAACGCGAGTATCCCGACCGCTTCCCGCTCAGCGATCAGCTGAACGACCGTGGTCTCGCGGCTCGGGCGCAGATGGCCAACAGCTGCACCAACGACATTCTCTCGGCGGGCGCGGGGCATGGCGCGCTGGACTTCGCGAAGACGACGTCGATGATCAACGACAGCACCGCCCGCGGCGTGGTGGAGGAGAACAGCCTCGAACTCTACGATGGGGTCCCGAAAACGCCGGTCTTCGAATGGCATTCGCCGATCGACGGATTGATCCCGGTGGACGCCGTGGTGAACACCGACAAGCGCTGGTGCACCGCCGGTGCGAAGGTGCAGACCGAACAGATCCCGGTGCCCGATCATCTCACCGCAGCGGTGCTCGGCATCCCGGACGCGTTGAATTGGCTCGACGCCCGATTCCGAGGAGACCTGGCACCCAGCAACTGCTGAACATGTGATGACTACCGAGCCGAGGCCGCTTCGAGAGAAGCGGCATTCGGCTCGGTTGTTGCGGTTCGGCCACGTGTCACACACAACTCGGTCGTTTCAGCGCGGAGTTGCGCGCTGCGCGGGTTAGCCTGACTGTCTGGTACAACAGGGGGCATTTTCGGGGGCGAAAGCCGCATCTTCCTGGGTGCCAGGTGAACCCGACGTCCGCACCCAAAGGCGTGTGCCATGAGATGCTTGCCTGCCATTGCCGTGGCATTGCTGATCGTCTGCCCGATGGTGACGGGGCAGGCGGTCGCCGAGCCGCTGCCCACGCCACCCGCGCTGCCGGAACTGCCCGCGCTGCCGCAATTTCCGGGTCTTTTCCCGCCGCCGCCGGACGGCGGCTCGCTGCTGCCCGGTGTGCAGAATCTGATCGATCGGGTGATTCCACCTCCGCCGATCACGTCCGCCCAGACGGAGCCGTCGCCGGTGTGGGAGGCGACGAGCATGACGCCGCCGCTGGTCGCGCTGCGCGATGCCGCCCTGCCCGGCAACATCGGTGATCCGATATTCGATGCTTGGCCGGCGAACCTGGCGGACTATGCCGAGGGGCAGGTCATAGAGTCACGTGACATTACGGCGACCACCGCACCACTCATGCTGCTGCCGATCCAACGCGCGCAGCTGCTGAAATATCGGACCACCGACGCGCACGGCGCACCGTCCTATGCCACTGCGACACTGGTGGTTCCGGCCGCGGCCTGGCCTGGGCCGGGGGAACGGCCGGTCGTGGTCAACAACCTGCCGATCGACGCGCTCGGCCGCACCTGCACTCCCAGTTACACGCTGTCGCACGGCTTCAACGCGGACACCAGCGTCACCGACTTCATCCCGCCCACCACCTACGTCGCGGCGTTGCGCGGCTACGCGGTGCTCATTCCCGATCACGAGGGCCCGTGGATGGCCTATGCGGAGCCATATGTCGCGGGCCACGCGGTGCTCGACTCGATCCGCGCGGTGCGCGGCCTGCTGCCGGACGAGTTCGGCGCCAGCAAATTCGGCATGGCCGGATATTCGGGTGGCGCCATCGCCACGCACGGCGCGGTGAAACTGATCGACAGTTACGCACCGGAATTGGCGGGCGTCATCGTCGGCGCGGCGCTGGGTGGCGTGCCCGCGGACTACGAGATCCTGTCGCGCAGCATGAACGGCAACCTGGCCTCGGCGGTGTTCATGGCGGCGGTCTTCGGCATCGGTCGCGAACGCCCGGAAATCCTGGCCCGGATGAACAATCTGGCGCAGTGGGTGGTCACCTCGCCGGCGAAGGACCTGTGCGGCAGCACCTACGGGCTGATCGGGGTGCTGATGCTGCCGATCGATATCGCCGCGAACATCCCCGATCCGCTGCACTCCGCGGTCGCGGACGAGATATTCCGGGTAACCAAAATGGCGGACATGAAATCTGGTACGCCGCTCTATATCTACAACGGCGAGCAGGAATTCTGGATCCCGGCCGAAGGTGCCCACAATCTTTACCTCGAACAATGCCGTCTCGGGGTGCCCGCGGTCTATCGCAGTGTGCTCGGCGAGCACCTGATCGCGGGCGGGCTCGGCTATCCGGAGGCAATGCTGTGGCTGGATCAACGGCTGCAGGGTGTGCCCGCACCCAATGAGTGCTGACGGTCGGTGTGTCGTCAAGGCCGCTAGATGATCGGTGTTAGCGTTCGCCGCGTTTGTCGCGATCTAAGACGGACGAACCCTTCCCCCGATGTCGGTTGGGCCAAGTCCGGACCTGCCCGCCCCGGCGGTGCGACTCTGCCGCGTTTCGGTATTGTGGGCCGGTCCGGGCGAGCTTGACGCCAGGATTCGCGAAAGAGGCAGATGAACGACATCACGACCACCGCGTCCGAACAGGCAATGGCCTTGGTGGGACGGCACTATCGGATGACCGAGCACTACGAGGTAGGGCGCGAGAAGATCCGGGAATTCGCCCGCGCTGTGCACGAGCAGCATCCGGCACACTGGCACGAGGATGCCGCGGCGGAACTGGGCTACGACGCCCTGCTGGCGCCGCTGACCTTCACCTCGATCGTGCTGATGTTGATGCAGCGCAACATGTTCGAGTCCGTGCTCAGCGCCTACGACATCGGTCAGGTGTTGCAGTCCGAACAGTCGATCCAGGTGCATCGCCCGGTGCTGTCCGGCGACCGGTTGCAGTGCGTCTCCTACATCGAGTCGTTCCGGCAGTTCGGCGACAAAGACTTCATGGTGACCAAGAACGTGCTCACCAACCAGCACAAGGAACTGCTGCAAATCGCGACCTCCACCGCGGTCGCGCAGACCGGCGTGGAAATCGCCACCGACCTGCGGACCGCGGTCGACGGCGTGATCATGAGCGGGCAGTCGACGGCCGACCGCAACGACGCGGCGGCACACCGGGCTGCGCCCGGGGGAGAGGCGGGCGTGGTCGAATGCTTCGACGAACCCGCGCAGGCCGACCCGCTCGACCACCGGCGGACGCCGCGCACCGTGCCGAGTTTCGACGAGCTCGCCGTCGGGATGGAACTGCCCGTGCGTTCGATGCCGCTGTCCCGCGGCGATCTGGTGAATTACGCAGGCGTGTCCGGTGATTCGAATCCGATCCACTTCAGTGATGTGGTCGCGCGCAGCGCGGGCCTGCCCGACGTGGTCTCGCACGGGCTGCTCACCATGGGCCTCGGCGCGGGCTACCTGACCTCGTGGCTGGGTGATCCCGCCGCCGTCGCCAACTACGGCGTGCGGTTCGCCGGTTTCGCGCCGGTCGCGGCGACCAAGGCGAGCGAGATCGAGTTCCGCGGCAAGATCAAGTCGCTGGACCCCGAGCGGCGGATGGCTACCGTCGCGCTCACCGCGATCTGCGACGGCCGCAAGCTGTTCGGCCGCGCGACGGCGGACGTCGCGCTGCGCTGAGTGGGCCTGTTGCGGCGTGCCGAGACAGTGCTTCCGCCGAGAATTCGCATTCTGGGCGGGCTCTGTACCGGCGGTTTGTTTCCGGCACAGGGTCTTTCGTCAGTAGAAACCGACAAGGTTCGCATGGCAAACTTTAGGAATGCGTTCCTCGGAGGCTCGACAGTCGGCTGAATCCCCGCGCGTACACGGGGTGAGTCCGGCGGGCGGTCCCACCGTGTTGCGGATGATGCTCGGCAGCAGGCTGCGCAAACTTCGCGAGAACTGCGGGATGAGCCGCGAGGACGCGGGCGAGGCGATTCGCGGTTCGCACTCGAAGATCAGCAGGCTCGAGCTCGGCCGAACCGGTTTCCGGGTGCGCGACCTGGTCGATCTGCTCGACCTCTACGGGGTCACCGATCCAACCGAGCGCGAGGAATATCTGGAACTGGCGCGGCAGGGCAACGAGTCGGGCTGGTGGCACCGCGACAACGACTGGCTGCCCAAGTGGTACGACACCTATCTCGGCCTGGAACAGGCGGCCACGCTGGTCCGCGCCTACGAACCGCGGGCGGTGCCGGAGCTGCTGCAGACGCCGGAGTATGCCCGCGCGCTGTTGTCGCTGGCGCATACGGGCGAGCCACAGCCCTCGATCGAGCGGCGGGTCGCGTTGCGCATTCGCCGCCAAGCGATCCTCGACCGCCCGAATCCGCCGCAGCTGTGGGTGGTCGTCGAGGAGGCGGCGCTGTCCCGGCCGATCGGCGGCTCCGCCGTGTGGAACGAGCAGATCGATCACCTGTTGCGGGTCGTCAACAAGAAGAACGTGATCGTTCAGGTGCTCGCCGACCACGTCGGCGGGCCCGCGCTCGCCGATGGCGCGTTCACCATCCTGCGCTTCGCCGAGGCCGACCTGCCCGACATCGTCTACCTGCAGCAGCTCACCAGCGCGCTGTATCTGGACAAGCAGGCCGATCTGGACGCGTATCGCGCTGTGGCGAACCAGCTTTCGGTGCATGCCGCGCCGCCGGAATACACCGTCTCGTTGTTGAAGGCGCTGCGCCGGCGTCAGCCGCCGATCCTCGATCAGCCGTCGAGCATCCGCAGGGCCTGACCCTGCCGCCATGATTCGGCCCGGCTGAATCGGGCATGTCGATATCGGAGACCAATGCTCGTATTGCGCTGAGTGAGGACCCAGCCCGCCTTGCTCCAAGTGACCCGACACGGGCCGAACACTGGGCGCGAAGTATTGTCCCAATGGGACAATAAGGTGGTAAACTGACAATATGAGCGACGATGGTGTCGATCTCGATGGCCGTCGGCTGCGCACCAGGCGCAGTCGGGAAGCGTTGTCGCGTGCGGCCTTCGACCTGCTCACCGAGCGCGGGTTCGGCGCGGTGGCCGTCGAGGACATCGCGGTGCGGGCCGGAGTCACCCGGCGCACCTTCAGTCGTCATTTCACGTCCATCGCGGAGGCCGTCCTCGGCGATGTCGACCAGGACGTCCACCTGTTCAACGAAGCGCTGTGCCGCCGCCCGCCGCACGAATCGCCGCTGCTCGCGTACCGCAACGCCATCCACGACTGGTTCGAGGTCGAATACGGCGGCGAACGCGCCACGCTGCTGGCCCGGCGGTGGACGCTGTTCCAGCGTTTCGAGGACGAACCCGAGCTTTTCGCCGGATATCAGCGCATCCGGATCGAAGGTCAGCGAGAATCGGTGCGTATCATTGCCGCCCGGCTCGACGTGGACCCGGAGCTGGATCTGCGCCCGGCCACCGCGGTGGCCGCCGGTGCGGGCCTGCTCATCTCCGCGTTGCAAACCTGGGCCGCCGGCGACGATCCGAGCGCCCTACCCGACCTCATCGAGGATTATTTCGCCACACTCGTCGCACTCACCACCGAGTTCCGGACCGAGGAGTCACCGTCATGACCACAGGGTCGGTGAATATGTATCGCAGGACGTGCCGCCGCGTCGGGCTGGATCGAAACCCGATGCGCCGCAGAGAAGATCGCGTGCAGACCATGGTTGCCGCCGCGCTGGCGCTGGTGTTCCTGATAATCGTGCCGGTACTGGTGCTGGTGGTCGGCGTTCGCGTCTACCACACGGAAACCGCTGTGGTGCAAGCGAAGACAGCACAATTGCATCAGGTCGACGCGACGGTGATCGAAACCGGGAAGGCGCCGCTGTACGCGCCGATCATGCCGACCAAGGTGCAGTGGAAGGATGCCGACGGCATCGCGCACACCGAGGACTATCAATCCACCACCGTTGTGCAACCCGGTCAGGCCGTGACCATCTGGCTCAACGGCGCCGACAAGATCGTCGAGCCGCCGTCGGGGACCCAGGCGCTCAGCAAGGCGGTGCTGCTCACCTCCGGCGCCCTGTTCGGCGTGCTGCTCGCGGTGGTGGCCTGCTACTTCCTGCTGCGCAGCAGCCTCGACCGCAAGCGTCTGCGGATGTGGGAAATGGAATGGGCCACTGCGGATCTGCGCTGGGGCAGCCACAGCTGATCGGAAGAGCTCCGTGCCCGCCGAGCGAGGGTAGGGTTCAGGCTCGGCGGGCACGTCGCGGGCCCGGGTCGCGGCGAACGACGGCCGGGCACGTGCTCGACGTTAAGCCATCCGTCCCGAAGCCGTTGGGCAAGAACATGATCACCGGACACACCACGATCGGGGCCCCGGTTGCGTTGTGACCCAGCACAACCGGGTCGAGCGATTACACCGGCAGGAGGCTGTGCTTGCGTGGATTCGGCTTGGCGGTGTCCTTCTCGCGCAGCAACCGCAGCGCCTTGCGGATCTCCAGCCGCGTCTGGGCCGGTTCGATGACCGCGTCGATGTAGCCGCGTTCGGCGGCGATCCACGGCGTCGCCATGGTGGCGTTGTAGAAATCGATCATCTGCTGCCGCACCGCGGCGCGCTGGTCGACCGGGGCGGCCTCGAGCTGCTTGCGGCCGACGATGCCGACCATGCTCTCGGCGCCCATCACCGCGATCCGTGCGGTCGGCCAGGCCAGGCTGATGTCGGCGCCGAGCTGCTTGCAGCCCATCACCGCGTAGCCGCCGCCGTAGGCCTTGCGGGTCACGATGGTCACCATCGGCACGGTCGCCTCGATTACGGCGCGGAAGAAACGCCCGCCGCGCTTGATGACGCCGTTGCGCTCTTCCTCGATACCCGGCAGCACACCGGGGGTATCGACCACGAAGATGAGGGGCAGGCCGTAGGCGTCGCAGAGCCGGATGAAGTGCGTCGCCTTGTCCGAGGCCTGCGCGTCGAGCGCGCCGCCGAGCGCCTGCGGCTGATTCGCGACGACGCCGACGCTGCGGCCGTCGACCCTGGCGAAGCCGGTGATCAGGTTCTGCGCGGTGCCCGCGCCCATCTCGTGGAAGTCACCGTCGTCGAAGATCCGGAGCAGGATCTCGTGCATGTCGTAGCCGACCTTGTCCGAATCCGGAATGATCGAATTCAGTTCCAGGTCATGGCTGGTCAGCTCCGGCTCCAGACCGGGATTCACCACCGGCGGCTGCTCCAGGCAGCTGGACGGTAAGTAGCTCAGGTAGTTGCGCACCCAGTCGAAGGCGGCCTGCTCGTCGGGCGCGACATGGTGGACCGTGCCGTTGCGGGTCAGCGCGGCGGCGCCGCCGAGCTCTTCCGCGCTCACGTCCGCGCCGGTCACCTCTCTGGTGACCTCCGGACCGGTGACGAACATATACGAGTTGTCGGTGGCGACCAGCACGTCCATGTTGACCGGCCCGTACACCGAACCGGCCGCGCACTTGCCGAGCATCACGGCCACCTGCGGCACGTACCCGGACATGTCGCCCTGGCGGCGGCACATCAGCGCATACCAGGCCAGCGACGTCACCGCGTCTTGGATGCGGGCACCGCCGGAGTCGTTGATCGCCACCACCGGGCAGGCATTCTCGTACGCGAACTCCATGGCGGCGGCGACCTTGCGGCCGAACATTTCGCCGACCGAGCCGCCGTGCACGGTCTGGTCGTGCGCGATCACCACGACGGGCCGGTTATCGATGCGGCCGCGGCCGGTGACCACGCCGTCGCCGTACATGGCGCCGGGTTGGGCCGACTGGCGCATCAGCGCGCCGATCTCCACGAAGCTGCCGGGGTCGAGCAGCGCGCGCACGCGTTCCCGCGCGCTCGGGATGCCTTTTTTCTTTCGCTTCGCGATGCCGACTTCGCCGGCAGGTTCCGCGGCAAGCTCCAGGATCCCCCGTAGCTCTTCCAGCTTCTCTCGCGTACCACTCATGACTGCGCCTCGCTGGCGCTCGGCTCCGTCATGCGCGGTGCGCGCTGCAACATGACTCGGTCACTTCGTTCCCTCATGTGGTGTGTCATTGCCCTTCGAAAACTCTGCAGCGTCGCCGTACGTGGAGGCGCAGCGCTCGATGTTATCCGTGGTGAGAGCTACTGCACAGTCGTTCGTCACATCTCATGGAAGAGCGCACAGGTTTGGCCGTGGCGTTCGTGGTCAGTGCGACCGTCCGCGCTGCCTACGAAGGAGAGCCGTGTCTGTGCAACTTACCAGTCAGCGAGCGACGCGCCGAGGACAGCTCCCGAGGATCGCCGAGGTGCCTATTCGAGAGGGGCAGGTGGCGTTAAGGTGACGTCGACGCAGCGCCGGAATGCGCGGTCGGCGCTGCGTCACAAATAATTTGGGTGGTCGGGGGATCGCACCGAAGTGAAAATCAATCTGCGCCGTATGGGCCGTTATCGCCGAAATATTTCTCGTATGGGGTGGTTGACGTAACGAAAAGCACTCCGAGGCTTGTGATTTCGCCCAACTCATGACGTGATCACTGATGACTTACCCGATTTCGTGATCGTATCCCGATTCGATCACGATTCGCCGCTAGCCTTTGACAGTCATGACGGCAAAGCGGATGAGTTCGAGTTCCGAGAGTCTGGCGTCGAAGCTTCTCGACTACCTGGCGCCACGGGCGGGTAGCGCGCCACCCGGTGATGTCGCGACCACCACCAGGGATTGCGTTGCGGCGGCCGTCGAGTTGCTGGCACCGCGCAAGCGTTCCCGAGTAGCCGAGCCCCCGGAAATCGCCGGTGCCGCAACGCGTTGGGCGCGTGAGGGCGTGTCGCTGGAAACCGTGCTCGCCGCCTATCATGACGAAATTCGTTCCGGCCTGGAATTCGTTGCGGCACATACCGAAGGTGACGATGTGGTGGCCGGGGCGCAGCTGATCTTGCGGCTGCTGGAAATGGTGACCGTCACGTCGTCGACCGCGTACGTCGACGAACATCGCCTGGTGGCAAGGGAACACCAGACCGCGGCGCAGACGCTCGTGTCCGCGCTGCTCGGCGGCCATGCGGTCGGCGAACTGGTGAGCGAGACCGGGATCGCCGTGGCACCGGCGTATCAGGTGGTGGCGCTGAGCATTCCGGCCCATCCCGACGAGCGACGGCCGGGTGCGGGCGCGGCCGCGGCCCGGCGCAAGCTGCGCCGGGTGCAGGCCGCGCTGGCCGATCCGCTCGGCTCCCGCGCGTTGTCGCTGCTGTCCGCGGCGGGCGGCACCGTGCTCGTGCCCGCTGATGTGCGGCCCGTGCGCATCAGCGCACCCGCGATGACCGCCGACGTGCTCGCCATGCTGACCGAGGCCGCCGAGGTGCCGCTGACCGCCGTGCTGGCCACCGGGGCCACCGCGCGCATTCCGGAACTCGCCGCCCGCACCCATGACCTGCTCGACCGCATCCGCGCCGCGGGCAGGCCGCCCGGTCTCTACCGGGTGGCCGACCCGCGGGAGGCGACCGATGGTGACCCGTCTCAGCAGGTCAGGATTCCGGTCGTCACGTCGACCGATGAGCGCGAAATCGAACGCTCTGCATGAACGTCGGAATGATCGAAAAATGAGGTGAGACAAGCACAGTCGCTGATCAACGGTACGTACATTGACGCAATGTCATCGAATCGCGGGCGGTCGACGGCCGTCGCTGCACCGAGTGGCCGACCTGCGCGAGGCGACCGATTGTGATCCGGCCCAGCAGGCCGGGATCACCGTGGTCACCTCGACCAATGATCACGAAATCGAGCGCTCGGCTCGACGTTTCCGGCCTACTGTCGAATTCGCCGCGCTGAGCATAAGGAGCACGTGTGACCACTGCGCTGACCGATCGCGAAATCCTCCGTGAACTCGAACCCGTCGCCGAACGTTTGCTCAACGATCATCTGCGCAAAGCGAAGGACTGGAATCCGCACGACTATGTGCCGTGGGACGACGGTCGCAATTTCGCCGCGATGGACGGAATAGATTGGGAGCCCGGTCAATCGAAGCTGACCGAGGTGGCCAGGACCGCGATGGTGACGAACCTGCTCACCGAGGACAATCTGCCGTCCTATCACCGGGAGATCTCGGATTCGTTCTCCCTGGACGGCGTGTGGGGCACCTGGGTCGGTCGCTGGACCGCCGAGGAGAACCGGCACGCCATCGTCATGCGCGACTATATGGTGGTCACCCGCGCGGTCGATCCGGTACTGCTGGACAAGGCCAGGATGGCGCATATGACCACGGGTGTCGCGAAACCGGTGCCGGGGCCGCAGTTTCTGCGTTCGGTCGGTTATGTCACGCTGCAGGAATTGGCTACCAGAATCAGTCATCGGAACACCGGAACCGCGTGCGACGAACCCGTCGCTGAGCGTATGCTCCAACGGATCGCTGCCGACGAGAACCTGCACATGATCTTTTATCGCAACCTCAGCTCCGCCGCTCTGGACCTGATGCCGAACGAGATGCTGCGTGCCATCACCGACATCGTCACGCGCTTCCAGATGCCGGGGCTCACCCAGCCGAACTTCCGCCGCAACGCGGTCGTGCTCGCCAAACACGGCATCTACGACCTACGCCAGCACCTCGACGTGGTGGTCCGGCCGGTGCTGCGAGCGTGGCACGTGTTCGAGCGCACCGACTTGTCCGGCGACGGCGAGCGTGCCCGCGATGAGCTCAGCGCCTACCTCGACGAGTTAGCCGAGAAGGCAACCAGATTCGAGGAGCAACGGGATCGGATGGCGGCCAGGCAGGCAGAACGAGCCGCCGCAGCGCGATGAGACTCCGGAGCCCGATCACCGTGGCGGCGATGACCGTAATCGCCGCGACCGTCGCTGTGCCCGCGGTGGCGGACACACCGGGCGTGCCGAGTGGGCCGCCACCCGCCGTCGACCCGGCGATGACCAGGACCGGGCTGATCTCGATCGAGAGCGCGGGCCCGCACCGCGATCACCTGCAGATCGCCTCTGCGGCCATGCGACGGATCATCGAGGTCGACGTGCTGCGCGGCATCGGCTCGGGGCCGCGCCCCACGCTGTATCTGCTCGATGGTGTCGACGGTGAAACCACCTCGGGCTGGCTGAGCAAGGGTGGCGCGGCGGAGTTCTTCGCGGACAAACCGGTGGACGTGGTGCTGACCAGCGGAGGCACCGGCAGCATGTACAGCGACTGGGACCGCCACGACGCCACCCTCGGCCTCAACCGGTGGGAAACCTTCCTCACCGAGGAACTCCCGCCGATCGTGGAATCGCTGCTGAAGTCCAGCGGCCGCCGCGCCATCGCCGGGGTCTCGATGGGCGCGCAGGCGGCAATGATGCTGGCCCAACGACATCCGGGCCGCTATCGCGCGGTAGCAGGCATGAGCGGCTGCTATTCCACCGCGGACCCGCTCGGTCACGCCGTCACCACGATCACCGTCGCCTCGCGCGGCGGCAATGTCGAAAACCTCTGGGGCCCACCGACTTCCCCGGAATGGGCAGAGCACGACAGCCTGCTCGGCGCGGAGGCCTTGCGCGGCACCGCAATCTACCTCTCGGCCGCCACCGGCATTCCGACCGGCGCCGACCTCGTCGCCATCGCACAGTCGCCGTCGGTCGTCGAGGCGCTGCGACTGGCCGGCGGCGGCGTGGCCCTGGAAGCAGGCGCTCGCTCCTGCACCGAGCGATTCGCCGGCCGCCTGACCGAACTGAACATCCCCGCCACCATCGAATACGACGCCGCAGGCATGCACACCTGGCCCGACTTCGAGGCAGAGCTGCCAAGGGCCTGGTCGGTCCTGGCCAAGGCGCTGGAACTGCCGTCACCGAAGTGACCGTGGCCGCAACGCGGAATCACCGGCCGTTTGCCGCGTTGACACAGGTATGACCTCGGCACTTGCCTCTGTCCGGTTCTCCATCCTGGATCGTTCGCGTGTTCGGCGCGGGCAGAGCCATCCTGCGGCGTTGCGCGAGACGGTCGAGTTCGCGCGGCTTGCTGAGGAGTGGGGTTATCACCGGTTCTGGGTGTCCGAGCATCACAGTGTGCCTGGCGTGGCGGGGTCGGCGCCGACGGTGCTCGCTGCGGCCGCTGCTGCGGCGACCGAGCGCATTCGAATCGGGACCGGCGGGGTGATGCTGCCGAACCATCAGCCGCTGATCGTGGCCGAGCAGTTCGGTGTGCTGGAATCGCTGTATCCGGGGCGGATCGACATGGGTCTGGGCCGGTCGGTCGGCTTCACCGACGGGGTGCGACGCGCGCTCGGGCACGACAAGCGCGACGCCGAAGACTTCGATGCCCAGCTGACCGAAGTGCTGGACTACTTCGACCACGGCCGCAACGGCGTGCACGGCTGGCCCGCCGAGGGGCTGCATGTTCCGGCGTTTCTACTGGCCACCGGTTCGGGTGCGGAGCGGGCCGCGCGGTTCGGGCTGCCGCTGGTCATCGCCGCGGTGGGCGGGCAGGATCGGATGGTCGAGGCGATCGAGCGCTATCGGGCCGAGTTCACCGCCACGGCGTGGGGCGCCGAGCCGTATGTCATGGTGTCCGGGTCGGTGGTGATCGCGGATACCACCGAGGAAGCGCACCGACTGCTGCTGCCGGAGGCGTGGTCGAACGCGTATTCGCGGACCAGGGGCGAATTTCCGACGTTGATCCCACCCGCGGAGATCGAGGCGCTGACCATGACCGATCGGGAGCTGCGGATCTTCGAGGAGTCGTTGCACGGTCACGTGCACGGGACCGAGGACGAGGTCGCCGATCAGCTGGAGCGGCTCGTGATCAGCACGGGTGCCGACGAAATCCTGGTGCACACAAGCACTTACGACCGCGCGGCACGACTGGAATCGCATCGTCGGCTGGCGCGGTTGACCGGGCTGCTCGGCTCTGCGGGTGCGAGTCGTTCAGTCGTCGGCCCGCGATAGGTCAATCGGCAAGGGGGAAGCGGACTTCCGCTGCGGCGTAGCCGAAGAGTCTGCGGCCCGCTGAGCGTGCGTCGATCGCGATGGTTGCGCGGCGACGGCGCGGATCGAGTGAGGTGATGTGGCCGTTGAACTCGATCGCACTCGCGGCATGTGGCGGGATGCGCAGGTAGTGGGTGTAATGCGCGAACTGGGCGCGAAACCTGGTGACCGCGGCTGGATCGCCGAGCCGGGAACTCAGAAATGCCGCCGCCATACCGAGTTTCAGCATTCCGGGCGCGACTGCCGACGGCAATCCGGTCATCGCGCCAGCGGAGGTGCGCATGATCGAATCGGTGTCTCCCACCACTGCGGCGTAGTTCACCAGGTCATCGTGGGACAGTCGCACGGTGCGAATCGGCAGCGCGGCGCCGACCGCAAGCGAGTCGAAAGCGACAGTGGTGCAAGGTGTCCGGCTCCCACCGGACGGGGCAACCGGGTCCGCGAGCGGTAGCGCCGGTCGTGGCAGGGCGGGGGAGTAGCCCGGGAGCGCGACGGTCTCGGCCAGCTGCGGATGGGCGCGGCCGGTCCTCGCGAGCAGGGCGGTCGAGCCGGTCTGGACCGTCTCGCCGTGCTGATCGATGAGCACGCTCTTGATCGCGAGCACGTCGTAATCGGCGAAATGACGGACGGATTCGAAATAGATATCGCAGGTCAGTGTGTCGTCGGCAACCAATGGCCGATTGATGTCGAGCACTTGGTCGGCGTGCAGAATCCGGGTCGATCGATAGCCGGTGAGTACGGTGTCCAGAATTTCGCGCTGCACGTGGTTCAGGATGATCGAGGAGAAGGTGGCCGGTGCGAGCAGCCCGGTGAAACCGAGATCGGCGGCCGCGTCCTCGCTCCAATGCGCCGGGTGATAATCCTGGACGGCGCGGGCGAATTCGCGAATCTTCTCCCGACCTACCGTGTAGGGCGTCGTAGAACGATACCGACCGCCGGTCAGTGCCCTCACCTGATCGGACGTAGTCACCGAAATGTCACGCATAATCGCTCCTTTCGCAAACCGAGCCCGACGGCGATCGCACTGTGACTATTCCTCACCGACTTGTATCTCGGGGCTGGACTGTGCCGTTTAACTAACGGCGACAGCGGCTTTGGTGAGCTGTCCAGAAACCGCGTCGACCGAGCGGTTGCCGAGCCGCACGGTTTTAGCGTTGGCGCAGTTTCAGTGCCGGTTACCGGCATTCCTCGGCACTGTCACTCGAATTCTGTGCTCGACGTAGGAAGGCATGCAATGAAACGAAGTACCTCCGGCCGATCGTCGCTCGCGGCGGCGGTGCTGCTGGGCGTCTCGGTGCTGGTCATGTGCGTCGCCGGGCCAGGCGCGAACGCCGACCCCGCGCCGACCGAGCAGTCACTGGCCGACTACATCGCCGCGGGCCGCACGGCGGCGCCGGTCGCCGATTCCGGCAGCGCGTCCGGTTCCGCCTGCAACTCCGGCAGCGGCGCCGGCTCGGGCAACGGCTCCGGCAACTGCTACGGCGGTTCCGGTAGCAGCTCTGGTCTGTCCGGCGGATATGCCAGCGACACGGTCGGTTACGGCCCGCCGATGACCTCCTGGCTGGCCGCCTTCGGCTACGGCCTGCTGAATCCGGATGTCGCGCCGCCCGGTGCCAACGACTGGAACTGCAAGCCGACCGCCGCGCACCCGCGCCCGGTGGTGCTGCTGCACGGCACCTGGATGAACGCCTACAACGGCTACGCGTACATGGGCCAGCCGATCAAGGATGCGGGCTACTGCACCTTCACCTTCAACTACGGCCGATCCAACGTGATCCAGGGCGGCGGACTCGGCTCGGTGCTGCCCGGCGTGATGGGCACCGGCTACATCCAGGACTCCGCCGCGCAGCTGGCCACCTTCGTCGACCGGGTGCTCGCCGCCACCGGGTCACCGGAGGTCGACATCGTGGCGCACTCGCAGGGTGGCGCGATGGCGAACTGGTATACCAAGTTCAACGGCGGCGCGGACAAGGTGAAGAACCTGATCACCTTCGGCGCCACGAATCACGGCACGTCACTGGACGGCATCGGCGCGCTGGGCCGGGCGATCAACAACTTCGGCATCGACATCCTCGGCTTCATCGAGATCTTCGTCGGCCACGCCGGCATTCAGCAGACCATCGGCTCCGATTTCGTCAACAAGTTGAATGCCAACGGCGACACCGTTCCCGGCGTCGATTACACGATTGTCGGCACCCGCTACGACGAAGTCACCAATCCCTACGACTTGACTTTCCTGAAACCGGGACCGGGCGCGTCGGTGCGGAACATCACCCTGCAGGACGGCTGCGAACAAGACGTTTCGGACCATTTGACCATGATGTACTCGCCTCGGGCTCTGTCCATTGCCTTGCGTGCCTTGGACCCGGCCGGCCACCCCGGCCTGGAGTGCACCTTCAACCCATGGGTGATCGGCGGCGGCGGCGGGCTGTAGCACCCGAAGAGAACGTGCATCTCGAGAAACAGGCGAAACCCTAACTCTCCAAGCCTGTTTCGGTAGATGCGCCACCGCCGCGCGACCGGTGTGCCCAGAACGGGAACCTCAACCCCGCCCCTTGTTCTGTCGCATATTGTCCGAGCCGTGGCGAACGTGCCCACCGAGCGGCGACCGCACGCGCCGCCCGGTGGGCACTGTGCTTTTCATCGAATCTGTAAGAGGTTTACCGAATCTGGATGAAATTTACGTGCCTTTGGTCACGTGGTTATATCCGCTCCATGATTCGCTGTTTGCCTGTAGGTCTGTGCCGTTTCCGTGTATCCCGAACGCTGCGCACGACGCAGGAAGGCCTATCGATGAAACGAACGAACTCCAGCCGATCGTCGATCGTGGCTGTGCTGGTCGGCGTCGCCGCGCTCGTCCTCGGCGTCGCCGGTACGGGCGCGAGCGCCGCGCCGGGCGAGTCGATCGAACAGCTCATCGCCGACCGCATCGGGCGCGGCGCCGCGGTTGCCGACTACGGCTTCAGTGCCGGGCTGTCCGGTGGATTCGCCAGTGACACAGTGGGTTCCGGTCCGGTGCTGCCCGCGTGGCTGGCTGCCTTCGGCTACGGCCTACTGAACCCGGATGCCGCGCCGCCCGGCGCCAACGACTGGAACTGCAAGCCGACCGCCGAGCATCCGCGCCCGGTAGTGCTGCTGCACGGCACCTGGATGAACGCCTACAACAGCTTCGCGTTCATGAGCCAGCCGATCAAGGACGCCGGTTTCTGCACCTTCGCCTTCAACTACGGCCGATCCAACCCCGCGCAAGGCGGCGGACTCCCACCGGTGCTGCCCGGCGTGATGGGCACCGGCAATATCGAGGACTCGGCCAAGCAGCTCGGCACCTTCGTCGACCGGGTGCTCGCGGCCACCGGCGCGCCCGCCGTGGACATCATCGGCTACTCGCAGGGCGGCGCGATGGCGAACTGGTACACCAAATTCGAGGGCGGCGCCGACAAGGTGCAGCACCTGATCACCTTCGGTGCGACGCATCACGGTTCCACCATCGACGGTATCGCCGCGCTGGGCCGGGCCATCAACAACGTCGGCGTCGACGTGGTCGGCGCCAGCTCGATCGTCGTCGGGCACGCCGTGGCCGAACAGACCGTCGGCTCGGACTTCGTCAACCGGCTGAACGCCAACGGCGACACCATCCCCGGCATCGACTACACGGTCGTCGGCACCCGCTACGACGAGATCATGACGCCCTACAACCTGACCTTCCTCCGGCAAGGACGAGGCGCGTCGGTCCAGAACATCACCCTCCAAGACGGCTGCGAACTGGACCTCTCCGACCACCAAACCCTGATGTACTCCCCGCGCGCCCTCTCCATCGCGCTGCGCGCCCTCGACCCCGCGGGCCACCCGAACCTCGCCTGCACCTTCAACCCGTGGCTGATCGGTGGCGGCGGGCACCTGTAACAACGGTTCACTCGGTGGGGCTCGCGCAACCGCACAACACGCTGGTCGTGATGCCGGTCGCGGTGAGAGCCTCCGACGTCTTGGTGACGAGGTACTCGGCCCAGGACGTCTCCTGGGCCAGGGCAATTTCGGACTTCGTTGTCGCGCAGTGGAACTGGGCGCAGGCCACGGTGGCGTCCAGTGCGAAGATCACGTCGACGGCGACGCTGTGGTGCAGCGTGACGGTGATCGCGGCGATGGCGCGGCGTTCGACGATGTGCTTGGTGTGCACGGTGGCCAGGGCCAGATCGCGCACCCGTGGTGCGCTGATGCCGACGACATTGCCGAACCGCCACCGGCGCGGCGACCGATCGCCCGACTGGCCCGCGGCCTCGTGGACCGCCAGGATGAGGTCGTCCAGCGCCGGCGTCGGGACGCTCACCTCATAGGCATATCGACGGTTCACGATCCGTGCCCACACCTTCCGCGTGCGGCCGCGACGTTGTCGTACCGGCGACCGAGTTCAGAACAAGCAATGCCCGAGAAACTCGTGGGCGCAACTGATCTGCACGACGGCAGGGGGTGCTTGCCTAGTGCTGTGGTCGGTTTCGTCCGCGAAATCTGACGATGTCACGATTTCGCATCTTTGTCTGTCGGTCAAATGTCCGACACTACTGCCGTCGGCGGTGGGCACGCTCGATTCACATCGGTCGTTCGAATGATGTCGTGTCGACTATCGCGATGTTAGCGTCGAAGCGAGAGAAGGACGGTGGCGATGCGACTACAACTCGTCCAATGCGATCACGCCGTCCTGCAGGGCACGGGCCACCAGCGCAGCCTTGGTGTTGGCGGCCCGGTCGACTGCCGCGTATTTGGCGCGGATGCGGGTGATGTGGGTGTTCACGGTGCCGATCGACAGGTACAGCTGCATGCCGACCTGGGTTTTCGAATCGCATTTGACCCAGGCGACAAGTACTTCGAGCTCGCGCGCCGACAGGTGCGGGTCGCGCCACGACGGGGTCGGGTGTGGTTGTGGTCGGGGATCCGGAACGATCGCAGTCATCAGTTTTTTCCCGCTTCATGCAGTGTCAGTCGGCTCCGGTGCCGCACCTCCCCGAAGGTTGCAGACCAATAACCGATGTGCCCACTGAATATATGACCGGATTTCATTCCTGTGAATTCCCCAGCTCTCAGCCCGTAGGTCTGGGGTCTTGCTTCGCTTCGCGAACAAGTTGCCGACCGTCCAGGTCGGACCGGACCACGCCGGTCGCCTCGACCTCGATCCGCAGTTCGCCGTTGTCGCGCAACAGGATTGAGGCCAAGGTGCTGCGTCCCGGCGGCAGGATCCGGGCGGTGACGGTGCCGCCGTCGGCGTAGTCGAGCGCGTCGCGCAAGACGGTGCGTACCTGCTGGCGACGCTCGGTGTCGACCTCGTCGAGGCCGCCGCCGTCATCGAGTACGACGGTTACCCCGCGTTGGCGCGCATAGCGTGCCGCGGCGCCGACCGACGCATCGATCATCAAACCGCCCAGTATGTCGTCGCGCAACTCGGCCTCGACGAGTCGGCACTCGGCCTGCTCCTGCGCGGTGAGCGGCCGGCCGGAGGCGATGATCTCGAGCAGCGGCCGCGCGACGGCGTCGAGCCGGGCGACCCGTTCGTCGCGTTCCTGCTGAGCGGCCTGCGCGGCGGCCTCGGCCGCGGCCCGCTCGGTATCTTGTTGGCGCAGCGCGAGAATCGAATGGGCCAGCGGGCGGACCACCCTGGCGAAGAATGTCGCCATGAGCAGCGGGGTCAGGTTGATGAACGAGAAGCCGACTCCGGTGAGCCAGCCCTGACCGGTATGTGTCGTCCACGATGCGCTGACGGCGATCTGTCCGAGCACGCCCGCCCACGCCAACAGCGGTGCGCCGCGCACGCACAGGAAGTTCAGATACGCCGATCCCGCACCGAGGAACCAGATCTGGGTGGAATTGGCCATCGGCACCGGCAGCTGCCAGATGGCCAGCGCGGCGGCGAGCGGGGCCGCCGCCGCGGCGGGCACGGCGAACCGGGCTGGCAGCGGATCGCCCGGCGCGAGCAGCATCGCGGCTCCGGCGCCGAGGATGAGCGCCACAGCGAGCGCGGTGAACCGGATATCGCGGATCCCGTCGTCGGCGGCGAACGCCATCGAGGAGATCGCGACGGCGAACAGGCCGGACACCAGCCACGCCGCCCGGGTCCGCATACCGAGAATGTCGCGCACATCGTCGCGCACGGTTCGATTCGACATCATCGGGCCGCCCACCCGGTGCTGATCCGGCAGCCGCGGCCCGGTGCGGCCTCGATCATCGACCAGCCGCCCGGCAACTCGGCCAACCGGTCGATGATGCTGGCGCGCAAGCCGATCCGGTCCGGCGGGACGCTCGCGGGATCGAATCCGACGCCGTCGTCGACGACATCGATCTGTACCGAGTCCGCGTCGGCGCGCACCTCCACCTCGCAGGCCGCCTCGTGCGTGGGCGAACCGGCGTGCCGCTGCCAGTTCCGCAGCGCCTCGCCGACCGCGGCGGCCAGTGCGGTCGCCACCTCGCTCGGCACCGCGAGGGCGCTGTCGGCGACCTGATCGGTGCGCACCCGCACCGAGTCGTCGACCTCGGCCGCCGTCGCCCGGATGCTCGCGACCACCTGACCGATGTCGAGGGTGTCCCGCAGGGGCATACCGGAACTCAGCCGTTCGAGGTCGCGCAGCGTCACATCGGCGTGGTGGGTGAGCACGGCGGAGTTGGGCGCGCGCGAGGCCTCGAGCAGCGTCGCGATGACCCAGTCGTGCGCGAGGGCGTCGAAGCGCCTGCGCTCGAACCGGCGCGCCTCGGCGGCGGCGGTGGCGGTGGCCTTCGCGCGCACCTCGTGCGAGGTCTGATCCAGCACCCGCCCTACCCGCACCAACACGACGCACGCCGCACAGGGCAGGGCCGAATAGGCAACGGCGAACAGGAAATCGGGCACCACCGGGTTGTGCGCGTCCGGTCCGCGGGCGTACGCCGCGTCGATCTGCGCGAGCGCGGCGGCGGCGACGAGATAGGCGAATGGTATGCGGCGCCAGAAGATGCAGAGCGCCACCGCGGGCAGTCCGGGAATCCAGGTGATCCACAACGATTGTTCGGGCGGTACCACGGCATCGGCCCGCACGACCAGCCAGCTGGCCGCGGCGAACAGATAGCCGAACGCGAAAGCCAGTACCGCGTATCGGGTGAGGTCGAAGCGCCAGCGCAGCGCGGCGGCGGCGATGAGCACGGTGGGCGCGTAGATCACGGTGAGCGCCAACGGAGTCCACCACGACGCCGCCAACGACGACTGGGACAGTGCGGTCGGCACGGTGAGGGCCGCGTAGAACAGGCCGCCCGATCCGACGAACAGGCCTGCGCCGCGGACGAGGCGGGACTCGGCGCTACGCGGTGGCGCGGCCGTTTCGATCATCGGGGCCGTGGATCGCCGCCGATGAAGCCGTCCCGCTTCGCCTCCCGGTAGAGGTCGACCCGGGACCGGACCGGCCGGCCCGCCTCGGCGTACCTGCGGCGGATGCGGCTCAGGTAGTCGTTGACGGTGTGCTCGGAGAGTCCGAGCTTGTGCGCCACCGAGGCCGCGGTCTCGCCGTTCGCATAGTGCTCCAACACGTCTCGCTGCCGGGGCGGCAGGTCGATATTGGTCAGCGCCGGGTCGCTGTCGATGGCCGAGGCCCAGGCCATCGTCGCGACCTGCCTACCGGAGGCGGCCGCGCGGATCATCGCGGTGGTGCGTTCGGCCGGGTCGCTCTTCAGCGCGACGCCGAGCACGCCGGCCCGGGCGGCCGAACGGATCAGGTCGCGCCAGTCGCCGGTGGTGTAGACGAGGCAGGGGATGCCCAGGTTGTGCAGCGCTTCGACGTTCTCGCGTGGGCTGGAGCCGTCGGGCAGTCGCAGGTCCAGGATGGCCAGGTCCAGATTTGTTGCCTGCTTGAGCAGTTCGGGGACCGTCGGTGCGATCGCGACGACAGTGAGGTCCGGCTGGTCGGACAGGATCGCGGCCAGGCCCACCGCGACCGCCTGGTGGTCCTCGACGATGCCGATCCGGCGCACCGTGCCGGGCTTCGCGTACGGGCCGGGTAGATCGGTGACGGCCACGCCCGCCATAGTGAGCAGTCGACGGATCACCATGAATGGAATTAAATCACTCGGTAACGAACGTGCCAAGTCGGCCCGTTCATTTATTCGGATTTCACACCGGTTCGGCCGGATGGAATGATGATCGAATGGTGGTCTCGGATTGCACCTCGTACGGTGTAAGTTGATATCGACCGGTCGGTTTTATGGTTGCGTGCTCGAATCCGGTTGTGGCACTGGTGATCAGCGGTGTGATCCGGCGGCGTTGCGTGACTCTTCGGAATATCTGAAACTACACTGAGTCTAATCAGGTACTTCTAGACGAAATATGTTATCGGCTGAACCGGCCGACGTTATTTCGCGGAAGTTCTTCGAATTACCCATTTTGACTTCACCGACGGAGGAATGGTTGCCACCGAAATCCCCGATCATGGACTGGTGTCGTGCGTTCGGCGGACAGACAGCAGGCCTCGGCGCCACGAAGCTCACTAGGTGAGGACACGGGGCGCACCTCCCCGCGGAGCGGCAGGACTCAGGAGAGATGGACGTGCACTCGAGTCGGCATCCGGACAGCGCCACGATGTTGTTGTCGCGCTTACATTTTCCGGCGGCGAACATCGGTTATGGAATTCGGGCGGGGATTTGGCTGCCGGGCTGCCGGATCTTCTGCCGCGACTGCCTCGCCGAAAACGCCTGGGTATTCGACGAATCGACGCGCTGCGGCGTCGACGCGATCCTCGGCTGGCTGCGCGAGTTACCCGCCGACCGGCTCGACGGCGTCACCATCTGCGGCGGCGAGCCGACCGACCATCCCGCGGCACTGCGCGCCCTGCTCGACGGTATCGGTGAATGGCGCGCGAGTCTGGACGGCTTCGTCGACATCCTGCTCTACTCCGGGCGATCGGCCGCCGCGCTGGACGCGCAGCTCCCTTGGCTGCGGGGCTCAGTGGATGCGCTGGTCGCCGAGCATGTCGTAGCGGCGGACGGGCGCGACCTCGCGCTGCGCGGTGTGGCCAATAAGGAGGTCGTCGCGGGCTCCGCGCTCGGCACGCTGCGTTACGCCGCAGCGGAATTCGGCAGTGAGCTCATATCGTGCGATAGCTGCGCGCGACCAACGCCGATCGCAGATACCACAGCCCGGACGGTTGGGACGGGTCGAAGCCGGTGAGCTGACCGATGCGCTTGAGCCGGTAGTCCACGGTGTTGGTGTGCACGTGCAGGACTCGCGCGGTGCGCTGCCGGTTGAGGTTGTTGGCGATGTGGCGCTGCAGGGTTTCCAGGAGCTCGGGGTGCTCGTCGAGCGGATCGAGCAACTGGCCGAGGAACTCACGGCCTGGGCCCGGGCGGGTGAGCTGGTACTCGAGCGCGAGTTCGTCGAAGCGGTACAGCCCGGCCACTGCTTCCAGTCGCTGCACCATATCGAGCAATTCGTGCGCCTGGTCGGCGGCATTGGGGATCTGTTCGGGGGTGGCCTCGACCATGGTCGCGGTGATGCCGACCTGCGCGGCGTGCGACAGCTGGGTGACCATGGCGTCGTAGCCCGCGTTGTCGAAAGTGGCCGCCGGGATCAGGACGGTGCCGCCGTCGACGCTGAGCAGCGACAGCGCGCTCTCGCCGCAGCGGGTGGCGAGTTCGGCCTGCACCCGTCTGAGCTTGCGGCGCGCGACGACCTGACTGTCCAGCATCGGATTGTGCTCCTCCCGATGCGGCGGAATCGCCACGGCGAGCACGGCATACGAGGTCGCGATGGCGATACCGCACTCGCGGGCCATGGTGGAGGTGCTGTGCCCGCCGAGCAGCGCCGAGGTCAGCGTGTGCACGGCGGTGTGGTGCTCGCTGACCACCGAGCGCAGTTCCCTGATGTAGGCCACCGAGACGGCCGAACTGATCATGTCCAGCATCTCCAGCACCATCTTCGCGCCGTCGACCAGGCTGTCGTAGTCCTTGATGGACGCGTCCGACACCACCAGATCCAGCCCCATCTTGAAGCCTTCGTGGATGGAGTGGTGAATGGTGTCGATCGGCACGCCCTCGCGGGCCCAGCTCGACGCGGCGTCCTGCAGGCGCTGCAACTTGCCCGGGATGTCCTGTCCGTCGAGCATGCTGACCGCGAATTCGAGGCAGACCCTGGTGATGGTGGTGACATCCCCGGAGATCGCGTCCGCCGGCAACGTGCCGCAGGGGATGACGTTTTCGACGAAGTGGCCGACCATCTGGCGCGATAGTGCGCGAACGTCCTTGAGCGGGGACGACATCGGCTTGCCTGCCAGAGTCAAGCTTTGCCGTGCAGAGTTGTCGATCGACATTGACGACTTCCTTCCGCCCCCGGAGATAGCTGTACAGCGCATTCACACTAATCGTTCGATACCTGTTCCGGATCGATTCGCCAGGTTCTATAGCGGGCATCAGAGACTGGTCGGTTGGTGGTTGTGTTGCGTCACAGTGGGTTATGCGGCCTCGCATTCGCGCTCGCACGCGCTCGGTACCGCCGAATGCGGTACCGCCGGTTCTGTCAGTTGATGCGATCGCGGCCGGCGCTGGCGGTAGGATCGCTCGCGCCGGGCTTGTACCAGGAACCATGGGCTTGCCGGGCACGTGTCGTGCCGGAGGGGGTGTGCTGTACCCGTCTGCCGCGCACGCACGCCAGGGAAAGCGGAGATGACGCGATAGGGGGCTAGGACACATGAGACCGGCTCTGAGATGTCTTGTCTGGGAACTGGACAACACATTGTGGGACGGCGCGGTGAGCGACCGGATCAGCGGCGCGCTACGGCCCGCCGCGGTGCGCACGCTACGGCTGCTCAGCGAGCGCGGCATCTGGCACGCCGTGGCCAGCCGCGGCGATCGCGAGTGGACCATGGACAAGCTGTACCGGCACGGCGTCTACGAGATGTTCTCCGCCCTCGAAATCGGCTGGGGCCCGAAGTCTTCGGCGATCAGCCGGATCGGTACCACGTTGGGGCTGACGCTGGACACCATCGGATTCATCGATGACGAACCGGTCGAACGCGGCGAGGTGTTGCGCGCGTTGCCCAAGGTCCGCTGCTACGCCGCGCACAATGTCGACGTGCTGCCCGCGTTGCCCGACTTTCGCCCCGTCGTGCGGACCGGGCCCGATCCGACTCCGCCGGTGGGGTTCGCCCGGGTTCCTGCGCGGTAGTACCGGCCGAACTGCTCGTGCCCACACACGTCCGGTGTGTGGGCACGGTTTACGTTGTGGCCCAGGTTTATTGCGGCAGCACCGCGAGGTCGAGTTCGCGCAGGCGGGCCGGGTCGGCGATCACCTCGTAGCCCGCGACCCGAGCGTCGCGCACCGTAACCGTGAGGGCGAGTAGGAGTTTGCCGCGCGGCGCGACCAAGATGCCGACCGCGCCGTTCACCAGCGCCAATGTCGCCACCCGTGAACGACTTTGCAGCAGTACCGTTTCCTTCGCCACCGACTGAGCGCCGCGCACCACCGCCGACATTCCGGCGGGCAGCGCGGCCGGGTCGGCGACCCGGATCACGTCGGGGGCGAGCACGGCCAGCAGGGCGTCGAGGTCGCCGCCGCGGGCCGCAGCCAGGAAGGCGGCCACGACCTGCCGTTGGGCGGCGAGTTCGGTTGCCGTGGTTGTTGTTTCTCCCTGTGCGCGCTGTCGTGCGCGGCTGGCGAGCTTCTTCGTAGTCGCCGTGGTCCGCCCGACGATCGGCGCGATCTGATCGAACGGCACCGCGAACAGATCGTGCAGCACGAACGCCACCCGCTCGTCGGGGCCGAGCCTGTCCAGCACCACCAGCAGGGCCCGGCCGACCGAATCGATCAGCACCGCTTCGTGTTCCGGGTCGCTGTCGTAGGCGGAGTCGCCGAGTTCGGCGAGTAGATCGATGGGCTCCTCGCGCCGCGTCGCCCGAGTCCGCAGCATGTCGAGGCAGATCCGCGACACCACCGTGGTCAACCAGCCGACCAGGTTCTCGACGTCGTCGGTGTCGTGCCGGGCCAGCCGCATCCAGGCCTCCTGCACGGCGTCGTCGGCCTCGGTCCGTGACCCGAGCATCCGGTACGCGACCGCCCGCAAGTGGCCGCGATGCGTCTCGAATCGCTGCGCCAGCATGTCCTGGGCCCGCATCGGTCACCTTTTCGTTCCGCCATCCGTCACACAGTCGGCGGATACCACAGCGCCGGTCGACCGGGTGCCCGCCACCTCACGATCGCAGACCGGCCACGCAACGAACCAGGAGGGTGCTACCCATGTCCACCGCTTACGTCATCGTCACCATCGCCGCCGCGGCCGCCGCGCTGATCGCCTCGGGAGTCGATGTCTTCCGCGCCCAATGGGTGCGCGACAACATGCGGCGCTACGGCATACCGGACTGGACGCTGTACCCGCTGGCCGTCATCAAAGCCGCCGGAGCCCTCGGCCTACTGGTCGGCTTGGCCATTCCACCGCTGGGCCTGGCCGCCGCGATCTGCCTCGTCCTGTACTTCCTCGGCGCGATCATCACCATTATCCGAGCCGGTGGCTACCGCGATCTCGGTTATCCCATGCCCTATCTGGGGCTGGCCGCCGCATCGCTGGCCTTGTTCGTCGCGTCCTGACCGGGCTTACCCGTTCTGGATGAAGTGGGCAGCCTGCTCGCCGATGAAGACGGCGGGCGCGTGGGTGTGGCCGCGGATGAGCAGCGGCATCACCGACGCATCGGCCACTCGCAGGCCCTGTACGCCACGGACTTCCAGCTTCGGCGTGACGACGCTGGCCACGTCGGTGCCCATCCGGCAGGTGCCGACCGGGTGATACAGGGTGTGCGAGTAGCCGTTGAGGGCGAGTTCGAGGGTGGCTTCCAACTGTGACGGTGCCTGCGGCGGGTAGATGATCGGGCCGAGTACGTCTTTCATCGCCGGGGCGGCGGCGATATCGGTGCAGGTGCGCAGGCCCGACATCAGGGCGGCGCGGTCCATGCCCGCGCTGTCGGACAGGTAGCGCGGGTCGATCAGCGGCTTGGCGGCCGGGTCCGCGGAGGCCAGCGTGATGCGCCCGCGGCTGTGCGGGCGCAGCAGCACGGTCGCGAGGATGACGCCGTGTTCGGTCGGATCGACCAGGCCCTCGTAGTAGAACGGGGCCGGGGCGAAGATCATTTCGAGGTCGGGCAGGTCCAGATCGGGCCTGCTGCGCACGAATCCGTAGGCCTCGCCGACATTGGAGGTGAGCATGCCGCGATGCCGGACCAGGTAGTCGAGCAGCTGGCGGGGCTTCTCGGCGGCGAACAGCGAATCGCCGGCCACACTGTAGCCGACGCCGGTGACGAGATGATCCTGCAGGTTCGCGCCCACCTCGGGCGCGTGCCGCAGGGCACGAATACCTTGGCGCGCCAATTCGTCTCGGTCGCCGATGCCCGAAAGCATCAGCAATTGCGGGCTGTTGATCGCGCCGCCGCACAGCACCACCTCGCGCCGCGCGGTGACCGTGTGCGGTCCGCCGCCCTGGTGGTATTCGACGCCGACCGTCTGGGTTCCCTCGAACAGCACGCGCGTGGCCAGGGCCTCGCTGCGGATCGTCAGGTTCGGTCGGTGCAGCGCGGGCCGCAGGTACCCGTCCGCGGTGCTCCACCGCCGTCCGCCGTGCTGGGTGACCATGGTCTCGCTGAAGCCGTCCGGCTCCGGGCGATTCGGCGGCTCGACCTGGAAACCGGCCTCCCGCACCGCGGCCAGGTATGCGGCGGTCAGCGCGCGCGGACTGCGTTGGCGCGAAATGTGCAAAGGCCCGTTGGCACCCTCGTCCGGATATTGTGCGTCCTCGACACTTTCGATTCGCCGGAACTGCTCGACCGCGGCCGCGAAACCCCACTCCTGGCCGGCCAGCAACGCCCACTCGTCGTAGTCGGCGCGGAAACCGCGCACCCACATCATCGCGTTCATCGAGGACGAGCCGCCGAACATCTTGCCGCGCGGCCAATAGATCTGCCGGTTCTTCAGCTCCGGCTGCGGTTCGGTCAGATAGTCCCAATCCACTTCGGAGCGAAAGAGTTTCGCGAAACCGGCGGGGATGTGCGCGAATTTGTTCTTGTCCGCGGGTCCGGCCTCCAGCAGCACCACCGAGGTATTCGGATCGGCACTTAGTCGATTGGCCAGCACCGCGCCCGCGGATCCGGCGCCGACGATCACGTAGTCTGCGGTAAGGCCACCTGGTTGCACTGTCCCACTCCGATCTATGACGCCTATGGCAAAGATACGAGGCTGGGGCGGACCGGGGTTCGATTTCGGCGCAACCGAACCCAAGTCACCGACTGTGGCGGGTATGGCGTCCTTTACTGATCTTGCTTGCGGCCGATAGGGTGGCGAGATCGGTGACGACAGTCACAAGACGATCGATCGGTCGTATTCGCTTGGTAATCTCGGTTGAGACCGTTCGGTTCCCTTTGATCGAGAGGCTGTGATGACGATGTCGAACGAGGACCGCCAGCGCAAGATCGCGACGATCGAACAGTTCTACGAGTTCATCTCGGCGGCGGAGTACGAGAAGCTGTACGAGTTGTGCACCGACGATGTTCGGATGTCGATCCCGTTCCAGCTGCCCGGATTCCCGAATCATGGCGAGGGCAAGGACAATCTGCGCCAGTTGAGCGGGGCGATGGATCGGTACAGCTCCACCGCGCAAACGGTGGTCAAGGTCGAGCCCATGCTGAATCCGGACAGCTTTGTGGTCGAGACCAAGGGCGACATGGTCGTTCGGGATACCGGCAGGCCGTACCGCAACGACTATCTCAATATCTTCCGGTTCCGCGACGGCAAGGTCGCCGAATGGGTCAGCTACCACGACCCGGTGCGTCAGCTCGTCGCGTTCGGCTTCACCGAGTTGCCGGTACCCGCCGAGTCCTGATCGGCGTACGCGAGCCGGAAGCGCGACGGCGAGGTGCCGTAACGGTCGACGAAGGCCTGCCGCAGGGTTTCGGCCGAGCCGAAGCCGCAGCGGGTCGCGATGCTCGCGATCGGCAGCCGAGTGCTCGCCAGCAGTTGCGCCGCCGCCTCGGTACGGGAGCGGCGGACGAAGCGGCCCGGTGTATGGCCGAGCTCGGTGACGAACAAGCGGGTGAGATGGCGTTCGCTGACACCGATCTCGGCCGCCAGGGCACTCGGGGACAGGTCCTGGTCGAGATGGCTGTCGATGTAGGTCACCGCGCGACGGACGAGGTACCCCACGATGACACCCTCGCGCGCTTGCACCCGTCCAGCGTACGTCGAATGGGTAGCGCTATTTCAGGATGAGCAGCGCGGACTTCTCGATGCGGTCGGCGATCTCCGAATAGGACGCGTAGCCCATGCCCGCTCGCACGAGGGCGCCCGCGTACAGCAACTCCAGTGATTCGACGACATCCGGATCCGAGTCCTCGCCGAGCGCTCGGATGAGGCGCTTGCGGATCTCGGCCCCGATGCGGCCGCGCAGGTGCACCACGTCGGGATCGCGACCGAGCAGCGCGCTGGTCACCGCGCCGGACAGTTCCTGTTCGTCGGCGACGAGCATCGCGATGTTCCGCAATTCGGCGACCACCCGGACGGTCGGGTCGGCGTCCTCGCTGACCGGTGACGGCGCGGAAATCAAACGCCGCCAGAAGATCTCGGCGACCAGGTGCTCCTTCGAGGAGAAATAGGTATACGCGGTGGCCGCGCCGACTCCCGCCGCGGCGGCGACCATCCGGATGGTCAGCCCCGCGAACCCTTCGCGGGCAAGCACTTCCACCGCCGACTTGGTGAGCTTGTCGACGGTGTCGGCCTGCTTCCCGGACAGCCTGCGGCGGGTCGCCTCGAGAATGACGGAATCGGGTTCGGACATGTGTCTGGATACTACTGGTGACTGTTCAGTTCTTCGCGGCGGCAATGCCCGCCCGCCGGCCATAGAAACTGCCGTCGCCCAGGGAAGCTCCGCTCACGTACCCGCCCGCGCACAGCCCGGAGGTGCAGCGCCCGGCGGCGAACAGTCCCGGGATCGGCTCGCCGGAGACGTGCAGCACCCGGGAATCCAGGTCGGTGCGTAGCCCGCCGAGCGTGAAACCCGCGGTGAATCCGCGCATGTCGAACGCGGCCAGCGAACCTTGCAGTGGCCGTACCCATTCCGGCTTCTTGCCCAGCAGTGGATCCTTGCGGTCGGCGGCGTGCAGGTTGTAGCAGTCGACGGTGGTCTGCAGTGCCAGCGTGGGCAGGCCCATGTCGCTCTCGAGTTCCGCCACCGTTTCGGCGGCCCAGGTGGGCGGCTGCCGGAAGAACGGGGTGGAGGTTTCGGTGGCGAGTCCGGCTTCGTAGGACGCCTCGTCGATGACGAGGAACGCCTGGTTCTCCTGTTGGATGAGTGTTGCCTGGCCGATGCGGCCCGGGTAGGTGTCCTCGGCGATGAACCGCTGGCCGCGCCCGTTGACCAGGATGCCGCGCGCCATCAGCTGCGGGTCGCCGAAGAACGCCACCTCCGTCGCGTCCATGTGCGCCAGTTCCGCGCCGAGGGCTTGCGCGACCCGGATGCCGATGCCGTCGTGTTCCTCGATCGCGGCGGCGGGCCTGCCGATCAGGCGCGGTGCGTAGCCTTCGATCATCTGCGGGTGATAGGCGAAACTGCCGGTTGCCAAGACGATTCCGCGCTCGGCGCGGATCGCCACCTCCTTGCCGTAGCGCTTGGCGATCACGCCGACGACGCGATCGTCGTCGTCCACTACCAGCCGGCCGAGCCGCAGATCGTATTCGACTCGGACACCGAGGGATTCGGCGGTCTCCGCCAGGGGCTTCATCAGCATGTAGCCGCCGCTCTTGCGGCCGATCTTCTTGTCCGCCATCTGCGGAACATGGCCGCGCGGCGCCGGTTTCGCGATCGCGTTGAACGGTGCGGCGTTCTCGCCGCCGGAGTACATCAGCCCCTCGTCGTGCGGCGGCTCCCAGCCCGGCTCGCCCCAGAAGGCTTCGCGGAACGGCACACCGTTGGCGACGAGCCAGTTGTAGTGCTCGACGCTGCCGCGCGTGTAGTCGGCGATCTTGGCCTTGTCCACGCCTGGGCCGAGCGCGGCCAGCAGGAAGGTCTCCATGTTCTCCGGCGTGTCCTCGAAGCCGAGCGCCTGTTGCAGCGGGGTGCCGCCGCCGAGGTAGATGAAGCCGCCGGCCATCGCGGCCGCGCCGCCCCAGCCGCCGGTGCGTTCCAGGATCAGCACGTCGGCGCCCGCCCGGGCCGCCTCGATCGCGGCGCACACCCCGGCGATGCCGTAACCGGCGACGACGACGTCGGCCCGGTGGTCCCACGCGGTGACGCTGCTCGCTCGCAGCGGGCGAAGGGTGTTGGCATCAGACATGTTTCGGGTCCTTCACTCGGTGGGATCGGATTGTTGCTTGCGGGCGGCCTTCTTCTGTTGCGCCACAATGGTGCCCACCAGGAGGTCGAGTTTGGTGCCGTTCGGCCAACCTACGTAGTGGCAGAGGAACACCGCGATCTCGTGCAGTTGCTCCTCGGTGAGTTCCTCGTTGCGTAGCGCGGCGCCGATCTGGATGCCCGCGGTGTCGATGGCCCCCTGTGCGGTGAGAGCACCGAGCAGGATCAGTCGCCGGTCCCGGATGGACAGTGCGGGACGCGACCAGATGTCGGCGAACAGGTGATCGGCGGTGACGGCGAAGTGGCTGCCGGGGTAGTCCTGGAACTCCGTGCCGTACACCTCGGCCATCTTGGCCAGGCCGCGCTCGCGCACGGAATCGGCGGAACCGTTGTCAGTCATGATTGCCTTTCGGATGCGCCGACGCCGAGACCGGGCCCGAGGTGTTCGAGCGCGAGTTCGGCCAGGGGGAGTGCGATATCGAGCCGGGTGCCGAGGGCGAGGGCGAGGCTGAGGTCCTTCTCGCCGAGGTCGCGCACGTGCCGCAGGATCGGCAGCCAGAAGTCGCCCTGCTCGATCGGCGCGGTGCGGTCGCGCAGCATGATGGCGCCGGGTCCGCCGGTGACGGCGTCGGAGTGACGAACCACCTTGCCGAGCACCGTGATATCGAGTCCGGCGGCCTCGGCCAGCCGTTGCGCCTCGGTCGTCGCGGCGAACGAGATAAAGTGGATCAGGTTGCGCGCCAGCTTCATTCGCGTGCCCGCGCCGACCGGTCCGGCGTGCACGATCAGATCGGCGAAGCAGCCGAACGGTGCCCGGACACGCTCGAAGGCCGCGTCGCTGCCGCCGACCATGACCGCGAGAGTGCCCTTCGCCGCGCCCGGTCTGCCGCCGCTTACCGGTGCGTCCACGAGTTCGACACCGTGCGTGGTGCATTCGGCCGCCAGTTCCTCGGCGGTCCGGTCGCTGATCGTCGAATGCACCGCCACCACGGTTCCCGGTGCGGCACTGCGCAATAGTCCATCGCGGCCGGTGATGACGTCGCGCACCTGGGCGTCGTTCACCACGGCGACCGAAATGACCGTGGCGTGTTCGGCTACCTCGGCCGGCGAGGGGGCGGCCTCGGCCCCTTCGTCGGTATAGGGCTCGAGGGCCTCGGGTCGTACGTCACACACGGTCAGTCCACCCGGCCAGTCGAGCAGCCGCTTTGCCATCGGCGCACCCATCGCACCGAGGCCGATGAAGCCGATTCTCGGTTCGCTCACGATCGGAACACCTGTCCGCCATCGACATTGAAGATCTGTCCGGTGACCCAGCTCGCCTCGTCGGACAGCAGGTACAGGCACGCGCCGACCAGGTCCGCCGGTGTGCCCATTCGTTTGAGCGGCAGCCGATTCACCATGTCCTCGACGATCGCCGGCGGCGTCACCGCTTTGGTGGCGTCGGTGTCGATGGGACCCGGTGCGATGGCGTTGATTCGGATGTTCGAGCCGCCGAGCTCGAACGCCAGCTGCTGGGTCAGGCCGTTGATGCCGACCTTGGCCAGGCCGTAGAAGCTGGAGTAAGTCCAGGCGGCGGTGGATGATTGGTTGACGATCGAGCCGCCCGCCTTGCGCATGTGCGGCCAGACCGCGCGGGTCATATTCAGCGCGCCGTCCATGTTCACGCTCATGAACTTTTTGTAGTAGTCCCACGGCACGGTGAGCAGCAGGTTGAGCTTCATCTCGCCGTAGATGGCGGCGTTGTTGACGAGGTGATCGATGCCGCCGAACTCGGCGACCGTCAATGTGGCCAGCGCTGCGGCGGATTCGGGATCGGACACATCCACCTGACCGAACAGTGCGGTACCACCCTCGGCGGCGATCTTCGCTACCGTGGCCTGACCGCCCTCGGCATTCTTGTCGGCGACAACGACTTTCGCGCCCTCGGCGGCCAGCGCGGCGGCGTACGCGGCGCCGATGCCCTGTGCGGCGCCGGTGACGATGACGGATCTTCCCGCGAAACGGGCCATGACGATGTGCTCCTCTTATCCGGCGGTCGCGATCAGCTTGGTTTCCAGGTATTCCTCGAACCCGGCGAGGCCCATCTCCCGGCCGATGCCGGACTGCTTGTAACCGCCGAAGGGCGCGTCGGCGGAGTACCAGACGCCACCGTTGACGCTCAACGTCCCGGTGCGTACGCCGTTGGTGACGTGGCGGATTCGCTCGGGATCGGTGCCCCAGACCGAGCCGGACAGGCCGTAAGGGGAGTCGTTGGCGAGGCGGATGGCGTCGTCGTCGCCGTCGTAGGGGATGACGACCAGCACGGGGCCGAAGATCTCCTCGCGGGCGACGGTCGCGGTGTTGGGTACGTCGGCGATCAGTGTCGGTTCGAGGAAGAAGCCACGCGCGAGGTTCTTCGGCCGACCGCCGCCGACCACGACGCGGCCACCCTCCGATCGCGCGATGTCCAGATAACGCTCCACTCGGGCGCGCTGCCGTTCGGAGATGAGTGGCCCGCACACGGTCCGCGAGCTGGCCGGATCGCCCGGCTCGATGCCGGCGATGGTCGCGGCGGCGGCCTGCACCGCGTCGTCGTAGGCGGCGCGGGGAACGAGCAGCCTGGTGGTGATCGCGCAGCCCTGTCCGGCGTGCACGCACACCGAAAAGGCCGCCACCGCACAGGCTCCCGCGATATTCGCGTCGTCGAGCACGATGAACGCCGACTTGCCACCCAGTTCCAGGAACGCCTTCTTGAGTGTCGTTGCGGCGCCGCGCATCACCGCGCGTCCGGTCTGCGTCGAACCGGTGAAGCTGATCAGGTCGACCAGGGGATGCTCGGCGAGTTGGGCGCCGAGCCCGTGGTCGGCGGAGGTCACGATATTCAGCACACCGGCCGGAATATCGGTCTCCTCGGCGACGATCGCGCCGACGGCCGCCGCACACCAGGGCGTGTCGGGAGCGGGCTTGAGCACCACGGTATTTCCGGCTGCGAGCGCGGGACCGAGCTTGGCGAAGGTGATCTGGTGTGGGAAGTTCCACGGGGTGATCGCGGCGACCACGCCGACGGGTTCGCGGCGCAACACGCGCCGGGTCTTGATGCCCATCGGCTCCGCGACACCGAGATCGGTTTCCCAGCTGTAGGTTTCGGCGAGCGAGGCGGAGTAGGCGAGGTCGGCTACCGGACCCTCCAGTTGCGGGCCTCGGGTGAACATGGCGGGCGCGCCCGCCTCGGCGATGGTCAGCTCGCGTAGGTCCTCGATGTGTGATTGCAGTGCGGTGCGCAACTGTTCGAGGCAGTGCGCGCGGAAGGCGTGGTCGCGGGACCAGTCGGTGTCGTCGAATGCGGTGCGGGCGGCGGTGATTGCCGCGTCCATGTCCGCGGCGTTCGCGTTCGCGGCGTGCCCGAGCACCTCCTCGGTCGCCGGATTGACGGTGGCGAAGAAGCCGTCCCCGCCCTCGACGAGCTTGCCGCCGATCAGCAGTCGCGCACCGTCGGCGGGCAGCAGGCTGGTCATGCGGTTCTCCGATGCTGTCTGGACACGTGTACGGAATATAGTCACGCGCCCCGATTTTGTGCAAGAACAGGTTCTAACTCTGTCATTCTGGGCTAAGCGTCGCGCGGTTGTGGTGGATTCTCTCCGGTTCCCGGGCGGGTCGACCGGATTGTGCGCAATGGTGTTGGTAAGCCAGTGGAAACGTTGTCGGAGGTAAGGGCCGGTGGTACTGTCCAGACACATGTCCAGTTATCTGTCGCTGCCCGGTTCGATGCGGGTTACAGCTCGGGGGAACTTGTTCTCGAATATCGGGTGGGTGTGGTGACGGCCGCGTTGGAACCCTTGACGTTCGATCCGTACGACTACCGGTTCCATGAGGACCCGTATCCGACGTATCACCGGTTGCGCACCGAGGCGCCGCTGTACTACAACGCCGAGCTGGATTTCTGGGCTTTGTCCCGGCACGCCGACGTGACCAACGGATTCCGCGACAGCACACGGCTGTCCAGCGCCAACGGTGTTTCCCTCGATCCGGCCGCCTGGGGTCCACATGCGCATCGGGTGATGTCGTTCCTCGCCATGGATGATCCGCGGCACCTGCGCATGCGCAGGCTGGTCTACAAGGGGTTCACGCCGAAGCGGGTGGCCGAAATGCGGGGCC
This sequence comes from Nocardia sp. NPDC046473, assembly GCF_040645995.1. Lineage (NCBI taxonomy): Bacteria > Bacillati > Actinomycetota > Actinomycetes > Mycobacteriales > Nocardiaceae > Nocardia > Nocardia sp. NPDC046473. The sequence continues at coordinate 321,838 of NZ_JBEYZJ010000009.1, forward strand.
GCATCAAGGAATTGACGCTGTCCTACCTCGAACCCGCGCTTGCCGCCGGATCTTTCGACTGGATCGACGAGGTCGCGGGCAAACTGCCGATGGACGTCATCTCCGAGCTGATGGGCGTGCCCGCGAGCGACCGTGTCGAAATCCGCAGGCTCGCCGACCTGGTCGTGCATCGGGACGACGGGGTGCTCGACATTCCGCAGGCCTCGATCGAGGCCTCGATCAAGCTGCTCACCTACTACTCCGAGATGGTGGCCGAGCGCAGGCGCGCGCCGAGCGCGGACCTGACCTCGGCGCTGCTGGACGCCGAAGTCGACGGCGACACACTGTCGGACGAAGAGATCATCGGCTTCCTGTTCCTGATGGTGGTCGCGGGCAACGAGACCACCACGAAGCTGCTGGGCAACGCGCTGTACTGGGGCGCACGGAATCCGGGCGAGTACGCCAAGGTCGCGGTGGAGCCCGCGCATGTATCGGACTGGGTGGAGGAGACGCTGCGCTACGACACCTCCAGCCAGGTGATCGCCCGCTCCGCCACCACGGAGCTCGACTATTACGGCGGCGCCATCCCCGCCGGTGCGAAAGTGCTGCTGCTGATCGGCTCGGCGAACCGCGATCCCGCAGTGTTCGATGACGGCGACACCTTCCGTATCGACCGGGCCGACAAGGCCGGGTTGGCGAGTTTCGGTGCGGGCGTGCACTACTGCCTCGGCGCGCACCTGGCGCGGTTGGAGGCGGCGGTCGCGTTGCGCGAATTCGCCTGCCGGGTGCGGTCTTACGACGTGGTGGAGGCGGGCATCGTGCGCGTGCACTCCTCGAATGTGCGCGGCTTCGCCAAGCTGCCGATTGTTGTGGAGGCGAGATAGTGCCGCGTTTCGAACCCCATCCGGCCCGCCGCCCGGTCCTGGTCGCCGGAGCGTCGTCAGGGATCGGCGCCGCCACCGCGGCGGCGCTGGCCGACCTCGGGTATCCGGTCGCGCTCGGTGCGCGCCGGGTCGACCAGTGCGTGGAACTGGCGGACAAGATTCGCGCCAACGGCGGCGAAGCCTTCGCGCAGCGGTTGGACGTCACCGATGCCGCGTCGATCGATGAATTCGTCACTGCGGCCGAAAATGCGTTGGGCCCCATCGAGATTCTGGTCTCCAGCGCCGGGGACATCGAGTTCTCGCCGGTGCACGAGATGGACCCGGAGCGCTTTCTGAATCAGGTTCAGGTGCATCTGGGCGGTGCGCATCGGCTGGTACATCGGGTGCTGCCCGGCATGCTCGACCGGCAGCGCGGTGACGTCGTGCTGATCAGCTCCGACTGCGCCACCGAGCCACGTCCGCGCACCGGTGCCTACAGCGCGGCCAAGGCCGGGTTGGAGGCCATGGCGCTGCAGATGCGAATGGAATTGGAAGGCAGCGGGATTCGAGCCTCCCTGGTGCGACCCGGCCCGACGCTGACCGGAATGGGGATGAACTCCACCCCGGAGGTCATCGGACCACTGCTGGAGTCGTGGCGGGACTGGGGCTTCGCCCGGCATCCGAACATGCTGCGCCCGTCGGATCTTGCCGCCGCGGTGGTTGCCGTGGTGTGCACGCCGCGCGGTGCGCATCTCGTGCTCGTCGAAGTCCAGCCGGAAGCCCAGGTGAGCAAGAAGTGAGAATCATCGCGGATTTGGACCTGTGCCAGGGGCACGCCGTGTGTCAGGACGAGGCGCCGAACGCTTTTCGGGTGCCCAAGCGCGGCCAGGTGGAAATCCTGGTGGACGTGCCGGACCCGGCCGATCGGGCTGACATCGAGCGGGCCATCCACTACTGCCCGACGCAAGCACTGTCGATCGCTCCAACGGAAGGTGCCCGGTGATGACAGGTTTCCCGCGTGACGAGCTGGACGAGATGGTCCGGCGGTGGCTGATCGAGAACCAGCGCTGCGAAGAAAAGGGCGACTGGAAACCCCTGGCCGAGATGTACACCGAGGACGCCACCTACGGCTGGAACTATGGTCCCGCGCAGCAATTCATGGCCGTCGGCCGCGACGAGATCCGGGACCTCGCCCTCGGCCAGGAGATGCAGGGACTCGACGGCTGGACCTACCCATACCAGGAGTTCGTCGTCGACGACCGCAACGGCACCGTCATCGGCTTCTGGAAACAGGTGTCGGAGGTGAAACGCCCCGACGGGCGGCACTATTCGCCCGAGGGCATCGGCGGCAGCTGGTTCCGCTACGGCGGCGACTTCCAATGGTCCTGGCAGCGCGACTTTTTCGACTTCGGCAACGTCTCGCACATGTTCATGGAGATGATCACCGGCAAGGTACTGCCCGCCGGCATGCAGCAGCGCATCGAACGTTCGGTCTCCGGTCCACTGCCGGGGTGGTACCCGATCGGTGAATCACCGGCCTCGCTGTGGTGAATGCCATGTCGGGGAGCAACTTCGAGCAGTTGTCGCGGGCACAGCTCGCTACGCTGCTGCCCGAACTGCTGCTGTGCGGCCACCTGATCGACCGGTCCGGCATGGCACACACCATCGCGGCGTTCGGCCGGACCGGGATGACCGCCGTCGCGATCGAGGAGTGGCAGCTGGCCAGTCCGGTCTACACCCGGCGCATGCAACGGGCGTTCGGGTTCACCGGCGACGATGTGGTCACCATCTTCAAGGGCTTGCAGCTGGATATCGGCGCCCCACCGCAGTTCATGGATTTCCGGTTCCGCGTCGACGATCGGGACCACGGCGAGTTCTGGCTCGACCACTGCGGCGCGCTGCTCGATGTGGAGCCGATGGGGGACGAATTCGTGCTGGCGATGTGCCACGACATCGAGGATCCGACCTTCGATGCCACCGCGCTCGCCACCAATCCGCGCGCTCAGGTCCGGCCGGTCCATCGCCCGCCACGGCGTCCGGCGGACCGGAAGCCGATGTGCGCGTGGACGGTCACCATCGACGCGGCGCACGTACCGCCGCCGGTGCCGCCGAACGCCGACCGCATAGCGGCCACCGCGGCTGCGCGGGTGGTGCTCGCCGACATCGATCCAGCGGATGAGGGGCAGTCCGACTACTCGGGCCCGTTGCTGAGCGATCTTCGCTTCGCCGACTTCTCGAAGTCGGCGTTGGTGCGGATGGCCGACGAGGTGTGCCTGCAACATCATCTGCTGACCCTGGGATTCCTGGTCGCACTGCGGTCCCGGCTTGATCCCGCCGCAGCGATCGCGTTGGGCCGCAAGCAATTCGCTGGCATCGCCGGGCTTACCGCCGAACGACTGTGTAAGGCACTGAAGCTTGGCGACGACATGGTCGCGCTAGCGATGGTGCTTCGCCTTCATCCGGCTTGGAACCCGTTGGCGTACACAGACATCAGCGTTGTAGAAGCCGATGGCGCGCTCCAGCTGACGATTCCACGTGCAAGCTGTGCCGAGTCGGACGGTTCCTGGCCCGCGATGATCGATGCCGATCACCTCGCGCCCCTCGACGCGATGGCCCGCGCGGTGAACCCCCGATTCGCCGCGCAGACAGTCGATTCCACCGATCGCGCGCTGACGATCGAGATCATCCGCGCGGATCAGCCCTCCCGCGAGTCGACCGAGGTCGCGTTGACCCGATTCAGCACCGGGGCCGCCTTTGCCTTCACCGACCGCGGCATCCCGCTGCCGCTCACGGTGGTGTGAGAAGTATCGAGAGAGTGAATTGCCGTGGCACGTAACTTCGCCGACCTGTTCGAGCATTCCGTCGACGCGATGCCCGACCGCGTGGCACTACTCGAAGGTGACCGCCGCCTGACCTTCGCGCAGCTCGACGCGCGCGCGAATCGGCTGGCCGCACACCTGACGGCAGCGGGGATCCACGCGGGCACCCATGTCGGGTTCCAGATGCACAACGGCATCGAGACCATGGAAACGCTGCTCGCCTGCTTCAAGGTTCGAGCCGTCCCCATCAATATCAACTATCGCTACGGCGTCGAGGAACTGCGCTACGTCTACGACAACGCGGACCTGCGAGCACTGGTCTACCACGCCTCCTACGCACCGGCGGTGCACGAGGCAGCGGCACAGGTCTGGTCGCTGCATCACCGGATCGTGGTGCCCGACCACACCGCGGACACGGACCCACCGGTCGACGCCGTGCACTACGAAGACGCGCTCGCCGCCGGTTCCACCGAGCGTGATTTCCCGCAGCGCAGCGCCGACGACCTGTTCATGATGTACACCGGCGGCACGACCGGCCTGCCCAAGGGCGTGATGTGGCGCCAGGAGGACATGTGGCGGGTGCTCGGCGGCGGCATCGACTTCTATACCGGCGTACCGGTGGCCGACGAATACGAGCAGTCCCGTGTCGGCGCGCAGGGGGAGCAGAGCATGTGGTTCGTGCTGCCGCCGCTGATCCACGCCGCCGCCATGATGCCGACCTTCGCCGCGCTGTGGTCGGGCAACGCCGTGCTGTTCGAGCCCCGATTCGATGCGAATCGAGTGTGGCAGGCCGTCGTTCGGCACCGCCCACAGGTCATGGTCATCACCGGCGATGCCATGGCGCGGCCGCTGCTCGACGCCTACCGTGCCGCACCGGTCGACGCATCGGGACTGCTCGCCATCGGCTCGGGTGCCGCGCTGCTGTCGCAACCGGTGAAGAACGAACTGCTGGAACTGTTTCCGTCGGTGGTCGTCACCGACTCGATCGGCTCATCGGAAACCGGTTTCGGTGGAATAGGTTTCGCGCAGAAAGACGACAATCCCGGTCGCGGGCCGCGAGTCCGGACCGGTCGCGGTTCGATCGTCGTGGACGACAACGGCCGACCGGTCCAGCCGGGCGAGGAGGGGTGGCTGGCGAAGAACGGGTCTGTCCCGCTGGGCTACTACAAGGACCCGGTCAAGACCGACAAACTGTTCAAGACCGTCGACGGTGTGCGCATCGTGGTCACCGACGATCGCGCGCGCATCGAGCAGGACGGCTCGGTGACCTTGCTCGGTCGCGGCAACATGGTCGTCAACAGCGGCGGCGAGAAGGTGTTCGTCGAAGAGGTCGAGGGCGTGGTGAAGGCGCACGACGGGATCTACGACGCCGTGGTGGTCGGTGTACCGCACGAGCGGTGGGGCTGGCAGGTCGCCGCCGTCGTCTCGGTCGCCGAACCCGTCGATTTCGCGGCATTGAACACCCACGTGCGCCAGCACCTCGCGGGTTACAAAGTGCCCAAGCAGATCTGGCTGGCCGACGTCATCGCCCGAGCCCCGAGCGGCAAACCGGACTATCGCTGGGCCAAGGACTACACGGCACAGCGCGCACCGGACTATCAGACGGACTGATCCATGAGACTGCGCGAACGCCCACGCCACGCAATAGGAACATGTTCTAATTCGAGTCGAGCACCTGGCCCGATACCTGCGGCGATTCCGCACGTCATGGAGAAGTCCTGATGAGTACAGAGACCACGAAGAGTCCAACGGCCACGCTGCCTGCCCGGATCACCGGAGCGCTGATCGACCGGCTGACCGGTCTGGTCGCCGCCGACGGTACCGCCGCACCGTACTCGATGGTGGAGGTCTACACCGGCGCGCCGGTCGGTGTGCTCCCGCAGTCCACGCCGGACGACGTGATCGCTGCCGCCGCGACTGCCCGTGCGGCACAACAGGAGTGGGCCGCGCTGCCGCTACGACGGCGGCTGCAAGTCTTCGAGCGGATGCACGAACTGATCCTCGCCGAGGTCGAGACCATCGCCGATCTCATCCAGATCGGGTGCGGCAAGACCCGCCGGATGGCCGTCGAGGAATCGTGCGACGTGCCGATGGTCATCAGCCACTACTTGAAAACCGCGCGCCGCGTGCTGCGTTCGAAGCGCCGCGGCGGTCCGATGCCGATCGTGACCACCTCGACCGAGGAACACCGGCCCAAGGGGCTGGTCGCGGTGATCGCGCCGTGGAACTTCCCGTTCGCGATCGCGCTGTCCGACGCGATGCCCGCGCTGATGGCGGGCAACGGCGTAATCCTCAAGCCGGACAACAAGACCGCGCTGTGCGTCCTCTACGGCGTCGAACTGCTGCACCGGGCCGGGCTGCCGCGCGGGCTGGTGCAGGTCGTGTGTGGCGAGGGACCCGATATCGGGCCGAGCCTGATCGACAACGTGGAGTTCGTCATGTTCACCGGCTCGACGGCCACCGGCCGCATGGTCGGCGAACAGGCCGGGCGCAACCTGATCAGCTGCAGCCTGGAACTCGGCGGCAAGAACCCGATGCTCGTGCTGGCGGATGCGAACCTGGACGACGCGATCGCCGGCGCGGCGTTCGCGGTGTTCGCCAACTCGGGCCAGGCGTGCATGCACATCGAACGGATCTACGTGCATCGCAGCCGCTTCGACGAGTTCGTGCGTGGATTGGTCGCTGCCGCTGATGAATTGAACGACAAGATCGGCGCGGCCTACGACTACACGCCGGAACTCGGTTCGCTGGTGTCGGTGCAGCACCGGGATCGGGTTGCCGCGCATGTCGATGACGCCCGCGCCAAGGGCGCCACCGTGCTGACCGGCGGCAAGGTGCGCCCCGACATCGGTCCCGCGTTCTACGAGGCGACCGTGCTGACCGGCGTCACTCCGGAGATGACGCACGCGACGCTGGAGACCTTCGGCCCGGTGGTGAGCGTCTACCCGTTCGACGACGAGCAAGAAGCCATCCGGCTCGCCAACGACACCGACTACGGCTTGAACGCGAGCGTGTGGAGCCGAGACCTGGCCCGCGCCAACCATATTGCCGCCCAGCTCCAGGCGGGCAACATCAACATCAACGACGGGTTCGTGGCGACCTACGCCGCCAAGGGCACGCCGTCGGGCGGGCTGAAGCAGTCCGGCGTCGGGACCCGGCACGGCGATCAGGGCCTGCTGAAGTACACCGACACGGTGAACGTCGGCGTGCTCAAGCGCCAGGTGATGTCGGCCCGCTCCGGGCAGCCGTACGAGAAGCAATTGAAGATCACGCTGCTGTCCTTGCGGCTGATGCGCCGAACAAGACTGCGCTGAGGCGCGGTTCGCAGTACCCATCTGAGGAGGTAGCCGTGGCGACTCCGTCGTTGCCGGCCGGATTCGACTTCACCGATCCGGCGCTCTGGGAAACGCGAAGGCCCGTCGAGGAATTCGCGATGCTGCGCCGGACCGCGCCGGTCTGGTGGAACCCGCAGGCCGATGACCACTCCGGCGGGTTCCGCGACGGCGGCTACTGGGTGGTGAGCACACTCGATGACGTCAAGGAGATCTCGCGCAACTCGGAGCTGTTCTCGTCCGAGCGGAAAGGCTCGATCATCCGGCCGTCCGACGCCACCACGCCGGAGCAGTCGGCGGCGGCGAGCGTGCTGCTGGTGAACATGGACCCGCCGAAGCACTCCAAATTCCGCAAGATCATCACGAAGGGTTTCACGCCGCGGGCGGTGGAAGGATTGCGCGCTGCCCTGACCGAACGAGCGCATGCCATTGTGCACGAAGCGAAACAATCGGGCGGCGGAAACTTCGTCGAACAGGTCGCGTGTGAGTTGCCGTTGCAGGCGATCGCCGAGCTGATCGGCGTGCCGCAGGCCGACCGGCGCAAGTTGTTCGACTGGTCGAATCAGATGCTCAGTTATGACGACCCGGATTACGGGGATCCCGCGCTCGCCTCCGCCGAAATCCTCGGCTACGCCTGGAACATGGCCGAGCAGCGGCGCGGTGCGCCGGCGGGGGATATCGTGTCCGAACTCGTACATGCCGACGTCGACGGCGAGTCGCTCGGTTCCGACGAATTCGGTTTCTTCGTCATCCTGCTTTCGGTGGCGGGCAACGAAACAACACGCAATGCCATCACGCACGGCATGAAGGCATTCGTGGACAATCCGGAGCAGTGGGAGCTCTATCAGCAGCGGCGCCCACGCACCGCGCCCGACGAGATCGTCCGGTGGGCCACGCCGGTGACCGCGTTCCAGCGCACCGCGACCGCCGATACCGAGATCGGTGGGACGCCGATCCGGCAGGGCGAGCGGGTCGGCCTGTTCTACGGTTCGGCCAACTTCGACGAGGACGCGTTCGCCGATCCGTTCACCTTCGACATTCTGCGCGATCCCAATCCCCATGTCGGTTTCGGCGGCACCGGCGCGCACTACTGCGTCGGCGCGAACCTGGCCCGCCTCGAAATCGACCTCATGTTCAACGCCATCGCCGACGCCATGCCCAAGATCACTCAGGTGGCCGATCCGGTACGGTTGCGATCGGGGTGGATCAACGGAATCAAGAATTGGCAGGTCCGATACGAATGAATCTTCGAGACGTACCGCTACAGACGCTGAGCGGTGAATCCGCGACGCTGTCCGAGCTGGTTGGCGACAAGGTAGTGCTGCTGGTCAACGTGGCCTCGAAATGTGGGCTGACGCCGCAATACACCGGACTCGTCGAATTGCAGAAGTCCTACGGCCCGCGCGGTTTCAGCGTGGTCGGCGTGCCGAGCAATCAGTTCATGGGCCAGGAACCCGGCACCGCCGAGGAGATCCAGGAATTCTGCTCGACCACCTATGGCGTCGACTTCCCGCTGCTGGCGAAGACCGACGTCAACGGCGAAAACCAGCACCCGCTGTATGAAACCCTGGTCGAAACCGCCGACGCCGACGGCGCCGCGGGCGACGTCCAGTGGAACTTCGAGAAGTTCCTGATCGACCGCGACGGCAAGGTGGCCGGGCGCTTCCGCCCCACCGTCACCCCCGATGCGGCAGCACTGGTTGCAGCCATCGAATCTCTGCTCTGACTGCACAATTCGAGGCCCGTCCACCAGGACGGGCCTCGAATCATGTTCGGGTGCAGGATTGATACATGGGCCAATCCACACTGCACACCGAGCGACTGACCCTCGCGCCCCTGCGAGCCGAGCACACCGAGGCGGTCATCGAGGTGTTCGCGCACAAGAGCATGAGCACCTACATCGACATCGATTTCAGCGACCCGAACAACGCGCGCGAGATGATGCGGGGCCGGCTCGCCTTCAACGGCCCAGCGGGCATGGGCCACTGGGCATTCCTGGAAGGTGACACCCTGGTAGGCATAGGCCACCTCCGCCCCTCCTGGGAACTACCGGGCGACCTACCTGAAATCGGCTGGTACCTGAGCCCGCACCACGGCGGCCGAGGCCTGGCCACCGAAGCCGCCAAGGCCATCCTCGACCACGGCCTCACCACCCTCCACCTGAACTCGGTCTGGGCACTGGTACACACCGACAACCAACCCAGCCTCGAACTCGCCGCCCGCCTCGGCTTCCTGATCGTAGGCACCGGCCGCCACTACGGCGCCGACCATCGCGTCCACGTCGCGCTTCCCTGAGTCACAACCGCACCACTCCCGATGACCCGCACCGGCAATATTCGGTGGGCGGCATCGGAAATGGTGCGGCTCAGGTGCGGTGAGTGAGAGGGGCGCGGAGGCCGAGGTGGTGGCGCAGGGTGGTGCCGGTGTATTCGGTGCGGTAGACGCCTCGTTCTTGGAGTTCGGGCACCAGCCAGTCGACGATTTCGTCCAGTCCGGTGGGGATGAGGTAGGGGGAGATGTTGAAGCCGTCTACCGCGCCCTGGCGGACCCAGCGGGCCAGTTCGTCGGCTACCTGGGCGGGGGTGCCTGCGAAGCCGGAGCGTTCGGTGGTGGCGATGACTGTCTCACGGAGCGAGAGGTTTTCGGCTTCGGCGCGGGCGCGCCATTCGCGGGCGATCGATTGCGGGTCCTGGCCGTGGCGGGGGGAGCCGCGGGTTTCGGAGATGGGGCGGTGTTCGGGGTCTTCTTTCGGGAGGGGCCCGTCTGGGTCGAGGTGGGACAGGTCGCGGCCCCACACCTGGCCGGCCAGGGAAAGGGCGGTCTGGCCGGTGTATTGGCCGTTCTTGACCCAGCGGACCTTCTCTTCGACCTCGGATTCCTTCTCCGCCAACACGATCTGAGTGCCGGGGAGGATCTTGATGTCGTCCTCGGGTCGGCCCGCGGCGCGCAGGCGGGCGCGGATGTCGTCGGCAAAAGCGAGAGCGTCGTCGAAATGTGTTCCGTGCCTGGAGAAGATGACGTCGGCGTTGGCCGCGGCGAAATCACGGCCGGTGGGGGAGTCACCGGCCTGGAAGATGACGGGATGGCCCTGGGCACTGCGAGGCAACGTCGGGGTGATCTGGACCTGGAAGTGGTCGTTGGATCTCTCGACCGGACGGACCGCGTCCTCGTCGGCCCATGACGGGCTCTGCTGCGAGGAGGCGATGGCACCATCACGCCAGGAATCCCAGATCGCGCGGGCGGTGGCGAGGAACTCTCCGGCCCGCTCGTACCGCAGGGCATGATCCAAATAGCCACCGCGGCGGAAGTTTTCACCGGTCCAGGCGTTGTCGGTGGTGACGGCGTTCCAGCCGGCCCGGCCGCCGGAGATCAGGTCCAGACCGCTGAGGCGGCGTGCCAGGTCGGCGGGCTCGTTGTACGTCGTGTTCTGGGTGGCGACCAGGCCGATGTGCCGGGTGATGCCCGCCAGCGCGGCGAGTTGGGCGATCGCGTCCGGTCGGCCCGCGATGTCGAGTTCGAGGATCTTGCCGTCCTGCTCGCGCAGCCGCAGGCCCTCGCCGAGGAAGAACGCGTCGAACAGCCCGCGCTCTGCGGTCTGCGCGACGCGGCGGAAGGTCTCGAAGTCGATCTGTGAGCCGCTGCTCGGATCGGACCAGATGGTGGTGTGGTTGACGCCCTGGAAGAACACACCGAAGTGGACCTGGGCGTCCGGACGTGGATCATGTGTCATGGTCAGGCTCCTGTCGGTCAGTTCGACGCGGCATAGCGATTGGCGGGGCGGGCCAGGCCGAGGTTCGCGCGCAACGTCGAACCCGGCACCGGGCGATGTGCGACGCCGGTGCGCAGCAGCGCGGGCAGCACCTCGCGGGCGAGCACCGGAAGGTCCTCGTCGATGACGGCGGGGTGCAGGCGCACGCCGTCGAGATGGGTGCTGAGGTGGGTCAGTAGATCGACCAGCTCCGCCGCGGATCCAGAAAAGGCCAGGCGGGCAGGGGAATTCGAGGGTGCTGCGCCGAGCCGTTCGACGGCGGTCGCGCCGGGCGTGTCCAGCGTGACGTCGATTTCGGCGAAAGCCAAGGGTGCTCCCGCACGTTCGGCCGATTCGATAGCGGCGGCCACTGAGTCGGCTGCGACTATCCGGACATCGACGTCACCGTCGGCACCGAACACCACGGGCTGCCCCTGCGGCGGGCGCGGCACGATCGACGGGCCCTTCACCGAAAAGGAAGCACCACGAAAGTCGATGTAATGCAGTTTGTCCCGGTCCAAAAACCGCCCGTTGGGGTAGTCGCGGATCACCGCATCGTCCTCCCACGAATCCCAGAGTCGGCGGGCCACTTCGATGGAATCGCTTTGCTCCCTGGTTAGTTCGTCACCGGTGACCTGCGTGCGCCCCCAGGTCGCCGCGGCCCGCGGGTCGTCGAGCCGTTCGGCAATCCACCCGGCCCTGCCGCGCGACGCATAGTCGAGCGTCGCGATCTGCGAGGAGGTGTGGAACGGTTCGGCGTAGCTGGTGGCGACCGTCGGGACCAGGCCGATGGTGCTGGTGGTCGCCGCGACGAACGAGGCGCGGGTGACCGCGTCGATGCGACCGGCCACGGACTCCGGCGGCAGGATGGAGTCGGCGAATGTGACGAGCGTGAAGCCCGCGTTCTCGGCCGTGGCGACCCGGGTGCGCAGGGTGTCGCCGGTGAGCAGACTGTCCGGCGTGTGGGTGGCGCGGCGCCAGGCCTCCGGATGGAAGCCTTCGCCGTCGAGTTCTATGCCGAGCGCGAAAACGCCCATTCGACACCTTCCTCCGTGCTGCGATCGAGAATTGCGGCAACGAGACCGGTTCGCCCGACTGGCATCTCGACGCCTTTCTGTCCGACTGGCGAAGCAGCCCTCTTGAGCATGCGTTCGATCGCGGGCGGCCGCGACGGTTTGCGTCGTGCTGATTCGAAGCCGGACAGCACTGATCCCGGGCCACCAGGTGACCCGGGATCAGTGCGGTGCGTGCTATCGCGCCGCGCGGGCCGACAGACCCGCCGCGACCAGCACGGTCACCCCTTCCGCGATGGCAGTGCCGCCCAGCGCGTGCGACGCGGACAGCGCCGTACTGCCCGCCAGGCCGAGGAACAGCGTGCCGAACGAGGCGATACCGACGACGATGCCGAGCTGCACATTCGTCACGAGAATCCCGCTGGCGTCCGCCGCCAGACTCATCGGCACTTTGGCCAGCGTCCGCGTCATCAGCGGGCTGAACGCGAGTCCGTTGCCGACGCCGCAGAGCGCGAGCAGTACCAGTACGAGCGGGCCCACGTCGGCGCCGTTGCGCAGCAGCGCACCGATCGCGACCATGCTCGCCGCAGCCAGCACCAGGCCGAGCGGAATCATCTTGGCGTGGAACCGATGTGGGATGCGCTCCCAGTTCATGCCCGCGATCGCGAACGTCACGCCCAACGGGATGAACATCAGCCCGGCATGTAGCGCGCTGTAACCGAGCGTGCTCTGCAGATGGATGGCCATCACGAACATCCAGCCACCGAACGTCGCCATCACCACGAACAGGGTCGCCGCGGTCAGCAGCAGTCCCGGCGCGGCGAGCACGCGATGCGAGAACAACGGCTCACCGTCGCGTGCCGCCACCGCCCGCTCGATCCCGATGAACGCCGCGAAGGCAAGCACGCAGGCGCCCAATGAAATCCAGGACCACAGCGGCCAGTTCAGCTCTCGGCCGAGCACCAGTGGAAGCACCAGGGCCAGGACGGCGGCGGTGAGCATGGTGAGTCCGGCGAGGTCGAGCTTACGATCGAAACGCTGGGTCACCTTGGGCAGCACCCGCGGCGCGACCACCAGCAGCGCGAGACCGATCGGCACATTGACCAGGAACACCCCGCGCCAGCTGCTGCCACCCACGTCGGCGCTGACGATCAGCCCGCCGAGCACCTGCCCGGCGACCATGCCGCCGGAGATGATCGCGGAGTACACGCTCAGCGCCTTGGCCCGCGCGTTCCCGGTGAAGTTGCGCTGGATGAGTGTCATGATCTGCGGCACCATCGCCGCCGCCCCGACACCCTGGGCGAAACGGAACACGATGAGCGATATTTCGTTCCAGGCCAGCCCGCAGACCAGCGAGGCGAGCGTGAACAGCGCCAAACCGGCGATGAACATCCGCCGCTGACTGAATCGGTCGCCGAGCCGGGCGCCGGTCACCAGCAAAACGGCATAGGCGATCACATAACCGGCCACGATCAGCTGCAAAGCCGCGCCGGAGGTGTGCAGGGAACTGCGAATCGAGGGAATCGCGACATTGACGATGGAGGCGTCGAGCACGGCCATGAACTGACCGGTGAGAATCACTGCGAGGATGGCAAGGGTGCGCCGCGCACCGTACGCGGCGGGTGGTGCTGCCGGGGGCGCGGTAACCGGCTGTGCGGCTGCCGAATCCGGCGACAAGATCTGCGTCATGCACTGATCTTGCGGGCGGTCCGACACCAGTAACAGGAGCCCATTAAAACTGGTACCGGCAACACCTGGATAAGTGCGCGTGGAACGCGAGGAATGTCCGCTATACGGCATATTATTCCTGTCAGGTGTGGCGGATACCACCATTTTCGTCGCTAGTGCACGCCCTTTTCCGAAATACTTAGGCAGGCTAACCTGTTTGAAAAGTTGCAGGGCGTTTCTAACTTTCTCAGCGAGGGAGATTTGCCATGGCGGTAGGTACACGGGACGAACGGCTGAAGAGCCGTATCGCGCAGTTGTTCGCCGAAGATGAACAGGTCAAGGCGGCGCTGCCGCTCGAGGCGGTCACCGCGGCGGCGCGAGAACCCGGATTGCGGGTGGCGCAGGTCATCGACAGGGTGATGCAGGGCTACGCGGACCGTCCTGCCCTCGGTCAGCGTGCCTTCGAACTGGCTACCGATGACGCGACCGGCGCCAAGTCGGTGCGGTTGCTGTCCACGCTCGAGACCATCACCTATGGCGAACTCTGGCAGCGGGTCGGCGCGGTCTCGACCGCGTGGCAGCGCGATTCCGAAAAGCCTTTGCACCCCGGTGATTTCATCGCACTGCTGGGCTTCACCAGCATCGACTACACGACGCTCGATCTGGCCACGGTGCACCTCGGCGCGGTCACCGTGCCGTTGCAGGCCAGCGCGGCGGTATCCCAGCTGACCGCGATCCTCACCGAAACCGCGCCACGGCTGCTGGCCTCGACGCCGGACTACCTCGCGGCGGCCGTCGACTGTTTGCTCGCCGGCACCTCGCCGGAGCGACTACTCGTATTCGACTACCACCCCGAAGACGACGCGCAGCGCGCCGCATTCGATGACGCCCGTCGGCGCCTCGCCGACGCGGACAGCTCGGTGACCGTCGAAACTCTCGACGAGGTACTCGAACGCGGCAGCGCACAGCCGCAAGCGCCGTTGTTCGTCCCGGCCGAGGATGACGACCCGCTCGCGCTGCTCATCTACACCTCGGGCAGCACGGGCACGCCGAAGGGCGCGATGTACACCGAGCGGTTGACCAGGGTGATGTGGCAGGGCGGGCAGCCCGGCGTCGGGATCAATGTCAACTACATGCCGATGAGTCACATCGCCGGACGCCTGTCGATGATCGGCGTGCTCGCCCGCGGCGGCACCGCGTATTTCGCGGCGAAGAGTGATATGTCGACGCTGTTCGAGGACATCGCACTGGTGCGGCCCACCGAGATATTCTTCGTGCCGCGCCTGTGCGACATGATCTTTCAGCGCTACCGCAGCGAGATGGACCTGCGCTCGGCCGCCGGCGTGGACATCGCGGCCCTCGATGAAGAGGTGAAAACCGAACTGCGGCAGAACTTCCTGGGCGGGCGCCTGCTGGGGGCGATCGTCGGCAGCGCGCCGCTGTCCGCGGAGATGCGGACGTTCATGGAGTCCGTGCTCGACGTGCAACTGCACGATGGGTACGGCTCGACCGAGGCGGGCGCCGGCATCATCATGGACAACCGGGTCCAGCGGCCGCCGATCACCGACTACAAGATCGTCGATGTGCCCGAGCTCGGCTACTTCCGCACCGATCAGCCGCATCCGCGCGGTGAGCTGCTGGTCAAGGCGACAACCCAGATTCCCGGGTACTACAAGCGACCCGAGGTCACCGCCGAGATCTTCGACGAGGACGGCTTCTACAAGACCGGTGACATCGTGGCCGAGCTCGGGCCCGATGAGCTGGTGTATGTCGACCGTCGCAACAACGTGCTCAAGCTGTCCCAGGGCGAGTTCGTGACCGTCGCTCACCTCGAGGCGGTGTACGCCACCAGCCCGTTGATTCGGCAGATCTACATCTACGGCAGCAGCGAACGGGCCTACCTGGTCGCGGTGATCGTGCCCACCGACGCCGCGCTGCGTGACTACGACACCGACGCCTTGAAAACGGCGCTGACCGAGTCGATTCAGCAGCTGGCCAAGGACGCGGGCCTGCAGTCCTACGAGGTTCCCCGCGAATTCCTCATCGAGACAGAACATTTCACCATGGAGAACGGCCTGCTCTCCGGCATCGCGAAGTTGTTGCGCCCCAAGCTGAAGGAACGCTACGGGCAGCGGCTCGAGCAGATCTACACCGATCACGACGCGCGGCGCAGCGACGAGCTGCTGGAGCTGCGCCGGGAAGCCGGTCGACGTCCGGTGCTCGAGACGGTCGGTCATGCGGCCCGAGCCATGCTCGGCCTCGCCGCCACCGAGTTGCGCCCCGACGCGCACTTCACCGACCTGGGCGGCGATTCGCTGTCGGCGCTGTCGTTTTCGAATCTGCTCAACGAGACCTTCGGGGTCGAGGTGCCGGTCGATGTCATCATCAGCCCGGCGAACAACCTCCGGGAGATCGCGAAATACATCGAGACGGAACGTGATTCGAGCGCGAAGCGGCCAACCTTCACCTCCGTGCACGGTGCTGGGTCGCAGATCCTGGCCGCCGATCTCACGCTGGACAAGTTCATCGACGGCCGAACCCTGGCGGCCGCCGACACGATTCCGCATGCACCCGTCCCCGCACAGACGGTCCTGCTGACCGGCGCGAACGGCTACCTCGGCCGCTTCCTGTGCCTGGAATGGCTGGAGCGACTGGACAAGTCGGGCGGCAAGCTGATCTGCATCGTGCGCGGCACTGACGCGGCGGCGGCCCGCAAGCGGCTCGACGCGGCCTTCGACAGTGGCGATCCGAAACTCGTCACGCACTACCAGGAACTGGCCGCCCGGAACCTCGAAGTGCTCGCGGGTGACATCGGCGACCCGGATCTCGGTCTGGACGAACCGACTTGGCAGCGGCTGGCCGACACCGTCGACCTGATCATCCATCCGGCCGCGCTGGTGAATCACGTGCTGCCGTACCGCCAGATGTTCGGCCCCAATGTCGTTGGTACGGCCGAAATCATCCGCCTGGCGATCACCTCGCGGCGCAAGCCGGTCACCTACCTGTCCACCGTCGGGGTGGCCGATCAGGTCGAGCCCGCGGCGTTCCAGGAGGACAGCGACATCCGCGAGATGAGTGCGGTGCGGACCGTGCGCGAGGGCTACGCCAACGGCTACGGGAACAGCAAGTGGGCGGGCGAGGTTCTGCTGCGCGAGGCGCACGATCTGTGCGGGCTGCCGGTCGCGGTGTTCCGTTCGGACATGATCCTCGCCGACCGGCGCTACGCGGGCCAGCTCAACGTGCCCGACGTGTTCACCCGGCTGATCCTCAGCCTCGTCGCCACGGGCATCGCGCCGTATTCGTTCTACCGAACCGACGCCGAAGGAAACCGCCAGCGGGCCCACTACGACGGTCTCCCCGCCGACTTCACCGCTGAGGCGATCACCACCCTCGGCATCAAAGCCACCGACGGCTTCCAAACCTACGACGTGCTCAACCCGCATGACGACGGCATCTCGCTGGACGAATTCGTCGACTGGCTCATCGAATCCGGTCGGCCGATCCAGCGCATCACCGACTACGCGGACTGGTTCACCCGTTTCGAGACGGCAATCCGCGGTCTGCCCGAAAAACAGCGTCAGGCCTCAGTTCTCCCGCTGCTCGACGCCTACCGCCGCCAGGCTCCAGCCGTCCGCGGCGCCGTCCTGCCCGCCAAGAAGTTCCAAGCCGCCGTGCAGGCCGCAGAGATCGGCGCGGACAAGGATATTCCGCACTTGACGGAGGCACTGATCGACAAGTACGTCAGCGACCTGGAACTGCTACACCTGCTCTGATTCCTGCAGCAGGACAACAGAAGCGGCGAGACGGGCACGATTCGGCCGTCTCGCCGCTTCCGTATCCGATCAAACCAGCAGGGACGCGAACGCCTCGAGCATGGCGTTCACACCGGCGCGCACACCTCGTCCCTGACCTCGACACCCTGGCGATGGAGCCGAAGCAGAACCAGTCCCGAGCTGATGAGCACGATGGCGTACACGATGACAAAACTGTTGATCAGAATCTGCGCACCCGGCCACCACGGCGGGAACAGGAACAGCCCGACGACCACATAGTTCGGGTCGTACTCCCACGTCCACGCACCGATCGAGGCGAAAAGTGCTGCGGCGACGAGCCACCAACCCCACCGGGATTGCGCTTTGTGCACCAGATAAACGAACAGCGGAACAAACCACACCCAGTGGTGATCCCAGGAAAACGGGGACACCGCGCAGGCGGTGAGTCCCGCCAGGGCCACCGCGAGCAGCCGTTCGCCGCGCCGGAACAGACCCGCGGTAATCGCCAAGCTCACCAGCGTGACAGTGCCCGCGATGAGCAACCACAACCACAGCGGCGCGGGGTGGTGGGTGAGGTGCGCGATGGCGCCGCGGATCGATTGGTTCGACGGATGCATGTCGTCGGCGATCCGATTGGACTGGAAGAACGTCGAAGTCCAGTACTGCTTGGAGTCGGTGGGCAGCACGACCCAGGCGAGCACGATCGACGCGACGAAGGTCGCGACCGCGGTGCAGGCCGACCGCCATTGGCGCAGCACCAGGAACTGCACGACGAAGTAGGCCGGAACGAGCTTGATGCCCGCCGCCAGGCCGACGCCGATGCCGCGCAGCTTGCTCCGGTCGGAGCGGGAGAAGTCCCACAGCACCAGGAACATCAGCATCAGGTTGATCTGCCCGTAGAACAGCGTGGTGCGGACAGGTTCGATGAACGCGCAGGTGATCGCCAATAGCGCGCTGACCGCGGTGAGTTGGGCGTTGATCCGATATCCGAGGATGCGCCAGCTCAGCAGCACACAGCCGCAGAGCACGATCAGGTTCAACACCAGCCAGGTGTCGGCGACCCACGACCACGGAATCGCCACGATGGGTATGAAGGCGATCGTCGAGAAGGGGGTGTAGGTGTACAAGAGCCCAGCGATGGTCGGCTCGGTATAGAGCGGCTGTCCGTGCAGGATGCGCCAGGCGCCGTCCCGATACACGTGCACGTCCAGCCCACCGTCCAGGATGCCTGCCCGGTCCAGCCACGGGTCGACCGTGGTGAACAGCAGGATCACCGCCAGGGCGGCACTTGCGGCCAGTATGAAAAGCGTTGGGCCCGAGCGTGGAAACTCCAACATCCGGGACTTGGGCACAAGTGATCAACTTACCGAATAACTCGAGCCGGAGCACGCCCCGAAGGCTCGGGTCGCGTTCGAATGCCGGATCGCCGCCGTAAAACGGGTACTAGCAGCACCTGGATACCGCTAGTGATTTCGGGCACGATCATGAGATGACCGATGTGCTGGATGTCCGGGCGGTGCGCAAAGCGCGTCGCGCGGAGCTGGGAACGTTCCTGAAGTCGCGCCGCGCCAAGATCTCGCCGGACGACGTCGGGCTGCCACCCGGCCCGCGCCGCCGCACGCCCGGGCTGCGGCGCGAGGAGGTCGCGCAGCTGTCCGGCATCGGAGTCACCTGGTACACCTGGCTCGAGCAAGGACGTCAGATCAACGTCAGCGTGCAGGTGCTCGACGCGGTGGCCAGGACGCTCGCGCTCGACGATGCCGAGCGCGGTCATCTCTATCGGCTCGCCAATGTGCCGACCGTGCCGAGCCCGCACTCGAGCACCGCCCTGCCCGAGGAGATGCAGACCATCCTCGATCACTTGGCGCCGCTGCCCGCGGCGGTGTTGAGTGCGCGATATGACGTCTTGGCGTTCAACGACTCCTATGCGGCCCTGTGCCCACGTTTCCTGGCGGGGGAGCGCAATGTCGTGCGGCGGGTATTCCTCACGCCGCCCTGCTGCAACACCTACCGGAGCAGCCGGGACGATCTGCGCCGCATGGTCGCCTACCTGCGCGGCGCCTACGCGAAGAACCTCGACGACCCGAGCTGGCAGGAGTTCATCGAGGAAATGTGCTCCGAGAGTGCGGACTTCGCCGCGCTGTGGGCGCGCAACGACGTCGCGGTCCCGTCGAACCGGATCAAGCAGCTCCGCCACCTGGCCATCGGCGAGCTGGAAATGTTCATCACCAGCATGTCGTTGCCCGTCGTGGCCGGCGCGTGGGTGCAGATCTACACCCCGACCGACGAAACCCAATGGGCCCAACTTCGACTGCTGCTCGCGATGAGTCCGGAGGAGCAGCGCGAGCCCTGGGACGAGCACCGGCGGCGGTATCACTCGGTGCCCGCCGCGGTGTGAGCTCAGCCCTTGCTCTTCCACAAGGTGAGGATGCGGCTCATCGCGGCCCGGTCGCTGGTCACGATGTCGTACAGCTGAACAAGATCTTGCTTGAGCGCGGTACGCGAATTTCCGTCCAGGTACACCATGTGACCTGACTCGTAGAAACGGATCGACAGGTTCTGGCGGACCGTCGGATCGTCGAGCGGCATCTGCTGCAAGTCGAGCACCGTCTGATACTGCGGCGTGACGAAGTCGTAGTAGCCGTTGGCCGACAGGACTTTCAGGTCGACGTTTATCGCCATCAGCGCGGCCAAATCGCCTGCAGTGTAGAAAGCGTCGGGCCCGTGCTTCGTGCCGGTCGGGTCGACGTGGCTGTAATCCCAGTTCAGGAACACCTGATCATTGAGGTCGGTGAAAGCCGAGTCCGACGTGAACTTCAACTGTTCTTCGAGATACCAATTCCACATCGCGGTGTAGACGCCGGACACGGCCGCCATAGTCGGATCGTTGCCGCCGGAGTTCGGGTCGACCTTGCCTGCGATACCGGAATCGATCCCGGTGACCCGGCCGTCGTACGCGCCGACCGCGCGGTTGCGATCCTGCAGCAGCGTCGTCAAGAACGGCCAGCCGATGTAGAGACTCCACGAGGTCAGCACGATCTTGTCGATGCCCGTGTACGCCGCGAGCTTGTCGATCACGGCCGGATCGACCTTCGGAAACGCTTGCAGCGCAGCGAGATAGTCGCCGGTGGCGAACTGCTCGACCTCGGCCAGGAACGTGGCCAGGTCGGCGGACGGCGGGGTGATGCCGAGCCGTTTGTGATACCAGGCGTCGGCAGCGGCCGTCGGCAACAGGCCGATCGGGTTGCCCGACTGCCGGTAGTCGAGGATCGACGACAACAGGGTGATGCCGTTCAGGTCGACGCCGTCCTCGTGCAGCCGGTAGGCGAGGACGCAACTGCGTGCGGTGCCATACGATTCGCCGAACAGAAATTTCGGCGAGTTCCATCGGGAGTTCTTCGTCAAGTAGCGCTTGATGAACTGCTTCAGCGACTCCGCGTCCTGATCGACACCCCAGAAATCCCGATTCTTATGTGGCGCAACGGCTGCCGAGTAGCCGGTGCCGACGGGATTGACGAACACCAAATCGCTTGTGTCGATGAGACTGTCGGGGTTGTCCTCCATGGAATACGGTGCGGGCGGCGTGAAGTCGGGCATTTTGGTTTTGATCCGCCGCGGCGCGAACGAACCGAGCAGCACGAACACCGCCGAGGAACCCGGACCGCCGTTGTAGAAGAACGTGACCGGTCGCGTCTCTTCCCGCTGTGCGTCTTTCGTGAACGCGACATAGAACATTTTCGCGTTCGGCATCGAGCTGCTCGGATCGACCGTGACGAGGTGACCCGCCGTCGCGGTATACGGGATCTCGTTGCCGTCGATGGTGATCGTGTGATGGGTGACGGCCGCGCTTTCGGCGGTGTCGGTGACGTTGTCGTCCGGGCCGTTGCCGTACACCACCGGATCGAAGAACGCCTGATCACCGCCATCCGCTGGAGTGGTCGAACCGTCATCGGAAACGGAGTGAATGCGCATCGTAACCCTCCCCAGGGGTGGACAGCTTGCTATCAACCATACAAGCCTGGCCGCCGGCGGGGGTGGACCGTTCCGTGTAGTGGAACGCCCGCGCTGCCGCAGATCCTCGCTGCGCTGGCAAACGTGGCGCGAATACTCTTCCAGGCTGAACCATCCTGGCGGGCAATACGTTTCAACAGAATGGCGGTGTCTGCCGACACCGTGTGCGGACCATGATCGGAACAGCCATGGCATCGGACACCCCGTGCGTTTGTCGATTTCCCCTCGCCTACGACGCCGAAGCCCGGGCCTTCTGGGTGTGCGGACACCCGTTGCCGATCGTGACGCAGGACGTCTCGGACTACTGCGAGCAGATCTGCCTGGATCCCGACGCGCGACTGCGTCGACACGACCAGTTCGCCGCGCGTGCGCGTGCCAGGGAACTGCGCTCGGCCACCGCCGACACGAGCAAGTAGTTGCTGAAGAACAGCAATCGATGGTTGGAATGGAGACAGAAGAATGACTACCTCAGCCCTGGATAAGACCGCCGTACCCCTCGATACACCCGGTTGGGATATTGCACGCAAGCTCGTCGTCGAAGGGATCGGCACGTTCTTTCTCGTCTTCACCGTCGGCGCGGCGGTGCACAGCGGGAGTTCGCTCGCGCCACTGGCGATCGGCGCGGTCCTCATGGTCATGGTCTACGCGGGCGGCCACATCTCCGGCGCGCACTACAACCCAGCGGTCACCTTGGCGGCACTGGTCCGCGGCCGAATCAAACCACTTGTCGCCGTTGGCTATTGGCTCACCCAGCTAGTGGCCGGACTGATAGCGGCAGTGGTCGTCCGCATCGTCGTCGGCGGCCCATCGGGTCACGCGCTGAGTCCGTCGGGTCATCTCCTGGCCGACGCCCTCGTCGCCGAACTCGTCTTCACCTTCGCCCTCGCCTACGTCGTACTCAACGTGGCGACCAGCGCCGATCACCCCAACAACTCGTTCTACGGCCTGGCCATCGGATTCACCGTTGCCGCCGGAGCCATCGCAGTAGGCGGCATCTCCGGCGCTGCCTTCAACCCCGCAGTCCTGCTCGGCGGCATGACAATGGGCCTCTTCGGCACATCAACCCTGCTCTACCTGATCGTCGAGTTGCTGGCCGCCGCCGCAGCGGGCCTGGTATTCCGCATGCTCAACCCAGCCGACGCCTAGCCGCCGCCCGCTCTGCTGGCTTATGAATCCAGACGTGGGAAGCGGGTGCGCGTGAATCGCCCTCCGTCACCCGCACGGGACTGTCCCGTTGCCCGGCATGCTGTCCGCCGGATCATCGGGTCTTCGTCGAACTGTCCAGAACCGGTGGGCGACGATCAGCCCGCGGCGGACGTCTTCGTGATCTGCACGATCGGAAGCACCAGTGCGGCAGGCGCATTCGCGGGCACCACCGGCGCGGCCGGTGCGACCGGGGCGATCTGCTGGTAGGCGGCGCCGAGCGGGGGCCGGGTGTCGATCTCGCCCTTGTTCGGCCAGTAGGCGGCGGCGCGTTCGGCCTGGGCGGTGATGGTGAGCGACGGGTTGACGCCGAGGTTGGCCGAGACCGCCGCGCCGTCGACGACGCTGAGCGTCGGATAGCCGAAAACGCGGTGGTAGCCGTCGATTACGCCGTGCTCGGGGTCCGCGCCGATCACCGCGCCGCCGAGGAAGTGGGCGGTGAGCGGGATGTTGAAGATCTCGCCCCAGCTGCCGCCCGCGATGCCGCCGATCTTGGCGGCCACCCGACGGGTGACGTCGTTGCCCACCGGGATCCAGGTCGGATTCGGTTCGCCGTGGCCCTGTTTGCTGGTCAGCTTGCGGCCGAACAGTCCGCGCTTGGTGTAGGTGGTGATCGAATTGTCCAGGTGCTGCATGACCAGCGAGATGATGGTGCGCTCGCTCCAGTCCTTGGTGCTCAGGAAGCTGAAAAGGTTCATCGGGTGACGCAGTACGAGGCCGAGGAAGCGCAGCCAGCGCGGAATGCGACCGCCACCGTCCACCATCAGCGTCTGCAGCAGGCCCATGGCGTTGGAGCCCTTGCCGTAGCGGACCGGCTCGATGTGGGTGTCCGGGGTGGGGTGGATGGATGAGGTGATCGCCACGCCCTTGGTGAAATCGACTCCGGGCGTGACGTTCTTGGTCGCGGCACCGACGATCGACTCGGAGTTGGTGCGGGTCAGCTGGCCGAGCCGATCCGAGAGCTCCGGCAGTGCGCCCTTGTCCTTCATGGCGAACAGCAGCTGCTGAGTGCCCCGAGTGCCTGCCGCGAGCACGACGTTCGCCGCGGTGTAGGTCTTGGGCTGCTTGCGCACCCAGGCGCCGGTGCGCGCGGTGGACACGTCCCAGGTGCCGTCCGGGTGTGGCCGCAGATCGGTGACCGTCGTCATCGGAATGACTTGTGCCCCGGCCGTTTCCGCGAGGTAGAGGTAGTTCTTCACGAGCGTGTTCTTGGCGCCGAACTTGCAGCCGACCATGCAGTCACCGCATTCGAGGCAGCCGGTGCGCTCGGGGCCGACGCCGCCGAAGTACGGGTCCGCCACCGTCTTTCCCGGTTCGCCGAAGAACACACCCACCGGGGTCTGTACGAAGGTGTCGCCGACACCGAGGTCGTCGGCGACCTGCTTGAACACCTCATCGGCCGGGGTCATGTGCGGGTTGCGCACCACGCCGAGCATCTTCTGGGCGCGTTCGTAGTACGGCGCGAGCTCGGTCTGCCAGTCGGTGATGTCGCGCCACTGCGCGTCCAGGAAGAACGGCTCCGGCGGCACATACAGTGTGTTGGCGTAGTTCAGCGAACCGCCGCCGACACCGGCGCCGCCGAGGATGAGGACATCGCGCAGCAGGTGAATGCGCTGGATGCCGTAGCAGCCGAGCTTGGGCGCCCAGAGGAACTTCTTCAGATCCCAGCTGGTCTTGGGCAGTTCGTCGTCGGCGAACCGCTGGCCCGCCTCGAGGATGCCTACCTTGTAGCCCTTCTCGACCAAGCGCAGCGCGGTGACGCTGCCACCGAACCCAGAACCGACGATGAGAACGTCGAAATCCGTTGCTCTCTGGTCCATAGGAAACTCCTCGATAGGTCGCCAGTGACTCGAATAACACTACTACTCAGTAGGTTGTGCGCCGAACCAGGGCGGGTGGCGTGGTCTTGTGTCGACGCCACCCGCTTTCCGCGCTCAGGACTGCGACTTCTGTCAGGCGACGGAAGCGACCTTCAGCCAAGTGAGAGCAACGCTCTCTGTTGTTGACAATGCTCTCTTGGTATTGCACGGTGAATGCATGCCGACGACGCCGCGCGCCCGAGCCAGGGCGCAGACCATGACCGACATAGTCCGCATCGGCCGGGAGCATCTGGCGACCGACGGTGCCGCGGCTCTCTCGCTGCGCGCGGTCGCCCGTGACCTCGGCGTAGTCTCCTCGGCCGTCTACCGCTACGTCAGCAGCCGCGACGAACTACTGACCCTGCTGGTCGTGGACGGCTACAACGCACTCGGTGACGAGGTCGACGCCGCGCTCGCCGAAGCGCCCGACGACCCGATCGGACAAATCCGCATCCTCGCCCGCACCGTCCGCCGCTGGGCCCTGGCCGAACCCGCCCGCTACGGACTACTTTTCGGCACCCCGGTCCCCGGCTACGACGCCCCCGCCGACGAAACCATGGCCCCCGGCACCCGAGTGATCATCGCCCTGCAATCTCTCTTCGCTCGCGCCTACCAGTCGGACCTGCTGCACGTTCCCGCGTTGGTCCCGCGCCTATCATCGCCTCTAGCAACGGATTTCGCCCAAATCCGGAACGACCTCCACCTCGACATCCCCGACTGGCTCATCATCCGCGGAGTTACCTTCTGGGCCAGCCTGTTCGGCGCGGTAAGCGCCGACGTCTTCGACATGTACGGCGCGGAAACCTTCGCCGACCGAGCCGAACTCTTCGAACTTCAACTCGACGCCCTGCTCGACATGCTCGGCTACCGGCCGAACAGCTAGCCGCGCAGCCTGTTCCGGGCTCATGGGTGCGAAGCGACCGCTCGATCTAAGTTCCATTTAACGAACTAAGTTCCTGTCAAGCTATAGTGGTCGGCATGCCCGCCGATCCCCGCCAACGCCGCGCAGCTCGCCACGCCCAACCCGCAGCGGCGGCCGCGTCGACACCGCACAAGAAGCCGATCACCGTCCAGCGGATCACCGACGCCGCCTTGGAAGTCGTCGCGGCCGAGGGGTATGACGCGCTGACCATCCGCCGGGTCGCCGCCGTGCTCGGCACCGGTCCGTCGTCGCTGTATGCACACATCGTCAACAAGGACGACATCGACGATCTGCTGATCGGCAGCCTCTACTCCGAAGTCGTGCTCCCCGAACCGGACTCGGCTGTCTGGCGCGAGCAGCTGCTCGGGGTGTACACGCAGATCCGCGACCTGTACCTGAAATACCCCGGCATCTCACGTGCCGCGCTGGCCACGGTCCCGACCAACCTGGAAACGCTCCGGGTCGGCGAAGGAATACTGGCGATCCTGCTCACCGGCGGCATCGAACCCAGGACGGCCGGATGGGCTCGCGATGCGCTGTCCCTCTACGTCAGCGCCTATGCGCTGGAGCAGTCACTGGTCCAGCAACGGCGCCGGCACCCGGATCAGGAATGGGTGCTCAGCCACGAGGAGTTGTTGGACCGCTTCACCGCACTGCCCGCCGAGAAGTTCCCGCTGACTCGACGCCATGCCGCCGAGTTGATCTCCGGCACCGGACACGACCGCTTCGAGTTCGCCCTCGGCCTGCTCATGGACAATCTGACGACAAAGGCTTGATCAGCGGCAACGGCGGGACTGGTCAGCGATCCCCGGAACGGCCGCTCATCCTGATCCAGATGCCGGCCATCCAAGATCCGAATAAGGGGATGTCCGCTTTCTGATGAGGGTTTCGTGACCGGCGCTGTTGGTCTGTCCAGCTCGTCCAACCTCGAGGAATGGGGATCGGTAATGCGTAGGTTCATCCGCAGCACGCTCGGAATGACAGGCTTGCTCGTCACGTTTCTACTGGGTTCGAGCCCGGCCGCCTCGGCGACCGTGGCGGAGCACGTCGGCCCCTCGCAGCCCTCGGCCTGTAGCCGAGCCGGTGCCACTGCAGCAGCGGCACCGGACACGACCTTCGTGGCGGCCGACGCTTGGTGGACGGGGTGCCAGCTGAATTCCTGGGAAGTCAGGGGTTGCGAGCAGTACGACATGTACGAAATCGAGCGCCAGCCATGCGAGCGCGGGTACAAATATCACTGCTCGAGCACCCCGCCGAAGAAGAAGCCCGCGTAGCTCTCCGCACGATGTGATGGATGCAGCATGTCATCCACCACATCGCCCGTAGCGGACATCGCGAGAACGAACGGACGCCCAGCGCGCTAAGCAGGTGGCTGCGAATCCCAGTCGTTATCCGCAGGATCGCCGATTTCCTCGCAAGCATTGTTCTTCGCACGCACAGCGTCGGTGTACTTCTGTTTTGCGGCTGATGCCTTCTTCTTGTTCGCTGCGGAGGGATCCTTCTTGCTGGCATCCGCGGCCTTCTTCATGCTGGCTTCAGCACGCTCGGCAGCCTGGGTCGCGTCTTCGCAAGCGGCCTCCCGCACAGCGGTCAGGCGGGGGAGTGCGAGGTCTCGCGCGGACGCCGCGCCGGCACCGGAGACGAAGACGGCCGCGCATGCTCCGACCACGGTGACTAGTGAGGCAACACGTACCCGAACAAGGTGCATTGGTGGCCCTAACCGTTGGAAGGTGTACCGCGATTCGGTTCACCGTATGCGGTCTATTCGGAACTGGGGCCGACCTCGGATGGTACTGCGAGTTCATTGCGAATGAGCGGATTTAGGGGACAGCGTAACTGGTCGTATGCCCGTTTTAAGTGGATCTGCGGCGGTGCAGAGAGTTGGGGGAGGAGTCGGGCAGATCGGCCCTATAGGTGAGGCAGGGGAGTTGTCGCGCCTTGATAGGGAGTTCTGTTGGGGGACTGCGGGTTCCGGAGTCATCAGGTTCTGTGGCGGAGATCGGCTGAGGCTCAGTGGAAGGTATCAAAGTAGATAATCCATATAGATACGTAGATATGCGTATCTTCGCATACGGAATATTCCAACCGCACCTCACCACAAATCACCATTGCTCAATCAACCGTTCCAGCCCTCTCGTCAGCCAAGACGAGAGGGCGCGGGCGACGAGTACTAGTTCTCTGTTGAGGTGAGTGCCGCGAGGAGTTGGGCACCGGCTGCACGGGCGGGTGCGCGCATGACGAATCGGTCGAACCCCCAGCGCTTCTGGTGTGCACGCAGCTCGGTGACCAGCTCGTCGATTGTGCCGATCAAGACGTACGGTGCGCTGAGCAGCTCGGCGACGCTGGTGGTGGGAATGTCCTCGGCGAAGCGGGCACAGGCAGCTTCCGCGTCGTCGGTGATCTCCACATGCTGCACGAGCGCCTCGAACGCGGGCGAATGTCCTGCCTGCTGAGCAGCATCGAGTGCGAGCTCGACGTGCGCGTCGATCTGATCGCGACTCCACCGGGTTTCATGGTTGCGCCCATCGGCCAGCGTCCGACCGAGCCCGGAGAATCCGACGATATCCGCGTTCGCGGCCGCATATCGAAGCACGCGAGTCCCATTGCCGCCAACGAGAACCGGCACTTCCTCCTGCACGGGCCGCGGCCGGTTCAGTACCGCATCCCGGAGCTGAACGTGCTCACCCGCGAACGTCACCGTCTCGCCGGCGAGCAGCCGCCGCGTGGTATCGGTGACCTCGACCATTCGGTCCACCCGTGCCGAGGCCGAAGGATGCTCCCGCCCCTGCATGGTCCATTCCGCCGGGGTGTGCCCGGCCCCGATCCCGAACAACGCCCGCCCACCGGACACGAAATCGAGCGTGGCGACCTCGCCGGCCAGCAGAAACGGTTCCCACATCCCGGCATTCACCACATTCGTCCCGAGCCGGATCGTCTCGGTGGCGGTCGCGGCCGCGGCGAGCGCGACGAAAGGCGAAACGAACGAACCTGGATGGTCAGGGACCATCAGGGCGTCGAACCCCTCCCGCTCGCATCCCTTGGCGAAGTCCGGCCAGGAGCCGACCTCGACCACATTGGCGGTCATCGAGAACTTGATCGGAGCGTGCATGCTCGACCTCCCTTCGAGCTGCCCACGCTAATTCGGGAAAGCCGTGCTGCGTAAGCGATTCCGCTGAGGGCGAAGTCAGCGCTGTCCTTGATCCGCACTGACGACGGGCAGTCGCACGGTCACCGGGTCGGTGACGGGGGTGGTCTTGACGAGGTCGGTCATGTTGCGAGCGCTGGGGTGCTCATCATCGAGGACGGGTTCGCCGAGGCCGACGCGCTGTTGGAGCCGTTTCATCCAGGCCGGCGCCCACCAGCAGTCGTCGCCGAGCATTTTCATGATGGCGGGTACCAGCAGCATGCGCAGGATCGTGGCGTCGATGAACAGTGCGGCGATCATGCCGTAGGCGATGTACTGCATCATCACCAGGTCGGAGAAGGCGAACGCGCCGGTGACGACGAGCAGTATCAGCGCGGCGGCGGTGATGATTCCGCCGGTGTGTGCGGTGCCGATTCGGATGGCCTCGGTGGTGGTCGCGCCCTTGGTGCGGGCTTCGACCATGCGGGACAACAGGAATACCTCGTAGTCGGTGGAAAGCCCGTAGATGATGGCGATGATGACGATCAGCACGTTGGCTTGGATCGCCTGTGGAGTGAAGTTGAGCAGGCCCGAGCCGTAGCCGTCGACGAAGATGAGGGTGAGAATGCCCAGGGTGGATCCGAGGCCGAGCACGCTCATCAGAGCGGCCTTGAGCGGCAGTACGAGGGATCCGAAGGTCAGGAACATGAGCATCGTGGTCAGCAGCAAGACCACCACGACCATGAACGGTATGCGGCCCAGCATGCCATCGATGGTGTCCTTCTTGAACGCGGGTTGGCCGCCGACCAGCATGGTGACCCCGTCGGGCAGCGCCATCGCGCGTAGGTAGTCGATGGTCGCGTTGGCCGCGTCGGTGTTCGTGGAGTCGGCCAGTTGAGCCTCGGTGCGGTAGACGCCCGGCCGGAGGGTCGAGGGGGTCGGCGTGGCGAATTCGCCTGGCACACCTGGTCTGAGCTCAGCGAGCCCCGGTGCTCGATTTGCTTGTTTGAGCGCCACGCCGATGGCATTACGGTGAGCCTGGCGATTGTCGTCGGTGTCCTCGGTGACGAACACCAGTTGCACCGGGTCGGACTTGCGCTTCGGAAAGGTGGTGTCGAACTCGTGTTGAGCCATTCTGGTCGAATTATCCGGTGGCAGATAGGTTTCGCTGAAGGTACCGAAGGCGATGTTCTTGACCGGGATGATCAGTAGCAGCAAGCCGAGGATCAGCGGGACGGCGATCTTCTTCGGGTGCTGCATCACCCATCGCGTGCTGCGGCCCCAGAGTCCGTTCTCGACTTCTTCAGCGGTTTTGGTTCGGCTGAACCGCTTGACGCCGAGCATATCGACGCGCGGTCCGAGGATGCTGAGGATGGCGGGCAGAATGGTGATCGCTGACAGCGCGGCCAGCGAGACGGTCGCGATGGAACCATAGGCCAGCGATCGTAGGAATCCCTGTGGGAAGAACAGTAGGCCGCCGAGGCTGATGACGATCATGGTGGCGGAGAAGACGACGGTGCGGCCCGCGGTCATCACGGTGCGGCGGACAGCGACGTGAGTTTCGTAGCCTTCGGCGACTTCTTCGCGGAAGCGGCTGACGATAAACAGGCCGTAGTCGATCGCGAGACCGAGGCCGATCATCGTGACGACGCTGGAGACGAACGAGTTGACCTGTGTGATCTCGGTGATGAATCGGACGATGCCGTTGGCGCTGATGATGGTGAGGCCGCCGAGGATCAGCGGCAGTGCTGCGGCGACAAGACCACCGAATACGAAGAAGAGCAGGATCGCGACAGCAGGTAGCGCGAGCAGTTCCATGCGGTGCAGGTCGTCGGCGATGGTGTCGGTGAGGGCGCCCGCAACCGGTTGGAGTCCGGCTACCTGGACGTCGATTCCGGTGATATAGAAGACGTCCTTGACGGCCCGGAAATTGTTGACGATGTCGGTGTCGTTGTCGCCTTTGATGGCGACAGAGGCGAATGCGCGGTTCTCCTCGGGTTTACCGAAGATGGCGGGGTTCCCCGGCGCAGCATCGGTTCGCCAGTAGGCCCCGTTGACCTTGTCGATCTGGGGATACTTCTTCGGCAGATTGTTCAGGCTGTCGACGATCTTGGCGCTGAACGCGGGATCGTCGAGTTTCACACCGGGCGGTGCGGTGTAGACCAGAAGCACGTCGGCGGTGTGGTCGCGCAGGAACGCTTCGTCGGCAAGGCGTGCGGCGTGCGACGATTCCGATGTGGGGTCGTCGAATCCGCTGGCGCCGAGATGGTTTCCGAGGTCATAGCCGTATGCGCCGAGCGCGAGCATGCCCGCACCGACGACGCCGATGACGATGAATCGGAACCGGTGGACGAAATCTCCCCAGCGCGCGAACATCAAGCGGCTCTTTGTCGGTGCGGGCAGGTCGGTCGGGTGGGGAGCGGCCTGAGGGCACCGATCATCAAGAGATTGCATCCTTCCGGTGGTCGCGCCCGATATGCGCGCTATCCAAAGTACCGGTGGTGCGGAGTGGTCTTCCTGAGAGTTTTGCTAGGAAATGTCGGTTGGGCCAAGGATTTTGCCGAGTGTTCGGGTGAGTGTCTGCAGTTCGTCGGGGTCGAGTTTGCCTGCGAAGCGTTGTTCGATGCCGGCGAGGTAGCGCGGGGCGGCTTCGCGGAGGCGGGTGCGTCCGGTGTCGGTGATGGTGACGAAGGCGGATCTGCCGTCGTCGGGGTTGGCTTCGCGGGTGACCAGTCCGGCGGTCTCGAGTTCGGTGACGAGTCGGCTTACCCGGGTGCGGCTGAGGACGACGCGGGCGCCGAGGTCGGTCATGCGCAGGGGCGGGACGCCGTCGAGTTCGAGCAGGACGTCGTACCAGGCGAGGGGGAGTCCGGCTGCGGTGCGTAGGTCGGCGTCGAGTTGGGGCACCAGTTGGGCGTGGACGCGCAGGAGCGCGGACCAGGCGTTGGCTGCTGCGCGGGGATGGTCGGTGTGGGCCACGGTCCGATCTTACCTACTTGTGTGCGCCCGCACGCATATAGTAGCGTGCACACGCACATAGTTTGTGTTCGGAGGAAGGAAATCTCATGACCGATGTCATTGCTCGTGCGGAGCTCGCGGCCGCAATCGAGGCCGGTTCGGTGACGGTGCTCGACACGCTCGGGGCCGGCTACTACGAGAAGGCGCATCTGCCCGGCGCGCTGGTTCTGGTCGAATCCGATGTGGAATCGACTGCGGGGCAACTGCTTCCGGATCGCGAGGCGGCCATTGTGACGTATTGCGCGAACGAGGCGTGCCGTAACAGCGAGAACGTCGCGGTCAAGTTGCGGGCGCTGGGCTATACGAATGTTCGCGCGTACCGGGCGGGGATTCAGGACTGGGCGGACGCGGGTCTGCCAGTTGTCGAGGGGGTCTGAGCTGCTGAAACGGTGGAGACTTGCGCCTGTGTCTAGCTATGCTAGATTGATTAGCAACGCTAGATCGAGAGACGGAGTCCATCAATGTTCAGCACAGTCGTTCAGGTTCTCGGCATCGTTGCGGTGCTCGCCAACGCCGTCGTCTACGGCACCGATGCCTGCTACGCCATCATCACGCGGTCGGTGTACGCACGGTTGGACGATGCGACAGTGACGGCCTCGGCGGGGTGGGGGCATTACTACGGTGACCGTCGGATGCCGATCGTCGGGATCAGCGGGGTTGTCACCGCGGTGCTGACCGCTGTGCTGGCGGCGATCGGCGGCTATGTCGGTGCGGCCGTGGCGGCCGGTATCGCGGTGGCGGCGTTGGTGATCTGGCTGCTGGTCTACGTTCGCGTGGCCAAGCCGGTGAACACGCAGCAGACCGCCGCGGCGCAGGCGGGGATCACGCCGCCGAATGCTCGTGCGCTGCAGGACAAATGGGACAGTGTGGTGAATGCGCGGGTTGCGTTGCAGTTCGTTGCGCTTGCCGCGTTGGGCGCGGCCATCGCGTTGGTGTGAGGGCGCGGACTGTGCGGTCGCTCCGGTCGAACCGGATCGACCGCACAGTCATGTGATGAGCCGTGTTCGGATGGGTGCGGACCGGCTTCGTCGTTCGTGGAGCGTTGTCTGTCAACAACTTTGCGTCGCGGGCACGCGACCTCCGATGTGACATGCCCCTCGGTCCCGGCCTGGCACAGCGACTGGGGAACGGCAACGTGTCAGGATTCTCAGATGGTGTCGAATCCGCTGCCGCCGATTGCCCGCAGGCTGGCCCAACAGCGCTGGGTCATGCGCACCGCGCCGGTTGTCATTCCGGTGGAGCGCGCTGTTCGACGTTGGACCGACGGCCGCAGAGGCGTGCTGGATCTGGTCGGGCTGCCCTCGATCGAGGTCACCGTCGCGGGGCGCAAGACCGGTATCGCGCGGACCACGTCGCTGCTGTATGTGCCCCGTGGCGAAGACTTCCTTGTGATCGGCTCGAACTGGGGTAATCCGAAGCATCCGGTGTGGTCGGCCAATTTGCGTGCCGCCGATACGGCGACTGTGCGGCACAAGGGCGAGCAGTTCATGGTCGGAGTTACCGAGCTCACCGGTGTCGATCGCAAACCCGCCTGGGACCTGGCCGTGGAATTCTGGCCCGGGTACGAGATGGAGTACGAACTGTCCGGTGGGCGGCAGTTCCGGATGTTCGAGCTGCGCCGCCTCTGACGGCGGTCGAAATGTGTTCGTGGCGGCGGTGAGTCGCGGCTGACGAGCTGGCCCACCACTTTGTCGCAGGGCCGGGTTACGGTGGAACGGTGACCACGCATCTGACGCACTGGGGTGCCTTCGAGGCCGACAGCGACGGCGATCGACTGACTGCTGTTCGCCCGTGGCGCGGCGATCCGGAGCCGATGCGGTTGATCGAGAATGTGGCGTCGGCGCAGCATCATCCGACCCGGGTCGATCAACCCTATGTTCGACAGGGCTGGCTGGAGCGCGGGCCGGGTGCGGCCGGGCGCGGGGACGAGCCGTTCGTGCCGGTGTCGTGGGAGACCGCGTTGGATCTGCTGGCCGGTGAGTTGGGGCGGGTGTATCGCGAGCACGGTGCCGAAGCCGTGTACGGCGGGTCCTACGGGTGGGCGAGTGCGGGGCGGTTCCATCACGCGCAGAGTCAGACGCATCGGTTCCTGAACTGTCTCGGCGGGTATGTACGGCACGTCAACAGCTACAGCCTCGGGGTGTCGCAGGTGCTGATGCCGCATGTACTCGGCTCTCTCGATCTCGTCCTCGAGCGGGCGACGTCGAAGACGGTGCTGGCCGAGCACGCCGAGTTGGTGGTGGCGTTCGGCGGGTTGTCCCCGAAGAACGCTGCGGTGACGCCGGGCGGTGTGTCCCGGCACAACGCGCGGGGCTGGATCGGTGCCGCGCGGGCGCGGGGCTGCCGGTTCGTGTCGATCACGCCGTTGCGTGACGACATTCCGGCGGAGGCCGAAGCGGAGTGGCTCGCGCCGCGGCCGGGCAGCGATACCGCGCTGATGCTGGCCCTGGCGCAAGTGCTGGACGCGGAGGGGTTGGCGGACAAGGCCTTCCTGGACAAGTACACGGTCGGCTACGAGCGTTTCATCGGCTACGTCCGCGGCGAGACGGACGGGATCGTCAAATCTCCCGAGTGGGCCGCGACGCTCACCGGCCTACCCGCCGAACGCATCCGGACACTCGCGCGTGAGATGGCGAGCGCGCGGACCTTCGTGACGGTCAGTTGGTCGTTGCAGCGCGCGCAGTACGGTGAGCAGCCGCTGTGGTTGGGCGTGGTGCTCGCGGCGATGCTCGGCCAGATCGGGTTGCCCGGCGGTGGGTACGGGCACGGCTACGGGTCGACATCGCACGTGGGCGAGCCCGCGCGGGAATTCTCGCCACCGCGACTGCCGCAGGGGCGCAACGGAGTCGACACCTTCATTCCGGTCGCGCGCATCGCCGACATGCTGCTCAATCCGGGCCAGCCCTTCGAATACGACGGGCAACACCTGGTCTATCCCGATATTCGGCTGGTCTACTGGGCCGGTGGGAATCCCTTTCACCACCACCAGGATCTGGCCAGGCTGCGCGAGGCGTTCGCCCGACCGGAGACCGTGGTGGTGCACGATCCGTTCTGGTCCGCCACCGCCCGGCACGCCGATTTCGTGCTGCCCTCGACCATGTCGATCGAGCGCGACGACTTCGGCGCCGGCGAAAACGACCGCCTGATGTTCCCGATGAAGGCGATCACCCGTCCGCACGGCAAGGCGCGCGACGACTACGCCATCTTCGGCGAGCTGGCCGAACGCCTCGGCATCGGCAAGGAATTCACCGAGGGCCGCACCACCGACGAGTGGCTGCGCCACCTCTACGAGGAATGGCGACTCCGCCACAACCTGCCCGACTTCGACACCTTCTGGGCCAGCGAGCACATCGAACTGCCGGTGCCCGACCCGCAGCAGATCCTGTTCGCCGACTTCCGCGCCGCCCCCGAGCAATTCCCACTCGACACCCCGAGCGGCAAGATCGAGATCTTCTCCGAAACCATCGACGGCTTCGGTTACGCCGACTGCCCTGGCCACCCGAGGTGGTTCGAACCCGAGGAATGGTTGGGCGCCCCCGCTGCGGCCGAGTTCCCGCTGCAGCTCGTCGCCAACCAGCCGCGCGCCAAGCTGCACAGCCAACTCGACGTCGGCGCCTACAGTCAATCCACCAAAGTCGCCGGGCGCGAACCGGTTCGACTGCATCCCGCCGACGCCGCCGCTCGCGACCTGCACGACGGTGACACCGTCCGTATCCGCAGCAAGCGCGGCAGCTGCCTGGCCGGGCTGGTCATCGATGACGGAGTGCGGCAGGGCGTAGCGCAACTGTCCACCGGCGCCTGGTACGACCCCGATCCGACGAACCCCGCGTTCTGCCGCCACGGCAACCCGAACGTCCTGACACCCGACCGTCCCTCTTCGACGCTGAGCCAAGGAAGCACCGGTCAGCTGTCGCTGGTCGACATCGAACGGTACGACGGAGTCGCCCCTGACTTGGCCGTCGACCAGCCACCTGCCACGGTTGAGGAAGCGGCACAACGCCTTCCGTGACAGCGCGGGTGGTCGTGCCACCCGCGCTTCGGCAGAATCGGCGGTCATGGAACGAATTCCGTTCGACGTCGACGCCTACGTGCAGCGCACCCAGTCCGAGGCCTGCTTCATCTGCGGGCTGGTAGCTGCCAAAGACGAGTGGCACCAGGTGATCGCCGAGAACGAGGACAACATCGCGTTCCTGTCGAAGTACCCGACCCTGCTCGGCCATGTCCTGGTCGCCCCCAAGATCCACCACGAGCATGTCGTGCGCGATTGTGCCGAGGATGCATATCTGCAGTTGATGGCGTTGGTCTACCGAGTTGCCCGTGCGGTAGAGGCGGTTTTACCGGTCGAACGCACCTACCTGCTGACTCTGGGCAGCCAACAAGGCAATTCACACCTGCACTGGCACGTCGCGCCTTTGCCACCCGGCGTGCCCTACCGCGAACAGCAGTTCTATGCGCTGATGGGTGAGAACGGTGTACTGCCGTGGACACCCGAGCAGGCAGAGTCGTTGGCCGAACGACTCCGAAGAGCACTGGATACGGGTGATGCAGGTATAGTCGGATCCGACTAATAGGAAGCGACTAACTGTGGCACGACGCAAAGTTACCAACACGCTGGCCCTCGCACTGCTCGGGCTGCTGCTCGAACGCCCGATGCACCCCTACGAAATGGCTGCCACACTGCGAGAACGTCTCAAAGACAGCAGTTTCAAAATCAATTCCGGCTCGCTGTACGACACCGTCGAGGCGCTCGTGCGGCACGAATGGATCGAGCCGGTTGAGACGGTTCGCGATGGCAACCGCCCGGAGCGAACTGTTTACGCGCACACCGAACTCGGGCGCCAGGAATTCGTCTCGTGGCTCGACGAACTGGTGCGCATCCCGGTCGCGGAGTTCCCGAGGTTCATTGCGGCGATCAGCTATCTCGGCGCGCTCGGCCCGGTGCGGGCCGCCGATGCGCTCGAGGAGCGCGCCCGCCATCTCGCCGAACATATTTCCGGTGCGGACGCCACACTCGAGCAGACCGTGGGCGCAGGAGCGCCGCGGCTGTTCATGATCGAAGTCGAGTACCAGCGGCACGCCTGGCAGGCCGAACTGGAGTGGACCCGGCAGACCATCGCCGAGATCGCCGACGGCTCCCTTCCCTGGCCTGAGCCCGGCACGTACTGAGGGGGAACACGATGTCCGACCGTTCACTGGATACCGAAGTCTTGATCGTCGGCGCGGGCCCGGCAGGTCTGCTGCTCGCCTATGAGCTGGCACTGGCCGGGGTGCGCACCACCGTCCTCGAGCGTTCGCCGGAACCGCTGTGGTGCCGCGGCTACAACCTGAACGCCCGCGCACTCGACCTGCTCGCCCGGCGCGGCTTGGCCGAGCAGTTCATCGCCGAAGGCCACCAGGTGCCCAACGCTCCGGCCACCGGGATCCGGCAACCGTTGCGACTGGCCGGGACGCGGACCGATCACCCGTTCTCGTTGGGCATCCCGCAGACCCGCGTCGAAGAGGTACTGGCCACGCGGGCCTGCGAGCTGGGTGCCATCGTCTTGCGTGGTCACGAGGTTCGCGCAGTCGAGCAGGACATCGAGTCGGTCACCGCGACGGTCGATAACGGACGGTCCGTCACCCACGTGACCGCGCGGTATCTCGTCGGCTGCGACGGTGGCCGCAGTGTGGTCCGCAAGAGCGCGGGCATCGCGTTTCCTGGCACCGACGCCACCTTCTTCGCCTTGCTCGGCGACGTCGAATGCGATCTGCCGCATGGTCTTTCGACCGGACCGGACGGGGGAACCGTGTTCGTCATCCCACGGCCCGGATACGTCAGAGTCATTGTGCGCGAGCAGGATCCGCCCGCGGACAAGGACTCCCCGGTGACGTTGGCGTTGCTGCAGTCCCAAGTGTCCGACGCGCTCGGCGTGCGTACCGAACTGCGCGCACCGCGCTGGCTGTCCCGGTTCGGGGACGCCGCGCGCCTGGCCGAGCGCTTCCGCGATGGACGTGTCCTGCTGGCCGGCGACGCGGCGCACATCCACCCGCCCGCCGGGGCGATCGGCGTCAACGTCGCCCTCGACGACGCGTTCAACCTGGGCTGGAAGCTCGCGGCCACGGTCCGCGGCACCGCGCCGGAAAGCCTGCTCGACACCTATCACGACGAACGGCACGCGACCGGTACGGCTCTGCTGTCGAACCAGCGTGCGCTGCTCATGCTCACCGAACCCGAGTCGCCGCTGGCCGACCTGGTCCAGCGGGTCGCGGCACACCCGGCGGGCAACCGCGCGCTGACCGAGATCCTGACCGGCCTGGACACCTGCTATCCGCCCGGCGGGCACCACCCCTGGCTCGGCCGCCTCGCCCCCAACCTGTCCTTGTTCACCGCCGCGGGGGGAACAACCCTGGCCGCGCTATTGCACTCAGGCCGTCCGGTGCTGCTGGATCTGACTCCCGAACAGGCGTTCTCGAGGTGCTCGGCCTCGATCACCTGGGTCGGCGCCAACTGTCCTGCGCATCCCGATGTTCGCGCGCTGCTGCTGCGCCCGGACGGCCACACCGCCTGGCTCAGCACCACCCCCGCACACGACGCGAGCCTTGCCGACGCACTCGATCGCTTGGTCGCCCCAGCTCTTGCCGGATCCACCGGCGATATCGGTTAGCGGGGCGCGGCAAAGCAGCAGAGCGAGTCAGTCGGGCAGCAGTACAAGTCGTTGCGCGTCGTCGAACAGTGCGCGTTCCGCGACACGGGCGGCGGTGAGAGCTGCCAGAGCGGTCGCGGCCAACAGCATGTACATGACCACGATTTGGTAGCGGATCGCGGTGAGCGGATCGACACCGGCGAGGATGAGGCCGGTCATCGCGCCGGGCAGGCTGATCAAGCCGACGACCTTGGTCGCGTCGATCGAGGGGACAAGGGCGGTGCGCAGGGCGGACTGGCGGTGCGGCAGGAAGGCTTGGCGGGCAGGCAATCCCAGGCAGAGGCGAGCTTCGATGGCGGGTCTTGCCTGTCGGGCGTCTTCGCGGATTCGGCGTAGTGCCAGACCGGTGGCTTGCATGGCCCCCGACACGACCATCCCGCCGACCGGGACTACCACGCGAGGTTCGGTGGAGATCACGCCGAGCAGGACGAGCGTGCCGAGAGTGATGATGGTGCCGACGGCAACGCCTATCGTCGCGGTGCGGCGCGCCTGCGGGAGGCCGGCGCCGCGACGGCCCGCGACTTGTCCGGCGATGATCATCATCAGGATCACCCAGGCGAACGCGCCGGGTAGTGCGGTGTGGCGGAACACGATCAGCAGGATCGCGCCGACCGCGATCAGTTGAACGCCGGCGCGTATCGAGGCGATGACGAGTTCACGGGTCAGGTTGAGGTGTTGGCGGTAGGCGATGAACGCGGCCAGGGCGACCAGCAGCAGCGAGGTCGCGACGCCGGTCCAGTCCGGTACCGAAAGACCTTGCACCATCAGCGCTTCCGATCTATTTGGTCGGTTCGGTCTTCGGGTATCAGGTGTTTGTCGTCGAGTAGCAGGACGTCATCGGCGACGGTTCGCACGAAGCTGGGATCGTGGCTGACCAGGATCACGTTGCCGCCCGCGTCGACATGCTCGCGAATAAGGTCGGCGATCACCGCGGCCGCGGCCGCATCCAGCGCGGAGGTCGGTTCGTCGAGCAGCAGCACGTCGGGTTCGACGGCCAGCGCACGGGCCAGGCAGACCCGTTGTGCCTCACCGCCGGACAGTTCCGCGCAGCGGCGATCGGCGAACGACTCCGGCAACCCGACTCTGGTCAGCAAAGCCTGTGCCCGTGGGATCGGCAGGTCGCCGCGCCCGACCCGCACCTCATCGACCACAACGTCGGCCAGCAGTACCGATCGCTGC
This sequence comes from Nocardia sp. NPDC046473, assembly GCF_040645995.1. Classification (NCBI taxonomy): domain Bacteria; kingdom Bacillati; phylum Actinomycetota; class Actinomycetes; order Mycobacteriales; family Nocardiaceae; genus Nocardia; species Nocardia sp. NPDC046473. The sequence continues at coordinate 361,032 of NZ_JBEYZJ010000009.1, forward strand.
GGAACCAGTCCGACCCGGCGGCGCAACGCCAGCACGTCGAGCCCGGTGATCGGGGAGCCGTCGAGCAGGATCTGGCCGCTGCTCGGTTCGGCGAGGCGGTTGAGCAGTCGGAGCAGCGTGGTCTTGCCCGTCCCGCTCGGCCCGACCACCGCGGTGCACCGACCTCCGGGCATGGTGACGTCGAGGTCGACGAGCAGCGGTGTCGAACCGGCGACCACGCCGACTCGATCGAAGACGAAGGTGTGCACGGGCCAATCCTGCTACGCGGCGGTGAATTTATTGCGCTGCATCGGCACTCGGGTCCCCGATAGGCTCGCCGGCATGATTCTTCGCCACGTCGCCGTCGACTGCGCCGATCCGTACAAGCTCGCGTCGTTCTGGAGCGCCGTCACCGGTTGGCCGCTCTCCGATGAGGACGAAGTCGACGACGACGAGGCGCTGCTCAGAGCGCCCGAGCCCGTTCCCGGTTTCCTGTTCATCCGGGTTCCGGAGGGCAAGACGGTGAAGAACCGGATCCACTTCGATTGGATGCCCACCGAACGCACCCGCGACGAGGAAGTCGAGCGCCTGATCACGTTGGGGGCGACACTGTATGAGGATCACCGCACCCCCGAAGGTCGCGGGTGGGTCACTCTCCTCGACCCCGAAGGGAACGAATTCTGTGTCGAGCGAAGCACATCCGAACGAGGGATCGACGACTGAGCAAGGCTCAGCGCACGAGCATGCGCAGGCCGGTGCGTTAGAGAGCGCCGGTTCCTGCCCGACCTGCGGTAATGCGCTCGATGAACACAATCGGCACCGGCGGTTCACCCTGCCGGATCCAGTGCTGGCCGCGCCGGACCGGGAGCGGACACCCGGCACGTGGATGAGCGGCGAGACGGCCCACATCTCGGAGCTGTTGATGGTCCCGAACGAAGGCACGTACGTTCGGGCAACGCTGCCCATCAAACTCACCGGGGGATACACCGTGTCCTACAGCGTGTGGCTGCTCGTCCACCCCGATGACTGGAGGCCGATCTGCGATACCTGGTGGACCCCGGAATACGCGGATCTTCGAATACATGGCTGGCTCGCGAATGCCATCCCCCCGTTCGACATTTTTGCGGCGCCCGTCTTGGCGATTGTGCGCAGCCCGACGCAGGTCCCGCTCTGTCATCAGTCGACCGATCCGCTTCTCGATCGTGTCCTGCACGACGAATGGCCGCACGAGTTGTTCCTCGAGGATCTCGGCCGAGCGGGACCGGCGCGTGGCGACACTCCGTAATAGCCTGTGCGACCGTGTGATCGGTGCTGACCTCTACGATGCCCCGGTGACCTACGACGACCTCGAGCATCTCGACACCTCCCGCCTGCCGGAGCGGCAGCAGCAGATCCTGGCCACGATTCGCGATTGGGTGGTGCGCCAGGGCTATGCGCCGAACTCCCGGCAGATCGGGGACGCGGTGGGGTTGAAGTCTTCGTCGTCGGTGTCCAAGCACCTGAACAGCCTGGAGGAGAAGGGGTTCCTGCGGCGCAGCGAGACGATGTCGCGGCCGATCGATGTGCGGATGTTCCTGCCGGGCTCGGCGCCGCGGGAAACGAACGAGGATTCGGTGGCGGTGCCGGTGGTCGGTGATATTGCGGCGGGCACGCCGATTCTGGCCGAGGAGCACACCGACGACATGGTGACGATGTCGCGTCAGCTGGTCGGGCGCGGGACGGTGTTCGGGTTGCGGGTGCGCGGGGATTCGATGATCGACGCGGCGATCTGTGATGGTGACATCGTGGTGGTGCGGCAGCAGAACGAGGCGCACTCGGGGGAGATCGTGGCCGCGATGATCGACGGGGAGGCGACGGTGAAGGTGTATCGGCGGCGCAATGGGCACGTGTATCTCGAGCCGCGCAATCCCGCGTACGAGGTTATCGACGGGGACAAGGCCGCTGTTCTGGGCAAGGTGGTGTCGGTGATGCGCCGCGTCTGATCGGCCGGTGGCGGGGCGTCGTACGCTGAAATGATGTCGGACATCTCCGAACCGGACTTCGAGCGGCTGGTCGAGCTATTGGCCGGCCGGCGGGTGGTGGCGCTGACCGGTGCGGGGGTATCGACCGACAGTGGTATCCCCGACTATCGCGGTCCGTCCTCGCCGCCGCGCACTCCGATGACCTATCAGCAGTTCGTCGGTGACGCGGTGTTTCGGCAGCGGTATTGGGCGCGTAATCACATCGGCTGGCGGCGGATGGATGCGTCGCGGCCGAATCCGGGGCATCGCGCGCTGGCGCAGCTGGAACGGTTGGGTGTGGTGAGTGGGCTGATCACCCAGAATGTGGATCTGTTGCATACGAAGGCGGGGCATCGTCGGGTGATCGATCTGCACGGCACCTACGCACGGGTGCGGTGCTTGCGTTGTGCGGCTTTGATTTCGCGGATGGCGTTGGCGGAGCGGCTGGAGGCGGCGAATCCAGGGTTCGCCGAGGGGGCGACAACCAATGGGGTGGAGGTCGCGCCGGATGCCGACGCGGTTGTCGCCGATACCGACAGTTTTCGGATGGTCGATTGTGTGGGCTGCGGGGGAATGCTCAAGCCCGACATCGTGTATTTCGGGGAGAATGTGCCGAAGGAGCGGGTTGCTGCGGCGTTCGAACTCGTCGACGAGGCTGATGCGTTGCTGGTTGCGGGGTCGTCGTTGACGGTGATGTCGGGGCTGCGATTCGTGCGGCATGCGGCGAAACGTGGGCGGCCGGTGGTGATCGTCAATCGCGGAAATACCCGAGGGGACGAGTTGGCGTCGCTGACCGTTGATGCTGGCTGCTCGGGTGCGCTTGTCGCGCTTGCCGACAGGCTCGGGGATGCGCGCGTTCTTGCCGGAGTAGCGGTGTAATCGACTTTTATTGCGGCGCAATACACGTCGTTGCATCGCGTGCGTGTCGGCATTCGATGCCATTAATGGCGCGCGGCGGGGCTTGTGCGGCGAGCTTTGCGAAAGTATCGCCGGTTGAATAACCGGCTTGCGGTCGATGCAAACACGCATCCCGTGCCGAACAAGGCTTCTCGGCGGCCCGGAACTCTTCCCTTTCAACATATATCGCATGGGTGGGCTTGCGGCAAGCCCCTGTCGGTGCCGCATACTCGCAGGCCCGAGTTCGCGCGGCCGCTGAATGCCGGTCGCCCGACTCGATTTTCGGACAGGTGCGGATGTCCGATGCCGGCGACAGTGCTGCATCCCGAGACGGAGGAACCAATGGCTGAGGAGATGGCGATGCAGGTTGGTCCGTCGCGGCTCGACATCGCCTACGAACGCCTCGGCGACACAGCACTGCCGCCGGTGCTGCTGATCATGGGTGGCGGCGCGCAGATGATCAATTGGCCGGACGGGTTCTGCACCGAACTGGTCGACCGCGGTCTGCATGTAATCCGGTTCGACAGCCGCGACACCGGCCACTCGACACACCTGTTCGACGCGCCGGTCGTCGATATGCCTGCGGCGATGGCCGGTGACCTCACCACCGCGTCATACAACCTGTCGGACATGGCCGCCGACACCGTCGGCGTCCTCGACGCACTCGGCTTCGCCAGCGCCCACCTCGTCGGCCTGTCCATGGGCGGAATGATCGCGCAGACAATCGCGATCGAATACCCCCACCGCATCCGATCCTTGACCTCCATCAGTTCCCGCACCGGCGCTCCCGGCGTCGGCGACGCCGATTTCGCCGCAATCGGCCCGCTGGGTCCGCAACCGCACGACCGGCAGAGCTACCTCGACTGGCAGGTCCGCGCCTCGCGAGCGATCTGGTCGCCAGGCTTCGCCTTCAACGAAGCCGCGGTCGCCGAAACGGCCGGACGGGTGTACGACCGAGGCCGCGACCACGAGGCGATGATGCGCCACTTCGTCGCGGTCCTGGCCTCCGGCGACCGGACGGCACCACTGAACACGGTGCAGGTACCGACCTTGGTGCTGCACGGTGCCAACGATCTGATGTGCGATGTCAGCGGCGGCCGCGCCACCGCCGAAGCCATCCCCGGCGCGAAACTGATGATCTTCGATGGCATGGGCCACCACCTGCCCCGCGAGTTGTGGCCGACCTTCGCCGACCACATCGCCGAACTCGTGCACAGCGCGGAAGCCGCCGCCAGCTGAGGTACCAGCCGGCGGCGGATCGTTGCAGACGAGTTCGTGGCGGCTGGGCTGACCACCTCGATCGCCGAGGCCGAGCTCGGCAGCCGAGCACGCTGCCGGTCTGTCGCACGGTGTTGGTGATCGAGGATCAACGGCAGTGCACCGCGAGCCCGGTCATGAAGTGGCTCAGTCGTCCGGACGTGAAGGCCGCGCACGGGTGTGGGACGTGGCGGCCTTCGCTTCGTCTACCGGCGGGTTCCGGCCGGTGCGGGTGTTCCGATCTCGACGAGTCCGGTCAGGGCCTGGGGTAGCGGGCCTTCGTGGAGGACGCCGAGGCGTTGGGTTGCTCGGGTCAGGGCGACGTAGAGTTCGGCGGCGCCGCGTGGGCCTTCGGCGAGGATTCGTTCCGGGTCTACGACCAGGACGGCGTCGAACTCCAAGCCCTTTGTCTCTGCGGCCGTCACGGCGCCAGGCATACCTGCGGGCCCGATCACGACGCTGGTGCCTTCGCGATCGGCTTCGGCTTGGACGAATTCATCGATGGCAGTGGGTAATTCATCCTCGGTTACTTGTCTGGACCATGGCTGGACGCCGCACGCGCGGACCGATTCGGGTGGCTGAACGCCCGGAGCGAACTCGGCGAGCAACGCTGCGGCGACGGTCATGACCTCGGCTGGGGTGCGGTAATTCACCGTCAGGGATCGGTAGGCCCAGCGGCCGGGGACGTAGGGCGCCATCATCGTGTCCCATGAGGTCGCACCGGCTGCCGATCGGCGTTGGGCGAGGTCGCCGACGATCGTGAACGATTTGCTCGGGCAGCGGCGCATCAATACTCGCCAGTCCATTTCGGACAGTTCTTGGGCTTCGTCGACCACGACGTGGCGGTAGGTCCAATCGCGGTCTGCGGCAGCACGTTCGGCGAGTTCTCTGGTGTCACGTTCGAGGAAGCGGTCGGCCAGGTCTTCGGCGTAGAGGAGGTCCTGGGCGAACAGGTGGTCCTCGTCGTCCATCATGTCCGCGCGGCCGACCATGACGTCAAGGACGCCGGCGGCGTACTCTGCCTCGGCCTTTCGTTCCCGATCGGCGGTCTGATCGGCCGGTTTGTCGGGGCCGAGCAGATCGAGCAGTTCATCGAGCAGTGGCACGTCCGACACTGTCCATGCCGCACCGTCCGCACGCAACAGCGCCTCGTCGGCACCGGCCGCACGCAGTCGTTCGGGCGACGAATATAATTGTGCCAGTAGCGTTTCCGGCGTCAGGATCGGCCAGAGTTCGTCGAGTGTGGCGGCGAAGGTGTCGTGCGTGGCCAGCTCTTCGAGCAGGTCTTCGCGCAGTTGCTCCCATGCTTCGCGATCGTCTCTGGTCAACCAGTCCCGGCCGATCCGGGCTATCGCCCGCTCGGTGAGCACATACGTGATGATGTCGCGGAACACCGCTTGCGCCTCGTTGTGCGGCCGCCCGCTCGTGCGCGCCTCCTCCCTGGCCCACTCGGCGGTCTCGGCGTCGATGCGGACGGTGACATCGGCCAGTTCGATCGTCACCGGTTCCTTGGGCAGTCGCTGGCGATCGGCGACCGCGGCGGCGAGCACGTCCAGGATCTTCAGTGCCCCCTTGAGCTTCGCGGCTTGCGGGGCGTCCTCAGCGGTGACGCGCAGACCGGGCACGAGCCCGCCCGCGGTCGTGAATACCACGTTGGTCTCGCCCAGCGAGGGCAGGACGTGGGCGATGTGGTTCAGGAACGCCGGATTGGGCCCGACCACCAGCACGCCCTGACGTTCCATCCGCTCGCGCTGGGTGTAGAGCAGATACGCGACACGGTGCAGCGCCACCACGGTCTTCCCGGTACCGGGACCGCCCTCGATCACCAGCACGCCGGGATGGTCGAGTCGGATGATCTCGTCCTGCTCGGCCTGGATCGTCGCGACGATGTCGCGCATGCCCGCACCGCGCGGTGCGTTGACGGCCGCGAGCAGGGCCGCGTCACCGCGCTCGCCGTCGTCGGGACGACCGAGCACCTCGTCGGTGAAGTCGACCACCTGACGTCCACGAGTGTGGAACTGGCGGCGGCGACGCATGTTCTCCGGCGTAGCCGCGGTGGCGACGTAGAACGCCCGCGCCGCGGGTGCGCGCCAATCGAGCAGTAGCGGTTCGAACTCGTTCGCCTCGTCGTAGAGGCCGATCCGGCCGATGTAGGAGTGTTCGCCCGTGCGGGTGTCCAATCGACCGAAGCACAGTCCGTTGTCGGCGACGTCCAGCCGGTGCACCGACTTGCCCAGCGCGCGCACCTGGTCCTCGCGTTCCATGGCGGACACGTCTCTGCCGCGCAGCGCGGCGCTGTACTGGTCTTTCGCTTGCGCGCGTTCGGCGTCGAGACGCGTGTAGAGCCCGGCCACGTAGGTCCGCTCGGACCCTAGTTCCTCTTCATACCCCTGAGTAGGCATGTGCCCCTTCCCTTTTCGCTGGCTCGACGGTGTCGCGTTGGTCATGCGGGCACGGTCGCTCTGCTCGGCTGATCACATTGAGCAGCAGTCCCGCGGCCCCCTTCGATGCAGATCGTGGTGGCCACGGCTTTCGTTCGTGTGCAGGTTCTGGCCTCGGCCAGCGAGTATGCGGTACGACCGGGGTCTTGCCGCAAGCCCCCGGGTGCGTTATATATTGAATACGGAAAGGATTCAGTACCTCCTTTCCATTTTTCTTGTCCGCTGTAGACGGACGACCCCCTCGCCCGTGCCGAGCAGACCTTGCTGCAGACGTGCGCAACATCGAGCGCCGCGGCGACATCCTCGGATCGAGGCTGCTTTTCCCCGCAACCCTTTTCGGGAATCTGCACCCCTTTCAGGGGGTCAATGGCGAGTGCAGGTCGCCGAGGGGGAACTGGTGTCGTGCGGCTCTCGGGTGTTGCCTGCATCAGTTCCCCCTCGAGCCGGATCTGCCCGGGGGGCGCACCTGGGCGGTGTGGAACGCTCATGTGGGTGTTCGGTCTGGGGGGTGTAGCTGTGATGTTGATCATGTGGAGGGGGAATTGACTGTGCCGCGACGGCCGACGGTGTCCTGGGTTGGACGTGTTCACCAACCAGGAGGATCGCCATGGCGTTGCCGGAATTCATCTCTGTCGAGGACTTTTTCAAACCGCCGGTTAGTGCGGCGCCGTCGATCTCCCCGGGCGGCACCAGGATTGCCTACCTGGCGCCGCGCAAGGACCGGTTGAACGTGTGGATCCAGGAACTCGACTCCGACGCGGAGGCGCGTTGCGTGACTGCGGACGAGAACCGCAATGTCTACAACTTCCGCTGGACCGACGATCCGCGCTGGCTGCTCTACACCCAGGACACCGGCGGTGACGAGCAATGGCACCTGTATCGAGTCGATCTGGACAACCCGGACGCACCCGCGCTCGACCTGACACCGTTTCCTCGAACAGCGGTCATCGACTTCGAGTTGCCGGCGAGGCGCTCAGGGAAGGTGCTGGTACATCTGAACAACAGGAAGGTCGAGCTGTTCGACCTCTGCGAGATCGACCTCGCCACCGGCGACATCACGGTGCTGGCCGAGAACCCGGGTCATGTCGGAGCCTGGCTGTGCGGCCCTGACGGGGAAGTGTTCGGCCGTGGACTGACGACGACCGGCGATATCGAGCTTTCGCGTTGGGACAGCGACACTCTGCATCCCATCGCGCTGTTCGACGGCGCGGACTATCCGATGGGTGTGTTGCCGGTGCGGCTGACTCCGGATGGGTCCGGAGTGTGGCTCGGTTCCAACCGCGGCACCGACCGTACCCGGCTGGTCCGGCTGGATCTGACCACCGGACAGGAGACCGAGGTCGACAGTCACCCGACGTTCGACCTCGACACTCGCGGCGCCGTCATTCCCACGCTTCCAGCACCGTTGATTCTCGACCGGCGAACCGGAGAGCTGATCGGAGCCCGCTACCTGGGCGAACGCCAGGTGATCCACGCACTGGATCCGAATTTCGCTGCGGTGCTTGCCAACTTGCAGACGCTGTCCGACGGCGACTTGGCCGCAGTGTCCTCCGACGACACCGGGCAACGCTGGGTCGTCACCTTCACCCACGACCGCGACCCCGAAGTCGCCTACTTCTACGACCACTCCACCGGTGAGAGCCGACTGCTGTTCCGACCGTATCCGCATCTGAATCCCGAATCGCTGGCTCCGATGACACCCGTAACGATCACAGCGCGGGACGGACTGAACCTCCCGTCGTACCTGACACTGCCTGTCGGCATCGAACCGGTCGGATTGCCGATGGTGCTGATGGTCCACGGTGGCCCATGGCTCCGCGACAGCTGGGACTACGACCCGACCGCACAACTCCTCGCCAACCGCGGCTATGCCGTGTTGCAGGTCAACTACCGCGGTTCGACCGGATACGGCAAAGCGTTCGTCAAAGCCGCGATCACAGAGTTCGCAGGCAAGATGCACGACGACCTCATCGACGCCGTGCAGTGGGCCGTCGACCAGGGCTACACCGATCCGGCACGAGTCGCGATCTTCGGCGGCTCCTACGGTGGCTACGCCGCCCTCGTGGGCGTCACCTTCACTCCCGAAGTCTTCGCCGCCGCCATCGACTACGTCGGCATCTCCAACCTGGCGAACTTCCTGCGCACCATCCCTCCGTACTCCAAACCACACACCGCCAACAACTGGCACCTGTTCGTCGGCGACCCCGACGACCCGGAACAAGAAGCCGACATGCTGGCCCGCTCACCGATCACCCACGTCGACCGCATACGCACTCCACTACTGGTCGTCCAGGGCGCCAACGACATTCGGGTAGTTCGCGCCGAATCCGACAACCTCGTCGACGCACTCCGACAGCGCGGAGTAGAGGTCGAATACCTCGTCAAAGACAACGAAGGACACGGCTTCGCGAACCCGGAGAACCAGATCGAGTTGTTCCACACCATCGAGCGCTTCCTCGCCCGACACCTGGGCGGGCGCGAATCACCCACCCGCTAGGCCCTTCCGGTGTCGTATTCCTGCACGTAGACCGTGTCGACTCCGAGAGGACCGATCACCGTCCCGCCGCCCGGATGCCCGAGTGGCGTGGTCCGGCCGGGCAGCGGCTCGGTGAAGAAGCGGGCGTTTTCGACGAAGAACTGCTCCTGCCCTGCGGGAATGTCGTCCTCGTAGTAGATCGCCTCGACCGGACAGGCCGGTTCGCAGGCCGCGCAGTCGATGCATTCGTCGGGCTGGATGTAGGCCATCCGGTCGCCGATGAAGATGCAGTCGAGCGGGCACTCCTCCATGCAGGCCCGATCCAGCACATCCACGCAGGCCGCGCCGATCACGAACGTCACAATGTTCTCCTCGCTGTCCTTGACCCGCGACTCGGGACATCTCCGATCCTGGTGCCCGCCCACTCGGCCGGGTAGTGGCCCAATACCGACCACCCCATAAGCTGCCCTTATGGCCCTGCCGCCGGGAACACCCGATCTGGAGGCGCTCGACCTGCTTGCATCCGTGGCAGAACTGGGCAGCCTCGGCGCGGCCGCGCGACGGCACGGCATCAGCCAGCCCGCCGCCAGCATGCGGATCAGCGCATTAGAGGGCCGACTACACCTGCGGCTGCTGGATCGCGGGCCCACCGGCTCGGCATTGACCGACGCCGGGCAGACCGTGGTCGAACTCGGCCGACCGGTGCTGGCGGCAGCGCTGGCACTGACCGCGGGAATCGCGGCCCTGCACCGCGCCGAGCGGCCGAGCTTGCATATCGTTGCGTCGAAAACCATTGCCGACCATCGCATTCCGCACTGGCTGACCGCGCTCCGTAAGATCCACCCGCAACTGGCGATAGAACTGGACGTCGCGAACTCTCGACAGGTCACCGCAGCGGTGCGCGACCGCGAAACCGAACTCGGCTTTGTCGAAGGACCCCATCCGCCAACGGGATTGGGCAGCCGAGTCCTCGTCGCCGACGAGCTCGTCGTAGTTGTCGGTCCGACCCATCCGTGGGCAACCCGCCGCCGCCCGGTGACCCCGCGCGAACTCGCCGACACCCCACTGCTGTGGCGAGAGAAGGGTTCCGGAACCCGAGACACCGTCTGGGAGGCGCTCGAGATCCACGGCACCCCGGCCCCACCGGCTGCCGAACTCGGTTCTGCCGCAGCAATTCTCGCCACTACGCGCAGTGGCGCCGCACCTGCTGTCGTCAGCCGCCTGATCGTGGCACACGAGCTACGGGCCGGCACCCTCCACGAAGTACACCTGTCCGACTCGCTCACCCTGACCAGAAAGTTCCGCGCCATCTGGCACCGCCGAACACCACCCAGCGGCCCGGCCGCCGACCTGGTCGAGCTTGCCGCCCGCATCGAGGCGGCGCGAACGAGCAGGCCGCGACCACATTGACGGCGGAGCATCGGATCGGCCGGATTCACCACCGTATGGGATATCTACGACGCCACCGCCCCCCCGCCGAGCCGACCGGTCACGAACCCGGTACGCCGGCTTCGCGCGGGGACTTGTCGGGGCGCAGGCCGCGCCAGCTCGGATGGCGTAAACCGTCGGCGCCGGCCTCGCGGAATTCGATGTCGGCGACGAGTTCGGGTTCGACCCAGTGGGCGACGGCAGCCACCGCTCGCGGGGGTGGGAGATCGAAAGGGCTGTCGGGGCGGGCGATTTCGTTGAGTCGCAGCTGCAGGGCCTTGCGGTCGCGCATGGTCCAGCCGGTGCCGACGTTGCCGAGGTGGACCAGGCGGCCCGCGTCGTCGTAGGCGCCCATCACGATGGAGCCGAAGATGCCGGTGTAGCGCCCGTTGCCGGGGAGCCAGCCTGCGACTACGACCTCGGTGGTTCGGCGGAGTGGGGTTTTGATCCAGGCGGGGGAGCGGCGGCCGGGCTGATACGTGGAGTCGAGGCGCTTGGCGATGATGCCTTCGAGTCCGTGGTCGCGGGCGACGCCGAGCATGGTGGTGGCGTCGACGTTGGCGTAATACGGCGGGGTGCGAGCGATCGGCAGGTCGATCGCCAATTCGTCTAGTCGAGCGCGTCTTTCGGTATACGGGAGAGCGAGGAGAGACTCTCCGCTGTCGGCGAGCAAATCGAAAACCAGGTATTGGATCGGTATTTCGTGCAGTAGTTCGAGGCTGGGATTCACCACATGCATCCGGCGTTGCAGCCGACGGAAGGAAGGCACGCCGGTGCTCGGCTCCGGGGCCACGATCTCGCCATCGATCAGTATGTCCCTGTTACCGAGAAAGTCGGCGAAGACACTGGTCAACTCCGGAAAAGAGCTACTCAGATCGCGATTGTTCCGACTATAGAGGCGACATTGCCCGTTCGTCAGCCGCCCGATGGCGCGAATACCGTCCCATTTCATCTCGATCGCCCACAGACCGATATCCGCTGGCGGTTGCCCCGGGACGGCCAGCATCGGCATCGGCACTGATTGCACAAGAACAGCATACTGTTAGCTACCGATTTGTCTGGTGATCAAAGGTTGTTATCAGCTATGCGGTTTCCGGGCCACGGTGAGGTAGCGCTCAACATGGGTCCCGAGCTGACGAGGAACCCTCGGCGGCGGGTTGATGCTCGATTGAGGTCGGGACTTTAGCGTTGTTGTATGAGCGATTCGGGGTCGGGGTGCGATCAGCTTCGGGATCAAGACGTTTCCCGCGAACGTCAGTTACGCCGATACCCTGCGGGTCTGGCGTGCGGCCGACGAGATTGCCGAGATCGAGCACGCGTGGCTTTACGATCACCTGCTGCCCAGGGTCGGCCCGGGCATTGGGCTGGAGGAAGGTCTTTCGGGACCAGTTCATGAAGGGTGGACGTTACTCACCGCGCTGGCTGCCCAGACGCGGCGACTGCGACTCGGGTTGCTGGTCACGAACAATCGCATCCGACGGCCCGCGGTGCTGGCGAAAATCGCCGCCACCGTCGATGTGATCGCCGATGGACGCCTCGACTTCGGCATCGGCGTCGGCGGCATGCCGAAGCGCGATCCGCAGTTCGAGACACTGGTGGCGCCCGAGTACAACGCCTACGGCATTCCGGCAGGCAGTTGGCGCGACGCGGTCGCCGACCTCGCCGAAGCGTGCACGATCATCCGGCGGATGTGGACCGAACCGGTCTTCGACTTCGCCGGCGAGCACCACCAACTCACCGCAGCCCGCTGCAACCCCAAACCGATCCAGCAACCGCATCCGCCGATCCTGATCGCGGGCATCGGGACCGCCACCTTGCGGGTGGTAGCCGAACACGCGGACATCTGGAACGTCATCGGCCCGCCCCGCAACACCATCGAGTACCTGCGGCACCGCAGCAGCGTCCTCGACGAGCACTGCGCCGCGATCGGGCGGGATCCCCGAGAGATCACCCGCTCAGCCCAGATCACCGTCTGCTACGAGGATCCCGCCGAGTCCCGGCAGCAACTACGGCACCTGATCGACGCCGGATTCACCCACCTCGTCCTCGTATTACCCGCGCCGTATCCGAACAAGGTCGCACGCTGGGCGACTGATGAGCTCATCACGCCAACCTTCGACGACGGCGCGCAGTGATATTCCTTTATCTATAAATCCGCTGGAACATTCCAGTTCAATTCTTATTGCATTGCAACATTCCAATTCGGTGCTGCCGCAGGATATCTCGCGAGAATGTGAGGCGGAAATGCTTCGAAAGCTGGTGGGCTCAATAATCGGAATTTCGTTGAAAGTGTCGGTGGCGCAATGTAATCTCCTCGACCATGCCCCCGAAATTAGTCCATGAGGGTTTTGTGGAACTGTTCCGTAGTCGACCTGAGCTGGCTGTGGATTTTCTGCGGGAGGTGTTCGAGCTATCGATGCCCGACGCCACGCAGACCCATGCTGAGCCATGCGATTTCACCGACATCGGCCCAAAAGAGTATCGAGGTGACGTCGCCTTTTCGGTCACCGATGAGACGGGGACCGCGCTGGTCGGGATCGCGGTCGAGGTGCAGCTAGCGCGCGATGGCACACGCAAGTGGAGCTGGCCGGTGTACCTGGTTACCCTCCGAGCGCGGCTGAAATGCCCGGTGTTTCTGCTCGTGGTGGCTCCGGATTCCGGCGTCGCCACATGGGCGAGGCAACCGATCGAGCTGGGACATCCCGGTTTGACACTGCACCCGCTGGTCCTCGGCCCTGAACTGGTGCCCGCTGTGACCGACACCGCTGAGGCGATTGCGGTGCCCGAGCGTGCAGTGCTGTCGGCCATCGCCCACGCCGACGGGCCACAGGCACATGAAGTCCTATCCGCCCTGATCGCAGGCTTACAGAAGACCGATGACCAGCAGACGAAAATGTACTATGACATCGTGCTCGCGGCTCTGTCCGAGTCCGCGCAACACCACCTGGAGGAGCTGATGACGACGGGATACGAGTACCAGAGCGACTTCGCTCGTATGTATGTGGCTGAGGGACGTGCTGAGGGGCGGGCGACTGAAGCGGCACGCATCGTCTTGCGAATCCTCGACGCCAAGGGGATTTCTGTCAGTGACGAGATTCGTGTGCGGATCACGAGCTGTGACGATGTGGATCAGCTCGAGCGCTGGGTTGACCGCGCAGCGCTCGCCAAGGCTGCGGACGATCTGTTCAACTGACATCGACTCTGCGCTGTCGCCCGCTCTGCGACTCGTGACGTAGCGGCGTTGTGTCCGTGCGGTATTCGCCGCCTGCCGGTCGGCTGATCTCGGCGGATGAGTACATTGCCGCCGCCGACTCGGGGCGAGGGGCGGGGTGGTCCGTCGGGTGCCAAGCAGGCGCTTTTCCTGGCGTGTGGGGTGATCGCGGGTGCTGTGCTGGCGGTCGCGGTGCCGTGGGTGGGGGAGTCAACCGGTGTGGTTGGCCGTTTGATTCCTTCCCCGTGGGTTGTGTCGATCGGGCTGACCGTGGTCTTCACCGACAACGTAGGCACTCAACGATGGCTGACGCCGACCGCATTCCAGGTGCCCGGCAAGCCGAACGGCATCGATGACGAAGTTGTCGTGCGGTTCGATCCGGAAGACCCCGGCGATATCGCGCGGATCGTGGTGGAGGTCGATAACGGAGTCAGCCGAATCGTGCAGACACGGTAGCTCAGAGGCCGAGTTTGGTAACGGCGTTGTCTTCCAAGGGGTTTGCGGTACGGATGTAGCCGTGCACGGTGCGCGGATTGGACCAACGACCTTGGCGCATGATCTCGCGGTCACTGGCGCCACCGAGCGCAGCCTGGGTGGCGAAGCCTGCGCGCAGGGAGTGGCCGGAGAAGAGGTCGGGGTCGAGACCGGCGCGGGCGGCATAGCGTTTGACGAGTTCGGCGACGGCACGGCCGGACATCGGGGTGGCGCCGACCGTACCGTGACGATTTATGGTGGGGCACAAGGGTAGGTCGGGTTGCTCGGCGAGAGCGGTTCCGGTGAAGCCGTGACAGCGGTGAATGTCCGGGTCGACGGCGGACTCGGTGAGGTGGGTGCGCAGGCCCGATGTGCCTTCGGCAGTGTGTATTTCGAGCAAACGGACCCAGTCGGCGAAGGCGCAGACGGGGCAGGTGCGCGGCCGTTGACCGCGTGGCAGTGCGACGCGTTGTTCGGCGACACCGGTGGGGTCGGTCTTCGTCGACGGCAGCCGCACCAGCAGCACCGGTTCGCCGGTGGCGTGATCGAGTTGCACCTCGACGTCGGCGATGCGCAGTCCGGCGAGCTCGCTGCGCCGCAGTGCGCCGGCGAACCCGATCAACAGCACGAGCGCATCGCGACGCCGGGCCGGTTCGGTAGGCCAGCCAGGTTCGGGAAGCCCGGCCAGTAGCTGGTCGAGGGTGTGCAACAGTACGGGGCGTTTACGTTTCGGCTGCGTGCGCCGCGTACGCCGGATGCCGCGCAGAGTCAGCCGGACCACGTCGGAACGGGTGGGCGACGGCAACCCGTTCGCCGCATGCACTGCGGCGATCGCAGCCGACTTGCGTTCCAGTGTCGCCGCGCTGAACGCCCACTCGCCGGTGTCGCGACGCGCGTCCGCCGCCGCGGCCAGATAGACAGCGACATCGAGCGGATCAGCGGGCATCGCCTGCCGCGTCTCGGCCGAACACCACGCCGACCACGCGATCCAGTCGGTCCGATAGGCGCGCAACGTATTCGCCGACTGTGAAGCCTCGAGATACCGGCGCAGCGAACCCGCCTGATGGTCGTCAAACCGCTCCCGCACCAACCGCAACGCGGCCGCGTCCACGAGAACGCTCCGCACCCCGCGACGCAGCTCGGTCCGCACCGACTCCGGCATCGCGACGACAGCAGCGCCCTGTTCCATCGACCAGCTCCCTATTTCTAGACCGATCCCATTCTCCTGCTGCCCCAGTCCAATTCACGGCATCACCCGTCTCCCCGCGCGTCGGCATCCGCTACACCGAACACTCGGTCACTCATACCCACCAGTTCTAGCGTCCTTCGTAACGATCTCGCCGGTACCGCTGTTTGTAATCTGCTGTCCTATGCCAGAATCCGCGCATGAGTACCACCATGATCCATCCGGTACAGGATGACGAGCTGGTCGGCGTCGCCCAACTTCGTTGGCAGTGGTTCCGAGAGGTCCGTGGGACTCCGGCGACTACGCAGGAGGAGTTCACGGAGTCGTTTGTCGCTTGGGCGCAGGCCAACAGATCGTCGCACCGCTGTCTGGTGTTGGTGGAAGACGCAGTGGTGATCGGGATGGCATGGTTGGCGATCTATCAACGCGTACCGAGCGTCGGTACTTCGCAACGCCTTTCGGGTGACGTGCAGAGCGTGTACGTCGTGCCCGACCGCCGAGACAGCGGGCTCGGCAGTGAGCTCATCGACGCCGTCGTGCGGCTTGCCGACGAACTGGGATTGCAGCCGCTGACCGTCAACTCCAGCACCAAGGCGGTCAATGCGTACATCCGGCGTGGGTTCGTGACCTCGCCGGAGCTGTTGAAGGCCGAATTCGTGCGCTGAGCCTGGATCTAGGGCGCGGGGACCGGGGTTCGGTTCGGGCGGAAGCGCATCGGGGGTTCGGTGTACTCCTCGAGGGTGTGCGCGATCCAGCCGATGGTGCGGGCGATGGCGAAGATCGCCTCCCCGGCATCGGGGCGCATGCGGTATGCGTGCATGAGTACGGCCAGGGCGAGGTCGATGTTCGGTACGGCGGTCTGGGGTGCACCGAGTTGGTCGGTGATGGCGTCGATGGCGGTCAGGGCCGGTGCGGCGGTGGGGACGGATCGGAGCAGGGTGAGCAGCAGTTCGGCGCGTGGGTCGGTGGTGCGGTAGATCAGGTGTCCGAAACCGGGAAGTCCGCCGCCGAGGCGTAGCCGTTCGGACGCCGCGCCGAGCGGGTCGGCGATGGCATCGTCGAGGAAGCGGTACGCGACAGTGCTTGCCGCGCCGTGATATTGGCTGTCCAGGGCGCCGAGACCGGCGGAGACGACGCCGTAGGGATGGACTCGCGCGCTGGCCGCGACCCGGGCGGCCATGGTGGAGATCGCCAGGCCGTGGTCGGCCAGCAGTGTCAAGGTCGAGTCGAGCAGGCCGGCGGGCAAGGGTGCGTTGGTCAGGCTGGGCCCTAACCGCTGGGCCAGTGTTCCGGAGTCGAGTCGCGTCGCACCGAGGCAATCGACCTCGACCGCGAGCAGGATGCGGGCCGTGCGCAGCACTCCCTGCGGCGACAGGTCGAAACGCAGCTGATCACTGGCGCTGGCAACGGTCACCGCGACCCGCATCCGATCGGTCAGCCGAACACTCTCCGCCAGCGCGCCGACCGCGGCACGGCAGGTCATGAGAATCTCGGCGGGGGCGATGAATTGCTCTGGTGGCGAGTCCAAATCGCCGGTCCACAGCAGGCCGGCCACAGATTCGATCGGCTGTGTGAGGTCCTCGACGTTGTGGCCGCGGTAGTACAGCCGGTCGTCCTCGATGCGTGAGATCGCGGTGACGATGTCCTCCATCGTCCCGCGGCGCTCGCCACCATGCCGCCGCCCGTGCGCCAGCCGGGCCACCTCGTCCTCCCGGAACAGACTGCCTCGGCGGCCCGCAGCCGGGATCTTGGTCAACAGTCCCCGGCTGACGTAGGCGTAAACGGTCTCGGGCTTGATCTCGAGACGACTCGCCACCTCGGCGGTGGTGAGGTGGCGTGCGTCACCTTTCGCGTCCATGACCTGCCTCTCCGCACTCACATTGACTTGATCAATATTGACTCTAGTTGAGCGCGCTCGCACAGTTCAGTCAAGGAGGTCTGAACGATGACTATCAACGGTGTCGAACTCGACGAACTGATCAATGTGCCTGCCGGGCTACGCAATGTGGTGGCGGCCGATACTCGATTGGGTGATGTTCGCGGGCAGGAAGGCTTCTATCACTATCGCCAGTACTCGGCGATCGACCTGGCATCCGCACGCACCTTCGAAGAGGTGTGGTTTCTGCTGTTCGAGGGCCACTTGCCGGACCAGGCGGAGTTGATCGAGTTCACCGACCAGGTGGCCCGATCACGGCAGCTGCCGCCGGAACTGCTCCCGGTGTTGCCGACTATCGCGTCCAGCGGGGATCCGTTCCGTCCGATGGTCGGCTTGCGGACAGCTCTGTCGATGCTGGCTGCGGTGCGTGACCTGCAGCCGGTGTGGGACGGGGACTCCGCGTCACGTAAGGCCGACGCGCTGTTGATCTGCGCGGTGACGCCGACGATCCTGGCCGCGCTGCATCGGCTCCACCGCGGGCTGGAACCGGTTGTCCCGCAGGCGGATTTGTCGACGGCGGCGAACTGGCTGTACATGCTGACCGGCGAGCTGCCGGGACAACAGGCCAGTCGGGCGATCGAGCAGTACCTGATCGCGACGATCGATCACGGGTTCAATCCCTCCACCTTCACCGCGCGGGTCGTGGCCTCCACCGGTGCCGACGTCGCGTCGGCGGTCGTCGCGGCGATCGGCGCGTTCTCCGGACCGCTGCACGGTGGTGCGCCGGACCGGGCGTTGGACGGGTTGGATGAGATCGGCAGTGCGGATCGCATCGACGGCTGGGTCCGCGACAAAGTCGCCAACGGTGACCGGGTGATGGGCTTCGGACATGCCGTGTATCGCACCGCGGATCCTCGTTCGGTTCTGTTGCGCGACATCGGTATCGGACTCGGCGGCGAGCTGGTGGAGTTCGCGACTACGGTGGAACGCCGGGTTACCGAGGTGCTCGCCGAACTCAAGCCCGGCCGGGATCTCTATGCGAACGTCGAGTTCTATGCCGGGGTCGTCATGGAACTGTGTGGGATACCGCGTTCGATGTTCACCCCGACCTTCGCCACGAGTCGTGTCGTCGGGTGGACCGCCAACATTCTCGAACAGGCTGACACAGCGAAGGTTATCCGTCCGTCCGCGCGATACGTCGGTCCGCGTGCGCCGCAACCTGTGCCTGGGTCAGTGAGGTAGATCCAGGGCGTCGAACTGGTGAGTCGACCAGAAACGGCGCGAGTGTTCTCGGGGTCGGGGGCGGTTCGCGTGCGACCCAACCGGTGCGGGGGTCAGTCAGGTAGGTCCAGGCGCCGAACTGATGAGTCGACAGATACAGCGTGAGTGTTCTCGGGTAGAGGTCGATTGGCGTGCGCCGCAACCTGTGCCGTGTGGGTCACTCGGGTAGGTCCAGCGCGCCGAACTGGTGGGTGGACCAGATGCGGCGTGAGCGTTCCTCGGGGTAGGGCTGAGTTGTCGGCTCGGGAGTGTAGACGCGGGTTGATCGGGCGTCCGGAACGTATGGGGCCCAGCCGGGGTCGCCCGTGGTGGCGAACTTCAGCCAGTCGGTGCGCATGTGGTGGGCGACGTGCACGGACTCGGCGGCGGCGTTCGGGAGTGCTGACGGATGGTTGCGGACGTCGTCGAGGTCGAGCGTGCCGAACACGAGCAGCACGTCGAGGCTGTGGGAGGCGCCCTGGTCCCGGTTGTAGCTCCAGCAGAGTTCGTAGTTCCAGACCTGCCCGCCGCCGGTGTGCTGGGCGTCGGCGAGATGTAGGTCAGGCATCCGAAACAGCCAGTCGCAGTTGATGAGTTCGTACAGCTCGCCGGGGGTGGCCTCTGGGTAGAGGGCGCGGTAACTGGTGTCCGAGGTCGGTGCGAAATGGTCCAGCGTGGTGTTCACCTGGGCGTCGGTTACCTCGGTGCCGAGCAGGGAATTGATCAGCCGGTATTCGTCACGGGTGTGTCCTACGAGTAGGTCGATATCTCGTGCGGCACCGTTGGCGAGCGCGTGCCATGGTGCATGCGCGAGGACATCACCGTCGACGACGGGTGAGAACGCGGTCGGGGTCAGCGCGGTGGGGCCCCAGGATTCGACGAAGTCCGGCATCTTCTCCAGGACGGCATCCGCTGCGTTGACCAGCGCGGCCGGGGAGAAGCGGGTGAGCTCATCAACCGTGGCTTGCGCACCGAGTGCCGCAGCGATCGTTGCCGAGATCGCGGCGGACAGCCGCGGCGAGAAAAACGTACCGGGGCAGCTCTGGGCTATCGCTCGACGAAACAGTCCGGCGGCCAACGGCATAGTGAGTAGCGCGGTAGTGCAACCCGCGCCCGCGGACTGGCCGAACACGGTGACGTTGCCCGGATCGCCACCGAACGCGGCAACATTGTCCTGCACCCACCGCAACGCGGCGATCTGGTCGAGAATCCCGCGATTGTTCGGTGCCCCAGCGATATTGGCGAAACCTTCTACGCCGACGCGATAGTTCATGCTGACCATCACCACACCGGATTCGGCGAGAATCGTTCCGTCGGTGTGCGGGTTACTGGAGGTGCCCTCCACATATCGGCCCCCATGAATCCACACCATCACCGGCAGCGCAGCGGCGCCGAGGTCGGGGGACCAGACGTTGAGAGTCAAGCAGTCACCGTCGCCAGAAATCACGCGTGCTTGTGGAACCGGCGGACCGAAGTCCAGTGCGTCGCGGACACCGTCCCACGGTTGCGCCGGAACGGGAGCGGCGAACCGCCGTGCGCCGAATGGTGGCTCGGCGTAGGGGATACCTCGGAACACTGCGACGGCGTTCTCCCACCTGCCGCGCACAACTCCGGCGGCCGTGCGGATTTCAGGTTCGGTGTGCACTCGCAAGAGCTCGCTTTCCTTCAGGGGCGTCCTGGAGCTGGTCGATCCGAGAGGGAAGCGCCGAGTTACTGGCGGTGCGCTCTCCCTTGGCCCACTCAACCGGGCACGAACACGGCATCTGCACGGTAGACCGCAGATCCAGTGATGCTCAACAGAATTTCAGCGCCGGCTCGAACCGCTGGAACGTCGCTGGGCGAGGTCGCGAACGGAGAACCGTTACCGGTCCGGACCGTCCGGCGACGGCATCAGAGCCACTGACGGCTGCCCCCATAAGTGGCGCTCCCAGGGCTGCGGTCCGATCGATAGGCTCATGCGGCAACGCAATTCGCTGCGAATCGAAGGGACTCCACATGCTCCGATCACACCGGTTCGCTGCGGCTGCGATGGCGACGGTGGGTGCGATGGCGGCCGCGCTGGTACTGACCGCGCCTGCGGCGCCGGCCGCGATCACCGCTTTCACGGTGAAGTCGCTGGACGACCCGGCCACCTACACCGCGGACTGTGCCTACATCGTGCGAGCGACGGCCGAGCCCGGCACCTACCTCAGTTTCCACGACGGCCAGGACGGCAAGTTCGATCCACCGAACGCGACCAAGACCGGCGTCGACGGCGACGTCCTCGCCATGTGGACCCCACACACCACTGGTTTACACACGCTGCACGCCGTACAGGCCGGTGGTGACGAGCGCACCATCGAGATCGAAGTAGGCACCGGCGCGGTCGAGGAGTGCGCCCAGCTCTCCTGGATGTCGGTGGCTCCCAAATAGTATTGGCCCGCAACCGGTTACGAACCGGATGAGGGCATCCACGGCCTTGACTGAGCCGCATTGCCAACAGCCGCGCTGCAGCCGGTGCCGAACCACGGCACGGGCGAACTCGGGGACGGTGAAAGCTGTCCGGGCGTTGCCGCGAACCTATCGCCGGGTTGCGGTCAGGACTTCCAGTTTCACCGGTTCGATGAGTCCGTCAGGCTCGATTGCCTGCAGGGTTTCGGTGACCTCGTGCTCGAACTCGGAGCGCCGGTTACCGAGCAGGCGACGAAGCCGTAGGGAGGTCGAGTAGAGATACCCGATCACCTGTTCGGTCGTCCAGGGGCGGTCGAATTCATAGACCAATCGATTCACCTGGGAGAAGGGCGAACGTGCGAGGACCTGCTCGTGCGGGTGGTGATCAACGGCGCGGTTGAGACGGCCCGGCAGGGGATCCGCTGGCGTTAGCTCCGGTGGTAGATAACGGCGTTGGATGTCCTCGACGGACTGCTGCCATGCGGTGGTCGGTCGGACCAGGCAGCTGTCGTTGGCAAGCACGATGACGCCGTTCCGCTCGACCATGACGTCGAGGGCATCGAGGACTTGCTCGCGATCCATCCAGTGGAACGAACGGCCCATGGTGACCATCCGGAATTGCCCGAGCTCACCGGAAAGGTCGGTCGAACCGCCTTGTTCCCAGTGCACGTTGGTGGTTTCCGCAGCTTGGGCGCGTCGGGCGGCCTCGACAAGCATCTCGGGTTCGGGGTCCATTCCGACCGCTTCGGCGACGTGGGCCGCCAGCGGTATGGCCAACTGACCTGTGCCGCAGCCCAGATCGAGAAGCCTGCCAGTGCGGTCGAGGTGAAACCGCTCGATGAGATCGTCGAAGAACGACTGCGGGTAATCCGGTCGATAGCGGGCATAATGCCACGCGGTTCCCTCGAACAGTCCGCTGTTGGAACGCTTCGGTGAGTCGGTCATCGTCGGAATATCAGCTGAGGGCTTGGGTTTCGGTCGCTAGTCTCTCTTGGCTGGCCGCCCACGACGCCAGTAGTGCTAGACCGTCTGCGGTCGCCGTGCCAGCTGCTGCGGTGTAGACGATCAGGAGCAGGCCGGGTTCGGCAGGTAGCTCCATCGACTCGACGTCCAGGTCGAGCTGGCCCACTACTGGATGGTGCAGACGCTTGCGGCCGGATCGGTGGAGCCGAACGTCCTGAGATGCCCACCGCTGCCGAAATAGTTCACTGCGTGTCGATAATTCACCGACCAGGGCGATCAGGTCTTCGTCGTGCGGATTGCGTCCGGCTTCCATGCGTAGCTTCGCGGCCACATCGGCGGCGATTCGGTCATAGTCGGCGAAGAACGTTTGTGCCGCTTCGGGGTCCAGATACACGAACCGTGCGGTGTTGGCCGGCCGTCGCGTGTCGGCCAGCACCGGTGAATACAGCGCGCGGCCGAGCTGATTCATGGCCAGCACGTCGAAACGGCCGTTGCAAATCCATGCTGGCGCATCGGTGATGGCGTCGAGCACCTGCCGAAGCGCCGGACGCACTGTCACAGCGGGTCGCCGACGGCGGCGACCACTGGGCGCCCCGGACTGCCGCGCAAGGTGGAACAGATGATCGCGCTCGGCCTCGTCGAGTTGCAAGGCGGCGGCCACCGCGTCGAGCACCCCGTCGGAGGCGCCGCTGAGGCTGCCGCGCTCCATCCGCACGTAGTAGTCGACCGATACTCCTGCCAGTAGAGCCACCTCTTCGCGGCGCAGACCCTTGACCCGGCGGTTGCCGCCGTAGGCGGGCAGTCCGGCCCGCTCGGGCCCGATCCGCGCGCGACGCGAACTCAGGAATTCCTTGATCTCAGTGCGCAGTTCGATCGTGGCCACCCCTTCACCGTAGGTCCTGTCCGCAGGCGAAGGGAGGTTCTGCTGGTACCCCCGACGGCTACGTGCCCTGAAGGGCCTCTGCTCACCTTGGCCCGACCGATCCGCGCTGCGTTGGCCCATCGCGGACCCCGCGGGTCATGTGCGGTATAGCTCGGTGAGAAGCTCGACTACAGCGCGGGTGGCTGGGTGGGGGTCGTCGCGCCACCAGACGAGTCGCACGGTGACCGGTTCGGCGTCGCGTACCGGCAGGTAGACGATGCCGGGCCTTGGATATTGGTCAACGACGGACTGCGCGGTAACCCCCACGCACCGGCCGGTGGCGATGACCGTGAGCCAGTCATCGATGTCGCGGCTCTCCTGCGTCACGGGCCGCGCGTTCGCGGGCCACAAATCCGGGCCGGTCGTTCCGGTGCGCTGGTCAACGAGCAGGACGCGGCTGCTGAGATCGGCCAGGTGCACCGAGCGGCGCCGCGCCAGGGGATCGGCGGCGGCCAGCGCGCACCAGCGTGTTTCCTGACCCACGATGGCGCCCTCGAAGCGGCGGTCCACCAGCGGCCTACGGATGACCGCGAGGTCCGCGGTGCCCTCGGCCAGGCCGGCGCTCGGGGAGTTGATTCGAAGCAGGTGCATTTGCGTTTCCGGGTGCGATTCCCGCCACCGGTGTTGAAAGTCGACTGTCAGTCGGCCGAGTGCCGACCATGCGTGGCCGATACGCAGTTCGACGTGGCCCGATGTCGCTTCCTGTATCAGGTTGTCGACCTCGTTCAGCACGCGCCGGGCGTGCGCTACAACGCGTAATCCGATCGCGGTCGGCGAGGTTTCGCGGGACGTGCGTCGCAGCAGCCGTACGCCGAGGCGCTGCTCGAGTGCCGCAAGTGTGCGGGAGACCGCCGCCTGTGACACCCCCAGCGCGATCGCGGCGTCGGTGAACGTGCCCTCGTCCACGATCGCGATGAGGCAGCGCAACTGACGCAACTCGACATCCATAACCGGATCGTATAGTTGTTGTGCCCCATGCATTTTGCGCACGGTCCGGCGCAGCACAGTATCGACGCATGCAAGCAGCCTCCACTCGCTCGGCAGACCGCGCCGTCCTGCGGGGCGCCGTGCCTATGGCCGGGGTCTGCACGATGCTTGCCAGCGGCCTTTCGACTCAGCTCGGCGCCGCGATCGGGTCGCTGGCTTTCCCTGTCCTCGGCCCGGCCGGCGTCATCGCGGTCCGCCAGTACGTCGCGGCGGCGGTGCTGCTCATCCTCGGTCGACCCCGCCTTCGGTCCTTCACTCGCCGCCAGTGGGGGCTGGTGCTGCTGCTCGCGGCCGACTTCGGTGTGACGAACCTGTCGCTCTACACCGCGATCGACCGGATCGGTCTCGGCCTGGCGGTGACCCTGGAGTTTCTCGGCCCACTCGCGATCGCGCTGGCCGGCTCGCACAGACGCGTGGACCTGGGCTGCGCCGTACTCGCCGTGGCGGGAGTCGTCGCACTGATGCGCCCGCGCCCTACCGCCGATTACCTCGGCATGGGGCTCGGTCTGCTCGCCGCCGCCGGTTGGGCCGCTTACATTCTGCTCAATCGTTCCATCGGGCAGCGCATCCCCGGGGCACAGGGTACGGCCGCCGCAGCGGTGTTGTCTGCCTTGGTCTTTCTGCCCATCGGAGCCGGCGTCGCGGTACACCACACGCCTTCCGCCGGGGCGATCGGTGCGGCTGTCGCGGCCGGAATCCTATCCTCGGCGCTGCCGTTCCTCGCCGACCTGTTCACGCTGCGCCGCGTTCCCGCAGAGGCATTCGGATTGTTCATGAGCGTCAACCCGGTGCTCGCCGCAGTTGTCGGTGTGCTCGTTCTAGGACAGCACCTCGACGTGGCCGCCTGGTTGAGCATCGCGGCGATCATCGCGGCCAACACCATCAGCATCCTCGCGCAGCCGAGGCACGCTTGACGCCGCGACGGTGTTCACCGTGCGCCGAAGCAGCGCCCGTATCCACGATCACGCCATTGCTGCAAAGGAGCCTTCCATGCCCGGTCTAACGCTGACCGATCATCTCTTCTCCGTCCCTCTCGACCATGATCGGCCGGACGGCGAGCACATCGAGGTCTACGCCCGCGAGGTGGTGGCCACCGGACACGAGCGGCTTCCCTGGCTGCTGTTTTTGCAAGGCGGGCCCGGCATGCTGCCGCCACGGCCGATCGGCCGGGACTCCTGGCTGGACCGCGCACTCGACGACTACCGCGTCCTGCTGCTCGACCAGCGCGGCACGGGCCGCTCCACTCCGATCACCCGTCAAACACTCCCGGCCCGCGGCGGGCCCGACGCGCAGGCCGACTACCTCACCCATTTCCGCGCCGACGCCATCGTCCGCGACGCCGAACTGATCAGGCGCACACTGACCGACGAACCGTGGTCGGTGCTCGGCCAGAGCTTCGGCGGCATGTGCGCCGTCACATACCTCTCGGTCGCGCCCGAGGGCCTGCGCGAGGCAATCATCACCGGCGGCCTTCCCGGTTTGCGGGTCACCGCCGACGAGGTCTACCGCGCCACCTATCCGCGCGTGCATCGCAAGAACAATGCCTACTACCGCCGGCACCCGCAGGACGTCGCCTCGGTCCGCCGGATCGCCGCGCACCTGATCGAGCGTCCCGCACCACTGCCGGACGGATCCTTACTCACCGTCGAGGCGTTCCAGTCGCTCGGGCTGATGCTCGGCACGAGCGACGGCGCGGACGTGCTGCACTACCTGCTCGAAGACACCTGGGCCGGAGCCGAGCTGTCCGACAGCTTCCTCGCCCGCGCCGCGGGTTTCCTCAGCTACGCCCAACTGCCGCTGAACCCGCTCATGCATGAACTCACCTACGCCCAGCGCGGCACCGGCGCCACGAACTGGGCGGCTGAGCGGGTGCGCGGCGAGTTCCCGCAGTTCGACGCGCGCATGGTGTTGGCCGGGGACGACCCGGTGCTGTTCACCGGAGAGATGACCTACCGGGGCCACTTCGACCAACCCTGCCTCGCGCCCCTGCGCGAGCCCGCCGAAGTGCTGTTCGCCCGCGAGGACTGGCCCGACCTCTACGATCCTCAGCGCTTGGCCGCGAACGAAGTCCCCGTGGCCGCCGCCGTCTACCTCGACGACATGTACGTCGATGCCACTTACTCGCTGCAGACCGCTGAGACCATCAGGGGCCTACAGCTGTGGGCGACCAACGAGTACGAGCACGACGGCCTTCGCACCAGTAGCGGACGCGTCCTCGACCGCCTGCTGCGAATGCTGCACAGCCAAAATCACTTTCGTGGGGAGTCGCAAGCTCGAGCGTGAATTCCACGTGGGCAGATTGTCAGTCCACCGGGCACGGGGTGAGCGCTTCCCCGATGTCGATCGATGACGAATAGTGCCGACTACCAACCGGTGTCGAACCGGTTGGTAGTCATCGGCCAGTTGTGCGTCAGCGGGGAAAGGTCACCGCTCGCCAACGCCACCGAGTACGGGTTTGAGGTCGATGACCGGTGTGCCGTCGACCGCCTCCAACGCATCGACGGACAGGACCGGTCCATCGATGCCGGTGATCGTCACTCGATGCAGGCCGATCGGATTCGGCCGGGCGGGGGAGCGGGTGGCGAAGACGCCGGTGGGCGCGCGCGACGTATCCCCGCGCGGATGTACCGTCAGCACGTCGCGATCGGCTTGATGCATCCAGGTCAACACCAGCACTTCGGTGCCGGGCCGCAAATCGGACGCGGCCTCGAAGACCTCCGTGCACAACCTGATTCGGGCAGGCGGGGCGCCCTCATCACCCTGTCGGGGCGCTACGGCCGGGTCGGTCAGTGGCGATTCCACCCAGCCGATGGGCCGCACCGTGAATTCCGTTGTCACGGTTGCAGCAATCCGACCGGGTTGCCGTCCGGGTCGACTAGCGTGGCGATCAACTTGCCGCCGCCTACGTCGCGCGGCTCGTCGCGCACCACCGCGCCCGCCGCCACCAGCGCCGTGATCTGGGTGTGGATGTCCTCGACGTGCCAGTAGCCGACCGGGCCGGCCATTCCCTTCTGTGCGCCGTGGGGGTCCAGGCCGATGTCCTGCCCGGCGGCGCGGTAGCCCACGTAGTAGGCGGTGTCGGTGGTGGGTTCGCCTAGCAGTGCACCGTAGAAGGCCTTGGCCTTGACCAGGTCGGTGACGGGATACACGATGGTCTGTAGTCCTGCGGTCATCATTCGCTCCTCGGTTCACACTGCCGTTCCGGTTGTTCATCCACCTACCTGACCGGCGAAATCGGAAGAGTGTGACAGATGGACGAGATTTTTCTCGCGCAACGGTTCGAGGAGTACCGTACGCACCTGCTCGCGGTGGCATACCGGATACTCGGGTCGGGCAGCGAGGCGGACGATGCGTTGCAGGAAGCCTGGTTGCGGTTGAGTCGTGCGGACTCCGAGGAGATCGAAAATCTGGGCGGCTGGCTGACCACTGTGGTGGCTCGGGTCTGCCTGAACATGCTGCAGGTGCGCAAGACCCGCCGCGAGCAGCCGCTGGCCGACCACGAGCCGGCGGAGCTGGTGACCGGTCCGGAAAACGATGTGGTGCTGGGTGATTCGATCGGGCTCGCGTTGCTGGTCGTGCTGGACCGGCTCTCGCCGCCGGAGCGGCTTTCGTTCGTGCTGCACGATATGTTCGCCGTCCCGTTCGACGAGATCGCCCCGATCGTCGGCAAATCCTCCACGGCCGCACGGCAATTGGCGAGCCGGGCGCGTCGTCGGGTGCAGGGTGCCCGCGCTGTTGCCGACCGCGACCGTCAGCGCGAGGTGGTGGACGCCTTCCTCGCAGCCTCGCGCGACGGCGATTTCGCGAGGCTGCTCACCCTGCTCGATCCCGAAGTGGTGCTGCGGGCCGACCAGGCCGCGCTGGCCACCGGCGCCGCGGCCGCCGTCGGTGCCCGAGCCGTCGCCGAAACGTTCTCCGGCCGAGCCAAGGGCGCCCGATTCGCGCTGATCGACGGTCGGGCTGGGCTTGTCTGGATGGTCGGCGGCGTGGCGCGGGTGGTCTTCGACTTCACCGTGTCCGACGGCCGCATCGTCGCGATCGACCTGCTTTCCGACGCCGACACGATCGACCTGATGGACCTGCAACTGCCGTCGTGATCGTCACATCCCGGCCACCGTGCCGGTCATGGGGGTGACGGCGCGGCCACCCCGGCCGCGCCCACCATCACAGGGAGAACCATCATGACCGCAATGCGCCGGATCGGCTACTGGACCACCACCCTGGTGCTCGGCTTCGTGTGGATATCCGGCGGCGCCGCCGACCTCATGCACCGCGGCGGCACCACGGACGGCATGGTCGCGCTCGGCTACCCCACCTATGTGATGACGATCCTGGGTTTCTGGAAGATCCTGGGTGCGCTGGCCATCCTTGCGCCTAAATTCCCGCTAGTGAAGGAATGGGCTTATGCCGGCACGGTGTTCGAGCTGACCGGTGCCTTCGCCTCCCACATCGCCTCGAATTCCTCGGTGAATCACCTGATCTACACCGGTGGCTTCGCGCTGTGCTCGGTAGTCTCCTGGGCACTGCGTCCCGCCGACCGCATGCTCGACATCCCCGGCCTGCGCCGGTTGCGTCCGAGCGAGGAGCGCGTTGTCGTTCGCGCATCGGTGCCTACCGTCGCATAGGTGTCACATCTCGGCCGGGCGGACGGTCATGGCGATATGACTATTGCCCACACCTGGCCCGGATGGGTCGCGACCGGTTTCCTGTGGTTCCTCGCCTTCGAGTTCATGGTGGGTGCGGTGACCAAGTTCTGGCCCGGGCCTACGTTTTTCGGGCCCGCGTATTCGATCAAGTTCGCGGACTGGGGGTGGCCCGCCTGGTTCCGGTTCGTCGTCGGCGGGATCGAGGGCGCGTGTGCGCTGCTGCTGGCGATTCCGTATCACGAGGCGCGATTCCTCGGCGCCGCGGTGCTGATACTCGTGCTGACCGGCGCGGTGGTCACGCACATCATCAATCACCACGGGCGCAAGGAAAGTTTCGCGGCGCCGGTGCATCTGGTCATCATGGTGCTTGTCGTGCTATCGACCTGGCCCGCCGACTGGGTGGACGTGGTTCAGCCGGGGCGGTGGTCGTAGCCGAATGTCCGCCGCCTGGCGCCGGGAAAGTTGCGCTGGCCACCAACAGAATTCGCAAAGTGGTACTGGCGTACAGGGGTGCACAGTTTTCGAGCCGTTTCGTTGAAGTTTCGTTGCGTTGGCTGTGACCAAACGTAAACGTAATAGAACCAACCAGATTGCGGGATTTCCCGGAGGGGAGTCAGGGGCTGACCGCCGATAATGTTCACTTATCGGCGGTCAGAAAACGAGACGGGGAAATGAGTCTCCCTGCGACACGCCACATTTCGTTTCGTATGAATACGTCAATAATGACGAAACCAACGCTACGATTCTCCGGTGTCCAACGTCTGCAACTACCCGGGCTGCTCGCGACCGATCACGCGCGGCGGGGGACCTGGCCGTCCCTCCGAATACTGTGATCACCCAGACCACACGCGATGGCGCGCTTGGCGGGAACGTCAACGGCAACAACAGGAGTCAGAGGCACCCCTCGCTAACGTCACTGTGACGCAGCAAGGCCCGGTTACCGTCGCCCGCCTCCGGGCGGATGAGCTGCTCACTCAATTCCGTGGACTGGCCGACCAACTGGGCAATACCCTCAACGCGGCCGTCGCGGAACTGTCCACCCTGGGCGACCCGTCCGTCGCCGAGGCACAGGTCCAGGCCGTGCAAGCCGACGCCGCCCGGCGGATCGCCGAAGCCGAAATGGCTTCCGTCGCTGCCGAACAGGCACGACGCGAGGCCGACGAGGCACGCGCGCTCGCCGAAGCCGCCGCTGACGACGCCGCCAGTGCGGCCGAAAGTGCCGAAGCCGCAGTTGCCGACGCGAACAGCACCCGCGATGACGCGCTCCGCGAAGTCGAGCGCGCCACCCGTCAGGCCGCCGACGATGTCTTCGCTGCCCGCAGCGAAGCCGAGGCCGACGTCCGCACGGCTCGCCGCGAAGCGGCCGAGGAAATCGAACGGCTCCGCAAGGAAGCCGCCGAACAGGTCGAACGCGCCGAACGCCGCGTCGCCACCGAAATCGCGCACGCACAACGCGAATCCGCCGCTCAGGTCGCCGCCACCCAGTCCGAACGCGACCTCGCGGTCCAACGCGCCGCCGACGCCGAACGCGCCACCGAACGCGCCGAACAAGCCGCCATGGAACGCATCGAAGCCGCCAACGAAGCCCGCGATGAATGGCGCCGGGTCCGCGCCGAACTCGACACCACCCGTACCGAACTCGCCGAGATCCGCCGCACCGCCGCCGCCGACATCGCCGCCGCCCGCGCCGAAGCCGCAGCAACCATCGACAAAGCCCGCACCGAAGCCGCACACCGCATCGAGGCCCTCGACCAAGCCCGCACCCAAACCCTGGCCCGCGCCGAACGCGCCGAAGCCCAACTCGACGAACTCCTCGCCGAAACCCGCCGCAAACCAACCACGGTCACAAAACTGGACAGCCACACGGGGGCATAGGGCAGTTCGCGAAACCGGGCGGCGACGGTGGTCGAGATCGTCGAGTTGTCGGCCCGTCTCACACGTCGGTGGGGAAGCGCTCGTTGCCCAGCACTCCCAGCAGCTGCAGCTTCTCGTAGCCCTCGGTGCACGGGGCAGCGGTCAACACCAGCAGCGCCAGCGACTGGTCCTCGGTGAACAGCACTTGGCAGTCCACCTCGATCGCACCCAATTCGGGGTGCAGCAGCACTTTGTGTTCCTCGAAGCGGCGGGCGACCTGCTGGCGCTCCCACAGCTCGGCGAACTCCACGCTGGCCTCGCACAGCGCGCCAACGAGTTCGCCGGCCCGCGACCGCGCACCCATCGACCCGTACGCGGCGCGCAGGCTGGCGACCTGGGCCCGGCTCACCCGGTCGTGGTCGTGCTCGGGATAGCGCAACCGCTCGGCGGGCTGAGTGAACCACCGGTAGACCTCACTGCGGGCCAGGCCGGTGTGCGCGGTCCAGTCACCCAGCAACGCCTTGGCCATCCGGTTCATCGCCAGCGCCTCACCCAGGTTGGACAGGATCAGCGATGGCGTGTCTTCGAGGCGGTCGAGCACCCGCAACAGCGCGGGCGCCACTTGCGTCGCGGTCGGCACCGTCGACGGGCTGTTGCGTCCGGCCATCTGGAACAGGTACCGGCTCTCGTCGACGGACAACCGGAGCGCACGGGCCAGCGAGGACAACATCTGCTCGCTGGGCTGCGTGCCACGCCCCTGCTCGAGGCGGGTGTAGTAGTCGGTGGACATGGCCGCGCGCGAGGCCACCTCCTCGCGCCGCAGTCCCGGTGCCCGTCGGCGCGGGCCAGGCGGCAGCCCGATGTCCTCGGGGCGCATGGTCTCGCGCCGGGTGCGCAGGAAGGACGCCAGTGCCACACGGTCCATGCGACCAGAGTATCGGCAGGTTGCCAATTGGTAGCCAGGGATTGCCGATCCCCCGATAAGCGCTCTCTGTATCCCACCCGCCGCGGTGGGCACGATCAGGGCATGAACATTACTGGAAACACCATCTTCGTCCCCGGCGCCACCAGCGGAATCGGCCTCGCACTTGCGGTCGAGTTGCAGGCGAGGGGCAACACCGTCATCGTCGGCGGCCGGCGCACCGCGCTGCTCGAGCGGATCGCCGTCGAGCACCCCGGCATGCACACCGTGCAGATCGACACCGCCGACCCCGCCAGCATCGAAGCCGCCGCCAAGCTGGTGCTCGACCAGCACCCCGAGCTCAACGTGCTGGTGACCATGGCCGGCATCATGAACGTCGAGGATTGGCACCAGCCCGAGACGTTCCTCGCCTCCGCCGAGTCCATCGTGACCACCAACCTACTCGGCCCGATCCGGCTGATCGCCGCGTTCATCGAGCAGTTGCGCAGCCAGCCCGACGCCACGATCATGACCGTGTCCTCGGGGCTCGCGTTCGCCCCGCTCACGGTCACCCCGAGCTACAACGCCACTAAGGCCGCCATCCACATGCTCAGTGAATCGCTGCGATTGCAGCTGGCCGACACCTCGGTGCGGGTGATGGAACTGGAGCCACCGTCGGTGCGCACCGCACTGCTGCCCGGCCAGGAAAACAGCGAGTGGGCCATGCCCCTCGACGAGTTCGTCACCGAGGTGATCGGGTTGATCGAGTCCCAGCCCGACGCCAAGGAGATCCAGGTCGAACGCGTCAAGTTCCTGCGCTACGGCGAGGCGCGCGGCGACTACGAGAAGGTCGTCGCCACGCTCAACCACAGCGACCCGAACGGCAAGTGACCGGTGATCGGAAGGAGATTGTGATGACGCTACAAGGAAAAGTCGCCCTGATCACCGGCTCGTCGCGAGGGCTTGGCCGGGCGATCGCCCTGCGCTTCGCCCAACAAGGAGCGGACCTGGTCATCAACTACGCACGTGACGCGGCAGCAGCGGGCGATGTCCAGGCCCAGGCGAGCGCCGCCGGCGTCAAGGCCGTCGCGGTGCAGGCCGACGTCTCCACCTCCGACGGTGTCGAGCACCTGTTCCGCACCGCGCTGGACACGTTCGGGCGGTTGGATGTGGTGGTCGCCAACGCCGGCATCGAGAAGGTCAACATCCCGGTCACCGACATCACCGAGGAGGACTTCGACCTGCTGTTGCGGGTCAACACCAAGGGGCCGTTCCTGGTGCTGCGGGCGGCGGCACGCCACATCGCCGACGGCGGGCGCATCATCAACGTGGCCTCCAGCACCACCCAGTTCCCCGCCGTCGGCATGGGCCTGTACGGCACCAGCAAGGTCGCGCCCACCTACCTCGTGCAGGTGCTCGCCAAGGAACTCGGTCCGCGCGGGGTCACCGTCAACTCGCTGATACCCGGCGCGATCGACGACGCGGGCATCTTCGACGGCGTACCCGATGACGACCCGTACAAGACCGACCTGCGCGAGTCGGTGCCGCTCGGCAGGTTGGCCACCACCACCGACGTCGCCGACGTGGCCGAACTGCTCGCCGACCCCAAGGCGGCTTTCGTCACCGGCCAGCACATCCTGATGAACGGCGGCTCGAATCAGTGAGCTCTGTCCTTGGCGTTCAACCAGCCGCGCTGGTTGAACGCCAAGGTCAATGCCGCCCCGACCGCGCTGACGAAGGCATGGAAGGCCCGCGCGACGGCGGGTCGCTGCCGGTTAGCCAGTTGTCGATGATCGCCAGCATTTCGGCGAGTTCGGTCGCGCCGTCGACGGTGAGTCAGCTGGTTCCGGGCTCGTTGAGGGAACCGCCATGAGCGAGTTGCCCTGTGCTGCAACAGCATGGCCAGGTACCTGCTCGGCTCGGGTCACCCGCAAGCACTGCGGTGCGAGCGAAGCTCCGAGCGACCCGGGCACATCGCAGTCGGAATCCCATAGACTGCGATGCGCGGCGGCGACTGGCCTCGCCGTCACAGAGGGAGAAGGCGCGCATGGCGGTAATCCACGAGACCACAATGGTTCCCACGAAGGTCGAGTTGTTGTCCTCGTGGTTGCCGACGCGGTCGTGGTATCGCGGAGGCGCTCAGCCCGTGCTGGATCGGGTCGGTGGGTTTCGGCTCGATGATCCGGACGGTGAGGTCGGGATCGAGTTCGTTGCGGTGACGGACAGTTCGGGTGCCGAGCCGGTCACCTATCAGGTCGTGTTCGCTTATCGCGGGGCACCGCTCGAGGGGGCCGAGGACGCGCTGATCGGCACGTCGATGCACGGTGTGCTCGGGCAGCGGTGGCTCTATGACGGGACGCGCGATCCGGTGGTGGTGGCGCAGATTCTGGCGTTGCTCGGTGGAACGGCAGTGCCGCAGGCGCAGCATGACAGCGCGACGATAGATGAGTCGGTTGTCGTGACGACCCCGGAGATCGCGGTTCCCGCACTCGGATCCGAGCCGGTGACGGCGGAAGATGGATCATCGGGCACCGACATCATGGTCGGCGCGCGAGTGCCGGGCAGTACGGCGATTGTCCGGATCAACCGGATTCTGCGTCCCGGTGACGAGTCCTCCGAAGCGGCCGGGGCGGGTCACGTCACCGCGAATTGGCGCCTGCCGGACGGTTCTACGGTCCGCGGAGTGTTGCTGACCTTCCATGGCCACGCAGCGGGCTAGTTGAAAGATGAACGGCCGCAAGGCTGTTCAGCGACACAACACCCGCTTGGCGAGACACGCGCCGCCCGGCCTGCGACCATATCCTTGTCGGAGTGCACGGCGCACGGATTGTGCAGCGGCGGGGATGGCCTGCTCCGACGACGAAAGGACGTGATTCCGCTGTCGAAACGGACCACGCGATACGCACCGATCATCGTCGGTGTCGCGTTACTCGCCGTCGCCGGCTGCGCGAGCAACCCGGCCACCTCTGATGAATCCCCGAGCGTCGGTAGCAAGCAAGTTTCACCATGTGCCGCTGGGCAACTCGTGCTCAGCGCCACCGAGGTATCGCCCGGCTCGACCCACCGCGGCGTGCAGATCACCGTCGGCCTGGCCAACGGCACCGCCGCGTGCGAGCTCTCGGGCTACCCCGAGATCGAGGCCGACCAGGGCGGCCCCGCCATCCGCGCCGACCACACCCCCCGTGGCTACCTCGGTGGACTCCCACCCGACCTCGACGCTCCACCCGTCGTCATCATGACCACCGCTCCGGCCGCAGCCATCGTCGAGGGGATAGCGGTCGACGCCAACGGCAATTCCTGCCCGACCTACACCCGCCTACGCGTCACCCCACCCAACACACCCACCCCACAGTCCATCGCGACCACTATCACCGCATGCACACTGGAAGTCCATCCGCTCCTCGGCCCAGACATGCACTGATCCAACTGGCGGTCCACTCACGCTGGCGCGCAGGCAAATTCGCCATGTTCGTCAACCTTTCAGGTCATGGCCGACAGGGGTGGGCGCGATCGGTGGCGCCGGCGTTCAACTCCGCAACTGCGCATTGAGCCGGGCGGCCTGTCGCGTGAGGTGTTCGCGTTCGGGGAGGCTTGCTGCCGAGTGGGCTGCTTCGTTGTAGAGCCGTGCCGCGGTGGCCGGGTCGCCGTCACGTTCGTGTAGGTATGCCGCGACGGCCGCGTACCTGGGCAGGGCGGGGTCGAGGCCCGTGAGTGCGGCCAAGCCCGCTCGTGGACCGTCGGCCTCACCGACCGCGACGGCCCGATTGAGCTGGGCCACTGGACTGTTGGTGAGTCGCACCAGTTGGGGTGGGACCGGAATGCGAGCGAAACGTGCCACACGCCAGCGGCAGGTAGGTCATAGGCGCGAATCAGTGTCGTAGGCGGGCGGCGAGGACGTCCGCCGACTCGAAGAGGCAACAACGCGGACACCGAGGTTGTTTCATAGGTGGTCCCCGTTTCAACGCCGAGCGCCGACGGTATCGCCGCAGGCCGATTTGTTTCACCGGTCGTTTCCTTCCTCTTGACCGGTGAAACACATTCCTGAAACGATCCCGGCGTGATCACCGACCCGTACCGGCTCGTCGAGTCGCACGTCTGCCCGATGTCCACCTGCCAGGCCCCGGCGGGCTCGCCCTGCCGCACCACCGCCGGCAAGGTCGCACTCAAGTACCACACCGCCCGCTTCCAGCTTGTCCCCGCGCTCCGCTCCGAACTGCACGTCGCGACCCCGGCCGTACGCCATCCCGGCTCCGTCTGGATGGCCCTGCCGGTGCAGAAGCTGGCGGCGCCGGCCGTGTCGATGGAAGTCCGGCTCGCGTACGCCAGGGTCTCGACCCGCACGCAGGAGATCCAGTCTCAGGTCGACGCCCTCGAAGCATCCGGCGTGCACCGTCTGTTCCAGGAACAGATCAGCACCCGGGTCCGGGAACGCCCCGAGATGAAGGCCGCCCTGGCGGCGGCCCGCGAGTACCGCTCGCTGGGAGCGAAGGTCACCCTCGTGGTACACGAGATGAAGCGCCTGGGCCGCGGCGCCCTGGAACTACTGAAGGTCGCCGAAGAACTGCGGGACGCCGAGATCGAGCTGGAGTTCCTCACCGGCCCCCTCGCCGGGAAGCACGACCCGGCCGGCCATGGGGCCGCCTTGTTCGCTTTCTTCGCCGCCATGGCCGAGTCCGAACGCGACTACATCCGCGACAAGAGCCTCGAAGGCCAGGAGACCGCCCGCACGAAGGGCAAGGTGATCGGCGGCGTCAAGGTCTCCGACGAGGACATGCTCGCCACCGCCCTGCGCCTGCGCGACGACGAACGCCTCTCGCTGCGCGAGATCGCCTCCCACCTCGTCATCCGCACTGGCAAGAAGCGCGGTCAGCACCCAGCCCCGGCCACCGTCATGCGCATGCTGCGTGAACACGACGAGCAGACAGCCACAACCCCTCTGGAGCCCACGGCCTGACCTGGGGGATCAGTCCTCAACGTTGTTTTTTCGGCTCACCAGTCTGGGACCCCTCGTAGTCGGGGAGGGTGAGGGCGGAGTACGCGGCGCGCGGCGGGTCGGAGGGGAGGGCGGACAGAGAGCGCAGGGCGTCGTTGCGCTGCTGGAGGGACTCCTCGGTGGCGGGGAAAAGCTCCGTGTCGCCCCCGTTGGCCATCTCCTGGTTGAGGGTCACGAACGGCCTCAGCACCCTGTCATAAGCGTCGAACGCCTCCGCGTGGTCGGCATGCGCGGCCAGCTCGCCGGCCAGCACATAGGCCCCGACCAGTGCGAGACTGGTGCCCTGTCCCGTCAGGAAGGACGGCGCGTAGGCGGCGTCACCGACCAGCGCGACCCGGCCCAGGGACCAGTTTGTCATCCGTATCTGGCTGACGGCGTCGAAGAACAGGTCCTCGGCGGCGCGCATCTCGGCGACCATCCGGGGAATTTCCCAACTTTCGTCCGGGAAGGTGGCGGCGACCAGTTCGCGCTGCGCGTCGGGGTTGCGGAAGGCGTCGAAGGGCTGGTCGGAGCGCCTGAAGGAGAGCAGCCCGAACACGTTTCGGCCGGAGCCTGCGGCATACAGGGCGGCGCGCCGGCCTGGGGTGTTCCACAGCACGCCCTCGTGGGAGAGCCCGAGGTGGTTGGGCAGGGTGAAGCCTGCAAAGCAGGCACCGAGGTAGTGGTGGAAGCGCTCCTCGGGGCCGAGGATCAGACGGCGGGTGTTCGAGTGGAGTCCGTCGGCCCCGATGACGACATCGAAGGTGCGGCGGGCGCCGCTGCGGAAGGCCACCTCGATGCCGTCGGAGCGGTCGTCGAGCGAGGCGATGGAGTCGTTGAACATGAACGCGACGGAGTCGCGGACCGCGTCGTAGAGAATCTCGGTCAGGTCGCCGCGTTGCACCTCGAGGTCGCCGTCAGCGCCGATGCCCATGTTCTCGGCGCGCAGTGCTGCGATGGTGCTGCCGTCGGCGCCCACGAAGGTGATGCCCTGGGTGTTGACGTGGGCCTTCTGCAGTTGGGGCAGGACGTTCATACGCCGTACCACCTCCAGGGCGGTACCGCGGATGTCGATGGGGTAGCCGCCACCGCGCACGGTGCCCGCCTTCTCGACGACGGTGACGTCGAAGCCGTAGCGGTGCAGCCAGTAGGCGATCGCCGGGCCGGCGATGCTGGCGCCGGAGACGAGGACGGAGCGGTTGCGGGGGTGGCGATGTGTCTCGTTCATGGTTGCTCCTTTCTGGCCGCGCCGCGTCAATGCGCGGGGCAGCCAGATGTCAGACTCGGGTTTCTTGTTTTTGGGGTGCGGTGGGGCGCTGTGCGGAACGGCACTTGAAGGTGCTCAGTGGGTCTCCGCACGCCACAGGTAGGCGGGCCTCGCGGAGTATTGCTCCGCGAGGATCGGGGCATGGGGCATTCCTTGAGGTGGTGGAAGTGACGCTAGGACAGGGCCCGTCAGCTTTCGGGGCTCGTTCTCGTGTCCGTGCGCACTAGAGTCCCTGCCTGCCGTCGGCTCAGTACGGCCTCGTGGTGATGGCGCGGCGAGGCATGCTCTGGCCCTCGATGAGCGCATGCCGCTGGATGGACTGAGCGTGGCCCAGCAGCACCGCGCCGTCGAGATCCGTGAATTCTCCTTCGCCGATGGCGTGTTCGAGCCAGGTCTGCAGTGCGTCGCCCGGCGCTTCGGCGGCGGGCAGGAAGTGGTATTGGGGCCAGCGGTCTGCGAGGGGCGCCGTCGCTGTCGAGGTCATACGGTGATACTACACCGTGCAGTGTAGTAAGTAAACTGCACGGTGTAGAGTGGTATCGTGGCTGGTCATGAACACTGGCGGTACGGAGAAGACCGTGCGCGAAGGATCCTTGGAGAAGCGGACGGCGATTCTCGCCGCCGCACGCGACCTGTTCGTACATCAGGGAGTGGACCGCGTCAGCATGGACGCCATCGCGGCCCGGGCCGCGGTCTCGAAGCGCACCGTATACGACTACTTCGGCGACAAGCGGCGCCTCTTCCTCGCCATCCTCTCCGACGCCTCCGAGTCAATGTCGGCCACAGCATGCCGGGCGCTCGACGAACACCTCCCCATGGACGCCCGGATCACGACTGCGCCGCAGCTGGAGAAGGCGCTGACCGCTTTGGCTGTCGACCTCGGCACGTCGATCGTCGGATCCGCCGACTACACCGCCGCATTCGCCCTCGTCGCCCAGGAGCGCCTGCGGACGCCGATGACCAAGGACGACATCGCGACGGCCGCGGTGGAGGAAGCGCTCGCGGAACGCATCGCGCACTTCGCCGAGGCGGGGCTCCTGGATACGGACAACCCGCGTCTGGCCGCCGACCACTTCGGTGCCCTGACCCTCTTGTTGGCCTACGAACGTCACCCGGTCCCCGCCAACGCCGACCTGGGTCAGGTCCGCCAGACCATGATCGACGGGGTCCACGCATTCATCCGCGCGTACACCACGCGTTGAGAACGGCAGGATCCGGTAATCGATCGGCTCCCGTGCTTGGCCGCGGTCGACCCGTCGCCCCACATCGCGGCGACATCCAGCTTCGCGAAGGCGTTGACCACGTCCGCCGACGCCTTGTAGATCTTGTCGGGGTGGCGTGCTTGTTCCCGGCCGTGTAGATCTCGTGGGCGCTGACCCCGCGCATGTGCGGGGCGACCTCGGTCGGCCCGAGGTTCCCGCCGTAGGCGAACGCGGTCACCACGTACGTCCTTGCCATCGCGCTTGACGGTGACGCTCTCCTCGATCCACTCCGCGCGCCGGTCAGTTGTGCTGTCCATTCGAGCGGGATGTCTTGTCGTAGGGATAGGTGCGTCGCCACCGAGGCCGCTTGGGCGCAGGACCTAGCTCGCCCACACCGGATGTGGCTCCCGCGATGAATGCGCCGATCCAGTAGCCGATGCTCGTGCAGATCCACACCACGTATTTCCAGAACATGATCGCCAACCTTTCAAGTCATGGGTGAGCGCGATCGGTGGTGCTGGCGTTCAACTCCGCAACTGTGCGTTGAGCCGGGCGGCCTGCCGGGTGAGGTGCTCGCGTTCAGGAAGGCTCGATGCGGAGCGGGCCGCTTCGTTGTAGAGCCGTGCCGCGGTCGCTGGGTCGCCGTCACGTTCGTGGAGATACGCCGCGACGGCAGCGTACCTGGGGAGGGCGGGGTCGAGGCCTGTGAGTGCGGCCAAGCCTGCTCGCGGACCGTCGGCTTCACCGACCGCGACGGCCCGATTGAGTTGAGCCACTGGGCTGTTGGTGAGTCGCACCAATTCGTCGTACCACTCGACAATCTGCACCCAGTCGGTCTCCTCGGCAGTCTGAGCGTCGGCGTGCAGGGCGGCGATGGCGGCCTGGGCCTGGAATTCGCCCAGTCGGTCGCGGGCGAGGGCGGCCTGGAGCACGTCGACGCCCTCGGCGATCAGGCGAGTGTTCCAGAGGCTGCGGTCCTGTTCGGCGAGCGGGACAAGGCTGCCGTCGGAGCTGGTCCGGGCCGGTCGTCGCGCGTGGTGCAGCAACATGAGTGCGAGCAGGCCGGCCACCTCCTCGTGCATGGTCTTGGCGGCGAGTTGGCGGGTGAGCCGGATGGCCTCACCGGCAAGGTCGATATCGCCGGAGTAGCCCTCGTTGAAGACCAGGTAGAGCACGCGCAGCACGGTGGCGACGTCACCGGGCTGGTTGAACCGGACATCCGAGACGGTTCGCTTGGCCCGGCTGATCCGTTGCGCCATGGTCGCCTCGGGCACCAGATAGGCCTGCGCGATCTGACGAGTGGTCAGGCCGCCGACCGCGCGCAAGGTGAGCGCGACGGCCGACGCCGGTGTCAGCGACGGGTGCGAGCACAGGAAATACAGCTGAAGCGTGTCGTCTGTTGTCTCGGCCGGGCCGGGTGGCGGCTCGGCCTCGATCCGCTGCTCTCGCTCGCGACGCGCCGCCTCGGCGCGGTGCGCGTCGAGGAATTTGCGCCAGGCGACCGTGACCAGCCAGCCCTTCGGGTCGGCGGGCTGCTGGTCCGGCCAGCTCGTCGCGGCCTGGATGAGAGCTTCCTGCACGGCGTCCTCGGCCGTCGCGAAGTCGACGCCGCGATGCACGAGGACGCCGATCACCGCGGGAGTCAGCTCCCGCAGCGGCAGTTCGTCCATCACTCGGTGACCGTCGGCGTTTCGCCGTAGAGCGGGCGCAGTTCGAGCCACTCGTGGATCGGCTTGCCGCCCGCGCCCGGTGCCGCGGACAACTCACCGGCCAGCTCGATCGCCCGCTGGTAGGTGTCGACGTCGATCACCATCCAGCCCGCGATCAGGTCCTTGGTCTCGGCGAACGGGCCGTCGGTGACCGGTGGCCGTCCCTCACCGTCGTAGCGGACGAAGGTGCCCTCCGGGGACAGCGCTCGCTCGTCGACGAATTCGCCGGTGGCCTCGAGGCGAGTGGCGAAGTCGCGCATGTACTGGATGTGAGCCGTGATCTCCTCGGGCGTCCACTGGTCCATCGGCGCGTTGTTGACCGAGGCGGGCGCGCCACGGTAGTGCTTGAGCAGCAGGTACTTGGCCATCGTGTTCTCCTTGATGTGGTTCGGCCCATTGTGGCCGGGTGCTGTTTGCAGGGATGAAGCAGCGCGGTGGTTCTGCACGCTGCAGCGCTCAGGCGCGCGACCGTTGCGCCCGCTGCTGGATCAGCTCCTCGACCGGGCTGGGCAGGGTCGTGTCGAAGTCGATCAGTTTCGCCCAGGTCGGGGTGACGACGATCCGGACCATGCCGTCGTAGAGCGAACGCACCTCCGCCTCCCAGTGGACCCGCTGCTCAGCGGTCATCTCGTAAGAGCCGTTCATCTGGAGGTACTCCGCCGGGATGCCGTCGACCACGTCCAGCTCGACCCGGCCTCGAATGAGCAAAATCTTCGGCGGATGCACCTCGGTGTCGATCGTCAGAGCCACCATCGGATTCTCGCGCAGGGCATGCAGTTTCGGGGCGTTCTTCGAGGTGCACAGGACGACCTCGGCACCGTTCCAGGTGAACGCGATCGGGATATTGCGGGGTGTGCCGTCCTTGGCGACGTAGGCCAAGCGGGTCAGGTCGCGGGCCAGCAGTTCCTGGCTGAGCGGGCGGTTCAGGACTTCGGCGATCTCGTTCTGTTCCACGGTATTGCCTTTCGGTGTTGTTCGTTGGCTGGGCGGTTCTTCTTCGTCGCGGCCGGTGGTGGCCGCTGATATCCCTAGGACGGAGCCGGCGCTACGTTCTCGACATCGGAATCGTGCTGAGTTCCAGAAATTTTCTGCTGACCGCCGGAGACCTGACCGCAGCGCTTGCGGCAACGACGTGGCAACATTCGCCGACTGCCAGCGGCCAGACCAGCCGAGACGCGTAGCCGATCCCTGTAACGGGGTCACAATCCGGCGTTCCACTAGGCGCACCGAGTGAAAGCAAACACGCGGCTATCCGCACGAACCCGCCATATCATGTAGCTATGCCCGAAACCGAGCTCGAAGGGCGTACGGAACCACTGGCCGGGGGCGTCCGGCAGGCAATAGTGGTGGCCGGTGCCTGCT
Source organism: Nocardia sp. NPDC046473 (assembly GCF_040645995.1). Taxonomy (NCBI): domain Bacteria; kingdom Bacillati; phylum Actinomycetota; class Actinomycetes; order Mycobacteriales; family Nocardiaceae; genus Nocardia; species Nocardia sp. NPDC046473. Next base: position 402,732 of record NZ_JBEYZJ010000009.1, read on the forward strand.
CGATGATCGTGGGTGTGGTCGTAGCGGTGTGGCCACACAAGTCGCTGCCGACCGCGGAGCTGCTCTTCGGTCTCTACCTGCTGCTCAACGGCGGATTACAGATGGTCATCGCGTTCGGCGCGAAATTCGCGCCCGCGCTGCGTGTGCTCGTCTTCGCCAGCGGCCTGGTCTCCCTGCTGCTTGCCGTGCTGTGTTTCAGCGGCGGCAATTCGGCACTGCTGCTCTCGTTCTGGATCGGGCTGGCCTGGTCGGTGCGCGGAATCTGTCACGCCACGGTCGCGGTCTGGGCGGACGATCTCGCGGGCGGCGGCAGGCAGGAGGTGTTCGGCCTGGCGACGATGGTGCTCGGCATCCTCGTCGGTGTCCTGCCGTTCGACTCGGTGGACGTGCTCGGCCTGGTGGTCGGCCTGTTCCTCATCCTGATCGGGACCATGGAGGTACTCAGCGTCGCCGCGGTGCGTCACCGTGTGGTGGAGCTGCCCGGGGCTTCGCGAATGCGTGCGGTCCGGCTCGATCGCTGATCGCCTGGCATGCGATGCCGAAATGCGGCCGCTGCGTAACGCATTCCGCTAGTGGTGGGTCCGCGCAGCAGGTTCACTGGAAACCATGGCAGCCCAGCAGTCCGCGCTCCAGTTGCAGCCGGAGCTGATCGTGGTCACCCATGGCGCGGACACCCCGCTCAGCCCGAGCGCCCTCGATGAGAGTCTCAGCGCCGAGGCGCGGTTGACCGGGCTGCTTCCCGCAGGTGGTCGGCTCGCGCGGATCTTCGGACCGGTCAACCGTCTGCACGGTCGCGTCGCGGGGACACCGCACGAATCTGTCGCCGCGCAGTATCTGCGGTACTTCGCCGTCCGCGGGATCACCGAGGGGCTCGCCGACATCGCGGCACGACTGCGCGAAGACGACGCGGTCGATGGTGCTTATCTCAAACCGCCCGCCGAACCGCCGATCGCCCCGGGCGGCACCGCCTATTCCGTGGCGGCCGACGCGCCACCGGTCACCCCGAACTTCGAAGCGCGCCAGGGTTATCTCGACGCGGCACCGCAAGGCATCGACGCCCGCTGGGCCTGGACCGTGCCGGGCGGCGGCGGCCAAGGTGTGCGCGTGATCGATGTCGAAGGCGCGTGGCGGTTCACCCACGAGGACCTGCTCGCGAATCAAGGCGGCGTGATCGGCGGCGACCCCTCGCCAGATCGGGGCTGGCGCGACCACGGCACCGCGGTCGCGGGGGAGATCAGCGGTGACGTGAACGCCTTCGGCATCACCGGCATCGCACCCGACGCCTTCTTGCGGGCCGTCTCGATCTTCGGACCAGGATCGGCCGCGGCCATCCGCGCGGCCGCCGACGCGCTCGCTGCAGGCGATGTCATCTTGCTCGAACTGCACCGTCCCGGACCACGATTCAACTACGCGGGCCGCGCGGACCAGGCGGGCTATATCGCCATCGAATGGTGGCCCGACGACCTCGCCGCCATCCGCTACGCCGTCGGGCGCGGTGTCATCGTGGTCGAGGCAGGCGGGAACGGTGCCGAAGACCTGGATGCCGCGCTGTACGACACCCGTCCCGTCGGCTTCCCGACCTCGTGGCGCAACCCGTTCCGCGGCGGTGCGGCCGACTCCGGGGCGATCATCGTCGGCGCCGGCGCGCCACCGTCCGGCTTCCACGGCCGCGACTACGGACCCGGACGGTCTCGACTCGATTTCTCCAACTTCGGTTCTCGTGTCGACGCCCAAGCCTGGGGGAGGGAAGTCACCACCACCGGCTATGGCGATCTGCAGGGCGGTTCCGACGAAGACCTCTGGTACACCGACGTGTTCAGCGGGACATCCAGTGCCTCACCGATCATCACTGGCACCGTCGCCAGTTATCAGGGGATCAGCACCGCAGCCGGTCAACGCCGGACCCCCGCCGAGGTACGCGCCCGGCTGCGAGCTACCGGGTCACCGCAGACCAGTGCGCCGGGCCGACCGGCGAGTCAGCGGATCGGCAACCTTCCGGACCTGAAGGCGATGGCCGCGCCGCACTGAACCGCCAATCCTGGACAGCTTTCCGGCATTCCACGTCAGATCGCGACGCACCGGGACGTGCGGCTAGCATCCGGAGAATGGGTGGGCAGTCGAATCACGATCAGGCAAGTTCGTTCGGTGCGGGGGCAGCGGTATACGCGAAGTCACGACCTTCCTATCCGGGAGAAGCAATACGTTGGCTGGTTCCGTCCGGCGCGCGGAAGATACTCGACCTGGGGGCCGGCAGCGGCCAGCTGACGCGAGGGCTGCTCGAGCTCGAATGCGATGTGGTGGCGGTGGAACCGTCCGACGGTATGCGTGCGGAGTTCGTGCGCGCACTGCCGGAGGTGCCGATCCTGGCGGGCCGAGCGGAGAGCATTCCCCTCGACGACGACTCGGTGGATGCCGTCGTCGTCGCGCAGGCCTGGCACTGGGTGGACGTGGACGCTGCCGTTCCCGAGCTGAACCGTGTGCTGCGAGATGGTGGTCAGCTCGGGCTCGTATGGAACATCCGCGACGAACGCGAACCGTGGGTCGCCGAGCTGGGCCGAATCATGCGGCAAGGCACCGAGCTGGACATGAACAGTGAAACCCCGTATGTCGGACCGCCTTTCGAGCCGATCGAGCGACGAGACTTCGAATGGATTTGCCGCATGTCCCGATCCGGACTACTGGATCTCGTCGCGTCCCGCAGCTACATCCTGACCCTGGAACCACCAGCCCGGCAGCAAGTGTTGAACGCCGTGAGAGCCCTGTTGAACACGCACCCCGCTCTCAGCGGGCATGCGGATATCCACCTGCCGTATGTGACCCGCTGTTCACGGACTCGCTTGGTGAAGTTTCAAGGCGGCGCGAGCACGCCATCCTGATCCGCGATCGCGCCCTACTCGCACTTTCTCGCCGCCATGTCCCGCTCGGCATCGACGCGACCATCGGATGGGACTTGGCGGCGGCCCCACTCGTGCGGGGGCGGTTGGACAGCGAGGTGGGAGCTCGGTCCGGGCGCGAAGGTCTGGGTTCGCCGGAGTTGAGGGCTTTCGCGCGTGATCGGCCGAACAGCGGCGCATTGGTGCTGCGGAGGGACAATCTGCGGCCGTCGGCGGGGTACTTCGCCGGAGTCGGCGGCCTATTCGGACAGAGTCGGCGGGCTTTCAGAAGGTCGCTGCACCCTCTGGGTAGCCGGTACCAGGGATTCGAGTAGTCCAGCACTCGTGGCACGGCGGTCGGTTCTTGGCACGGTGGTGGTGGCAAGAAAAGGAGTTCACGATGAGCGCAATTCATATTCGTGCACCTCGACACCATCATCAGCCCGGTTTGGCAGGGGGTGCGGGGTTGCATGGCATGGTGGTTTTCGGGACCGGTGTCGACTGCTACCTGTCGTATCGGCCGACGTTCCAGGCGCCCTTCAACTTCCAGGTCTTGCTCGCCGTCGAGTTCGATGAGCGGGGCAAGCGTGCGCTCGGTGCGGATCGGCGGATCGGTTACACCGACATCCACACCTTCGATCCCGAGGATTTCCCGGTCGCGGAACTGGATCCGGGGCGCGCGCGCCGTCGGAGGTCCTTCCGCGGCATGCTGATTCGCGGTAGGCGCGAACGTGGCGGCATTGCGATTGCCACCGAGGTACGTGCGACGGTGCGTAGCGTCGTGTACTTCGCCGAGCTCGATCCGGATCGCGTGCGCGGTCGCGGATTGCTCACCCACCTGTGCTTCGGGCGGCCCGATCGGCTGTACCTGGCGCATCACATCAACCGGCGACCCAGTTTCGATCAGATCGTCGCGGCCCGGCTGATCCCCGGAACCGTGACCGACCTGCTCGGTGAGCCATTGGCCGACGCGGTCGCCGGGGCGGGGTTCGCGCAGGCGCAACCGATAATCCTCGGGCAGCGCGAGTTCACCGGTGCGCGGTTGCGTGCGGGGGAACTGGCGGTCGCGGCGTTCCCGGCGACGGCCGGTAGCGGACAGGGATTCCTGGCCGAGATCGCGGTCGAGCGGCAGATCTATCTCGAGGTCGCCGACCTGACGTGACCGCCGAACGTCCAATGTCAATACGCCGCAGGTCGCAGTCGTCGTCTCCCAAGGTCAGGGCGTCGATCAGCCCGGCGGCGGACGCGCAGCCCAGGGCCGGTGGCTAATTTCGATACCATGACCAAATCGGTTCTCCCCGTCACTACTTCGGGTCGACGGATCGCAGAGGTCGACATTCTGCGCGGGTTCGCGCTGTTCGGCATCCTCGTCACCAACGTCATGTTCGCGACCACGTGGTGGTCGTACGGCGGCACGAGTGACGATCCGACACTGCGCTTCGACGGGCCGTTCGACCATCTGATGAGCGCGGTGGTCAACGCCTTGTTCGAAGGCCGGTTCTATCTGCTGTTCGCGTTCCTGTTCGGCTACTCGTTCACGTTGCAGATCGCGGCGGCGCAGCGCGCGGGCGCGTCGGCCAACACGCGGCTGTTGCGGCGTTGCCTAGCGCTGCTGGTGATCGGGCTCGCGCACGTGTTCTTGCTGTGGATCGGTGACATCCTCACCCTCTATGCGTTCCTGTGCCTGATCCTGATCCCGTTGAAGAAACTGAAGCCCCGCACCGCCGTGATCACCGGGGTGGTGCTGTATGTGTTGTGGTGCGGGTGGTCGTTCCTGCCGAGCGAGGGAGGCGAGGGAATCTCCGCGCTGGCCGACCTCTTCGACGTGCCGCGAGTCCACGACGGATACACCGGCACCTTCGGCGACACGTTCGCCAACCAGATGTGGCTGGCACCCTTCGTCATCGCCCTGATCTGGTTCACCCAGGGCGTGACGGCCTTCGGCATGTTCCTGCTGGGGATGGCGGCAGGCAAACGAGAACTGCTCACCGACCGGGAAACGTTGCGGCGCTGGGCGCCTCGGGTACTGGTCGGCGGACTGACGATCGGACTGCCGGTGTCGGCGGTGACCTTCGCCGGAACCATGGAATGGATAACGCCGCCCACGATCTGGGCCGGCGTGCAACAACTCGTCAACCCGCTGATGACCTTCGCCTACATCGCAGGCATCATCTGCCTCACCCAGTCGCCGCGCACCGCGCACCTGATCGGCCGACTGGCCCCGGCCGGGCGAATGGCGGCGTCCAACTACATCGGACAGTCCATCGTGCTCATGGTGATCTACACCGGCTACGGATTCGCGCTGGCCGACAAGATCCCACCGGCCGGCGTCATCGCCATCGCCCTGCTCACCTACGCCGGCCAACTGGCGCTGAGCACCTGGTGGTTGCGCAACCACCGGTACGGACCGGTGGAGTGGGCTCTGCGGGCGGCGACTTACCTGTCGATCCCGGCGTGGAAGCGTCGCCCGGAACAGGTTCCCGCACAGGCGGATTGACCTCGCTCCGGCAATACGGTCACCCCTTCCACGCCGAGTCGGTCACGACCTCTGCATGAGCGTGACAGCTACTCGGTGGCGGCGCGGCGACCAAGGGATTATGAGTCCACGGTGGCGGCCTGCACGACCCGCTGGACGAGCTGATCGCCTTCGTCCGCGACGGCGACACGGTGATCGTGCATTCGATGGATCGGCTCGCCCGTAACCTCGACGGTCTGCGCCACCTCGTCAGAGTGCTGGCTGCGGTGCCCGGATTAACGTACCCACGTCCTCGTCAGGAATTTGCGGGTCGAATACCGGACACACTCCGGGGAGGTCACGAAATGATCCACCTGGTCGGGGTGAGTCGCACGGGGGCGTTCCACGGTGAGGAACAGCTGATGGTGAGCGACATATGTTTTCAAATATTCTGCAGGCGTGCATATCTGCACGGTGACAAGGAACGAGAAAACGATGAGCCTAAGTAGCTTGCTGGCAAGAATCTCATTTGCGGCCCAGGTCTGCTCAAACTAAAAATTACCGCCACACGAGCTGTGGTATCGACCCACTAATGAATATGTTTCCGTCCCGGTGCACGAGCGTCGGTACACCAAGGAGGTGATGGCCATGCGCGCCATCAAGAAGATCACTGCCGTCCTGGCCATCGCAGCCACGGGCCTGCTCGGATTCAGCATCCCAGCCAACGCACAAGGCATCGACGTCGCCGTCAGTGGCAGAGCCGCTGCGACCCCAGCTTTTGCGGCGCTCGACCTTTCGGCCAACATCTGCACTGGCACCGAGGTCGTCACCTACACCCCGGGCATCACCAACACCTCACAATCGGTCACCCGCAATGTCGAGGGCAATCTGGGCACGCCCCTGCACTGCACCGATCCGGCCGCGCCGACCGGAACCTACACCGAACTGACCAATAATGTGGTCACCTCATGCACCGACCTGCTCGCCCTTTCGACCGGAACCCGCGTCTTCCACTGGAGTGGCGGCGGGAGCAGCACATTTCCATTCGTTCGAACCGTGACCCGCGCCAACGGTAACGTCGTAGTCACGCACACCGGAACAATCAGCTCCGGAATGTACGCCAGCCACCCGGCCACGCTGGTAATCACCATCCCCGAAACCCAGCTAGCGGACTGCTCGACGCCGCAAGGAGTCACTCAGCTCACCGGTGTCAGCGCCTTGACCATCGTAATAACGAACTACTGCTGGTAGTGGCAGTTTTGGCGGCGGCCAGGCCGTCGCGGGTGCGTTCGCTCAGCAGGGCGTGTTCGAATTCGGCTATCGCGCCGAGGATTTGGAAGAACATGCGGCCGACGGCGGTCACTGCCGATCAGCTGGACGTGGCCGCGGTGCGTGGGATGCGCTGCGCCCAGGTAGGTATCCACACCTCGGTGTCGGGTGCGTCGGCTCGTTTGGAGTCGAGGTGGTGGCGGAGCTCGACGAGCGCCGGATGCGGATTGTCGTTGCGCCATATGATCGACATCGGGTAGACCGGCGTCGGGTGACGTAGCGGTATGCGGCGCAGGTCGTAGCTGTCCGGCCACAGGTACCGCGAGCCTTCGCCGATCAGGGTCGCCAGGTCCGAGGAGTCGGCGATCTCGTCCAGCAGGGCCTCCTTTGCGAAGACCGGGCCGAGTACGTCGATGGTGAAACCGAAGGTGGTGGCGAGTTCGGCGTAGTAGTCGGTCACCTCGCCACGGGCGGCGAGGCCGGGCATCCAGATTCGGTGTCCGGCCAGTTGCGCGGGTGTGACGGTGCGGGCGTTGGCGAGCGGGTGGTGGGGGCCGACGAGCAACTGGTGCGGCTCGTCGATCACTAGAGCGGTGTTGATCGCCTTCGACAGCTGCTGCTGCGGGGGGACGGCGTGGAAAGTGGCGTCGATCGTTCCGGCTTCGACCGCGGCGATCGCCGCGTCGACGTCGGCATCGAGGGTGACGAGGTCCAGTTCGATGTCAGGGTGCGCGCGGTGAAAGTCCTGCAGGGCCACTGCCGTGACGACGCGCCGGGCCACGACGTCGACCCGCAGCGCGCGCCGGCCAGGGCGAACGGAGGCGTCGGCGCGCTCGGCGACCCGGAGCAGTTCCCGGGCGTGGGGCAGGAATGCGTGGCCGTCGATCGTGAGTTGGACGCCGCGGGCCGTGCGGGCGAACAAGCGCACGTCCAGGTATTTCTCCAGTGTCGCGATGCGCTTGGAGACCGCCTGCTGAGTGATCGACAGTGCTGCTGCAGCGTCCTGGAACTGGCCCTCGTCCGCGGCGGTGACGAACGTGCGCACGGCGTTGAGATCCACGCGGCACACCCTACTGACACAACCTACAGTTGTGGCTTGCCGCCCGGTCGGTTGTTTGATTCCTCTTCCTCGGCCCTGCTTTGATCACCGCGATCAACAGTGGGTTGTTCGAAGCGGGAGGTACAGATCTTGGTGGCCAGACGATTCCTAGGTCGGCGGTTCGGCTGGCTGTGGACGTCCTACGCGGTCAGTGCCTACGGCTCCGGAGTGGGGTTCGGTGCGTTACCTCTGATCGCCGTGCTGGTATTGCACGCCGGGCCCGCGCAGGTGTCCGCGCTGTCCGCGGTGGGACCGGCGGTGGGTGCGCTGATCGCGTTGCCGCTCGGGCCGTGGGTGGAGTTTCGCCGCAAGCGGCCGGTGCTGATCACCATGGACCTGCTCCGGTTCGCAGCCATGATGACGATCCCGATCGCCTACGCCTTCGGCCGACTCAGCTTCGGCCAATTACTGATGGTCTCGGCCGTGGTCGCCGCAGCCAAGATCGCCTTCAACGCCGCGAGCGGCGCCTACTTGAAATCTATTGTCCGGCCGGAGGACCTGCTCGTGGCCAATGCCCGGTTCGAGTCCACGAATTGGAGTTCCATCGCGGTCGGACCCCCGCTGGGCGGTGCGGCGATCGGCCTGTTGAGCCCCGTCATCACCGTAATGGCCGACGCGTTCAGCTATCTGCTCTCCGCACTCGCGATCATCACCATTCGCGACCGCGAAGACCCCCCGCAACGAACCGACAAGCGCCGGGTCAGGGCCGGTGAGTTGCTCGACGGCTGGCGATACATCCTCGCCCATCCCGGCTTGCGGGCGCTCTACCTCAATAACATGGTGGTCTCCGGCCTGATCATGGCCACCGAACCACTGTTGGCCGTACTCCTGCTCAGCGAACTCGGATTCCCGCCCTGGCAGTACGGCCTGGCCTTCGCCGCGCCCTGCCTGGGCGGGCTGATCGGCTCACGCCTCGCCCAGCGTGTCGTCACGCGATACGGCCAAAACCGGATCCTCCGTACCGTCGGCACCCTTCGCGTGGTCTGGCTGATCGGCCTCGCCTTCGTCCAACCCGGCATCACAGGCCTCGTCACGGTGATGGTTGTCGAACTCGCGATCATCATCAGCATGAGCCTGTACACCCCGGTGCTCGCCACCTACCGCCTCGAGCGCACCCCCAAAGACCGTGTGGCCCGCACCCTTTCGGCCTGGTCGATCAGCAGTAGCGCCGCCATCGCCATCCTCAGCGCACTCGGCGGGCTACTCGCGGCCGCCACCAGCCCCCGGACCGCCATCGCAGTCGCAGGACTGCTGATCCTCGCCAGCCCGCTACTGCTACCCCGCCGCCAGGATTCCCCGCCGACACCCGATCTTCCGGTGCCAACCGGCCGTGCACACCCACAGGGCGCTTCGCATGAAGCCAAGTAGAAGGGCCGCCAACACCTTTCAGATACAAGCCACGCGACCAATGGATTATGAGTCCACGACAGTCTCTCTCTGATATCTCATGGGTGTCTCGCACCGACCTGCTGTGGCGTCGGCAGGCCGGCCCAGGCGTACGCGTCGTCGTACAGCGCGGTGAGCTCGGCGGGTCTGTCGGTGCCGTAGCGATCGGCCGGGACGGTGTACCCGCGCTCGGTCATCCACAGGCTCAGCATGCGATAGGACGGCCGAGCTGCGGCAAGGTCGTCCAGGTGCAACGTGGGCGGGGCGCCGGGGAGAGCCGGGGTCATCGTGTCGTGGTCGAAGATCGCCACGGACGCGGCGAACCGCCAGTCGCCGTCCCCTTTTTCGGCGCGATGCAGCATCCGTATGTACGCGGTCAGGTCGACCTCGACGCCGCGAAAAGCGCCGCGCATCTCGATGGTCATCGGCACCTCGGCGATCGCGCGGGCGCCGTTGATGTCGATAACGGGCTGTCCCAGCCGATGGCCGGACGGGGTCTGTTCGAACACGCGCTTGGACAGCTCGATGTACTCGACCGCGGTGCCGTCGAACCAGCTTGTCTGGATCGTCGCCTCGGGTGTGTAACACCGCTCGAGGAGGGACCACCAGCCCCGGTCACGGGCCTGTCGCTCATGGGTGATCAGGGTCAGCACACTCAGCGGGTCGGAGTCGCTGCCGGACATGGACCGCATCACACATTCCTTTGCTCGGACCGACGTCTTGTCGTATCGCCTTGACGCCACGATCGCAGTGTATATGGTTTGGTGTATACCAACATTTATACAGGAGAAGTCATGACGGGATATGTCATCGAGGGCGCCCGGGTGTTCGACGGCGAGCAGTCGCTCGGCGTGCGGACCGTGGAGGTGGAGGGGGCGCGGATCGTCGCGGTCGGCGCGGTCGTGCCCGCCGGGGTCGAGCGAATCGACGGCGGCGGCGCCACCCTGCTGCCCGGCCTGATCGACGCACACACCCACGCCGACGTCGAAATGCTCGGCTACGCCCTGCAATTCGGCATCACCACCGAGCTGGACCTGTTCTCGTTCCCGCAGACAATGGACGCGGTTCGCCGCGCCGCCGCCGAACGCACCGACATCGCGGATGTTCGTTCGTCCTCGGTGGGCATGACCGCACCCGGCGGGCATCCGACCCAGCTCCGCGGCGGCGTGGACGACCCCGAGTTACCGACGGTCTCCCGGCCCGAGGATGCCGCCGGTTTCGTCGACGACCGGATCGCCGAGGGCGCCGACTACATCAAGGTGATGATCGAGAGCGGCGAGACGCTCGGCAAGCAGGTCCCCGTCATCGATGCGGACATCGTCAAGGCGGCGGTGGTGGCCGCGCACGACCGCGACCGCATGGTGCTCGCCCACGCGCTGACCATCGAGGCGACCCGGCAGGCGCTGGCCGCCGGCGCCGACGGGTTCACCCACCTGTTCATCGATGGTCCGTGCACGCCCGATCTGATCGAGGCCTTCACCGCGGCGGGGGCGTTCATGATCCCGACGCTGAATCTGCTGGCCTCCATCACCAACCAGCGCCTGGGTGCGGTCCTGGCGCGCGACAGCCGGGTCGCCGGTCGCTTGCCGCAGGCATGGACGGACAATCTCGGCGCCCAATTCGACACGCTCCCGGCCGGCAACTTCGATGCCGCCCTGGCCGCGGTGAAGGCGTTGCATGCCGCCGGTGTGCCGATCCTCGCCGGCTCCGACGCCAATCACCACTTCGGCGCGCGCGGCATGGCGCACGGCGTGAGCCTGCACGGCGAACTACAGCTTCTCGTCCGGGCCGGCCTCACCCCGATCGAGGCGCTACGCGCCGCCACCAGCGTGCCCGCGGCGACATTCGGCCTCGACGACCGCGGGCGGATCACCCCGGGCGCACGCGCCGATCTGCTACTGGTCGACGGCGACCCCACCAGCACGATCGCCGACACCCTGTCGATCAGGGAGGTGTGGCGGAGCGGATCCAGGACAGCCCGCTGAGACCCTTGCCCGGCCCCCTCTCGGCATCAGACCTGGTCGACGCGGGGAGGGCGGCCTCCGCGATCGACTGCAACGAGGCCTGCAGCGTCCGAAGGGACTCATCGGTGAGTCCTGCGAGCAGACGACCCATCACCTCCTCCGCGATGGTGTTGCAGCGGCGCAGGAGTTCGTCGCCCTCCGGCGTGATCCGATGCAGAATCGCCTTACCGACACCGGGCCTGCGCTCGATCAACCCTCGCTGTTCGAGGCGGCCGACCACCGCGCCCGCCGACTGATCCGACTGCCCGATGAACAGGGCCAGCGCGTGAGTCGAGGAATCAGGCTCGGCTGCAACGGCATACAGCATGCCCCACTGCGGCAACGTCACCCCCACCCGAGCGAGCGCGGCCTCGCAGGCCAGCTGCTTGCGCAGCTGTGCCCGCCGCAACAGCATCGCGATCTCGACACCATCGGGCACGTTCCGATCGGCTATCATCCCCACAGTATATAACAACACGTATATAGCCGCGGACGGCCGCCTTACATCCGTAAGCAGCTATCTTTTTATGAGCTCCTGCGGTAACGCCTCAACATCTGCCCCGGCCTCGCACGGGGGCGCCAGCAGCCTGCGACCGTGGAGCCCCTCAAGGGGGCGCGGTTGTGGGTGCCGTTGCGAGACAACGTAATTCGCGCGCGGCAGTTTTGAAACATGATCATCCATCTGGCTTCCGGACCGTGACCGGCCGCGCGTGTAACGCGGCGCTTCGTACCGGTCCGAGGTCGGCGTGTATCAGGACCGATAGATTCGGACCGATAGATTCAGATGGAACCGTAGGCGACCCGGGCGCGTCCAACATTGCAAGATCGCACCCGAACCCCGAGGAGCATCCCGTGACCGACAACGCCGCCATCGCGGCATCCACCACCTTCAACCTGGTTCCAGAGCACGTCAGCGAGGCGGGACGTTACGTGCAAGCCACCGCGCAGAGCCTCATCAGCGGTTTGCGTTCGGCATCGGCCGACGTCAACGCGCTCGAGACGACCTGGCGCGGCACCGCGGCGACGGCATACGCCACTGCGTGGGACGAGGTCCATCGCGGTGCCCTGGATGTTTTCGAGGCTCTGGCGGATATGGCCGACTTGTTGGGCGTAGTGGTCGATCGCACCGCCGCCACCGACACCAGCAACGCCGCTGCGGTCAACTCCCTCGATTTGCCCTGACCTTGCCGGTTCCATACTCGTTTCGAGTCGAGACACGTTGGGGGACAACGCATCATGACTGACCAATATCGAGTCGATCTCGCGCACCTGGACGCTGTCACCGCCAAGGTAGCCGCGCTCAATGCGTTCGTGGCCGACGCCTTGACCGAGTTGGACACACGGATCGCCACGATGCAATCCAGCTGGACCGGCGCCGCCGCCGACGCCCACGCCACTGCACACGCCGAATGGGTCGCCGCCGCCGAATTAATGACCGACGGACTCGAGAAGATGCGCGCCGCCGCCGCAGCTGCGCACGCGTCTTATGAGAACGGAACCGCCGCCAACCTCGCGATGCTGGGCCGCAGCGGTCAGGACACACAGTGACCGGCACCGTCCTAGACGTCGACACCACCGTCTACTACGACACCGCGACCAAACTGGCTGCGGGCGCTGCGGCCTGGTGGGCCGACGTCGACGCACGCTGGCCTGAGCTGGAAAAAGCCAACCACATGGCCGGCAGCTACTCCGACGCCCTGGACTGGGCCAAGTCCTACGACCAGCGTGCCACCGACATTCTGAAGATGGTCGAGAAGGTGGCGACGGCCGCGCACACCTACGCCATCGTGCTCAACGAGATGGGTTACCAACGTGCCCTCGACGAGCACGGCGCGACCATCGACGCCGGACCCGCGCCGGTCAAACCACCGACCCCCATGTACCCGGTACTCGTGTGCCGGGTGCCGCTGCCGAGCGCGGGCGGCCCCGGACAGGGCTTGGTAGATGAGGGACTCGGCCTGGTCGAGAAGATCGGTCTCACGGTCCCGGACGGCAACGCCACCACCATCTCCAACGCCGCACTGACCTGGGACGGTGCCCGTAATTCCCAAGGCGCGGCAGGTTTTCCGGCCATCCTCGAAACCGGCGCCATCGCATTCCAAGACGTGATCGCTCCCGAGGCTGCGTTCATCGATGAAGATCTACGCGCCCTGAAAGCGTCGGCAGAAGCCACGCTGACCGCCATGGCCGATCTGGCGCAATCCTGCCGCGACCACCGCATCGCCCTCGACGAACTACGCGACCTGCTCAAACAGCAACTGGAAATGGTTCGCGACGCACTCATCCAAGAACTGGCGATCACCGCCGCAATCTCGGTCGCGTCCTCGTTCATCACCTTCGGTGCAGGTGCCGCAATCGGTCTGGCCGGTGCCGCCGCCATCTGCGCCCGCTACGCACGCCCCATGCGCGTCATCATCGAATCATGGCGCACCAACCGCAAAATCAGCGCAGGAGTGAAGCTCGACCAAGACCTCATCCGAGCCAAACGTGAATGTGAACGCCTCGAAGACCTCGCTCCGAATGGGCGACTCAGACCCAAACGCGACCCCACACCAGCAGAGCTGCTCGATGACACCGACCGGGCCGCACTCTGGGACTACACCGGCCCCGACGCCGAAACACTCAACTACATGCTCCGGCACGAACCTGGCAACATCAGCAGAGCACAACAACTGAGGATAGACGAAATCACCAAAGCACTCGACAAACTCCCCGACTATCAAGGCCCAGTCACGCGCCGCGTGAACCTCAGCGCCGACGACATAGCAAAATACAAGGAAGGCGGATTGTGGACCGAGCCCAGCTTTACCTCCAGCTCACGAACTCCGGAAGCAGCATTCGATCGACAGGTCGAATTTCAGATCGAATCTGCACACGGTAAGTCAGTCGAGCAATTCGCGCGAAAACCCGAAGAGCAAGAGGTGATATTCAGGCCGGATTCAAAATTTGATGTCATTAAGAATGCCCCCGACCCTGACCATCCCGGGCGGACCATTATCGTCATGCGCGAGCGACCATAGAAAAGGATTACGCAATGGCTGAATATTACAAAGGGCGACGTATCTCGACTCCCGAAGAAGAGGGTTTGCAACCGCTGACCGACGAGGAAAAGGCCGCGACGCTTGCAATGATGGCCGAATGGAATGCGCGCAGGAACGCGGTTCCCGAGGACCAGCGCATCCACCTGTCGGGCCGTTTCGGTGACGATTGGCACGACGACGAGGTACCGCGGAACCCGGACGGCACCCGCAAGGACCCAGCCACCGACCCCGAGCAGGAGCCGAGATAGCGCCGTGCATCTGCAGCTGGGGTGGAAGAGGTCTGGATCTTCAGGGGCATTCTGCGGACTGCACTGAGGGATAGGGCCGCTAGCGTACTCGGGCGGCGAGGAGTAGGTCGAGTAGTTGGGTGGCGAATTCGGTGGGGGCTTCGGTGAAACCGCTGTGGCCGCCGGGGAATTCGGTGAGGGGGATGTCGAGGTGGGTGGCGAGGGTGGCGGCTGGGCGATGGGGGAGGTGGCCGCGGGTTTCTCGGCCTGCGGCGAGGATCAGGCGGTCGGTCAAGGAGGCGAGAGTGGGTTCGTTGGGGAGGTAGGAGGTGATGGGGCGTAGTTCGTGGGCCATCATGAGGGCGGCGTTGGCGTGCAGGCGGTGGATCATTTCGGCTGTGCGGGGCGGTAATTCGGTGGGGTCGGGCATGGGTTTCATGGTGCCGCCGATGCCTTCGAGGAAGCGGGCGCCTGCGGCTGATACGCCCTCGGTGCGGAAGAGGGTGTAGACCTCGTCGATGAAGGCTTTTTGTTCGGCGGCGTCGGGGAGCACGGCGAAACAAGGGGGTTCGTGGGCGATGACCAGGCGGAGGCGTTCGGGGTGGTGGGTGAGAAGGTCGAGGGCTACTACCGCGCCGCCGCTTCCACCGAAGATGTAGGCGTCTTCGCCTGTGGGGGTGAGGGTTTCGAGGAGCCGATGAGCGTCGTCGCGTTGAACCGCTACCTGCTGGTCGACCGGTTCGGTGGAGTCGAGGGTGCTGCGGGAGTAGCCGCGTGGGTCGAGGGTGACGACGGTGAAGTGGTCGGCCAGGGGGTCGACGATCGGGTCGAAGACGGCTGCGTCGCCGCCGCTGCCGGGTAGGAGCAGTAGCACGGGGCCGGTGCCGCGGACCTCGTAGTAGAGGGTGGCGCCGGGGACCTTCAGGGTGTCGGATCTCATCGGTGTTCCTTGGTGTTGCTGGACGGCCAGTGTTCGAGGGTGACGTGCAGTGCGTCGATGATGCGTTCCCAGGAGGCGGCGGTGTCGCGGGAGTGGGCGAAGCCGCCGGTTGCTTCCAGGGCGGCGTAGCCGTGAAAGGTGCTGCGCAGCAACCGGACTGCGTCGGTCAGGTCGGGTTCGGTCAGGCCGTAGGCGCGCAGCATGCGGTAGGTGAGTTCGATGCCGCGTAATGCGCCGGGGTCGGGCTCGATCACGCCGGGCGGCACTGAGGATTGGGTCGCGGTGTAGCGGCCCGGGTACTGCAGCGCGTACTCGCGCCAGGTGTTGGCGAACGCGGCGAGTGCGTCGCGGCCCGCTCGCCCGGCGACGGCGCTCGCGAGCAGGTCGGTCTTCTCGACCGCAGCGAGCATGGCGACTCGCGCCCGGAGTTCCTGGAGGTTCTTGACGTGTGAGTAGAGACTGGCGTCTTTGACGCCGAACTTCTTGGCCAACGCCGACATCGTGACGTTGTCGAAGCCGATCTCGTCGGCGAGATCGGCGGCAGCGCGGGTGATCCGCTCGGCGGTCAACCCGGCTCGTGCCATCATGCACACCTCCGTCAAACTAGGGTACCTAGTTTATATCCTAGGAGCATTAGGTTTGGCAAGGTGGCGGAGTCTGCTCAGGCGAGGCGGCGCAGCGCTTCGTCCGCTGCACTGCCTGGCTCGGGGAAGTACACGTACAGGACGTGGCCCTCCGGACCGGTGAGCGCAAAGGTCTCGAACTCGAGGCGGAGGATCCCGACGCCGTCGACGCGCAGTTGTTTCGCGCCCATCGTGCGCGCGTACACGTCGTGCGAATCCCACAGCGCCCGAAACGTTTCGCTGCGCTCGCGCAGATCCGACACGAAACCGTCGAGTTCGCCGCGGCGTGCAACGGCGGTGGCGCGCAGACCGGCGACTGCCTGCAGCGCGATCTCGTCCCACTCGGGATACACCGTGTGCGCACGCGGATCGAGGAAGGTGAACTCGATCAGGTTGTGCCCCGGGCTCCAGGCGGGATTGACCCGGACGGCTAGTGCGGTGCCGGCCAGCACGTCACGGCTGGGGCCGACGATGAACGCGGGCAGATCGGCCCACCGCTTCAGTAGCTGCAGCACCCCGGGCCGCACTGTGCGGGCAGGCGCCACGTCGTTTTCCGCCGGGTCCAGCGACGGTATCGCCAAGGACCACAGGTAGGACCGCTCGGTGTCGTCCAGGCGCAGCGCTCGGGCCAGCGCTTGCAGGATCTCGCGCGAGGGATTCCGGTCGCGGCCTTGCTCGAGCCGAATGTAGTACGAGGGGCTGAGTCCGGCGAGCAGCGCAAGCTCCTCCCGGCGCAGCCCCTTCACCCGCCGTCGCGTGTGGTCGACGACCCCGGCGGAGGCGGCGTCGATCTTCTCCCTCCGGCTGCGCAGGAAGGAGCCGAGCTCATTGTCGTCACGTGCCATCCGGGTGAACGTTACCTGCCGCGCCGCACACGAAACTGCCCCTGTGAGAGCCACCCTCGAGCGGGTGTGGCACCTTCTCCGGCTCGTCACTTTCATGGAGGCATGCCGAACGACACGAACACAGCGAAGGTCTGGCTGATCACCGGATGCTCCAAAGGACTGGGCCGCGCCCTGGCCACACACGCCCTCGAACGCGGTGACCGGGTAGCTGTCACCGCCCGAAACCGCACTGCCGTAACCGATCTCGCCGCCTGGTACGGCGATCGCGCGCTCGCTCTGCAGCTCGATGTCACTGATCCAGTGTCGGTGACCACCGCGATCCGGGACTGCGAGCAAGCATTCGGACGCATCGACGTCCTGGTCAACAACGCCGGATACGGCTACCTCGCCGCCATCGAAGAAGGTGAAGACGCCGCGGTCCGCGCACTGTATGACACCAACGTGCACGGCGTGGTGACGGTCCTCAAGGCCGCGCTGCCCGGCATGCGAGCCCGCCGCTCGGGACGCATCGTCAACATCTCCTCCTTCGGCGGCCTGGCCGCCTTCCCCGCGACCGGCCACTACCACGCGACGAAGTTCGCACTGGAGGGCTTGTCGGAGTCCTTGGCCGCGGAACTCGCACCGCTGGGCATCGCGGTGACGATCGCTGAGCCAGGCGGTCTGCGCACCCAGTGGGCGGGAGAATCCATGCAGCAGTCTGCGATTCGCCTGGATGACTACGAGCAGACCGCAGGCAAACGCCGCGAGTCCACGCTGGCCGTCTCCGGTCACCAGCCCGGCGACCCGGCTCGCGCCGCCGCGGCCGTAGCCGCAGCGGTGGATACCGAAGAGCCACCGCGACGGCTGCTGCTCGGCTCCGATGCGCTCGCCGGCACGCGCGCCCGCCTCGAGCGGATGCGCGACGAGATCGATGCGAACGAGGCACTGACCGTGAGCGTGGATCTGGGGGAGCAGTGAGGGGCGCGTTCGCCGTGGTCGGCGCCGGACCGGGTCTGGGTGCCGCGGCCGCCCGAAGGTTCGGCCGCGAAGGGTATCCGGTCGGGCTGATCGCACGCGGCGCCGAAAGGTTGGGCGAGATCGCGGCAGGCTTGATTTCTGAAAGCGTCACGACGGCAACCGAATCCGCGGATGTCACCGATGCGAAGTCGCTCACCGTGGCACTCGACGCCCTGCGCGAGCGGCTCGGCCCGATCGAAGTAGTGCTGTTCAGTCCACGGCCGAACCTCGAGTGGATCAAGCCCGTCCTCGATACCGCACCGTCGGACATCGAGAGCGCGCTGGCACTGAACGTCGTTGCCGCGGCGACGGTTGCCCGCGCGGTGGTGCCGGACATGCGCCACCAGGGTTACGGCACTTTGCTGTTCACCACCGGCGGCGCTGCCGTCGAACCACACCGCGA
The DNA here is from genome assembly GCF_040645995.1 of Nocardia sp. NPDC046473. Classification (NCBI taxonomy): domain Bacteria; kingdom Bacillati; phylum Actinomycetota; class Actinomycetes; order Mycobacteriales; family Nocardiaceae; genus Nocardia; species Nocardia sp. NPDC046473. The sequence continues at coordinate 420,892 of NZ_JBEYZJ010000009.1, forward strand.
CCGCGCGGTATCGGGAATCGCCTACGCGGCCGAGTCGGCCTACACACGCATGCTGCACGACACCCTCGCCGCCGACGGCGTGCACGCCGCGCAGGTCACGATCGTCGGCCCGATCGGCCCCGGCGCCCGGCACGAACCGGACGAGGTGGCCGAGGAACTCTGGCGGCTGCACACCACCCGCGACCAGCCGCTGCTCGTCCTGCGGTGACACTGCTCGCTGAGTGAGGTGCGATCGGTTGGCCCAGGACGCCACCCGCCTCGGCCAGCCGATACACTTCCGCGTCAGGAGGTCTTGCGCCGCACACCAAGTCGTGTGCTCTGTGCACGAGATGAACTCGCCGGCAACGCCGCCGAGCGGATGGATCAGGCAGACATTTGTGATCAGCTGTCGCGGCTGATGGAACGGCGCGGCCTCCGTGGGCCGACGGATGGCAAGTCCCGTTGGCAGCTCGCCCGAGCGCCTGCAGGATCGTGGCGCGCAACGGGACTGCTTTGTCGTCCAATCCAATTCGGAAGCTGACCAACGCGGCCATGAGCGGCTGCGCTAGCCGAACGACGAAGCCTTGTGCCATTGCGATGCCACAATCCCTGCATGACGCACAATCAAGAACCGGGCGACTACACCCCCGAACCCGATGGTGTCAGCCCCCACTACCTGCGTGTGTTCCCCGATGGCAGCGAAGAGCAAATGCAGTGCGAGCCAGGATTGGCGGCCTGGCAGATACGTCCGGGGGAAGTCATCTGCGCGCCGCCCAGGGGCGTACTTCGGCCAATGCGACCGATCGCATTGACCGAAGTACGCCGCGACGGACCGGACGGAGATTCGGCCGACGCCCGCGAACCTCGCCACCCCGTGCCACCGAGCCCGCACCTGCGTGGGGCCCAGAACATCCCGCCCGACTCCGATCCGATCAGCCTCCCCGGTACCGACGGCTAGCCGGGAGAGCGGGCGCCATCGAGTCCGATCCGGACACCGACCGTTAGCCCGAAGTGTGGACACCATCGAGCGATCGGGGCCCGCGGGGATCTGTCGGTGACAATGCGGACCGGCGAGATCGGGCCGGCATCCCGGCTCGTGGCCAGGCCAGGCATTCGACGGTGTGGTTCGTGCCGGTGCGCTTGTGCGCGAGCAGCCACGGCAGCGCCTTCCCGCGAAGACCACGTGGCCCGCGCCGTCGCTGCCCGCTCAGTGGACAGCGCCCCCGAACCATTTAGGCAGCTCACCGAGCAGCCCCTGCTGATCTTCACCGACCCACGCCACGTAACCGTCCGGCCGCAACAAGACTGCGGGCGCATCGAGTTCCTCACTGACATCGACGACGTGGTCGACCCGATCCGTCCAGCCCGCCACCGAAAGCCGCCCGGTCTGATCGAGCAGTAGTCCGCGCCCTTCATGCATCAACTCGAACAGCCGCCCCCGCTTCAACCCGACATCCCGCAGCCGCCGACCGAGCAGTTCATGGCCCTCGCCGAAGTCGTAGCGGACCCCGACTCCGATGATCATCTCGGTCAAGTACTTACTCACGACGTCGAAGTCCATCAGCTTCGCCACGAGCCTGCGCGCTGCCTGTGGTCCCGGCTCGAGTGCCGTCAACTCCATCTGCGCGCGCGTGTTGTCCAGCACGTCGGCGGCCACCGGGTGTCGCTCGGCCTGGTAGCTGTCCAACAGGCCTTCCGGTGCCCAGCCGTCGATCGCAGCGGCCAGTTTCCAGCCGAGGTTGAACGAGTCCTGGATACCGAGGTTGAGCCCCTGCCCACCCATCGGCGGATGGATGTGCGCCGCGTCGCCTGCCAACAGCACCCGGCCGACCCGATACCGCTCGGCCTGCCGGGTGGCGTCGCCGAAACGGGATAGCCAGCGCGGCGAGTGCACGCCGAAGTCGGTGCCCGCTGTCGCCAGCATCTGCTCCTTCAGCTCATCCAAAGTCGGTGGGACAGTACGGTTTTCGGCCACCACCGCGGCAGGCGCAACGACCCGGAACACCCCGCCGCCGAGCGGCATCGCACCGAAGCGCAGCTGAGTCTTGCGGACCTCCGCGTTCACGGCGTTGATCGTCTCCAGCGACGCGGTCAGCTCGACCTCGCCGAGCAGCGTATCGACCCTGGTCGGCTCGCCGGGGAAATCGACACCGAGCAGCTTGCGCACCGTACTGCGCCCACCGTCACAGCCGACGAGGTAGCGCGAGCGCAGCTGCGTGCCGTCGGCCAGTTCGGCGGTCACCCCGTGCCCGTCCTGGCTCAGTCCGACCAGTTCGCAGCCGCGCCGGATCTCGACGCCGAGTTCGACGGCGCGCTCGGCCAGCAGGCGATCGGTGGTGGGCTGCGGGATGCTGAGAACGTACGGATGCGAGGTGTCCAGCGGCTCGGGGATCGGCTTGCGGATGCCCGCGAAGAAACCATTGAGCGGGTGCTGCGTGCCGAGCGCGAGGAACCGGTCCAGCAGGCCACGCTGATCCATGATCTCGATGGTGCGCGCGTGCATGCCGAGCGCACGAACAATCCTGGTCGGCTCGGCATCCTTCTCCAGCACGAGAGCCTGCACGCCGCGCAGTCGCAACTCGCCCGCCAGCATCAACCCGGTCGGTCCGCCGCCGACAATGGTCACGTCAATCAAGAAAGCTCTCCAGTCTATTTCCGCAGGTACTGGGTTCGGCGGACCATTGTGCGGCACGACCGGGGTCTTGCGGCAAGGCCCCCGGTGCGATATATGTTGAAGGGGACAAGGAGTGAGTTCACCTCCTTGTCCTTGTTTATTTCTCGGCCCCGTCGGCTGCGCCCAACGCGTATCCGAAGCAATTCCACTGTCGGCCGATGAGTTTCAGACGCAAGCGCCGTCGACAGTCATGAGCACCCAGCACCATCCTCAAAGGAGTACTCATGACCCAGACCTCGTCCGTCACCTCACACACCCTCGACGTCCCCGGCGCCCACCTGTACTACGAGCTCCGCGGCAGCGGCCCGCTGATCGCGATGGTCGGCGCCCCGATGAACGCCGCAGCCTTCGCACCGGCGGCCGATCTGCTCGCCACCGACCACACCGTGCTCACCATGGATCCGCGGGGGCACCAGAGCAGTGTGCTCGACGACCCCGAACAGGACTCGACGCCGGAACTGCGCGCCGATGACCTGGCCCGGATCCTGACCCACCTCGACGCGGGCCCGGCGGTGGTTCTCGGTTCCAGCGGCGGCGCGGTCACGACCCTGGCCCTGGTCCAGGCCCACCCGGAACTCGTCAGCACCGCGATCGCCCACGAGCCCCCGCTGAACGTCCTGCTCGACAACCGCGACGAATTGCGCATGCAGACAGCCGATCTCGTCGCCACCTACGCCAGCGGCGACACACTAGGCGCCTGGCGGAAGTTCATGGCCAACGCCAACATCGAGATGCCCGAACCGGTGTTGCAGCAGATGTTCGGCGGCGACCGCAATCCGGCGGACGTGGCCAGCGAACGCTTCTGGTACCTGCACGAGATCGAGGGAACCAGTTGGTGGCAGCCGGATCTCGCGGCACTGCGCGCGACACCGGTCCGTGTGGTGGCCGGCATCGGCGCCGCTTCGACGAACCAGTTCTGCGACCATACGACGCGCGCGCTGGCCGCCGAACTCGGCATCGAACCCACCCTGTTCCCAGGCGGTCACACCGGATTCGTCGAGGACCCAGCCGCTTTCGTCACCCGGCTGCGCGCAGTGCTCAGCTGATCCGTCGGCACGCGGTCATGCCCACGCCGCGCAAAGGTGACGTCCTGGACGGCGGCGCTGCCCTCGCCCACCGTCCAGGACGTACACCGGGCGGCCTGATGAGGGTCGAGGTCGCCCGGCGTCACCGCCCACGTGGTCCGGCACGCGGGCACTGACGAATTAGGTGAGCCCCCTGATGAATTCGGCCAGGTACTGACCGCTGTAGTCGGGCTTACCGTTGTTCTGCACCGCGGCCGCGCCGATGGTGTCGATGTGTGTGTAGCCGGGCAGGGTTTCCACCTGTGCGGTGGCTCCGGTCGGCACCCAGGTACCGACGCCGTACTGCACAACACTGTCACCCGCGTAGGCGATGAAGTTCGGCTTGGTGCGACTCATGTTGTGGTAGCGCAGGTTCACCATGTCACCGCTGCGCGCTCCGGTCATCCCGGCACCGAGATCGATGATCATGCGCAACGGAAAGTAGGTCTCCCAGTAGGCCGTTGGCGCGCCGGTGCCCAATTGACGGGCCACCTCGTTGATGTCGGCGGTCTCCCGGCTCGGCGCGGTCCACGGCACACCGACGACGTCGTTGTAGTTGCGCCAGGTGTAGAGCGCGTTCCGGTCGGTCGGCGCGACGCGCGTCTGCGGGCCCGCGCTGATCCGCAGGTAGTTGCCCAACACCGGAATCTGGGTCGCCCCACCGCCGTTCGGGAACGTCTTCTCCTGCACGGGCCCGCCGGAGAGCGCGCCGACACCCTGCTGCAGCAGCGCGAAGTTGCCGGAGTTGTTGTCGATGAACGTGCCGAGCAGCGCCGCGTTGGTGAACCGGTAGTCGCGAATGGTGCCTTCGCCGTCCCCGCCACCGGTCGCCACTGCCGCCCAACTCTGGCCGAACATCGTCGTGAGCGTCGCGTCGATCTCGGGATCGTGCAGATGAGCGAGCAACTGGCTCTCCTCATCCGGCGCGAGATGCGCGGCGAGCCCGGCGAGTCGGTAGAGCACCATCGCCTTGGTGCCGATCACCGGAACGGGACCGAGCGTGCGCATCGGCAGCACACCGCTGTCGAAACCGGCCTTCAACACATTGTTCGTCGGCCCCATGAGCGCGTCGGTGATGTCGTGGAAGAACGGCGTGTTCTGAATGGCGGCCGGATCCGACGAGACCATCGAGTCCTGCGCGGCGAACGCGGCGCACTGGTTGTAGCCCGCATCGGCCTGGGTGGCCGGGTTGCCGTCGAAATCCCAGTCCGCGAAAAACCCGGTGACCATCCCGCCCATCGAAATGCCGGTGCAGACGTATTTGCGTTGCCGCTCGGCCTGATCCGGGATCTCGTGCAGCATGATCTCGTACTGGTCGCGGATCACCCGCTCCACGCCGATCGAATCGAGAATCGGCAGGTCCTGTGAGCTCTTGAAGCCGGGGAAGGTGCGTCCGTCGATGGGCTTGCCGTTGAAGTAGTAGTCGACCGCGTCCAGGTAGTTCCCGGTCTGTAAGGCGTAGTCGAAGCCGGCTGTCTCATCCAAGCAGGCGCCGCGGCGCGCCAGCGACCAGAACTCGATGTTGCGACCCAGCGTCTTCGCCGAGCGCACGGTGTTGCCCGCGACGCCCTCGGAATTGACTGCGCCACCGGCCAATCCCTGCTGTTGCACCACTACCGCGTCGGCATCGCGCGAGTTCTCCGGGCCGCCGACCGGCCGATACCGCAGGTAGCCGGTGCGATCGCACGCCTGCGGATGCGCGGGCGCGTTGGCAGGCAGCGGCAGCCGAAAGCTGACGTAGGAGATCGCGATTCCGTTGCGCGTCGCCACCGGCTGCTCCTGCCGATCCGTCGCCACCGATGTGGGCGGTTCGTCGGCCGCCGCCGCCGGACCCGGCGGGAGCAGACCGGCGGCAACCACCGTCAGCACCACCGTTGCCGCCCAACCATTTCGGCGCTCAACGCGCCGCCTCCGCTGTGGTACCGACCGTCCGAGACGCAACGCTGCATTCCTCACGGTGAGTGACGTTGCCATGCGGAACGGGCCACGTCACTGGGAGATATGTCAGGAGTTGGCCGGAGAGTTCATGCACTTCGCCAAGATCACCACCGGCTGATCTCGGTGAAAGTTGCCCCGGCTCAGACGGTTGTTGCAAAACTGCCCAACGGGATTCACTCCTGGCCGATCGTGCTCGGCGCGCAGCTGCTGCCAGTCCGACTGCTCGCTGCCGGATCCACCGCAGACCAGATCGTCCGCGCGAGTGATCGACCGCCGCGCGGAACCTACCCGGCGGCCGATTCGAACACTCTCCCGGACGGCCGCTTCAAGCCAGGTTCCACCGGTAGGTTCGCTGTCCGGACCTGACCGTCGATGACCGCTCCGGCGCGCCGGTACTGCGGACGAGTCTCCCGATTCACGCCCTCGGATACAGTCGCCCCATGTTCCGCGTATGGGTGTTCGCGCTGGTTACTGCGGTGACGACGACGTGGGTTGGGGTTCCTGCCGAGGTTTCGGCGCAGGAGCCTGCCGGGCGTGCGGTGATCGCGCAGATGTTCGGCTGGAATTGGCGATCGATCGGACGTGAATGTCAGTCGACGCTCGGCAGGCTGGGGTACGGCGCCGTGCAGACCTCGCCGCCGGAGGAGCATTCGCTCTTGCCGGAGAAGGGGTTTCCGTGGTGGCAGAGCTACTCCGCGGTGTCGCACAAGTTGGAGAGTCGGTTCGGTACGCGTGACGAGCTGGCGTCGATGGTTCGCAGCTGTCATGACGCGGGCGTGCAGGTGTATATCGACGCGGTGATCAACAACATGTCCGCGACAACCGGGTGCGGCATCGGCAGCGGGGGCACGCCGTACTGCCACTACTGGTATCCAGCAGTGCCGTATAACGATCGCGACTTCCACCATTGCGGGACTCCCGACGATGCCGTCACCGACCTGCATGACCGCTCGCAGGTGTTCAACTGCCAGTCGTTCAACGGAGCAGACGTGGCGACCGAGGACGACTCCGTTCGGGATCGGATCGCCGCTTACCTCAACGACCTGCTCTCCATCGGCGTCGACGGTTTCCGTGTCGACTCGGCCAAATACATTCCGCCCGAAGACCTCGCGGCCATCGAACAGCGACTGACCCGACCGGCCTACGTCTATCAGGAAGTCATCTACGGCTGGCAGGAAGCCGTACAACCCGAGGAGTACCTCGCGACCGGCGCGGTAATGGACCTCCGCTACGCCGGAACCTTGAGCCAGATCTTCCGCCAGGGCCGCCTCGCCTGGCTCCGCACCTTCAGCTCCGCCCTGCCGTCGGACAAGACCGTGGTCTTCGTGGCCAACCACGACACCGAACACAACGGCTCCACCCTGACCTACGCCGACGGCGACCGCTACACCCTGGCCAACGCATTCATGCTCGCCTGGCCCTACGGCCGCCCAAAAGTGCTCAGCGGCTACGCATTCAACTCCTATGACGAGCCGCCACCGTCCGATCCGCTCGGCCGCGCCCTGGACAGCACTTGCGGAGACGGCCACTGGTTGTGCGAGCACGCTTGGCCGGGCATCGCCGGCATGGTCGCTTTCCACCAGCAGGTCCAAGGTCAGCCGGTGGTCGACTGGTCCGACAATGGTGCCAACCGGATCGCGTTCGGCCGCGGCAACGAGGGATACCTCGTCATCAACGGCGAGGACTCCCCGGACACCGAAAGCGTCTACCACACCTCACTTCCCGCAGGCCGCTACTGCGACGTCATGCACGGCACGGTCCAGGCGGGCTCCTGCACAGGCCCGACCTACGAGATCGACGGCGCCGGGGCGCTGCACGCCGAGGTCGCCGCACAATCCGGACTCGCACTCCACACCGGCGCCACCGTCGCCGAGTAACCCTGTTGCCTATCGATAGACGTAACTGGGTGACTTGTCGCCCATGACCCACGTGCCGGCCATATCGGATCGACGATCGCCGGGTCGCGATGGCAAGCTTGTCGCATGGTGATCACAGAATGAGCCGAGGTGTGTTGGTAACCGGGGCTTCCCGGGGGATCGGGCGGGCAATTGCCCTGGCGTTCGCGGAGATCGGGGATCGAGTCGCGGTCCATTACTCGTCGAGTCGCGACGATGGTGCGGAGACGTTGCGCAGGTTGCCGGGAGAAGGGCATGTGCTCGTCAGCGGGAACATCGGATCCGCAGATGCGGTCACCGGGATCGTCGAAGCGGCGATCGAAGGACTCGGTACGGTCGACGTGCTGGTCAACAATGCCGCGGTCAACATCGCACATCCGGTGGCCGACACCGACTACGCCGACTGGCAGCAGGCATGGCGGCAAACCATGGACGTCAACGTCTTCGGGACCGCCAACATGTCCTACTGCATCGCCCGGCACATGATCGACAAGGGCATCGCAGGCCGAATCGTGAACATCGGCTCCCGCGGCGCATTCCGCGGCGAACCCGAATACGCAGGCTACGGCGCAAGCAAAGCCGCAGTACACGCACTCGGCCAATCACTCGCAGTCGAACTGGCACCGCACGGCATCGCCGTCGCCTCCGTCGCTCCCGGCTTCGTCGCCACCGACCGAGTCGCCCACCGTGTCACCGACGACGTCCGCGCCCAAAGCCCCTTCGGCCGCGTCGCCGCCCCCGAGGAAATCGCCTCAGCCGTCCGCTATCTCGCCTCACCCGAAGCAACCTGGACTTCCGGCTCCGTCCTGAACGTCAACGGCGCCTCCTACCTCCACTGACGGGACCGTTGTCGCCCGCCGCCGCGCACTTTCTCGCCCGCCGCGCACGAAACTGCTAGCAATTTCGTGCGCGGCTGCACAATTCATGCGCGGCGAGAACTTCTTGACGACGATCAGATCGGTAGGGCGCCGCGGCGTAGGAGGTGTCGGAGTGAGTGCGGTACAGCCAGTACTCCCGTGCCCTCGGTTGGGATGTGCGGGCCGAGGCTCGCCAGGTTGATCGACAATCGCTGTGCTGCTGCACGTGCACCGAATACCAGGTCTTGTGCAGGCTCGGCGGCCGGGATGCGACCATCAAGTTCTGCTGGATCGGGCTCCTGGTTTTCTGGCGGCAAGCGATCATCACCGTTACGGTCATCCAGCACGGACTCATAAGCTTCTGCCCAATCGTGCTGCTCTTGCGCCGGGCGTGGCTCGCGCCCGTGCTCGTTGGCCGTCATCCAGGCATCCAATTCGGCGAGTGAGTCCACGGGGTCATCTTCTTCGCACCGATAGACGTAGACGTCATCGGAAGACACACAGTGCATGCGGATTTCGCCGTCCCCGGCGATGCACCACTGGCTCCGAATGGTGCCCGCGTAGTCGTCGATGATGAACTGCTCGTACCAGTGCGCGGCACCGAACCGCAGGCTCAATTTCTCCATCCGCTGATACAGCTCGTACCGGCTTTGCGGCGAGGTCGAGGCAGGTATCAGTCCGCCGAGCGTCTCGTTCCGGCAGAAAACCAGGGTCCATCCGTCCAGCACCGGAGAGACGAATACTTCTGGGAAAAGGCCGTGCCGATAGAGCTGCGAATTCTCGGTCCAGAAATCGCCTTGGCGCAGCGCCCACGTGTCGGTGGGCATACGCTCCGGTGCTGCTCCCTGCCATGGCGCGAATCCCATCCGCATCGTCGCCGGAACCGGATCAGTGAGATCGAGCGCGTCCAGGACCGCGGCCTGATCGGTGGTAGGCAGCGCGAACCACGCGCCGTCGCGCATGCCGACGGATTGAGGTGCTTCGCCTTGCTGTTTCATCCGGATCAACCGTCGCAGCAGCACCAGATCTTCCGCAGGGATGTGTTTCCACCCGAACTCAGCAAGCATCACCAGCGCTGCTCGCCCCGCAGCCGAGTTCGACCGGCGTACCAACCGCAGTGCGTCTACGATGCCCGGCCCAAATCTCTCCAGCGCCCACCTCGCCTTGTCCCGAACCGTTTCGATCGAACTGCCCAGTAGCGCGAGGAGAACAGGCAGGTGACGGCAGCGGTGTGCGGCATAGACTTCGCCACACCCATCCCACGTCGTGCAGCGGATCGGTGCAGTGGACTGCTGGGGCGAGATCTCCGGCATCCGAGTGGCGGCAGGCAGTCCGAGCGTGACCGACAGCCGCCCCCTCAACCCTTCGCTCGACGCATCCACCAATGCGCCGACCAGAAAGTCGAAATCCATCGGTCTGCGCAGCACCTCGATGCATTCCGGCCAGGCGTAATCGAAACGCTTGTCGGCCAACAGTTCCATCGCCATCTGGACGCGCGGCACCCGGTAGTAGCCATTGCGAGTGTCCACCCAGCACACACGAGTTCGAACCTCCGGATCGGTGTCGGTCAACAGCGTCCGGAATTGGTCTTCGGCGAGACCGTCTATCAGGAGTCCATAGAACAGGTCTCGATTACTGTCATCGACGAGCAGATCCAGCGCATCCCAGGTCTGCCGCCGGATCCTCGGGTCGGCATCGGTGGCCAGCGACCGCACGTCTTCCAGCAACTCTTCCCCTGCTTCGCCGCGAAAACTCCACCATCGCAGCCACTCCTGCGGCCCCGAGTGTTCGGCAAGCAAGGCCTGCAGCCTGTCCCAGTCGACCTTCATCACCGTCGCAACATAGCGAACCGCACCGACTGGAAAGCGAGGGAGCCGTCGGCCCATCAGGAACAAAATGAAGCCGCACACCGTCTGGGTGACCCGAACACCTCGGATAGCGGGTGGTACGGGTCACCCAGACGGTGTGCGGCTGGAGAACTACTTCAGCGGACGAAGGTTGCGGCTCGGTCTGCCAGGTCGAGGACGAGCTGGGGGAAGATGCCGAGGATGAGGGTGGCTCCGGCGCCGAAGGTTACGACCGTGGTGGTGAGGAAGGGGGAGACGACGAGGGGAGCGTCGGTGGGTGGGTCGGTGAAGAACATCAGGACGATGACTCGGATGTAGAAGAAGGCGGCGATGGCGCTGCAGATGACACCGACGATCACCAGGAAGGTGGCGTCGCCGGCGGCGGCGGCTTCGAAAACGGCGAACTTGCTGACGAATCCGCTGGTCAGTGGGAGACCGGCGAAGGAGAGCAGGAACAGCGCGAAGACGCTGGCCAGCCAGGGGGAGCGGCGGCCGAGGCCGGCCCATTGGGACAGGGCGCTGACTTCCTCGCCGGAGGCGTCGCGCACGAGGCTGACGACGGCGAACGCGCCGACGGTGCCGACGCTGTAGGCGACGAGGTAGAACAGGATCGCCGAGACACCCTTGTCGTTGGCCGCGACCAGGCCGGTCAGGATGAAACCGGCATGTGCGACAGAGGAATACGCGAGCATCCGCTTGACGTCGGTCTGCGTGATCGCCATGATCGCGCCGACCGCCATGGTGGCGATGGCGATGGCGGCGAGCACCGGCCGCCAGTCGTCGCGCAGCCCGGGCACCGCGACCTGCAGCACGCGCAACAACGCACCGACTGCCGCGATCTTGGTGGCGGCGGCCATGAACGCCGTAACCGGTGTCGGCGCACCCTGATACACATCGGGCACCCAGGACTGGAACGGCACCGTGCCGATCTTGAACAGCAGCCCGACCGCGAGCAGCGCCACCCCGAGCAGCGCGAGCATCGCGTTATCGGGATGCAGCGCAATGGCATCGGCGATCCCGGCCAGCTTGACCGTGCCCGCCTGCCCGTACAGCAACGCGACACCGTAGAGGAAGAACGCCGACGAGAACGCGCCGAGCAGGAAGTACTTCAGCGCCGCTTCCTGCGACAGCAGCCGCTTGCGCCGAGCGAGCCCGCACAGCAGATACAGCGGCAGTGACAGCACCTCGAGCGCGACGAACATGGTGAGTAGATCATTCGACGCCGGGAACAGCAGCAACCCGCCGACCGCGAGCAACGTCAACGGGAACACCTCGGTCGTCGCGATCCCCGCTTTCAACGCGGTCCGCTCCATCGCACTCCCCGGCACCGAGGACGCTTGCGGCGTAAACGCATCCATCCCGCGCCCGAGCGTCGCCGCGGCCACACTCCAGGTCCCCGGCCCGCTACGCGCCTGGACCCGCGGCTCGGCGCCGCGCTCGCCCATGAACAGCACACCGAGGATCGACACCACCAGGATGGTGCCCTGCAGGAACAGCGTCACCCCGTCGATGGCAACCGCTCCGCCGATCGCGGTGGCGTTGGTCCCCGCCAACAGCACCACCGCGACCAGCGCGCCGACCAACCCGACAACGCTCAACAGCAGCTGCGCGCCGAACCGGAACCGCCGCCCCGTGAACGCTTCCACCAACACACTGATCACCGCGACACCGAACACGATGAGCATCGGCGAAAGATGCCCGTATTCGATGTTCGGCGCCGGAATCGCCGCGGCGAGGGTTGTTCCGTAGTCCAAGGAAGTCACTTAGGCCGTCCTCGAGAAGGAGATCACCGCGGCGAGCAGCCCCGCGACGATGAGAGCGATGGCGACGCGAACACTGGTGCGACTCATTTGTGGACACCTCCGGGATGATCGGCCTTGCCGGCCTCGGGCAGCGCGGGCACCGCCGGTGCCGGGTCGTGCTTGCCGATGGTGGTCAACGTCTGGCTCACCGCGGGATTGATGAAGTTCAGGATCGGTTTCGGATACACACCGAGGAACAGCAGCGCCGCGATCAACGGCACCACCACCGCGAGTTCGCGGGGCACCAGGTCGTAGATGCGCTCGTTGCCGTCCTTGACCGGTCCGGTCATCATCCGCTGGTACATCCACAGCACATACAGCGCCGCGAGCACCAGCGCACCGGTCGCGATGACCGCCGCGACCTGGTAGCGGGCGAAGGTGCCGACCAGTACCAGGAATTCGCTGATGAACGGCGCGAGCCCGGGCAGCGACAGGGTCGCCAGGCCGGAGATGAAGAAGGTGCCCGCCAGGATCGGCGCCACCTTCTGCACGCCGCCGAAGTCGGCGATGAGCCGGGTGCCGCGGCGCGACACCAGGAAGCCCGCGATGAGGAACAGCGCGGCGGTGGAGATGCCGTGGTTGACCATGTAGAGCGTCGCGCCGGTCTGTCCCTGACTGGTCATCGCGAAGATGCCCAGGATGATGAACCCGAAGTGCGAGATCGAGGTGTAGGCGATCAACCGCATCACGTCGGTCTGTCCGATGGCAAGCAGCGCACCGTAGATGATGCCGATCACCGCGAGGGTGATCACCAGTGGCGCATAGGTACTCGACGCGTCCGGGAACAGCATCAGGCAGTAGCGCAGCATGCCGAAGGTGCCGACCTTGTCGACCACCGCCATCATCAGCACCGCACTCGATGGTGTCGCGGCGACGGCGGCGTCGGGCAGCCAGGTGTGCAGCGGCCACAGTGGCGCCTTCACCGCGAACGCGAACATGAACCCGAGGAACAGCGCGTTGAGCACCGCGGGTGCCGCGCCGAGCTGCCCGGAGTTGGCCGCGGTGACCACCGTCCGGAAGTCGAAGGTGCCCGCCGATCCCGCACCGAGCCCGTCGCGCGCGGTGACCACGTACAAACCGATCACCGCGGCCAGCATGATCAGTCCGCCGAACAGGTTGTACAGCAGGAACTTCACCGCCGCCCGCGACCGCTGCTGGCGCAGTTCGAGATTCGCCGACCGCGGCCCGAACCCGCCGATGAGGAAGTACATCGGAATCAACATGGCTTCGAAGAACACGTAGAACAGCAGAATGTCGAGCGAGACAAAGGAAATCAGCACCATCGCCTCGACCAGCAAGGTCAGCGCGACATAGGTGTGCGACACCCGCCGCCCACTGCCGACTTCACGCTCGTCATGCCAGCCCGCCAGAATCAGCAACGGCACCAGCACCGTGGTCAACAGCACCAACACCAGCGCGATCCCGTCGACCCCGACGGTGTAACCGGCCCCGAACGCCGGAATCCATTCATGGTCCTCGACGAACTGGTACTGCGCCCCACCGGGTTCGAAGCGCACCGCCAGCACAATGGCGAACACCAGCACCGCCACCGACACCGCCAACGCCAGGCACCGTGCGAGCACTCGCTGCGAAGCGGGCAGTACCAGCACGATGACCGCGCCGATCGCCGGCGCCAACCACAACGTGGTCAACCAGGGAAAGTCGGTCACGACCACAACCTCACTGCCAGCAGGGCAGCGGCCACCAGGGCCGCGCCGGTGAACATGGACAGGGCATACGAGCGCACGAAACCGGTTTGGACGCGGCGGATCCGACCCGAGAGCCCGCCGATCAGTGCGGCGGTTCCGTTGACGATGCCGTCGATGCCTCGGTTGTCGAGGAAGACCAGTGCGCGGGTCAGGTAGCTGCCCGGACGCATGAAGGCCGCCTCGTTGAGTGCGTCACCGTAGAGGTCCTTGCGGGCCGCGATGGTCAACGCGGACACGGCTTCCGGTGCGGTTTCCGGGATTTGGCGTTGCGCGTACTGGTAGTAGGCGAACCCGACACCGATCGCGACCACCACCAGCGCGAGCGCCGTGACGACGCCCGCGGGCACGGTTTCTTCGCCGTGATGCGCACCGACCACCGGCTCGAGCCAGTTCTGCAGCGAGGAACCGAACGCGAACAGCGCACCCGCCGCGACCGATCCGATGGCCAGCAGAATCATCGGCCCGGTCATCACCGCGGGAGACTCGTGCGGATGGGTGTCGGGCTTCCAGCGCCGCTCACCGAAGAACGTCAGGAACATCACCCGCGTCATGTAGAACGCAGTGAGCCCCGCACCGAGCAGCGTCACCGTGCCCAATGTCAATCCGCTTGCGCCGCCCTGGTTGAACGCCACCTCGATGATCTTGTCCTTGGAGAAGAACCCGGCGAACGGCGGGACTCCGATGATCGCGAGATACCCGAGCCCGAAGGTGACGTAGGTGATCGGCAGCAGTTTGCGCAGTCCGCCGTAGCGGCGCATGTCGGTCTCGTCGTCCATCGCGTGCATCACCGAACCAGCTCCGAGGAACAGCCCGGCCTTGAAGAACCCGTGGGTGAGCAGATGCATGATGGCGAAGGCGTATCCGGCCGGGCCGAGGCCCGCGGCCAGCACCATGTAACCGATCTGGCTCATCGTCGACGCGGCGAGCGCCTTCTTGATGTCGTCCTTCGCGCAACCGACGATCGCACCGAAAAGCAGTGTCACCGCACCGACCAGGACCACCCCGAGCCGAGCATCGGGCGCCAGATCGAAGATCGGCCCGGACCGCGCGATCAAGTACACACCGGCGGTCACCATGGTGGCCGCGTGGATGAGCGCCGACACCGGAGTCGGGCCTTCCATCGCGTCCCCGAGCCAGGACTGCAGCGGCACCTGTGCGGATTTACCGCACGCGGCGAGCAACAGCAGCAACCCGATTGCGGTGAGCGTCCCTTCCCCGGCCTGCGGCGCACCCGCGAACACGTCGGTGAAGTTGATCGACCCGAATGTCGAGAACATGACGAACATCGCGATCGCCAACCCCATGTCACCGACCCGGTTGACCACGAACGCCTTCTTGGCCGCGGTAGCCGCGGTCGGCTTGTGGTACCAGAACCCGATCAGCAGGTAGGACGCCAAACCGACGCCCTCCCAACCCAGATAGAGCACCAGGTAGTTGTTCGCCAGCACCAGCAGCAGCATGGCCGCGAGGAACAGGTTGAGGTAGGCGAAGAATCGCCGCCGTCCCGGATCGTGGCTCATGTAGCCGATGGAATAGATGTGGATCAGCGAGCCGACACCGGTGATCAGCAGCGCGAAACACATCGACAGCTGGTCCAGTTGGAGGCTGAAGTCGGCCTGCAGGCCGGAGACCGGCACCCAGCTGAACAGGTCGGTGTGGATGCCGCGTTGCGCGTTGTCGCGCCCGAGCATGTCGAAGAACCCGATCCCGGCGACCACGAAGGCGGCCAGCGCCAGCACGGTCCCGAGCAGGTGGCCCCACTTGTCGCTGAAACGACCGGTGAGCAGAAGGATTACCGCGCCTGCGAGGGGCAGGGCGGGCAGCAGCCAGAGCGTCGCCGTCTCCATCTCAGAACTTCAACAGGTTGGCGTCGTCGACCGAGGTCGAGCGGCGGGCGCGGAAGATGGTCATGATGATGGCAAGGCCGACAACGACTTCGGCCGCGGCGACCACCATGGTGAAGAACGCGAACACCTGGCCGTCCAGGTTCGAATGCAGCCTGGCGAAGGTGACGAAGGCCAGGTTCGCCGCATTGAGCATCAGCTCGATGCACATGAACACCACGATGGCGTTGCGCCGCAACAGCACTCCGGCCGCGCCGATGGTGAACAGCAAGGCGGACAGGAACAGGTAGTTCTCGGGATTCACCGGTTGCCTTCCTCGTCGCTCTGGTTCTCGGTCACGCCGGCGGGCATCGCATCGTCCGCCGCGACCGAGATAACGGCCGCTTCGGTGAGCGCCCGGGTGCGGCGGTGCCGCAGAATGGTGCTGACCGACAGTTCCTCGAAGGACCCGTCGGGCAGCCTGGCCGGAACGTCGACCGCGTTGTGCCTGGCATAGACGCCGGGCGTCGGCAGCGGGGTGGCGCGGTGGCCCGCCTCGCGGAACCGCCGCACCGACATTTCCCGCTGGCCGATCTTCGGCCCGAACTGCTCGCGGTGCGCGAGCACCATCGCGCCGATGGTGGCGGTGATGAGCAGCGCGCCGGTCAGCTCGAACGCCCACACGTAGCGGACGAAGATCAGCTCGGCGAGCTCGCCGATCACGTCGCGTCCGGCGAATCCGGTTGCCGGGAAGGTGATTCCGGATTCGCGGATGCCGCGGGCGATGCCGCTGATCAGCAGCAGGCCGAACCCGAGACCGACCGCGGCGGCCGCGAGCTGCTGCCCGCGCAGGTTCTCCTTCAGCGATTCGGTGGAGTCGACACCGACCAGCATGAGCACGAACAGGAACAGCATCATGACCGCGCCGGTGTAGACGACGATCTGCACCACCCCGAGGAACAGCGCGTCCTGGGCCATGTAGAACACGGCGAGCACGATCATGGTGGCGGCCAGGCAGATCGCGGAATGCACTGCCTTGCGGGCGAACACCATGCCGAGCGCGCCGACCACGGCCAGCGGCGCGAGCACCCAGAAGTTCACCGCCTCGCCGGTGGAGGTCCGGGTGAGCGGCTCGGCGGCGAGGATGAATTCGTTCACCGCGACCCTCCTTCCACGCCCGCCACGACGGGCTCTTTCGGACTGTCCGGCGCGGCGTTTCCGTTGCTGCCGTTGGGTTCCCGGATGTTGCCGAGCACGTTGCCGAGGTAGTAGTCGCCCTCGTCGGTGCCCGGCGCCATGGCGTGCGGTGGCGCGGTCATGCCCGGCTGCAGCGGAGCGAGCAGCCGGTCCTTCTCGTAGATCAGGCCGGCGCGGTTGTCGTCGGTCATCTCGTAGTCGTTGGTCATGGTCAGCGCCCGGGTCGGGCAGGCCTCGATGCAGAGGCCGCAGCCGATGCAGCGCAGGTAGTTGATCTGATAGACCTGCCCGTACCGTTCACCGGGCGAAAAGCGTTCGGTCTCGGTGTTGTCCGCGCCTTCGACGAAGATGGCGTCGGCGGGGCAGGCCCAGGCGCACAGCTCGCAGCCGATGCACTTCTCCAGCCCGTCGGGATGCCGGTTGAGCTGATGACGCCCGTGATAGCGCGGCGCGGTCGGCACCTTCTGTTCCGGATAGAACTCGGTGTTCGGCTTCTTGAACATGGTCGCCGCGGTGACCAGGAACCCGGCCAGCGGATCGAACAGCCCCGACTTGGCGACCTCGCGGGGATGTTCGGGCAGCGGCGGTGTCGGGAAACCGAGGAAGACCGCCGAATCCGCAGCGGCTGCCGCGGGTTCCGGCTCGGCAGGCGCTGCGGCGCCGCCCCGGCGCCCGGCCCGCAGGAACGTGCCGACCAGCAGTACCGAGATCACCACGCCGCCGATGACCAGCGCCGGCGTCTGCACGTGATAGCCCTCGGCCTGCAGCACCCGGGCGCCGCCGACCAGCATCACCCACAGCAGCGAGGTCGGGATGAGCAGCTTCCAACCGAGGTTCATGAACTGGTCGTAGCGCAGGCGAGGCAGTGTGCCACGCAACCAGATGAACACGAACAGGAAGCCCCACACCTTGGCGGTGAACCACAGCACGGGCCACCAGCCGGTGTTGGCGCCGGCCCACAGGCTCAACGGCCACGGCGCGTGCCAGCCACCGAGGAACAGCGTGGTGGCGAGCGCGGAAACCGTTGCCATGTTGATGTATTCGGCCATCATGAACATGGCGAACTTCAGCGACGAATACTCGGTGTGGAAGCCACCGACCAGCTCGCCCTCGGCCTCGGGCAGGTCGAACGGCGCCCGGTTGGTCTCACCGACCATGGAGACGCAGTAGATGAGGAACGAGGGCAGCAGCAGGAAGACATACCAGGTGTCGTGCTGTGCGGCCACGATGCCCGAGGTGGACATCGTGCCGCCGAGCAGGAACACGGTGGCGAAGCACAGCGCCATCGCGATCTCGTAGGAGATCACCTGCGCGGTCGAGCGCAGCCCGCCGAGCAGCGGATAGGTCGAACCCGACGACCAGCCGGCGAGCACGATGCCGTACACGCCGATCGAGGTGATCGCGAGGATGTAGAGCACCGCCACCGGCATATCGGTGAGCTGCAGGGCGGTGTGGTGGCCGAAGACGGAAACCTCGGGGCCGAACGGGATCACCGCGAACGCCATCACGGCTGGGATCAGCGAGATGATCGGCGCCATGATGAAGATCGGCTTGTCCACGATGGCCGGGACGATGTCTTCCTTGAGCGCCATCTTGACGCCGTCGGCGATGCTCTGCAGCATGCCGAACGGGCCGATCCGGTTCGGGCCGATGCGCATCTGCATGCGCGCCACGATCTTTCGCTCCGCGACCACCGCGATCATCGGGATGAGCAGCAGGAAGATGAAGATGGCGACGGACTTCCCGATCACCAACCACAGGGGATCGTGGCCGAACAAACTGAGGTCACTCATGCCTGTGCTCCTTCATCCTCTCGTCGGCCCGCCGCAACTGCACGATGCCGCCGGGCTGGGTGGCCAACTGTTCGGCGATCGAGCTGCCCGGTGAGTGCTGCGGCAGCCAGACCACCCGGTCGGGCAGGTCGGTGATGACCAGCGGCAGCGTGACGGTGCCGTGCTCACTGGCGACGGTCACCAGATCGTCTGTCGCGGCGCCGATTTCGGCGGCGGTCGCGGGCGACAGCCGGGCGACCGGGGTGCGGGCGATGCCTGCCAGGTTGGGTTCGCCGTCCTGCAGGCGGCCCAGGTCGAGCAGCATCCGCCAGCTGGCCAGCACCGCGGTGCCGGGTCCGGGCTGGGTCAGCGGATGTGGCCGATGTGCCGGCGCCGCGACGGCCGCACCGTCCCAGGCGCCGAGTTCAGCGAGTTCGGCGCGAGCCGCGTCGGTGTCGGGCAGGCCGAGGCGCACCTTCATCTCGTCGGCAATCGCTTGCAGCACACGCTGATCCGACAGCGGGGCGGACTGGCGGCGCACCATGTCGTCGCCCATCGCGGCGGCGAACGGGCGCGGCCTGCCCTCCCAGTTGCGGAAGGTGCCGGATTTCTCCATGGCGGTGGCGACCGGGAACACGACGTCGGCGCGATCGGTGACCGCGCTGTGCCGCTGTTCCAGGCTGACGACGAACCGTGCGGCATCGATGGCGGCCAGCGCGCCGCTCGGATTCGGCAGGTCGGCGACGTCGACGCCACCGATCACCAGCGCACCGAGACCGGGCGCGGCGTCCAGGATGGCGGCGGTATCGCGACCAGCCGTGACGGGCAGGTCCGGCACATTCCAGACGGCCCGAACCTGTTGGCGGGCAAGCGGATCCGCCACCGGCCGACCGCCGGGCAGCAGACCGGGCAACGCACCGGCCTCGACGGCACCACGCTCACCCGCGCGACGCGGCACCCACGCCAGCGCGGCACCGGTCTCGTCGGCAAGCCGGACCGCGGCGGACAGCGTACCGGGAATCCCGGCCATCCGCTCACCGACCATGATCACCGCGCCTGGTTCGCGCAGCAGTCGCGTCACATCGGCGATCTGCGTGGGATCAGCTCCCACAGTGGCGTTTTCGCCGGTACGCACCGCGTCGAGCAGGTGCGGTTCGGCACCGGGCATCGCCTGCATCAGCTTGCCCGACATCCGGTCCAGCCCGCGCGAGGAGTACGGCGCCATCGAGTAGATCGGCAGGCGACGCTTGCGTGCGGCCTTGCGCAGCCGCAGGTAGACGATCGGCGACTCTTCCTCCGGCTCGAAGCCGACGAGCAGCACGATCGGCGCGGACTCCAGGTTGTCGTAGCTGACCGCCATGCCCTGGCCCGCGACGCGGGCGGCGAGGAAGTCGGCCTCCTCGGCCGAGTGCACCCTGGCGCGGAAGTCGACATCGTTGGTGCCCAACGCGATTCGCGCGAATTTTGCGTAGGCGTAGGAGTCTTCTTCGGTGACCCGGCCACCCACCAGCACGCCCGCGCTACCGAACGCGGCGGCCAAGCCTTCCGCGGCGGCGGCGAGCGCCTCGGACCAGGAGGCCGGTGCGAGGTTGCCGTCCCACCCACGAACCAGCGGCGTGGTGAGCCGGTCACGTTCGGTCGCGTAGGCGAACGCCCACCGGCCCTTGTCGCAGTTCCATTCCTCGTTGACCTGCGGGTCGTCCCCGGCCAACCGGCGAAGCACCTTGCCCCGACGGTGATCGGTGCGCTGCGCGCAACCGGAAGCGCAGTGCTCACACACATTCGGGCTCGATACCAGATCGAACGGGCGGGCACGGAACCGATAGCTGGTCCCGGTCAGCGCGCCGACCGGACACACCTGCACGGTGTTGCCGGAGAAGTAGGAATCCAGCGGTTCGGCCTGCGCGGTGCCGACCTGTTGCAGCGCACCACGTTCCAGCAGTTCGATGAACGGGTCACCGGCGACCTGCTGGGAGAACCGGGTGCAGCGCGCGCACAGCACGCAGCGTTCCCGGTCCAGCAGCACCGCGGTGGACAGCGGAATCGGCTTGGGATAGGTGCGCTTCTCGCCCTCGAACCGGGTTTCGGCGCGACCGGTGGACATCGCCTGGTTCTGCAACGGGCACTCACCGCCCTTGTCGCACACCGGGCAGTCGAGCGGGTGGTTGATGAGCAGCAGCTCCATCACACCCTCTTGCGCCTTGTCGGCGACCGGGGAGGTGAGCTGGGTGCGCACCACCATGCCGTCGGTGACGGTCATGGTGCACGAGGCGACCGGTTTGCGCTGGCCCTCGACCTCGACGATGCACTGACGGCACGCGCCGACCGGGTCGAGCAGCGGGTGATCGCAGAAGCGCGGGATCTGGATGCCGATGAGCTCGGCGGCCCGGATCACCAGGGTGCCCGCGGGCACGCTGACCGTGGTGTCATCGATGGTGACGCTCACCAGATCCGCGGGCACGACCCCGCTGGTATTCGCATTCACAGTGGCAGTCATCGCACTCCTTCCGTGTGTGCTGCTGCGGCCTGATCGCGCGAATGCGGCACGGCCCCAACGCCGTTCGACCACGCGGTGGACCGAGCCGGATCGAACGGGCAGCCGCCGCTGGTGACGTGCTCGACGTACTCGTCGCGGAAGTACTTCAGCGACGAGATGATCGGGCTGGCCGCACCGTCGCCGAGCGCGCAGAACGACTTGCCGTTGATCGTGTCGCTGATGTCGAGCAGCTTGTCCAGGTCGGATTCGGTGCCCCGGCCGGCCTCGATCCGCTGCAGCAGTTGAACCAGCCAGTAGGTGCCTTCGCGGCACGGAGTGCATTTGCCGCAGGACTCGTGCATGTAGAACTCGGTCCAGCGCAGCACCGCGCGCACCACGCAGGTGGTGTCGTCGAAGATCTGCAAGGCCTTGGTGCCCAACATGGATCCGGCCGTCGCGACGCCCTCGTAGTCGAGCGGCACATCGAGGTGCGCGTCGGTGAACAGCGGGGTGGAGGAACCACCCGGCGTCCAGAATTTCACCGTGTGCCCGGTGCGCACGCCACCGGCATAGCCGAGCAGCTCGCGCAGCGTGACACCGAGCGGTGCCTCGTACTGGCCGGGCCGGTGCACGTGCCCCGACAGTGAGTAGAGGGTGAACCCAGGGGACTTCTCGCTACCCATCGACCGGAACCACGCGGTGCCGTTGAGGAGGATCGCCGGCACGCTGGCGATGGATTCCACGTTGTTCACCACGGTCGGGCAGGCGTAGAGACCTGCGACGGCCGGGAACGGCGGGCGCAGTCGCGGCTGACCGCGACGGCCTTCCAGGGAATCCAGCAGCGCGGTTTCCTCACCGCAGATGTAGGCGCCCGCTCCGGCGTGCACGATGAGTTCGAGGTCGTAACCGGAGCCGAGGATGTTGCGGCCCAGGAAGCCCGCCGCGTAGGCCTGCGCGACCGCGGCTTGCAGTCGGCGCAGCACCGGCACTACTTCACCGCGCACGTAGATGAACGCGTGCGCGGCGCGGATGGCGTAGGAGCCGATGATGATGCCCTCGATCAGGGCGTGCGGGCTCGACAGCATCAGCGGAATGTCTTTGCACGTACCGGGTTCGGATTCGTCGGCGTTGACCACCATATAGTGCGGCTTCAGCACGCCGTCGGGTCCGGCGCCCTGCGGGATGAAGCTCCATTTCATGCCCGTCGGGAAGCCCGCGCCGCCACGGCCGCGCAGTCCGGCGTCCTTGACGGTCTGGATGACCTGATCCGGCTCCATCGCCAGCGCCTTGCGCAGCGCCTGGTAGCCGTCGTGGCGGCGGTAGGTGTCCATCGTCCACGACTGCGGGTCATCCCAGTACCTGCTGAGTACAGGGGTCAGCGTCATTTAGGCGCCCTCCGAATCCTGTTGCGGCCCAGGAGCGTTCATGTTCTGCTCACGTGCGACGTGCAGCCCGGCCAGCGTGGCCTCGCCCGCCGCGTGGTCGAGCACGCCGGGCCGCTCGTCGGGGAAACCGGCCAGGATGCGCGCGGTCTCCTTGAACGTGCACAGCGGCGCGCCCCGAGACGGCGTCACCTGCTGACCCGCACGCAGCGAATCCACCAGGGCCTGAGCCGATTCCGGGGTCTGGTTGTCGAAGAACTCCCAGTTGACCATGATCACCGGCGCGAAATCGCAGGCCGCGTTGCACTCGACATGCTCGAGGGTGATCTTGCCGTCCGCAGTGGTCTCGCCATGCCCGACGCCAAGATGCCGTTCCAGCGCGGCGAGAATGGCGTCGCCACCCATCACCGCGCACAGCGTGTTGGTGCACACGCCGACGTGGTAGTCGCCGGTCGGGGTGCGCCGGTACATCGAGTAGAACGTGGCCACCGCGGTGACCTCGGCACCGGTCAATCCCAGCTGGTCGGCACAGAAGTCGATGCCGGTGCCGGTGACGCAGCCCTCTTCGGCCTGCACCAGATGCAGCAGCGGCAGCAGTGCCGAGCGTGGCTCCGGATAGCGGCCGATGATCTCCTTGGCGTCCAGTTCCAGCCGTTCGCGGATGAACGGCTGGAACGGTTCGGGCCTGGTGCTGAGCTTCAGCATTATCTCGGTCATCGGTCCACTCCGCCCATCACAGGGTCGATGCTGGCGACTGCGGCGATCACATCGGCGACCATGCCGCCCTCGCAAGTCGCCGCTACCGCTTGCAGATTGGTGAACGAGGGGTCGCGGTAATGCACCCGGTAGGGCCGGGTGCCGCCGTCGCTGACCATGTGCACGCCGAGCTCGCCGCGCGGTGACTCGACGGCGGTGTACACCTGACCGGCCGGCACCCGGATGCCCTCGGTGACCAGCTTGAAGTGGTGGATGAGTCCCTCCATGGACGTGCCCATGATCTTGCCGATGTGCTTGGGGGAGTTGCCGAGTCCGTCCGGGCCGAGCTGCAGGTCGGCGGGCCAGGCGATCTTCTTGTCGTCGACCATCACCGGGCCGGGACGCAGCTTGTCCAGGCACTGTTCGACGATCTTGAGCGATTCCTTCATCTCGTCCACGCGAATCACGTAGCGGCCGTAGCAGTCACAGCCCGTGGTGGTGGGGATGTCGAATTCGTAGTTCTCGTAACCGCAGTACGGCTGAGCCTTGCGCAGATCGTGTGGCAGGCCGGTGGCGCGCAGTACCGGGCCGGTGATCCCGAGGGCCATGCAGCCCTGCAGGTTCAGGTAGCCGATGTTCTGGGTGCGGGCCTTCCAGATCGGGTTCGAGGTGAGCAGCTGTTCCATGTCCGCGAGCCGCTTGGGCATCAGGGCAAGCAGCTCACGGACTTTCGCGACACCGTCGTCGGGCAGATCCTGCGCCAGCCCGCCCGGCCGGATGTAGGCGTGGTTCATCCGCAGCCCGGTGATGGTCTCGAACACGTCGAGGATCAGTTCGCGTTCCCGGAAACCGAACAGCATCGGGGTGAGCGCGCCGAGTTCCATGCCGCCGGTGGCCAGTGCCACCAGGTGTGAGGAGATCCGGTTGAGCTCCATCAGCATGACCCGAATGATGTTGACCCGCTCCGGGATTGCCTCGGTGATGTCGAGCAGCTTCTCCACGCCCAGGCAGTACGCCGTCTCGTTGAAGAACGGCGAGAGGTAGTCCATTCGGGTGACGAAGGTGACGCCCTGGGTCCAGTTGCGGAATTCCAGGTTCTTCTCGATGCCGGTGTGCAGGTAGCCGATGCCGCAGCGGGCCTCGGTGACCGTCTCGCCCTCGATCTCGAGGATGAGCCGCAGCACGCCGTGCGTGGACGGGTGCTGCGGGCCCATGTTGACGACGATGCGTTCTTCACCGGCGCCACGCAGCGAGTCGGAGACTTCTTCCCAGTCCTGACCGGCGACGGTGACAACAGTGGGTTCCGGCCCAGCGTCGCCTGCGACGTCGGGCCGGGTGTCGGTGTCGTTCAGCCCACCCGTCGCCCGACCGCCACCCCTCACGGAATCGCTTCGCGATGCAGTCATTAGTTGTACGCCCTCCGCTCGTCGGGCGGCGGTATCCGCGCGCCCTTGTACTCGACCGGGATCCCGCCCAGCGGGTAGTCCTTGCGCTGGGGGTGACCGCGCCAGTCGTCGGGCATCAGAATTCGAGTGAGCGAGGGGTGCCCGTCGAAGATGATGCCGAAGAAGTCGTAGGTTTCCCGCTCGTGCCAGTCGGTGGTCGGGTACACCCCGTACAGCGACGGAATGTGCGGATCGGTGTCGGGGGTGGACACCTCGACGCGCAGCCGCCGGTTGTGCGTGATCGACATGAGCGGATACACCGCGTGCAGTTCGCGGCCCGCGTCGTCGGGGTAGTGCACGCCGCTCACGCCGAGGCTCAGCTCGAAACGCAGTGCGGGATGGTCACGCAATACCTGCGCGACGACCACCAGGTGCTCGCGGTGCACGTGCAGGGTGAGTTCGCCGCGGAACACGACGATCTTCTCCAGCGCGGTCTCCAACCGGGTGCCGGCCGCGCCGAGCGCGGTGCGCAGTGCGTCGACGACCTCGTCGAAGTAGCCGCCGTAGGGTGTCGGCGTGCTGCCGGGCAGGCTGACCGGGCGGACCAGGCCGCCGTAGCCGGAGGTGTCGCCGGAGCCGGTGACACCGAACATGCCGTGCCGCACGCCGATTACCTCGGCGCCGGCCTGCTGGTCGTCCTCGCTGGGCAGGGTGGCTTCCGCTCCTGCCGTTGCGGCCGCGTCTGTTTCGTCGTGCGCGGTGGTGGTGTTGTCGGCGGAATCGAACGTCATCGCAGCAGACCCTCCATCCGGATGGTCGGGGTGGAGGCCAGCGCCGCCGCCTCGGCGGCCTTGATGGCCTCTTCGCGATTGACGCCGAGCGGCATCTCCTGAATCTTGGCGTGCAGCGTCAGGATCGCGTTCAACAGCATCTCCGGGCGCGGCGGGCAGCCGGGCAGGTAGATGTCGACCGGCACGACGTGGTCGACGCCCTGCACGATGGCGTAGTTGTTGAACATGCCGCCCGAGGACGCGCAGACGCCCATGGCGAGCACCCATTTCGGCTCGGTCATCTGGTCGTAGACCTGACGCAGCACCGGGGCCATCTTCTGGCTGACCCGGCCGGCGACGATCATCAGATCGGCCTGCCGCGGCGAGGCGCGGAACGCCTCCATGCCGAAGCGGGCGATGTCGAAACGGCCACCGCCCGTTGCCATCATCTCGATGGCGCAGCAGGCGAGGCCGAAGGTGGCGGGCCACAGCGAGCCCTTACGCATGAACCCGGCGAAATCCTCAACAGTGCTCAGCAGGAATCCGCTGGGCAGTTTTTCCTCTAACCCCATATCCGACTAACCTTCACTTCCACTCGTCGCCCGAACACGTTGCGCGGCAATCACTCCCAGCTGAGCCCACCGCGTCGCCATTCGTAGGCGTAGGCCACCGAGACGTTGAAGATGAACAACGCCATCGCGGCCAGACCGAAGAGACCGAGCGCATCGAAGTGCACTGCCCACGGGTAGAGGAACACGATCTCGATGTCGAAGATGATGAACAGCATGGCGGTGAGGTAGTACTTCACCGGAAAGCGTTGGCCCGTCACGTTTCCCGGGCCGCCGGCGATGGCGTGCGGCGTCGGTTCGATGCCGCATTCGTACGCCTCGAGCTTGGCCCGGTTGTACCGCTTCGGCCCGACCAGGGCCGCCATGACGATGGAGAACACCGCGAACGCCGCGGCGATCGCGCCTAAGACCAGAGTGGGCATCTCGATATTCACGAAAGCGCTCTCCCTTTACTCTGCGCTAGCCCCTCCTTGCGAGCTGGAGCCTGCGGGTGGGTCTTCCGTTGCCGGACGGCAGCTTCCGAGGCGGGCTGACGTCGTTGTCCGCCTCGGCCAGACCCGCCCCATGGCCTGCTCGACGCGAGTAGGGCTGGTACCCGCGCTGGTGTGAGCTAGGGCACAGCCTACAACTGATCGCTCTGAGTGCCGCACGTTTGGTCGCTGCGTTTGATCGAATTCGCGACGTCGATTCATGACTGAAACGGGGGTAATCCGGGATGTTGTCACGTGACGTTGGTTGACCGGTCAGTCTGTCCTGCGAAAACATGACTATTGCAGCGGTTTTCGGGGCGTCATCGTGGCGTTCGCCGGGATCGGGTCGCGAGGTCGAGCGGCTAACTCACCGCTTCCCTCCGGATCGAGTCCGGAACGGTTCGGTGGGTTTGTCCGAATTGACGGCAGTGCATCGAGTGCAGGTCAAGAGCGATTGATTAATGCACACTCTGCATAAGTGAGTGTGTGGAACCGGACTATTCAGGCTGCCGAACGGTTGCGCAGCAACCCGACGACCGCCTCGGTGAGCCGGATCGGATCGATCGGATGCGACACCGCCGCCTCCGCGCGCGACCAGTTCGCCAACCAGGCGTCGTCGGGACGACCGGTGAGCACGAGTACCGGTGGGCAGTGCTCGATTTCGTCCTTGAGTTGCTTGGCGATGCCGAGCCCGCCGGTCGGCGCCGACTCGCCGTCGAGGATCAGGAGGTCGAAGCCGCCCGCGTCCATGCGCTCGATCACCACGGGGCCGGTGGCCACTTCGAGGTAGTCGAGGGACGGTAGTTCGGGGTGCGGGTGTTTGCCCAGTGCCAGGATCACCTGGCGCCGGGTATCGGCGTCGTTGCTGTATACGAGGACCCGCAGAGGGGTGGAACGAGTCGAGTCGGCCACCAGCGCATGCTACTTCCGCGAGGGTCTCGTCCGTGGCATGTTGGGCCAGATCCACCTCCGCGCGTCGCGCACGCGCGGCGGCTCCCGCGCGTCGCGGGCCGGGTCACCGCGCGTCACCGGGGGTGCTTGCCGCTGCAGGAAGATCGCAAGTTATCCGTAAGAATCGGCCGGTAGAGTCCCCGAAATGCGGGGCGATCTAACCCAGGCGCTCGTCGATACCGACGTGTGGACCGATGAAATGCTGGACAGCACCGGGATTCCGGTGATCGATGTGCCGTTCGTGACGATCGGCAGTGGGATCGGCTCGTTCGTCACCTACGACACGTTGCGGATCTTCGGGGTGCCCGCACAGTCCATGGCGGTGCTCGGGCCGCAGGAGCACCCGTGGGCGTCCTATGAGTACCTGACGAGGGTGTCGCAGATTCCGCGCGGCGAGCGGCTGCGCAGCGACTCGGCCTCGGAGCCGGACAACATGTGGGGCTTCCCGTCCTATGCGGTGCGGGAGGCGATCGCGGACAAGTCGATCCGGCCGCTGTGGAATGTGTTCGTAGAGCCGATCTTCGCGAACTACTACACGCCGCGGGCGGGGCAGGCATTCGTCGGGATGGAACGCGAGTTCCGGCGCATCGACTATGCGAGTTCGTTGCATCGTGGGCAGGTTCGCATGGTGCGCAAGCGGCAGGGTGGTGGGTACTTCACGATTCTCACCCCGGCGGCCGGGTCGACGCCGACCAAGCGGGTGGCGTTTCGCAGCACGTATGTGCATGTGGCGGTGGGGTATCCGGGGCTGAAGTTGCTGCCGGATCTGCAGGAGTATCGGGAGACCCACCGCGACCCGACGCGGGTGGTGAATGCGTACGAGCCGCATGAGCACGTCTATCAGGCGTTGCAGCGCAGGCCGGGGACGGTGCTGATTCGCGGTAGCGGGATCGTGGCGAGCCGGGTTCTGCAGCGGCTCATCGATGATCGCGACCGGCTGCAGTTGAATACGCAGATCCTGCATCTGTTCCGCACCTATGTCGCCAGATCGCACGGCAAGAGCGTGTTCAACCGGCGCAAGGGCGCCGACGGCTGGGCGTATCAGGGATTCAACTATCCGAAGTCGGTGTGGGGCGGGCAACTCAAGCAGAAAATGCGTTCGCTGCAAGGGGAGCAGCGAGCCGAGGCGTACAAGGAGATCTCCGGGACGAATACGCCGATCCGGAATTCGTGGCAGGAGCAGTTGAAGCGCGGGCGCAAGCAAGGCTGGTATCAGGTGATGGCCGGGACCATGCGGGCACCGCGGCCCGCCGAGGGACGGCAGGGCGTGGTCGCCACGATCATTCCCGATCCCACCGCCGAGCTGCCGACTCCGCCGCCGACGCAACCGTTCGACACCACAGTCGATTACATCATCGACTGCACCGGGCTCGAAGCCGACATTCGCGAGCATCGGCTGCTGGCCGACCTGCTGGACCATGCCGGGGCCGGGCGAAATCCGGTGGGACGCCTAGACGTGGACACCACGTTCGAGTTGATCGGCACGCGAAGTGGCACTGGACGCATCTATGCATCCGGTAGTGCGACACTCGGCGGGCCGTTCGTCGGGGTCGATACCTTCCTCGGGCTACAGATCGCCGCGCAGGAGATCGCGGACGATCTTGCGGCGCTGGGGTTCTGCCGTCGGATGGGTCCACTGCGCTCGACGCGGCAGTGGTGGTCATGGGTCACGAACAAGAAGATCTGAGCTGATGCTGCCAACTTTGAACGGGCGAATTCAGACCCGGGTACTCGCGCTGAGCGTGATCGGGTTCTTCGTCGCACTGATCATCACGCCGTTTCTGCCGACGGGATCGCTGAGTCTCGGGCAGGCCTACCGGGTGACGTTATCGATCCTGCTCGCCACCGTTCTGGTCGGCGTGCTGTGGGAGCTGCTCTACCATTTCTTACAACAGTTCCGCTGGGAAAAGGATTGGCCGACGCTGTTCGGCTTCCTGACCATGGTCAACGAGGGGGCGCTCATGTGGGTGCTCGTCCGGTACACGACCGTGGTGTTGCCCGAGTCGCTGCATCCGTCGCTGACCGCGTTCTTGATTCAGTTCGTCGTCACCTGGATGGTGTTCTGGCTCATCGTCAATGGGCCGATGCGGGTTGTGTTTCATCGGTGGCGTTTTCAAGGTGGCAGGTTCTTGTGAGTAGTCAGATCGAGGTTCTTCCCGGCGGTCACCTGGTGGGCGGTGCCGGAGGTGTGGTTGTGGTGGTCGCGCATCGGGTCGCCGGTGCGGTGACCGCGGATTCGGTGGCGGCGCGGGCGTTGACCGAACTGCTCGGGATCGTGCGGCAAGCCGGAGCGCAGGAGCCGCGGCGGCGCGGGCGGACAGTGGCACGGTTGGCCACCAACTGGTTGATGGGGTTGGAGAACGGGGATGAGGACGAGGTCGAGTTCGGGGTGATCACGCCGGGGGACGGTGGGATCGCGGTGTTCTTGCACGGTGGGGTGACGGCGGTGTTGGCCGGGGTGGAACGGTCGGAGACGCTGCGGGGGCGGGAGGCGGGGTTCACTGTCGACCGGGTCGTGTCGCCCGCGCCGGGTGTCGGGGCCGGGTTGTTCGTGGATGAGATGGGGGCTGAGGTCGAGATATTGCCCGCGCGTGGGGTTTTCGCGTTGGCGGAAGGTACGGCGCCGGGCGCGGGAGCGGTGCTGTGGTTCGATGCTGCCGATCACGAGGCTGTCACGGAGGAAGTTCCGCGAGGCGGTTACTCGGCGCAACCCGTATCCGACGCTCAGCGCGCGTTCGAGCCGTGGCGCGAGTTCCCGCCCAACGACGTGTTCGACCCGTCGCGCATGTCCGACCCGTCGGCCGTGTCCGGACCCCAATACGTCTCGGACCCACAGCACTCGTCCGACCCATCGGCCGTCTCGGGACCCCAATACGTCTCGGACCCACAGCACTCGTCCGACCCATCGGCCGTGTCCGGGCCTCAATACACCTCGGACCCGCAGCGCGCGCCTGAGCCCGAATACCTCTCCGATCGGCAGCACGACATCGCCAACCGGGAGCGCGTGCTCGAGCCTCGAGACGGCGCCGAGCCGCGGAGCGCTTCCGACCCGTCGGTTGTGTCCGGACCCCAGTACATCTCCGACCCGCAGCGGGCATCCGACCTGTCGCGTGTGTCCGGCCCTCGAGATGCGTTCGACCCACAGCAAGCGTCCAATCTATCGGCCGTGTCCGGACCTGAACACATCGCCGACCCACAGCACTCGTCCGAACCCCCACACGTGCCCGCCCCGCGGCGGGCGCCGGACCTGTGGAAGCGGGATGAATCTCTGGACGCGGCAACGGAGAACTACAGCACAGCGGCGATACAGCCCGAGTCTCCTGCGCAGGCAGGTGGCGAGCCGCTGCACTACGGTGAACCGGCGCACCTCGCGGCGGAGCCTTCGCATGTGCCGCCCTACTCTGGCGCGCCGGTGCCGGGGCACAGTGAGGCAGTCGACGAAGGCCCACGGACTCAAGAGCCCTCGAGCGCACCGCGGTTCCCCGACTCAGCCGCGCCGAGGCCCACTGCTTCACCATCCCCGGCTGGGCACTCCTCGAGTGCGCCGCGCTTTCCCGGCGCGGTCGGGACAGGGCACGCCGGGTCGGTCAGCGGCGAATCTTCCTCCGGCACTGGGGAATCCTCGAGCGTGCCGCGTGATTCTGGCGGGTCGGCGCCGGGGCGCATAGGTCAAGATGTAGGTCTTCCTAGCGGGGCTGCGAGCGCCGGGGCGCGGAGCGAAGAATCGTCAACTCTGGGGGAGTCGCCGGGCTTCCCTGGTACGGACGTAGCAGGGAGCACCGAACTGCCCGATGAAGGCTCGTCACCTCGGCACGTTCCACCGGGTGCAGTGACTCCGCCGCATCCGCACCACTCATACAGCGCCGCGGATGCCGGATGGCCGAGCGAAGAATCGTCACCCGGAAGCGCGACACCGCCGCACCAGGTCGCCTCGTCCGGCGCGAATCCTGAGTGGGCGAGCCAAGAGTCGCCTGCCGTGCGTCCGGGACTGCCACACATCGCGATGCCGAACCTGCACAAGCCCGCTCGGACGGAGCAACCGGAGAATGCTGGGCAGGCATACAGCGGTGCACAGCCTGGTATTCCGCAGCACGATTCCGGTGCACACGAGGAGGTTCAGGACCGCTTCAGCGACGTGGATTTCCAAGAGACCATGATCTCGGCGGAGAGCTTGGTTGCGCGGGTTCTCGACAGCGCCGCCATTCCTGAACAGATCCCGCAGGGTGTGGTGGTCAAGGGGTTCAAGTGTGCGCGTGATCATCTCAATGATCCGCGGGTGTCGTTCTGTGCGGTGTGCGGGATCCGGATGGATCAGCTGACCTGTGTGCTCACCGATGGTGTCCGCCCGCCACTCGGGTTGCTGTTGCTCGATGACGGCACCTCGTTCGTCCTCGACAATGATTGCGTGCTGGGCCGCGAGCCCGAAAATGCGGAGGCCGTCGCGCACGGCGCTCGGCCCGTTCGTCTGGAAGATCTCTCCGGCGGAATGTCGCGCGCCCACGCCGAGATTCGTCTCATCGACTGGGACGTCACCGTTGTCGACGGCGGCTCCACCAACGGCACCCACGTCCGCCAACCCGGCCACCAGGATTGGACCCGCGCCATCCCCGGCCACCCGATGAAGCTGACCCCCGGCGCCCAGGTCCAGCTCGGCGGCCGCGTCGTCACCTTCGACTCTCAACACGGTCAGCTGTAATTACCCGATGAATACGAAGATCCTCCCCAGTTGTCGCCATTGGAGTTGATCATTCTGGGTGTGTTTCTACTTGGGATATGAATTCCAGAAATGGCTCGCGTGGGGTCGGCCGCCGCTCGGCGCTGCTCCGATTCGCAATGGTTTTATTGGCGGCGATCGGCACGGCGGTGGTCGCCGTCGCTCCGGGTGTTTCCGCGGCGCCGGCCGACACCACCTGTCCCACCAAGCCGAAGCCGACCGGCACAGTGCTGCAAGGCTATTGGGAGAACTGGGACGGCGCGTCCAACGGTGTACACCCTGGCATGGGCTGGATCCCGATCACTGATGCCCGCATCGCCGCGCACGGCCACAATGTCATCAACGCGGCGTTCCCGGTGATCGAGTCCGACGGCACCGCGCGCTGGGAGGACGGGATGGACGCGACGGTGAAGGTCGCGACGCCCACGGAGATGTGCCAGGCCAAGGCGGCCGGCGCCACCATCCTGATGTCGATCGGCGGCGCGGCGGCGGGCATCGACCTCAACTCCAGTGCGGTCGCCGATCGTTTCATCGCGACCATCGTGCCGATCCTGAAGCAGTACAACTTCGATGGCATCGATATCGATCTGGAAACCGGGCTCGTCGGCAGCGGCGACATCAAGACCTTGTCGACCTCGCAGGCCAACCTGGTCCGCATCATCGATGGCGTTCTCGCCCAGATGCCCGCCGGTTTCGGCCTGACCATGGCACCCGAAACCGCCTACGTCACCGGCGGCAGCGTCACCTACGGTTCGATCTGGGGCGCTTACCTGCCGATCATCAAGAAGTACGCCGACAACGGCCGCCTGTGGTGGCTCAACATGCAGTACTACAACGGCAGCATGTACGGCTGCGCGGGCGACTCGTATCAGGCCGGCACGGTCCAGGGTTTCATCGCTCAAACCGATTGCCTGGCAAAGGGGCTCACCGTTCAGGGCACCACGATAACCGTGCCCTACGACAAACAAGCCCCGGGCCTTCCGGCCCAGTCCGGTGCAGGCGGCGGCTATATGACACCGAACCTGGTCGCCCAGGCCTGGAACCACTACGGCACCGGCGCCAGCAATTCGTTGAAGGGCCTGATGACCTGGTCCATCAACTGGGACGGCTCCCGCAACTGGACCTTCGGCAACAACGTCAAGTCCCTCCAGGGTCGTTAGCCCACTTCGCTCGGGGTCAGAGCATCGCGCGACCACGCGGTGGGAAGTATCGGCTGCCCGCGGTGGCCGTCGATTGTTCTCACAGCGGTTCGTAGCCGCACGCGACCAATCCCGGATCTACTACACTATGTAGTGTGACAGCGAATGTCAGACCGGTACGCCTCGGTCTAGGCCGCCGCGGCGCCTGGACGGCACTCCTCGCCGGAGTCGGCGCACTGGGCGTAGTGGAATTCTCCGTCCTTCACTTGCTCGCCACCGGCCTACTACCGCACCCGGCTGCCCTCATCATCGACCTGGTCATTGGAATCCCTACCGCCACACTGATACTCGCGGTCGCCTCCCCTTTGTGGAGCACCCACCGCCTCACCCGAACCCACCTACACCTCCGCTTCGGCTGGCTGGCCGCCATCGACATCCCCCCACCGCTCATCCACGACGCCAGCACCTACCGCCCACCCGTCCAACACCCCGCCCAAACCGGCCTCGACTTCGACTCCAAATCCGCCACGTGGTCCGCCATCCGCTCCCCAGCCTCCCCCCTGATCCGCATCACCCTCACCGACCCCATCCCCGCCCGCACCCAGGCCTGGCGCCGAGTCTCCCCCCGCTCGATCGTGATCAGCGTGGACAACGCCGACACATTCCTTTCCGCCCTCGACTCCACCCGCGACAATTAGGCGAAACCTCCTGCAGGCCAACGTCGACGGCTTCCACGCCAGAGTCTGTCAAAACCGAGCGGACCTACTCCGGTACGTGAATCGGCGGCGACTCCAGCGACCAAGATGTCGATTCGTGTGCTGCCGGTGAGCGGCCCACAGTGCGGTGACCGGGGCGGGGATCAGGCGGGGTGGAAGGCGGCGGGGCCTACTTCTTTGGGGTCGAGGATGTGGGTGAGGAAGAGGCGGGTGGTGGGGGTGGGGGTTCGGGTGGTGATGGCGTGCCAGGGGCGGTCGAGGGGGGTGCCGGTGACGGGGAGGATGTGCAAGGTGCCGGATTCGAGGTCTTGGGAGACGGCGTCGCTGTGGATGAGGGTGACGCCCAGGCCTTCTCGGGCGGCGGCGAGGACGGCGCCGTGGCTGCCGAGAGTCAGGGTGGGTGGGGCTATGTCGAGTTGGTCGAGCAGGGCGAGGGTGGCGTCTCGGGTGCCGGAGCCGCGACCGCGCAGAAGCCAGGTGGTGTGCAGGGGGTCGTGGTGGGTGGCGCCGACGACGATGAGGTTGCTGGGGCGGCGGGCACGGATGACCAGGCCGGTGTTGCGCGGTGGGCGGCCTGCGATGACGAGATCTGTTTCGTGGTGCTGTAATTCGAGGAACAGGACGTCGCGGGGGTGTACGGACAGGCTGAGTTCGATGTCGGGGTAGCGGTTGCGGAAGGCGGCGAGGGGGCGCAGCAGGACGTATTCGCCCGCGGTGGCGACGACGCCGATGCGTAGTCGGCCGGTTTCGGCCTGCTGAACGGCGGCGTGGGCTTCTTTCATCAGGCCGAGGATGCTGCGGCAGTATTCGGCGTAGACGCGGCCCGCCTCGGTGAGTGCGATGCCGCGGCCGGATTTGGCGATGAGCTTGGCGCCGAGCTGTTTTTCGATGTGCGCGACGGCGGCGGAGACGGCAGCTTCGGTGATGTGCAGCTGGGCGGCGGCGCGGCGGATGCTGTTGAGGCGGGCGACCACCAGGAATGTTTCCATTCTGGCCGCACTGACCGCTCCCATCTGCCGACGGTAGCAAACGATCGACGGTGACTCTGGTGCCAACGGAATTGACGGCTCCGGGGGAGCGGCGCGGGGGTGGTGATCTGTGGAAACATCGATGAGGTCGAGGGCAACCCGACGGCGGCGCGTGACTCCCCTTCCGCGCCGCGCACGAACACCCCGGGACGGTGCGCGTCCCGGGGTGCTCGTTGCGGGTTCCGGAAGTTTTCCGTCGCCCGCGGCCCTTCTTACCCCCGCAGCGGTCGCGTGAAACCTGACTATTCCGTTGAGTTTTCACAGGAACAATCAAATTGTTTGTTGTCGGCGCTGCCGTCATCCTGGAATTCGTCAGGCGCGCAACCGGTAACGGACGTCCCGCAGTACGACTGCCAGGAGGAACGATGGCTGAGGAAACCGAGCGGGGCCGGTGGGATCCGGGTGTTCAATCGTATGCGTCGATGGGATATTACGCGCCGGACTATCAGCCGTCGGATACCGATGTGCTCGCCGTTTTCCGGGTGACCCCGCAGCCCGGCGTGGACCCGATCGAGGCGTCGGCCGCGGTGGCCGGTGAATCGTCCACGGCGACCTGGACGGTGGTGTGGACCGACCGGCTGACCGCGCACTCGAAGTACCAGGCCAAATGCTATCGGGTCGACGAGGTGCCGGGGCGGCCCGGCGAGTATTTCGCTTATGTCGCTTACGATCTCGATCTGTTCGAGGAGGGCTCGATCACCAATCTGACGTCCTCGGTGATCGGCAACGTGTTCGGTTTCAAGCCGCTGCTGGCACTACGTCTGGAGGACATGCGGATTCCGGTGGCGTATGTGAAGACGTTCCAGGGTCCGCCGCACGGCACGGTGATGGAACGGGAATATCTGAACAAATACGGTCGGCCGCTGCTGGGCGCTACAGTGAAGCCGAAACTCGGTCTGTCGGCGCGTAATTACGGCCGGGTGATCTATGAGGCGTGCAAGGGCGGGCTGGATTTCACCAAGGACGACGAGAACATCAACTCGCAGCCGTTCATGCGCTGGCGTGATCGCTACCTGTTCGCCATGGAGGGCGTCAACCGCGCCATGGCCGAGACCGGTGAGATCAAGGGCCACTATCTGAATGTCACCGCGGCGTCGATGGAGGACATGTACGAGCGGGCCGAGTTCGCCAAGGAACTGGGCAGTGTCGTCATCATGATCGACCTGACCGTGGGGTACACGGCGATGCAGTCGATGTCGCACTGGGCGCGGCGCAACGGGGTGCTGCTGCATCTGCATCGGGCCGGGCATTCCACCTTCACCCGGCAGAAGACGCACGGGGTGAGCTTCCGGGTGCTGGCCAAGTGGTGCCGGCTGATCGGGGTCGATCATGTGCACGCGGGCACAGTGGTCGGCAAGCTCGAGGGCGACCCGGCGACGACGCGCGGGTTCTATGACACGTTGCGGGACAACCACATTCCCTTGAACCCCGGCAACGGCATCTTCTTCGATCAGGATTGGGCGAGCCTGCCCGGGGTGATGCCGGTGGCCTCCGGTGGCATCCACGCGGGCCAGATGCATCAGTTGCTCGATCTTTTCGGCGATGATGTGATCCTGCAGTTCGGTGGCGGCACCATCGGGCACCCGCTGGGGATCGCGGCGGGCGCCGAGGCGAACCGGGTGGCGCTGGAGGCGGTCGTGAAGGCCCGCAACGAAGGTCGCGATCTACTCAAAGAAGGCCCGGACGTGTTGCGTAGGGCCGCCGAGATCTGCCGTCCGCTCGACGTCGCGCTGGCGACCTGGGGCGATGTCACCTTCGACTACACCTCCACCGACGCACCGGATGCGGTGCCGACGGTCACTCGCTGAAACCTTTTGGAGCCCAACTCATGTACCTGCGTCACGGAACGTTTTCGTATCTGCCGGAATTCACCGACGCGGAGATCGCCGCCCAGGTGCGTTACGCGCTGCTGAACAGCTGGCCGGTGTCGATCGAATACACCGACGACCCTCATCCGCGCAACGCGTACTGGGAGATGTGGGGGCTGCCGCTGTTCGATCTGGACGAGCCCGACGGCGTCCTCGCCGAGATCAATGCCTGCCGTTCGACTTTCCCGCGCCATTACGTGCGGGTGCTGGCCTACGACGCCCGCTTCGGCCGGCAGACCACGGCACTGAGTTTCCTGGTGCAGCGCCCGGCCGACGAACCGGGCTTCCTGCTGACCCGCCTGGAAGGACCGGATCGTCAGCAGAAGTACGGCCTGCGCTCCTACGCCACCGATGACCGCCAGGGACAGCGGTATGGCGGCTGAGGCCAACGGTTTCCGACTACACCGTCCCAGCGCGAGCGACAGCAGGCCGGTGCGGGCCGAGCCTGCCGAGGCCGACGAGCCGGAGATCTTGGATGACGCTGCGGTACTGGATCTTTCGACCGACATCGCGGGCAACGACGTCGAAGACACCTTGCGCAGACTCGACGTCGAACTCGTCGGCTTGGCCAACGTCAAACGCCGGGTGCGCGAGATCGCGGCCCTGCTGCTGATCGACCGGGCCAGGCAACGTTTCGGCCTGAGCTCCTCGCGGCCCACCATGCACATGAGCTTCACCGGCGGGCCCGGCACCGGCAAAACCACCGTCGCATTGCGGATGGCCGAAATGCTGCACGCGCTGGGCTATATCCGCAAACCCAAGGTACACACCGTCACCCGTGACGACCTGGTCGGCCAGTTCATCGGCCACACCGCGCCGAAAACCAAGGAGGCACTGGCCAAGGCGGCCGGTGGGGTGCTGTTCATCGACGAGGCCTACTACCTGTTCCGCCCGGAGAACGAGCGGGACTACGGCCAAGAGGTCATCGAAATCCTGTTGCAGGAGATGGAAAGTGAACGCGCCAGCCTGGTGGTGATCTTCGCGGGCTACCCGGACCGGATGGAACGGTTCTTCTCCGCCAATCCCGGCCTGTCCTCGCGGGTGGCCCATCACCTGGAGTTCGCCGACTACACCCACGCCGAGCTGATGGGGATCGCCGAACTCATGGTGGCACGGGAGAACTTCCACTTCGACGCGCCCGCGCATACCGCCTTCGCCGAATACCTGGAGCTGCGGATGACCCGGCCCCGATTCTCCAACGCGCGCAGCGTCCGTAATGCGTTGGACCGCTGCCGGTTACGGCAGGCCAAGCGCCTGGTGGAGCTGCACCGGCCGCTGACCAAGACCGATCTGATCACGCTGACCGACCGGGATGTCTACGGCAGCAGCGTCTTCACCGACAGCACCGAACCGCAGGACGGGCCGAGCGCGCGGGCCCCGGCGTGACGAGATCGAGGCGCCCATGCCCGAAGGACTGAAGACGCTCACCCGGTACACGATCGAGGAGGAGCATCGCCATCCCGGCTCGTCCGGTGAGTTCTCCGCGTTGCTGAATGTCGTTGCCACCGCGACGAAAATCATCGCCAACCAGGTGACCAGGGGCGCCATCGTCGGGTCACACCGGGGGACGGCAGCAGGCGTAGCCGACGGGGTGGGTGAACACGGCGCGGCCGAGCCGGATGATCTGCCGCCGACGGTGCATCGCAAGCTCGACGCCATCGCCAACGACGTCATGGTGTCGGAAACCCAATGGACCGGGCATCTGGCCGCGCTGTTGTCGGAGCAGATGTCGAGCATTCACCCGGTGCCCGACGCGCATCGGCGCGGCAAGTATCTGCTGGCCTTCGATCCCCTCGACGGTTCCTCCAATATCGACGTAAACCTACCTGTCGGAACGATTTTCAGCGTGCTGCGAGCCTCGGAGCGGGAGCACGCCGCACCCACCGCCGACGACTTCCTGCAACCCGGCGTGCGTCAGGTGTGCGCCGGATTCACTCTCTATGGCCCGGCCACCATGCTGGTGATCACCACCGGCAGCGGTGTCGACGGGTTCACCCTCGACCGGGAGATCGGCGCGTTCGTGCTGACCCATCCGCGGATGCGCATCCCGGAGGACACCTCCGGGTTCGCGATCAACGCCGCCAACGAGCGATTCTGGGAGCGGCCGGTGCGCCGGTATGTGCACGAGTGCCTCGCCGGCGTGGAGGGGCCACGCGGGCGCGATTTCAATATGCGCTGGGTGGCGTCGCTGGTCGCGGACACCTTCCACATCCTGACCAGGGGCGGGATGTATCTGTATCCGCACGACAATCGCCCGCCGGTACGTCCCGGCCGGGTGTCGTTGATCTACGGAGCCAATCCGATCGCGTTCATCGTCGAGCAGGCCGGCGGATGGGCCACCACCGGTGGCGAGCGGGTGCTGGAGGTGCCGCCCGAGCACGTGCACCACCAGGTGCCGTTGATCTTCGGGTCGCGCAACGAGGTCGAGCGGATCGAGCGCTACCACAGCGAACCCGACGACGGGCATGTGTTCGACAGCTCGCTGTTCGGGTCGCGGTCGCTGTTTCGTCCGGCGCCGCACTGAAATCTGTTGTCCGGCAATCGAGGAGGTGCCATGTCGGTCAAACATCCCGTCGTCGCGATCACCGGATCATCCGGTGCGGGAACGACCAGCGTCACACGGACATTTCAAGAGATCTTCCGTCGTGAAGGCATCAATGCCGTTGTGGTGGAAGGTGATTCGTTTCACCGCTACGACCGCAACGAGATGAAGCTGGCGATGGCCGAGGCCGAACAGAACCGCAATCCGACCTTCTCGCATTTCGGGGAGGAGGCGAACCTGCTCAAAGAGCTGGAGACATTGTTCCGGGATTACGGCGAGACCGGGGTCGGGTCGGTGCGCAAGTATCTGCACGACGAACTCGAGGCCAAGCCGCACGGACAGCCCGCGGGCACGTTCACGCCGTGGGAGGATTTGGCGCCCGGTAGCGATCTGCTGTTCTACGAAGGTTTACACGGTGCCGCCGTCACCGACACTGTGAATGTCGCGCAGTACGCGGATCTACTGGTCGGGGTGGTGCCGATCGTGAATCTGGAATGGATTCAGAAGGTGATCCGGGACAAGACCGAGCGCGGATATTCGAGCGAGGCGGTGATCGATACGATCCTGCGGCGGATGCCCGACTACGTGAAGTACATCTGCCCGCAGTTCTCCCACACCTACGTCAACTTTCAACGCGTGCCCACCGTGGACACCTCGAACCCGTTCATCGCGCGCAGCATTCCGACCGCCGATGAGAGCTTCGTCGTCATCCGCTTCGCCGACCCGAAGGTCATCGACTTCCCCTACCTGCTGTCGATGCTGCACGACTCGTTCATGTCCCGCCCCAACTGCATCGTGGTGCCCGGCGGCAAGATGGCACTGGCCATGCAGCTGATCTTCACCCCGCTGATCCTGCGCCTCATGGACAAGCGCCCCAAACGTCCGCACTGATCGCTCGCCGCGCGTGAGTTCGCGGCCCGCGCACGGATTCGCCGACGATTTCGCGCGCGACCTGAGGTGCTGTGCGCGCGGCCTCGACTAGATGCCACTCGGAAGTTTCTGCGTTACCCTCGAACCGACCCTATTCAACGAGTTGCATATGCGAGGTGCCGTGATGACTACGTTCCGCGAGGCCGTCGAAGCCAGAGACACCGACGCGGTCGAGGCGCTGCTCGCCGATAACGTCGTATTCACCAGCCCGGTCGCGTTCAAGCCCTACCCCGGCAAGGCGATCACCGCCGCCATCCTGCGTGGCGTGCTGCGCGTCTTCGAGGACTTCCACTACCTGCGCGAGATCGCCAACCCCGACGGCCGCGACCACGCGTTGATCTTCGAGGCGAAGGTGGACGGCAAGACCGTCAACGGCTGCGACTTCCTGCACTACGACGACAACGGCAAGATCGACAGCTTCACCGTGATGGTCCGCCCGCTCTCGGCCGCCCAGGCGCTGTCCGAGGCGATGGCCGCCCAGTTCCCGCAGATTCAAGAAGAGGCGTTGGCTGCCGCACAAGGCCGGTCGGCTTCATAACCGGGCCGGTTCCCAGAGACGCCCAGGGCTCATCGTCGACGCGGCAACAACGTCGAATCCAACTGCTCGATGGCCTCATGAATTACCCTGCGGCCCGCCGGATCTGGCCGCGGCCATGGTGCTGTCAGTCCGGCAGCAGCGGCACCGACAAGCCCTCGCCGCGGCCGAGCAAGGCAGCGCGGGTGACGGCGGCGGAGCCGAAGCGGTGACGTAGGTCGTCGAGGGTCGCGTCGAGGGTGTTGGTGGCGCGCGCTTCGAAGGGGAGCGGCAGTTGGAACGGGTCTGCGTCAGCGAGATTGGTGAGCGCGAGGCCGATCAGGGTGAGGCCACGTTCCTGGATCAGCGGCATGGCGGTGGCCAGTAGCGATCGCGCGGCGCACAGCAGAGTCCCGGTGTGGTCGGTCGCTTCGGGCAGGGTGTGGGAGCGGGTGGCTCGGGTGAAGTCGTCGAAACGCATGCGCAGCACCAGGGTTCGGCAGATGCGGTCGGCGGCGCGCAGGCGGCGGCCGAGGCGGTCGGTGAGGCCGTGCAGGTAGGCCTCGATCTCGTCGGGCGGGTGGGGCTGGCGGCCGAGGGCGCGCTGGGCGCCGATGGAGCGGCGGCGCACGCCGGTTTCGACGCGACGGGGATCGCGCGCCCAGGACAGGGCGTAGAGGTGGCGGGCGGCGCCTGCGCCGAGCAGGGCGCGCAGCGGGCTTTCACCGAGGTCGGCGAGTTGGCCGACGCGGGTGATGCCGTGTTCGTGCAGGGTGCGGGCGGTGACTTCGCCTACGCCCCACAGTCTTTCGATGGGCAGCGGGTGCAGGAAGTCGAGTTCGGCGTCGGGTGGCACGAAACGCAGGCCGTCGGGTTTGGCGACAGCACTGGCAACCTTCGCGAGAAATTTGGTGCGGGCGATGCCCACCGAGATCGGCAGACCGACTTGGTCACGCACTTGGCTGCGTAATCGTTCGGCGATGCCGATCGGTTCGCCCGCGATGCGGCGCAGCCCGCCGACATCGAGAAACGCCTCATCGATCGAAACACCCTCGACCACCGGTGTGGTGTCGTGGAAGACCTCGAACACCGCCTTGCTCGCCTCGGCATACGCCGACATCCGCGGCGGCACCACGATCGCATGCGGGCACAGCCGCCGCGCCTGCCCACCGTTCATCGGCGTGCGCACCCCGAACGCCTTCGCCTCATAACTGGCCGCGAGCACGACACCGCCGCCGACGATGACCGGTTTGCCGCGTAGCCGGGGATTGTCGCGCTGCTCGACCGAGGCATAGAACGAGTCGAGATCGGCGTGCAGGATCGAGGCCTCGGCCCGCGCGACGATCCGCGGGCGGGAGGCGGGCGCGTCGGACACGAACATATGTTCGCATGGCCCACCGACAAGCGGAACCCTGGTCATCGCCGAGAATGACCAAATCTACGGCTTGGCTACGTAGCAATTCGGACGAACCGGTACGCTGGCCCGACAGCAGGGCACGTTTTTGGATGAGGGAGTCGGTACTGTGCGCGGATTTGGAGACCTGGAGGCGGTGATCATGGACCGCATCTGGGATCGGGACGCAGAGGACACCACGGTGCGCGAGATCTTCGACGAACTGTCCGCACAGCGCGACATCGCCTACACCACCGTCATGTCCACCATGGACAACCTGCACCGCAAGGGCTGGCTGGCACGCGAACGTTCCGGCAAGGCCTACAAGTACTGGCCGACGCTGACCCGCGAGGAGCACAGTGCCCGGCTGATGCTCGAGGCGCTCGGCGCGGGCGGGCGTTCCGATCTGGTGCTCAGCCATTTCGTCGACCGGATCAGCGCCGAGGAATCGGCCGGATTGCGCGCCGCGCTGCGCAGGATCACCGCCCGCAAAACCCCCGACGCACCGCCGGGTGACGCCACGTGACACTGGCGATCGCGTTGATGTTGTACGGCGCCACCGTGGCCACGCTCGGGCCGCCGGTGCTGCGCAGGCTGACCCGCCGCGGTAACGCGCCGCGGCTCGGCATCATCGCCTGGGTCGTCGCGATCGTCGGCACGCTGGGCGCGTGGGCCGCGGCGGCGACCATGCTCACCGTCGAGTTCGCCACCTACTGGGGACATCCGCACGACGCGCTGCGCGCCTGCTTCGCGATCATGTGGAACCCGATCCACGACGGCAGCGGCGCGACCAAGGCGGTCACCTTCGCGGTCGGCGCGTTGGTCGCGGCGTGCACGATGGCGGTGGTGGCACGGGCGGTGTCGGTGGTGCGGGAGATGCGCAGGCGCACCCACGCGCACGCGAAGGCGCTGCGGCTGGTCGGGCGACGGATGCCCGGGCTGGGTGCGCTGGTGCTGGATTCGCCGGAGCGCCAAGCCTATTGCGTGCCGGGGCGGCCCGACACGATCGTGGTGACCAGCGCCGCGCTGGATGCCTTGGCGCCGGATCAGCTGGCCGCGGTGCTGGCGCATGAACGGGCGCATCTGTCGGGTCGGCATGCGCCGTTGACCGCGGTGCTGCGGGCGATCGCCACCACGTTGCCGGGGTTGCGGCTGGTTACCGCCGGCACCGCGGAAATCACTCGGCTGCTGGAGATGTGTGCTGATGACAAGGCCGCCGACAAGCATGGTTCGGAGCCGTTGCTCGGTGGGTTGCTGGCGATCCTCGGGGTGTCCGAGGCGCTGCCCGACGGTGCGATGGCTGCCGCGGGCACCGCGGTGCTGGCCCGGGCCGAGCGCCTGGTGGATCCGGTGAGCCGGATCCGGCGGGCGACGACCCGTACGGCATTGCTCGGCGTGATCGCCGCGACGGTAACGGGATTGGCGTTCGTCGCGGCCACGGTAGCGTTCTGCAGCGCTGTGTTGGGCTGATGTTGTCAGGAGTTACCGTGCGCCTCACCTGGGATCAGGTTTTCGCGTGGCGATTGCGGCGACAATATGTCGCTGAGCCCGCCGCGGGTGTGTCCGAGATCGTCGCCCGGTTGTGTGGGGTGCAGGCACAGGTCACCTCGGCCGCGGAAATGGCGGTGGCGCTGCGCAGTTCGGCTCCTGCGGCCGGTGCACTGGTTGACGAGCTCGGCAACGGCACGTTGGTCAAGACGTGGGCGATGCGCGGCACCTTGCACGCGCTGACACCGGATCTCGCCGCAGCGTGTCTTTCGCTGCTGGCCTCGGCGCGTACCTGGGAGAAACCGGCGTGGGAACGTAACTTCGGTGCGTCACCGGCCGAGGTCGCGGCCTTGACCGAGGAGGTGCGCCGAGTCCTCGACGGCGCTGTGCTCACTCGCGAGGAGCTGGTCGAGACTCTCCTGGCCGACCCGGCTTACCACCGGCTCGGTGAACAGCTGCGCTCCGGTTGGGGTGCGTTGCTCAAACCACTTGCCTGGCAAGGGGCGATCTGTCACGGCCCGGCCCAGGGCGCCAAGATCACGTTCGCTGATCCGGCCAAGCTGATCAAGGGCTGGCCCGGCCTGCCCGAACCCGATGTCGCTGCCCCGCAGGCGATTACCGCCTACCTCGGCGCCTACGTCCTGCGACGCCGGAGGCGTTCGACGCCTGGCTCAGTCGCGGCAGTCTACGCAAAACCACACTGCGCCGGTGGTTTTCGGAACTGGGGGACACCCTCACCGAGGTCGAGGTCGAGGGCCGCTCCGGCTACGCATTGACCGAACACCTCGATGACCTCGCCGCGACCGAACCCACGAAGTCTGTCCACCTTCTCGGCGGCTTCGACCAGTACATCCTCGGCCCCGGCACCGGCGACACCGCCCTGCTGCCCGGCGATCACCGTGCGA
The DNA here is from genome assembly GCF_040645995.1 of Nocardia sp. NPDC046473. Lineage (NCBI taxonomy): Bacteria > Bacillati > Actinomycetota > Actinomycetes > Mycobacteriales > Nocardiaceae > Nocardia > Nocardia sp. NPDC046473. Next base: position 465,385 of record NZ_JBEYZJ010000009.1, read on the forward strand.
AGGTCAGCCGCACCGCAGGCTGGATATCCCCGATCGTCGTCGCAGGCGGCCGCATTGTCGGCACATGGGAACTCGACGGCGACGCAGTGGCCGTGTCCACGTTCGATGGCACCCCGTTGCCGAAGAAGGGTCTGGCAGCAGCGGTCGAACACCTCGGCGTGGTCCTCGGTCGAGACTCCTTGGCCGTCCAGGCCGTGTAGGTGCGCCTCGGGCCTACCGGGTTTGCGCCATATTCCCGAAGTCCCCTGTCCGCCAGAGGATGTGGTTCGCGATTTCGGCGATGCGCCAGCCGTCCGAGGTGTCTCGCAGATCCGCGGTGCCGACACCACCGGCGATCAACGACCGTTCGAGCATAGCGGCGTCGGCGGATCGGTCTTTCCAGAGATGGATGGCGACGAGATTTGCTCGCACGGTGGTGGTTTCGCCGTCTATCGTCACATCGTGGCCGGTGGGCAGGTGTTGGCTGCCTTCGAAGCGGGTGCAGCTCTCGGCGTGGCTGTTGGCGATGTTCGCCGGGCCTATCGTGGCTATACCGTTGGGGCGGATGGTTTTTCCGTCGGGCGTGAAGATCTGTCGGAAATGTGGCTCGTCGAACTGTTTGTCGTCCAGGGCGCGGAAGTATCTGTTGAATACTCGGGTAATCCGTGCGGTGTCGAGCAAATTGTCGAGTTCGGCTTGGTCTGTGGCCTGCACGGGTTCGAGTACGCCCGAGCACCGTCGCCCTCGGGTGGCGACTAGAGGTCGAAGTCTCTTTCCGTGAGTGCGACCTTGGCGCCGGGTACAGCTATGGCCTGTCCGGCCAGGCCGATGAAAGTCACCTTGAACCAACGCGTCAGCATCTTGCCGTCTCGATCGACGAGAGTGCTCGACAGCACGACGTGGAGGGGGTCCGGGAACTTCGCGCCACCGAAATCGGCCACGGCCTGCCCGCCTCTGCCGACTTGCTCCGTGATGATTTCCTTTGCGGTGGTGACCATTTTGTCGCGTCCATGGTCTGTGTCGTACTCGCGGAAGATACTGGGCCCGGCTGCGGTGGTCGCCTGCGCGGCCGGGCTCGCCGCGCTCTCGACGGTGTCGGTGCACGCGGTGACGCCGAGGATCGCGCCGACGGCGAGGACCGCCACGGCAAGCGCCGGGCGACGCCCGGATACCGGTCTGGGCGAGTACTGTTCGGTCATGTCGGCTCTCTGCTACGTCGAAACCGCCATGTAATCACACCTCAGCGCCGCCTGCACGGACATCACCCCGCCTCTTCACCAGCAACCATATGACTCGCCTCGATGGCACCAACAACCATTTGACTCGCCTCGATTTCCCCAGCATCTCTGAACCGGACCACAGCCAGTCTTCACGCTGGAACTCGCACGCTGCCCATCACAGGCTGCGGAAGAGAAGGTCGGGGACCCCACCTGACGTGCCCAGCACTACTCCGGTCATCCGATGAGCTGTCGAAAACCTCTGGGGCAGCGGACTATCGGAGGTCTCTCTGTACACGGACCCGAATCAGTACAGTTGAGAGACCCCGCAAAGGTGCACCTATCCGGGCAAGTGCTGCTTAGGGCTCCATGTGGTGAGCAGTTCATTGAGCTGAAGACCTGTCCACGTTTTCCTGTGAGTGGTGCTGGGCGCGTCGGGTGGGGTACCCGGCTTTAGGTGTGCGTCAGGTGTGTGGTGTCGCGTTTTTGAGGTGGTCATCTGGCTGTGGTTGCGTTGCGGGAGTTCGATATTGAGTGAATCTCGGCTTCCGGGGTGGTGAAGAAACCTGCGGACACCGTTTGTGTCGGGCGCTCACTCAGTACAGCGGGGGTGGGGCTGACACGGTGGGTGTCCGGTTAGGTTCTCGCGTGGTGATCCGGCGATGGTTGCGCCCCGCAAGGGTGTATTGCCTTGGATCTGCACTCGGAATTGGGCTCTAGGGTCGGTGCAGATCCCGAGAGTGTGCGCGGATTCTGTCGTCTGTTAAGCGATTTGGGGGGCTGCACACCGTTTGTGTCGGGCGCTCACTCAGTACAGCGGGGGTGGGGCTGACACGGTGGGTGTCCGGATGGGTTCTGGCGTGGCGATCCGGCTTGTGGCTGTACCTCACGGGCTTCGGCGTGGCGAAACCCGTTGGTGGGGGGGTTCACAGGGGGTGTATACCCTTCACAGCAGCTCAGCACCCTGTGAAAGGTGTGGGCGCTCTGTGAGTTCGGCAGTTACCGACGGGGAGGTGCCGGTCGCCACCGGCCGGTGCGGGTTGCGGGCCGGATTGCCTCGGATCTGCACTCTGTCTTGGGATCGGCACTCGGAATAGGGCCCTAGAGTGGGTGCTGATCCGAGAGGGAGTGCAGATTCGCTGCAGTGTGCTGCGGTCGGTGGGTGTCAGGTGGGGATTTTGTTTGATGCTGGGTCGCGCGGATTGTCTGCGGATGGCGGGGTGGTCGAAATTGGTTGGGGTGTTGTCGCGGATGGCAATTTGGTGCGCAATCCGACCAGGCCGGCGAGGACTGCTACGGCGGCGGTGACGTACCAGCCGCGGTGGAAGGCGTCGAGGGTTGCTTGGGGGGTGGTGGGGGTGCCCAGGACGGCGACGAACAGGGCGACGCCGAGGGCTAGGCCGATTTGGCGGGCCATGCTCAGGACGGCGGAGCCGGTGGCGAAGCGTTGGGGTGGGAGGCCGCTGGTGCCGGCGGCGAAGGAGGTGGGGAGGCTGAGGCCGACGCCTAGTCCGCTGACGAGCATGCCGCCGAGCAGTCCGCCCACGTAATCGGGGTGCAGGGTGATCGCTTGGGCCCACCAGAGCAGGCCTGCGGCGAAGGTGATTCCGCCTGCGGCGATGACCTACCAGGACAACCCCGTTCGCCACGACTACCGCCTCACCCCGAAGGGCCGCTCCCTGTGGCCGGTCGTCACCGCGATGCGCCAATGGGGCGACGACCGGGCTGCCCCCGCCGACCCACCGCTGGAGCTCATACACAAGCCCTGCGGACACACCGCGGTAATCGCCCCGGTCTGCTCCCACTGCGGCGAACACGCCACCCGCTCCGACCTGCAACCCGTCCTCGGCCCCGGCGCCCGCACCCCTGCCCTCCTCCCGGTCCCGGTGCACTAGGCGAGGATCCGCCGGCTCGCACCGCGGCGCTGCTCGTTCCCGGCAGATCGGACGGGGACCTGATGTGGCATGCACCGCAGCATTGCTCCCGATCCCCGCGCACTAGCCGAGGAGTCGTCCTTTGCCCACACCGCGGCCGCCGTTCAATGACGCTGGCGTGTGCGGTGTTTCACCCACCCACCGTCCGACACCTTCAGGACCTCCCAACGTGTCGCGCTGACCCGCCAGCGCCGACCCGCACTTGCCGTAGGTTGCGTGCTCTTGACACAAGCTGCAACCAACGTCGAGAGCACGCTTCGTACGTCAAGTCGTCGTGGCACTATAGGGGGGCGCGCATCCGGGTTTGGGCCTCGCCTCGGCATTGCTCTCGCTGCTACCCATCCCAGCAGACGACTCGCTGGCATCGAGTTGGCTGACCGCTGCGGCGGGTGGTTAGGGTGCGGGGGTGGATGGGCAGCTGATCGATACGGTGGCGTGGGTGCGGATCGAGGGTGGGCGGATTCTGTGTGCGCGGCCGCGGGGCAAGGATGTGTTCTATATTCCCGGGGGTAAGCGGGAGGGCGCGGAGACCGATCTGCAGACCTTGGTCCGGGAGATCGAGGAGGAGCTCGCCGTCGCGTTGCTGCCCGAGACGGTCGCGCACGTCGGCACCTATGAGGCGGTGCACGCAACCGAGCAGGTGGTGCGGATGAGCTGCTATACCGCCGACTATCACGGCACGCTCGCCGCGAGCAGTGAGATCGAGGAGATGGCGTGGTTCAGCTACGCCGATCGGGCGCTGGTGCCGCCGGTGGATCAGCTGCTGTTCGACGATCTGGTGGATGCGGGCCGATTGCGTTGAGCCGCAGGCGCAACGCGCTACGGTCGGCGGTATGAGTTTGGTCCTGGGGTGGCTGCGCGCGGCGGCCTATGCCCTGTGGGCGCTGCCGCTGGCGGTCGGCCCGGTCCCGCCGCGACTGCGGGTGCCGCGGCGATTGCTCGGCGAATCCGTCACTCCACGTAAGTATTCGGCAGTGCGTGCGGTGTGGCATTCGCTGCTCAGTGGCGCGCTGGCGGTGGTGACCTGGTTCTTCGCGTTCCTGGCGGTGCTCGGCGCAGTGCGTGGCGCGTTGTATCCACTACTCACGAGCGGGTACGAGAACGCGTGGGGCGGCCCGAGTTTGGCCGGGGCCTGGTCGGTGCACCTGCTCATCGGCGCCGCCCTGGTGCCGGTGTGGCTGCTGGTGCTCGCCGGACTGGGCACGTTGCAGGTATGGCTCGCCCGAGCCGTGCTCGGGCGAGCAGCACCACGCTGGCCCGTTGCGGTGGCGGTGCTGGTGTGCTCGGCGGGTGTGCTGTTGTTCCTCGCCTGGCTCGATCAGGCGTGAGCTCAGCACAGTGAACATATCGAGCCCATCCACTGCCCCTTCAGCACTCGATCAGGCGTGAGCTCAGCAGAGCGGAAACGTCGAGCCGACGAACTGCCCTTTCAGGAAACACACGAGGAAGAACACGAATTCGCGGGCGTAGGTGGCGGCCCCGGAGTCCACGGTCGAGACCACCGGCGCGGCCTCGGGTTCGGCGACCGCGGGCGCGGCAACCGATAACACCAGCGCACTCGAAACGAGCACGGCGGCAAGGGTTCGCGCGATACGCATAACCCGACTCCCTTCGAACGGTGAAACCCCGACAGCCCCGAGGTGGCGGGGCTGTCGGGTTGTTCAGGTGGTGACGGCCGGACGCTGTACGCGTTCGATGAGATGTTCCACCAGTGTCGTCAGCACCGTCTTGCACGAGTTGCGGTCGCGGGCGTCACACAGCAGCACCGGGGTGTTGGGGTCGAGGTCGAGCGCGTCGCGCACCTCATCGATCGTGTAGACCGGCGCTCCGTCGAAGCAGTTGACTCCGACGATGAACGGCAGTCGCCGCCGTTCGAAGAAGTCGACGGCGGCAAAGGAATTGCCGAGTCGTCGGGTGTCGGCCAGCACGACCGCGCCGAGCGCTCCGCGCGCCAGCTCGTCCCAGAGGAACCAGAAGCGGTCCTGCCCGGGGGTGCCGAACAGGTACAGCACCAGGTCCTTGTCGATGGTGAGCCTGCCGAAGTCCAGAGCGACCGTGGTCGTTGTCTTCTGCTCCACGCCGGACAGATCGTCGACGCCGGTGCTGACCTCGGTGATCAGTTCCTCGGTGCGTAGGGGCGCGACCTCGCTGATCGCCGACACCATGGTCGTTTTGCCGACACCGAACCCGCCGGCGACGAGGATCTTGACCGAGGCGGCCAGGTGCGGCGTGCCGCTGGGGTCAAAGTTTTCGGATTCCATCCAGTACCGCTCGCAATATGTTGAGGTCTTCGGGCCCGGCTTCCGTCGGGACGGGAGCACGGAATATGAGTTGCCCGTCGCCGATTAGGTCGCCGACGAGGATCTTCGTCACCGCGAGCGGTAAACGCAACTGTGCCGACACTTCGGCCACCGATTGCGAAACACGGCACAGCCGAAGGATATCGGCGTATTCGGGTTCCATCCGGCGCGAGGCGCCCGCCGATTCGTCGGCGACCACCGAGGTGAGCATGTCGAGTTCGGGACCGCCGCCCGCGGTGCGCCCGCGCGTCACCGCGTACGGACGGACCAGCGGGCCTGCCGCTTCATCGAACCAGGGCTCACGCGGGTGGGTCATGGCAGAGTCGATTCACCCTGTCCGACGAGATCGCGCCGTGGCGTGGTGGACAGGTAGTTGCCGACGCGTTGGACGGTGAGGTTCATCTCGTAGGCCACCATGCCCAGGTTCGCGGACTCGATCGCTTGCAGCGCAAGGCATGCGTTGTCGCCGGCGGAGGTGACGAACAGCACTGCCCGATCGAGTTCGATGACGGCCTGGCGCACGCCGCCGCCGTCGAATCGGTTGCCGGCGCTGCGGGCGAGCCCGTAGAGCGCCGAGGACATCGCGCCGAAGTGTTCGGCGTCTTCACGGGTCATCGCGCTGGAGCGGCCGAGTAAGAGTCCGTCGGTGGACAGCACCACCGCGTGGCGCACCCCGGCCAGCCGGTCGACGAGATCGTCGAGCAGCCAATTGAGATCACCTGTGGGAGAAGAGGACACCCCTAACCTTCCTGTTCGTCCGGGATGACGGCGGAGCGTCGGCCCTGCCTGGTCCCGTTCTCGATGGCGGACATCAGATCGCGTGCTTGTTCGGCCGAGCGGGCGGGCGCCGCGGGTGCGGGCGGCTCGGGTGTGGGTTCGGCCAGTTGCGGTGCCAGATTGGTTTGCCTGCTGCGCCGCGGCAGGGCGGGGCGGCCGTCACTGTCGGGTTGTGGCGCGGGTGGGATGTGGGGGCGCGGGCTGTAGGGCGCGGGGGATTCGAGGGCCAGGGTGGCGACCGCGCCGGTGACCGGTTGCGCGGATTCGACGGGTTCGCTGGTCATCGGCGCCGCCAGGCGCCTGCGCCGGCCGGGGTCGGTGAGTTCCGAAGGTGTTGGCGCGGGGATGGATTCGGCGACGATCAGGGCCGAGGGGATGAGCACGATGGCTTTGATGCCGCCGTAGTCGGATTCCGAGAGCCGCACCGTGACCCCGTGGCGGACGGCGAGCTGGGCGACCACGAACAACCCGAGCCGCGAGTCGGCCGAGAGCGCGGCGACACCGAAATCCGGTGGGGTGCGCAGCATCTCGTTCAAGCGGGCGAGTTCGGCGTCGGACATGCCCATGCCCTGGTCGGTGATCTCGGCGACCACGCCCTTGCCGACCACGTTGCCGCTGACCTCGACCCGTGACTGCGGCGGGGAGAACGCGGTGGCGTTGTCGACGAGTTCGGCGAGCAGGTGGATGAGGTCGGCGACGACGGTGCCGACGACGTGCACCTGCGGCAGCCGCGACACCCGCACCCTGGCATAGTCCAGGGTTTCGCCGACCGAGCTGCGCACCAGATCCATCAGCGGCACCGGGTTGCGCCACTGCCGTCCGGGCTGGCCGCCGCCGAGGATGGTGAGATTTTCGGCGTTGCGGCGTTCGCGGGTGGCCAGGTGATCGAGCCGGAACAGAGTGTCGAGCAGGACCGGATCTTCTTGGCGCTGTTCGGCTTCGTCGAGGATCTCGAGCTGGCGGTGCACCACGATCTGGCTGCGGTGGGCGATATTGAGGAACACGGCTTTGACGCCCTCGCGGGTGCGGGCCTCGGCGACCGCGGCGCCGATGGCGGCGGCGTGCGCGTGCTGGAAGGCCTTGGCCACCTGCCCGATTTCGTCGTGGCCGAAGTCCAGGACCGGGGTTTCGGCCGCGGGGTCGATGGTTTCGCCCTCGTTGAGCCTGCGCATGGTCTCGGGTAGTCGTTCGTCGGCCAGGGCGAAGGTTTGCTTACGTAGTCGCTTGAGCCGTCGGATGATCCGGTTGGCGAGCACGAGCGCGATCAGGAACGCCGCGATCGAGACCAGCAGCACGCCGCCGCCGGCGTAGAGGGAGTTGGCGGCGGAGGTGTTGGCCTTGTCCTCGGCCAGTTCCTGGGAGTGGCGGTTCTGCGAGATCCACACATCGATGAGCGAGCGGTTGACCTCGGCGGCGGCGTTCTGCCAGTCGGTGGTCGAGAGCGGCAGCACCGATAGCGACTGCTTGGCGCTACTGCTCGACGAACTATTGCTCGGAGAGTTCGATCCGCTCGACGAGCTGGTGGTGGCGGTGGCCTGCTGGGCGAAATAGCGTTGGGCCAGCGCGGTTTCCATCTGCGAGAGCTGCTGCCAGGCGTTGCTGCCGGTGATCTGCTGGAGCCGGTCGTGCTGGGCGCCGGAGGGGAATTCGGCGGACAGGTTGCCGATCTCGTTGTGGTAGAAGCCGACCTGGCGCAGGAACTCCTCGATCGGGATCGGCGTTGGCCCGTTGGTGGTGGCGAGCATGACGCCGAGGGCGTTGCTGCGCGCCATCGCTTCGGCGACGTTGAGGAAGCGCATGCCGTCGGCGATGGCGACGCCGATCTCGGTGTCGGGGGCGGACTGCTCGGCGATCTCGGTGCCGACGGAGATGACGTCGAGGATCCGGTTGTAGAACATGTACGCGTCGGAGGGCTGCAGTTGGCCGGCGTCGGTGGCCATCCGCACCTGGGTCATCTGGCTGAGCAGGGTGTTGAAGCCCGCGACGTCGTCACCGATCTTGGAATCGTCGACCTTGCGCAGTCCGGTGGAGACCTCGATCAGTCCGCGCATGGCGCCGTCGAGGCGGATGCGCGCGGCCGCCAGCGCCGGGGGCACGGTGTCGTCACCGGCGAGCTGGGCCAGGGTCAGGCGGCGTTCCTGCTGGACCGCCTCCATCAGCTCTCTGGTGTGCGGGATGGCGTTCTGATTCTGGACCGCCCATTCCTTGGCTGTGGTCCCCTCGGCTACCAGATACCCCGCTGCGCCCACGCCGACTACAAGCAGAGTCAAGCTCGGAATGAGCGCGATTGCCAGAATCCGCGTACGAACCCCGAGCCTCGCTCTGAACATCGGCACAACCTAAACCACAAAACGGACCGCTCGGCCGTTGTGTCCCGGTGAGTGGGACTGGAATTGACTTTGCCGCCGTGACAGCGCTGAAGACCGTTTTTCCGGCCGCATGCGCAACCAACGTGGCCGATGGGAAGGGTGGTGACTTCTGAAGGGGCCCGGTGCGGCGTAGATTGTGTGTATCTCGCGGTTACATGAGATCGCATCGACACACACGTAGGAGGCAACGATGCCCGCGCCCGAAGCCGCAGTCTTCGACCGTCTGAGCGCGCTGGCCGCGATCGACCGGCCCGAGGATCGCCCGCGCAAGTCGATCGCCGAGACGTTCACCGGTACCGCGCTGGGCAGTGTGCCCGTGGGCACCGTCGAGGATGTGGCTGCGGCGTTCGAGAAGGCCCGCGGCGCGCAGGCGCGCTGGGCCGCGCGCCCGGTGGCCGATCGGGCCGCGGTGCTGGAGCGGTATCGGGCGTTGATCGTGGACAACCGCGAGTTCCTGATGGATGTGGTGCAGGCCGAGACGGGCAAGGCACGCTGGGCGGCGCAGGAAGAGATCATGGGGCTGATCTTCGCGGCCCGCTATTTCGCCAGGAATGCCGCGAATCTGCTTGCCCCGCACAGTGTTCCGGGCGCGTTCCCGGTACTCAACCGGACCTCGGTGCGTACCCAGCCCAAGGGGGTCGTCGGTGTGGTCGCGCCGTGGAACTACCCGATGCTGCTCTCGATCGGTGACTCGATTCCTGCCTTGATCGCCGGTAATGCCGTGGTGGTCAAGCCGGACAGTCAGACGCCGTTCTCCTCGCTGGCCAACGCCGAATTGCTGTATCGCGCCGGGCTGCCGCGTGATCTGCTGGCGGTCGTGCCGGGTCCGGGTACCGTGGTCGGCACCGCCATCGTCGACCAGTGCGACTACCTGATGTTCACCGGTTCCTCCGCGACCGGGCGCACCCTGGCCGAGCAGTGCGGGCGACGGCTGATCGGGTTCTCCGCCGAGCTCGGTGGCAAGAATCCGATGATCGTGGCCAAGGGCGCGAATCTGGACAAGGTCGCCAAGGCCGCGGTGCGCGCCTGCTTCTCCAATGCCGGGCAGCTGTGCATCTCGATCGAGCGGCTCTATGTCGAGCGGTCGATCGCCGAGGAGTTCACCGCCAAGTTCGTCGCCGCCGTGAACGCCGCGAAACTCGGTGCCAGCTACGACTATTCGGCCGATATCGGTTCGCTGATCTCCGAGGCCCAGCTCGAGACGGTGACCAAGCATGTCGCCGACGCCACCTCCAAGGGCGCCAAGGTCCTGGCCGGTGGCAAGGCGCGCCCGGATCTGGGCCCGCTGTTCTTCGAGCCGACGGTGCTCGCCGAGGTGACCGACGAGATGGAATGCGGGCGCAACGAAACCTTCGGCCCGCTGGTCTCGATCTACCCGGTCGACTCCGTCGACGAGGCGATCCGGTTGGCCAACGACACCGAGTACGGACTCAACGCCAGCGTGTGGGCGGTGAGCAAGTCCGAGGGCGAGCGCATCGCCGCACAGCTGCACGCGGGCACGGTCTGCGTCGATGAGGGGTACGCGCCGGCGTGGGGTAGCACGGCCGCGCCGATGGGCGGCATGGGCATCTCCGGAGTCGGGCGCAGGCACGGTCCGGACGGGTTGCTGAAGTTCACCGAACCGCAGACCGTGGTGGTCACCCGGTTCCTGAATCTGGATGCGCCGCCGATGGTTTCGCAGGACAAGTGGCAGCGGTTCCTGATGACGGTCACCCGCACCCTGCGTTTCCTGCCCGGTCGGTAATACCTGGCGTCCGTCAGGTGGTCGTGCGCCACCTGACGGACACCGCCGCCGGTTTCCCCGACGGACGCGAGGGTGCTCCGATCCGCACATGGCCGCGGCGGATACGGAGCGACGCCCGTGCCACGCGATCGTCCGGTTCGACCGCGCGGGCTCGGAGATTCCGAGGGTCTAGGTCATCCGATCGGCACCGGTGCGAGGCGGTGGGAGGGTGGCCACCTCCTCGTCGGTGAGCAGCCGCGATCGGATGAGGAAGCGCACGTCGTCGGACGCCTCCAGGGAAAAGCTGCTGCCGCGCCCACTCACGACGTCCACGGTGATGTGAGTGTGCTTCCACACCTCGTATTGCTCGGCGCTCATCCAGAATTCGGTATGCCAGGGCAGGTACCCCAGCAGCACATCGGCGCCGCCGACCCGGAACTCGCGCACCGGGAAACACATCGGCGAGCTGCCCTCACAGACCCCGCCGGACTGATGGAACAGCACCGCGCCGTGGCATTCGATCAACTGCCGCAACACTGTCCGTGCTCGTTCGGTGATGGCGACCCGATGGGTTCGAGATTGCTGCATCAGAACAACCCCTGTTTCTTCGATGAATAACTGACCAGCAGGTTCTTGGTCTGCTGATAGTGATCCAGCATCATCTTGTGGCTCTCGCGGCCCATGCCGGACTTCTTGTAGCCGCCGAACGCGGCGTGCGCCGGATAGGTGTGATAGCAGTTGGTCCACACTCGGCCCGCTTTGATGCGCCGGCCCAGCCGGTAGGCGGTGTTGCCGTCCCTGGTCCACACGCCGGCGCCGAGGCCGTAGAGGGTGTCGTTGGCGATGCGCACCGCTTCCTCGACGGTGTCGAATCGGGTCACCGAGACCACCGGTCCGAAGATCTCCTCCTGGAACACCCGCATGGTGTTGCTGCCCGCGAAGATGGTGGGCTGGATGTAGTAGCCGCCGGGGAGACCGTCGACCTTGCGCGCCTCCCCGCCGGTGAGGACGCGGGCCCCCTCCTGTCTGCCGATGTCGAAGTAGGACAGGATCTTCTCGTATTGGTCGTTGCTGGATTGGGCGCCGATCATGGTGGTCTCGTCGAGCGGGTCGCCGCCGATGATGGCCTCGGTGCGGGCCACACAGCGGGCCAGGAATTCGTCATAGATCGAAGAGTGGATCAGCGCGCGCGACGGGCAGGTGTAGACCTCGCCCTGGTTGAGCGCGAACAGCACGAAACCCTCGATCGCCTTGTCCAGGAACGCGTCGTCTTCGGCCAGCACGTCGGGCAGGAAGACGTTGGGGCTCTTGCCGCCGAGTTCGAGGCTGATCGGGACGATGTTCTCGCTGGCGTACTGCATGATCAGCCGCCCGGTGGTGGTCTCGCCGGTGAACGCCAGCTTCGCCACCCGCGGGCTGCAGGCGAGGGGTCGTCCGGCTTCGCCGCCGAATCCGTTGACCACGTTGAGCACTCCGGGCGGCAGCAGGTCCGCGATCAACTCGATGACCAGCAGGATCGAGACCGGTGTCTGCTCGGCGGGTTTGAGCACGACGCAGTTGCCCGCGGCCAACGCGGGGGCGATCTTCCACGCGGCCATCAGGATCGGGAAGTTCCACGGAATGATCTGGCCGACGACGCCAAGTGGTTCGTGAAAGTGGTAAGCCACAGTGTCGCCGTCGATTTGGGCGATGCTGCCCTCTTGGGCGCGGATGGCGGCGGCGAAGTAGCGGAAGTGGTCCACGGCCAAGGGCAGGTCGGCGGCGAGAGTTTCGCGGATCGGTTTGCCGTTGTCCCAGGTTTCGGCGACGGCCAGGGGTTCGAGGTTGGCCTCGATGCGGTCGGCGATCTGGTTGAGGATCGCGGCGCGCTGGGTGGATGAGGTGGCGGCCCAGCGTTCGGCGGCGGCGTGCGCGGCCTCCAGAGCCAGGTCGATGTCGGCGGCGCTGGAACGGGCTACCGTGCAGAATGTTTCGCCGTCCACGGGGGAGACGTTGTCGAAGTAGCGGCCTTCGATGGGTGCGGCCCAGTCGCCGTCGATGAAGTTGTCGTACCGGGTGGCGTAGCTGACTATGCCGGAGTCGGACCCCGGTCTGGCGTAGATCATGGCTTCGCTCCTCACAGATTTACTCTGAGAGGGCAACTATGGACGGTGAAGGTTGGTGTGAGGTTGGTGGTGTGCGGTTCAGGGGCATCGACTGCCACCTTGCACAGGCTGCCCGGTGGTCCTAGGCGCGCAAAGCGGTGTGCAAACGGGCGGCGACCACCGCGCGGCGGACATCGTCGAGGGGCAGCAGGCGCAGGGCGTGTTCGTGGACCTCGATGTCGCCGGGTGAGCGTTCACCGAAGGCGACGGCGTGTTCGGCTCGGTCGCTGGCCAGGACCGCATTGCGTACGCCGACATCGAGATACGAGCGCCACTGCACCACGCCCGGAGTGTCCGAGCCGGGCAGCAGCGGGCCACGGTAGAGCCAGACCGCCGAGGTGGTGTCGCCCGCGGCGACGGCGGCCAGCAAGTCCACCGCATCACAGGAGACCGGGCCGGTCAGCAGGTAGCGGCGGTTGGTGATCTCACCGCCGGTGGCCCGACGCAGGTGCGAGACATCGGCTTTGAGGGTGCTGGTGGACACGGCGCGGTCGCCGTAGACGGCCGTGTGGAGTTGTTCAGGGGTGAAGCCGTCGGGTTCCAGGGCCAGCAGGGCGAGGATCTCGAGTTGGCGGGGCGGCAGCGGGACCGGGCGGCCGTCGCGCAACAGTCGTGCGGTGCCCAGACATTCGAGTCGCACGCCAGGGGTCGGTGCGGGTGCGGCGGCGCGCAGCATGGTTTCGACCGCGGTCACCAGCGCGCGCACCGAGGTCAGCACGGCGGGGTGGGAGCGGTCCCAGGAGCTGGACAGGTCGAGCACGCCGACCTGCCTGCCGTCGGGGGCGTGGATCGGCGCGGAGTAGCAGACCCAGCCGTGCAGGGCGGCGACCAGGTGTTCGGCGGAGAACACCGAGCAGGGGCGGTCGTCGTGCAGGGCCAGGGATAATCCGTTGGTGCCCATATGGGTTTCGTCCCAGCAGCCGCCCGGCGCGAAGTTCACGTCCTCGGCTTGTCTGCGCAGGGTGCGGTCGCCGCACGACCACATGATGGTGCCCGCGTCGTCGGTGACCACGGCGAGGTAGCCCGCGTCCTCGGTGATGCCGCGCAGGTCGGCGGACAGTTCGGTGATCGGGGTGCGCAGCGGCGATCGCGACCAGGTGTCGCCGATGTCGTCGAGGCCGGGCGCTTCGGTGACGGCCGGGTCGACGGTGTGCAGCGACCGTTGCCAGGACTGCGCGACGTCGGTGCGCAGCAACGTCGTTCGGGCCGACGGTGTCGCGATACTCGGCGCCGTAGCCCAGCGCTCCCATTCCCTCGCCAGCTCGGCTCGCTGCTGGGTCAGGGTGCGGAACTGTGCCACTTCGGGAAACCCCATCGTCGTGTGAGCTCACATTCGCTCTCTCATTCTGGCGTACGCACGACAGGCGCGCGAGAGTTTGACAGCAAACCGAACGGTCCCCATGTGGTCGGCGCGGCGTGGCGGGCCGCGTGTTCGTTACGGGTGCCGTGCGGTCTGTAGTGGACCCGCCCCAACAGATCTGCGGCCTCGGCTTACCTACGCGGCGTGCGGCCGGTGCGCCGTTATGCTGCTGGAATGACTACCGGTTCGCGGCGGGCTCGGGTCAGCGATGTGCATGCACTGGCGTTGGGGATGCCGCATGTGACGCAGGTCGATGGGCCCGCCGGTAATCCGGTGTATCAGGTGGGTGGGAAGTCGTTCGTGTTCTTTCGGAACGCGCGGCCGGATGCGTTCGATGCCGACACCGGTGAGCGCTACAGCGATGTGATCGTGTTCTGGGTGCCGTCGGAGTCGGATAAGCAGGCGCTGGTGCAGGATCCGGATTCGCCGTTCTTCACCACCAAGCATTTCGACGGTCATTCGTCGGTGTTGGTGCGCGGCAGCCGGATCGGTGAGCTCACCCTCGCGGAGTTGTCCGAGGTAATCCAGGACGCCTGGTTGTCCCGCGCCTCCCGTAAGCGGGCCACCGACTGGTTGGCGGCGCAGCATCCACCGAGTGACTGACGCGGGGCTGATGTAGAGGATGTGTGGCCAGCCGGGTCTGCCGCGTACACGGACTCGTTGGCAGTGCACGAGTTATGTGGTCGCTGCGGCGATGTGGGGCCAGCCGGCGCCCGGCGAGTCGGCGTGCCCGTCCTCGCCCGGGTACGGGTTCAATGACCGGCCGATCCGGTATACGACCGGTCCGCGCCTAGCCGAACGAACCGCGTGCAGTCGATGCGATGCCGCATCGACTGCACCTCGGCTCACTTGTTGATGAAAATGCCTGCTACATCGGCGTTTTTGATGGGGGTCTCGGCGTTGCGCTGGCCACCGCAGAGCACGTCGACCGACACCATGGTGGCGTCGACGACGGTGCCCGCGGGCTCGTGATCGTCGTTGGTCTGCTGCTTGACGAACTTGGTGATCGTCATGCGCTTGTCGTCCTGGTTCTGCTTCACGTACTCGCTGCAGGGGGTGTCACCACCGCGGTTGAGGGCGCGCTGGACGTCGGTGCACCCGGCGAGCATCAGGGCGACCGCCGCGATCGCGAGGCCGGTCCGTCCGGTCCGTGACAGCGTGGCGTTCATGTGCTCCTCCTGGATGCTTCGTCGCGCGGCGATCCGCGTCGATCGCCGTCCAGCCTAGAGCCCCCCGCGCGCCATTGTGCTCGGCCCGTGTCCGGCGGGTCGCCCCGCGCGGTTGGTAACAGCCGCACTCTTTCTTGGGATCCGCACTGCTTCGGGGTGCTCATAGCGAGTGCCGATCCCGACAGAGGGTGCGGATCCTCGAGCTGGGCCGGGCGACCATGATCATGGGGAACTGGTGCTGTTGGCTTCTCGGGCGGACGCCAACACCAGTTCCCCATGATCATGCGTCCAGTTCTTAGGAACGGAAGGTGCACAGGGGGATGTCGAGTTCGGCGGGGGTGAGGGAGCCGTGGTGGCCGATCATCATCGATTGGATGGGTTCGGCGGCGCTGCGGATGATGCTGTGGGCGTTGCGGGCGGCGACGACGATGTCGCCGATGCGGTCGGCGATGTGCGGGGCGACGGTGGGGCCGAACCAGCCGCGGGCGATCACCTCGGCGCGGGGCAGGACTGCGAAGTCCGCGCCGAGGATCTCGCGCCATGCCGCGGTGACGGGCGGTGTGTTCGGGCGTGGTTCGTGCGGTCGACGATGCGCACCCGCGAGGGCGTCAAGGGGTGCGGCATGGTCGGTTGCGCGCGACTGGCGGTGGCGTGCCGCGTTGGGCCGATTCAGGCCTGACCGGTCTCGAACCGGGCGACCTTGCCGTCACGCACGGTGAACCGCCAGCTGGTGCGCATCGAACCCCAGCGAGAATTGGTGTAGTCGGCGACGAGTTGGGTGCCACCGTCGTCGATGGACTCGACGTTCATGTGCCCGTTGCTGCCGAAGACCTCCGAGTCGGTCCACTGGGCGACATTGCGTTCCACGCCGTCGTCGGACATGGTCGCGTCGTCGGTGAGGGCGGCGAAGAGCCGGTCCTGGTCGTTGGCGTTGAGGGCGTCGATGAATTCCTGCACCACGGGATCTAGCTCAGTCATCTGGTTACCTTTCTCGGATCAGGTGGCGGAGCATCAGCAGTAGTTCAGCAAATCTCTGGCGTCCACTGTAGGGCAGAACGCGCGCCCGCGCCGGGATGGCTGTGCTGTTGCCGCGCGCCGCCTGCTGGTAAACAGGACCTCGTGACCGCGCAGCGTGCATTCCGGTTCGGTGTCAACATGGTGACCCCGGACTCCAGGAGCGACTGGATCCAAAAGTGCCGCAGGGCTGAGGAACTGGGTTTCGACGTGATCGGGGTGGCCGATCACCTGGGCTGCCCGGCACCGTTTCCGTCGATGATCCTGGCCGCGGAGGCGACCGAACGGGTGCGGTTGAACACCTTCGTGCTCAACGCGCCGTTCTACAATCCGGTGCTGCTGGCCCGCGATATCGCGGGTGCCGATCAGCTCACCGACGGGCGGGTGGAGATCGGTCTGGGTTCGGGCTATGTGCAGGCCGAATTCGAGGCCGCGGGCATTCCGTTCGAAAGTGGCGCGAAGCGGGTCGCGCATCTCGAGCGCACCGTTTCCACGTTGCGCACCCTGTTCTCCGATCCGGAGTATCAGCCGCGCCCGGCGCAGCCGTCGGGGCCGCCGCTGTTGATCGCGGGTTGGGGTAATCGGTCGTTGCGCTTGGCCGCCGAACACGCCGACATCATCGCGTTTCCCGGCGCGTCGGCGACCGAGAACGGTGGTCCGCTGCATTTGGCCGGGCTCGGCGAGACGAGCGAGAAGATCGCCTATGTCCGTGACCTTTTGGGCAGCCGCGCCGACCGAGTCGAGTTCAACATCCTGATCCAGCGGGTGGTGCCACCGGAGGAACGCACCGCGGTGCTCGAGTTGTTCGGCCCCGCACTGCCCGACGATGTAGCTGATCATCCAGAGGACCTGCCGACTCTGCTGATCGGGACGCCCGAGGAGATCGCCGACCGGGTGCGCGCCCACCGTGATCGCTACGGCTTCAGCTACATCACGGTGCTCGAGCACAGCATGGAGCAGTTCGCGCCGGTGATCGAGCTGCTGCGCTGAGCGCTGCTCACCCGCCGACCGCACCGGTCGACCTGGAACGCGATCGGGTTGGCGTGCTGCTCAACAAACAACACGAACCGCCCAATTCGATCGCCCCCGCTAGCGCGGGGCCAGCTGGCAATCACGGTTCGCCGCCGCCTGACAACAGCCGCACGCCGAGTGATCGCCGGCATCTGAATCGCATTCGATTCCGAGTGCGGGCGATCAGAAGACGTGCGGCGGTGGCCCCTTCGGAAGTCGTCGCTGAGTGGTGACGCGCGTTCTGATTGCTCGCATACCGAGCGGATGCAATGTCGCCGAGCAGTGTGCAGTGGCGTCGTCGGGCGCGACAGGCCGAGTCGACGCTCTGCCGAGCCCGGCGTAAACCTGTTTCCCCGCAGTGCAATTCGTGCTGGGAATACTTGCGGGTGCGGTCGGCCCGGCACTACTCGCCGGACTCCTCCCTGGGGTCGTCAGGGCAGTGGGTCGATGATCACGCGGGGGTCGATTTGGCGGAGCTTCTTCGGGCGCGCGGTCAGGCAGGGCCAGTCGCGGGCGATGGCTTCGTGGGTGGCGTGACCGGCGGGGAGTAGGGCTTCGGCGTTGGCGGTGCCGGCGAGTGCGACGCCGAGGCGGTCGGCGGCGGCGCGGTCGAAGGGCGCGACGATGGTGTGGGGCAGTTCGAGCAGTGCCGCGAGGATGTCGAGGCGGTCGGTGGCGATGTGGGCGCGGGCGACGCCGAGGACGGTGGCGGGCACGACGATGGTGTTGCCCGCGTTGACGGTGGCCCACACCACGGCCTGGGCGTAGTTGGCCTGATTGGCGAACCCGATGACGGCGGCGGTGTCGAAGACGACACCGCCCAGTGCCACGGTGATCACGCGGCGCCGGCGTGTGGGCCGCCTGCCTCTTCCTCGGATAACGGCGGTAGGCCCTGCATGGCGCGGGCGCGGTTGATCAGGTCCAGCGGTGGGCGGCCGCCGAGGACTTGCTCGAGTTTGGCCAGTGACTGCGCGCGATTGATTCGCGCCTGCACGGCTTCGGAGACGAACGCCGACACCGATTCGATGTGCCCGCCCGCGCGCCAGGTTTCGAGCATGGCCAGGAGTTCTTCGGGCAGCGTGACGGTGACTTTCCGTGTTTTCTGCTCCCGAGACGACGCCATACCATGACTGTATCGCGGCTGGGTTTCGCTAGCGAGGGGTCACTCGGCGGGCTTGCGCCAGAGCAGGGTGTAGCGCAGCAGTGGGCGGCGGCGCAGGTGCGCGCCGGGCAGCAGGTCGGCGGCGGCGGTACGGATCTCGGGGAAGGTGGTTTCGGGATCGCGCAGTTGCATGTCGGGGCCGCCGAGTTCGGGCCGATGCAGGGTGTCGATCGCGACGATCGCCGGGAGCAGTGCCAGGTAGGGGTAGTCGGTGCGGAGGTCGAACTTCCACAGTCCGACGACGGCGAGGGTGCCGCCGGGCGCGACGAGTCGGCGCAGGGCGGTGAGTCCGTCGCGCAGGGCGACGTGGTGCAGGGTGGCGACGATGGTGACGAGGTCGAAAGCGCCTGGGAGGTCGAGGAAGTCGCCGTGTTCGAAGGTGACATTCGGTGTGGGAGTTGCGGTGTCGAGGATGACCTGGTCGAGGTCGACGCCGCGCACGGTCAGGCCTCGGCGGCCGAGCTTGGTGGCGAGAAGTCCGTCGCCGCAACCGATGTCGAGCGCGGTGCGGGCGGTGTCGGGGATCTGGGCGAGCAGCCAGGGATGGTAGTGGGTGTTGTGGTTCCAGTAGGGATCGTCACGCACGTCACGAGACTACGGACAGGTCCGGATCCACAGCCTGAAGACCGGGCAATGTATGTGATATGCATCATATTTCTCCGCACAAAATGTCGGTGTCGGATGGCATGGTGTCCGTATGCCTTTCGCCGAATCCACCGTTTCCGCCGACGTCATCCGAGTCCTCGGTGCCAGTGAGCACAACCTGCGCGACGTCTCGCTGGAGATTCCCAAGAACAAGATCACGGTGTTCACCGGGGTGTCCGGTTCGGGCAAGTCCTCGATCGTTTTCGACACGATCGCGGTGGAGTCACAGCGTCAGCTGTATGCGACGTTTCCGGCGTTCATCCTGAACTTCTTGCCGCGCTATGAGCGTCCGCATGCCGAGGCGATGGAGAACCTGACCGCGCCGGTGATCATCGATCAGCAGCCGGTGGGTGGCGGGCCGCGGTCGACGGTCGGCACGATGACCGACATCTTCTCGATGGTGCGGGCGATGTTCGCCCGATTCGGTGCGCCCTCGGCCGGTTTCGTCTACAACTACTCGTTCAACGTGCCCCAGGGCATGTGCCCGGACTGCGACGGGCTCGGCATCACGGTGCGCGCGGATCCGGACCGGCTGCTCGATCGGACCAAGTCGCTCAACGAGGGCGCGATCTTGTTGCCCGGTTACGGTGTCGGCGGCGGCGAATGGCAGATGTACGGCAACTCGGGGCGCTTCGATCCGGACAAGAAGCTGACCGAGTACACCGCCGAGGAGTTCGCGGATCTGTTGTACGGCACCGGCGGCAAGGTGGAGTTGACCTTCGCCAAGGGCACGTGGAAAGCCAACTACGAGGGCATCGCCACCAAGTTCACCCGCACCCGGCTGCAGCGCGACACCTCCACGTTGAGCGAGAAGACCCGGGAGCAGATGCGCCAGTTCCTGACCGAGGGGACCTGCCCGAGCTGTCATGGCGCCCGGCTCAATGCGGCGGCGCTGGCCACGAAGATCAACGACCGCAACATCGCCGACTGGGCCGGGTTGCAGATCACCGATCTGATGGTGATGCTCGAGGAGATCACCGATCCGGCCGCGGCGGGGTTGGCGGCCGCGATCCGGACCTCGTTGCAGCGGGTGGCCGATATCGGGCTGGGCTATCTGAGCCTGGATCGTCCCACCTCGACGCTGTCCGGCGGTGAGGGACAGCGGTTGAAGATGATCAAGCATCTGTCGAGCACGTTGATCGGGATGACCTACATTTTCGACGAACCGAGCGTCGGGTTGCATCCGCGGGATGTGGGCCGGTTGAACGATCTGCTGAAGGCGTTGCGGGACAAGGGGAATACGGTGCTGGTGGTCGAGCACGATCCCGATGTCATCCAGATCGCCGACCACATCGTCGATGTCGGCCCGCGCGCCGGACTGCACGGCGGTCAGGTGGTGTTCGAGGGCAGCTTCGCCGAGCTGCGGGCCGCCGACACCCCGACCGGCGCCGGACTGCGTCGCCCGTTCACGGTGAAGGACACCTTCCGCGTGGCCACGGGTGAGCTGTTGATCGAGCATGCCGACGTGCACAACCTCAAGGATGTGACCGTCGCGATTCCCACCGGCGTCCTCACCTCGATCACCGGGGTCGCCGGTTCGGGCAAGAGCAGCCTGATCCGGGATGTGTTCGTGGTCGAACATCCCGAGGCGATCTTCGTCGACCAGTCCGCCATCGCCGCCTCCTCGCGGTCCACTCCGGCCACCTACCTGGGCTTGATGGACCCGATCCGCAAACTGTTCGCCAAGGCCACCGGCGAGTCGCCGGGCCTGTTCAGCTTCAACTCCGCCGGCGCGTGCAAACAGTGCGAGGGTCGCGGGGTGATCATCACCGAGATCGCCTACATGGACCCGGTCACCACCCACTGCGACGCCTGCGACGGTCGCCGCTTCTCCGACGACGTGCTCGCACTCACCTTGCGCGACAAGTCGATCGCCGACGTGCTGGAACTGACCGCCGAGGAAGCACTGGCGTTCTTCCCGGAGAAGGCACTGAATGCCAAGTTGCGCACCATGAACGAGGTCGGCCTGAACTATCTGAGCCTCGGCCAGGCCATGAGCACCCTGTCCGGCGGCGAACGCCAGCGCATCAAACTCGCCACCCAACTCGGCAACACCGGCTCGGTCTACGTCCTCGACGAACCGACAACCGGCCTGCACATGTCCGACGTCGACACCTTGCTCGCCCTGCTCGACGGCTTGGTCGAACGCGGCAACACCGTCGTCGTCATCGAACACAACCTCGACGTCGTCGCCCACTCCGACTGGGTCATCGACCTGGGCCCCGACGGCGGCAAAGCAGGCGGCGAAGTCGTCTTCACCGGCACCCCCGCCGCCCTCCTGCACGACCCGACCTCACTGACCGGCCAGTACCTGCGTAAGTACAAGGCGGCCTAGCGCGATGTTCCGAGTGGCCGCCGCCTCGATTGAGGAGTACTTCGGATTCGACCCTGCCCGGGAAGCGGATCTACGCCGAACCGACGAGTCGATCCGAGCGGCGGCCCCGACCTTGGCACGATGGTTCGTTCCCGGCACTGCGGCCGGAAAGCCTGGCATGGCAATGACCTTGATCGGCTATGGCAGCTTCGAGTACGCGCTACAACGCTCACCCATCACCGTGACGTGGCCGATCGTGGGTCTCGCACTCCAGAAGAACTATCTGAGTCTGTATTTCTCGGCCGAGTACAACGGCAGCCCCTTCGCACTGGGCTACACCGATCAGCTCGGCGAGGTCGACATCAGTTCCACAGGCGCTGTGCGCTTCGCCCGGGCCACCGATCTGAACCCCGCCGGGTTGGCCACGCTGCTCACCGACCTGGAGCACGGATTGACCACAGCGACCGTACGCGTGCGCTACGGCCGCAACACCACAACCGTTGCGGTGCACGGATACCCGTCGACGCGCTGATCGATCCGACAACAGGCCCCGGCTCACCTGAGCGATCGCGCCATCTGCTCGCCGCGCACGCCCCTGCTCGCCGCGCACGCCCCTGCTCGCCGCGCACGCCCCTGCTCGCCGCGCACGAAATCGCTAGCAAAGTCGTGCGCGGCCCGACAACAAGTGCGCGGCACGCGAGATGCTTCGCAGGACGTGGCTGTGCATGTATCGGGCGGAGGGGTACGGCTGGCGGGCTACCGAGGCTCGGTTGTACAGCGATACCGAACGTGCGCACCGAGATCGGGGGTCGGGAATTACTTGCTGCACGGATCTGCGCGCGACCGACTCGGTGATCCGAGCAGGGGCGACTCCTGGTAGCCGTTATGCCCGCAGATGCGCACCGGTTGGCTGAGCGTCGTGCGCACGCGGCGCTTTCGGGGAACCCTGCCCCTTCGCCCGGTCCATCTCGCGCCATTCAGGACGCAACCCGGACAGATTCGTGGTGAGGAAGTACACGGCGCCGCCGACGAGCAACACCGGAACAAGTCCCACCGATGCCACCGCGACTCCGGTTGCGTTTTCCGTCGTGCACGAGGGCGGTGATCGGGTCAACAGTGGGTACTGCGGTTGGAGGCCAGGGGTTGCCTCTTCAGTAACTCGGAGTACGCTCAGAAATGAGTCCACTCATTAATTGGAGGTGCCGCGATGATGACCACGCCACAGGCGGTGCGGGGTGGGCGGCGGATGCGCAATAAGCAGGACAAGCAGTCGCGCATCTTCGAGGCCGCGGCGGCGTTGTTCGCCGAGCGCGGGTTCGACAGTGTGACCACGCAGGAGATTTCTGAGCGTGCGGATGTGGCGGCCGGGACGTTGTTCCGGTACGCGGCATCCAAGGGTGAGCTGCTGTTGATGGTCTACAACGCCGAATTGCGGGCGGCCCTCGAACAGGGCGAGCGGGCGGCCCGGTCCGAGGCCGATCCGGCGCGGGCGGTCTTTGCCATGACGCGCCCGATTCTCGAAGCCGCTGACCGGCGGGTCGGGGACACCGTGGCGTATCAGCGTGAGTTGTTGTTCGGCGCCCCCACCGAGCAGTACCGCGCCGAAGGGCTGGCCGAGGTCGCGCGTCTGGAGACGATGATCGCCGAGCGGCTCACCGCGGCGGTGCCCGGCGACTCGAAAGAGCTGTTCGCCCGAGCATTGCTGGCGGGCCGCAGCGTATTCGCTGTGCTGCATCTGATCCTGGCCCGGCCATCGACCGGCGCGCATCCGGGTCGCGACGCGACCGACGATCTGCGCGACCAGATAGCCCAGATCGTGGCGGGGTTTTTCGCCTCGATCGAGTGAGTGGACCGTCGAGGGGCGAACCTCGCCTCCGGCAGGAAGGAGAACATCATGAGCATCCGTAAGGTGACCGTGCTCGGGACCGGGGTCCTCGGTTCGCAGATCGCATTCCAGACCGCGTTCAGCGGCTTCGAGGTCACGGCCTACGACATCAACGACGACGCCGTCGAAGCGGCCCACGATCGTTTCACCAAACTGGTCTCGATCTACCAGGACGAGGTCGACGGCGCGGGTGACGGCAAAGCCGAAAAGGCCGCCGACTCCATCACAGTGACCACCGATCTCGCCGAGGCCGTCAAGGACGCCGATCTCGTCATCGAGGCGGTGCCCGAGGTATTGAAGATCAAGCAGGAGACGTACCAGAAGCTGAGCGAACTGGCCCCGCAGCGCACGATCTTCGCCACCAACTCCTCCACCTTGCTGCCCAGCGACCTCGAGGATTCCACCGGCCGCCCGGACCGTTTCCTCGCACTGCATTTCGCGAACGACGTGTGGCGCTACAACACCGCCGAGGTGATGGGCACCAAGGACACCGACCCGGAGGTGTTCCACGCGGTCGCCGAGTTCGCCGCCGCGATCGGCATGGTCCCGATCGAGTTGCACAAGGAGAAGGCCGGTTACGTGGTCAACTCGCTGCTGGTGCCGCTGCTGAACGCGGCGATGGGGCTCAGTGCCGGCGGTTACGCCGATCCGGAGACGGTCGACAAGACCTGGCGGACCGCGACCGGCGCCCCGTCCGGTCCGTTCCAGATGATCGACGTCATCGGCCTCAACACCCCGTACAACATCCTGGTCAACAGCGACGAGAACGGCAAGAAGCTCGCCGCGTGGCTCAAGGACAACTACATCGACCAGGGCAAGCTCGGCGTGTCCAGCGGTGAAGGTTTCTACAAGTACTCGTAATCGCTTGCTCGGCAAGTCATTCCGAACCAGTACCAGGAGAGGAGTCACATGTACTACAGCAGCGGCAACTACGAGGCCTTCGCCCGACCACGCAAGCCCGACGGTGTCGAGGACAAGACGGCGTGGTTCGTCGGGGCGGGTCTGGCCTCGCTCTCGGGTGCGGCGTTCCTGATCCGTGACGGTCAGATGTCCGGAGACAAGATCACCGTGTTCGAGCGGTTGAAGCTGCCCGGTGGCGCGCTCGACGGCATCAAGGAGCCGAAGAAGGGTTTCGTGATCCGTGGCGGGCGCGAAATGGAGAACCATTTCGAATGCCTGTGGGATCTGTTCCGGTCGGTGCCCTCGATGGAGATCGACGGAGCCAGTGTGCTCGACGAGTTCTATTGGCTGAACAAGGACGACCCGAACTCCTCGTTGCAGCGCGCCACCGAGAAACGCGGCCAGGACGCGCACACCGACGGCTTGTTCACGCTGAGCAACAAGGCACAGCAGGACATGATCAAGGTCTTCCTCGCCACGCCGCAGGAGATGGAGAACAAGCGTATCGACGAGGTCTTCGGCGAGGACTTCTTGCAGAGCAACTTCTGGATGTACTGGCGGACGATGTTCGCGTTCGAGCAGTGGCACAGTGCGCTGGAGATGAAGTTGTATCTGCACCGCTTCATCCATCACATCGGTGGGCTGCCGGATTTCTCGGCGTTGAAGTTCACCAAGTACAACCAGTACGAGTCGCTGGTGCTGCCGTTGTATCGGTGGCTGCTCGATCAGGGCGTGAGTTTCCGGTTCGATACCGAGATCACCGATATCGACTTCGACCTGACCGGCGATCGCAAGCAGGCCACGAAGCTGCACTGGGTGGCCGAGGGGAGCGAGGGCAGTGTCGATCTGGGTGAGCATGATCTGGTGTTCACCACGATCGGTTCGCTCACGGAGAATTCCGACGACGGCGATCATCACACTCCGGCGACGTTGCTCGACGGTCCGGCGCCGGCGTGGGATCTGTGGCGGCGGATCGCGGCCAAGGACCCGTCGTTCGGGCACCCGGACGTGTTCGGCGGGCATATCGAGCAGACCAAATGGGAGTCGGCGACGGTCACCACGCTCGACGAACGGATCCCGCGCTATATCCAGAAGATCTGTAAGCGTGATCCGTTCAGCGGCAAGGTGGTCACCGGCGGCATCGTCACCGTGCGGGATTCGAGCTGGCTGATGAGCTGGACGGTGAATCGGCAGCCGCATTTCAAGCAGCAGCCCGAGGATCAGATCGTGGTGTGGGTGTACTCGCTGTTCGTGGATGTGCCCGGCGACTATGTGAAGAAGCCGATGAGCGCATGCACCGGCCAGGAGATCACCCAGGAATGGCTGTACCACATGGGTGTCCCGGAATCCGAAATCGCTGACCTGGCCGCGAATTCGGCCAAGTGTGTGCCGGTGATGATGCCGTATGTGACGGCGTTCTTCATGCCGCGCCAAGCCGGTGACCGTCCGGAGGTGGTGCCGGCGGGATCGGTGAACTTCGCGTTCATCGGCCAGTTCGCCGAGAGCACCCGCGACTGCATCTTCACCACCGAATACTCGGTCCGCACCGCGATGGAGGCGACCTATCAGCTGCTCGGCATCGAACGCGGCGTCCCTGAGGTCTTCAATTCGACCTATGACGTGCGCACGCTGCTGGCCGCGACGAGCCGACTACGCGACGGGGACGAACTGCATATCCCCGGGCCCGACCTGGTGCGAAAGAAGTTGATGAGCAAGCTGGATTCCACCGAGATCGGCGTCATGCTCGAGGAATACGGCCTGGTAGCCGACAAGAAGTAGCGGCGCCCGCGTGAGGAAGCAGGCTCGGTCCCCGGGGATCGAGCCTGCTTGGTTCCCGCCCGAAAGCCCCTCCGGGACTTACTACCGGCCGAGGGCGGCGCACCCGTTGTCGAAGGCCTTGCCATCGAATCGGGCCTGGAAGAAGGGCACGGTGGCCGGGATCAACAAGGCACCGGCGAGGAAGTGGTCGGCACCGCCGTATTCCTGGTAGCGGACCGGGACACCGCGACGGCAGTACTCGGCAGCGAGGGCACGTTCGTCCGCGGCCACGATGACGCCGTCCCCGGTTCCGTCGAAGTTCCCACCGCCGAGCAGCAATGGCCCCCTCGGGGTGCCCGTGGTGCCCATTCGGCCCTGCTCGATCATGGGCGCCAGCGCGGGGATGGCCGGGTAATCGGCATACTCCGGCAGCAGCAGCTGCTCGATGCGCAGGCCGGGGAACTTGGGGCCATCGGGTGCGCACTGGTCGGTGACCTGGGCGAGTACGTGTTTGCCGTATTCGGACAGATAGGGATCGAGGTCGATGCCGAATCCGCGGGCCGAGCCGAGCAGGACGTAGGGAATCAGCGTCGCCCATTCCTGTTTGCCGTTGATGTAGGAGACGGTGTTGACGAGGTCGACCGGGTAGCCGCCGAGCGCGGCACCGACGATGTTGAGCTCAGGCGCGTAGGTCGGTGCCAGCTCGGCGGCATACTCGGTGGCGATCGAACCGCCGGAGAAACCGGACATGCCGACCGGGGTCGAGGCCGCAGCGTCGAGTGTGTGCAATGCGGCACGGATGCCGTCCAGTGTGGCGTTCCCGGATTTGCGGCCGGCGCCGTAGGCGAGTTCGGTGCCTTCGTAATCGCTCGACACGACGGTGAATCCGGCCGCGAGGTAGGCGGCGAGAACCGGCGTATCAGCTGTCGAGAGCGCTCCGCCGCCGCGCAGCGTGTAGGACGGATCGCAGCGAGCGCCGAGCGCGTCGTAGGCACTCTGGTAGGCGACGATGCGCAGCGGGCCCGACGCGGCGGGCGCTCGGATGATGGTGGTCACGGTCGCGGCGGGCTCACCGAGCTGGCCGGTTGTCCGGTACAGCAGCTGGGTGGCGTCGACCGGCAGCTGTGCTCCCGTCGGCGCGAGCCCGACCGTTCGTGTCTTCAATACGGTGCCCGGCGCGACATCGGTCAGTGGACCTTCGGCGCGATAGAACGGATCAACCGTCGGCGCCAGAACAGCGGTTTGCGCGTGGGCTGCTGCGCCTGCGGCGAACGAAATCGCCGGTAGCGCAATCAGTGTCGCGAACATCGCGACGGTCCGCCGCATCATCCGGTTCATTGGTGGAACTCTCATTCGGTTGTCCCTCAGTCGATGTCGAGATCGGGTACCGACGCTAACCATTGATCCGATAAGTGTCATGACCACATTTATGGTAGGCGGGGCTCGCGCGACGATGCGGACGCACCGGGGCTGGGCCGAACGGCTCTATCACGACCGCATCCTGGGCGAGGCCCGCCCACACCGGGTTACCTCGTCGACTCTGCCGGCGCATGATCGTCGTGCGGGCGCGACAGGAGCAGCACGCGGCGACCCCTGCGCCGCCGTCCCGATGAGATCCATCCCGACAGGGACGGGTCCACGGCATGGTCGGGCCGCGACGCTCAGGTGTGGTCGGTGAACTGCTGGGTGCCGGTGATGCGCAGTAGGTCCAGGGCAGAGGCGGCGGGGGTGTCCGGGGCGGCGGAGTAGACGACAACGGTTTGGTCGGCGTCGGGGACGAGCAGGGTGTCGCATTCCAGCACCAGGGTGCCGAGTTCGGGGTGGGCGATGGTTTTGGTGGCGCTGCGCCATTGGGCGGAGGGGCGTTCGCGCCAGAGCTGTTCGAAATCGCTGCTGTGCGAACGCAGTTCGGCGATCAGTCGATCCAGGTCGGGGTCGGTGGGGTAGCGGGCTTTGGCGCTGCGCAGGGTGCCGACACCGTAGGAGGCGACCATCCGGAACTCCTCGGGAGTGAATCGCACCCGTCCCGGTTCGGCACCGAGGAAACATTCACGGATCATGTTGCGCTGGGCAGGCGGCAAGGCGGAGAAGTCGCCGAGTAGCGCGGCGGCCATCGGGTTCCACGCCAGCACATCACCTTTCGCCGACATCACCAGTGTCGGCAGGTCCACCATCCGGTCCAGCAGCCGTAACACACTGGGGCGCACGACCTGTGCGATCCGTCCGGCCTGTGGCGGTGCGGACCCGGCGAGTTGGAACAGCAGGTCGCGGTCGTCGTCGTTCAACCGCAGCGCCCGCGACAGCGCGGCCAGCACAGAGGTCGAGGGCCGCGGACCGCGGCCCTGTTCGAGCCGCACCACGTAATCGACGCTGAGACCGGCCAGCTGAGCGACTTCCTCGCGCCGCAACCCGGGCACCTGACGGCGCGGGCCCGCAGGCAGTCCGACATCGCGCGGCTGTATCCGAGTGCGCGCCTGACGCAGCAGCGCCGCGAGTTCCGAACGGTCCATCCCTTGATCATCCCGCAGCCGGACCGGTCCGGGGTGGTACCACCGATCCCAGGACAAGGCAGTCCTGCCCAGCAGCGGCATACACGCCGAAGCTGACACCATGACGACAACGACAACGGCTCTGGTGACCGGAGCCAACAAGGGACTGGGCTACGAGACGGTCCGCAGGCTCGGCGAGCTCGGCTGGCAGATCTTCCTCGGCGCGCGCGACGCCGACCGTGGCAAGCGGGCGGCGGTCGAACTGGCCGAACAGGGCGTGAACGTCGAATTCGTGCACCTCGATGTCACCTCGACCGACTCAATCGCGGCCGCCGTCGCGGCGGTGGGCGCCCGGATCACGGCATTGGATGTGCTGATCAACAACGCGGGCATCCCTGGCGCGTTCATCCCGCCGCAAGAAACCCAGGCCGCGGACTTCCGCGCCGTGTTCGAGACCAACGTGTTCGCACCGGTCCAGGTGACCCACGCGTTCCTGCCGCTGCTGCGCGCCGCGACTCAGCCGCGCGTCGTGATGGTGTCGAGCGGGATGGGTTCACTGACCATCACCTCGGATCCGGACCGTGTCGAATCCACCCTGCTGAATCTGCCCTACACCTCGTCCAAGTCGGCGCTGAACATGATCACCTCGCAGTACGCCCGCGAACTGACAGGCATCCAGATCAACGCCGCCGACCCCGGTTACACCGCAACCGATTTCAACTCCCACGCCGGATACCAAACCCTCACCGAGGGCACCGACGCCATCGTCCGCCTCGCCACCCTCGGCCCCGACGGACCCACCGGCGGCTACTTCGACCGGCAGGGACCGGTTCCGTGGTGAGGTGAGCGGCGGCGGGCACTGACCGTCGGGCGACTGTGCTGTTTGGCTGAAGCTGCTACGGCGTCCTCGCTGAGGTCATGACGCCGTGGCAGCGCTATAGGCCGACAACTGGGCAGGGGGATGCCGAAAGCTTCTCGACGACCGGCTGGGACGACATGGCTGCCGCCGCGACGGACAACCATGCTCGCCTACATGGCCCGACATGATGCGGGTCAAGTCATCGCCACTACCGGCCGGAGGAAGGCGACGGAACTACTGGCCGCCGCGGCGCGGGGTCAGCTTCGTGCGGTTCCTGCGCCGCGACTTCCGTCGCATGTCGGCTGCCGGAACTGGCAGCGGCGCCGACACGACTGGCGGGTTTCATGATCGACGGGACATGGCGGCGTTGTGCGAGAAGAGCCGCCACCATGTCCCGTTTGATCGTGGGTCAGCGGGCGCCGCCGTTGACGTAGAGGGTTTGGCCGCTGACGTAGGAGGATTCGTCGCTGGCGAGGAAGGCGATGACGGCGGCGACTTCCTCGGGTTGGCCGACACGGCCCAGCGGGGTGCGTTCGGCGACGGACTGTTGCAGTTGTTCGGGGGCCATACCGATACGTTCGGCGGTGGCGTCGGTCATCGCGGTGGCGATGTAGCCGGGCGCGACGGCGTTGACGGTGATGTTGTATTGGCCGAGTTCGATGGCGAGGGTGGCGGTGAAGCCCTGGATGCCTGCCTTGGCGGCGGCGTAGTTGGCTTGGCCGCGGTTGCCGAGGGCCGAGCGGCTCGACAGCGAGACGATCTTGCCGTAGCGCTGGGCGACCATGTACTTCTGCGCGGCCTGGGTGCAGTGGAAGACGCCGGTCAGGTTGACCGACAGCACGGCGTTCCAGTCGTCCTCGGAGAGCCGGAAGAACAGGTCGTCGCGGGTGATGCCGGCGTTGTTCACCAGGATCTGCGGGTCACCGAGGTCGGTGGCGATCTGGTCGAAGACCGACTGCACCGAGTCGCGGTCGGTGACATCGCAGACGTAACCGGTCGCTTTGCCGCCCGCGCGGCTGATCTGTTCGAGCGTGGCGTCGGGAGTGTTGCGGTCGAGTACGGCGACGCTTGCCCCCTCGATCGCGAGTCGCAGCGCGGTGGCCGCGCCGATGCCCTGCGCCGCACCCGTCACCACGGCAACCTTGTCGGTGAAACGGTCCATGGATTCGTTCTCCTTTCAGAACGCGCTGCGGGCGCGGCCGACTCGTTTGCAGGCTAGCGACCGGGAAACCAGCGGTGCAAGTTTCCGGCGTTGTCACCGAAAGTAGTTCGACCGAGGGCGGATTCGTGGGCGACGGCCGAGCTCAACCCGCGTCGGCGACCGGTCCGAGCTCGTCGGCGAGCCACTGCGGGAACTCGGTGAGGTCGTTGAGGATGACGTCCGCGCCCGCGGCCCGCAGTTCCTCGGCGTCACACGGTCCGGTGGTGACGCCGACCGCGAGGACACCGGCGGTCTGCGCGCCATGCATGTCACCGACGTGATCGCCGACGTAAATGCTCGCCCGCTGCTCCCGCAAGACGGTGGCTTTACCCGCCGACCACAGGTCACCGGCGAGATGGTCTATCCGCCAACCGAGTTCGTCGATGTGTAACTGCGCGAGCGGCTCGTGTTTGCCGGTGACGACGAGCACCCGCCCGCCACGTTCCTCGACCGCCGCCAGCGCCGCATCCGCGCCCGGCATCGCGGGAATGCTCGACACGATGCTCGGATACAGCGCGCGATACCGGGTGACCAGCGCCGGAACGAGCTCCTCGGGAGCGCCCACCTCGACAAGCAGGGTGGCCAGCGGCGGGCCGAGCCGATCGGCGAAATCGGCGCCACGCAACGGCACATCGAACTCCGCGCCGAGCAGGTCGATGGCTCGACTGACACCCGGTCGCGAGTCGATCAGGGTCATATCCAGGTCGAAGCCCACCGTCCACGTCACCACTCGACCCTATCGGCCGGGTCGACTCGGGCCGCGATCCCGTCTGACTGGGGATTTCTTGGACCCGGGCGGGGCAGTTCAGCGCCATGGCAATTCGGCGACGCGTTCGGCACCGGCGCCGCGACGCACCTCGACGGGGTCTCCAACGGTCCGTCAGCTACCGCGATAGTGCGGCTGTTGCCACCACGGCCCTGACATCGTCGCATCCGGCGTGGGTGGGGCGTAAATGATTGGCGGGCAGGGGACTTCATCGTGAGCGAAGATCGCGGGGGTCACCTAGGGTCGGGGGAAGGATCGCAGCGAGCGGAGGGGCAGTCATGGGGCATGTCGAGCACAGCGCGACGTGTGCGGCGCCGGTGGACTTCGCGTTCACCTATGTCGCCGATTACCGGAACGTGCCGAAATGGATGTTCGGGATTCGGCATTTCACGCCGGTGGGGGAGCAGACCTCGGGGGTCGGCGCGGTGTTCGACACCGCCCTGCATCTCGGTCCGACCACCCTGCACCTGCGCGCGGACACCACCGAATGGGTGGACGGCGCCCGGGTGACGATGCGTGCGATCAAAGGCATCGAGGGCACGGTCCGCTGGGACTTCGCGTCGCTGGGCGAGGAAGTCACGAAGGTCAGCGCCACCGCCGATTACCGAGTCCCCGGCGGCCTGGCCGGACGGGCCCTCGACCGGATAATCCAGGCGTTCATCGGACCGGCGATCCGGCACACCGAAAAGCACCTGCGCGAGAAGATCGAGACCAGCTATCAGGAGTCACTGCGCAAGGACAGCTGAGATCCACACCGGCGTTCCAGCTAGCGCCGGACCGATCCGCGCGGGCGCACTCAGTGGATTCCGACCTCCGCCGAAAGGTTGGTCAGCCCCGGATTTCTCATGTCCCAGCAATCGAGGTGTGCCGCACCGCTCTTGTGCGCCCACGGCCCGCCCCGCTCACTGGCGAGGGTGCGCGACCCAGCCTTACTGCCCGGCGACCCCGGGCGTCCATACCTGGCGGTCTGGCCGGGCGCTTGATCGGGGCGATGGACCAATCGAACCCGCCCTGCTGAACCCGGCCTACAGCCCGGCCTGCTCGCCGCGGAGCTCGACGTGTCATTGCGCGGCAGTGTTTGCGGTCGCGTCTGCGGGTCCCTCGTCAAAGCCGGTGCCGCGAAGCCTGCTCTGACGAGGTCATCGGCACCTCGACACCCGCCCAGCGCCATCGCATCCCGATTCAGTGGCACACCATGGCGGCATCGCCCGAGAGACCCCCGCCACGGTGTGCCACTGAAACTACGTTCATCGCCGGGGGCCGGTGCGGTCGGCGCAGAGGTGATGAGCACATTTCGCGCCTGGCCGACCGCGACCGCATCGGACGCCGCACGGATCACAACTTCAGGACGCAGCGGCACGAAACCGGTAGCGCGAACCGCCCGGCGAACCACCGCCGCTTGTTGACACCGGCCGTTCCCGGCGGAGATCTGCGGCCTTCCCGCTCTCGCACGCGGGTGTCGGAATGAGTGTGCGCAAGCGGCTGATTCACGTGGAACCGCCGGTGCAGTGGATGAATTATGAAGTGCGTCAACGTGGTTCACGCCGACTCCGCGCATCGAATGCATGTCTGCATCGACCGCAAAGATAGTTGGATACGGCATCGACGGCGGGGTTTGCCTGACAGGTGTAGCCGAGCCATCCCGTGATCAACAAGGGCGGCGACGCGTGTAAGGAAGCGCCGCATGCCATTAGCCGCTGTGCGGAACGGAGCTGCCAGTCGGCCTCCGCCACCTGGGCAACCGAAACGAAGAGGTCCTACGCGTCGGCCTCGCGACCCGAACACCGCCGCGGCAGGGCAGGTCGGCGGCCGTGGCTCGCGTCCGGCGCTGGCGGCGACGATCACGATGGCATCGGTCGCGCGACTTCGGCGAGCTCTTCAGCCGAGCTCGACGTGCCCCCTCAGCGCGGTACAGCTCGGCGGTGCGCGACGTTCTGGCCCCTCCGGCCCAGTACCGAAACGCCTGGTCCCACACGGCCTCATCACCTTTGCGTAAGCCCCCTGTCGGACCGAGGATTGTCGCGAGGACAGCGGTGATCGGTGACCGTAAAGTTCGGCGCATGGCGTTCCAACTCGAGCTGCGGCCGACTCCACCGCTGCAGTTGACGCCGGAATGCCTGGTGCACACCGGAATCGCGCGACTGTTCGTGACCGGCATGCTTGTCCAGGGCTCCGGCGCTCCACCCGAACAGTTCGGGTTCTTCATTCCCACCGCAACACCGCTACCCGCCGCCGCGGCCGAGCCACAACTGTTGGCCGAGGCGTATCTGATGACGGGCATCGCGACGTCGATTTCCGGCAACTTCCCCTTCGGCGTCGAACACGTCCAAGCCACCTATCTCCCCGACCCACGCGGGGGCACCGACCGCTGGCTCTACCTCAGCGGGGCCGCGCATATCGGCCGCGAGATCCGCATCGGCTATCGAGTGACCGTCGTGACGAGATGACAGCCCGCTTGATGAGATCGCGCCGCCCGGTACATGATTCGTGCGTCTGATGACGACAGGAAGAGAGATGGACGCCGTGCGAACCATGTACGTCATCGCCCATCCGGAGTCGACCCATCACATCGACGGACTGGTCGGCGGCTGGTACGACTCACCACTCACCGCAACCGGGTTGCGTGACGCGGCCGCGATCGCCGAATCACTGCGGGCCGCGATCCCCGCGCACGCCGAGGTGGAGTTGTACTCCTCAGATCTGCGACGCGCCGCCCAAGCCGCCGACCTCATCGGCGAGCTGCTGCACGTGCCATCGGTTTTCGATCCCCGACTGCGTGAGAAGTCCTATGGCGAGGCCGAGGGGAAGCCGCAGGAATGGCTGCGGGAACGGTTCGTCACCCCGCCGGCCGTCGGCGAGCGCATGGGACATCATGACGGCATACCGGGCTCGGAGACTATGGGCGCCTTCGGTGCACGCGTGTACGCGGCGATGGACGCGATCCTGGCCAGCGACTGCGCACACCAGATCGTCGTGACCCACGGCGGCGCCCTCACCTTCGCGGTGGGATCGTGGACGAAGCTGCCGATCGACGCACTCGCCTACGCCCGCTTCCACAGCGCGTCCGGGAGCATCACCGAACTGCGCGAGGACGACTACTTCCACAACCGTCAGGTCGTCCGGCTCGGCGACATCAGCCACCTCCCCGCAGGGATCGAAGCTCTCGGATGAACCGGATTCCGATGCGGACAATGACATGCTGGGCGGCCTGGCTCGGGGACCCCGCGCGGCAAGCAGTCGAACTGAGTTTTCCGTTGCGGCGTCACCGCTTTGCGCGGTCTGGCCCGATCATCGTGACCGGACTCCGTGCGGCGAGTGGTCGAGTTGAGTTTCCCGTATCAAGCGCCGAGTCGGTGACTTCAGGATCGGCCCGACCTTGGCCCGGCGTAGCCGCTATCTACCCGGCATCGCAAGCAACGTGCACGCCCCAGGGACATTCCAACTCGCAACGTTCGGCGCGGCACACGCTGACCGGTGGACTGCGCAGGCTCGCTCGCCATCACAAAATTCGCACTCTCTCTCGGGATTTGCACCGGCTTTAGGGCCTATTTCGGGGTGCGGATCCCGAGTGAGGGTGCGAATTTCATGGGCAGTAGGCCTGTTCGGGCGACGGTGGGCTTCCGCTCTGGGAGGTTCATGCGCGCTGGATGTGTTTGTCGGAAGTGGCGGTGTCCGCCGTGGTGTCGGCGGGCGCGTGGGTGACGGTCACCCAGGTGTTGTTGACCGCGGCGGTGCCCGAGAACGTATCCGTGAGTGACGGGTCGTGCAGCAGGTTCACGTTGGCGCCGGGTAACGCGGCGGCGACCGACCAGCCGACACCGGGTTCGCGATGTCCCCACCCGTGCGGGATCGCGATGGTGCCCGTGCGGATGTCGTCGCTGACCTCGAGCGGGACCACGATCGAACCGGTCGGTGAGGTGACCGCGACCGGTTCGCCGTGGGTGAGCCCGCGCGCCGCGGCGTCGGCGGGATGCATGAGCGCGGTGCAGCGGTCGCGGCCCTTCACCATCGCGGGGACGTTGTGCAGCCAGGAGTTGTTGCTGCGCAAGTGGCGACGACCGATCAGCTTGAGGTCATAACCGTCCGCCGGTGTGGTGATCGCGCTGCCCGCACGCGCGTCGTCGAGCACCCTGCGCGCGGCGGTCAGGAAATCCGCGGGCGCCAGGTGCACCCTGTGGTCCTTCGTCCCGATCAGCGTCCGCAACCGCGGCTGCAACGGCCCCAGATCGATCCCACCGGCGGCCGCACGCGCTTTCGCGACCGTGAGCCCCTTACGCCCGCGCCGCAGCACCCCGTACGGACCGGCCGCCACCCCCGCCGTCGCCAATCGCACCGGACTGAACTGCTCGAACACACCATTGAGCGCCCGCGCCGTGAACCGCCGCACCGGCAGCGGCACCAACTCGGTGACCAGTCGCGCCATGATCTGCCAATCCTCGAGCCCATCGGCGGGCGGCTCGAACACGCGCGCGTCATAACGCAGGTTGTTGCGCACACTGAACAGCGGGAACAACAGGTTGACGTCCTCGCGTTCCAGCGGCGAGATCGGCGGCAGGATGATGTCGGCGTGCCGGGTCGTTTCGGTGATGTACATGTCCACGGCCACATAGAAATCCAGCGAGTCCAACGCCGCGCCGAGGCGACCGCGCTGCGGGGTGGACAGCACCGGATTGCCCGCGTAGGTGATCATCGCCCGGATCTGCCCGTCGCCCTCGGTGAGGATCTCATCGGCCAATACCGCGACCGGCAGTTCGGTGCGGAACGACTTGTAGCTGCCGGAACGATCCGTCCACGCCCCGTAACCCATCGGCAGATACTTCGCGTACCGGGCCGCGTCGATCGGCGGCGTCGCGAACATCTGCCCACCGGCCCGGTCCAGGTTCCCGGTCACCGCGTTGATCGTGTTCACCAGCCAGTGCGTGAGCGTGCCCGTCACCTGCTGACACACCCCGATCCGCGCGTACAGCACCGCCGAGGACGCGGCGGCGTGGTCGCGGGCAAGCTGTCGAATGGTGTCGGCGTCGACCCCGGCGTGCGGTGCCATCCGCTCCGGCGTCGCCTCGGCCACCAGCTCGCGCAGCTGCTCCCAGCCGGTGCACTGCGCCCGAATCACCGCTTCGTCGCACAGGTTTTCGGCCACCAGTACCTGCAGCATCGCCAGCAGCAGGTACACATCACCGCCCGGACTCACCGCCACATGCTGATCGGCCAGCCGCGCCGTCTCGGTCCGGCGCGGATCGATGACCACCACCCGCCCGCCCCGGCTCCGCACATCCTTGATGCGCTGTTTGGCATTGGGCATCGTGGTGATCGACCCGTTCGACACCGCCGGATTCGCGCCGAGGATCACCAGCCGATCGGTGCGATCGATATCGATGACCGGCATCAGCACATTCGACCCGAACATCCGCCACGCCACGAACTCCTGCGGAAACTGATCGATCGACGACGCCGAAAAGAAATTCCGCGTCAGCAACACCGCACGCAGCAGCGCCCCGTAGATCACCGACGAACTGTGCGCCGCCGGATTACCCAGATACATCCCGATCGCACTCGGCCCATACGTACTGCGCACGGCCCGTAACCGTTGCCCGATCTCGCGGAACGCCTCGTCCCACCCGATCGGCTCGAAACCCGCACCCACCCGCCGCATCGGCGTGCGCAGCCGATCCGGATCATGATGCAGCC
This sequence comes from Nocardia sp. NPDC046473, assembly GCF_040645995.1. Taxonomy (NCBI): domain Bacteria; kingdom Bacillati; phylum Actinomycetota; class Actinomycetes; order Mycobacteriales; family Nocardiaceae; genus Nocardia; species Nocardia sp. NPDC046473. Next base: position 502,049 of record NZ_JBEYZJ010000009.1, read on the forward strand.
CACCCATCGCCGTGGCCTTCGGGCAGATGTAGCCCTGCGACAGCACGTCGTCCGGATTCCCCTCGATCCGCGTCACCTGCTCGTCCTCGACGGTGACCAGGATTCCGCAATGCGCCTCACACAGCGTGCACTGCCGGGCAATGGTGGTAGCACTCATCGGTTTTCACCTTCTGCCGGTCGCTTGCCACAGGCTACCAAGCAAACCGTAGGTACCACTATCGTCGGCGGCTCTCTCGACAGCCTGTCGGGTGTTCGGTGGACAGACTTCGCATGCTCACGGTGTGAGACTCGTTGCGTTGGTGGTGCACCGGAGCAGAGGATTCGTTCCGCCGATGAGCTGTGAGGATGTGTGATGCTGGATCTGGTTTACTCCCCGGTCTCGGCGGTGCTCCTGGCCGGCCATCTGCTCTTCGGCGCGGTATTGGGAAACGCCAGCGGTGTTGGTTGGGTACTCGCCGTGCTGGTCACGGTGTTCGTCTTCAGATTGTGTATGTTTCCGCTGGCGGTATTGCAGACGAGGCCGCTGACGAAACATGAAATCGGTACCGAGACAACCGATCCGCCGCAATTCCCCTTGGTGTCGTTCACGACGCGGCTTGTCGTACAGATAGTTCTCTTTATCGGTCTGCTGCAGGTGTGGAAATCGTTCGACCGGACCGGGCGCGGGGTCGGGCAGCTGGGCATGTCGCTAGAGCAGAACGCGTCATCACCCAACTATTTGTTCAGTGCCGATGACGTGCAGGCGATGTTGAGCTCACGACTGTTCGGTGCACCCCTCGTCGCGCGGATCACGACGCCCCGCGCGGAGTTGCGAGCGTTCGCCCTGTTCGGAGGGGCCGTCTCCACCCCGGCGATCGCCCTCGTCGCACTGACGGTGGCCGTCGCGACCGCAACGCTCACCGTCATCAACGGGTCGACCTCACCCCTCGGCTATTTCGCCCGGCACCGGGTGCGCCCCACACCGCTACTGAACGCGATCAGCCGGTGGGTGCTGCCGGTGCTCGTGGTGCTCGCCGGACTGGTGTTGCCGATCGGCATGCTGGTCTATCTACTGGGAAACAGTGCGTGCACCTGGCTCGAGCATCGTGTGCTGACCCGGCGGCTCACCACAGTCGCACCCGCCCACGACGATCCGCGATCTATCGGGCGCACCGCGGACGGTGAGCCGATCTACCCGGTGATCGGATACACCGCAGCCGGTGCACCGGTCACCGCGAATCAGGCTGCGCCAGGCACGCTGGTTCACGCCCGCACCAATTCCATGGCTGTCGTAGCGCTGGTGCTCGGGGTGTGCGCGGGACCGTTGGCGATCCCGTTCGGGCACGTGGCACGTTCACAGATCCGGCGAACCCGCGAGCATGGCGTTGGCCGGCTTGATACTGGGCTACCTCTCGCTCGTCACCATCGCCGCCCTGATCATCGCCGACCTCGTGATTCTGCACGGAGTCACCTGATATGACGTCTCGCCGGTGTTCGCTGAGGCGAACAGTCGTCGAATCCCAGTCCCCGCTTGTTGAACGATAGGTTGTCGCGATGCGGCTGCAGGCTGCCACAGTTGGTCACATGTCGTGGGTGACGCCAGTCGTCGCCGCCAGTCTCGTCCTGACGAGCCTGGTCGCGTGTTCACGATCGGAGACCGATCCGTCCCCACCGGCGACGCAGGCCGTCGTGGCCGCCGACGGTGCGCACGTCGATTTCGGGCAGGTTCAGGTCTCCGTCGACGCGGCCGTCGCACCTCCCGGGACAACGCTGCGGGTGAGTCACGAACCAGCACCGACACCGATCGAAACCACACTGTTTCACCCGTTTGCCCCAGCGGTCGACATACAGCTCGCCGACGGCACCCTGCAACCGCGTTCGAGCATCCGGCTCTCGTTCCATCTCGACCGCACCGCAGTGGAAACCCAAATCACGCAAGGCAATACACCGGTCGTGCTGACCCGAAGCGCGCAAGGCGGCATCGATGTCCTACCGGCCACCTGGGATGCCGGCACGTCCACGTTGCGGGCCGACTCACCGCACTCGAGCGGATTCTGGCCCGGCTGGCTCGACGCGAAAGCCATCGCCAAATCGGTTACCGACGGGATCGCCGCCGCACTGAACCTGCGATTTCCGAAACCCGACTGCGTAGGCGCACCGGCCGAACTCGACGAAGTCACCATCAACGCCCGGCCGGTCGACCGCGACGTCGCGTGGCCGTGCGTAGCTGCCCGCGACGGACGCTTCGAGGTTGCGTTGCAATCGAATTCGGGCTGGGTGTGGCTCGGCAAAACGACGCCGCCCGCGCAATCCTACGAGGTACACGGTCGCGATTTCGCGGGAGCGCTCGCCGCAGGCATCTTCTATCAATCGCACGGCGGCAGAACCGACAACACCTCCGTGCTCGTCCCCGGCGATACGACCACGACTCCGTTCGACCTCCAGAACCCACCCACCGGCGGCGAACTGCAGATCGACGCCGGGCTGTCGCTGGTGTCGGTAGCACTCAACGAGATCGACGCCGCCGCCGAACTGCTCCACATCAACCTCGGCCTCTACGACGACCTCAGCAAGAACTTCGCCAAGCTGAGCTGCCTCTCGGGCGTGGTCGAGGGCCTGAACCAGCTGTCCAGCAACGACTTCGCCGCGAAAGCCGGCGCGCTCGGCCGGGCGATGCTCGACTGCGTCGGCGCGCTCGGCGGCCTGGCAGGTGCCGTGGTCCTCGGCGCTGTCGCCGGAATCATCTCGTCGCTGTTCGTCAGTATCGGCGGAATCTGGAACTCACTCACCGGTCAAGACGAGGCCTTCTACTCGATAACCGCGACACGGCGAGATGTCGCCACCGACCGCGGATACAACCGAATCACCCTCGGCATGCCCACGAAAGACGTACTGGCCGCACTCGCACCCACGGTCCGCGACACCACCTACTACAGCCACTGCCGTGTCGTCTCCGATCAGCCCGACACCATCTTCGACTTCTCGGTGTGGATCGACACGACCAAGGACGTCGTCACCGGCATCGAAACCCCGCCCGGCACAAAGACCGACCGCGGCGTCGGCGACGGATCGACCCCCGCACAGGTCATCGCCGCATACGCGGCCGACCACACCATCGAACAGGGCGCCGTCGGCGGTCAAGGCAGTCCGGCCATCATCGTCAGGCCCAAGACGGCCACCGATCGAACGCACTTTCTCTGCTTCCCGATCAAAGACGACGGCAATGCCGGTCCACCGAGCATCGGTCGCCCCTATGCGGCGGAAGGGTGCTGAGGCACCGTGTCAGCTGAATGGCCGATAGAACGGCCCTGACCATGACGCTAGCGTTGGTGTGCAGTCAGATCGGCTGAATGTCAGGCCGATCCGGGTGCGGCGAACGGCAGGCCGTCGAACCGCGGCAGGTCGCTGAGAGGGTGTCCGATGAGAGTCCCCATGAAACTGCGCGTGACCGGAGCCGAGCGGCTACGTCGTTGCGTGGTTGTCGCCGCAATGCTCGCGTCGGCGCTCGTCCTGGTCGGGCCAGGCGTAGCGTCGGCCGACGACGGTTGTCTGCCGACCGTCGTGATCGGTGTCGCGGGAACCGATCAAGGACCGGCCCACCCACCCCCGGCCGGGGTCGGCAAGAACGAACTGGTAGCCCAGGTGGGGGCGGAGGTCGCCGCCGCCATCGCGCCGATCGCCGACAAACTCGGCCCACTGAAGGTGACCCCGATCAACTATCCCGCCACCGGCGTCCAATGGTTCGGTGCGGTCGGCGCGAAACTGACCTACGACATCTCGGCCTACCGAATCAGCAAGGACACCGGCTATTCGCGCGCCTACCAGGAGCTGAAAAAACAAGCCGCAGAATGCCGTTCGGCAAAGTTCGTGCTGATCGGCTACTCACAGGGCGGTCACATCATGGGCGATCTCGCGCAGTCGGTGTTCCACGGCAACGGGCCGGTCGATCGCGCCCGCATCGCGGCGGTCGTGCTCATCGCCGACCCCGCGTACAACGGGCCGACGCCGCGAACAACAGAGGCGATCTACAGCCAAGGCAAGCTCACCCAGGATCAGGACCATTGGCCGATCGGCGGCTCGCTCGGGCAACGCGCAGCGTTCGAGACCACCGATCCGGTGGTGTCGATCTGTATATACGGCGACCCGGTGTGCGACGGCAAAGACCTGTTCGGGCAGGACGGTAAGTTCAAGCCGTTGGCCAATCAGGACATGCACGGCTTCTATCGCGGGCATCCTTTCGAAGGCTCGAAGGACTTCGCGACCTGGGCCGGCACCCAGGTCGTCAAGATCATCCAGCCGCCTCCGCCGACCAACCCGCCTGCCCCGGCGCCCGCTCCGGCTCCGGCTCGTGAGCCCGTCACGATCGCACAGACCGGTCCCAAGACCGTGACAGTGACCGTCGTCGACGCCGCGGGCGCCGGTTCCCGGGCCGTGCGCTGCTGGAACGCGACCGACGCGACGCACAACTGGAAGTCCAACTTCCTCGGCGAAACCCAAGTCGACATCCCGCGCAACGGCACATTCACCGTCACCTGCCCGACCGCACCTAAACCAGGGACATTCTCGTTGGAGTTCTTCAATTGGCGATGGTCACCCGCGATCCAGTGGCGGTGAGCAAGCGGACGGGACACGCGGCACCGGAAACAGGTCGGGCGAGACTGCGCCTGCAGGGTCGGTCTCCCATTACCTGACAGGCGAGATTCACGCACGAAGCATCCCAAAACAAGAAGGAATAACACCATGACCGGCTCTATACATCCGCTCGATACGTTAAGCGTTGAGAAGAAGGATTCTGTCGTCGCCCAACTGCTCGAGGCCGGTCTTCAAGCCGACCTGTCCGCGGCCAGCTCGGGAGCAGCGAAATTTGCCAGACCGGAAACGCGATCACTGATACTGGGGGATCAATTGATCCGCTCCCACGTCGTTCAGAACACGGCCATCGAATTAGCCGCGGAGTTGGCCGACAAAGTCAAGCCCCCCGCGCCTACGAAGGAAACTCCACCGGAACCTCCGCCACTGTTGAGCAACATCACCGGAGGATGGCAGATCGCGTTCAGCGGCGGGATTCCCATCGGCGGCTGGGCGAGCTTCGCCCTCTACCCCGACGGGACATACAACTTCAGTGGACACATGCACGACTCCGGCGCGCCTGCGTATAACTGCGAAGCGGCGGTCGTAATCGCAGTGGCCGGCGGCAACCCGGCCTTCGTCCTACCGGCAACCGGCCGGGTAAGTGGACTGCTGGGCGGATCGCGCAACTGGAACTGGAACACCAGCGGCTCGAATCAAGCTGTCGCCGAGGCGTGGCCGGATCTCTCGGCCGGTCATTCCTGGCACGGCAGTGCCACGGTCGGCGTGAACATCAACGCAACGATCGACCAGCTGAAAACCGCAGTCGGCGCGATCGGGGCACTCATCGTACTCACCTGAGGGTCGCTGACCAGGACCGCGACAACACCTCTGATCACCTGATGACACGTGAACTCGGCGTCTTTATTGGCGGCCGGGAATAGAAACGACATGTCAGACACCCTGCCCAACCCCGCCGCAGATGATTCGACCCGATTCGAAGCAGCGCCCGATCCGGACGGCACACTCATTCCGATCCCCGCCGAAGCACCCCCAGGAAAACCGATACGGGACGATGCGCACATAACCATCAGTGAACGGGGCGAAAACGGATACTACGTCAGCATCTACAACGGCCCACCGGACCCACCCGATGAAACAATCGACGTTATCAATGAGCTCCTGACCGAGTACGGGCGCGAGGAAATCGAGGGCGCGCTCCTCACCGGCGCGGGTGGATTCATGCGATTCGCGCTGGGCACGGGAGCCACTGTGCTCGCCTCAGTGCTGACAACTTCGCCGTTACTCAACGAGTACTTTGCTCGCGGCACGATGGACGACGGCACACAGGTCACCTACGTCATCCTCACCCCGAAGGAGTAGGCAGCGCGCAACGCGAACGGCCGCCAGCCCAGATCCGTCCCGTCGCCACCCGCGGACCATGAGAAAGCCACGCAAGAGATCTCGCCGGACGCGCTACCAGGATCGCGCGGGGGACTACCTACCGAGCGCAGCCAATACACTGCGTGCCTGGTGGTCGGCGCCGAGTTGGTTGGGGTGGAAGGGGACTGCCGGGCCGGGCGGGTTGCTCGACCAAGGGATCAGGCCCTCGACCCAGCGGGTGCCGGGGGGCTGGCAGCCGTCGTGGCCGGCGCTGGTGGTGTAAGTGTCGACCAGTTCTACGCCGGTCGCGTGTGCCACGCGGGCGAGCATCGCGTTCAACTCGATCAGTTTGCGGCCCAGCCAATCCGCGTCGGCATCCGAGATCGGGACCGTCGGGAAGCAGCCGTGGCCGGTGCTGACACCCTCGAAGTAATCCAACAGCAGGATCCGCGCGTGCGGTGCGCGTTCGCGAACGCCTTCGATCGATGCAGTCACCTTCGTCTCGGCGGCGAGGATGTTCACCGACATCTGGTCCACCCCGCCGACCACCAAGGTGTCCAGGCAGGGGGATGCCGCAGCGTCAGCGGTCAGGCACTGTTGCACGATCGCCGCCAATCCCGCGTCGTTGCCGCCGATTTCGAGGGTCACCAGATCAGTGGACGCACTCAGCCGATCGAACTGTGGGGGATTGACTCCCAGCGAAGTGTGCTGCGGCGCGGTCATATTCGGGGTTGCCGCCCCACCGCAGGTCGCGTCCCGGAACACCGGAACCGCCAACGCGGCGGCTACTTGCTTGGCGTAACTGCCCTGACTCTGCGCGCACCCCAACGGTACGAAGTCGGCGGTCGCCTGGATCACCGACGCGTCCGCGGCCCACGAATCACCCAGCGCCACATACTCACCGAACCCGGGATCCGCCGACGCCACCGGAGCACCACTCAGCAGCACACCCACTGCCGCACACGCGACCACAGCCAGCGACGTCTTCACCCATGCCTCCACACCACCGCCCAATGCTGGTGAACCTAACATCCACCCGCCAGTCTCGCGCAGCAATACTCGAGCCACCCCAGCGCTATACGATGCACCCCATGCCACACCGCCGCTCCTGCCTCGTGGCCCTGTGCGGAGCACTCCTCATCGCAGTCAGCACCACCGGCTGCATCGGCGCCGTCGACCGCGCCGATTTCGAAAAGGTCGTCCAAGCCCGCGGCGGCGGACTCGTCTCAGCACTGCCGAACGCCGCGCTCGACAGTCTCCGGCAACGACTCGGCGTATCCGACCTCCAGGCCAGCGTCATCATGCTCACCGCACCCGAATCCCGCAGCACCCGCTGGGGAATGCTCGAGCAACCAGCACAGGTCACCCGCTTCAGCAACGAGAACCCCGACCTCTTCACTCAGGACTCCGCGATACACCTGCGCATCCAGGTACCCGACCACCCAGCACAACAAGACGACTACACCTACGCGAACCGAACCCTGCACGGCCCCACACCGGTCCATGTGTCGGCCGCCGACGACCCCGAAATGTTCGACGTCCGAGAAGTTTCCGGCCTGTTCCGGCTCGAGGAGATCCTCGACACCGCGCTCGCTCGAACCGCCGTGCCGAACGGCCACGTCTCCGCGGTAATCATCAACCGCATCGACGACGAGGTTCGCATCACCGTCGACGTCACCTCACCGCGTACCACGATGGTCACCGAATTCGACCGCACCGGAACGTTTCTCCGAATGAGCCGAGTATGAGCGAAGAGTATCGGTCCGACCGGCTCGACGACCACTCATCGGATCGCGTCGAGGACCACCCGCCGCGGCCGTCCCGGAAGATACTGGCAACGCTGGCCGTGATCCTGTTCAGCACCGCGCTCCTCGGCACCGTGCTGCCTGTCGCCATCTGGCCCGGTGAAGCGAAACTGACCGCGCCCTTGTTCTGCGAAGCGCCCTACACCGAGCCGATCGTCGTCTCCGACACATTCAGCGACGCAGAAGGGCAAAGCACCAATTACTCGATGTATTGCGTCGGCGACCGCGGTCAGTACACCGAGGTGGGATTCCTGCGGCCGTGGCTCGCGCTGTGGGCGCTGCACAGCGCGATCGTGATCACCCTGGTGATCCTGGTGGGTCTGTGGGGGCGATGGCGACATCCGCGAGCCACCGAACCGGAGAGACTTACCGAATCTACGGAACTCTAGGTCACTGCCCCTCTTCTGTATATCGTCACTGTGACGTTTTGTAGGTGAGTTCCTGCCCGTGATTGAACCAGCAGGGGAGTCGGTCACCGCCTCAAAGGGCACACAGGCACGGACGCGGCCCCGCTACTCGCGGATCCGTCAGTCGATGTCCCGTTGATCTTCATGCGGCGACGACCGCCACCGGTTCGACTGCCGGCCCGTCCTGGAAGCCGGGCAGGTGACGGTTCACCAACGGAATCAAAAGCTGAATCAACGGACCGATACCGAACGCATAGACAAGCGTCCCGATCCCGACACTGCCACCCAACACCCAACCGATCGCCAACACCGTCACCTCGATCGAGGTCCGCACCACCCACACCGACACCCCGGTCCGGCGAACCAGTCCAGTCATCAACCCATCACGCGGACCAGGACCCATCCCAGCACCGATGTACAGCACCGTAGCGATCGCATTGAGCACCACAGCCGCACCCATCGCACCGATCCGCGCCGGAATCATCTCCCACGCGGGCAACAGCCACAACCCGACATCCACCGACACCGCGATCACCACCACATTGCTCACGGTTCCCACACCGGGCCGCTGCCGCAACGGAATCCACGCCAACAACACAGCAATCCCGGTCAGCGCCGTCACCGCACCGAAGCTGATCGGCACATGTCCCGCCACACCCTGATGGAACACATCCCACGGATCCAACCCGAGCCCCGCACGCACCATCACGGCCATCGAGAACCCGTACAGCCACAACCCGACATACAACGCCACCAGGCGACGAATCAACACCCGCCCAGCATGGCCGACCACTGGCCTCCGAAAACAGAGCCAGTCACTAACGTCTGGCCTCGCAGCTGGTCCCAAAGGTGGACCGGAACCCCGCAAAATCTACCCAATGCGGCGTACCCAGGACCATACCCGCGGCCGATGCGGCACGAACCACGCCCGGACACACTGGAAGACAACGCAAGCCGGACGTCGACGTCAGGATCACCATGGGCATCTTCCGTAAAAACACCACCAAGACCGACGAACAACCCACCGACACCGCCGACCCGAACACCACGGACGCCGAGAAGGACCGCAAGCGCCGTCGTCGCCGTCGCCTCCTCGGCGGTTACTACGGCGGCAACGCCGGAAGCTAGCCGGGAACATCTGACCCACAACAGATTCCAAGGTCCACCGCCCTACCTTCAAAACGTCACTGTGACGTTTTGAAGGTAGGGCGGTGGACCCAGGGGAGAAGCTCCAAAACCCCAATTCGGAACCGTCCCAATACTTTCCACCCGAATCAGCCGCAAACCGGAATATTTACACCAGCAGTAAATTCGACCAAGGGGAGATCAACAATCCAACCCGCACAGCACCGACATCCATGCGCCACGCCGGGGAGCACCTCGAGGCATCCGAGCGGCGGTACGCGAAACACCGCACACACCAACAACATCCAACGGCGCAACCCTGATTATCCACGCTGGTTTCTACGCCGATAATCAACATTATGTAAAGTAAACGACCTGTCGGTGGGTTTCTGGCACACTCCCCGCATGACCGAGTCCTCGCCTCCGACCGATCTGGTGCGTTGCTCGCCGACGAAAGGCTGCGGCGAGCTGCGTTCGGCGACGACCCACCTCGAATGCTCGCAGTCATCGCCTACCTGGATCGGTTCGCGCGACGCAATGAGATGGTTGTCGAGTGGAGGTGTTAGGGGGGGGGGGGGGCACCCCGCGCCCCCCAAAACCACCCCAAACCCCCAGGG
>NZ_JBEYZJ010000009.1:511943-543297 GCF_040645995.1 Nocardia sp. NPDC046473
GGTGGCGGCGGCCCTAGGTGTTTGTGGGCGGGGGGGGGGGGGGTGGAGGGCGGGCCCACCCGCCCCCCCCGGTCCCACCTCCACTCACCGGCTGGTCATGCGCGACGTCCTAACCCCAGTTGTCGATCCGCACGTCGTGGGGGTTCGGTGCGCCCGATCCGGTTTCGACCAACTCCTTCAAGCTCATCAGGTAGGTCGCCCATTTGGTGCTGCAGTGGTGCATGAACTCGACGGGCTCTCGCCAGCCTTGATGTTTGAACAGGATGATGGTGTAGTCGTCCTCGCGCTTCAGGTCCCAGACGACTTCGGTGCCGATCCACTCGTCCGGACCACCGATCACCTCCCAGCGCACCCGCTTGCCTGGCTGCAGGTCGACGACCTTCATGTCGAATCCGCCTGACAGGAAACGGAACTCGATGACTCCCCCGGTGTCCGCGTCGCCCTTGGTGTCGTTGGTCCACCAGTCGGCCAGTTTGTCGATCGAGGTCAGTGCCGCGTATACGTCGTCGGCGGACGGTGACTTGACGCCGACCCGGTGCAAGATGTCTACCATTTTCGATTCCTTCTCTACTGCTCTTTGCTGCGTTGGATGGCTTCGGCGATCCGCTTGATGCGCTGGAGCCTGGCGTCCCAGGTCGAGCCGACCGCGTTGAGTTGCGCTACGGCACGGGCGAGTTGGGCGTCGTCGACCCGGTAGCGGTGCTCGCGGCCCTCGGGGGATCCGTGTACCAAGCCGACCCGGTCGAGGACGCCTAGGTGTCGCGCGACGGCCTGCCGGGTGACGGGCAGTTGTTCGCTGAGGCTGGTCGCCGTGCCCGCACCGTCGGCCAGGAGCAGGTCGAGCATGCGCCGCCGGGTCGGGTCGCCGATCGCGGACCACAGGTCGTCGTCGACGGCGCTGTTCATCGGCTCGCGACCAGCCGGGCGACGTACTCGCCCAGGCGGGGCAGATAGGTGTCCCAGCCGGAGATGTGGTCGTTGTACTGTTGCTCCAGAACGGCGATCTCCCAGCCCATTTCGCGGAAACCGGTCTCGGTCATCCGGACTGTGGTGCCGTCGCCGGAGGGGGCGAGTTCGAAGGTGACGTACAGCGAGTTGCCGACGGTCGCCGCTTCGTCGGCCGGGTGCGTCCAGCGGAAGGAGAACAGCCGGTGTGGTTCGGCATCGATCACGGTGATCGAGGCAATGTCGCGGTCCTCCCCTGTGCCGAAGGTGAGCGTGCCGCTCGCGCCGGGGACGGGTTCCAGGTCGGCGTCGTCGGGCCACCATTCCTTCAGGTGAGTGGGGCTGCTGACGACCTCGTAGACCACCTCGGGGCTGGCTTCGACGTACATCGTGCGTTCGATTCGTCCGTGTTCCATGCTTACTCCTCCGACTCGCAACAACTTGTTGCACGTGACGGTAGTCGACACACAACCAACGCGCAACACTTTGTTGCACATCGTTTCGGTGGTGGCCAACGCAGCTGACCGACCGCAGGACCAGCGGTAGCAGGTAATTCGACGGCTACGGCCGTGATGATCGTTTATTCTCGGGAGGGGGCTCGGGAAGCCATTTTTGATCGGGTGGGCCACATGGAGATGGACCGGGTGGCGGCGACGCAGACTGCGTTGACGCGACTGGTTGTTGGATTCGACAGCGCATGGGAGGACGCGGACGCTCCACCGGACCTGGCGGCGCATCTGCCTGCCGACCGCGGGCTGCGACGCTCGGCGCTGATCGAGCTGATCAAGGTGGATCTGCAGCACCGCTGGCAGCACACCCACCACGGCAAACGCCTCGCCGACTATCGGGCCCAGTTCCCCGAACTCGACGCCGCCCCACTGCCGCCGGACCTCATCTACGAGGAGATCACCGCCCGCAGCCGCGGCGGCGACCCCGCGCTCGACCTCAGCGAATACGAGCAGGACTTCGCCGCGCAGATGGCGCAACTCGCCACCCAGCTCGATACCGACATCATGGCCGCCGAGAACTTCCGCACCACCCTGCTCTCGGACCCGACCGCGATCAACGCACTCGACACCATCGCACCCGGCGCCACCATCGACGACTTCGATCTGCTCATCGCGCTCGGACAGGGCGCCTTCGCGCGGGTGTTCCTCGCCCGGCAGCGTTCGATGCAACGGCTTGTGGCAGTGAAGATTTCGCGCGATCGCGGTAGTGAACCGCAGACGCTCGCGCAGCTCGACCACGATCACATCGTCCGCGTCTTCGATCAGCGCCAGATCGAGGCACAACACCTCAAACTGATGTACATGCAGTATGTGCCCGGTGGCACGCTGCTCGGCGTGCTCCGCCTGGTCCGCCGCACGCCGGTCGCGAAACGCACCGGGCAGTTGTTGCTGGACGCGGTCGACGCGGCGGTGACCTCCGGTGGTGTGCTGACACCGCAACCATCCACCACGCGAACCGATCTCGCGCGACTGAGCTGGTCCGAAGCGGTGGCCTGGCTCGGTAGCCGACTCGCCACCGCGCTGGACTACGCCAACCGCGCCGGTGTGCTACACCGCGACATCAAGCCGGCCAACGTGCTACTCACCGCCGACGGACAACCCAAGCTCGCCGACTTCAATATCAGCTTCAGCACCCACATTCCGGGAGCGAGCCCGGTCGCCTACTTCGGCGGGTCACTGGCCTACATGTCTCCCGAGCAGCTCGAAGCCTGTCATCCCAACATGGCCACCACCGCCGCCGACCTCGATACCCGCAGCGATATCTACGCCCTCGCTGTCGTCCTCTGGGAACTACTCACCGGCCGACTCCCCTTCACCGACGAACTCGGCATCGGCGAATCCGACACCTCACTCACCAGAATGATCGAACTGCGCCGCAAGCCGATCGACGAACGCCTAAAGGCCGGCACACCCGCGGACTGCCCGCAGATCCTCCGACACGCGCTGCTCACCTGCCTGTCCCCCGACCGCGACGATCGCTACGCCACCGGTTCCGACCTCGCCCAGCACCTCGAGCTCACCCTGGACCGGACCGCGCGCGATCTCGTCGACCCGCCGCGACGCAGCCTCCGCGGCAGGCTGCGGATGCGGCCGATGCCGGTCGTGACGTTGTCCAGCGCGCTCGGGCAGGTACTCGGCGGGCTGTACCTCGCGGGACACAACACGAAACTGCTCGACCTCGAACTCGGGGCCGACGGGCAGGCGCAAATGACCAAGCTCGGGTTGATCGCGGCCGCTATCGGCTACCCGGTGGGGATTGCGATCCTGCTGTATTGGTGTCGGCTGGTGTTTCTGGTGCCGCACGGGTTGCGACAAGGCAAGCAGTACGACGAGCAGACACTGGCCAAGGCGCGGGCGGACACTCTTGCCTGTAGTGACCGGATTGCCGCTGTCGCGTTCACGGGGTGGCTGCTTGCGCTGGTGGCGTTCCTGTTCAAACTGCACGCCATCGCGGACCTCTCCGCCGGGCTGCTGTTCAACCTGATCTCCTCACACCTGGTCGCGGCCGCGGTGGCCGTGGTGTACACCTACTTCCCGGTCACGTTCTTCGTACTGCGGTGGTACTACCCCGGATTGGTGGCCGCTGGACTCCGCGCGCCCGATGAATCGGCGCGGTTGCGTCGGCTGTCTCGGCGCAGCCGGATCTATCTCGGCATCGCCGCCTCGGTGCCGTTGTTCGGTGTCGCCGCCGGTGTGGCGTTCCTCGATCCCGTTCAGCAGCAGACGGTCATCGCGTCGATCGTTGCGCTCTGCGTCTGCGGGCTGTTCCTGTTCGTCGGCACACTGCGGGTCTTCTACACCCTCGAATCCGACCTGCATGCCCTCGACCGGATCGTCGACCCGCACGCGCGGCCGTAACGGTGCAGCCGTTCCGGATTCAGGTGCCCGGAGCAGGAACTCGACGACTTGCCGGTGCGGCTGTGTATGACCCGGTGGCCGGAGCGGAGACCAGTCGAGGACTGGTCCGCAGGGCGTGCGGTTGGCGTACGTGTGGGAGCTGTGTGCTTACTGAGCGGACAAGTACGACTGACGGGTAGGCCGCTAGTCGGCCGGGTGCGGGCTCGTGGACTCCCCTGCTGCGTTGTGTGCGTGGATCACCGAGAAGTTCTGGTCGTGGACGGGCATCCGGAGAACGCGCTCACTCGGGACGAGCTGCTCGACAATCTGATGCTCTATTGGCTCCCGACTACCGGGGTCTCTGCGGCACGGTTGTACTGGGAGAGCATCGAGCAGATCGCCGAGTGGATCTCCGGGGCGGTGGGCGACATCACGGATGTACCGACCGGCGGCTCGATGTTTCCCCAGGAGATGCAGCGGCTGTCCCGGCGTTGGCACAACTTGCGTTGTTCGTCGAGGATGTTCGGGCGTTCTTCCGGCTGGTTCGCTGCCCCTCCCTCCCCCATGCGGCTTTTGTTGTGCCGGAACTTTTTGGGACTTGGTGACCCGTGAATAGCGTTTATATGCATATATACGCACGTCTAGGTACCACAATGTTTTGTCATTACCTCAATGTCGGTAGCGCCGACGGGTAACCATGACGCCTCGCAGATCCTACCTAGCGCCCGAGTCCTCCATCAGATACCAACTCGCCCAGCATGATCCACCGGCATGATCCCCTACCCCGCCAGCATCGCCGTGCGGCACAGCCACTCTCGATCGCCAAAGGTTACCCATCCCCCAATTCAACCGTCGCACAAGATCACTGAACCGGCATTCGCTGAACAATGCTGAGGTGAACTAACCTTCAACCGGTGCTTGGACATTCACATGCGACCAGTGGCGCTTTGGCCTGGTCGGGGGCAGCAGCGGCGCTGCCCGTCGCGATCTTGACCTACCCGACAATCCAAGGTGTATCAGGACATCTCGGCCCCGTCGAGCTGCTTCTCGGAACATTTCTGACGGCGGGTGCGGCGCTGTTGCCAGACGCCGATCACCCGGAAGGAACGATCGCGCATGTGCTCGGTCCCGTCTCCTACTACCTCTGCAAGTTGATCTCGTGGATCTCCGGCGGGCACCGGCACGCCACCCATTCCTTCGCCTTCGTTGCCGCCGTCTCTTACGGCACGTGGGCGGGCGAGCACTGGATCGGGCGGTGGTTCACCCTCGGGCTCGTCTTCTTCCTGCTGGCGTTGGCTGTGCGGGCACTTCACCTGTGCCCGCCAGGCGATGGGATCGAGGCGTGGGGAACCATCGTGGTCCTCGCGGTCGGCGGAACCTTCGCCATGGACCATTGGATCTCCGACAAGCCTGTGTGGCTGCCGTTCTCCGTCGGCCTCGGCGCCCTGGTGCACCTGATCGGCGACTGTCTCACCGACCGCGGCTGCCGGCTGTTCTGGCCGTTCAAGCTCCGCACCAGGGTGCCGATCATCGACCGCACCGGGAACAAGCTCGAAACCTGGATCCTTTCACCGCTGTTCGTGCTCGGCACCCTCGCGGTGCTGTGGTACTCGATCACGCATCAGCCGTAAGAGGTTCGGCGCAATACCGGATGCATGCCATCTGCTCCGGAGTCGCCTCGGGCACCCGCTCGCACAGCCGCTCCCAGCCGGTGCACCGCGCCGAATCACCGTTCCGCCATATCTACTGCGGGCCAGCGCTGCGCCGGGGCGATAGCGCGTCGAAGCCGAGAAGCACGTTGGGCGCAAGCTAGTCCGCGTCCAGGATGCTCAGCGCGATATCGACCGAAGGCGACCTTCATCGCGTCCAACCAACCAAAGGGCGCCCTCGGTCGAGATAGATGCCGACGCTGCTCACCGACCGAAGGTGCCCTTCATCGCGCCAGTCCGACCGAAGGCGCCTTCGGTCGGGGTTCATAGTCAACGTATCGAGACGCGGCACTAGTCCGCGCCCAACGTGTTGCCGCACCGCCCTGTTGCGCGAGCTCCCCACGCGCTGACAGGTGGCTTCTCCGCGACGCGCCATATCGGGCTCCCCCCTCCCCTGGTCGTCGAGGGACGCTCCACGAAATTTCCGCCGAGCAACCCTCGGGTTCTATGCCGTCTTTGGTCGGGAGTACCGGCTGGCGGGAGATTCAGGTTGGAACGAGCCGTATAGATAGATGCGCATATCTACGTATCAACATGTTATTTTCGACTCGAGGCGACCAGCGCTCCTGACCAGAAACTCCAGTCCGGTCGTACAAGTCAGATCCGATTAGGACTGCCGTACCGTCGCTCGATCCGCGCCCCGATTGTTCGATCCTCTCGGCCGCGCAGCTGCTCCACTGCCCCACCGTTCCGTCGGGACGATCAGGAACTCGGCGTTACCCTGAGTCGTGCCCATCACGACCATGAACCCGCAACGCTGGACACCGCCGCCCGCTCCCCCGCGAGCGCGTCAAAGTCGTAGCACGCCACCGCTTCCCGGGCTCACTCGACTCGAGCTGCCGGGCACGGGGCCCGAGGATGTCGTGCTGGGCCCCGAGGGACGACTCATCACCGGGATCGCCGACGGATCGGTCCTCAGTATCGATCCGTCCACTGGTGACGTGCGTCAGCTCGTGAATACCGGTGGGCGGCCGCTCGGCTTACATGCCGATGCCGACGGCGCCATCTTGATCTGCGATTCCGAGCGCGGGCTGCTGCAGTTGACTCCGGACGGCGCGTTGGAGGTGCTCGTCGACGAGATCGACGGTGAGCGGCTTCCCTTCGCCAGCAACGTCGTTCGTGACGATGATGGCACCATCTACTTCTCGTCCTCGACGAGTCGCTATTCCTTGGCCGAGTACATGGGCGACATCCTCGAGCACTCCGGGACCGGTCGGCTGTTCCGTCGCGATCCGTCCGGCAAGGTCGAGACTCTGCTCGATGACCTGGCTTTCGCCAACGGAGTTGTGCTTGCTCCTGACCGTTCGTGCGTGGTCGTCGCCGAGACGGGTGGGTACCGGGTTTCGCGCTACTGGCTGACAGGACCGAAGGCGGGCACCCGCGATCGTCTCATCGAGAACCTTCCCGGGTTCCCGGACAATATGGGTCTCGGCAGTGACGGGCTCGTCTGGATCGCGTTGCCTACGGCACGAAACCCGTTGCTGGACCGGTTACTTCCGCTGCCCGGATTTCTTCGGCAGTTCGTGTGGATGCTGCCGGACTGGGTGCAGCCGAAGCCGGCGAGGACGATCTGGGTGATGGCGGTCGACTTCGATGGCAACATCGTGCACGACTTGCAGACCGAAGGCACGAATCTCGCGATGGTCACCGGCGTCGTGGAGCAGGACGGTGTCTTGTATCTGGGCAGTCTCACCGAATCCGCGGTGGGCGTGACGCGGGTGCCGCAGACCTCCTGACCTGTCGCACGGATTCGGTGCACGATTCCAGGGAGACATGCCTATCGGGAGGATGATCCGGCTTCGGCTGGCAGCGGGTCGACGGCGGAGATTGCGGCGTCGCGCTGCCACTGGCGGCAACAGGTTTCGTCGGCAGGACGATTTCAGTGCACGCTTGTACACTGAAATGATGACTGAGCAGACGCACCAGCGACAGGCCGAGGTCCGGGCCCTCGCCCGGTTGGCGGGCGACGAGCTCGGTGGGGCGGTGGGCGGGATCGCGGCGGTGCACCGGGCGATCGCCGGGCGGATCTTCGCGGCGGTGCGGCTCGGGGTCGGTCCGGCCGCGGTGCCCGTGGAGGTGGTGCATGACGCGATCGCCGACAGTGTGTATCGGATCGTGAGTGGGACGGCTGTCGCGGCGGGTCGATTGGCGGAGAAGACTGCGGATCTGCCCGGTGGCGAGGTGCCTTCGCGGACGGTGTTCGGGGCGGGCTTTCTCGGCGCGCTGCAGGGCCTGATCGGCGACGACCTCGAGGACGCGCGGCCTATCCTTGCCGGGCCTATGACGTTGCGCGTGGACGGGGATCCGGTGGCGCCCGAGCAGATCGGGAACTATGTCGCGCAGCCGAGTTCGCGGGTGGTGGTCTTTCTGCACGGGTTGGTGGAGACCGAGCACGCGTGGCGGTTGGGCGGGCGAACGTCGTATGCCGAGGGGATCGAGCAGGATCTCGGTTACAGCACCTTGCAGATCCGATACAACAGCGGTCTGCACATCTCGGAGAATGCTCGTCAACTGAGTGAGTTGCTGGAGCGGCTCGTCGAGCACTGGCCGGTCGAGATCGAGCAGCTGTCGCTGGTCGGGCATTCGATGGGTGGATTGATCGCCCGTGGTGCGTGTTTCGATGCAAGCGAGTCCGGGCTGGGCTGGGTGCGCACGGTTCGTCACCTCGTCTGTCTCGGTTCGCCGCATCTGGGTGCGCCGCTGGAGCAACTCGTGCACTACGCGTCCGCCGCGTTGGTGCGCGTGCCCGAAACTCGTCCGTTCGGTCATCTCCTGCGTCGTCGCAGCGCGGGAATCCGCGATCTGCGACAAGGCTCCCTGGTTGACGAAGATTGGCGCGGCGCCGACACGGACGCGTTGACCCGCAGGGCGATTCGCGAGGTCCCCCTCCTCGACGGCGCCACCCACTACTTCGTCACCGCCTGCATCACCCGCAGCCCCCGCCACCCCCTGGGCCGAATCATCGGCGACGGCCTAGTCCTCACCCCCAGCGCCGCAGGCCGAAACCGCGCCCGCCGCATAGGTTTCGACGACTCCAACGGCCTGCACATCCCCGCCGCCAACCATTTCACCCTCCTCAACCACCACGCCGTCTACGAGGGCCTCCTGACCTGGCTCAGCACCACCCCCGAACCCGACACCGCCGCCCAGGCAGTCAAGTAGCCGCCGAGCACCGGCGACCTCTCGCATTCGCCGCCCCTACGCCATTCATCGAACTGCGCTGGCCGAGTTGCGCCGATCGTGCCTTCCCCCGCCGATGAACTCCCTCTCAGCGGCACACCACGACGAGGCTCGTGTTTCGCCGCACCAAGTGCCACTCGATGACCAACCTCCGAATCCACCCGACCCCGCTCTACGCCGACAGGCCGGCCAGCGAGTAGCCCACATCCGCGAAGGTTCCGCTCATGCTTACCCATCACGCCATACAGCAGCACTTGACATATGAAGCATGTGCTTGGCGCACGTTGCAGCCTGGGTCAAGTGAATGCTTCGTGCGTCAAGTCGGCCTAGCGGGCCCCGGAGTCGAGGCCCGCCTGTTCTGTATCGGGGTGTGGCGGTTCAGAGGAGGTGTTCGGGGTCGGCGTCGGCTTCTAGGCGGACGTCGGCGGTGAAGAGGGTTTCCACGTCGGGGTCGTCGGTGTGGGCTGCGTAGAGGAGCAGGCAGCCGCGGATGCCGTCCAGGAGGTCTTCGAGGAGGTCGAGGGCGGGGCGGGAGGGGTCGAGGCGGCTGATGCGGAAGCCGGCGAGCATGGCCTCGCGGGTGTCGGCGTCGACCTCGAATTTGCGGGCTTGCTCTTCGATTTCGGCGACGCGGCCGACGACGGCCCATGGCGCGGGCACGCGGCCTTCGTGCACGGCCATGGCTTCGGCGATGAGGTCGACGACTACTTCGGTGGGGCTCTCCCCCGCATCGAGGCGTTCCAGCACGAGGGTGGGGGTTTCGACCTGGAGTGCTTCGATGTCGTCGGCCTCCACGACGACGTCGGTGCAGGGCACGCCGGCCATTTCGCCTGCTACTTCGGCGGCGGCGAGCAGCCAGTGGGCGGCGGCGACGGAGGCGGAGGCGGGGTCGAGTTCGGTGAACAGTTCGATGGAGCCGAGCGGGTCGGCGCGTAAGAGGTCGTCGGCGGCTTGGACCTGGGCCGGGGAGACGTCGGGGCGGGACAGTTCGACGGCTTGGCGGGCGCGGCCGGACAGGTCGCCGCGTTCGGCGGATTCGATGGCGGCTTGTTCGTTGCTGACTTCGGCGGCGATGGTGTCGCGCAGGGCGAGGTCGTCGATGTCGTAGAGGGTCCGGCCAACGCGGTGTGCGGATTCGACGACGCCGCTGTAGGAGACGACGAGTCCTTCTTCGGAGGGCAGGTTGGGGCTGCGGATGCCGGCCTCGACCTCTTTGAAGTTGCGGCGTTCTTCGGCGCGGCGCCAGGCCTCGCTGTTGGGGATGTCGGGGTCGCCGGCCGCGCTGGCCGGGTGGGTGTAGGTGCGCCAGTGGAACCGCGACAGCGTGGTCAGGTTCGACGCCAGATTTGTTGCCTGATCTTGGGTTACCGTCCGAGGCATGGTGGCAACCGTTTGGGCGAGGTCACCGCGTCCGGTCGCCCAGATGGCGATCAGCACGTTGTGGTCGGCGTCGAATGCGTATCGGGTCACTCGGCAAGTCTGCTCTATTCGAGCGCGATCCGCGCGGTCGATCCGATCCATTGGCCGTACTACGCATGCCGATTCGACATGACTGGCTGGTGACGCCCCGTTGGCGTCGTGTCGGTGGGGCAGGAGAAGATGGACGACATGACCCTTGACCACGGTGACCCGGGCGACGCTCCTTCGATTCCGCAGCCGACCGCGCCGGTGGCCAATCCCGCGCGGCCGTCGGCGGCCGAGGAGGCGAGAACGGTTGCCGCCGCGACGAATACCGCGACGCTGGGCAGTTTGAGCGAGGACGGGACGCCGTGGGCGTCGCTGGTGACGTACGGGTTGCTGGACGGGCAGCCGGTGCTGTGTGTGTCCCGGATGGCCGAGCACGGTCGTAACCTGGCGGGCGATCAGCGGGCCAGTCTGTCGATCGTGGCGCCGGACGCGCCTGCGGATCCGCTGGCGGGGACGAGGATCACGTTGGCGGGTGTGGTGGAGCGGCCGGTGGGTGCGGAGGCCGATGCGGCGCGGGAGGCGCATCTGGCGGCGGTGCCCGCGGCGAAGTTCTATATCGACTACAGCGATTTCTCGGTGTGGGTGCTGCGGGTTCGGCGGGTGCGCTGGGTCGGCGGGTATGGGCGGATGGATTCGGCGACCGCGGAGCAGTATGCGGCGATGACGCCGGATCCGATCGTGCCGGTCGCGGCGAGTGCGATCGTGCATCTCAATGATGATCATGCCCCGGCGTTGCTGGCGATGGCGCAGGCGTTGGGCGGGTATCCGGATGCGACCGAGGCGAGCTGTGAGCGCGCCGATCGGTATGGGCTGGATTTGCGGGTGGTGACGCCGCGCGGGGTGGCGCGGACCCGGGTGGGTTATGCGGAGCCGATCGGCGCGATCGATGAGTTGCGTGCGGCGACAGTGGAATTGGCGCGGCGGGCGCGCGGGATGAATCAGACTTCGTAGAGTTCCAGAGGCAGATCATCGGGGTCGAAGAAGAACGCCATGCGTTTTCCGGTGACCTCGTCGACGCGCAGTTCTTCGGTGCGGACGCCCTTGGCGGCGAGCTCGTCGAGTGTCGCGGCGACGTCGCGGACCGCGAACGCCAGATGCCGCAACCCCGCCGCCTCCGGCCAGCTCGCCCGGTCGGGCGGTTCGGGGAAGGAGAACAGTTCGATGCGGCTGCCGCCGGGGATGGCCAGGTCGAGCTTGTAGGAGCGGCGAGCGGCCCGATACTGCTCGGCGATCACGGCGAGCCCGAGTGTTTCGGTGTAGAACCGCTTGGACCGGACATAGTCGGACGCGATGATCGCCACGTGATGAATGCCTAGGAGTTCCACTACGCGACCGTATCCCAGCGCGGCGCCTACTCCGGACAACCCACCGTCAGCAGTCGGCCCCGCACCGCCGACCGAAGGCGCCCTTCAGCCTGTCCGGCCCATTGAAGGGCGCCTTCGGTCGGCGGTGCAAGCGAGGGCTGGGAAGTATGCGGCAGCGGAGCTGTCGGCACATGGTTCATGCGCGATCGGGGGCGACATCGCGCGTGAACGGCCCTGTGCCCTCCCGGATAACCGACACAGCGCGGGTTCAGCGGCGACGAGTGGTGGGCTTCGAGTTGCGGGTGGGGACGGTGAGCATGGCGACGATCATGTCGGTGATTTCGGCGGTGTCGTCGGGGTGGGGTTTGCGTAGGCCTGCTTCGAGGGTGCGTTCGTAGTCGGCGATGAGGGCGAACATGACGGTGGCCATGGTTTCGAGACGTTGGCGGCGTCGACGTGGGGTGAGTTGCGGGAGGGCGGCGGTGAGGCGGGTGGCGAGGATGCGGACGGCGGCGCGGTCGGCGCCGGCGAGGCGGCGTGGGTCGGCGACGACGGGGTGGGCGCGCACGACCTCGAGGAAGCGGCCGTAGTGGGTGACCTCGTCCTGGGTGATGAGTTCGAGGATCGGTGCGGCGAGCATGGTGACCAGGGTGTTGATGTCGTGGGCGGTGCCGTCGGCCTCGTAGGTGGCGAGCAGGTGCATGCGGCGTTCTTCGAGCCAGTTCATTCGGCGGTCGACGATGGCTTCGATCAGGCCGTGGCGGGAGTCGAAGTAGTAGTGCACGGCGGAGTTGTTGCGGTGGCCTGCGGCGGCGGCGATCTCGCGCAGCGGGACCTCTACTCCGCGTTCGGCGATGAGTCGCTCCCCCGCGTCGAGTAGGGAGGCGCGCGAATCGGCGATGAGCATGATCGGACTGTACTAAACCCGAGGCTTGACTGGGTTAAGCATGCGTGTTTACTTGAAGAAGTGGGTAGCGAGCGGGCGATGGTGGGGATCGGCACGAAATGCCGTCTCGCGATCCGTACGAATGCGGCCGTTCGATGATCGCCGAGGGGCCGATCTTTCAGCTGTGCTGGGTTGTTCGGGATATGGCGGCGGCCCAGCAGGAGTTCAGTGCGCGGTACGGGGTGGCGCAGTGGTTCACCGTTCCGGATGTGCATTTCGGGCCGGAGTTGTGCGAATTGCGTAGCGTGCCAGCCGATTACACGATCACGGTGGGGCTCGGGTATGCGGGTGGGCAGCAGGTGGAGTTGATCGAGCCGCGGGGCGGGGTCAGTTTGTACAGCGAGCATCTCGATCGGGTCGGGCCGGGGCTGCATCATGCGGCGTGGGTGCCTGCGGACTATGACGGTGCGCTCGACGAGGCACGCGCGGCAGGGGTCGAGATTGTGGCACGGGGCAAGTTCGCGGGTGTCGGGATGGAGTTCGCGTATCTCGAGGGCGGGGCGATCGGGTCGTGCTTCGAGTTGATGCGGCTGTCGGACGAGATGAAGGCGATGTTCGATGCGCTGATCCCGGACGGGTTTGTGAATCCATGGCGGTAGGAACCGAGGTGCCGCAACTGGTGTCGAGCACGCGGCAGTGGGCCGACACCGCGGACGTGCTGGTTGTCGGTTTCGGTATCGCCGGTGCCTGCGGGACGATCACTGCGGGTGCGGATGTGCTGATCCTGGAGCGCACCGGTGCCGCGGGCGGGGCGGCGGCGTTGGCCGCCGAGCATTTCTACCTCGCTGGTGGCACGCCGGTTCGACCCCGAGCTCGGCAAGCATCCGCACTGGATCACACCGTTGCCCCGAGGACTTTGGGGCGCTTTCGATTTGACGCCCGGCATGGCCACCTACGTCGGGTTCACCCTCGGTGGACTCAGCACCAGCATCGACTGTGCGGTGCTGCGAGCCGACGGGTCGACCATCGAGGGGTTGTACGCCGCCGGGCCTGTGCGTCGAACATCGCGCAGGACACCGGCGGTTATTCGAGTGGAACCTGTCTCGGTGCGGGCTCGTTGTTCGGGCGCCGCGCCGGGACACACGCGGCGCTGCGGCGCCAGGAAGGCGTCTGATATGCGCTTCACCTATGCCGAGACGATGACGGACCCGGCGTACTACGTGCCGTTGGCCCAGGCGGCGGAGGCGGCCGGGTACACGTCGATGGCGGTCGCGGACAGCATCGCCTATCCGCGCGACTCCGACGCCAAATACCCGTACACGCCCGACGGGAACCGGGAGTTCCTGGAGGACAAGCCGTTCATCGAGGCGTTCGTGCTCAGCGCGGCGATGGCGGCCGCCACCACGACGTTGCGGTTCACGCCGTTCGTGCTGAAATTGCCGATCCGGCCGCCGGTGCTGGTCGCCAAGCAGACCGCGTCGGTGGCCGCGCTGAGCGGTAATCGGTTCGGGCTCGGCGTCGGGATCAGTCCGTGGCCCGATGATTTCGAGATCATGGACGTGCCGTTCGAGAAGCGCGGCGCGCGGATGGACGAGTGCATCGACATCGTGCGCGGACTCACCTCGGGCGGGTACTTCGAGTTCCACGGGGAGTTCTACGACATTCCGCCGATCAAGATCAGTCCGGTGCCGACCGAACCCGTGCCGATCCTCATCGGCGGGCACAGCAAGCCCGCACTGCGGCGCGCCGCCCAACGCGGTGACGGCTGGATGCACGCGGGCGGCGACGGGGCCGAACTCGATCGGCTGCTGGTCGAATTAGAGGCGCTGCGCGCCGAATACGGGACACGCAAGGACTTCGAGGTGCACGTGATCTCGCTCGACGGCTTCACCGTCGACGGCATCAAACGACTCGAGGACAAGGGCGTCACCGACGTTATCGTCGGCTTCCGCCTCCCCTACACCCTCGAACAGGACACCGAACCACTCGACACCAAGATCGCGAACCTGTCCCGGTTCGCCGAAAAGGTGATCGCGCGCAGCGGAAGCTGAGCGCAGAGCTGTCATTGTCAACGGCTCTGTTCAAGATCATGGGGAACTGATGCTGTTGGCCTCTCGGCCGATACCACCACCAGTTCCCCATGATCTTGAATACCGTCCGGGCAGGACCGGATGAACTCCACCGCATCCGACTCTCGCACCGGTTCTCGGGAACCACACCCACTAGTCCACCCCGTTACCGAACGGGACATGGTGGCGCCGACACGCCGGTTTGCGCGCAGTCGTGTCCCGTTCAGTGGACGCGATCCGGCCTGGTGCGGACCGACTCGGTGATGCTGTGGGTTGCTCGACCGAACAGATGCGATCAACCGCTCGATCATCGTGCCGGTCCCTGTTGGGCGAGTCCTAGACCGACAGGGCCGCGGTTGCCGCGGTGAGGGTTTGGGAGCGGTAGCTCGCGCCGTAGAGGACGACGTGGACGAGTAGGTGGTGGAGTTGATGTAGGGGGATGCGGGTGCGCCAGTTGTCGGCGAGGGGGTGGGTTTCGTTGTAGGCGGAGCGGATTCGGTCGAGGTGGGGGGCGCCGAAGAGGGCGAGCATGGCCAGGTCGGTTTCGCGGTGGCCCGCGTGGGCGGCGGGGTCGATGAGGGTGGCGTGGTCGGGGGTCCACAGGATGTTGCCGGACCAGAGGTCGCCGTGGATTCGGGCGGGTCGTTCCGGTGGACCGGAGAGGGTGTCGATGCGGTCGATGACCCGCTCCAGCAAACGGGTTCCGTCTCGGCCGAGGTGTGGGGCGGCCAGGGGTAAGTAGGGTGCGAGTCGGCGTTCGGCGTACCACTGGGCCCAAGGGCCGGTGGACGGTGTGTTGTCCAGGGGTAGTTCGGCGATCCAGCCTTGCCATGGCGCGCCGAATGTCGCGGGTGAATTCGCGTGTAGCGCAGCGAGTTCCCGACCGAACCGCGCGGCCGCGGCGGGGGTGGATCCGGTGTCGTCGAGCCAGGGCAGCACGATGGTGCGGTCGTCGGCGGCCCGCACTTCGGGGAGGAGCTCAGGACTCTCACTCGGTCCGGTGTCACCTGATCCGAACTGGCCGGGCGTGCGGTCCAGCGCATCCCATCGGTCGGCAACTGCCACCCCCGGCTCGGCGAGCCATCGCAGACCGGCGGCTTCGGCGGCGAAGACCGAAGTCGGCTCGGCGGATGCCTTGACGAAGACATCGCGGCCGTCGGCCAGCATCGCGCGGTGCAGGGTCCAGGCGTGACTCGACCCGAGGTCGGTGACTGCGCGGACGGAGGTGTCGAGGAGTACGCCCAGCTGGTCGGCGAGAGTCATGCGGCCTGCGCGGTGAGGCGCTTCATGGTGTCCTCGTCGGCGGGGAAGAACGATTCGATGGCGAGCTCTGCGACGGTGACATTCATCGGAGTGCCGAAAACGGTCGTGACACTGAGGAACGACAGTTCATGGCCGTCGCGGAGCAGACGTAGCGGGACGACGGACTGGTCGGGCTCGGGCAGTGCCGGGTCGATCTCACCGCCGGGATAGGCGAGTAGCTCGTCGCGCAGTTCGACCAGATCCGGCGAACCGGTGACCTCGATCTGACGGGACAAACGCGCGAACACATGGCCACGCCATTCCGCGAGATTGACGATCTGGCCCGCCATGCCATCGGGGTGCAGGCTCAGGCGCAGCGCATTCACCGGTGGCGTCAGCAGCGCGGGATCGATGTCGGCGAGCAGTAGCGCGACACCGGAGTTCGCGTCGATCATGGTCCAGCTCTGATCGATGGCCAGCGCCGGATACGGCTGGTGGCCGACGAGGATCTGCCGCATCGCACGGCGGACCGCGTCCATCGCGGGAGTATCGAGCGAGGGTGCGGCGTAGGCGGGTGCATAGCCCGCGGCGAGCAACAGCCGATTGCGTTCGCGCAGGGGAATTTCCAGGTGCTCGCTCAGATGCACCAGCATGGTCCGGCTCGGCGTCGAGCGACCGGTCTCGATGAAACTCAGATGCCGAGCCGACGTCTCGGCGCGCCCCGCCAACTCCAGCTGACTGAGCCTGCGCTCGAGCCGCCAGTGCCGCAGCAGATCACCAGCTGTTTGCGTACTCACTCCCCGATCCTACGAACAACCCGACGCCACGACGATTACCTCTCAGGTAATGAACCGGAGGTTCGCGACACCATGGCCGACGCCACGCGTGTCGCGCTCGGCTCGGATCCGTCCAACCGACGCCAGCGGACTATCACCCGATCGCGACGTGCTCGTCCGCCCATGCCAAAGCAGGCCCGGGCGACCCTCGTGACCAGAGGTTGACTGTGTTGTGCGGAGAGGCACCGGCGTGATCGCGGTGGAGCACCCCACGATGCGTGCCGTCGTCGCCGAGGCACAGTCATCAGTCACGTTGCGGGTGCGCGCATTCCTCGGCGCGGATCGTCGGCCAGCTTCAATGTCGCGCCCCGACTACTCCGTTGATCGTGTCACCACCCCGTCATCCTCGCTCCGTCACCTCGATCCGGCGATCCGATGGCGCGATCCCAGCACAGCCTGCCCACGGAGGCGGAGCCCGGCAGTGCCGGGTTAGCGCGTACTCAAGGGCACCCTGGCGCCTTGGTGCTCAGCGCACGGTGATCACGCGGCTGTGCCAGCCTGTGGAGCCGTCGGGGAAAGGTGGAGTGCGGTGGTCGGTTTGCACCGTGCCGGAGCGGTCAGTGGCGCGGACGCGGAGGGTGTGAGGGCCGGGGGTGGCGGTCCAGGACCAGGTCCATTGGCGCCAGGTGTCGGTGGAGTATTCGTCGGCGAGGGTGGCCGGTTGCCATGGTTGGTCGTCGACTTGGATTTCGACGGTGTCGATGCCGCGGTGTTGGGCCCAGGCGACGCCGGCGACGGTGAGGTTGCCCGCCGGGACGGTGGCGAATGCGGCGGGGACATCGATGCGGGAGGCGGTTTTGATGAGTGCCTGTGCGCCCCAACCACGTTCGGTCCAGTACGCCTTGGCGCGGTCGAAGCGGGTGAGTTCGAGGTCGATGACCCATTTGGTGGCGGACACGTAGCCGTAGAGGCCGGGGACGATCAGTCGCGCGGGATAGCCGTGGGCGATCGGCAGTGGTTCGCCGTTCATTCCCACCGCCAGCAGTGCGTCACGACCGTCGGTCACTGCGGAAACCGGTGTGCCAGCGGTGAATCCGTCGATACTGCGGGACAGCAGCATGTCGGCCTCGGGTCGCACACCCACCTCGGCGAGCAGGTCGGCCAGTGGATATCCCGTCCAGACGGCAGTGCCTGCCAACTCGCCGCCGACCTCGTTGGATACGCACGTCATGGTGATCATGCGCTCGACCGCCACCCGACGACGAAGCTCATCGAAGTCCAATTCCATTGGGCGATCGACCATTCCATGGATTCGCAGCCGCCAGTTGCCACTCGTCAGCGCAGGGAGTTGCAGCGCGGTATCGACACGATAGAAGCGATCGTTGGGAGTGACGAACTCGGTCAGCCCCGGAACCGCTGGGCGCACACCAGGTTCGGCAGGCGGCGCAGGCACCACCGGACGCGGCACAACGAACCCAGCCCGATCGGCCACAACATCACGCAGCCGCGCACCGATCCACTGCCCGGCGACAGCCGCCCCCACCGCCACCGCCCCCACCCCAACCGCCAGTGTAAGAAAGCGACGTCGCGAGGCACCGCCCCGCGGCGCCGGCCCGCCGGGCGAGGACACTCCGGGCTCTCGCCCCTGTCCAGCATCCGACTGATGCTTGCCACCCGACTTCGGATCACGCCCCGCATCGCGATCGCCGTGCCGCCCCGAAGCGGCCGGCGGCACGCTCGCCGCTGTACCTGACGGCGGAGGTGGCGTCGATTCCGGATCCCCGCCCGATACCGGTTCAACACTTGCCGCCGAGTAGGAGTTCGACAGCGGCCCGGCGCTCGCCGCGGTGTCCCCCTGTCCTGCAGTGTCTCCCCATGCTGCAGTGTTGCCCCGTGCTGCAGTGCCCCCTACCGCCTGCCCCGCCCGCGCCGTAGCGTCTTCCGGTACTGCCGATCCCTCATCCCCCGCCTTATCGCTGGATACTGCCGCACCGGCACTCTGTGCAGGGATGACCGCCCGGCCGATGAGCACGCGCAGGGCCAGCACCCCGGCTGCTACGCCGATAGCCGTTGGTAGCGCGAACCATGGTGTGGCCGTTGGACGTTGGAGTGCGGCTCCGAGTACTACTCCGCCGAGCAAGATCAGGCCGGCGCTGCCCACTGGGCGGCGCCGCTCGGAGATGCCGAGGATGGCGGCGAAGATGAGCATCACCGCGGCCATCGATGCGAACAGGGCGAGCTTGTCGTTGCTGCCGAAGCGTCGAATCGCCGCGTCCTTCAACGCATGTGGCGTGTGGTCCACTACTGCGGAGCCCATCGCGTAGAACGGTGAAGCGGCCGGATCGATCAATGCGGCAACCAGGTGGCCCACACCGAGTACGGTCAGGGCGGCCAAGACTCCCGCCAGGGCCGCGGCGGATATGCTGCGGGCCGGTTTCGGGCGTGCTTGTGCCACGCGCTGTTTCATCGCAGTCTCCCTGCTTTCGGATGGCGGAGCTGCGATTTCCGTGACCGCGGACGGCAGCTCGGGTCAGGTGAGGTTCACGCTGGCGATCGCCGCGGTCGTCGGCGCCGGTGAACCGGTGGCGGGTTCGACTGTGACGGCCAGAGTGTCGACAGCGTCGAAGCGAGTCACCATGGCGGGACCGGTAGCCGGCAGTTCGGTCATCACCCGAGCGGAGCGGGGCGTGCCACCGAGCGGGATCAGCCAGACCTGATAGGCGCGGCCGGCCGGTGGCGCCGATACGGACTCGAAAGATACTGTGGCGGCGGCGATTCGGGCCGAGGTGCGCACGGTGAGCGTGCCACCACCCGCGACCGGCACCGATTTCACCATCACATCGGGTTGTTCGAGCACCATTTGCGCGGTGAGCCCAGGCGAGCCCGGATCGGTGCTGCGATGCACGAGCACACCGGCACCCGCCCCAATGGCCACGACCACCGCGACCGCTGCCGCGAGCCAGCGCAGTCGCTCGAATCGCTTGGGGGACTTGCCCGGTACGCCGGTTGCCTCGTCGAGGGCCCGCATCAACGTGGTCTCCAGGTCGGGCGGCGGCGCGGTCGCGTCGAGCACGGTAAGTGCGGCCAATGTCTCGCGGACCCCGGAAACGATGGCGGCGAACGCATCCGCTGTCGCCTCGTCGGCAGCCCGCAACCGGTGCTCGATGGTGCGACGCTCGAGCTCGGCGACCGCGTCCATCGCGTACGGGTAGGCAAGGTCGAGCAAATCCGTTGCGGCCCGGCCGTTCTCGCTCATGCCTGCACCTCGCTGACGCTCGGCTCCGGCATGACCGAGAGCTCGGCAGTGCCTATCGTTCGCTCGCTCCGCTCACTCATGCCTGCACCTCGCTGACGCTCGGCTCCGCCATGACCGAGAGCTCGGCAGTGCCTATCGTTCGCTCGCTCCGCTCACTCATGCCTGCACCTCGCTGACGCTCGGCTCCGCCATGACCGAGAACTCGGCAGTGCCTATCGTTCGCTCGCTCATGCCCGCACCGTATTGACGCTCGGCCCAGGCATCAGCGGGTGCTCGGCTGTGTCGATTGTTCGCTCACCCATAGCGGCTCGTACCTCGCTAGCATTCGGTTCCGGCATGCGCGATGCGCGCTGTGCCGGGGTTGGCTCCCTGCGCCCGTTCATGCGGTATCACTTCCTGTCAGGCAGTTCTCGAGCCGCTTCAACCCGTCGCGGATGCGGCTCTTGATGGTGGGCAGCGGGACCTCGAGGTGCTCGGCGACCTCGGTGTAGGTCCGGCCGCTGTAGTAGGCCAGCGCGACGGCTTCGCGTTGGATGGCGGTCAAGGTTTCCAGGCAGTCCAGCACCGACTGCTCGTCGAGCAGCTGTCCGACCTCCTCGGCCACCACGTCATGGTCGCGGCCCAAATGGGCTTGGCCGAAGGCGATGTCGCGGGAGGCGGCGGACTGCTCGCGGCGGACCCGGTCCACCGCCCGCCGATGGGTCAGCATCATCAGCCAACCCATCGGACTGGACAGCTTCCGGTCATATCCCGAGGCGAGCGACCACGCCTGCAGATACACCTCCTGGGTGATCTCCTCGGCCGCCGCGTGACCGCGCAGAATGCGCAGCGCCAAGCCGAACACCCGGTGGCTGGTAGCGCGATAGAACTCGGTGAAGGCGTCGCGATCACCGCGCGCGACCGAATCGAGCAGCTCGACCAGCCGTCGCGTCCGCGCGAGCTCCTCCGGATCCGGGTGGGGCGAACACACCGGCGGTCCGTCGCCGCCGGTGTTGCGGCGCAGACGGATCGCGGCGAGCCTCGGCTCATTCGGCATGCGCACCTCCGCGACTAGCGCTGGCGAGGACGGATCGGGAATGGATCTGCGGCAGCAACACGGCGAGCACGACTCCTGAGGGGACGGACCATTCCGAACTACGGTGTGGCGAGGTTACGCGGCGGGCGGCATCAGCACGGTATCGATCAGGTACACCGTCGCATTCGCCGTGTTCACTCCGCCGCAAATCACCGAAGCGTTGGCCACTTTGATGTCATCGCCGCTGCGGGCGACGGTCACGTCGGCGCCCTCGACGGTCTTGTGCGTGCCCGCGATCTTGTCCGGCGCGATCCGGCCCGGCACCACGTGATAGGTGAGGATCTTGGTCAGCGTGGCCGAGTCCGTCTTCAGCGCGTCGACGGTGGCCGGATCGATCTTCGCGAATGCCGCGTCGACCGGCGCGAACACCGTGAACTGGGCGCCGTTGAGGGTGTCGACCAGGTTCACCTGCGGATTGAGCTTTCCGGAAACGGCGGCTACCAGTGTGGTCAGCAGCGGATTGTTGGAAGCCGCGGTGGCGACCGGATCCTGCGCCATGCCACTGACCGAACCCGCGCCGGTCGGCACCTGCTGGGCGTAGGCCTTGCAGCCCGAACCGACCAGATCGCCCGACGCCATGGTCGAGGTGGTCATCGCCGCGCTCGACGACGGGGCGGCGGTGTCCGCGGACTTGTCACTCGAACAGGCCGAGGCACCCACCACCGCGCTGAGCATCATCGCCGCCACGACCGAACGTCGCATTACAGTCATTGTTGTTTTCGCTTCCGTCGATACGGCTCGAAGCCGTGTTTGGCATTGGACGGAACGGAATTCGCCTGGGTCGCCGACCCGGATGGGTCGAGAGTCGAACCAGTTTCAACGGACCGCGCGCGGGTCGAGGATCATCGCCCCCGACTGGACCAGGATGCCGCGGGCGCGACGGCGCACCCGGCAGGTATCCACCGAGCAGTCCAAATGGATCTGCATCGCGCGGTGTGCTCGCGCGGCCGACATCGGACCGGGATCGACCCGGCAATCAGCGATATCGGCATTCATCGCAAATGTCTGCATCTGTCTGTCCCTTTCGCCGGGGCGCTCGACGAGCGCACGTCCCATAGCCGCACTAGTACTTCGCAGAGCAACCAGCAACGGACTGGCTAGTCTTTGCCGAGCGCGACACGATCGCGGCGAACGCCGGGTGCACGCTCGCTCATGTCACATTCGGCAGGCAGGATCGTGGGATGACTACTACGGCGGATTTCGTGTTCGACAGCGATACGGCCAGTGAACGAGTCGGGGAGCACGAGTTCGGGCTGACGCTGTCGGACCGGTGGACCACCTTCATCGGCACCACGAATGGAGGGTATCTGCTGGCCAGCTGTTTACAGGCGTTGCGCCACGACTTGCCGCAACCGGATTTGTTGTCCGCGTCCGCACACTTCCTGCGGCCGGGTAGTCCGGGGCCAGCGCGGATCACCACCGACGTTGCCCGGGTCGGGCGCCGGACCGCGACGGGACAGGCGACGTTGCTGCGCGATGGTAAGGAAATCGTGCGCGTCCTGGCGACTTTCACCGATCTGGCCGCTGCTGACGGGCCGACGGTGGTCAGTGGCAAACCGCCGGCATTACCGCCGCCGGACCAGTGCGTCGATGCCTTCGCCGCCTTCCGGAATCAGCGGCCGCCGATTTCGCAGCGAACCGAGGCGCGGATGGCGGAGGTTCCCGGTTTCTGGCGTGGCGAGCCGGGCGGCAGCACGTCCACCGAGTTCTGGGTGCGGCTGGCCGACGGGCGCGAGGCCGATCCGATCGCGCTGGCGTTCCTCGTCGACTCCGCGGCGCCGATCGTCTTCGATCTCGGCATTCCGGGTTCCGCCACGATCGAACTGACCGTTCATATCCGTAAGCGGCCCGCTCCCGGTTGGCTGGCCTGTCGCGTCACGACCAACTATCTGATCGACGGATTCCATGAGGAAGACTTCGATATCTGGGACAGCACAGGAACTTTGGTCGCTCAGTCGCGGCAGTTGGCGATCGTCTCGACGTAGGACGCCCACCCCGGTCAGGTCGGCGGTGCGATCTTCGCGATGGAGACCACGCCCGGACCGGTGGTGACGGTGACGAATTGGCGGTAGGTGCGGACGGCGGCGTCGGGGCGGATCTCGGTGATGACCACGTCGAAGCGGCCGTCGGCCATCGGTGTGATCATCACGCAGTGCTGGGTGCCCGCCGGGACGGATTTGATGCCCGCGCCGATCACCTCGGCCGAGGGTACGGAGGCGTCCGTCGTGGTCACGGCACGCGCATCAGATCCTGAGCGGGCCACGTAGTAGGCGTATTGGAAGGCCAGGATGACATCGGGTCCCGAGGTGGTCGATCCGGTTCCGTTGCCGCGCACCAACTGATCGTTTCGCGTCGGCTCGCAGCCCGGTCCCCCGCCGAGCACGGGATCGGCATACGAGGCCGACTGCCGCGGCTCGCTCGCCGACGCCGTATACACCATCACCACCGCCACGGCGGCCATCGAACCGACCACCGCGGCCGACCCGACCAGCCACGGCCGATTCCTGCGCTGAGCAGCCCAGCGTTGCGTTCGCGCCACCGGAATCATCCCTGGCCACAACGGCGCTACCGCCTTGTGCCGCCCGCGGTGCGCGGCGGCACTCCCCCCGGAAACGTTCGACGACGACATTGTTCGCCGCACCCCCTTTACCGGTGCCTACTCAGCGCACCGGGACACCCTCAATGCCGTTGCGCAGTAACAACATTGCACACCTTTGTCCGGTTTGCCGGGCGAATCGATCACAGACCGGACTGCCGGTTTCCGTGGGGCCCATCGGTTGTCGGCACAGGGTGGCGACACACGTGTCCCAGCAACCACGCCTATCGGACACCCCTGCGACGCGAGGGCCTTCCCGACCCGCGCACTCCCCGCCCGCACCTCGATACGCTGCCGAGCGAGACATGGTGGCAACAGTCGAGTAACCACACGGGCTGCTCGGATCAGCGGAGGTGGCGATGCAAGTCGCGGTGTGTGGGCCGAGGGAGTGCAGTGCGGTCGAGGCCGAGCACGCGCGAC
This sequence comes from Nocardia sp. NPDC046473, assembly GCF_040645995.1. Taxonomy (NCBI): domain Bacteria; kingdom Bacillati; phylum Actinomycetota; class Actinomycetes; order Mycobacteriales; family Nocardiaceae; genus Nocardia; species Nocardia sp. NPDC046473. The sequence goes on from NZ_JBEYZJ010000009.1 coordinate 535,715, forward strand.
AGGTCGGGCGACTGCTGGCGGCGGCCGAGGTGACCGTGTTGTGCGGCGGCGACACCGGCGTGATGGCCGCCGTCGCCGAGGGAGCGTCCAGCGCGGGCGGACTCGTGATCGGGGTGCGACCGGATACCGATCGAGACACGGCATGTGCGGGATTGTCGGCGGTGCTGTTCACCGGCATGGGCGAGGCACGCAACGCGATTCTCGTGGCGTCGGCGGACGCGGTGATCATCATCGGCGGATCCTGGGGCACGCTCTCCGAACTCGCCCTGGCCCGCAGCCGCGGCATCCCGGTGATCGCGCTGGGCACGTGGCAAATCTTCGACGCCGACGGAACCCCATTGGCGGCAACCATTTCCGCGACAGACCCGGCCGACGCAGTCGCCCGCGCGCTCCAGGACGCCGCCTAGCAGTTGACCAATCCAGGGCGAAACCGTTCCGACGCGCCGAGCTCGCCGTGCACCTCGTGATCGAGGCTCATTCCGTTGATCGGCAGGTAACCGTTGCGCGAAGGCTTCAACGGCTGTCTCGACTCGGTCATACCGATACTTGGTGGCCCGCCTGGCGAAGTAGGCCAACGGCTTCCCCGAGCCGGTCGGCCGGGACGAGTACGAGATCTCCGTCGTAGCTCGCGGCCGTCCAGACCGGGACCTCGCCCGCGGCGAGCGGCGCGACGACAGCGCTGAGCATCCCCGTCGCTTCCGGGTCGTGCGCGTCATCGCCGTTCCACAATGCCGCCCAGCTGTCCTGAGCCGTGTCGTCACGTCGCATCGCCGCGCCTCCGTCCGGACCGAGTACGAGTGCGAGCAGGCCGGATTCGGCGGCGACCTCGGCGACGTCGGTCACCCGTTCGAGGACGAAACGGCCCTCGAGCACGCGCAGGCGCTGAGTTCGGGCTACCGGCATGCTCCGCGCGGCGGGCGTACGCGGTGATCCGCCATCAGCATCCGCGTGACTACCTTCGCCGCCGCCGTCAACCATCACATGTCCTCCAATTACGTCACAACGATCCTGAGGGGTGCCATCCCAGGGCGCCACCGAACTGACCAACTGTGTTGTAGCACTAGCCGATTGCCGCAGCCACCTGTTCATCCGACGACGATCCGGCGGAGCGTTTCGATGGATCTATGTCACATTTGTTTAGTAGTTACTAACTGCTAACTTATCGAGCATGGCTGGACGGATGAATGGACCCGAACGACGTGCCCAGGTGCTGACCATCGCGGCAAAGGAGTTCGCCGAGCACGGATTACACGGGGCATCGACCGAAGCCATCGCCAGAGACGCGGGGATCACGCAGGCCTACATCTTCCGGATGTTCGGGACGAAGAAGGCCCTGTTCCTCGAACTGGTTCAGGCGGCGTTCGAGCGGGTCAGCGCCGGGATGCGAGAGGCGGGCGCGGAGCAGGCCGGCCTGGCAGCGCTTTCGGCGATGGGCGCCCAGTACTTCGACCTGCTGGCCGATCGGACCGGGTTGTTGTTGCAGTTGCAGGGCTTCGCCGCGTGTGGCGACCCGGAGGTGCGCGACACGGTGCGGTCGTGTTTCGCACAGCTGTGGGGCACGACCGAGGACGGCACGGGGCTCGAACCGGTGACCGTGAAAACGTTCCTCGCCTTCGGGATGCTGCTCAATGCCGGCGCCGCGATGGACATCGAGGACGTCGACGACGCATGGGCCGACGGTGTCCGCACTCGAATCCGGTCAGGACTTTTCGCGCACATCACGACCGAGGCAAACCGGTGAGGACCGTCCAACAAGAAGGACGGCTCAGCGCCGCGCTGGTGTGTACGGCGTTGGCGGGTGCGGTGATCGGCAGTGTCGGAGCGCCACTCATCACCGCGGTCGCCACGGGAATGCACGTGTCCCTCGGTGCTGCGCAATGGACTTTGACGGTGACGCTGTTCGTCGGTGCGATCGCCGGTCCGGTGCTCGGCAGACTCGGCAGCGGCCCCTACCGTCGCACCACGATCCTGGCCACCCTGGCACTGGTGGCGCTCGGTGGGCTGCTGACGGTGCTGCCACTTCCGTTCGCGGCGTTGCTGATCGGACGCGGATTGCAAGGGCTCGCGGTCGCGGTCGGGGCGCTGTTGATGAGTGTCGCTCGCACGCACCTGCCGCCAGAACGCGCGACATCGACAATCGCCGCACTGTCGGTCGCATCGACGGTGGGTATCGGGGTCGGCTATCCGGTGATCAGCCTGCTCGACCAACTCGCCGGGCTGCGGGCCGCATACGGACTCGGGTTCGTGCTGTCCGCCGTCGCGCTCGCCATCGCCTGGCGCACATTGCCTGCCGAGGCCCCCGGCGAACGGCCGCAGATCGACGTCACCGGCGCGCTGCTTCTCGCCATCGGCACCCTCGGACTGCTGCTGGTCATCGCCGAACCCTCGTTCTGGGCAACGGCGTGGCTGGCCGGTGGCCTCCTCGCCGGATCCGGTGCGGTTCTCGCGATCTGGGCATTCATCGAATTGCGCACTACGGCGCCACTGGTGAACCTGCGCCTACTCGGCCAAGAGTCCATCTTGCGTGCGAACCTGGCGATACTTGTCGCCGGAACCGGGTTGTACCTGCTGTTCAGCCTGTTCACCCGCTACGTGCAGACCCCCGACGGCGCTCCGTATGGGTTCATGCTCCCCGGTGTCGCGGCCGGCGCGGCACTGATCCCGTTCTCGCTGCTCGGGTTCGCTGCCGGAAAATCGGTGCCGCATCTCATCGCACGAATCACCGAAAGGTGGACGTACACGGTTTCGGCCGTGATCGGAATCGCCAGTGCATTGCTGTTCGCCGCCGGCAACCAGTCGCTCCTGGCCGTCCTCGCCGCCATCGCCCTGCTGGGCTTCGCCGTCGGCGGCGTCTTCGCGGTCACGCCCAAGCTCATCCTCGTCAGCGTGCCCCACGACGAAACAGCCAGCGTGCTCTCGATCAACCAGATCGCCCGCAGCATCGGCATGAGCATCGGCAGTGCGGTCGCCGGCTTCCTGCTCGCCACCACCACACCGAACGGCGCCATGCTCCCCACTCAATCCGGCTACCTCACCGCTGCACTCTGGGCCCTGCCTCCCCTCGCCGCCAGCGCATTCATCATCGCCGCCCAACGATCCGCGCGGCAGACTGTGCGAGCGTCGATGACGTCGTAACCCGCAGCAGTTCGGAAGTCCCACAGCCCGCACATGGCCCAGCGATTGCCGACCGTGCCGAATTGCACCCAGCGCAAACCGCTTTCGACTCGACGGATCCATTCCCCGTGCCGCACCGATCGACGCCGTCGGATTCGTGGCCCAGGATCACCCGATCCGGGGCTCACGCCACACCGCTACCCGCCTCAGCAGAGAGTCGGGCCGCAGCTCGTGGTCACTATCACCTTGTCGCCGCGCATATCTCACGCGGCTGCGCACGAATTTGCCGGTTGATCAGCGCGCAGCACGCGACCTCGTGCGCCGCATCGATCCACCGTCGTCGCCTACGACCGGCGCGGTTTCGCACGCAGCCCGCTCTCCGGACCTCCGGAGGATCGGGTGGTCAACGACGAGCGAGCCCGACTCACCCGGCGCACACTTCAGCGGCACGCGCACAAATCAGCCAGCAATTCCCTGCGCGACAGACCATTACGTACGCGGCGACAGCCAGTGTGTTCGGCAGCGCCACGTAGGGTCCGCGGCGCCGGCGGCTGCTTCTCACGATTCCGCCACTTCCGGCGGTGGCGCGATCGGCGCACCGGCTGTCCGCAGGCGCTGCGCCAACTCGTGGCAGCGCGTTGCCAGCTCTGGTGGGTCGAGGACCTCGAAGGGGTGGCCGAGGAAGAGTACGCGGGTGAGGACGGCATCGAGATTGGCTGCGCCGCTGATCAATTCGCAGTGTTCGGTGTCGCGCGGTCGGATGACGGCCGCTGCCGCTGGAATTTGTGCGCGGACGACGGCGGCAGGCGCGTGTACGAGAAAACGGGCTTGGTGCGAGTAGACGCGACTCGCCACGCCCTCTTGCACATACGTTGCCGCGTCCGGCGCTGCGCGCGGGCGGAAATGCCAGGTTCGGGCGGCCGCGTCGGTCATCCGGTCGACGCGGAAGGTGCGCCAGTCGTCGCGATCGAGGTCGTAGGCGAGCAGATACCAGCGTCGATCCGAGGTGACCAGGCGATAGGGCTCGACTCGCCTGGTACGCACCGCATTTCCGGACGGGTAGTCGAAACTGGTCTCGACCTCGTCGCGGCAGGCTCTGGCCAGAGTCATGAGGACATCAGGGTCGACCGGGGTGCGGCCGCCGTCGAACGAATCCACCGAGCCGGACAGCGCGCGTACCTCGTGCCGCAATCGGGCGGGCAGCACCTGGTTGAGCTTGGTCAGCGCGCGGAGTGCGGCGTCACCCGCGCCGGCGACCGCGCCACCCGCACCGATCAGCAGCGAGACCGCGGTGACGATCGCTTCCTCGTCGTCGAGCAGCAGCGGCGGCAAGTCCTGTCCGGGCCCGAGCTGGTAGCCGCCGCCGACACCCTGGCTGGCATGCACCCGATAACCCAACGTGCGCAACCGCTCGACGTCACGTCGGACCGTGCGCGGCGTGACACCGAGCCGCTCGGCAAGATCGGGGCCGGTCCACACCTGACGCTGCTGCAGCAACCCGAGCAAGGTGAGCACCCGCTCGGTCGTCCCCCGTTCGTCCCCGCCTGCCACGCCCACCTCACCGAGACTGCCAGAAATAGCGGACCGGATCTGTCCGCTAGGCGTGCCAGGGTAACCGCATGGAAGCACACGACTTCGATTGGAACCAGACGCTGCGCGAGCAGTGGGAGTTCCATTGGGACCACCAGGTGCGAGCCCGGCTCGACGGGCTCACCGACGACGAGTACTTCTGGTCACCGGTGCCGAACGGATGGAGCGTACGACCGCGCGACAGCTCGACCGCGCCGATGCAGGTCGGCAGCGGCGGCTTCACGATCGACTACGCCTATCCGACACCGGATCCCGCACCGTTCACCACGATCGCCTGGCGACTGGGTCACGTCATCGTCGGCGTGCTCGCCGTGCGCAACGCGGCACACTTCGGCACCCCGGCGGCTTCCTACGACACGTGGGAATACGCCGGCAGCGCGGCCACCGCACTCGACCAGCTCGAAACCCAGCTCGACAGCTGGCGGGCCGGGGTGCGCACCCTCAGCGACGCCGACCTTCGGATCCCGGTCGGCCCGAAAGAGCCCTATCCCGAAGCATCGATGGCCGACCTGGTACTGCATATCCACCGCGAACTGATCCATCATCTGTCCGAGGTCTGCCTACTGCGCGACCTCTACCTGCACACGCGAACCGCCACGAATGGAGCAACCCGATGAGCCGCCACATCCAGGTCACCTTCGACGCCCACAACCCGGCAGCGTTGTCGACCTTCTGGCGCGAGGTGCTCGGATATGTCCACCCCGGCCCGCCCGGTGTCGACGTCCCCGCCGGCAGCGACCCGCTGGCCGCGTGGGACGAGTTTCTCGCCCGGATCGGCGTGCCGCCGGAACAGCGCAACACCAGGTCGGCCATCGAGGACCCGGACGGGACAGGGCCACGACTGTTCTTCCAGCAGGTGCCGGCGGACAAAGTCGCCAAGAACCGCGTCCACCTCGACGTTCGTGCGGCTCCCGGATTGCAAGGGGAGGAACGGATGGCGGCCTTGGAGGCCGAATGCGATCGGCTCGTCGCACTGGGTGCGAAGCGGGTGCAGCGTTACGAGCCGCAGCCGCCGATGAGCGGGGGCAATATCGTGATGACCGATCCCGAGGGGAATGAGTTCTGCCTGGACTGACAGGCGCGGGCCCTGGTTGTGTTTCGGCGCAACCAGGTTCGGCTGGCTTGGCGCGCCATCGGCTCGGCGCCACAGGGCGACCACCGACGCGCTCATCAACCTCGGCTACGACATCACGGCGGCGCCGAATAGCCGCACACATCCTGTTTCCCGCACCTGAAATCGCATGTGATTTCACGTCGCAGTCGCAACTGGCAGCACATTCCCGACAAGACGACAGGACATCCCGCGGTCAAGACACCCCGCGGTAGGCAAACCATGAACGTGCGGCAGTCGAGTCAGTCGAGGGCCCCTGTCCAGCGGGCCGTTCAGATGTCCATGCCCACAGCGACTGCAACAACTGACGTGTCGTACCGCATCACGTCTGAACGGTAAACCGGTGGCGCGCTCGTCACTTCGCGGCGTCCGCGCGGGACAGGTTCCAACTGTGCCAGGTATCGGGGTCGAGGTGGTCGCGGATCCGGTTGCGGACTTCGGTGCGCAGGGGTTCGGCGAGCCGGTCGGTCGCGGGGAGGATGTCGGTCGAGAGGGTGGCCAGGTATTCGGCGTCGAACGCCTCGCCATGCTGCCAGCGGTCGATGTTCTTGTCGGCGACGAGACGTTCCGGATTCAGAACGGCCAGCGCGAGCAGGGTGGCCATGGCGGTGCCGATCATCGCGCGGGACAACCACATCCGGCGCAGGCTCAGCACCGATGCGAGCACCAGCAGATAGACCAGACCGAGCCAGAGTTCGCAGACCTCCACCAGTAGCCGGAGCACGGTGAAACCGTAAGCCTGCTGGTAGGTCCACATGCGGCCGAGGGCCGAGGCGACGATGACCAGCGAGAGCACACTCACCGCGCACAGCAGCACACGCAGCCACAGGCGATCGGCCGCCGAGTCCGTCGCGGCCCAGCGCAGGACGACCAGGATGACCGCGAGGGTCAGGATGGTGACTGCGGACAGCTGCCAGAATCCGCTGCGCGCATATTCGGCGTAGGTGAGTCCGGCCGTGCGCTGCACGTAATCGTCACCGCCGAACAGGGCCACGAACTGTGCGCCGACGAATACCGCGAACAGAACCGTGAGCGCACCGACCGGCAGTGCCCACTCCACACGGCGCAACGTCCGACCCTGCGCCTCCGCAACGAATGCCGACGCGGGCATCGGCGGAGCGGCAAGCACATACAGCGCGCCGAGCGCGGCGAGCCCGACCACGACGAACAGCACGATCCACTGGACCGTCAGCGCACTGTCCACTTCCGGTGTCACCGACTCCAACAGTCTCGCGAACGTCGCATCCGCACCGCCGAGCAGCGGAACGAACACCGCGAGCAACGCGATGGTGACCACCACCGACAGCGCGATGCCCCGCTCGCGCTGCGATTTGATCCCGCGCAACCGCTCGAGCCCCGCATACATCCACGGCAGACCAGCCAAAGCCGCAAGCGGCCAAGCGATCACGTCGTAGATCACGCCACGTGCCGACCGTCGCCCCACAACAGCCAGCGATCCGGCGACACACGCTGCCAACACGCACAGCGTGAACAACCAGCCCGCCGCACGGAAAGTGCCCACCGCCAACAAGGCAAGAAACATTCCAGCCCACCACATCCGCGCAGACGTCTTCCCAAGCCGCACATCGGCGGCATCGGCATCGGCATCGGCGTCCGCGTCGGCAACGGCAACGGCAGCGGCAGCGGCATCCACGTCCACGTCGGCATCGGCGGCATCGGCGGCATCGGCGGCATCGGCGGCATCGGCGGCATCGGCGGCATCGGCGGCATCGGCGGCATCGGCGGCATCGGCGGCATCGGCGGCATC
>NZ_JBEYZJ010000009.1:543393-566149 GCF_040645995.1 Nocardia sp. NPDC046473
CATCGGCGAGGGTAGTTCGCTCGGCATCGGAATCCAACACCAGCGGATCGGGTTTCGGATTCCGCTCAGCTCGCTCGCTCGCTGCGGTCGACTCTTTGGCGTTGTCGAACTTGCCGGGTTGTGTATTCGCGACGCCCGGTGCTTCCTCCCGGAAAGCACTGTCGTGGAATGACTTTGCGCTGGACGTCGAATCCTCCCCTCCGGGATTCGACGTCGCGGCGGATGATGTCGGCGTCGCACTAGCCGCTGGGTCGAGCGCCGCAGTCTCCTCAGGTCCGGGCACCGCAGTCTCCCCGGCTGCAGACGCCGCAGTCTCGCTCGTCGCAGACCACTCGCCGTCGTTAGCGTCCAGTGCCTCGTCGTCGTTTTGTGCCGACTTGCGGGCGTTGCGATCGACCAGGTAGATCGCGCCGACGGCGACCGATCCGGTGAGTAGCCAACCGATTCCGGGGCGGTCCAACGGGATCAGCGCGGCGCCGGTGAATCCGGCGAGGCAGGCTGCGGGTAATACGCCGGGTGGGCAGACGACGCGGCGCCACCGCGGCAGCGGCCGGTACGCCGGACCGGGGTACGACTGCATTGACGCCCAACTGGGCAACGTCTCGTCGTCTGGTGGAACGGCAGTCCGTTGTGCGGCCGATAACAGCACCCCCACGGGGACGGCACGTCCCGATGCCGGTTCGGCGGGCACTGATGCCTCGGGCCGAGCAGGTTCCGGAGGTGCTGGCATTTCGGGCATTTCGGGCATTAATTCCCCTCCTGAGGGTGTGCGGGATCGCCCCGGGACCTCATGCGGTCCGGGTGCATGGGTGTGGCTCGGGTCAGTGGCCGGGTAGGACCACGCGGATGCGGGAGCCGGGGTCGGCGACCGCGATGGTGCCGCCGTGCAGGTCGACGATCCAACGAGAGATGGCGAGGCCGAGACCGGTGCCGCCGCCTGCGGTACGGCCGCCGCGGGTGAAGCGATCGAAGACGCGGGCGCGTTCGGCCGGTGGGATACCGGGTCCGTCGTCGGACACCTCGATCACCAGCTTGCCCGCGTGCCTGCGCACGGTGACCCGGACCTCACCGCCGGCCGGACCGTGTCGTGCCGCGTTGTCGAGCAGGTTGAGCAGCACTTGATGCAAACGTGCACGGTCGGCGAAAACACTGATGTTGCTGGGCTGTACGTCGGTGGTGAAGCGCACGCCCCGGCCCAGGGCCGCCGCGGCGACATCTGCCTCGGCGACTACTTCGGACAACAGCGGTGCGACGTCCAGGCTTTCGCGGTCGAGCGGGAAGGCGCCCGCCTCGATGCTGGACAGGTCGAGCAGTTCGGAGACGAGCAGGCTCAGCCGCTCGGTCTGGGCGAGCGCGGTACGCAACGTCTTCGGATCCGGCTCGGACACCCCGTCGACGAGGTTCTCCAGCACCGCGTTCAATGCGGTGATGGGCGTGCGCAGTTCGTGCGACACATTCGCGATCAGGTCACGGCGTTGCTGGTCGGCGGCCGCAAGATCCGCGGCCATCTGATTGAACGCCTCGGCCAACTGCCCGACCTCATCCCGCGACGTCGCCCGCACCCGCCGCGTGTAATCCCCGTGCGCCATCCGCTTGGCCGCAGCCGTCATCTCGCGCAACGGCCTGGTGATTCCGTGCGCCAGGAATTGCGACGTCACCAACGCGATCCCCACCGCAGCCAACGTGGTCTTCGGCGGCAACCACCCGATCTTGATCCGAAAGAACCCGAACGCAATCCCCCCGGCACACAACATCAGAATCGCCAGCTTCACCTTGATCGACCGCACCGGATCCAACGGACGAGGCAGAATCTCCGCCACCTTGTCCGACAGCACGCGCAGCCGCTCGATGACAGCATGGAACCCAGTGGGGCCTTTGCCACGAGCCTGACCGGCCACCGCATCGGCGGTCGAGCGCACGTCATCGGCGGCCCGGCGAGCACCAGCCGAGCCCGGCACGGCACCAACGCCCTTGTCCAGCACGGCACCCGCGTCCAGCGCCGTCGCGTCCAACGCAACCGTCACCCCCTGCGCGACGCTCCCACCCGTGGCACACTCGCCTGGCGCGGCCCTCCCGTGCAGCGCGGCCCGTTCGCCCAGTGCGGCCCGTTCGCCCAGTGCGGCACTCTTACTCGAGGTGGCCGCCTTGTCCGGGACAGCACTCGCGCCCCGCGCGAAACCCCCACTGGGCACGGCCCTCTCGCGCTGCTCGGCCGATTCGTCGCGCGCGGCGCTCTCATTCGGCACGGCCTTCTCGCCCTGGGCTGCTGTCCCGTGCAGTGCGGCCCTTTCACTGGGCGCGGCAGTTTCACCGGGCACGGCACTTCCACCAGGCGCAGCACTTCCACCAGGCGCGGCACTTTGACTGGGCGCGGCACTTCCACCAGGCGTATCCGTCTCGCCAGACACGGCACTTGCACCGGGCACGGCCTTGTCATCCAGGGCCGCATGGTCGGCGCTCATCGGGCCTCCAGTGCGTAGCCGACGCCGTGCACAGTGCGGATCAGGTCGGCGCCCAGTTTGCGGCGCAATGCTTTGACGTGACTGTCGACAGCTCGGGTGCCTGCGGCGTCGGCCCAGTCCCAGACTTCTTCGAGGAGGCGTTCCCGGGCGAGGACGACGCGAGGGCGTCGGGCCAGCCGGGCTAGTAGGTCGAATTCGAGGGGAGTCAGTTGGGCTTCGACGTCGGCGCGCCAGACGCGGCGTTGGTCGACGTCGATGCGGAGGTCGCCGACGACGATGGTGTCGCCGTCGCGGTCGGCGGCGCGGTCGATGCGGCGCAGCAGGGCGTGCACGCGGGCGGTGAGGACACGCAGGGAGAACGGTTTGGTCAGGTAGTCGTCGGCGCCGACGCCGAGTCCGACGAGTTGGTCGGTCTCATCAGTACGTGCGGTCAGCATCAGGACCGGCACCGAGCGCTCCGCTTGGATCCGCCGACAAACCTCGAGTCCGTCGAACCCCGGCAACATCACATCGAGGACCACCAGATCGGGGGTGAGCGCCGACGCGGCGGCCACCGCACCCGGCCCGTCGTGCGCCAGGTCCACGGTGAACCCTTCGGCCCGCAACCGCGCCGCCACCGACTCCGCAATGGTCACTTCGTCATCGACCACCAGAATCCGCCGCGCCAGCTGTCCCCCGGCCGCTCCGCTCTGTTCCATGCCCGGAACCCTAGCCACCCCCTGTGGAGAGGTCCGGCACCAAATGTGGAGATTCCGTGTCGACGGCCGCCGATCCCGGCGGATCGTCGCGCCCTGCGACCGCGGCGATCGTGCCGACGCGTCCCTCCGCGACCGGCGCGGAGGGACGCTGCACTGCCCGGGATTTCGTCAATGACCAGTCGCCGGGCTGGTCGTCCGCGTGGACGGGCCGCGCGAAGGCCCGATCAGGGCAGCGGGCAGGCGTTGTTGAGCTCGGTCGCCGCCGTGACGAAGTCGGAGTTCTTGTCCTGGACGATCTTGTTGTACTCGTCGTTCGATACCGTTCCCAGCTGCCTCGACTTTTCGGCCGCTCTGGTGATCGTGCTCTTCAGTTCACTGTCGTCTGTCGTAGCAGCCACGCCGGTGAGACGATCACTGAAGTTATCGATCACGCCTTTCCTGTTGCCCTCAAAATTCGGATCGCTCTTGTCGAGGGCACCCATCTGGTCGTTGAACTTCGTCGTGACGTCGACTACCGCGGCGCACGAGGCCGCTTTGTCCATCGCCGTTGCGGTTCCGGCAGTCATCAGCGTGTATCCACCCATCACGGTGGCGAGAACGACCGACGCTAGGATTGTTTTACGCATGATTCTCCTTTGGAAGACGTGTACGGAACGACTTATTCGGTTTCTTTCGCCGACCTCACGAAACAGATGCCTTTCCAGTGCCGCCCCCAGCTCCGGTCCGGTGGCGCAAACAGGCCGATCTTGCACTCCGTTTCAGCTGCACGGGCCGACGACTGCCGCATCATCGACATCTCGGATGTGCTCGGCGACGAGTTAACCAGTGCGGTATAAACTTCTGGATCAGCAGAGATGGCGTGGCACATCAGGCCAACCGAGGCAGCTGCGGTCAACATGAACCCCTGCATCACCATTCGCCGAAATATCCTGTCAGCCAACGGAAACTCCGTTCATCGATCCTGCCTGCGGGCCTGATCGACGCGCAGCCCAGCGGCCATGAGAACTCCCGATCACATCGTCGATCATCGATGTTGCCAACCATTTGCTATAACAATGTATGGCCAGCGATGAACGGTTCTCCAGTGCAATAAGCGGCACCATCCGATCAGATCGTGCCAAAATCGCCCGCGCGTTCAATAGCACATTCGATACCCGGCAATACGATGGCGGGATGCATGTGGTGACCGCCATAATTCCGGACCGGGTCGAGGTGTTCGACCTGGTGACAGCCTTGCAGGTGTTCGCGGTGGTCCGGCTCGGCGACCACACCCCCGGCTACGACGTGCGGGTGTGCGGCAGCGGCGACACGTCGGCCATGGCCCGCGGACAGGTGGCGTTCGGTTTGCGGCCGTCGCAGACACTGGCTTCGCTCGACGACGCCGACACGGTACTGATCCCCAGCGGGCAACCTCCATACGAACGAGAGCAGTGGATGCTCGACCCCATCCGTCGGGCGGCCGCGCGCGGGGCTCGGATCGCCTCGTTGTGTACCGGCGCTTTCGCCCTTGCGGCCACCGGCCTGCTGGACGGGCAGCGCGCGACCACGCATTGGCTGGCCTGTGCCGAACTAGCCGACCGCTATCCGGAGATCGAAGTCGACCCGACGGTGCTGTTCGTCGACAACGGCCCGGTGCTCACGTCGGCGGGATCGGCGGCGGTGATAGATATGTGCCTGCACATGGTCCGCTGCGATTACGGTGCCGAGATCGCTGCCAACGCGGCCCGATACCTGGTGACGCCCCTGCAGCGCAACGGCGGCCAAGCGCAGTTCATCCCCCGCCTCCCATCCCCGGACGATCGGTCGGCTCTGCAACCTGTGTTGGAGTGGATCGAGCAGAATCTAGAGCGTCCGCTGATGCAGACCGAGATCGCCCGTGCGGCCGGAATGTCCGTACGCACCCTGCAGCGACACTTTCAGGACCAACTCGGCACGTCCGCCCAGCAGTGGCTGCTGAACGCCCGCCTCGACCGCGCCCGGCAACTCCTGGAAACCACCGAGTTGTCCATCGATCACGTCGCCGAGGCGTCCGGTTTCGGCACGGCGGTGACCTTGCGCCGCCACTTCACCCGCCAGGTCGGCACAGCGCCACGCGCTTATCGCAACACATTTCGCTGAACCGGAGGGAGTCGAGTGCGGTTGGGGCGCAATGGCATCGAGTGCCTTCTCGCACAGCGTGCCAGCTCGAGTCAGGCGGACAGTCCGTTCAAAGGGTCGGGCGAGGCTCGTGGTCGATGCCCGCATGCTCGGCACCACGACGGAATCGCAACAGACGCAGGGCGTTTGCGACGACCAGGAGGGTAGAGCCCTCGTGGATGAAGACGGCGGGACCGATCGGGAGCCCGATCAGGGTGGCCGGGACCAGAGCCACGACGATCAGCAGGGAGAAGGTCAGGTTCTGGCGGATGATGCGGGCGGTGCGGCGGCTCAGGTCTACCGCGAAGGGCAGGCGGCCGATGTCGTCGACCATGAGGGCGATGTCGGCGGTTTCCAGGGCGACGGCGGAACCGCTTGCCCCCATGGCGATGCCGACCGAGGCATTGACCATGGCGGGCGCGTCGTTGACGCCGTCACCGACCATGGCGGTGCCGTTGCGGCCACCGAGCTTGCCGATCATAGTGACCTTGTCCTCGGGCAGCAGACCGCCGTGCGCGGCGTTCAGGCCCATGTCGGCGGCGACGGCGTCGGCGACGCGCTGGTTGTCACCGGAGATGAGGACGATGTCGTCGATGCCGAGCTCGCGCAGTCGGGCGACGACCGGTGCCGCTTCGGCGCGCGGGATGTCCATCACGCCGACGACGCCCAGGTAGACGCCCGCGTGCCGGACGATCATCGTGGTGCGGCCGCGCTCGTGTAGCTCGTCGACGATCCGGATGATGTCGGTGGGCACGCCCTCGGGATCGAGTTCGAAGAACATGGTGCGGTTGCCGACCTCGGTGGTGCGACCGTCGACCAGGGCGGTGACGCCGCGGCCGGTCACCGAGTTCACGGCGGTCGCGGTCCGTTCGGCGCCCGCGGGCACCAGCTGCGCGAGGTCGCGGGTGATCGCGCCGGCCAGGGGATGGTCGCTGTAGGACTCGACCGCGAACAGGGTGGCGATCAGTTCGTCGCGCAGTTCCGGACGGGCCGCGACGATATCGGTAACCTTCGGCTGCCCCCAGGTGAGCGTGCCGGTCTTGTCGAACGCCATCGACCGCACCCGGCCCAGCGTCTCCAGCGGCCCACCGCCCTTGGCGAGAACACCGGCCTGCGCGGCCCGCGCGATCCCGGCCAGCACCGCGCTCGGAGTGGCGATCGCCAGCGCACACGGACTCGCGGCCACCAGCACCACCATGGCTCGATAGAAGCTGTCGGCGAACGGCTCCGACGCGGCGAACACGCCGAAGACGAGAACACCGAGCACACCGGCCAGCACGACCGGCACATAGAACAGTTGGAAGCGGTCGATGAATCGCTGGGTGGGCGACTTCTGCGTATCGGCCTCGCGCACCATCGTGATAACCCGCGCCAGCATGCTGTCCGCAGCCCGACTGGTCACCAGCACATCCATCGCACCGGAGCCGTTCATCGTGCCCGCGAACACCCGATGCGATTCCGGCACGGGCGTACCACTCGCCGATGCGACCTCGGCGATCGGCGCCTTCTCCACCGGAATACTCTCACCCGTCACCGACGACTCGTCGACGCTACTCACACCGTCGACCACCACCCCATCCGCGGCGAGCCGCGAATTCGGCAGCACGACAACCACATCCCCGATCGCGAGCGCACCGACCTCCACCTCGCGCACCACACCGTCGGGTCCACGCACCAACGCGGTATCCGGCGCGAGCTCGGCCAACGCCTCGATCGACCGCTGCGCGCGCCCCATCGCATACTCCTCGAGCGCGTGCCCGAGGCTGAACAGGAACAACAGCACCGAACCCTCGGCCCACTTACCCACCATCGCCGCGCCCACCGCCGCGACCAGCATCAGGAAGTCGACCTCGAATCGACCTCGACGCACGGTGGCGATCGCGGTGCGGATGGTGAAGTAGCCACCGAAGAAGTAGGTCGCCGCGAACAACGCGATCGCCACCCACTCCGGCGCGGACACCAGGTACTTCGCCGTCATGCCGCCCGCATAGGTGACGCCGGAGGCGATCGCGAAGATCAGCTCCGACCGCTCCCCCAGCAGTGCGCCCCCATGCCCGTGCTCGCCTCGTCCCTCGCTAGTCATGCCAACATAATATGCATAGATTGCCATGTGTGCATAGATCTTGTTTCATCGACGCCGTGCCGGGTAGGCAGCCACCACCCTCCGCCGGTGTGGCGCGGCGACAGCAGAAGGACCCGCTCGGTGAACGATTCGACAGACAAATCCATGGACGACGACACGGCGGCAGAAGGCCACAGCCAATGGGTCGGCCAACCTCATTCCGTCGACGAGCCCGCCGTCATCACGGCAGCCGAGGCCGACGCCGCCGCGATCAGCACCGAGAAACATCCGCTCGGTAAGCCGGGCAAACGATTCGATCGCTGGTCCCCGTTCATGATCGGGATGACCGGCGCCGCGGGCGTCATCGTCACCGTCGGCTTCGCCCGGTTGCTCCTCGACGCACGCGACGCACTGGTACTGGTGGTCGCGGCGCTGTTCCTGGCGATCGGCATCGAACCGGTGGTCTCCTGGATGACCAGGCACCGCGTCCGGCGGGGTGTGGCCGTCACGATCGTCTTCCTCTGCGTGCTCGCCGCCCTGGCCGGATTCCTCGCCGCCGCGATCACGCCGCTGATCGATCAGGGCAGAGCACTCATCGACCACGCACCCGACCAACTGCGGCACCTGGAACAGACCTATCCGATCGTGCACACCACCTCGGCACGACTGCACCTGGACGACAAGCTCAAAGAAGGCATCGCCACCGACGCCTCATGGACCGGTGGCCTGCTCGGCGCGGGAAAGATGGTGTTCGGCGCGGTCACCAGCGCGGTGATCGTCGCGGTACTCACCGCCTACTTCTCCGCGAACTTCCCCGAACTGCGCGCCTACGTCTACCGCTTCTTCCCGCATGCGAGGCGACCCCGCGCCATCCTGATCGGGGACGCCATCTTCGCCAAGGTCGGCGGCTACGTACTCGGCAATCTGCTGATCTCGTTGATCACCGCCGTGCTCACCTTCATCTGGTTGCTCACCTTCGATGTTCCATTCGCGCTGGTGCTTTCGGTCCTCGTCGCGGTGCTCGATCTGATCCCGCTGGTCGGCTCGACGCTGGCCGGCGCGATCATCGCGGTGGTCGCGCTGACGGTGTCGCTGCCGGTCAGCCTCGCCACCATCGGGTTCTTCATCTTCCTGCGGCTGGTGGAGGACTATCTGCTGGCACCCAAGATCATTGGTCGAACGGTTCAGGTCCCCGCCGTGGTGACAGTCGTGGCCGTGTTGCTCGGCGGCGCGTTGCTCGGCATCATCGGCGCACTGCTCGCTATCCCGGTCGCCGCAGCCGTACTGCTGCTGATCAGAGAGACCCTGTTCCCGCGCCTCGATCGGGTCACCGGCGAAAGTGGCGACGCCGCAACGGCTTCGACTCGCAGCGCGACGAGCTGAGCACGCACTCCCCTGATGCGCGCCCGACATCATTCGGGCAGACACCGCTCCGGCGACAACCGCTGGCAAGCGGTCCCCTAGCATCGCGACCTGTGATCACCGTTGCCACGTGGAACGTTCTGCACCGCATCCACGCCGAGAATTGGTACGAGGACGTCTCCAGCCGGTGGCCGGACGAGGCGGCCCGGATCGACGCGGTCACCGCGGGCGTGGCGGCGCGCACCGAGTGGGCAATCGCGCTGCAGGAGGTCAGCGGTGATCAATTGATCAGTCTGCGGGCCGCTTTGCCCGGTCGGACGATCCACTCCATGCAATACGTGCGCGTGCCGACCGCGCGCAGGCACGCCAGCGCGCTGCGTGATCCGAGCGAGCACCTGGTGCTCATCGTCGAGGGGCCGAGCCGCGAGATCACCGCCGAGTCCTTCGCCGACGATCCCGGCAAGGGTGCGCTCGCGGTCAGCGCGGGCGGTGTCGTGTTGATCGCCACGCATGTGACCGGAGATCGGCGGCGCACGAAGCAGCTCGCACGGTTGGCCGAAATGGCTTCCGTCACACCGGAATATCCGGCGGTGCTGCTCGGGGACTTCAATATCGACGGGGCGACGGTCGCGTCGAGTCTCGGTGCGGGATTTACGGTCGCGGACCTGGCGCCTAGCTCGTTGGCGACCCGTCCACGGACCTCGGGCGCGAAGTCACAGTTCATCGATCATGTGGTCGTGCGCGACGCGACCGTGCGCGAAGTGGTGGTCGAGGATTCGGGCGGCCTGTCCGACCACAATCTGGTCCGCGCGACAATCGCCTTGTGACGACTGCTCTTTCGTAGCCGCAGGTCAGCACATCGCGCGCGGTGCGCCAACCCCGTGATTCTGGTGTCTGCTGGTGCGCGGTCGCGGCGACTAGGGTTCAACCGGGGTGCCGAATCGGCATGCGGAGACCGGGCGCGAGGGGGCCGAGATGACACGGTGCTGGGCACCGCCTGCCCGCGCTCACTCCCCGGAATCAGGCGCCGCGCCGTCGGTATTCGGCACGGCGATGTCGATGAGCCAAGTCGCGGGATCAACGGCTGGAATCACGTTGTCGGAGTGCGGATTCACGCTCCCCGACAACGGATCCGCATTCCCGGACCGTGGATCTACACTCCCCGACGAGACCACGCACCCCGCCGACGAGACTGCACACCCCGACAACGGATTCACAGTTCCCGACAACCTGGCCACGCTCCCCGACAACGGATGCGCATTCCCAGACAAACGCTCGGCGCTGCCTGACCGCGCTTACTCCCCGGAATCAGGCGCCGCGCCGTCGATATTCGGCACGGCGATGTCGATGAACCAACTCGCGGGATCAACGGCTGGAATCCCATTGCCGGCGGGCGGATTCACGCTCCCAGTCGACGAATTCGCGCTTCCCGAAACCGGGCTCGCGTACCCGCGACTTCGGCGGCCGCTAGCGCACCAACACTTCGTTTCGAGCCGAACAGTAACGGCCGGAGAGTAATTCGCGCCCCTCGGATCGACGGGCGAGGTACCAGGAGGAGCTATGTCCCGTACGAGATTTGTGCACTCGAGCACGCAAAAGAGCGTTGCGGCAGTCTTATTGATGCTGGCAGTGGTAATCCTCGCGCTCACCGGCTGCTCGTCCAACAGCACCGATACGTCGTCTGCCACCAGAACGCCCCTCGCGAGCGCCACCGCGAAACCATCCACGACCACCGGGCAACCGACACCCGGCAAACCGGCACAACCCGCGCCCGGGCCCGCCGGAGTCCCCCAAGGACCTCAGCCAGCCGGCGCCCCTCAGACCCCGGTCGACGAATACGTGAAGTGCACCGACCGCATCAACTACGCAGGCGACCCCCGCGCGAACGCCGAAATCAACATCCTCGGCGAACAAACCGGCGTCTGCCCGGAACCCCAACAACCGCCCGCCGACAACTACGTCAAATGCACCGACCGCATCAACTACGCAGGCGACCCCCGCGCCAATGCCGAAATCAACATCCTCGGCGAACAAACCGGCGTCTGCCCGGATCCGATCCGCCCGACCTCCGCACCGGTCACCACCTCATCCGCGCCAAAGGTCACCACCTCGAACGCCCCCGCACCCACAACATCGACGGCACCGCCAACGTCGACCGTGCCCACACCGACCTCATAACCGACACCACGCCCAGACGAATCAAGTCTGTCCTCGGCACCGGGCTCTCTGGACAACAGCCACACGGTCGCGCCGGCTACACAATCCACGCCAACCGCCGACGAGCCGAACGCCTCCTCAACAGCGACCGCGCCCACACCACGTCATTGATCGACACCCCACCCCAACGAATCGAATCCCTCGACAACAGCATTAACCCGCAGGCAATCCCCCCGACCCGGCAGCATCGTGCTGACACCAACGCCGCCCAACGCCACCGCCGTCAGCCAAACCTGCACTCTCTCTCGGGATCAGCACCCCCTCTAGGGCCCTATTCCGAGTGCCGATCCCAAGACAGAGTGCAGATCCGAGGCAATCCGGCCCGCAACCCGCAACGGCCGGTGGCGACCGGCACCTCCCCGTCGGTAACTGCCGAACTCACAGAGCGCCCACACCTTTCACAGGGTGCTGAGCTGCTGTGAAGGGTATACACCCCCTGTGAACCCCCTCCCACCAACGGGTTTCGCCACGCCGGAGCCCGTGGGACCGCAGCCAACAGCCGGATCGCCACGCCAGAACCCATCCGGACACCCACCGTGTCAGCCCCACCCCCGCTGTACTGAGTGAGCGCCCGACACAAACGGTGTGCAGCCCCCAAATCGCGTAACAGACGACAGAATCCGCGCACACTCTCGGGATCTGCACCGACTCTAGGGCCCAATTCCGAGTGCAGATCCCAAGACAGAGTGCAGATCCGAGGCAATACACCCTTGCGGGGCGCAACCATCGCCGGATCACCACGCGAGAACCTAACCGGACACCCACCGTGTCAGCCTCACCCCCGCTGTACTGAGTGAGCGGCCGACACAAAAGGTGCCCGGAGGTTTCTTCACCACCCCGGAAGCCGAGATTCGCTCAATATCGAACTCCCGCAACGCAACCACAGCCAGATGACCACCTCGGAAACGCGACACCACGCACCTGACGCACACCTAAAGCCGGGTACCCCACCCGACGCGCCCAGCACTACTCACAGGAAAACGTGGACAGGTCTTCAGCTCAATGGACTGCTCACCGCATGGAGTCCTAAGCAGCACTTGCCCGGATAGGTGCACCTTTGCGTGGATCTCTAGGTGTACTGGCCCG
Source organism: Nocardia sp. NPDC046473 (assembly GCF_040645995.1). NCBI lineage: Bacteria > Bacillati > Actinomycetota > Actinomycetes > Mycobacteriales > Nocardiaceae > Nocardia > Nocardia sp. NPDC046473. The sequence continues at coordinate 555,417 of NZ_JBEYZJ010000009.1, forward strand.
AGACTGCAACCGCGGGCACGCCGACTTCTCAATCGATACCGACGAAACACACCCCTGCGCACCGCGCCATCGCCGCGCCGGAGTCTCTCCCGCACCCCGACATTCGCAGCCGACGCAGACCGTTGCCGCGATTTCGCCGCCGCCGACCTCCGGCCCGGCCGAGAATGCTCTTATGGTCGAGATCAGCCGCGGGGTAGGCACCGTGAACGGCATTCATATGCACTATCGCCGCGCCGGGTCGGGCCCGGCGCTGGTGTTGTTACACGGCTGGCCGCAGACCGGCTATTGCTGGCGAAAGGTCCTGCCCGCCTTGGCCGAGCGGCACACTGTGATCGCTCCCGATCTGCGTGGCTACGGCTACACCGACAAGCCGACCACCGGTTACGACAAACGCAGCATGGCCTCCGATGTGGCCACGTTGATGGAGTCGCTCGGGTTCACCTCCGCCGCCGTCGTCGGACACGACCGCGGCGCGCGGGTCGCCCACCGCTGGGCGCTGGATCGTCCGGATCAGGTCACCAAGCTCGCCGTGCTCGACATCATCCCCACCAGGGAGACCTGGCGCCGGATGGACGCCGCGCTCGGCCGCCGCTACTTCCACTGGCTGTTGCACCTGCAGCCGGATCTGCCCGAACGCCTTGTCGGCCATGACATTCCCGGTTACCTGCGTTACTTCTTCGAGACCTGGACCGTCAACCGGCACGGCCTGCCCGGCGAGGCTATCGACGAATACATCCGCGCCTTCAGCACTCCCGGCGCGCTGCGGGCGGGCTTCGACGACTACCGCGCCGCCGCGGTCGACGCCGAACACGACGCCACCTCCGCCGGTCACCGGCTCACCATGCCGTTGCTCGCGCTCTGGGGCTCGGCCAGCTTCCTCGAAACGATTCCGGTACTGGAGGTTTGGCGTGATTACGCCGAAGACGTACGCGGGGCCGTCATCCCCGACTGCGGCCACTTCATCGCCGAGGAACGGCCCGAGGCCCTGCTGACGCATCTGAACGAATTCCTCTGAGGTGCAACTTCATTCAGCACAGAGTGCGTGATCGACCAGTGCGGTCGCCGCGCGCTCCTGCTCGAATCCCTTGCTGCGCATGAAGTCGTCACCCACGGCGAGGGCCGCGGACATCGATACGACGACACTGCGACGCCCGTCCTCGGTCACGCCGGTCTCGGTGACGTATCCCTCCTGACCCCCGTTGTGCATCCAGTAGCCGCAGGACAGGGGCACCGAGAACAGGCCGAGCCCGTCACGAATGCCGGGCCATATCTGCCCGACCTCGCCCTCGACCGGCACGGTAGTGCGCATCAGCGCCAACTGCTCGGGCCGTAACAGTTTCCCGCCCAACAGACTTCGATAGAAGGTGCCGGTGGTGGAGAGGAAACCCGCCCAAGGCATCGGCATCCACCACCTCGGTGACGTCGGTCAGCGGCCCGTCGAGTGCGCACTGCCGGTAGGCCTTGGCGTGTGGTGCGGGCAGGGTGGGCGAGGTTCCGGGCCAGCGGATGTCGGGTAGCCCGAGCGGCTCGATGATCCGTGACCGGACGTCCCCGTACCGCTCCCGTGGTTGCACTTGACCCAAGATCTGGTCACGGAACGGTTGCCGAGCAGACTAGAGACCGACCAGTCTGAAACAATCAGCCCGCTCGTCTGAACGAATGATCGTGACCTGATACATCCCCGGGATGAAGGGTGCGACATGGTCGCTCTGGGCCGGTTAGGGATTCGACTAGCGCTCTGCGCTGTCGCGATGACATTCGCCGCCGTTGGCATGCCGGGCGTCGCGACGGCCGTGCCGGTCGCCTCGCTCGGCGGCGGTTCCGGGATTCTGCTCGGGCGCGGCGTCTGCACCCTGACCACCATCGGATACGATCGCGCCGACCGGCTGGTCGGGCTCACCGCAGGACACTGCACCGAGGTAGGCATGTCGGTACGGGCGGAACGCGCACCGGACGCCGGCGTCGTCGGCACCGTCGCGGCGGTCGATCACACTGACGACTACGCGGTGCTCGAATTCGATCGAGCCAAGGTCACACCGGTCCGCCAGGTGGCCGCGACCACGATCGGCGGCATCGGCGCGCCACCACAGCAGGGTGACGTGGTGTGCAAGAACGGGCGGACCTCCGGATTCAACTGCGGCGTCGTGTGGGACACGCACCGCTGGTGGTTCCAGAACCAATCCTGTTCGCAACCAGGCGATTCCGGCGGGCCGGTCACCATCGGCGATCGACTGGTCGGCATGAACGTCGGGCACATCGGCCTGCGACTGGCCGGCGTCACCGTGTTCGACATGGTCTGCCAACCGCCCATCGCACCGCTGCACGATCCCGCCGTGGCGACCCAGATCGGCATGGTGCTCGACGACATAGATCAGGGCGGCGGCGTCGGGGCGGGATTCCGGCCGCTCTGAGCCCATGCGACGATGAGCCGAAAAGCGGGGCGCCGGTAGGGCATTCCGTGCGACGCACACCACAGGAGCTCGATGTGGAGCCGACCCGAGGACCCTCGTTCGCCCGTTTCGTCGCCCTGGGCGACAGTCAGACCGAAGGGATCGGCGATCCCGACGGCAACGGCGGATACCGCGGTTGGGCCGACCGATTCGCCACCCTGCTCGCCGCCGCGGACCCGGCGCTGCACTACGCCAACCTCGCCGTGCGCGGCCGTCGCGCCGCCGAGATCCGCGCCGAACAGCTCGAGCCGGCCCTCGCACTGAAACCGGACCTCGCCACGGTGGTGGCCGGCATGAACGACGTCATCCGGCCCCGCTTCGACCGAGACGCACTGCTCGCCGACATCGAGGCCATGTTCACCGCACTCACCGCGATCGGCGCCGAGGTCGTGACGTTCACCTTCCCCGACATCGGCGCCGTCGCCCCGTTCGCCCGCCCACTGTCCGCGCGGGTACGCGCCCTGAACGCCGACCTGCGCGCCCTCGCCGCACGCAACGGCGTCACCCTCGTCGACTTCGAACCCGTCGTCGCGGCCACCCACCCGGCCGCATGGGACGAGGACCGGCTGCACCTCAGCCCGACCGGCCACGACATCGTCGCCCGCGCCCTCGCCGCCGCCCTCCGGGTCCCCGGCGCCGACGACACCTGGCGCGACCCCTTACCGCCGGTCGACCGATCCGTCCCCCAGACGGTCGCAACCGAGTTCCGCTGGACCGTCCACTACCTGATGCCATGGATCGGACGCCGACTACGCGGGGCCTCGTCCGGCACTGATCAGGAAGCCAAACGACCAGAGTTGCTGCCTGTCCTGGCGTAATTCGCGCCGCAGCCGACTCGCGTAGCGCGCCAGGCGTGCGTTCAGGGCTTAACGGTCGAGAAGGGCTCGCCTGCACGGCACGTTCTCTGGCGCGGATCGCGAGCAGGATCGGCCGGACGCAGGCAGAACCAGCCGCGCAGGTAAGTGGGCAGGTGTGCTGTGGCCAGCGGCGCATGACCTGGGTAACTGCGCAAACCGGTGCGATCGGGTCCTACGACCGGAAGTAGTATGGCGCGGTGCGAACATCGGCGGAGGCTACGGCGCGACTGCGTGGTGCGTTCGTCGGATCCGCGTCCGGTGCGGTGAGCATCGCAGCGCATGCCCTCGGTGGTGGCGAGGTCTCCCCCGGGCAGTCTTCGATCGCCATGTTGATCGCCGCCTGCACGATTGTCGGCGTGGTCGTCGGCGCGCGGCGGACTCGTTTCGGGATCGCCGAGGTAATGGTGCTGCTGGCGATCGGCCAGGCGGTCGGCCATGTCGCGCTGACCATGTCGCCCGGCCACCACCACACCACCGGCATGACCTCGATCATGCTCGCCGCCCACCTCGCGGCCATCCCGCTCGGCGCCCTACTCATCCGTGGCGCCGAAATCGGTTTCGGCCGAGCGACATCCGCCGCGAACCGAGCCGTGCGAGTGCTCGACACCCGCCCAGCCGCCCCTTTCATACTCCGATACGCCGTCCCCGTGGGCCCCCTGGCCGCGCCGCGGCGCTTGCTGTTCAGCTCCGGATCCGGGCTGCGCGGGCCGCCGCCCCGCCACTGAGCTACGTTCCACCTACCGCGGATAGAGTTCAATTGTTCTGTCGCAGAACGCATTCCCGCACATTTGCGAGATGCGCCCGTACGGAATGCTAGACGACTAGTTGCTGAACGAGGCCACCGGAAGTCTACGGCGGGCACCGATTCCATTGCTGAGCAAGTCTGTCGAGCTGAGTTCTGCGCCTTCAGCTGTACCGCCGACGGTTCCAGCGCGGCAGCAGCTGCGAAAGCCGGAGGATTCAGGCCACGCGGCCGACCCATCCATGGGCCGACAATGCGGCGTGGACCGGCTCAACCAGGGCCAACGACGCTCACCGCATGCGCTCGGATCACGATCAGCGGCAACGGCGGATCAGGGCAGGCAGTTCGGGCACACCAACTGATTCGCCCAGAAGAGTTGGCAGTTCGGCGGCACGGCGGCAACGGTCAGCGGATCGAAGTGGCATATTTCGACCACTGGCAGGGTCGGGCGTATCAGTCAGCTCGGCAACACAATTGATGCGATCCGTGCACGCACCAGCCTCCGATGACGTAAAGCAGCCGCCGCCGACAGAGCCGGTGTGACCACTCGCGGTGAGACAACACATTCCCCATGATCGGAGATTTCCATGCTTTCTTGCACAACCAATTCAGCACCCAGCTCGCGGCGCGCGGCGCGTGTACTGCGTGGTGCCGCAGTAGCTTTGACTGTTCCGCTGCTTCTTGTCGCCTGCTCGTCCAACGACAAAGCCGAGACCAAGGCCGCCGACTCGGTCACGATCAAAGATCAGTGGGTGAAGGCGGCGGATGGAGATATGTCGGCGGCGTTCGGTGAGCTGAGCAATGCGGGTGACAAGGCGCGGACCGTGGTGTCGGCGTCGAGTCCCGCCTCGAGCCGAGTCGAACTGCACGAGGTGGTTGCCGATGCGAGCGGGACCAAGACGATGCGCCCCAAGGCGGGCGGGTTCGTGATTCCGGCGCACGGGAAGGCCGAGCTGCGGCCGGGTGGTGACCACATCATGTTCATGGGCCTCACCGGTCCGCTGCGCACGGGCGCCGAAACGCCGGTCACGCTCACCTTCGACGACGGGTCGACGACCACGTTCACCGCGCAGGTGCGGGACTTCTCCGGCAATCAGGAGAACTACGCGCCCGATCACGCGAGCGGTGCGCAGGCACCGGCGCACGGTGGCTGAGACCAGCCCGGGACGCCTCAACCGACGGCGCCTGCTCGGTGGCGGCGCCGCCGCAGCGGGCGCCGCGGGCATCGGTTGGGGCGCGGTAGCCCTGACCGCCCGCGACGACACCCCGCGGACGTCGGCGACCGAACCGTTCTACGGCACACACCAATCCGGGATCGCGACCAACCCGCAGTCCCAGGCGGCTTTCGTCGCGTTCGATCTGAAGCCGGGCGTCACCAGGGACGACCTCATCGGCATCCTGAAGATCTGGACCGGCGACGCCGCCCGCCTCACCCAGGGCCACCCGGCCCTGGCCGACACGGAACCGGAACTGGCACAACGCCCGGCCCGGCTCACCATCACCGTCGGCCTCGGCCCCGCGGTGTTCACCACCGCGGGCCTCGAGCACCGCCGCCCGTCCTGGCTTCGACCGCTGCCACCGTTCGTCATCGACCGGCTCGAATCAGCTTGGAGCGACGGCGATCTGCTGGTACAGGTCTGCGCGGACGAGGCGACCACGGTGTCGCACGCGGTACGTGTGCTGTGCCGGAGTGTGTCCTCCTTGGTCGCGGTGCGGTGGGTGCAGCGCGGGTTCCGCAACGCCGAACCCGGCCGGACACCACGCAATCTGATGGGCCAAGTCGACGGCACGGTGAACATCGACCCTGGACCCGATTTCGATCGGCTGGTGTGGGACGACGGCTCCGCGCAACCCTGGCTCGCCGGCGGCACCTCCTGCGTGCTGCGCCGAATCGCGATGACCTTGGACACCTGGGACGAAATCGACCAGGCGGGAAGGGAACTCACCGTCGGCCGCACCGTCGCCAACGGTGCGCCGCTGACCGGCACCGCCGAATTCGACGAACCGGATTTCGCGGCCGTCGACGCCAACGGCATCACGATCATCCCGCAGTCCTCCCACATCGCCCGCGCCCATCACACGCACGACGGCGAGCGGTTCCTGCGCCGCGGCTACAACTACGACGACGCCCCGGCACCGGGCCGGATCTCGAATTCGGGCCTCCTCTTCGCCGCCTACCAGCGCGACGTGGACGCCCAGTTCTTGCCGGTCCAACAGCGACTCGCGGACTTCGACGCCCTCAACGTGTGGACGACGCCGATCGGCTCGGCGGTGTTCGTCATCCCGCCGGGAGTTCCGGCGCCTGGCGGGTACCTCGGCCAGTCACTGTTCGAATCGTGATGGTTCCGATGCCGACACGAGCGGGCGTCGGCATCGGGTCCGCCGATCACGCAGTCGCGCTAAGCATCCGGCCGGACGGGGCCCGGCAAGTACGCGGCGGCCGCCGCGCCGGATCGACGCGGCGGCCGCGGGCCGAGTGAATCGGTCAGATACCGGTTGCGCCGTGAATCGCCTTGGCGTCCTTGCGAATCCCGAACGCCAGGATGACCTCCATGATGCCGAGCACGACCAACCACACGCCGACCACGATCGCCAGCGTCGCCACCGACGACAACGGCCAGGCGATCAGCACGATGCCCGCGATCACCGTGATCAGACCGAAGAACACGGCCAGCCAGCGGCCGGGCACGGCAGGCTCGGACACCGCGATCACCAACGCGGACACGCCACGGAACAGCCAGCCGATGCCGATCCAAATCGCAAGCAGCAGAATCGAAGTCAGCTCGTCACGGAAACAGAAGACGCCGATCGCGATGGACAGCACGCCACTGATGAAGGCCAGCACCCGCATGCCGGTGCTGGCCGGTGCGCCGAACGCGGCCATCAGCTGCAGAAAACCGCTGACCACCAGGTAGATACCGAACAGGACGCCCGCCGCCAAAAGGGTGACGCCGGGCCAGGCGAGAATGATCACGCCGAGGATCACCGAAAGTAAGCCGGTGACCAGAACGGTTTGCCACGCACTGCGGGCAAGAGACTGCAAAGGACCCTCGAGCACGCTGTTTGTCGTCATAATTTGATGCTATGCCCTTGCCAGTAGAGTTTCCTGGACATTTGCCCACGCAACTCGCAAGTCCAGTGGGCTTACCCACCGAATTATCCGCCTGTCCGGCGGCTGCCGTCCGGCTAAGCGACGGATTCGTCGGCCGCCGACACGCCTGACTTCGCCACCGCGGGGGCAGCGATATTGACCATCCAGGTGATGCCGAACCGGTCCTGGCACAGGCCGAACTCGTCGCCCCACATCTGCTTCTCCAGCGGCACCGACACCGTGCCCGCCTCCGACAACCGGTCCCAGTAACCATGCAGCTCGCTCGCGTCCTCGCCGCTGAGGCTGATCGAAATGCTGCTTCCCGGTTTGTATTCCATGCCGGGCGGGGTGTCCGCGGCCATCAATGTGAAGCCGCTCGGGGTTTCCAGGATGCCGTGCATGACCAGGTCCGCGCCGGGCGCCTCCTGGTCACTGAATTCACTGAAGGTGCTGATGGTCAGGGTGCCGCCGAACACGTCGCGGTAGAACTCCAGAGCTGCGCGGGCCGTGTCGCCGAAACTGAGGTACGGGTTGAGCCGGGAGGTCATGACACGAGGTTAGTGCGCCAAAGCACAGCGGGCGATCGCTAGCGGGGTTTATCGCCGGTTTGGCTCGGGTAGTCATCCCTAAGTGACTCTCGTCGTGTACGCCCATGGCGTGAAGCGGGTGGGTCGGAATCGTGAGTCTCGGGTGGCTAGGAGAAGAGGGTGGCGGTTGTACTCGTGCTGCAGGCGCGGGGCCTTGGTGATCTACTTACCGGGGTCCCGGCCCTTCGCGCGCTACGCCGCGCCAAGCCCCACGACCGCATCGTGCTCGCCGCCCCGCACCGGTTGAAGCCGATCGTCGACCTGATCGCCTCGGTGGATGCGATGGTGCCCACCGCCGAGCTCGGCGGACTGCGCTGGGACGCGCCCGGCCCGCAACTCGCCGTCAACCTGCACGGGCCGAGCACCGAAAGCATTGTGCAACTGGAGAAGACGGAACCGGGACGGATCCTCAGCTACCGCAATCCGGCGTTCCCCGAGCTGGACGGGCCGGAGTGGCAGACGGACATGCACAACGTGGACCGCTGGTGTCACCTGCTCGAGTCCGACGGAATCGTCGCGGATCGACGCAACCTCGGCCTGGTGCCGCCGGTGTCGACCACGAGCCACCGTGATTGCGTCGTGGTGCACGTCGGCGCGGGCGCGCCGGCCCGCCGTTGGCCGGCGGATCGGTTCGCCGCCGTCGTCCGGCACCTGCTGGTGCTCGGTCGCGAGGTGGTGCTCACCGGGGATGAATACGAGCGCGAGATCGCGCTGAACATCGCCGCGCGGGCAGGCCTGCCGATCGGCCGGGTCCTCGCCGGGGAGCAGAACCTGATCGAACTGGCCGCCACCGTCGCCGAGGCGGGGCTGGTGATCAGCGGCGACACCGGCGTCGCGCACCTGGCCACCGCGTTCGGCACCCGCACCGTCCAGATCTTCGGCCCCACCCCGCCGCGCTGGGGCGGACCACCCCCGCATCTGCTGAATCGGCACATCGTCCTCTGGGCCGGCCAGCTCGGCGACCCGTACGCCGACACACCCGACACCGGCCTGCTGCGGATCGGCGTCACCGAGGTCGTCAACGCCGTGGACAAGCAGCTCAACAAGCGCAACTGGCCCGGCACCGGCACCCAACCCCGCCGCACTCCTTATCGTCGCGTCGGCTGACGGCTCCACCCACCACCGGCAGGACCCCGCACAACCCCACCATCGACAACCCGCCTGGTCCTCGCAGACTTGGCGGCTTCCTCAGATCCAGCCGACCCTGCTGCGTATATGGCACGCGTGTGCGAAGTAGCTGCCTGGCGCGCTATCCATTCGAGGGCCCAGCAGCCGCCGTCGATCCGATCGGCAGCAACACCGCACCAGGCGCGGGCAAGCTCGGATTCGCTGCCGTTCCGCTCGGCACTCGCGCAACCTCCGGACCGGACACTTCCTCGCCCTCCATGACCTTCGAGCGGACAATGTCTCCAGTTGCGCAGCCTGCAATACAGCATGGCACGCAACTCAGAGGGCGGCGGCATATCGAATCCCGTTGCCGCCGAACAATTCCGGTACCGCCGCCACATGCTCGGCGGCGAACGCGCTCATCAGAGACTGCTGTCGGTGCGGGCGGTTTGCAGAGCGGCGGAGTAGGCGGCCAGGGCGCTCGGCCAGAACTGGTCGAGGTAGTCGCGGGCATCACTGAGGCCGCGGGGGTCGAGGGAATAGAGGCGGCGGTTGCCGTCTGGGCGCATCATCACCAGGCGGGCTTCGCGCAGGACGCGCAGATGTTGGGAGACGGCGGAGCTGGTCACGCCGGTGAGTTCGGCGAGTTCGCCGACCGCGCGCGGGGCCTGCGGGAGCGCCTCGAAGATGGCGCGGCGGGTCGGGTCCGATAGCGCCATGAGGGCGCGAACTCCATTAGTCGCCACTGAAATAGTGTGATCAACGAGCGACCATTTGGTCAACTCCGCGCAATACGGAATTCCCCCAGGTGAACACGCGAGGCGCGCGGTTGCGTTACACACTTGTAATACGCGAACTGGGCTTTCATTACACTGTGACGGTAACCACACGATTGCGGAACCCGCATGACCCTCCCGTACGTTCGTCCCATGCCCGTGACCGTTCCGTTATCTTCCCGTCGGGGCGCGACCCGGACTCGACGCCACCGTGCCGCCACCCGCGCGGTGGCCGTGTCCGCGGTCGTCAGCGCCTCGCTCGGCGTCCTCGCCGCCGCCGACCAGCAATCGAGCGCCGACCAGCTCACCGCAGGCAAGCTCACCGCCGACGTGGCACCGCAGGCCGTGTTCACCGCGTTCACCCCGCGCGAAGCGCAGATGCCGCAGACCGTGCCGGACAACGTCGTGTGGGAGCAGCACCGCCTCGCCGTCGAAGCCGCCCGCCCCAAGACCGTTCGCCCCATCGCGGGCGTGCTGACCTCCACCTTCGGCGTGCGCTGGGGCGCACTGCACGCGGGCCTCGACCTGGCCGACCCGATCGGCACGCCGATCGGCGCGGTCACCGACGGCGTCGTGATCGAGGCCGGACCGGCCAGCGGCTTCGGCATGTGGGTGCGGGTGCAGCAAGACGACGGCACCATCGGCATCTACGGCCACGTCAACGACATCCTGGCCACCGTCGGCCAGCAGGTCCGCGCGGGCGACATCATCGCCACCGTCGGCAACCGCGGCTTCTCCACCGGCCCGCACCTGCACTACGAGATCCACCTGCCCAGCGGCGAGCCCATCGACCCGCTCCCCTGGCTCGCCGGCCGCGGCATCGACATCCAGGGCAACACACCCTGATCCGGTGGTCTTCGCGAGTCGATGAGGGGCTCGCGAACGACCACCACGCCCCGGACGCCCCGCCGTACACGTGCCAACGCGCACACGTGCACGCCCGGGGCGTTCACACATTGCCACACCGGAGACCGGTTGCCACGCACGTCGCATCCTGCCGCGCAGCTTCCGTCCTGCCGCGCAAGGTTCGTCCTGCCGCGCAAGGTTCGTCCTGCCGCGCAAGGTTCGTCCTGCCGCGCAAGGTTCGTCCTGCCGCGCAAGGTTCGTCCTGCCGCGCAAGGTT